>NZ_CP039290.1:0-1390323 GCF_004798705.1 Arthrobacter sp. PAMC25564 | reverse complement strand
GCCGTCGGTGGAGATCCACAGGTTGCCCACGGAGTCGAAGGCCACGTTGTCCGGGCAGGAGATCGGCGAGACTTTGTCCGCCGGGAAGCCGCTGAAATACGTGGAGGTGTTCTTCGCGGGATCGCCGCAGACCATCAGCAGGTTCCAGTTGAACTTCGTGGAGTCCTGGCCGCCCGTCTCGGTGATTTCCACGATGTGGCCGTCGCGGTTTTCGTTGCGCGGGTTGACCTCGGTGGGGCCCTCCTTGAGGTAGGCGCCGGCGGCGTCCGTCTTGCCGCGGTCCGAGTTGTTCGTGCAGACGACGTAGACCTTGCCGGTGTGCAGGCTGGGCTGGACGTCTTCGCAGCGGTCCATCTTGGTGGGGCCCACCTTGTCCGCGGCCAGGCGGGTGTAGACGAGGACTTCCTCGACCGACATGCCGTCCACCGCGGATTTCCCGCCGACCACGAGGGGCAACCACTCGCCGGAACCGTCGAAGGCGCCGTCGGAAGGGAGGGCGCCGTTGCCGGTGATTTCCGACGCCGGGGAGTCACCGGTGAACCTGGCCACGAAGAGGTCGCCCTCGGTGAGCAGGTCCATGTTGTTGCGGCGGGCGGCCTTCGAGTCGCCGGCCTGGTACGTGCCCTTGGAGACGAACTTGTAGAGGTAGTCGAAGCGCTCGTCGTCGCCCATGTAGGCCACCACGTGCCCGGAGTCGGCGACGATCACGTTGGCGCCCTCATGCTTGAAGCGGCCCATCGCGGAGTGCTTCCGCGGGGTGGAGGTGGGGTCGAACGGGTCCACTTCGACGATCCAGCCGAAGCGGTTGGTCTCGTTGGCGTAGCCGGCGTTCCGGGTGTCGAAGCGCGGATCGTCCAGTTCCCAGCGGCGCGCGGTGGGCTTGCTGCCCAGTCCGTAGCGCTTATCCGACGCGGAGGTGCCCGGCGAGACGAAGTAGCCGTTGAAGTTCTCTTCACCGGAGAGGATGGTGCCCCACGGGGTGGTGCCGCCGGCGCAGTTGCCAAGGGTGCCCTTGATGGCGCGGCCGGAGGGGTCCTCCACGGTGCTGACCAGGGCGGAACCGGCGGCCGGTCCGGTGAGTTCATACGTGGTGTCGGTCAGGAAGCGGCGGTTCAGCGGGGCGCCCTTGACGTAGCTCCACGGCTTGTTCTTGTTCTTCCGTTCGAGCTCGACAACCGTCAGCCCGTGCGCTGCGCGGCCGATTCCCCGCGCCGCGGCGGCATCGAAGCCGGCCGGGAACATGATGGCCTCGTTGGTGTATTCGTGGTTGGCGAACAGCACCGCGCGCCGGTCCTTGGAACCGTCGACCGGCAGGATGTCCGTGTAGTCATTGTTGTAGCCGAACTGCCGGGCCTGGGCGGCGGCGGTCTGCTTGTCCACGTCGAAGTCCGGGGCATCGTTGAACAGCGGATCGCCCCAGCGGATGACCGGCTGCCAGGCAAAGCCTTCGGGCACGGTGAGGGCGTCCACGGTGGCGGCGACGGGCGCGATGGCGGTGAACTGAAGCTTGGACTTCGCGAAGCCCTCCTTCGCGGCGGCCGCAAGGCCGGGACCGGCGTCGGCCACGGCCGTCGGGGCGGAGGCCACCGCATTGCCGAGGACGACGGCGAGCGCGCCGGCGGCGCCGAAGCCCAGGGCGGCGCGGCGGGACATCGTGGCGGAGGCGATGTCGCGGAAGTAGCTGTTGGAGCTGGTGTTGCAGACCTCGCCGGTGCAGGCGTTGTCGCACTTCAGCGCGCAGGTGATGGGGCTGCGCTTGCCCTTGGTGTGGCCGAGCATGGGGAGCAGGCTGAACCGGCGGGCGGAGGTTTCAGGCATGGGGAGACCTTCCAGGAGGGTGGGATGCGGTCCGCCCACCCTGCCAGCCGCGGGCTACGCGGAACTCTCCACCGGGTGAAGATCCGGTGAACTCGCCGGCGGCACGTCCTCGCGTTGGACATCCTTGCCGGTGATGGCCAGGTAGCCGACGAATCCGAGGATGGCAACGGCCCACCCGAGGCTGACGGGTCCGGAACCCCAGTCGAGTCCGCCGCGGGCCGGGGAGACTGCCATCCAGTCGGCCACCGAAGCCCCGAGGGGCCGTGTGGTGACGTAGGCAAACCAGAACCCGAGAACGGCGTTCAGCCCCAGCCGCCGGTAGCCAATCGCCGGAATCGCGATGATCACCGCAAACAGCACCGCCGAGGGAAGATACCCGAGCTGCAGCGTCATGGCCGTGAGGTCGCCCGCGGCGGTTCCGAGGGCGAAGGTGGTCATAACGGCGGCCCAGTAGAAGAACTCCCGCCGCGGTGTGTGGATGCTGTGGATGGACAGCGTCCGTTCGGTGCGGTGCCACACCAGGAAGACGACGGCCAGCACCACCGCGAAGAGCGCGGTCGATGCCGCGTACGGCACGTCCAGCCCCACGTGGAGGACATCGGCGGCCATCGTGCCGAAGACGCTGACCATCACCACGGCAGACCAGTAAACCCACGGAATGTACCGGCGGACGGCGAACTGCAACACCAGCGTGATCACCAGTCCTGCCGCCCCGAGCCCGACGGCGATCACCGGATCGAGCCGCGTCACCAGGAAGTCCGAGGTCGTCTCGCCCATCCCGGTGGTGAGGACCTTGGTGATCCAGAAATACACCGAGACTTCCGGGACCTTGCTGGCGGCATACCTGGCACCGTACCTGCCGCCGCGAACCCCGGCACCGCGGCGGATGCCTCCGGGGCGACGGGAAGCGGGGTTGCTGTCATGGACTACTTGAACCGGCTCAGTCATGGACGGATTGTCGCAGATGAACCTTGGCGTTCCCGGCCCTATGACAGGGAGTTGCCACCCGCGGCCAGCACCGCATGGACCCGCCGCAGCCGGTCCAGCCACCAGTCCCGGCGCTCCGGGGACGCGGCGTGCTCCGCCAGCAGCTCCGGGTCGGCCGCCACATCGCGGAGGCGGATGGCGCCGTCGTCGGGCACCAGCGAATCCCGCGTGACGTCGGCGGCGAGCAGGGAAACGGTCCCCAGCCCGCAGGCGTACGGCAGCTCGGGCAGCGCCGCGGCGAGCGCCAGCCCCGCACGGATCCCCACCGAGGTGTCCAGGGCCGAGCTGACGACGGCGGGGAGCCCGGCCTGCGCCACGATGTCCAGGGCACGCCGCACGCCCCCGAGCGGGGCCACCTTCACGACGATCAGGTCCGCAGCGCCGGCGCGGGCCACCCTGAGCGGGTCGTCCTCCTTGCGCACACTCTCGTCCGCGGCGATGAGGACCGGGGTGCCGGCCGCGCGCAGCCGGCGGCGCACCTCGGCGAGGCCGGCGATGTCCGGCACCGGCTGTTCGGCGTATTCGAGCCCGACGGCGGAGAGCCGGGTGAGTGCTTCGACCGCCGCCCGGACGTCCCAGCCGCCGTTCGCGTCCACCCGGATTGCGGCATCCGGGCAGGTCTCGCGGACGGCCGCAACGCGGGCGGCGTCGTCGTCGAGGCTCTGGCCGCGCTCGGCCACCTTGACCTTGACGGCGTCCACCCGGCCGAAGCGGGCGAGGATTTCGGGAACGCGGTCTGCCGCAATGGCCGGGACGGTGGCGTTGACCGGGATGGCCTCCCGCAGGGGCGCGGGGAAGCCGCGCCAGCCGGCCTCGATCGCGGCGGCAAGCCAGCGGGAGGCTTCGGCGTCGCCGTACTCCGGGAACGGGCAGAATTCCCCCCAGCCCAGCGGGCCCTTCAGCAGCAGGGCTTCGCGCTGCAGGATCCCGCGGAATTTTACGCGCATCGGCAGGCTCACCACGTAGGCGCCGGCCAGAAGCTCGTCCAGCCCGGGGAGATGCCCTGCACGGGGGTAAGGGTGATGTCCCGGCACGTCCAGCGGGGCGGCGTCGGCGTCGGAGGCGGCGTCGGAGGGCATGCTCTCACTCTACCGGCGGCAGGGGTGAACTGCTTTCCCGGACGAGTGGTCCGCCGCTGAAGCTCGCCCGCACCGGCCGCCACGGCGAAAAATCTCAAGATTTGCGCTGGACAGATGCGCCCTCCTGCTAACGTGGGAGCGATGTTACACGTGAGGTACGTGTGAGAGTGAACATTTTGATCTAAGAAGCTGGGGCAATGGTTGGACCACTGACTCAACTCCGCGCCGTCGTTATCGATGATGACAGCAATACCCGCATGCTGATCCGCCGCTCGCTGGAAATGCGGGGCTTCGCGGTGCGCGAAAGTGCCACCGGGGCTGAGGGCCTCCTGCAAATCAAGGAATACCATCCGGACGTGGTGACGCTGGACCTCGACCTTCCCGATTTGGACGGCGTGGAAGTGTGCCGGCGGCTGCGGAAATTCTCCGAAGCCTACGTCTTCATAATCACTGGACGTGCAGACGAGATCGACGAAATTATCGGACTCGAGGCCGGCGCGGATGATTACATCAGCAAGCCGTTCAGCCGGCGTGTGGTCCAGGCCCGTGTAGCCGCAGCGCTCCGCCGGCACCGCCCCACCCCGCAACGGCCCACCCCGCAACGCCGGGCCAGCGATGTCGTGCCCATGACGGAAGAAGAAGTCGCCGCTGCGCGCAATGGCCACCAACGCCGCGCCACCGACGCCGCACCCGCCACCCGCCAACGCCGCGCGACCGACGCCGCACCCGCCACCGTGCTGCGGCACGGGCCGCTGGCGGTCGAGGTCGAAGGCCGGACAGCCTCCCTGGCTGGCGTTGAGCTGGAGCTGACCCGGACCGAGTTCGATCTCCTGGCAGCGCTAACCGGCGCACCGAGACTCGTGTGGACCCGGGAAGCCCTCCTGCGGAAAGTGTGGGGCAACGAGTGGGCCTCGGATGAGCATCTGGTCGAGGTACACATCGGCAACCTGCGCAAGAAGTTGGGCGACAAGGGACGGGAACCACGCTTCATCCGCACCGTACGCGGCGTCGGGTACCGGATGGCCCCCGCGGAAGCCGCCGCTTAAGAGGCCGTTGCAGGCACCGCCGTGAATCCGGCTGCAGAGTGCCCGGATGGCTGCGTTGCTCGGATGACTGCGGTGCCCGGCATGGTGCCGCTCTACGGGGCAGGCCATGACCGGGCGCCGGGCTTGACGAGGCTTGAAGGGGAGGCCCTTGAATGGGCCGGCGGCGACTGGGGGTGAGTCCCCGGGCGAGGAACTCGTCGGCGCCGGCCCCGCTCAAGGAGCGTCATCACGGTGAAGAACTTCACCGGTAGGAACGAGTCTAGGAACCGAGTTTCGGACCGGCACGCGTACCGGCTACCTGAGTTTCAGGTGGGTGTTACCCGGCTCCGGAACATGCCCCACCCCGGGCTCGGCGCGTGGACATATTCCCGTTATGCCCGGGCCTGGGCGCGAAAAATGAGCATGTCCTCCCGGGGGATCAGCCCGATCCCGCAGCGGGGCCGCCGCGCATACGCCCGGATCCGGAGCATGCCCCACCCCGGGCTCGGCGCGTGGACATGTTCCCGTTTTGCCCGGGCCTGGGCGCGAAGAATGGGCATGTCCCCCGGTGCTACCCACCGGGCTGGTGCAGTTCCCAGGCGTCGGCCGCGGCGCCGTGGGGCAGTTCGAGCTGCCAGTCCTCCCCCGCGGCGGGGTAGGCGCGCACGGTGGCGGGAACGGAACCGTGCCGGTAGACCTCCACGATCGAGGAATCGATGAAGATCCGGAGTTCGTCGCCGCCGGCCACGGTGTCGGCGAAGACCGTCCGGCGCCCTCCCGCTGAGGCAAGGACCAGCCGGATCCCGCCCTCCCCGCCGGTGACCAGGGCTTCGGCATGGCGGGGAAGGTGCAGCGTTCCGGCGGCGTTCTTCAGGCACCGTCTCCCCCGGTAGGCGGTGATTTCCGCTGCCGGTTCGACGGCGAGCGCACCGC
Organism: Arthrobacter sp. PAMC25564; assembly: GCF_004798705.1. Taxonomy (NCBI): domain Bacteria; kingdom Bacillati; phylum Actinomycetota; class Actinomycetes; order Micrococcales; family Micrococcaceae; genus Arthrobacter; species Arthrobacter sp. PAMC25564. The sequence continues at coordinate 1,384,481 of NZ_CP039290.1, read as the reverse complement.
CGTGCACGAAGAGCCGGCGCGGGAAGGTGAGCACGCCGGCCCAGCCCGCCTCATCAATTTCCGCCTGGCTGCGGCCGGCCCGGCGGGCGGCGCCCGCCACCTCGTTGCCCGCCACCTCGTTGCCCGCCGCCTCGTTGCCCGCCACCTCGTTGGACCAGCCCCAGAGCAGTGCCCGGTCCGGCAGCGGGAGGATCTGCGCGGCATGGAAATCCGGGCCCAGATCGGCCTTCCCTCCGGCCACGGGGACAAAGACCGGCAGGCCCGTGACGGCGTCGGCGGCAAGGGAACCCAGCAGGTAGCCGACCCCGCCGGGGTGGTCATCGTTCCCGGAGTTCGACAGCGAGGCCATGAACAGCCAGGTCTCCGCGCCGGAGGAATCCGGCACCCGGACCAGTTGCGGGCACTCCCAGATCGCCGCGGGAAGGTGCGCGGCCGCGAGCGGATCCTCGGTGCTGAGCCAGATGCCTTCGCAGTTCCAGACCCGGAGATCGTCGACGCTGTAGAGCAGCACCGCCGCGTGGCCGGAGGCCAGCCCGGCCCCCTGCAGGGCGAAGCGGAGGCCCTGGAACCGGAAGAGGAACGGGTCCCGCACGGCAGTGACCCGCGGGTCCGCGGGCATGGTCAAGGAGCCGAGCTCATCCGGGCCGGCGGGCTGCGGCCGCAGCGCGACGGATTCTTCCGTCCAGCGGAGAAGATCCGGCGAGCTCAGATGGCCCCAGCAGATCCCCTCCTGCCGCGCCGAGTCCGGGTTGAACTGGAAGAACACGTGGAACCGGCCGTCCCGGTGGCCCAGGCCGCAGGGACCACCGATCCAGCCCTTCGCGGGCCGGGGATGGAACAGCGGGAAGGCCGGGTCCGGATGGTTCACAGCATCGTCCATGGGCACAGACTACGCGCCCCCTCAGGCGGCTCGCAGGGTTGTGTGCGAACCTGTTAGCGATGATTTTTCGGCAGGAACGCACCAGCAACCACCCGTCGGCGGAGTACCCGGCATACCCACCGCGCCCGTCGGCACGCCCCGCTCCCGCGCAGCGGCACCCCGGAACGGCCACGGGGATCCTGTTCCTGCTGGCCACCCTCGGCTGCGTGGCCGCGCTCGCCGCAACCTACTTCTTCTTCGTCCGCACCACCACGGGCCAGTTCATCGACGAATCGGCGCTGGTGGAAGCCGTGGCGCTGAGCGGAACGGCGGGCAAGGCCGCCACCGGGTTCCTGGACTGGCTGCCCGCCCTGTCCGTGGTGATCGCCACAGTCGTGGTCCTCTTCGTCACCATCGTCCGGCGGCGCTGGGCCGCCGCCGGGATTGCGGTGGCGGCCTGCGTCGGCGCCAACGTGGCCACCCAGATCCTCAAGGACCTGGTCCCGGTGCGGCCCTACCGCGGGGTCGAGACGCTGGAGCTGAACTCCCTGCCCTCCGGCCACACCACGATGGCAGCCTCGGCCGCGGCCGCGGTGTTCCTCATGGTCTCGCCGCGCTGGCGCCCGCTGGCCGGCTTCCTGGGCGGCAGCTTCGCCGTCGCCACCGGGGTGTCCACGCTCGTCAACCAGTGGCACCGTCCGGCCGACGTCGTGGCCGCGTTCCTGGTGGTGGCGGCGTTTATGCTCCCGGCCGGCTGGCTGATCATCCGCACCGGGCCACGCTGGAACGTCTGGAGCGGTTACGGGGAACATTGGGCCGCGTCACGGTGGTGGGTGGCGCTGCCGGTGATCCTGGGCCTCGCCGCGGCCGGGCTGGCCGGCTATTCGCTGCTGAAGGTCGCACCGGGGCAGGAAGCCAGCATCACGAGTTACTTCTGGGCCGGAACCTCACTGATCGTCATCGCCGGGTACCTCGCCACGGTGGCCGGCGTCTGGCTGTTCGGCCACGCGGCACGCCGCACGGCACGCCATGACGCACGACGGCGGGACGCCACGGATCGCTGAGGGCGCGGCAGCGCACGGGATTCTTGCAGCCCGTTTACATCCGTGCGGCCGGGGTCCAGAATGGTCCCTGCACCGCATCCACTGGCTCAGCAGCGCGTTGACTTAACACACTCGTACTTACACGCCGCATAGTCTCGAGGTACCGTCATGGGCATCATCGGTGAGTCTCCGGTTTCAGGGCGCTCCATCACCCTCGCGTCAGTTCCTTCACAACGACGGATAGATACTTTTCTCCGCGACTCGGTCTACGCCTGGCGCCAGAACGAGCCGGACATCTGCGACTTTGCCTTCGGCAACCCCCACGAGATGCCCCAGGCCGCCTATGTCGAAGCCCTCAGTGATGCGCTGGCGCCCCGGAATGAGCAGTGGTTTGCCTACAAAACGAACGAGCCGGAGGCGCAGGCCGCCGCTGCGGCGTCCCTGCAGCGCCTGCTGGGCCTGCCCTTCGAACCGGCGGACATCCACCTCACCACAGGAGGCTTCACCGCGATTCCGCTTGCCCTGAAGGCCGTCGCCGACCCCGGCGACGAGGTCATCTTCACTCTGCCGCCCTGGTTCTTCTATGAGCCGCTTCTCCTCGAGGCCGGGCTGGTGCCGGTCAAAATCCGCTGCGACGCCGAGACGTTCGACGTCGATCTGGCGGCACTGGGGGCGGCCATCACGCCGCGCACCCGGGTGGTGATCGTCAATACGCCCAACAACCCGACCGGCAGGATCTATCCGCCCTCGCTCCTGAAGGACCTGGCCGACATGCTGGAAGGGGCGTCGCGCAGCAACGGCAGGCGCGTCTATCTGCTCTCCGACGAGGCCTACAACCGGATTGTCTACGACGGCGCCCGCTTCCACAGCCCCGCCGAATACTACCCGTACACCCTCCTCGCCTACACCTACGGCAAAACGCATCTGGCGCCCGGGCAACGGATCGGCTACGTCGCCCTGCCGCCGGCCATGCCGGACCGCGGAGCGTTGCGGGAGGCCCTCGCGGCCCTCCAGATGGCGCTGGGCTGGATCTACCCCAACGCGCTCATGCAATACGCCCTGCCCAGGCTGGAGCAGTTTTCCATCGACATCGGCGAACTGCAACGCAAGCGGGATCTTCTGGTGGATGCGCTCACCGGGATGGGATACCGGCTGCAGTCGCCGGAGGGATCGTTCTACTTGTTCGCGCATGCCCCGATCGCCGACGACGAGGCCTTCGTCGATGCACTCGCGCAACGCGGGGTCTTCGTACTCCCAGGCGTCCTGTTTGAAACACCCGGTTACTTCCGCATGTCCCTGACGGCCAGCGAAGAGATGATCCAGCGCAGCCTCCCGGTGTTCGCGGAGGCCATCGCCGGCAGCGGGCAAGCGAAGGAGAAGGCAACATGAGCATCCTGGACCTTCCGTCCGACGCCGAAGCCACCGGCCTGACGGCTGAAATCTACGCGGAGGATATCCGCTCGATGGGCCAGGTGCCCAGCCACACCAGGGCCGTCAGCCTCAATCCGGAGGCCTACCTCGCCTGGGAGTCCCTGACCAAGGCGATCAGCTCCTCTTTGGGCGTGCGCCGTTACGAACTGGTGACCCTTGCCGCGGCCCAGGCCATCGGGTCGGACCATTGCCGGCTGGCCCACGGCAAGAAGACCCTCAACATCCTGGGCGAAGACCAGTTGCTGGCCGTCGCCCGGGATTTCCACGACGCCGGCCTGTCCCCCGCCGAGGTGGCCATGATGGACTACGCCGTGAAGCTCAGCACCGATGCCGCCGCCATGACCGACGGCGATTCGCGGGCCCTGCGTGAGCTGGGCTTCACCGACCGGGAGATTGTGGACGTCACGCTGGCGGCCGGCGCGCGGAATTACTTCAGCCGGGTGCTGCTCGCACTGGCGGTGGATCTTGACATCCCGGAAGGCCTGAGCCCGGAACTGCGTGAGGCGTTGCTGGCACCGCTCCCTGTGCGCCCAGCCAACTCGGATTAGCCGCCGTTACAGGCGCCCGGAACGGCCGTGGTGCCTCCCGCGCGGCGCCTTGTGCCTGGCACTGCGCGCATTTCCTGTCGCTACCGGAATTCCGGCCGCGACAGGAAATGCGCGCAGCGAGAGGCAGGATGCGCGTCGAGGGGCGGCTTGTGCATCGCCAGCTGGCGCATGGCAAGACAACCCTCACGGTCGATCATTGACACTTACCGTCCCACACGCAACGGTTAGTGCATTGACACTACCCGTTAGATCCATAACTATTAGTGCATGGGAACGGATAGGGGAATCACCGTCGCCGAAGCCGCGGAACGCCTCGACCGCAGCAAGATGTCGGTCCACCGCCTGCTGCGCTCCGGCCAGCTGACTGCGGCCGGCACGGTCGGCAAGACCATCCTCATCGACCGGTCCACCGTTGAGCGCGTCGCTGTCGGCGGCACGCGTCATGGCCGAGCGTGGACCGCAAAGACCGCCTGGGCAGCCCTGGCGCTGCTCTCCGGCCAGAACCCCACCTGGATTTCCTCCTCAGAGAAGTCGCGGCTGAGGAGCAGGCTGCGCGAGCTGGACGCCAATGCCGTGTGCCTCCTGGCCCGGAAGAAGGATACGACACGACGATTCCGCGTCAGCCCGGACGGGCTGGCGGCCCTAAACGATCATCTCGTCGCCAGCGGGGCAGCCGCGATGCGCGACGGAGCCATGGCGGCAACCTTCGGGTTGTCCGGTGGCGGAGGGATCGCCGAAGGCTACGTCATGGCCGGGGATGCCCAGGCCCTCGCTGACGCATTCGGCATGGTCGAAGACCCCGACGGCAACGCCATCCTGCACGAAGTGGACATCGCCGAACCCTTCGCCGACGGCCGGGCCCTGGTCGCGGCCATCGCCGTGGACCTGATGGGTTCCCTCGCCACCCGTGAGCGCAGCGCCGGCCAGCGGGTCATCACCGGACTTCTCCATGTCGGAGCCAGCCATCGCTGAAGGCTCGGTCCCGCCGGATGACACGCCCGATGACTGGCCCATGTGGGATGTCCCCGTACCGCCGGGCGGCTGGGGTATCCCGTGGCCGCAGTGCGTCGAGCTGGCACGGGCACTGCCCTCGACCCAGTGGACCCTCGTCGGCGGGCTCATGGTGCAGCTGCACTCGGCCGCCGCCGGACTCGCCGTATCCCGGCCCACGGCGGACGTCGACATCGTGCTGCACATTGAGACGGGCGCGGCGACGACGATGTCTGTCGCGGCCGTCCTCCGGTCGCTGGGCTACGAGCTTGAGCCTTCCATCGACGCGTCGGCGCCGGCGCACCGGTTCGTCCGCGGTGACCAGCAGATCGATGTGATGGTCGCCGACCACCTGGCTCCGAAGATGCTCCCGACCCTCGGCGGCCGTAGGCCTTTCCAGGTCCCCGGCGGCACCCAGGCCCTGCGGCGGACAGTCAACTGCCGGATGACCGCCGACGACGACGGCCCGGTGCTCATCAGCATCCCCAATGCCCTCGGCGCACTGGTTCTGAAAGGCGCCGCCTATCGGGAAGACTCCCGGGACAAGGACCGTCACCTCGACGACGCCGTCGTGTTGTGCGCGACCATCAGGAACCCGCTGATCACGGCACGGCAGATGAAAGGCAGTGACAAATCCCGCGTCCTGACTCTGCACGAAGAACTCTCGGACCCCGGTCACCGCTCCTGGCTGCTCCTGGAGTCCGCCGACAGAATCCCCGCAATGGACGCGCTCCGGATCCTGGCCGCCAACCACAGCCTGCCGCCGGCCAACCGGCTCAAGCGCAGCTGACGGCGACGACGGCGGGACGCGCCGGGGCGCTGAGGGCGCGGAGCCTCCCGCCGCTCCCACGCTGCGCCTTGTGCCTGGCGCTGCGCACATTCCCTGTCGCTACCGGAATTCCGGCCGCGACAGGGAATGTGCGCAGCGGAGGGCAGGTTGCGCAGCGAGGGCCAGGATGCGCGTCCCGGGCTCCCAGGCCCAGGGGCAGGCCTCAGTAGTTCCGGCGGTGCTTCAGCCGGGGAATGGTGATGCCGAAGACGACGGCGGCAGCGAAGCCGAGCACCCCGGTGGCGCCCACCCCGGCGCCGAGCGAGGCCGCAGCGGTCACGGCTGAGAGCAGCACCGGGCCGCCGGTGGATCCGGCGTCGGCCATGAACCGCCAGATGCCGAGGAACTGGCCGCGGCCGTTGTCCGGTGAGAAATCGGCCCCGAGCGTCATGTTCAGGCCGGAGCTGATGCCGTTGCCGAAGCCGATCAGCAGCGCCGCCAGCATCAGGCCCACGAAGCCGGTGCTGAGCGGAATCAGCAGCATCGCCGTCCCCATGATCAGGGTGGACGGCACCGCGACCCATTGCCTGCCCTTGCGGTCCATCAGCTTGCCCGCCGGGTAGAAGACGAGCATGTCGATGGCTCCGGAGATCCCGTAGATGAGCGAGGCCTGCGTGGCATCCATGCCCAGGTGGTCGGCCCAGAGCGGGATGACGACCTGCCGGGAGGCCCGCAGCGCGCTGAGCAGCAACACCCCCACCCCGACGGTCAGGAACACGCCGGCGTGGGACACAGCCACGCTGCGCAGCGTGGGCTGCCGGACGGGGACGCCGTCCGCCGCGGCCGGCGCCGCCACGAGGTCCGGAATGGTCACGGACAGGACGGCGGCGGCGGCCATGGCGACGACGCCGGCCCAGTAGGCGCCGGTGATCCCGGAGAACTGCATCACCCCGGCGCCGATGAACGGCCCGATGAAGATGCCGATCCTGGTGACGCCGCCGAGCGTGGACAGGGCCCGGGCCCGGAAGATCACCGGGACCGCCTCGGTCAGGTACTTCTGCCGGGCCAGGCTGAAGACGCTCGCGGCCATCCCGACGACGACCATCGCCGCCGCGAGCAGCCAGAGTCCCGCCGGGAGCAGCGCGGACACGGCCGCGGCCGCCAGGGCGAGCGCGCTGGCGGCCGCGGCTCCGACGATCGCCCAGCGTTCGCCGAACTTGAGGGTGATCAGCGAGGCCGGCAGGTTGAAGAACCAGGAGCCCAGCCCGATCAGGGTGACGACCAACGCGGCGACGGCCACCGAAGCGCCAAGGTCCCGGGCGGAGAGGGCCACCACCGGCAGGATGGCGCCTTCCCCGATACTGAACAGCAGGGCGGGCCCGAACGCGGGGACGGCGATGCTGCGGAGGCTGAAGGGTGCGTGGCGTGTGGTGGTCATCCCCTTCATCCTAGGCAACTGTCACCTGACGGTGCACCGGGTTCCTCGGGGACGGCACGGCAGCCGGTGCGCTGAACACTCTTGAGTAAACCTTGGGTTTTCCTTGGGTTTTCCTTGGGCCGCACTTGATCTGGGCCCGCAAAACTCGATACATCGGGGCCTGAAAAGGCGCCAACGGTCTCTGCGGCTTCCGCATTATTGGTCTCGCGGACTACGCACCTACGAGGGGAATTGACATGACGAAGGTTATTGGACGTAGAAGGCGCATCGCGATCACCACGGCCGTACTGCTGGCCGTCGGAGGCGGAGCGGCATTCGCTTACTGGTCCGCCATGGGCAACGGAACGGGCGCCACTTCGGCCGGAACCAGCACTAGCTTCACGGTGACGACCACCGCAGCCACCGGCGGCCCGCTCACACCCGGCGGCCCCGCCCAGACCGTGGCCTTCACAGTCACCAACCCGGGCACCGGATCCCAGAATCTCGCGGCGGTCAGCGTCACAGTGGCCAAGTCCGATGGAACAACGTGGGACACGGTCTCCGGCTGCACCGCCGCCGATTTCACCGTGGGCACACCAACCTTCACGCCCGGCGAGATCGCTGCTTCGGGCATCAAGACGGGTACCGTCACGGTCTCCATGATCAATCGGGCGCAGAACCAGGACGCGTGCAAGAACGTCACGGTACCGCTGTACATCGCCGCAAGCTAACACCACACGGCTGATGCCCGGCTGGAATCTGCTAGTCTCGCGCCTAACTGCTGGCAGAAACATAAGGCACCAGCCCGTCAGAGAGCCCCAGATGCCAGGCACACGTGAGTCCAGCTCCGCCGGAACCCGCCACGGGTTCCGGCAGGAGCTGGACTTATTTGTGCGCCTGATCGGCCATGGAGCACTGGTCAGCATTGCGTTGGTTCTCCTCACGCTGATCGGCGCAACGGCCGCGACGGCCTACTGGCAGGCAACGGGAAGAGGCGTGGGAGCGGCCAGCGCCGGCACGCTGGCAGAACCCACAGGCGTCTCGGTGCCATCCACCAGCATGTCCAGCGTTCCCGTCACGTGGGCCGCCGCGGCCGGGGCAACCACACCCACCGGGTACTACGTCACCCGCGCCACCGGTGCCAGCACCCTGGCGGCCTGCGGCAGCAGCCCCGCCACACTCATAACTGGTACGTCCTGTACGGACACCGGGGTGCCCGACGGCGCCTACACGTACAAGGTCACCGCGGTCTACCGGTCCTGGACGGGGACCAGCGCCGCGAGCGGTACGGTCGCCGTTGCCACGGCCACCAAGACGGTGTTCACCGCGCAGCCAGGCAATGTCCCGGCGGGGGCGTCGATTGCGCCGGCCGTCACCGTGGCCGTACAGACCGCGTCCGGCGCGGCCGTGCCCGCCGCCGGCATCCAGGTGAGCGTCGCGATCGGCACCAACCCCGGCGCGGGAACCCTCTCCGGCACACTCACAGCGGCCACCAATTCCTCAGGGGTTGCCACCTTCAGCAACCTGTCCATCAATAGGGCCGGTGCCGGGTACACCCTCGCCGCGTCCAGCACCGGCCTGATCTCCGCCACCAGCACGGCCTTCAACGTTGCGGCCGTCGCCAGAAAACTTGCCTTCACCACCGGCGCCGTCACGGGCCAGGCCTCGGACAGCGCCACCCTGGGTTCCATCACAGTGCAACGCCAGGATGACACCGGTGCCCCTGTCACGGTGGGCACCACCACGCTGAACCTCGGCTCCACCGGAACGGGCGTTTTCGCCGCCACCTCCGGCGGTGCGGCTATCACACAGATAACAATTCCGTCCGGGACGTCCACCGCCACGTTCTTCTACGGCGACACCAAAATGGGCACGCCGTCGATCACCGTCAGCACAACAGGACTCACCGGCGCCTCGCAGTCCGCCACCATCACGGCCGCAGCCGCGAGTGCCCTCGCCTTTGGCCAGCAGCCAACTACCACCGGGAACGGCGCCACCATCACACCGGCGGTGACCGTCCTGGTGGTTGACCGTTTCGGCAACCAGACCGACGACTCCACGGCATCGGTATCAATGGAGGCTACCCAGCGCAACCTTAAGGGAACCAAATCCATCAAATCCATCCACGGTATGGCCACGTTCAGCGATCTTTCCATCAATGGAAAAACTACCGGGACCAGCCTGGTGGCGAGCAGCCCAGGGCTGACGTCGGCAACCAGCGTGCCCTTCAATGTGACCTGACCGGACGTCGGCAAATACGTTTAGACCGTCAAGGCATGAGCCCGAGGCGCCCGGCGACGTTGTCGATTCCGGCGGCGCGCCCGCGGAGGCCGTCCCCCAGGAATGCCCCTGGCCCTGGGCCGGCGGCACCATCCCGTCTCCATGCCTGCCCCGGCCCGACTGGCTCGCAGTAGTTGCCGTTTTGGGCGCTCAAAACGACAACAACTGCGAGCTAGTTGGGTGGGCGGGTGGGGCACGGTGGGCGGGGACGGGCGGTGGGCGGGGCTGGGAGGTCGCGGTGGGCAGCGTCACGCGTCGAAGTGGGTGCGGACTTCTCCGCCCGGCAGGTTATGCAGGATTCCGGCGGCGACGTCCCTCAGCTTCTGGTTCCGGTTGCTGGAGACCCTCGTCAGGATGGCCATGGCCTCGTCCTGGGAACAGCGGTTCTGGGCCATGATGACGCCGCAGGCCACGTCGATCGAGGTGCGGTGCTCCATGGCGGCCTGCAGGTCCTCCGCGCGGGACTGGGCCGTGCCGATCCGCACGGCCAGGCGCAGGGCCCGGCCGGCGAGGTCCGCGAAGCCCGCGGCCCAGGCAATGACGTCGTCGGTGAAGACCCCGGTGGCAGAGGCAAAGAAGTTCAGCGCGGCGGCCGCGTCCTCGCCGATTTCCAGCGGAACACCGAGGGTGCTGCGGCATCCGTTGGCGGCGAGCTGGAGCTGGTAGTCCGGCCAGCGAGCGTCCTTATCCACATCGGCGAGCAGGACCACGGACCGGGTCCGCAACGCCTCAAGGCAGGGGCCGTCGCCGATGCTTTGTTCGATCCGGTCCAGGGTGACGGCCCGCTGGCTGCTGCCCGCCACCGTCATGGACCGCTTCCGACGCCGGAGCGTCACCCCGCAGTCGATCTCCGCGCCGACGGAGTGGGTAAGCGTGGCCGCGGAGAATTCCGCGAGACGGTCAAGGAAGTCCTCGACGTTCCCGGTGCCCATGATGAGGTCCTGCAGCTGCAGGACGGCTTCATTCCCGGCATAGTTGACCATGCCTAAGCCTAAACGAACCCGTCCACGATCGCGGCGGCGATCTCCTTGTAGGCCCGCCGTGTTTCGGGGCGCAGCACGTCCAGGGTGACGAGGTCGCCGTCGGCCACTCCGCGGTCGTGGGGAACGGCGATCAGCTGCCGGCAGATGCCGGACAGGTGCTCCTCGATCGCGTCCTTGTCCACCCGGGAGGAGACCTCGTCCTTATCCGTGATGACCACGATCGCGTTGCGGGCCAGTTCCTCGTAGCCGTGGCTCGCCAGCCAGTGCAGGGTGCTGCGGGCGCGCTTGGCCCCGCTGACGGCATAGCCCGACGCGATGATCAGGTTGTCCGCAGACTGCAGGATCCCGCTCATGGCGTTGTGCGTGACGCCGGTTCCGCAGTCCGTCAGGGCCACGGAGTAGTAGCCGGAGACGAGTTTGCGGATCCGCAGGTATTCCTCGGCGGTCAGCGAGTCGGAGACCTCGGGGTCCTGTTCGCCGGCAATCAGGTGCAGCCGGCCGGCATGGTGCATGTACCGGGCCAGGTCCGTGAGCGAATCGACCGAGTCGATGTTCTTGAGCAGGTCCGTGATGGTGCGCGGGCTCTGCTGCTGGTAGAGGCCCTCGCCGAGGGCGCGCTCCACGAGGTCGCCGGAGTCGGGGTTCGCGTCGATCGCGCACGGCGGATCGCCGCGGTATTCGGCCAGGGTCAGTCCGACGCCGACGGTGGTGGACGTTTTGCCGATCCCGCCCTTGAGGCTCAGGACGGCGGTGTTGTAGCTGCCCTGGAGCTGGCGGGAGATGCGCCGCGCGAGCTCGTCCTCCTCGCGCTGCCGGGCGCCGGGCCCGAGGTTCAGGCTGCCGCCGGTCATCTTGTAGAGGGCGCCGCGGAAGCCGCCGCGGGGCCGGGGCTTCTGCTCGCGGACAAAGAGTCCCGGTGAGCTGATGAAGTCCGGGCCCGGGGTGGCCAGTGCCGCCGCGCGGCCGGCGGAGCGGGTGGAGCGTGCGGGCTGGGCCGGGACCGCGGGCGCCGTTTCGGGCAGGGCCGGGGCGGCGGCCAGGGCCGCCCGCGGCGGAAGCGGTGCTGTATCGGTGGAAGCGCTGTCAGTGGAAGCGCCGTCAATGGCCTGGGTCGCGTCCGCGGCGGCGGCGGCCTCGGCCCAGGATCCGCTGCGGACCGGAGCCACCGGCTGGTTGCCGACGTCGTTGGGCGTGATGATTGGCATGGTTCCCGTCCGGGGGTCGGAGTCATCGCCGCGGCGGTCACGCCGGCGTCGGAGTTCGGGCTGCTCTGCCTCGACGGCAGCGTCAGCAGAGGTGGTGTCGACCGGTTCTGGCATACGTGTTCCCCTAGGACTCACAGCGCAGGCCGCTGCAACGCTCGTTTGAATAGGTCCAAGGTCCAAGTCTAGGGGCAGGCGGCAGCCTCAACCGACGCGCCGGTGGCCCGGAGCCGGCGAGTCGGGTCACCGCTGCAGCGCGATCACGACGACGGCGGCCGTCACCACGGCGAGCGCGGCCAGCCCCGCGTACGCCAGTGCCTGGAAACGCCGTCTCCGGGATTCCCGTTTTGTATCCCTGGCGTGGTATCTGCCCATGTCAGTCCGCATATAGGGGATGGTACCTGCCCGATGTTTCGGGTAGGGACAGTCCAGCGGTTTATGTCGAAAATCGCCTCAGGGCCGGGACGGCCCGGTTTCGGCCTCGATCATTTCGCTGATGCGGCGCAGCGTGTCCGGTGACAGATCGGCGAGCTGGCGGGAGGCGAAACTGCGGACTTTTGCGGCGCGCATGGTCCGCAGCAGTTCGAGCTGGGAGGTGATCCGGTCCGGGAGCTCGCAATTCTCTTCCAGCAGGTAGGACCCATCCACCTGGAAGAACCTGGCCAGGTTGGCCAGGAGTCCGCGGTCACGCGGTTGCGGACCAGTACCGGCGCGCATGTACTGCCATCGCGCCCGGGACAAGGGCGTTCCGGCCCGGTCCATTGCCTCGGCGATGTCCAGGTAGCTGTATGGCTCCCCGCCCTCCGCCACCATGGTGTCCATCAACAGGTCCAGTTTGCGGGCCAGCGTCTGGCTGCTTGGAAGTCCTCCGGTGTCAGGCATGGTGCTCTCCTAAATCTGAATGGCCCGCCGCGGCGGGGCTTCCGGTCCTGGCTCCGGACGACGCCAGGCGGCTTTCGGCCTTTTTCAATTTCAAGGCGTCTTCGGCGGTCAGCCCGGTTCCTCGGCCGGCCAGGTTGGCGTCGTGGATTTCAATCAGCATCCGGTGCGCCCGCTGCTCGGCCGACGCCGACACACTGAGGGGTATCAGCTGCAGGTTTGCCGGCCCTACGGTCCGCTCCCAGACCGCACGTATCCACTGCCTGGCCTGCCGTCCGCGCCAGCGGGCCAGCCGGCTTGATACCGCGGGAATGGCAAGGCCGATGCCAATGCAGGCCGTGCCTGCCCCCCTGGCCGCGGCATACCAGGACGCCAGGGCGGCCGCCGCATGCGGGTCCCTTTGCACGTAGCTGAGCAGCAGCGCGCCAAGGTACAGGATGGCCATGGCTCCCCCGATGATGATGCCTGCGGCGACAACCCTGAAGCCGGTTTTCATGCCGCCGGTCATCCGCGGGACGTACCTGACGCAGGTACGGGCAAGGTGGGCGAACACCCAGAGGAGATAGAGGATGAACGTCAGTTCAAAGAGCACGTAGGCGGTGGTGACCTCCTGCACGCCGGGCCTCCCATCCAGCAGCATGGGCAGGTATGCCCCGAGCCCGGCTCCGGCAAAGGTGGTAAGTTGCGCGGCCACTGCCACCACAAAAACGAGAAAGGGCTTCGCGTTGCTCGTTCGGCAAACGCCGTCCGGGACCGCGGCACTCGCCAGCGCCGAACCGATGAAAAACAAGGCCGTCAGCATCATGAGGTGGCTGGCCAGGCCCCCTACCAGGACAGTGGATGCCACGCCGGGACCGAATGTTGCGTAGGCCAGCATCAACACCGGGCGCATGTTCGCCAGGACAGCCAGCAGGGCAAAGAGGCAGCCGAAGAACACCGGATCCCGGCGGTTCTTCAGCAGGGAGGGGAATCGGACGGCAACAGCGACGCCAAGAACGGCCACGGCAACCAGTTGCATCATCCGAAGACCTCGTCGAACTTCTTCAACCGCTTAGAGGAGGGACCGGACAGGCGGATCCGCTCAGCCAGCAGATCGGCAAGGATTTCCGCGGACATTTCCGTGACGGAGCCCTGTCCGCTGCGTTGCAGCGCGCGCAGCACCGCGTTCCCGTCCAGCTGCGGGAAGATCCCCTGGAACTGCGCGGCCGGGAAGTCCTCCTGCTCATGGTTGAGGAGAATATGGCTGAATTCGTGCAGGATGATCTGGTCCCGGTGCAGGCCTTGCGCCGCTGACGCGTGGAAGATGAGCTCCATGTCGTCAAGGCCGAACCACAGCCCGCAAACGTCGCTGCCATTGAGGTCGCTCGTCTCCCGGATGACCACCCGACGCCCACGGAGCGTCTCCACGTACCGCCGGATGGTGTCCAGGCTGACCGTGTCCGGGAGGTCCAGCAGGGCATTCGCCGCAACGGCGATCCCCCGGGCTTCGTCGTAGTTGGCCGCCAGGGAACCCTCCGGCTCAGGATTGGACATGCCCAAACCTTACCTTTTTGTACAGGCCGATTTCACTTCGTAACAAAGCAGACTGCGGCATGATTATTGGACATGTCTAATTGTAGATTAGGCATGTCCAATACCCGGCTTGCAGTACCAGCCGGGCGGCACGATCCACTGGAGGAAGCGTTGAAGCACGGCTACACCATGGCAGACGAGGTCCGCAGGACCGCGCGCCGCCGCTTTTGGCGGATGGCTCAATACGTGGGGCTCGCCCTGTTGGCTGCCGCCGCAGGATCGGTCGCCTACCTCGCGCTGATCCGCCAACACTGAGGCCCGCAACCCGGAAGGTGTTCAGTCCTCGACTGTATTCACAGGGCCTGATGGTTTACCGGGAACTAGGAGATTTACCGCTGGCCTGTCGCGGCCCCAACCGGACGGCACCATTCGGAGGACAGCTGCGCGTGTCCAGTGGCGTGCCGGGGTTTCGAACCAGCGGAAGACGGCGATACTCAGGCCCACCGTGCCAGCCATGAGCAACCAGCCCGCCCCTTCGGGCGGGTCCGCAATCATGAAGATCATCATCAACGGCGCATGAATCATGTAGAGCGCGAAGCTTGCCTCGCCAAGAAGAATCATGGGCCGCCTCGCCAGGAAGCTGCGGCGGCCTGCAGGGTTCACGGCCAGGCCCAGGATAAGCACGGCAAAGAGCGGGCCCATCAAGACGTAGGCCGGGGCAACCGGCTGAAACAAGGACAGCAGCGTCAGCGGGACAAGAGCTGCCGCCAGCACGAGGCGGCGCCGTGAGCCCCGTGACAACCATTCCCGGCCGCCCCGGAGGAACACGATGGCCGCCGCTATGCCCACGAGGAATTCAAACAGGTGCAATACGGGGAACTGGTACACCAGCAAGCCCACTTGCTCTGCCGGGGCGAACGAAATGGCCGCCCGGATCGCCAGCATCTGGAAGATCCACGCCCCGATCAGGATGTAGGCGATGTGTTTGAACCTCAGCTTGCGAAGCTTCACGATCAGGAGGGGAAACAAAGCGTAGAACAACACCTCACAGCCGATGCTCCAAGCCGAGCCGTTCCACGGCTGGGTCACGGCGGCCACCGGGAACCACGCGGTTGTCATGGTCGCCTGAGCCAGGAAACTGGTTCCAAGGGCGAACGGGCTGGCTTCCTCCAGCGAGTACCAGTCCAGCAGGCGGCCCGAATCCGGGTGCGTGGCGGCGTAGCTGACACCAATGGCCCCGAGTCCGAGCGCGAGCAGCGTTACCGGATAGATTCGGGCGATCCGGCTGGCATAGAACCTGGTCCGCTCAGCGGAGCCGGACAGGCCCGGGTAGTTGTACGCCAGGATGAACCCGGACAACACGAAGAAAAGGGCTACCGCCGTTCGGCCGCCGTCGAGGAATTCGATCACGCCGGCGGGAACTGAAATCAGCCCTCTGTGGTTGAAATGCGATATCAAGACCGCTAGTGCAGCCAGGAACCGCAACCCGGTTAACGCAGGCAGTGTCGTATCACCACGGATGGGTGCAGCAGTATATCCCCGCATATTCCCCCAATAGAGACCGGATATCTGCCGCCATCCTACCCTTGCGTGGCAGCCCGGGAGCTTGCCCGTTAGGCGCGCCCAAGCGTCCCCGAACGGCTCAGTGCTGCGCCCGGGTCTCCTGCAGCCGCTTGATGAACCAGCGGGACTGTTCGGGTCCGTAGGGCAGCACCGGGATCGCCTTGGTCGCGTCGCTGGGCGTGTCGCGGATGGACTGGACGGCCTGCCGCACCGCGGTGGACATGGTGTTGGCCATGGTCTTGACGAACTGGTCCCCGCACGGCTCCCCGTGGCCGGGAATCAGGAACTCGTAGCGGTGCCGGAGGGCGGAGAGGTGCCGGAGGGCGTCGGCCCAATCTTCCGGGTAGGAATCCTCGAAGGACGGGTGCGAGCCCTGTTCCACGAGGTCCCCCGTGTAGAGGGTGGTGCCGGTCCCCACCAGGAGGTCGCCGTCGGTGTGTCCGCGGCCCAAATAGAACAGCGTGGCGCTCTGGCCGCCGAGGTCCACCAGGACCGGCTGGTCCTTGACGATGGCGTTCGGCACCACCAGTTCGACGTTCTCACCCTGCCCGGCCGCCATTTCCGGTTCCCCGGACTCCACGAGCCGGCGCTGTCCGTCACCGTTGTCCTCGATGGCGGCAGCGCAGTTCTCGTGGGCCCAGAACTCCGTGACGCCGTCGTCGGCGAAGACCGCATTGCCGAAGAAGTGGTCGTAGTGGGCGTGGGTGTTGACGACGACGAGCGGCAGCTGCGTCTTCTCCCGCACCGCATCGAGGATCTCGCGACCCTGCCGGGGTCCGCCGCCGGTGTCGATCACCATGGCGCGTTCGGTCCCCACCACCAGGCCGGTGTTCAGCAGGGATCCCTGGGTTGTCAGTACGTAGTTGTCCGGACCGACCTCGAGCCATCGTGACATTAAATCTCCGTAATTCCGGCGGTGCTGCTGCGTTGCTGCGATGTTCAGGCCTCGATTCTACCCACGGGGCCTCAACGCCGGAAGGAAGCACCCGCCGTCGAGGCCGCGAATCGGGCAGCGGTTCTCCTCGCCTGTCGGTGGTATACATCTGAACCTGGGTACCGAGACGGGCGAGGTCTCGGTACCAGGCGGCCTAGAACCCCTGTGCTCGCCTGACGTTCGTTGGTCTTCCAAACTTTGGCACTAATCTTGAGTTTTAGGCAGCGTTTTTCATCCGGGCATCGTAAATGTAGCCGTTGAAGTGGCGGTCGATGGCGGCCAGGACCGAGACCGAGGTGTCGACGTCCTGGAGCGCATCGGTTGCCCAGTTCACGGCACGGGCGGTCAGATTCGCCCGGGATCCTGCCGGCGGGTGCTCTTTCGTTGAACGTTGTCGTCGGGCAGCCCGGATCCGCGCATCGCCAGACACGCTTGGCCCACAGCAGCCGCACCGGGCGGCCGAATCAGGGGATGTCATGGAGCCGGACCTGCGGACGGCCCTGCCCGACGGCGACGACACCGCACTCAAGGCAGCCCGTGATGCCCTCGCCGGTCTCGACGCGCAGAAGGACGCCGGTCCCGGTTGCCGTGAAGGAGCTGACGGGGCTGACGGGGCTGACCTCGACATCGAACAGGGCATCTGCACGCTCGCACCAGCGCCCGCCCGCACAGGAAGTAGCTTTGGGCATATCAGGAACTCTTCTGAAATTGAAAGCTTCGTCGCTACCAATTCAAAGAGACCCTGGCCTCTTTCCCGCCGCACTATGCCGCGGCGCCAGCGTCAGACCGCCCTGACCATGCTTATCTGCGAAGGGCTGCAGCCTCTCATTCGGCGCCCTCGGCGGGTTGCCAATGAGAGGAGCGTCCAACGGGCTCATCCGCGAGTATCTGCCAAAGGCCATCGACCTGACCAGCCGCCAGCCCGTCCTCGACTCCATCGCAGAGGAGCTCACCGACCGCCCTTGGCTTCCTTGGGCTACTTCGCTCCGGGGGAAGTATTTACCAGGCTACTCAAGGAAGATGTCGCGAAGACGGGTTGACGCTGCCGAGTACAGTCACCAGAAACCAAGTAATTGAGCCACCCGAAGCAAAATAAATAAGGTACAAGATACCCGCTTTAATAGCAGTCGCATTTCTTAGGATCATTCTATTCAGGTAATGGAGGAACAATCTGTAAAGGTGGTTGTGATGGGCTCGCCGTTCAAAGGACTGATCAAGGGCCTACGAGGATCAGAGAGTCCGCGCACCGACAGTATTGTCCGCGCAGAATCCGCGACGGCAGATGTTAGTCTCACCGATCGTGGCAGACATACAGCTGAAACCGATCCAGCATGTGAAGGGGCCCCAGCCCCCCCTAGATTAAATCGAAGGGCACTGCTGTCTATGGGAACGGCGGTCGCCGCCGGCACTGGGGCCGTCGCGCTACTGTCAAGTAGTCCCGCGCAAGCCGTCACTCCATTACCAGGGCGCGTTGGGACAGTCGTCCCGGCCGCTGGAGTTGCGACGGCCGGATACACTCTGCGCAACCAAACTGCGCTGGCCCGTGGAGCAGTCGTGTTCACCCTTGATGACGGATATTCGGATGCCCTGAGTCTGTTGGATTTTCATGAGACCTTGGACCAACGGGTGGCATTAGCGATCACCTGTGGCTGGATAGGCCAGCCCGGGAAGATGACTGCCGAGCAGGTACTTGATGCATGCGTCAGGGGACACGAAATCGCCAACCATTCCACGAGCCACGCCGATTACGTGACCTTGACTCCTGACCAGCGCGCAACTGAGACGGACACTTGCTCGGATTGGATCCAAGGCCTAACCGGGCAACGCCCGTCTACGTTTGCCTACCCGTTCGGCTCGTGGAACGCCGCCTGCGACCAGGAGCTGTACTCCAGGTTTCGAAGTTGGGGCGTGACTCTTTCCCCGACTACAAATCTGCCGTCATGGACCAATTTGGGGGATAGTTTTCCTCGATTTTACCGGGTTGACATTGAAAATCCAGCAAATTTAAATCGAGCTATGGCCCTTGTCCGCAAGGCCGCAGCTTCGCCAATAATCGTTTCATTTTATTCTCACCAAATTGACAGACCTGGAATATCAACCGTGGACCAGTATAGGACTGTGGCGCAGTTGGCCTATGATCTTAGCGTACCCACGGTCCTACCTCGAGACGTATTTGGATCAGCCGGGATAATATCTGACCCATCCTTTGAAGAACCTGGAATCCCCACGTGGTTCGCTTCTAGCACAGGCACTGCTGCATCAAGCGATTCAGTTACTGCATTGTCTGACGCGGGAATGTTTGGCACGAAGGTGCTGGCACTGACAGCAACGAGCGGCTCTCAGGCGGTTCGTTCTCAGGCAATTCCGGTGACAGAATCTGTCATTTACCGACTCGCTGGCCGAATTCGCATTGCCAGCGGGAATCTGCTTAGTAGAGACATTGAATTGTCCATCAAATGGCGTAATGCTAACGAAGAGGCGATTTCAGAAACCTCCTTCTATCCAAATATGGGATCCACATGGTCCCGATTCGAAACCGATGTCACGGCACCAGCAAAATCGCGATTTGGATATTTGAACTGCATTCTAGCTCCGGGGAGTGCACGTTCGGGGACGGTGTACCTTGACCACATAGACATCCGCGTGGCTGGCCACGGATCTCTAGGTTAGCCCAAATTTTGTATGGTTCTGCGGGTTGAGGGGTCGTGGGCCCGGCGGTGTGGACGGTGGTCAGTTTGCCGGTCTTGGGCAAGGCTGACTGCCCCTGATGTCTCCGGGGTGGGTGCGGGATTCCACTTCTCCCATCGCTGTCGGGGCCTTTCCTGGTGCGGCGGGCGGTCCGTGCCCGTCTTATGTCAGGGCGGTGACCGGTGGCTTCGCGAGCCAGGAAATCGCCTCGACCAACGCGGCAACGAGGCTCTTATCGGGACTGGCCTGCGGGAGCAACAGACGTGTGCATCGTCCGTGGCGGGTGATTTTACCGGCCGTCGCGAGGAGCCGGTCGCGCCAGCGTTGCCGCCCCAGAACCTGGCCCGTCCCGAGTAGGGCAGGCCGGCAGTTGCAGCCATAAGGTGAGGTTCATGGCCAGGGCCGCGGTCTGCGCCCGGGCCTGGTTCGCGGCGAAGGAGGTGAAGGGCAGTTTGCCCAGGCCCGTGCTCTTCAACGTATTGATCCGGTTCTCGCACCGGCCGTGGGTCCTGTGCCGGACGTCCGGGGCCGGTTCGTGCCAGCGGGATAAATTACCCAGGAACGCGGTGATGCGGTGCCCTTCAATATCGAGGAGCGTCAGTATCCCGCAGGTATGCAGTGGCTCGGCGCGCAGGTAAAGGTTCGTGCCCAGGTTAATCTTCTTGTCAGCCGCACACGGTACGGAACCTCCGGGAGATAGGTAGCGCGGTTGCCGTCATGCAACGATTCCTTGTATTCACGGAGCGTTGTCCCGTGGCATTTTACGACGTCCTTCCCGTCGGAGAGCTTCTTTCCCCACTAACAAGACATAGGCGGTATCATTTACGTGCTCATCGTCCGCCCCAGCTCGCACCAGTTCGTGCCGTCATAGACGAACATGAACAGGTCGGTTTTGTTTGCGGCCGCGGAAAGGTTGGGCGCGGATCCGGCGAACTTGAAGTTCGCCGGCCAGATGATCGTCCTGCTCCCGGCGCCGTCCTGTGTCAGTGAAACCATAATTTCAATGCCAGTGTATGGCGCCCCGGCAACCGTCACGACACAGTTAGATGAGAGCGTGTAAAAGAACTTTGCCCCATGTCTGATATCAAGCGAAAGGGTGCTGCCCGACACCAAACCGCCAGCAATCGAAGCCCGCACGTGCACGCCGTAGTTGTTCTCAACAAGGCTGTTCCCCCCAGTCGTCACACCGGCAGTGAACCAGTCGCCGCTAGGCACCTGGTTGTCGGTGATGATGTTGTGGCCGTAGTCCCCCCTGTCATCTATCGCGGTAAGGACCGAGACGAGGCGGTAGGTCGCGCCAGTGACAGCGGTCGCAATGGTGTCCTTCAGCGCGATTTCCGATGGACTGATCAGGGCGGTGACCCGGGTGCGCAGCGCGGCACTGTCCGCACCGGCTCCGGGGATGTTCACCCACCGGCCAACATGGATCTGTTTGAACGGGGCATCGGTGGTGGCCACCAGCCTGGATTCGCCAGCCTTGGCTTCCCCGCCGGAGTAGCTGAGGGGGGATCCGGTTGCCCCGTCTGAGGCGATGACGTCGGAGAAAACGTTGGAGGTGATGACATTAAGGCCTGCAGAAGATCCCTCGGCCGCAACCTGGAAGCCGATGTTATCCCGGAAGCTGTTGCTGGTGATGGAGCAATTGCGCGCATTGACCAGTCGAATCCCAGCCGAGACGCCCTCGGCAGATGCCTGCGCGCCGTTCTGCCAAAAGTCGCAACCCGACACCGTCATCCGGTGGGCTCCCTTGTTGTAGATACCGTCAGTACCATTCGACTCGATGTAGCAGCAGATGAACCGGGTCGAGGATCCGTTGACGTACACGCCGGAGTCCTCTGAGCCCCAGATATGGCAGTTCACCACACCTACGCCGCCGTCGTTGAGGTACATCCCTTGCCGGCAGGACCCGATCCACACGCCGGTGAAGATCGTGTCGTACGTGTAGTAGCTGTTGTTTACGCCTATGCCGCCGCACCCGATGACGTATACATCTGAGACTTTGTTGGCGTGGCAGGTGGCGTCGGCGGACCCCACGAGGGTGATGCCGTCTTCGGCCATGCCGCCGACGAAGATTTCCCGCAACCATACCCGCGACCCACCCCTGACTCGGAGGCCCCCGCCAACCGCGTTTGTGCCGCCGGCCGGGTCGTACGTGTTGACTCCGTTGACGTGGCAGGCGTATTTGGAGTTTCCGGCGAACTGGATCTTCGAAACCGACGAGTAACCGCCCACGGTTAGGAGCCAGTTGGCTCCAGCGGAAGAGTCCGAGAAGGTGTTGCCCTCCTTCCACGCGATAATCGTTGCCATGCCTTCGCCCGCGATATGAATGTTCGGTGACGATGAGCAGTCAACGCCGTTGACGAAAGAGTAGCTACCTCTTTTGATAAAAATTGACCCCCCGCCTGAATAACTCTTCGGCAGCATATCGAATGCCGCTTTCAGCGCCAGATCGTCTGATGAGTAATTGCCCGTGTAGAAGTCGCAGTCCGGGGATTGCCCGACCACGATAACGAGGCCGGGCTTCGGCTTCTTAGTGCCCGTGTCGGAGGAGGTACACGCCGCGAGTGCACCCACGGTCGACATGGCTCCGACGGAGGCAAGGAAAGTCCGGCGGTTGCGCATCTGTGAGGATTCCGGGGTTGTCATCACTGTTCCATCTTGAGGGGGCTTTAGGGTGGGAGGCTCATCATCACGCAATTCCTCAATTATGCCGGGCGTGCTGGGCCTGGACTTACACGCCCCGTTTGTCAGCGGAGTGCAGCACGCAAAAAGCGCATGAGCCAGGCATTCGCCGTTCCTGCCATGAAGGCATGCTGGCCAGCAAATCCGCTGATTCGGTGCGCTTCAGCGCCCGTGAGAGTCGACGTGGTTCGCGGAGCCGCAATACTGATCGCGGCTTTGGCTTTGCCTCAGTTCTAACGGCGTATGGACGCGGTCCTCGTTCGATTGGATCGTTCCGGCGCTTGCGAAGTTCGGCTAACTCTTCCACAGGCAAGGGCTGACGAACACCCGCTCGAGTATTGTGCTTGTGGACCACCTCGATATTCGCGTCGCAGAACAGGGCGAATTTGTGTAAGCGTTGCTACAGTCAGGCACATGAGAATCGCTGTTTGCACACTAACTGGGGCACCAGATGATGTACGCGTTTGGTCCGGCACGCCAGCCCACTTCCTAGAGGGTTTGCGGGCCGTCCACGATGAAGTTGTTACCATTGGGCCGCTCGCGCCTACTGCCTACAAAGCACTAAACAAGTTTGCTGGGCTGACAGGGAAGCTGGGCCGGAAGGTTAACTGGGAGGTTGAGCCCGCCGCACTCCGGTTCTTCACCAAGGCATTTGACCGAGAGGTAGCGCGGGTCAAGCCGGATGTTGTGATTGTCTTGGGCTGGTACCCGCTCCGCTCGGCCAGTGGCATCCCGATCATCTATTGGGGGGACGCCACCATTGGGCAGCGCCTCAATCAGTCACCGCACTGGTCCGGACTGTCCGCCAGGACATCCAAGCAGGCGGAACCACTGGAAGCCGAAGCGTTGCGGGAACTGGCCGGGGTCATGATGCCATCAAGATGGGCGCTGGACGACACAAAGAGTCGGTATGGCATAACCCGCGCCTTCATTGCACCCTTCGGTTCGAACGTCAAAGACCCCGGTCACATCAGCCGGGTTGCGCCAGAAGGCGTCAGGCTCCTCACGATGGGCGTGAAGTGGCACCGGAAGGGCATGGACAAAGCCGTTGAAACGGTTGACGCGCTACAGGCGCGGGGCATCAGCGCTCACCTCGATGTGGTTGGGGTCAATCCCCCGTCGGCCGACTGGAACCGCGAGTATGTCACATACCACGGGTTCATGGCGAAGGCGACGGACGCGGACCGGGAGAAGCTGGGCGCAATGTACCGTAACGCTGACGTTTTCCTTCTCCCCACGCGGAATGACCCGTTCCCAATGGTTCTAGCCGAGGCCGCGGCCTACTCCCTGCCTGTGGTGGCCTCAACAGTCGGCGGTGTGCCTGACCGGGTAGAGTCCGGCATGGCCGGCATCCTACTTGACCCCGAGGCAACACCTGACGCCTACGCAGACGCCGTGAGGTCGGTCCTCAACCCAGACACCTATACAGCGATGAGCACCAGCGCACGCGCACGCTACGAGACTGACTTCACCTGGGAGAGTTGCGCGCGGCGGGTTATCAAAGCCTGCCGCGCCGTCCTGCCTGTTGGGGTTCAATAAGACCGGTTGAGTGCCCCGTTACCTTCTTATAGCCCCCTAACGAGCAAGAATCGGGGTTGTTGGCCTGTCGGCCCCCGCATGGTTTTGCCCCCAGTCGTTGATGATCCGGATGATGTTGTAATCGGGGTACGATAAGCGCCGTCCGATAGGCGCCAGAGGATCGCTGATGGGACAAGACCAGCCGCAGACTCCACAGCGGCAGGCCGACCGTAACGTGGATGCCGAACTCTGCCGCCACAGGACATGCCAGCACTGTCGCGATGGAATCAACTCCTGCAGGGTAGCAGTGATCAAGGACCACCATCTCGTCGATGTCTTCATCGGCGTCGACGTCGGCAAGAGCAGCCACTACGCGGTCGCCATCGACCGGAACGGAAAGAGACTCCTCGACAAGGCACTGGCCCAGGACTCGGCGAAACTGCGGGCCATCATCGGCGGCCTCGCCAGCCATGGGACCCTGGTCGTGGACCAGGCGGCGACCATAGCGCCCTGCCGGTCCCTGTGGCCCGGCCCGAGGGGACCTTGGTCTGCTACCTGCCAGGGCTGGCGATGCGCCGGATCGCGGACCTGCACCCCGGCGAAGCCAGATCGACGCGAGGGACGCAGCGATCATTGCCGAGGCAGCCCGGACCCAGCCGCACCCCCTGCGCTCGATCGCGGTAGAGGATGAACAGGCCGCGGAACTGTCCATGCTCTGCGGTTTCGACAACAATCTGGCCCAGCAGGCCACCGCCCCCTCGAACCGCATCCGCGGCCTGCTCATGCAGATCCACCCGTCGATGGCCGAAATGCTGCAGAAATACCCGACCCCGGACGCCCTGCGCCGAGCCGGCGAGACGCGGGTCGAAGCCCTCGTGGAGGCCCACCCTCTTCACCTTGTCCTGACCTCCATGCCGGCAATCGGAGTCAGGACGGAAGCACGGATCATCACCGAAGTCGTCGGCAAGGACTTCGCCACCGCCGGGCACCTGGCCTCCTACTCCGGATTCGCGCCCGTCACCTGGAGATCTGGCACGTCCATCCGCGGCGACCACCCCTCCAGGAAAGGCAACAAGATCCTCAAACGCGCCCTCTTCCTCTCGGCATTCGCCGCACTGAAAGACCCCGTGTCCCGTGCCTACTACGACCGGAAACCTGCCGAGGGCAAACGCCACAACCAGGCCCTCATCGCCGTCGCCCGCCGCCGCTGCGACGTCCTGTTCGCCATGCTCCGCGACATGGCCCTCTACGAGGCGCCCAACCCGCAGGCTGCCTGACATCCCCCGCATCCCCAGCCGGCCATCCCCTCCGCCGGTCGCTGCCGCCTGCGTGGAACCGGCGCTTCCGCAATCAAGAAAAAGCCACTCGACCGCTTGACAAAGAACACAGGGACACCCCTTGGGGCTTCGCGCCCAAAGCCCAGCTACACGCCGCGTTGAGAGGCCCGGCAGGGATCGGCTTGCTGAGTCGATTCACCGGCAGGGCCCGTTGGCTGGCAGTTTCCCAAGTCAATCGTTTATTGCGGTTATTCTACGGTCACGCTCTTGGCCAGGTTGCGTGGCTGGTCCACGTCAAATCCCTTGGCGGTGGCGAGCTCGGCGGCGAAAATCTGCAGGGGAACCACGGCAAGCAGGGGCGCGAGGAGCGTCGGCGTCGTGGGAATGTAGAAGACGTGCTCGGCGTAGGCCTTGACCGCTTCGTCGCCCTCTTCAGCGATCACGATGGTCTTGGCGCCGCGGGCCCGGACTTCCTGGATGTTGGAGACGACCTTCGCGTGCAGCGAATCCCGGCCGCGCGGCGACGGAACAATCACAAAGACGGGCTGGCCGTCCTCGATCAGCGCGATCGGACCGTGCTTGAGTTCCCCGGCGGCAAAGCCCTCGGCGTGGATGTAGGCGAGCTCCTTGAGCTTCAGGGCACCTTCCATGGCCACCGGGAAGCCGACGTGACGGCCCAGGAACAGCACGGACTTGGCGTTGGCCATCTCCCGGGCGAGTTCCTTGATCCGGCCCTCGTTGTCCAGGATGTGCTGGATCTTGGCCGGAATCTTGCCGAGGTCCGCGAGGACGTCCTTGATTTCGCCCTGGAACATGTTGCCGCGCAGCTGCGCCAGGTACAGGCCCAGGAGGTACGCGGCGGTGATCTGGGCGAGGAATGCCTTGGTCGAGGCCACCGCGATTTCCGGGCCAGCGTGTGTGTAGAGCACGGCGTCGGATTCACGCGGGATGGTGGAGCCGTTCGTGTTGCAGATGGAGATCGTCTTGGCGCCCTGCTCCTTGGCGTAGCGGACAGCCATCAGCGTGTCCATCGTCTCGCCGGACTGCGAGATGGAAACCACCAGGGTGTTCTCATCGACAATCGGGTCCCGGTAGCGGAATTCGTGCGAGAGCTCGACCTCGGTGGCAATCCGGCACCAGCGTTCGATCGCGTACTTCGCCACCTGGCCGGCGTAGGCCGACGTGCCGCAGGCGAGCACAATGATCTTGTTGATGTGTTTGAGCAGTTCCGGATCGATCCGCATCTCGTCCAGGGTCAGCTTGCCGTCGAGGTCCGAACGGCCCAGCAGGGTCTGTGCGACAGCATCGGGCTGGTCATGGATTTCCTTTTCCATGAAGGACGGGTAGCCACCCTTCTCCGCGGATGCCGGATCCCAGTCAACGTAGTATTCCTTGCCTTCGGCCGGAGCACCGAAGAAGTCGGTGATGTCCACGGTCTCGGCGGTGATGGTGACGATCTGGTCCTGGCCAAGTTCCACGGCCCGGCGGGTGTAGTCAATGAAGCCGGAAACGTCGGAGCCGAGGAAGTTCTCACCGTCGCCCAGGCCCACCACGAGGGGCGAGTTGCGGCGGGCGGCGACGACGACGTCGGGCTGGTCGGCGTGCACGGCCAGCAGGGTGAAGGCGCCTTCCAGCCGCTGGCAGGCGAGCTGCATTGCCCGGGTCAGGCCGCCGTTGGAGTTGTCGCCGTCCAGCTCGTTCCGGTAGATGTCGCCAAGGAGTGCCGCGGCGACTTCGGTGTCGGTTTCCGAGATGAATTTAACGCCTTTGTCGAGAAGCTCCAGCTTCAATTCCGCATAGTTCTCGATGATGCCGTTGTGTATCAGGGCCAGCCTGCCGTTGTCGGACAGGTGCGGGTGCGCGTTCTGGTCCGTCGGTCCACCGTGCGTTGCCCAGCGGGTGTGGCCGATTCCGGTTGCTGCTTCCGGCAGCGGACGGGCTTCGAGCTCGGCCACCAGGTTACTCAGCTTTCCCGACTTCTTGCGGGACGAAATGGCCCCGTCGGCTACGACCGCGATGCCCGCGGAGTCGTAGCCCCGGTACTCCAGGCGCCGCAATCCCTCCAGGACAACGTCCAGGGCGTTGTGTCCAGTATTTACCCGGCCAGCCGAGTGGCCCACATATCCAACGATTCCGCACATGGAACCCACGGTACATGCTGACTCAGGCAAAAAGAATTTACATAACCAGCTCAGGCAAATTTACGTGCGAATGCGGGGCTTTCCTCTTTGGCCTATGCCAGAACAGATAATGCCAGTGGTTTCTCCACCCGAGCGTGCAATAGCACCGCATCAGCTATTTGTTCGGCGATCCGTTGTGCCACGTCCAGTTCTGCTGCTTCGACCATGATCCTAACTACAGGCTCCGTTCCGGAGGGCCTGAGCAGCACCCGTCCGTTGTCTCCAAGGGTCGCCGTGGCGACTCGAACCGTGTCTTGAATGATGGCATCGGTTGCAGCCCGTAGTTTGTCGACGCCTTTGACGTTAATGAGCACCTGAGGCATCCGAGTCATAACGCTAGCCAGCTCGGACAATGATTTTCCGGAACGTGACATCTCTGCAGCAAGCTGAAGTCCTGTAAGTACACCGTCTCCCGTGGTGGCGAAGTCGGCGAAAATGACGTGCCCCGATTGCTCACCCCCCAAACTAAAGGAGCCTTCGCGCATCCCCTCCAGCACATAGCGATCACCAACAGCCGTCTCCTTTACAGAGATGCCTGCTTTTTCCATGCCGCGCTTGAGACCCAGGTTGCTCATGACGGTGGCGACCAAGGTATTGCCCGTGAGTTTTCCGGCGGATTCAAGGGCCACGGCCATGATCGCCATGATTTCGTCGCCATCGACAATCCGCCCGAGGTTGTCCACCGCGAGGCAGCGATCCGCGTCTCCGTCGTGTGCGATGCCCAAATCTGCTCGGTGCGCCATCACCGCAGCCTGGAGCTTTTCAAGGTGGGTGGAGCCGTAACCATCGTTGATGTTTAGCCCATCCGGATCGGCTCCGATAACGATGACATGAGCACCGGCATCCTTGAACACCCTGGGGGAACAAGTGCTGGCGGCCCCGTTCGCGCAGTCGAGCACCACGGTCAGACCGTCGATTCTGCATGGCAGAGAGGTCAGAAGATGCGCCACGTACCGATCTTCTGCGTCCGCAAAGCGCTGAATTCGACCCACGCCGGCACCGATCGGACGTGGAGAAAGCTGCGCCAGCTCGGCTTCGATTTGATATTCAAGAGCATCGCTCAGCTTATGACCGCCAAATGCCAGAAACTTTATGCCGTTGTCGTCGGCTGGATTATGCGACGCGGAAATCATCACACCGAAATCCGCACTCAGATCCGCCACTAAGTAGGCTGCTGCAGGTGTTGGGATGACGCCCGCATCGAAAACGTCCACTCCTGCGCTGGCTAGACCCGCAGACATGGCAGCCGAGATGAATTCGCCACTGGCCCGTGGATCACGGGCGATTACCGCCTTGGGTCGCGTGCCCTCCGGAACATTTCGGTGCCCTAGAACGACGGCCGCGGCTTGCGCCAATTTCACGGACAGCTCCGCCGTGATAAGTCCATTAGCCAGACCACGTACGCCGTCGGTTCCAAAAAGTGAGCTCATGGAAGTCGATCCTAGCCCCGACGCTTGAAAGTCCTATGTTAATGCGAAGCTAACCCCCAGACGTAATTAATAAGGTGCTTGAAATCACATGTCGGCCAGCACGGACCCCGGGTTCTCGATCGCGTCGGCCACGTACCGCAGGAAGCCGCCGGCCGTTGCCCCGTCGCAGACGCGGTGGTCGAAGGTGAGCGTCAGTTCGGTGACCTTGCGGACGGCGAGCTCGCCCTTGACCACCCAGGGCATGTCGATGATCCGCCCGACGCCGAGGATGCCCACCTCGGGGTGGTTGATGATCGCGGCGGAGCCGTCCACCCCGAACACCCCGTAGTTGTTCAGGGTGAAGGTGCCGCTGCCGAGTTCCGCGGGGGTCGCCTTTCCTTCGCGGACGACGGCGGTGAGCCGGCGGATCTCCGCGTCCAGTTCGCGGGCGCTGAGCTTGTCCGCGTTCCGCACCGACGGCACCATGAGTCCGCGGTCGGTCTGGGCCGCGAAGCCGAGGTTGACGCCGTCGAACGCCACAATCTCCTGCATCGCCCCGCCGGCGGTATCTTCGGTGGTGACGATCCGGGTGTTCAGTTCCGGGAACTTCTTCAGCCCGGCGATGACGAAGCGGGCGATGAATGCCAGCAGGCCGGGGGCGTTGTGCGGATCAGACTTCTTCAGAGCGGCGCGCACCTCCACCAGCGCGGTGGCGTCCACGTCCACCCACACCGTTGCTTCAGGGATCTCGGAACGGCTGCGCGTCATGTTCGCGGCCACAGCCTTCCGCACACCGCGGACGGCCGTGCGCCCGGAAATGCCCAGGCCGGTGCGGGCGTCCACGTAGGCAGCGGTTTCGACAGGCGCAACCGCAAGACGCTGGACCTCGTCGGTCTCAGCCACCTGATTCGGCTTGATGACAGCCTCGACGTCGCGCCGCATAATGAGCCCGCTGGCTCCCGACCCTTGGAGTCCCCCCAAATCAACTCCATGGTCCCGCGCCATCCGCCGCACCAGCGGAGAGATCACGGCACCAAGCTTCCCGGGCACCCTGGTGCGCATCAGCAACAGATCGTCGGCAGCCTTCTCCGCCGCAGAAATCTGGTTGGCAGGCGAGACCACCGGATGCTTCGGCGCCCGAGACCGCCGCGCAACCCCATGCCCGCCCGGAGTCCCGTATCCGATGAGGACATTGCCGGATCCCGCCTTCTCCTCTTCGCGGTAAACCTCAGCGGCCGCAGATGACTCAACCGCAGACTCAGCCGGCGCGGATGATGCCGCCCCGGGAGTGGCATCGGGCCTTCCGGAGCCGGACGGCATGCTGCTTGCAGCAATGCCGTCCGGCGAAGGGGCGGGGGCGGCATCATCCGCGGCGGCCGCAACGGAGCCAAGAGGCGTCACAGAGATCAGCGGCTTGCCGACGTCGAGTATCTGGCCGGGCTCGCCGTGCAGCACGGCGACGGTGCCGGCGTACGGGGAGGGCACCTCCACCATGGACTTGGCGGTCTCCACCTCGGCGATGGGCTGGTCCACGCGGATCTCGTCGCCCACGGCCACGAGCCAGTGCACGAGTTCGGCTTCGGTGAGTCCTTCGCCGAGGTCCGGGAGGAGGAATACTTTGGTTTCGCTCATGGTCAGTTCTCCCACTGAAGGTCGTCGACGGCGTCGAGGATGCGGTCCACGCCGGGCAGGTAGTAGTGCTCGAGCTTCGGCGCCGGGTAGGGCACGTCGAAGCCGGTGACGCGGCGGATCGGCGCGGCGAGGTGGTGGAAGCAGCGCTCCTGGACCCGGGCCACGATCTCGGAGGCCACCGAGGCGAAGCCGTGGGCCTCGGCGATGACCACGGCGCGGCCGGTCTTGCGGACGGAGGCGCAGACGGTTTCGTCGTCGAACGGCACGATCGAGCGGACGTCGATCACTTCGAGCGAGCGTCCTTCCTCGGCGGCAGCGGCGGCTGCGGCGAGTGCCGTGGGGACGGAGGGTCCGTAGGCGATCAGGGTGGCGTCGGTGCCGGGGCGGGCGACGGCGGCCTGGCCCTCGGAGGAGATGCCGCGTTCGGTGTTCGCGGCGTGCTCAGCCCGCAGCGCGTCCAGGTCCACCTGGTCCTTGGACCAGTACAGCTTCTTGGGCTCCATGAACATGACCGGATCGTCGGAGTCGATGGCCTCGCGGAGCATCCGGTAGCCGTCCGCCACGGTGGCGGGGGTGAAGACTTTCAGGCCGGCGGTGTGGGCGTAGTAGGACTCGGAGGAGTCGCAGTGGTGTTCCACTCCGCCGATGCCGCCGGCGTAGGGGACGCGGATGACCATGGGCAGCTTCACGGCGCCCTTGGTGCGGTTGTGCATCTTGGCCACGTGGCTGACGATCTGTTCGAAGGCCGGGTAGGCGAAGGCGTCGAACTGCATTTCGATGACCGGGCGCATGCCGTTCATGGCCATGCCCACGGCCATGCCCACGATCCCGGACTCGGCCAGCGGGGTGTCGAAGCAGCGGTTCTCCCCGAAGGTTTTGGTGAGCCCGTCGGTGATGCGGAAGACCCCGCCGAGCAGGCCGACGTCCTCGCCGAAGACCAGGACCGAGGGGTCCGCGTGCATGGCGTCGGCCATGGCGGTGTTCAGGGCCTTGGCCAGGGTGATGGTCTGCGGGCCGGCCGTTTCAGCCGTGGCAGCGGCCCGGGCGGCGGCCCGGGCGGTGGCGGCGCTGACATCGGTGGGGCTCATTTCCCGGTCTCCGTTGCGGTGGATGCGGCGTCGCGGGCGAGTTCATCAGCGAGCATGGCGGACTGTTCCTTCAGCTGCAGTGTCGGGGTGGAAAAGACGTACTTGAAGAGGTCCTGCGGGTCCACCGGGATGTCCTCCCCCAGGCCCTCGCGCAGCTGTGTGGCGACGGCCTCCGCCTTCTCGGCGATCCGGGCGGCTATCCCGTCGTCGAGCAGTCCGCGGCCGGTGAGGTAGGTCTTCATCCGGCTCAGCGGGTCCTTGGCCACCCATTCGGCGACTTCGCTGTCCTGGCGGTAGCGGGTGGCGTCGTCGGCGTTGGTGTGGGCCTGCATGCGGTAGGTGTGGGCCTCGACGAGCAGCGGTCCGGAGCCTGCGCGGGCGAGCGTGACGGCCCGGTCCAGCACGGCGAGGAGCGCGACGACGTCGTTGCCGTCCACGCGTTCCCCGGCCATGCCGTAGCCCACTGCTTTGTGGGCGAGCGAGGGCGCGACGGACTGGTGCGCCAACGGGACGGAGATGGCGTACTGGTTGTTCTGGACGAAGAAGACCACGGGCAGGTGGAAGACGGCGGCGAAGTTCAGGGCCTCGTGGAAGTCGCCCTCGCTGGTGGCGCCGTCGCCGCACATGGCCAGGACGACGGTGTCTTCGCCGCGCAGCTTGGCGGCGTGGGCGACGCCGACGCCGTGGAGCAGCTGGGTGGTCAGCGGTGTGCACTGGATACCGACCTTGTGCTCGGCCGGGTCGTAGCCGCTGTGCCAGTCGCCGCGGAAGAGGGTCATGGTCTGGACAGGATCGACGCCGCGGGCCATCACGGCCACGGAGTCCCGGTAGGTGGGGAACATCCAGTCCCCCTCGGCGAGGCAGAGTGCGGCGGCGACCTGGCAGGCTTCCTGTCCGTGGCTGGAGGGGTAGACGGCCATCCGGCCCTGCCGGACCAGGGCGGAGTTCTGGTCATTGACGCGGCGGCCGATGACGAGCTGCTCGTAGGCGGCCAAGAGTTCCTCGTCGGCGGGGAGGGCGTACTCGTGGCCGGGCTGGGTGCCCTGCTCGGTATGCGGGGTCAGGGTGCCGTCCGGGCCCACCATCTCGATCTGGTGGCGGGCGGGGAGCATGTAATCCTCGGCCGTGATGCCGAACTTGCGCACGGCCTCGGTGGCTGCGTTTTCGGGTGCCTGCGCCGGCGCCTGGTCCGCCGCTGCCGCTTCCGGTTCGCGGTGCGCAGTGTGGTCTGCGGAGATCGTCATTGGTCCGTCCTTCTGTAGCCACTATTCCTTCCAAGTATGGCGCCGGACGATGTTTCGTATCCAGCCATCAATGGAATCGTGGAGAAGTACAGGGATCTGGCCTAGTGTGGAAGACAAATTGTAAGTGCGAGCTGGATTACCGGCGGGAGTTGTGGACGAATGGCAGATGCTGAGCCGGGGCAGGCGGCGGTGCCGCTGGATGATGTGGACCGGAACATCATTGCGGAGCTGACCAAGGACGGCCGGATGTCCGTGACGCAGGTGGCGGAAAACGTGCATATCTCGCGCGCGCATGCCTATACAAGGATCGCCCGGCTGACCGGCGAGGGTGTCCTGACTAAGTTCACGGTGCTGGTGGACCCGATAAAGGCCGGACTCAAGTCCTCCGCCTATGTGACGCTGAAGGTGCGCCAGCATTCCTGGCGTGAGCTGCGGGAGCTGCTGCGTGCCATCCCCGAGGTGCACCATATTGCCCTGGTGGGCGGTGACTTCGACGTGATCCTGCTGGTAAGGGCGGTGGACAACATCGACCTGCGCCGGGTGATCTTCGACCAGCTGCAGTCCATGCCCGGGGTGCTGGATACCCAGACGTTCTTGGTGTTTGAGGATGTGGATACGCGGTAGGCGACCTATTTACCGTGAGGCCTTAATCGATCGCCCCGCCCGCACAACCTTCTTCCTATTGGAAGTGGATGCGAGAAGCGCTGTGCTGGATGGTGTCGCCCTCCAGCACAGCGCATGGCCTCGCTAGCCGAGATCTGCCATCGCCTTTGGCGCGAACCATACGTGGTCAAATGCTACGCGACCACCGGCCGCCGGCCAGTCAAGGACCAGTCCCAGAAGCACGGTTGTGCTCGTGGCCGGCACTGTGAAGTCCACGGAATACTTCGCCCAAGCCACGTTTTCTGCCATGATCGACCCCGTCCTCACCTCCGACCCCGCAATGGTCGCCTGACCGTAGTCAAGGGCGACTACATTTCCATAGGAACTCTTCGCGCCCCATGTTGATCCTGATACCGCGCGCGCACGGAACGAATATGTGTACGTGGTCCCGGGCGTCACCTCAACAGCTTGGGCGACTGTGGAATAGGTCGAGACAGGGGCCGAAAGATGCAGTGATCGCTGGCCTGGCAATCCCATCTGCGGATTTTCTGTGACAATTTCAAGCTGCGCAGACCCGCTCTTGAACCATCTCCACGGGTAGGCGTCGGTGCCGCTGTTCTCAAATCCCGCATTGGCAACCATGCGATGCGAGCCGAACGCATCGGATGCGGTGATCAATTCTACGCCTAATGATTGCGCGAGATCCAACATTTCGGTGAGCTGTGCAATCGAAGGGTTGATTGAAGTGTCGAGATTATGGAAGAAGAAAGAAGCCACCACTGGACGGACTGATGCTTCTCTAATCATTGAAAGGCACTGCTGATGGTTGGTGCCGTCTATGCAGGTCCTGCGAATGAGCGTGGGTGCCTGGGCATATCGAGAATGAAGCGCCGTCTGGTTGTACTGAGCCGTGTCAAACGCCCTGTCATATCGAAGATACAAATCAAGGTCCGTCGTTAGATTCCTGCCGCCGGAAGCGGTACCGAACGGATAGGCAAATGACGTCACCGCGGTTCCTGTGAGGTTCTCAAGGTAGGACTTCGGCTGCTCAAGTTCGATAATACGTTGTGGCTGCGCGATAGCTGTCATGTTCGCATGCGTCTGAGAATGGGCCCCCACTTCGTGTCCGTTCGCCACCATGGCAAGGATATGCGTTTCGTTGATCTTTGAGGAGCCATTAAGGAGTCCAGGGGTAATGAAAAAGGTTCCTTTCTGACCCCTGGCGTCAAGAAGTTTCCGGACTACGTCCATGGCAAGATAACCATCGTCCATGGACAGCATTACCGCTCCCCTTCCGGACGACGATCGTGACGCAGGGCTTGCCGGAGTGACCGCCTGCGCGGGCGACGACGAAAACAGCGACAATCCACCTGCGCCTGCTGCTGCGACGGAACCCACACGAAGCAGAGTACGACGATTCACCGAAGCGCCGGCATCTCTCTCCCGTGCTGACGCGACGGGCGTGCCTAAGGTCTGGCCACTCTGCGGCTTGGAAGTAGGGGCAGAACTGCAGCCGGACGCTGGACCCGCCGGCTCCACAAGGGCATCTGGGCTATGGGCTTCGGCACCGATTGCACTACGTAGCGTTGAAAAGATTGAAAGCATTATTGTACCCCCCCACGAGGTTTCCCCTAGGAGGCTTCAATAGAATTCATCCACGGGGAACAAGTTATAAATTCATCGCTCTATTAAATACGAAGCTCTTCCTTCGGCTTTAAAAGATGCGCGAGTCCGCCATGTTTGGGAACCCTGAATTCATACAACTAGAAATTGCGGGGAGTGCACCCAGTAGTTGGTACTTGTTTTTCGATGGATATTCAGCCCCGGCCATCTGAGTAGGTACTCAGTTCTAAGGCGGCCGCGGACCAAGTAGTCCATATTTTTCCCATGGAACCCTGCTACTCGTCGTGAGAAGCAAAGCCTGAGGGCCACGAGGATGAGCATCGGAGCGGTTGGTCCACGCAGATGGGCCATGCATCTGCCGACGCCTCAATCACTGCGGAAGTCTCAGGGCAAAAGATTCGGCACCCGTTGCCGCAAAATTCGAATGTCGAAACCCTGCTCGCAGTGATATTTGCGCTGACGAATGCAAACGATCAGGCCGCGCCGGCACCCGCGAAAACTGCTTTGAACGTCTTGAAAAGGATCACAATGTCGCCCGTGAGAGACCAGTTTTCGACGTAATACAGATCCAACCGGATGCTTTCTTCCCATGAGAGATTGGAACGGCCGCTCACCTGCCACAGCCCACTCATCCCAGGACTCACATAAAGCCGCCGGTGTGCATCCGTGTCGTAGAGAGCCACCTCGCCGGCTCGCTGTGGCCGAGGGCCCACCAAGCTCATACTCCCCGAAATTACGTTGAAGAGCTGGGGCAACTCGTCCAAGGAGAATTTTCGAATCACTCTGCCAACATTCGTGATCCGTGGATCATTATGCACCTTGAACAGGGGTTCACCTGCTCGGCCCTGAGCTCGAAGCAATTCCTGCAGCTGTTGATCCGCGTTGTTGTTCATGGAACGGAACTTCAGCATCTTGAACGTTGTTCCTCTGATCCCGATCCGTTCTTGACCATAGAACACCGGGCCCGGACTCGAAAGCTTCACAAGGACGGCCACAATCAGAAATACCGGCGATAACACAGCCACGAGCACAGCACCGGCGAGCATGTCGAATGCGCGCTTCGCGACCCGTCGGCCACCCGTCAGTTTTGGAGTGGAGACATGGATAAGCGGGAGTCCTGCCACCGGGCGCGTGTGAATTCGCGGCCCGGCAACATCAGTGAGAGACGGAGCCAAGATCATGGATACGTGGGAAGCTGCCAACCGCCAACCCAACTCACGTAGTTTCCTGGGGCTCAGATCGCCCTCGGCTGCAATGGCAACAGTGTCTGACCCCGAGCCAGCTATGGCCACCATGATGTGTTCGATGTCACGGCCGATGCCGACCACTTCGACGCCCACATTATCTGAGGATCCTGGAGATGAACTCCGGGACGTCAAGAAAGCTCCTACGGGCAAGTAGCCCGCCTCGGGGTGCGCTTGAAGCGACCGGACGACATGTTCGGCGCTGGCTGTCCCACCGATCACGAGCACCCGTGAGGAGCTACGCCCCCGAACACGCTCCGAAGCCAGATGTTGCCGCAGTATCCACCGCCCCAAGATTAACCCCAAGAGGCCTGAGGGGAGCGCTATGCCCACATATCCGCGGGCAGTATCAAAGCGGGCTGAGTAGGAAACGATTGCAAGAATGCCAAACAGCCAGAGTGAACTGGCAAAAACCCGCTTGTACTCTTCCGGGCCGAAGCCCAGCACCTTTGCATCGCGGGTTCCCCACAGCCCAAGCATGATCCACCAGCCCAGGGCAAGGGCGATCGTTAGAACAACGTATACGCCGGTCCCCTTGCTGATCGGACCGTCTTCGATGCCGAATCTGAGAACCAGTGCGCCGACGGTGGCCCACACGACCACTAAGGCGTCGATGACCCTCAAGCGGCGGGCATAGCGAATACGCCATCCATCTGACTCCAACATTTCGGTATCCCCCGACCTAAGTACAAACTATCCCCGCCACGCAGAGCCCACTCGATACTACCGGCTGTCGGCGTTAGTGCTCGTTCAACTTGATAGCATGACATCACTCCGTCGCTAATGTGCCGTTTCGCTAGGCTTCGACGGGACAAAGAATCAGGTGACCCCCAGCACCAGTCGCACTAGGAACTACGATCACGCCGTGCCGTACTACCAACAGCTTTGGACAACACCTAGCTCGCGGGGTTGGTTCTCACTGAACGCCAACTGGCCCATAATACGGGCACTCCAAATGAAAGCGAATAAATGCCGTCATCGAAATCTGTCGACGTTTCAGTCGTTATACCGTCGGTTGGCAGACCGGAACTGAGAAGAGCAGTTGAGAGCGTGCTCGCCCAGAAATATGCGGGCAGGACGGAACTCATAGTCGTGTTCGACCTGGATGAGTCGATCGCCAACGTAGAAATGCTGGACTCCGCTGCAGGAGCCGATCGCATCCTCTTCACGGGCGGAGGAAAGCGCGGGGGATTCGCAAGGAATCTCGGAGTCCGCGCGGCTAACGGCCACTGGATCGCCTTCCTCGATGACGACGACACATGGTTCCCCGATAAATTGCGTTTGCAATTATCAGCAGCGGCTCGACAACCCACAGAGTCGCCAATAGTGATTGGGTCACGAGCTGTCCAGACTCTCACCGGTTCCACAGGAATCAGCAAGATAACAGGCGTTCCCCAAAGGCTCATCAGCGCTGACGAGGATATAGCGGCTTACCTATTTCGACGTCGAAGGGCTGGCTCGCGACGCGCCTCCTTCTTCGCTTCCACAGTCCTCGTGCCTAGGAGTCTGTGTCTGCGCGTCCCTTGGGATGAGACACTCTCGCGGCATCAGGACTGGGATTGGCTGGTCAGGGTCGGCGAGCAACCCGGCGTCAAATTCCATCAGGTCAACGAGGACCTTGTTGACATCTTTGTCGGAACTACCGGCTCAATCTCGGCCGGCAGCGACTGGACGACGTCGTTGGCCTGGGCAAGAACAGCACTGGTCGGCCTCGATCCGCAAACTCGAGTAGATTTCCTGGCGGGACAAACTCTCAGGTACGCGGTTCAGAAGAGAGATCTGGCGGGGATTCGCGCATCAGTGCGCGAGATGGCCAAGATACGTCGTCTTCCGAGCCCGTCGCCACTTCTCCTAGGAGTGTCAGGACTGCTACCCCGTAAGTCCCTGCAAAGCCTTATGCGCGTCTTTAAATGACTTCCCATTGACACGGCTACACCGAGTTTCCCAGCCATGCCTAGAGAGAGTCGATTTCGTGATTCCCCAAGAAAAACATCGCATCACCTTCGTTGTATCGGGCCTGTCTCCCACCTTAGGGTTGGAGCGAGTAACTCTCAGTCTGTTGGATGTACTTGATGCTGAGTTCGATATTCACGTTATCTGTATCGGAGGCTCTTATACGGACAAGAGTCTGCACAATAATGTCGAAGTGCTAGGAACGCCTTTAACGGGGCTGCAACGCATTAGAAGCGTGCCCCGCCTTTACGCCCGTTCACGGCATTCCGGGCTAGGAACCGTAGTTCTCGTGGGAGTATGGACGGCCATTCCATGGTTGATGATTGCGCCAAGACGCGCCGCGGGAACTATAGTTTGGGAACACACTCTCCTGCAAGAGAAGCTGGCCAAGTCGCGCCAGCTCCATCTCCTGAAGTTAATGTCGCGTTGGCTCTACCAGCGTGCGGATTGTGTAGTGGGAGTTAGCACCCCGGTCACCGATGATATCGCCGAATATGGCAATGTTCGCTGGCTCGAGACCATACCCAATTTGGTGGAGACTCCCACCAGGGTGGAGATTCAAGAGTCTCTCCGCACCAAAGTTACAGACCCCTATCGAATCGTTTGTGTCGGATCTCTCTCCAGCATTAAGTCTCAAGACCTCGCCATAAAAGCAATGGCACTTCTAGACGACAAGTATTCCCTGACCCTCATCGGTGCTGGTCCGAGAATGCAAGCGCTGAAGGACATGGCGACTGAACTAGGGGTTCAGGACAGGGTGCACTTCACAGGTCATCTCGCTCGGGACCAGGTCATGGAGAATCTCAGGGCTGCTGCCCTGTTGCTCCATTGTTCCGTGGCCGAGACGTTCGGTTTGGTCTACGTCGAAGCTGCCGACCTCGGCATACCCGTACTTTCAGTCTCCACGCGTGCTGCCAGGCAACTGATTCCCGCCTATGTGCCGGGCTGGCTCTGTGAGAACGACGCCGCGTCTATTGCGGCGACCATTCGACGCGTTGCCTCTTTGCCGAAACCCTCAGACGAAGCCTACGTCGGTGCAGCAAGTCGGAGAGCCCAGGAGTTCGGGGCAATCCGCGTACGTGATGCCTGGCGGGAAATATTGAAGCACGTAGGCGCCTTCACCAACCAAGAGCGGCAGCACATCCCCGCTGCGCAGGCAGAGAAATGACAACATTTGTAACTTATACCATAGCACTGCTAGCAGCGTCAGCATTATTCTGGCATTGTCAGATACTCAAAAAATCGGGCGCTGTGGCACGGGATCCCATATCTCTTCTTGGTCTAGTTGTAATTGTTTCGATCGGCCTTCTTCGTGAGACCAGGGCCATACCGGAGAGTCAAGCAGTGCAGTTGGGGCTGATTCTTCTGATGGTCGTTCTGGCATTTCAGCTCGTGATTCGTAGCATCCGAAAACGCCTGATGCATAAAATGTTCCTCTCGGCCTACCTACCCGCGGTAGTCTCCGCATTGCTGTTCATAATCAATGCGGTGATGAACCCCGATTTGTCGCTGTCACTACTTCTCGGCAGATCACTCGGAGTCATTTCATTGGCAGTCACCGGCCTGATCCTCAGCTTAAGTTCCCTGACACTGCGCGATCTCGCCGGTGTGATCGTTGTATCTGTCAGCTTCGTGTACACAATTGCACCGCTCACGGGAGATAACTGGCGTTCCTGCGACAAATTCAAATGTGGTCCGTTTGGTGCCATGTACATAGGTCCGTTCAGTTCAGAAAACACAGTGTCCATGCTCTGCGGCGTCGGTATTCTTTGCGGCTTGATCGGCTACTACTCCACCAGAAATTTTGCGGCATTCGGTCTATTTGCTCTGGCCCTTTACGCCACCGAGTCGCGAACGTCACAACTCGCAATCGCCGTGGCCCTCACCGCGTGGCCGCTTGCCGCAGCTTGCGCTCGGTTTATGCATAGAAATACGGACACTCTTCACCCAACACCTGGGCAATGGCGGCTCATAGTTGCGGTCTTCAGTACCGGCGTAGCGGGACTCTTCTGGGAAGGTTTTAAACTGTTGTTAGAGGCCCAACCAGCGGACTTTAGCAACCGAGGAACCGTATGGATCCTGGGACTCGCCGCGCTCGGCAAGGACTGGCTGACAGGCCTCGGGTTGGACAGG
The DNA here is from genome assembly GCF_004798705.1 of Arthrobacter sp. PAMC25564. Taxonomy (NCBI): domain Bacteria; kingdom Bacillati; phylum Actinomycetota; class Actinomycetes; order Micrococcales; family Micrococcaceae; genus Arthrobacter; species Arthrobacter sp. PAMC25564. Next base: position 1,344,797 of record NZ_CP039290.1, on the reverse strand, counting down.
TGGTATATCTTCCAGTCGGTGGGGGCGGTTCCCGCGCACTTCCCCCACAGCGAGTACCTCTTCTTGTTATTTACTGGTGGCGCAGGAGCTGTTGTTGGCCTCTTCTGGATCTTCGTTCAGAGCATGAGAAGCGCCTCTGCGCATAAAGGCACATTTGCTTTTGCCGTGTCCTATGTCGTCTACCTAGCGGTCGTGGGGATGACAGAGCTGTACTGGAACCCGATCGCACTTGACGGCAACGCCTTGATAATTTTGCCGCTGATCTTCATCTTGGCACGAAAAGTCGTAAGCGATCTCCCCAATAGACAAGATCTGAGGCCGTCAAATAGCCCGAGGCTTCCGACGATCCGACGCCCGTATGAATTGCGTCGCCCCTCTGGTCGATTCTAGACCCTGACTACTCTGCTGGATGGGACTGCTGTGCCTTGAGGATCTTCTATCTGAGGCGCTGACTCCGGTGGCCTGACTTATGAACATTGAAATGAGAGATCGTGTCGTTAGATATTAGACTGCTGCGGAAGAATGTCTTCGCACTTTTGGCCGGACAAGTCTCGAAACTCGCTATACAGGCCGCCTACTTCGTTGTTCTCGCCCGCATGCTCGGCGCAACCGGCTACGGAGCGTTCGCCGCAGCCGTCGCCCTTGCCGCGTTAGTCTCACCATATTCCAGTCTCGGAACGAATACTTTGATGATAAAGAACGTGGCCCGTGATTCTTTGGATGCCTCACCCGAATGGAAGCGCGCGCTTCTCTACACAACTTCGGGGGGTCTCCTTTTCTCAATTCTTTTGGCTCTGTTCTCCGCTCAGATTGCACCACAGGGCGTGTCTTCACTCGCAATCCTACAGATTGCCCTGGCCGACCTAGTCGGGCTGAGACTGGTCGACCTCGTTGGATCGGTCTGGCAATCTTTGGGGCGGCATCGTGCGTTGGCCATTCTACCTTCGTTGGCCAATCTACTCCGTCTAATTGCTGCTCTATTGATGTGGCTTGTAGCGAGCCAGTCCTCGCTGGATACTTGGGCGACTGTCTATTTACTGGCAACACTGCCCTTGGGCATATTTGTGGTAATTCAAACAACCGTTAAACTCGGGTATTTTAAGGGCTCTGCAAGAATTAGCCTCGATGAACTAAAAGAAGGTTTTCTTTATTCAACGGCACTTGCCTCTCAGAACATCTACAACGATATAGACAAAGCCATGTTGGGCCGGCTGATCTCCGCTACGAGTGCTGGCGTTTACTCTGCCGCTTATAGGATTATTGACATGGCGTACGCCCCCATACGCAGCGTGTCCGCGGCGGCCTACCCCTTGTATTTTCGGGAGGGGCAGGACGGACTCAGATCAGCGCTGCGCCTGACGCGCAAGATCTCTCCTATGGTCCTCGGTTATGCGGTTGTCGGATCGATCGGCGTCGCCTTGGTGGCGCCGTTGGCGCCTCTGATCTTGGGAAGTGACTACGTCGAGGCCGTGGACTTCGTCAGGCTTATGGCTTGGCTCATCATTCTCCGGGCGCTTACGTTTCTGGCAGCTGATGCTCTTACGGGAAGTGGGCATCAAAGGTATCGAACCTTTGTCCAGGTGGCGGTGGCAGTTCTGAATGTCTTCCTAAACCTTTATCTGATTCCTTCATATGGCATTCTCGGCGCCGTCATTTCCACTTTGGCATGCGAAGCAATTTTGGGCATCTTGCTTTGGTGTTACATAGGCGTCGGCATGAAACTAAAACGAACCAGCGGCGGACGACGGGCAAAAAGGGGGAAGCGCGGACGCCGGAGAGAGACAGTCCACTCGTGACACTGGCTAGGTCTCTATCGCGAAGTTCAGGGAGAAGGGCCCGAGGCGCCGAGACGCCGGCGCCTCGGACGCCTTCCTTAATCGCTAAACGATCGACTCTCACGGACGAAGGCCCGCAGCTCTGCTTACTATTGGGGGGGGCGAGTCTCCCCCAGTACTCGCAAAGTATGTGTCCGTGGTTAGAATCCAAGTCAGAATCATCGTAGGATTCATGGGGGCTGTTTACTGCAGCAACTCACTCCTGCAGCACTCAGAAAGGCCACATTTATGGAACTGAGAGACTATCTCCGTATCCTCCGGCGAAATTGGATACTGATCGTTAGCCTCGCTCTCGTCGGTGTCATTGGAGGCGCGGCGTCTTCCTTGCTCATTCGGCCCACATACACCGCGGAAACTCAGCTATTCGTAGCCATCCAAAATTCCGGCACCGTTCAGGAGCTTCAGCAGGGTAACACTTTCAGTCAGGCCCGCGTCCAGTCTTACACCAAGACTGTTGACACTCCTGTGGTGCTCCAGCCTGTGATCGACACCCTCGGATTAGGCATGACTTCCAAGGAGCTCTCTGCCAAGGTGAAGGCCACATCGGATCTGAACACAGTGCTCATCACAATTTCAGCAAGCGACGGATCTCCCGTTCAAGCTGCGGCGATTGCTCAAGCCGTTGGCGATAGCCTGATCAAGGCAGTCGACGCGCTCGAGCGGTCAGACAAGACGAGTTCATCCCCCGTCAAACTGTCCATAGTCACACCTGCTGTGGCGCCGCGCGAAGCATCCGCTCCTAATACCCGACTCAATCTCGCTTTGGGACTGCTCGCGGGGCTGGTCTTTGGAGCCGGAACGACTCTCCTTCGCACGACTCTCGACAACAAGATTCGTGGCGAGGCGGACCTACGGAGAGTTACTAACGCGCCGATGTTGGGCGGTATTGCCTTCGATCGTGATGCAGTGAAGAAGCCACTCATAACGCAAGCACCGAATCAGAGCCCTCGAGCAGAGTCTTTCCGCCAGATTCGGACAAACATGCAGTTTGCCAACTTGGGACAGAAGTCCGGGGCGGTAATGGTGACGTCCTCGCTGCCAGGTGAAGGTAAAAGTACCACTGCGACGAATCTCGCCATCACGCTTGCACAGGCAGGTCAGTCCGTTGTTCTTGTGGATGCGGATCTCCGCCGTCCTATGATCGCTGAGTACCTTGGGTTGGAAGGTAGCGCCGGCCTCACCACTGCGCTTATAGGCAATGCTGACGTGCAGGACTTACTTCAGCCATGGGGGGACGACCAACTGTTTGTGCTGACCTCTGGCAACATTCCTCCGAACCCGAGCGAGCTCCTCGGATCGGACGCCATGCTTCGAATGGTTCGCCAGTTGGAGTCCACTTTCGACTCCGTCATCATAGACGCTCCTCCACTACTCCCGGTGACGGACGCTGCTGTCCTGTCACAACACCTGGGAGGCGTCATTCTCATAGTTGGCAGCCAAAGGGTCAGACAGGGAGATGTTGAGAAATCCCTTGGTGCCCTAGAACTGGTCGGTTCCAACGTTCTCGGCATCGTAATGAACATGCTTCCAAGCAAGGGGGCGGATGCATATGCATATAGTTACCAGAGCTATGGGAGCTACGATGCAGAAGCAAAACGTTCCCTCGACTCTGAAATCCCCACCGCGCATTCGAGGCCACCAACTCGCTTCCCCCGATCATCCTTCGAAGCCAATAGTCGGAGATCCTGAGGGCATCACTTCCGGACGGATGCCACACAACAGGGAAGTCACCAAACAGGAGTGGCTGCAATTTCATTCAGTATTCATGATCTTCATTAGGAACGGACGATAGAGAAATGACGAACGTAGTTATCGTGGGTCAAGGATATGTGGGATTGCCGCTGGCACAAGGGGCTGTGCATGCAGGACTTTCAGTTATCGGGTTTGATCTCAGCGTTCATACTGTTGAGAATCTAAATGCCGGGAAGTCACATATTGATGATCTCCATAACGACGACATCAAATCGATGCTTGCCGCCGGTTACAGAGCAAGCTCAGATCCTGCTGTCATCCAAACGGCGAACGTTGTCGTTATCTGTGTTCCGACGCCTCTGGGCGCTGCGGGCAGCCCTGACCTTACCGCAGTAAAAGCCGCGACGACGACGATCTCAAATAACCTTTCGGCCGGTGCGCTCGTTGTGCTTGAGTCCACAACATACCCAGGTACCACGAACGACTTGATCCGACCTATTCTCGAATCTCCGGGCCGTGTTTTGGACAGGGACTTCCACCTTGCGTTCTCACCCGAACGAATTGATCCTGGAAATGACACGTACGGGCTGAAGAACACTCCAAAGGTTGTCGGCGGCGTCTCGAAGAAATCAACGGACGTCGCAGCCGCTTTCTACGCACAGTTCGTTGACACTGTCGTAACAACCAAAGGTGCCAAAGAAGCTGAGACCGCCAAACTCTTAGAGAACACCTATCGTCACATTAACATTGCCCTGGTCAACGAAATGGCCCGGTTCTGCCACGAATTAGACATCGATCTTTGGAATGTTATCGAAGCCGCCAAGACTAAGCCCTTCGGTTTTCAGGCTTTCTATCCGGGGCCAGGCGTCGGCGGCCATTGCATTCCCATCGACCCAAACTACTTGAGCTATGAGGTCCGAAAGTCATTGGGTTACCCCTTCAAGTTTGTGGAGTTGGCCGAGGAAATCAATAACTCCATGCCCGCGTACGTTGTGGGGCGAGTCCAAGATATCCTCAACGGAGCCGAGCAAAGCCTCAAGGGATCGTCGGTTCTATTGCTAGGCGTTACATACAAAGCGAATATTGCCGACAAGCGCGAATCGCCGGCGACGCCAATCGCTCAGCTTCTCATAGCTAAGGGCGCTTCAGTGTCCTATCACGACCCGAACGTCGACAGTTGGAACGTGGCCGGCACGACACTACATGCTGCGGCCGACCTCCACGAGGCCGTACAATCGGCGGATATCGTCCTCCTACTACAGAATCACGCGCAATACGAGCCCGATGCTCTGAGCAATAAAGCGCACCTTTTCTTTGACACCCGCGGTGTGACAACAACTTCGTCAGCGATTCGGTTGTAGTACCGAATTCTCCTCGCTGAGTCGGGCTATATGGAATTGAGCGGGCCACGAGACGCTCCATGCGGGCGTCAGCTGCAAAATGCGTTTTGGGACTTTGGCACATAATCAAGCGCCGCTTCCCGCCCTGATGCAAACTGCGCGTGGCCGTCGTGACGCCACCCATGGGTGGATGTGGAGTCGATGACGCACTCTACGGGGTGCACCGCGGGCCCCATTCACCAACAGAATGCACCCCCGCAGTAGCTTCATCCCCACGCTCACTACCACGGTGAGCCACTTCCACCTGCGTCCGTCCGGAAGGAAACCAAGACCATGACAGGCAAAATGGATGAGTACACCCTGCCCAGTTCTCAGGTAGATGAGAATCCGGGCGGACCGGCACGGAAACACCTTCTGAGGCTGGCCGCGATAACAGGTCTCGTGGCCGTTGTCAGTACCGGATCCGTGGCATGGCTCGCCTCCAAAGCAACTACGGTCAAGACCGAACTTTCAGCTGCGACCAGTTTGCTGCCACAACTTGAGCACGAACTGATGAGCAATGAGGCCGGTGCCGTCAGGACAGTGGAAGAGCTCAAAGTCCATACAGGGGCGGCTCGGGAAGCGGCCAGCGACCCGCTTTGGAGTGCCGCGGCCCTGCTTCCATGGATCGGAGCTAACTTCCAGGCAGTGAACGACGCGGCAGTGTCCGCCGACGATGTGGCCCGGCTTGGTGCCGCCCCGTTGGTGAGTGCTTTCCAATCCCTAGATTGGAAGACACTGACTCCAACGAGCGCTGGCACTGATCTGGGCCAGCTTAAGTCTGCAGACCCCAAAGTTGCTTCAGCCGCGCAAGCGGTCAGGTCGTCGTCGGAACGTCTCAACGGCATCGACACCGCGCCGCTAATTCCGCAGGTATCTGAACCCCTGGTGAAGGCGCGAGATCGCCTCGTATTGCTCAGCAATGACTTGGATGCGGCTGCCAGCGCCGCCAGAATTGCCCCGGCGATGTTGGGCTCCGAACAGCCGCGCCAATACTTGCTTCTCGTACAGAACAATGCCGAGGGCCGAGCCACCGGAGGAATTCCCGGTGCTTTGGCAGTCGTGACTGCTAGCAATGGTAAGTTGACGCTCGGCTCTCAGACGAGTGCCACCGAAATGGGTGCCTTCGTTCCCTCTGTGTCAGTAGACCCCGAACAGGAACAAATTTATTCCAACCGCCTGGGCCAATACATGCAGGATGTAAACCTCACTCCCGACTTTCCCACGGCGGCTAGCACAGCCAATTCAATGTGGGAGAAGAGGAACGGGGGTCATCTAGATGGCGTCATCTCCATGGACCCCGTGGTGCTCGGTTATGTGCTGGATGCCACAGGCCCGATCCAAATCACAAGTCCTGAGCTCACGGCGTTAGCTCGGGGCAAACTGCCGAGCGAGCTCAGCGGCAAAAACGTCGTATCCACACTCCTTTCGGGCGTCTACGCACAAATCAAGGACCCTAAACTTCAAGATGCATACTTCGCCGACGTGGCAAGGGAGACCTTCGGGGCGCTTTCCACCGGCAAAGCGAGCGCTGGCGCTCTCCTCGAGGGAATCACCCGCGGAACAGCCGAAGGTCGGGTACGGCTTTGGTCAAGTGATCCCAGCGAGCAGTCAATCATTTCCAAATATCCGGTGAGCGGATCAGTTGCCGGACCCAGCGTCTCCCCCGCACAGTTCGGCGTCTACTTCAACGACGGCACCGGCGCAAAAATGGACTACTACGTCAAGCGGACCGTGCAGCTCGTGGAGGAATGCACCGGCGACGAGTACGGGCAGGTGAAAGTGCGCATCACCAGCACCAACACCGCCCCTGCCGACGCTGCGACGTCGCTACCCGCGTACGTCACCGGTGGCGGCAATTTCGGCGTTCCCGCCGGGACGGTGCAGACTAACGTCATTGCCTACGGCCCAATCCAGGCCAACGTGGAAACAGCCAGCGTGGACGGCAAAAAAGTTGGCTTTGCCGCCCACCGCCATGCCAACCGGCCGGTGGGAACGGTCACGGTCTCCCTGGCACCAGGCCAGAGCAGCACGGTGGAGTTGACCTTCGGCAAAATCGTCCAGCACACGGAACCCAACGTGGTTGTCACGCCCACAGTCCAAGCTGTCAAAGATGTGGTTTTGGCCGCACAGCCGGCCGCCTGCGTTCCCAGCAAATAGACGCCACGTTAACAGTATGTAAAGCGACTTGATTCACTTTGGTAACAGGCGTCACGGGGTGCTACCTTCTACTTGGGCATCAATTGAGATTTCACCCTCTGTCCGCTCGAGGGCCGGAAATCTCCACATCGCGTGACAATCGATTTACGGTCTCAGGGGGACACATGAAGAAAACACTTGCAGCACTCACACTTGCTGGCTCCATCGCTCTCATCGGCGCAGGTCCGTCGCTCGCAGCAGACAACTACCCGGCAGCGCCAGTGCAGGGCCAGGTTTCTGACGGAACTGTTGCGCCCGGCCAAACATTCACATTCTCCGGCCAAGGCTTTACGCCTGGCGAAAGCATCCAGGTCACCGCGACCCTGACGGGCACGCCGCAGGCAATCGGCGGCAGCTTCTCCGGCGGGGCTAGCATGGCCGTACCGGCCAAGATCACCCTGCCGCTGGCACCGCTTACCTTCACCACCACCGCCGACGCCAGCGGTAACTTCGCCCTCCCGCTTGGCCTCCCCGCGGACGGAACCTACACGCTGACGGCTGTGGGCCTGACCTCCGGCAAGACCGTCACCGCCACGGTGACGGTGGACGCTGCGGCTGCTGGCACGGGTACAGGCCTGGCCAACACCGGCGGCACCGCAGGCGGCACGGCTAACTCGGGACCTGCACTGGCCAACACCGGTGCGGACACCAGCCTGGTCCTGTGGTCCCTGGTGGGCGCAGGCGCACTGGCTGCCGGCATCACCTCGGTAGTTGTGGTCCGCCGCCGCGCCAAGGCTGACACCGCCGCGTAAGCACAGACAAGCATAAAAGAGGGTGGGTGGTTCTCCGGGAAACCGGAGAACCACCCACCCTTGTTTTTCCTGCAATAAGTCCCAAAGACCTAATCCTGAGGCCGCCTTGAAGCTACTGGAAACGCCACGGTCATGGCGTACCGTTCTTGCGATAATGCTGGTGCTACTCGCGCTGGTGGGCTTTTGGCCGACCCCTGTGGACCAGCCTGCGCAAGGAAGCATCGCCGGCGTCTTGACGTTCCTGCACGCTCACGGAATCGCCCTCTGGATCAACTACTCGTTCGTGGAAAGAACCGCGAACGTGGTGCTGTTTATCCCGTTCGGCATTGCTGCAGCCTTGGCTTACCCCGACAAACGGTGGTGGCAGGCTGCCGCCCTCGGCGCAGCCGTATCCGGCTGTATGGAGCTGGGCCAGCTGCTGTTTCTTCACAACCGGTTTTCAAGTCTTGTTGATGTTGTCACAAACACAGGAGGCTCTGTTATAGGCGTCCTGCTCGCCCGGGCGCTGGCCCACGCTATGGCCGGGCGGCCGCGAGCCTAGCTGACGAAGGCCTTCATCCAGGTCTTGAGCTCTTCGCCGAACTCCACCCGCTCGGAGGCGAGGGTGATCACGGCCTTCAGATAGCTGAGTTTATCTCCGGTGTCATAGCGGCGGCCCTTGAAGACAACCCCGTACACGCCAGCTCCTTCTCCGTCCGCAGCGGCCAGGGTCTGGAGGGCGTCGGTGAGCTGGATTTCCCCGCCGCGGCCCGGTTCCGTCTGCTCCAAGACGTCGAAGACCGAGGGGTGCAGCACGTACCGTCCGATGACGGCGAGGTTGGACGGAGCCTCGGCAACGGACGGCTTCTCCACCAGGCTGTTGACCCGGACGTAGTCCTCGCCCGCGATCGCGGTGATGTCCGCACAGCCATAGGCACTGATCTGGGACGGGTCCACCTCGATCAGGGCAATCACGGAGCCGCCGGTCTTCGCCTGCACGTCCATCATGGTGGTGAGCAGCTCGTCACGCTCGTCAATCAGGTCATCGCCCAGCAGCACGGCGAACGGCTCATCCCCCACGTGCTGGCGGGCGCACAGGACGGCGTGTCCCAGGCCTTTGGCCTCGCCCTGCCGGACGTAGTGCAGCGGCCCCAGGTCAGAGGCGTCCTGGACGGCGTTCAGCCGGGCCGTGTCCCCCTTCAGCTCCAGGGTGCGCTCCAGATGAGGCTCGCGGTCGAAGTGGTCCTCCAGGGCGCGCTTGTTGCGTCCCGTGATCATCAGCAGATCCGTGAGGCCTGCATCGACCGCTTCCTGGACCACGTACTGGATGGCGGGCTGGTCCACTACCGGCAGCATTTCCTTCGGCATTGCCTTGGTGGCGGGCAGGAAGCGAGTTCCCAGTCCGGCAGCAGGAATGACGGCTTTTCTTACGGATTTCCCCAAAGTCATAGGGGAACCCTACAAGTTGGCGGCCAAAAATAGAATAACCGTGACGATCTGCTGAGCTACGACGCTACCCCTTGAAGACCGGCTTGCGCTTCTCCTGGAAGGCGCGGAAACCCTCGCTGTAGTCCGCCGTCTTGCAGAGCCGGGCCTGCTCGGCGTTCTCCTCTTCCATGGACGCCCAGAGGCCCAGGCGCTGGTCCCGGATGTGCGCCACGAGTTCCTTGCTGGCATTGAACGCGCTGGTGGCACCGGCGGCGGCCTTCGTAACAATTTCCCGGGTGTTCGCCAAGAGTTCAGCCGCGGGCATCGCCCGGCTGAACATCCCCTGCGCCACGGCCTCCGCGCCGCTCATGAGCTCGGCCGTGTAGATCAGGTCCAGGGTCCGGTGCATGCCGAGGCGTTCAGTGAAGTACCAGTGCCCGCCGGAATCCAGGGTGGCCCCGAGGTTGGCGAAGGGCGAGCCGAACTTGGCGTTCTCCGCCACGTACACCACATCCGTGGCCAGCAGCAGGCCCAGCCCCACTCCGAGGCAGGCCCCCTGGGCGGCGGCGAAGGTGGGCGCCGGGAAGGCGCTCATCTTCTTCAGCAGCGGCTGCAGCAGCCCGCCCAGGTACGCCTGCACGTCGTCGGTCTCCGGTGTCACGCCGGCAATGTCACGGCCCGCACAAAAAGCCCGGCCCTCTCCCCTGAGCAGCAGAGCCCGCACCTCACCGCGCGAGGCGGCGTCAGCGGCGTCGTCGTACGCCTTTGACAGGTCCTTGAGCGCCTGCTCGTCAAGCGAGTTCAGCTTGTGCGGGGCGTCCAGGACGATCTCGGCGATGCCGCCGTCGATGGAGAGGGAAATCATGGGGCTCCTTCAGGGTGCGCGGTTCAGTTAGCGCGGTTCAGGCGCGGGTCAGACGTCGAAGTCGACGGTGACTTCCGGGGTGGTGGGGTGCGACTGGCAGGTCAGGACGTAGCCCTTGTCCAGCTCGTCCTGTTCCAGCGCGTAGTTCTCATCCATCGTGACGGCACCGGAGACCACCTTGGCGCGGCAGGTTCCGCAGACGCCGCCGGCGCAGGCGAAGGGCACGTCCGGGCGGACCCGCAGGGCCGCGTTGAGGATGGATTCGCGGGCGTGCGTGGGGCTGGCGACCTCGCCCTGGAGCCCGTCCAGCTTGAAGGTGATCTTGTACGTTTCCTTGGACTCGTCCGTGATCACCGGGCGGCCGATGTTGCCCTCGGGGCGGTCCGGCTTGCCGGAGGTGAACAGTTCAAAGCGGACGTGTTCGGGCTTTACGCCGCGGGCGGCGAGGGTGTCGCGGCACAGCTGCACCAGCTCGAACGGCCCGCACAGGAACCATTCGTCGATCTCGTCAGCGTGGATGGCGGTGCCCAGCAAGGCCTGGAGCTTCTCGGCGTCGATCCGGCCGCTCAGCAGCGGGGCGATCCGCTGTTCCCGGGAGAGCACGTGGTGCAGGGCCAGCCGGGCCGGGTACTTGTCCTTCAGGTCCGCGAGCTCCTCGAGGAACATCACGTCCATGGCGGCCTTGTTGGCGTAGATCAGGTCGAAGCGGGTGTCCGGGTGCGCCGCGAGCAGGGTGCGGGCGATGGCGATCACCGGGGTGATGCCGGAACCGGCCGCGATGGCCACGAAGGAGCCGGCCTCCCCCGCCAGGTCCTCGGGGCGGTTCATCGAGGTCATGACGTTCTGTTCGACGTCCTTGCCGTCCCTGCCGTGCTTGGAGACGAACGCGCCCATCGGGCTCATGACGTCCAGGGTGTCGCCGGCCTTGAGCTCGGCGTTGGCCCAGGTGGAGAACAGGCCGCCGAGGTCCTTCTTGATGGCCACCCGGATCTCGCTGCTGCCGTCCGCGAAGCTGCGCGGTTCGGCGCAGATGGAGTAGCTGCGGCGGATCTCCTTCGGCTCGCCCTGCTCATCCGGCAGGGTGGTGCGCAGGGCGACGTACTGGCCCGGGAGGTAGTCGTACTGTCCGGTGAGCTCGGCGGGGACGCCGAACTTCACCTCGATGGCGTCATCGGTCAGCCGGCGGACCTCCTCCACCGTCAGGGAGTGGAAGGACGCGCGACGGCGGCCGGCGGCTGTGGCCGATTCAGCGGCCGTCTGGCGGACAACAGTCATGGGAGCACCTGTTCCTTACAAAACTTTGAAGTAGTCGAACGGTTCCTTGCAGTCCTGGCAGACGTACAGCGCCTTGCAGGAGGTGGAACCGAAGCGGGTGAGTTCCTTGGTGTTCAACGATGAACACTGCGGGCATTTGACGGCGAGGCTCAGGCGGATGGGCCCGGCGTGCCGTACGGCATTGGAGTGGCCCGACGGCGGGGCGATGCCGTACTGCTCCAGCTTGGCCTTGCCGGCCTCGCTCATCCAGTCCGTGGTCCACGCCGGGGAGAGGACCAGTTCCACGTCCACGCTCGGGTAGCCTTCGCGCTGGAACGCCGTCTTGAGGTCGTCGCGGATGGCGTCCATGGCCGGGCACCCGGAGTAGGTGGGCGTGATGGTGACCCGGACGGCGGGCGCCGTCCCGGCGTCGTTATCCTCCAACAGTTCGACGTTGCGGAGGATCCCGAGGTCCGCGACCGTGAGGACGGGGATTTCCGGATCGCACACCGTGGCCGCGATGTCCCAGGCGTTCTGCTCGGGCGTCCTGGTGGCCGAGTCGGTCTCAGGCATGGTTACCAGCTTGCCCCGGGGTACTCGCGGGCGAGCACCTGCATTTCGGCGAGGAGGTAGCCGAGGTGCTCGGAGTGGAGCCCCTTGCGTCCGCCGCCGGGGGCGGGCTGGACGTTGGGAACCTCAAGTTCCGCCTCGGCGAGCACGGCTCCGGTCAGGCGGTCGAAGTCCGCGCGCAGGCTGGAAGGCTCGACGGCGGCGCCGGACCCGGCCAGGCGGGCGGTGAGCTCGTCGTCGCGGAACAGCTCGTCCACGTACGGCCAGATGACCTTGAAGCCGTGGATCATCTTCTCGCGGGACTCGTCCGTGCCGAGGGCCAGTCGCAGGACCCACTGGGCGCTGTGGTCGCGGTGGTAGTCGACTTCCTTGACGGCCTTGGCGGCGATGCCGGCCAGGGTGGCGTCGGTGGACCCGGTGAGCCGGCGGTACAGCTCGTACTGGTAGTAGCTGACCACGAACTGGCGGGCGATGGTGACGGCAAAGTCACCGTTGGGGATTTCGAAGATCTCGACCGAGCGGAACTCGGGCTCGCGGCGGAAGTAGGCGAGATCGTCCTCGCTGCGGCCGTCGAGGCCGCCGGCGTAGCTCAGGAAGGACCGGGCGTGGCCCAGCTGGTCCAGGGCGATGTTGCCCAGGGCGATGTCCTCTTCGAGCTCCGGGGCGCGGGAGATCCAGTGGCCCAGGCGCTGTGCGAGGATCAGGGCGTCGTCGCCCAGGCGCAGCGCGAACTCTGCGACGTCCTCGCTCGGCTTGGCGGTGCCGCGGCGCACGGCCAGGGCGATGTCCTCCGGGCGGAGGGCGTTGCCGGGCGTGATGCGGGTGGCGCTGGCCGTGGCCTCGCCGCTGCCGCTGGCAGCCTTGACGCCGACCGAGAGGTCGCCGTGGCCTGCTGTTTCTTCGGTTTCTTTGGTTTCTTTGGTTTCTTCGGTTTCGGGTGCGGTGCTCACAGGTGCTTCACGCCCTCACTCTTGGTGTAATACGTGGCGTGCCGGTAGTCCTTGCCCTGGGGCGATTCGAAGAACGCGCCCTTGGAGTCGGGATCGGAGGAGGCGATGGCGTCCGCCGGGACAACCCAGATGGAGACGCCCTCGTTGCGGCGGGTGTAGAGGTCACGGGCGTTGCGCAGGGCCATGGCGGCGTCCGGCGCGTGCAGGGAACCGGCGTGGACGTGGGAAAGGCCGCGGCTTGAGCGGACAAATACTTCCCAGATGGGCCAGACGTTTCCTGCGTGCGGTTCGGGGGTTGTCATGCTGCGGCTTCCTTTTCTGCTTGCTTGCGGTTCTGTTTTGCCGCGTACGCGGCGGCGGCTTCTCGAACCCAGGTGCCGTTGTTGTGGGCTTCGCGGCGCCGTTCCAGGCGCTGGGCGTTGCAGGGGCCGCGGCCGGCGAGGACTTCGTGGAATTCATCCCAGTCCAGGGGTCCGTGCTCCCATTTCTTGGTCTCTTCGTTGAAACGGATGTCCTTGTCCGGAAGCGTGAGCTCCAGGACCTTGACCTGCTCCATCATCATGCCGACGAAGCGGTTGCGCAGTTCGTCATTGCTGAAGCGCTTGATGTTCCAGGCCATGGACTGCTTGGAGTTGGGCGAATCGTCGTCCGGCGGGCCGAACATCATCAGGGCCGGGGCGTACCAGCGGTTCACGGCGTCCTGGGCCATCTTCTTCTGCTCCGGCGTGCCGTGGGAGAGTTCCAGCAGGATCTCGAAGCCCTGGCGCTGGTGGAAGGATTCTTCCTTGCAGACCCGGACCATGGCACGTCCGTAGGGGCCGAAGGAGGCGCGGCACAGCGGCACCTGGTTGGCGATAGCGGCGCCGTCGACCATCCAGCCGATGGCTCCCATGTCCGCCCAGGTGCGTGCAGGGTAGTTGAAGATGGAGGAGTACTTGGCCTTGCCCGCCATCAGGTCTTCATTCATCTTGTCGCGCGGCTGGCCGAGGGTCTCGGCGGCGGAGTAGAGGTACAGTCCGTGGCCGGCCTCGTCCTGGACCTTGGCCATCAGGATGGCCTTGCGCTTCAGGCTGGGGGCGCGGGAAATCCAGTTGGCCTCCGGCTGCATTCCGATGATCTCCGAGTGCGCGTGCTGCGAAATCTGGCGCAGCAGGGTCTTGCGGTATGCCGGGGGCATCCAGTCGCGGGGTTCGATCCGCGAGTCATCCGCCATGACTTTGTCGAAGTATGCCTGGCCTTCAGCGTCACGCCGGGCCGCATCTTCGGGGCTCATCTCGTGCTGTCCCGGCGTGGGCTCAGCGGGCACTGACTGCAGGGTCTGCGATGCCATGGTTGCTCCTATGCATTTCCGATAAATAATTACCGACCGTTCGTTCAGGATATGCGGAAGGCGGGAGATGCGTCAAGCACCGGGGTGCCGGGCTGCGGGTGCCGCGGGCCACGGGTGCTGCGGACCGCCGCGGCGGATGTCATGGCAGCGCCCAGCGCGGATAGACTCGAAGACTATGCCGCCGCCAAGAGCCCCGGGAACGGAAACGAGCAACGACCCCTCGTTGTTACCCATCCGGATCCTCACCGTCTGCACGGGGAACATCTGCCGCTCCCCCGTAGCCGAGCGCCTGCTCCAGGCCGGGCTGGACCAGGTGAAGCCGGGCGCCTTCCGCGTGCGCAGCGCCGGAACCCGGGCCATGGTGGGCGACCCGGTCCAGCCACTCTCAGCAGGAATCATCAGCACCTACGGCGGAACACCCGAAGGCTTCGCGGCACGCCAGCTGACTCCGGCGATCCTGCGCGACGCCGATCTGGTCCTCACCATGGCCGCCAGACACCGTGGCGAAGTCCTGCAGCTGGATCCTTCCCTGTTGAAGCGGACCTTCACCATCCGCGAGTTTGCCCGGATGCTGGAGGTCCTGGAAGAGAGGGACGGCGGCCGGGACGGCGATCCTTCGCCGGCGGCCGATCTGGCTGCCCTGTGGCGCGGACTGCCGGCCCGGGCTGCCTCCGTCCGGCACCTGGCGCTGGCCCCGGATGCTGCCGACAACGACGTCGTCGATCCCTACCGCCGCGGCGAAGACGCGTACCGGCAGATGGAGGACGAGCTCTCACCGGCCATCCTGACCATCCTGCGGTTCGCCCGCGTCCACAGCTGACAATCCCCCGGCTGGATCTGCCACTCGTTCGTCCCCACCGCCAAGGGCGGGCCCCCTGGAATGTCGCCCGTATCGTCATTTCAAGGGGCGACAGGTGCGGGCGTCAGCCGGAGATGGCCACTAAATCGCCGCTTGGGATGGCGGTTTCTGCGTCCCGGGTGAGGAGCCGTTCCCCGAGCGGGTCAAAATCGGCGGGTTCCTGATGGGTAAGGGCGGTGGCGTGGGCAACGACGTCGGAAAGTCTGCCGGTTCGTTCGAAGGCTTGCCGCTGCCGGGTGGCACCCGTGCCGTGGCGGAGGATCCGTTGCAGGGATTCCGCGGCGGAGGCTGCGTCCCCGGTCTCATCCAGGGCGTCGCCGATATGGTCCTGGAGTGCGTTGAGGACATTTCGTGCGGTGTCCGGCCTGTGCGTTACCGGATGGAGCAGGTCCCCGGCCACGCCGAACCTGCTGGCCCGCCAGGCACCCTGACGCAGGACGGCGGCGGGAACCATGTCCGGCGACCGTCCGGCTTCCCACTCCCGGGCGGCAGTCTCCACCAAAGCCCGCACCAACGCGGCAATCAGGGCGGCGTCCCGGGCATCCAGGCAAACATCGGATACCCGGACCTCCACGGTGGGGTGCCGGGCGGACAGGCGCGCATCAAAATCCGGGCTGGTGACGACCCCGGTGGCCGAAAGGTCCTCCACCAATGAATGGTATGCCCGTGCCGATCCGAAGACCTCCGTCGGCCCGGCGGAGGACCACCGGTTCCAGGCCTGGGTGCGGAAACTGGCGTAGCCGCTCTCCGCGCCGTTCCAGAACGGTGAATTCGAGCTCAAGGCTGTAAGCGTCGGCAGCCAGGGCCTGATCCGGTCCAGGACCGCGACTCCTTCCTCATCCGAGCCCACCGAAACATGGACATGGAATCCGCAGGTCAGCTGCTCCCGGGCCGTCAGGGCAAACTTTTCCAGCAGCGCGTCATAACGGTCGTTGCGGGTGTGACGCGGTGCGACCGGCACCGGAGACGTGGCGAGGGCTGCGATCCGCCCACCCGCCTTCCGGGCCAGGGCGTCGGCATAGTTGCGGCCGGCCCTTATCTCGGCGGCAAGGCCGCGCAGGCTGCTGTGCGGGCGGGTAATGACTTCAAGTTGTTCCTGCTGCAGCTCGACGGCCAGAACCGGGAGGGGTGACCGATGGCTCACCCTCGGGCGGCCGGGGTCATGGAGGCGCAGCAGTTCTGCGGCCAGGGGCAGGGGGCTGCCGTTGTCGGGATCCACGATCAGGAATTCTTCCTCAACACCAAAAGTACGCACGTGATAAGTGTGGGCCACGAAAACACCAGCAAAGGACCACACCCCGCAACCCGCTTGGACTATTGCGGCAGCCCTATGCGTGGCCGGTGCCCGGCCTCAGCGGCCAGGCGCCTCTTTGCCACGCCATCCGGCGGTGGTAGCGTCCGCTCATGGGAAACCCGCCGGGCCCGCCCGCGTCTGGACAGCAGCCATCCCCGGCGCCCGGGGACGGACGCCGCCGGCTGATCCTGGTGTCGGCGGTCGTGGCGGGCCTGCTGGTGCTCGCCGTCGTTGCCGCCGTGTACCTCCTCAACCGGCCGCAGCCCAAGACCGCCCCGCCGGCAGAAACAGCAGCTCCGGCGGCCACCGCAACGCCCACGCCGAGCGAAACGCCGGAACCTCCCGCCGTCGACCTCAACATCCTGCTGTTGGGCAGCGACAGCCGCGGCAATGCCCGCGAGCAGGAGGCCCAGGCCGTCGCGGGCACACCGGCCGACCAGCGCTCGGACGCGATCATGCTGGTCCACGTCCCCGCCGACCGGAAGAGGATCTACGGCATCTCCATCATGCGCGACCTCTGGGTGGACATTCCCGGCTACGGGCCGTCCAAGATCAACGCCGGGCTGGGACTCGGGGGCATCCCGCTGACGGTGCAGACCGTGGAATCCCTGCTCGGTGCGCACATCGACCACACCGTGATGATGGACTTCGAGGGCTTCAGCGGCCTGACCGACGCGCTCGGCGGGGTCGACGTCGACGTTAAGCTTCCGTTCACCTCGACGCTCCCGGGCGGGCACACGTTTCCCGCCGGCGTAAACCGGCTGGACGGCGCCGCGGCGCTGGATTTCGTCCGCGAGCGCTATGCGTTTCCCGACGGCGACTACCAGCGGGTGCGCGACCAGCAGGCGTTCCTGCGCGCGGTCCTCGTCAAAGCCCTGGCAGCCGGCATGCTCAGCAGCCCGGGCACCGTCCGCAATCTGGCGGCCTCCCTGCTCCCGTTCATGAGCGTGGACCAGGGCTTCAGCGCGGACGCCCTGGGTCACCTCGGCTCCAGCCTCCGGGGCCTGCACCCGGAGGACGCCGTGTTCTTCACCCTCCCCACGGCCGGGACCGGTACGAGCCCTGACGGGCAGTCCATTGTGCTGCCGGACAACGCCGCGATCGCTTCCATTGCGGCCGCGCTGGCCGGGGGCACGCTCGCGGACTATGTAGCCGCGAACGGCCTGGAGAGCGGGAACTGAGGCCGGGACCGAGGCTAAGGCCGCCTAACGGGGGCACTTTGACACGGACTCGCCGCATTCCGGCGCGGAATCGCCGGTTCCGGGCCTCAAAGCAGCCCCGGACGGCGCCGCCAGGACTACGCCGCGGGCCTACGCCGCCAGGACTACGCCGCGGGCCTACGCCGCCGGGCCTACGCTGCCAGGCGCAGGGCGCGGGCCCGGGCAACCGCCCGGGTGCCGGCACCGGCGTCGGCGTCGGCCTCGGCGGGAGCCACGATGCGGAGCCGGCATTCCGACTGCATCGGATCGATGGAGGCGGGCAGGTGATGGGATTCCGAACAGGCCTGCAGCTGTTCCATGGCCGCCGGTTCCACCAGGGCGTGGCTTACATCCACCACGAGGCGGAGGCCTTCCCTCAGGTGGTTCGCGCGCTTCACCACCACATACAGGGCCTGGAGGCTCTGGGCCGTCACGTGGCCTTGGGCTGCTACTTCAGCCTCTCCGCAATCTAGGTCAAGCCGGACAAGAACTCTGAGCTTGTCGTTCAAATGCTTCCCCTGTTCGTGCATTTTGATGCCTGGCCGCGACGCTGCGGCCTGTCCCAGCCTAGGGAGCAAATGTGACGCACGCAACACTTGGCGTCATATCGGGAAAGCCCACGTTATGAACGCAAGGACCGTTGAACCCCTCGCCGCCCTGCTATATGGGAAGAGGCCGGTAGCGAACGCGGGGCACCCGCCGCGGAATAGCTTTATATATTGAGTCCATGACCCAGACTCCAGCGCAGCCTTCCCCGCAGCCTCCCGTCGCCAAGAAGGTTCCCACCGTACGCACCCACCACGGCGACTCGTTCCAGGACAACTACGAGTGGCTCCGCGACAAGGACTCGCCGGAGGTGGTCGAACTGCTGAAGGCCGAAAACGTTTACCAGGAAGCGGTGACCGCCCACCAGGAGCCGCTGCGCGAGGCGATCTTCCAGGAAATCAAGGGCCGCACCCAGGAGACCGACCTCTCCGTGCCCAACCGCAAGGACGGCTGGTGGTATTACACCCGCTCGGTCGAGGGCAAGGAATACGGCATCCACTGCCGCGTCAAGGCCCAGGACACCGGGGACCGGGTCGCGGACTGGACTCCCCCCGCCGTCGAGGTCGGCGTCGAAATCCCCGGCGAGGAAATCCTGCTGGACGGCAACGTCGAGGCTGAGGGCAAGCCGTTCTTCGCCATCGGCGGCTCCGCCGTGACCATCGACGGGAACCTCTTCGCCTACGCCGTGGACAACGCCGGGGACGAGCGCTTCACGCTGCGCTTCAAGAACCTCCGGGGACCGGATGGGGGCAGCGAGCTGCTCCCGGACGTGATCGAGAACGTCTTCTACGGCGTCTCCTTCTCCCCCGACGGCACCCGGATCTTCTACACCGTGGTCGACGACGCCTGGCGCCCGTACCAGGTGAAGTCCCATGTGCTGGGCACGCCCGTCACCGAGGACGAGGTGATCTACCAGGAGGACGACGTCGCCATGTGGCTGGGCTTCGAGCTCTCCGCGGACCGGCGCCACCTGGTGCTGAGCATCGGCTGCTCCGAGTTCTCCGAAACCCGGCTGCTGCGCTTCGACGCGCCCGACGCCGGGCTGTCCACCGTGATCTCCCGCGATGAACGCATCCTGTACGACGCCGAGCCGTTCCTTTTGGCCGACGCTTCCGGAACACCTGCCGAGGCGATCCTGCTGACCCACAACAAGGACGCGATCAACTCCATGGTCTCGCTCGTGGATCCGGCCGAACTGGCCAAGCCGATCGCCGAGCAGCACTGGGCCACCGTCGTCGCGCATTCCGATGACGTCCGCGTCAACGGCGCCGGCGTCACCTCCACCCATCTTGTGGTCTCGGTCCGCAAGGACACGATCGAGCGGGTGCAGGTCCTGGCGCTGGCCGGGCTGGGCACGCCGGAGCAGGGCGCCCCCGTGGAGCCGGCGTTCGACGAGGAGCTGTACACGGCCGGCGTCGGGGGTTCCGACTACGAGGCCCCTGTGATCCGGATCGGCTACACGTCCTACTTCACGCCGTCCCGGGTGTACGACTTCGTGCTGCCCACGGCTGCTTCGCCGGCCGGTGAACTGTTGCTGCGCAAGGAGTCGCCGGTGCTGGGCGGCTACTCCGCCGCGGATTACGTTGCCACCCGCGAATGGGCGGTGGCCGCGGACGGCACCCGGATCCCGCTCTCCGTGCTGCGCCACGCCTCCGTTGCGCGGGACTCCACGGCGGCGGGACTCGTCTACGGCTACGGGTCCTACGAGATGAGCATGGATCCGGGCTTCGGCATCCCCCGGCTCTCCCTGCTGGACCGCGGCATCGTGTTCGTGATCGCCCACATCCGCGGCGGCGGGGAGCTGGGCCGGCACTGGTACGACGACGGCAAGAAGCTGCAAAAGAAGAACACCTTCACCGACTTCATCGCGGCCACGGACTGGCTGGCTGGCTCGGGGTGGGTTTCGCCGTCGCGGATCGCCGCGATGGGCGGTTCCGCGGGCGGACTGCTGATGGGCGCCGTCGCCAACCTCGCCCCGGAAAAGTACGCGGCGATCGTGGCCGCCGTGCCGTTCGTGGACGCCCTGACCACCATCCTGGACCCCGAACTGCCGCTCTCCGCGCTCGAGTGGGAGGAATGGGGAAACCCGATCACGGACCCGGAGGTGTACGCATACATGAAGTCGTACACGCCGTACGAGAACGTCCGCGCGGTGGCCTACCCGAAGATCGCGGCCGTCACATCGTTTAATGACACGCGGGTGCTCTACGTGGAGCCGGCCAAATGGGTGCAGGCCCTGCGGTCTGTATCGACCGGGCACGAGCCGATCGTGATGAAGATCGAGATGGAGGGCGGCCACGGCGGCGCCTCCGGCCGCTACGTGCAGTGGAAGGAACGGGCCTGGGACTACGCCTTCGTCGCCGATTCCCTGGGCGCGACCGAGCTGCTGCCGGGGGCCGGGGTGAAGTAACGGGGGGCGTAGGCGCGGGCGGATGGGCCCTGCCGCATCCACGAAACCCCGCCACTGAGCATGCTCAGTGGCGGGGTTTCGTGGGTTCGGGCGGGAGCTTCGCCGGGGCTCAGCTGCGCTTGAGGAAAAGGCTGACGTCGTCGTTGCTGATCAGGTCCGGGACGGTCCAGCCGTCCAGGTCGTACTCGGCCATGCACTCGTCCGCGAAGCCCTTCATGTAGTCCGTGGTGCCCTGCGCCTGCGCGGCGAAGAGGATCTCGGCCTTCACATTCTCGTGGTTGCCGGAGTAGTTCCGCTCGTAGAGCTCGTGCCGGCCGCCGAACTCGGTGCCGATCGAGTCCCAGAGCAGCTTCATCAGCTTCACCCGGTCCACGGCCTCGACGCCTTCGGAGCCGCGGATGTACTTGTCCAGGTACGGCCGGATCTCCGGGGTCTTGAAGTCCAGGGCTGAGGAGTTCAGGTAGATCAGGCCGGACGCGACGTCCTGCTCGATGATCTCCTTGATCCGCGGGTAGCCGATGGACATGAACATCCGGTAGGCCAGTCCGTAGTCGAGCTTGGGCAGCACGGTGCCGTTGGGGCCCTGGTCCGGGTTCAGGGTCATGCCGTCGATCAGCGCGTAGAACATGTTGCGCCAGCCGAGGACCTCGCCCACCCGGGTCTGGACGCCGCGGAAGTCCTGTGTTCCGGCGACTTCCAGGGCCTTCATCAGCAGCCCGGCGATGAAGTCCAGCTTGGTGGCGAGGCGGATCACGCCCTGGAAGGTGAAGCGGTTGATGAAGCCGGTCTGCGGGAAGAAGTTGTTGATCTTCTCCACGTCACCGTAGGCAAAGACGTTCTCCCACGGGATCAGGACCTTGTCGAAGATGAACACGGAGTCGTTCTCGTCCATCCGGCTCGAGAGCGGGTAGTCGAACGGGGTGCCCATCACGGCGGCCTGGTGGGCGTAGGAGGCACGGCTGATCAGCTTCACACCCGGCGCGTCCATCGGCACCGTGCAGATCAGCGCGAACTCCTTGCGCTTGATCGGCAGCCCGTAGTGCGCGATGAAGTTGTAGTTGGTGATCGCCGAGCCGGTCGCGACGACTTTCGCGCCGGAGACGATCAGGCCCGAGCCGGTTTCCTTCTCGACCTTCATGAACACGTCTCCGACCTGGTCCGCCGGGAGGTGGCGGTCCACCGGCGGGTTGATGATCGCGTGGTTCCAGTACAGGACCTTCTCCTGGGACTCCTTGTACCAGCGCTTGGCGTTCTCCTGGAACGGCGCGTAGAAGTCCGGCATGCCGCCCAGGGTGCCCAGGAAAGCGGCCTTGTAGTCGGGCGAGCGGCCCAGCCAGCCGTAGCTCATCCGCGCCCAGGTCTCGATCGCGGTCCGGTCCTTCTTGAGGTCCTCGACACTGTGCGGGGTGCGGAAGAAGGACATCGTCTTGCCGCCGGACCCGGTGTCCGTGGGCACCATCAGCTTGTCCTGCAGCTCCGGCTTGTGCATCGCGTCGTACAGCCGGGCGGCCATCCGGATCGAGTTCCGGAACGCCGGGTGGGTCGTGACGTCCTTGACCCGCTCCCCGTAAATCCAGACCTCGCGGTCGTCCTGCAGGGACTTGATGTACTCATCCCCGGTCATCGGCATCAACCGGTTCGCCGGCGTCGTCCGCTCACTCATCGACGGAACCGACGACGACGTGGGCGCCGAGTCTGCGGCGGGAACGGACTGGTCAACAATTTCGGTCATGATTGGTGCTCCTCTGTGAAAGGTCAGGCTGGTGAAAGGTCAGGCTTGAAGAAGGGATTTGAAGGACTCTGCTCCGGAGAACCACCCGGACTCCAGGGAGTCACCACAGTGCTGCCAGTGGCTGGAACCTGAGAGGGGCCCGATTTCGCGGAATTTCCCGCCGAAGAACAGCAGCGGTTCGCGGTTCGTCACCTCAAGCTTCTGGACTTCGCCGATGACGATGATGTGATCGCCGCCGTCGTAGATCGCCCAGGGCGTGCACTCCAGGGTTGCCTTGTTTTCCAGCAGGACCGGGACGTTTCCGTCCAGCGTCCAGGCCGGCTCGTAAGGCAGTGGTTTGCCGGCGAAGTGCCAGGCAACGTCCAACTGGTCCTGGGACAGGATGTTGATGGCGAAGGGGGCCCCGTCGAGGTACTGGGCCGCCCGCGAGGTGCGGGTGAGGGTCACCTGTGCCAGGGGCGGATCCAGGGACACTGCGGTGAAGGCGTTGACCGTGGCGCCATGGGGCACGCCGTCGCCGGACCGGCAGGTCACCACGGTGACACCGGTGGCGAACTGGCCGAAGGCGTTCCGGAGCTCGCGCGGGTCGACGGGGCCTGTGGGGGTCATCGGATCACTTTCCGGGAGGTCGATACTCACGCGGCGAACCGCTGGCGGAGGAACTTCACGACCGCTTCGTGGATCTCGTTGCTGCGCGGAACGGCGCCGGACATCCAGTACGTCCCGTGGATCAGGCCGTCCACGCGGAGCGTTTCCGTGGGGACGGCCGCCGCCGCGAGCTGGGCCGCGTAGGCTTCGGCCTCGTCCCGGGCCACCTCGAATTCGGTGCTGATGACCAGGGCCGGTGCGAGCCCCGCCAGCGAGGCTGCGCGGGACGGGGTGGCGCGGGGATTCTCCGCGTCCTCCGGGCCCGGCAGGTAGTGGGCCCAGAAGGCGTCCAGGTCGGCGGCGCTGATCACGAAGCCGTCCTTGAAATCGGCACGTGAGGCAAGCTCGGCGGTGGAGTCGATGACCGGGTAGACGAGGACCTGGGCGCTGAGCGCGGGCCGGCCTTCATCACGCCAGCGCTGTGCCGCGACGGCGGCGAGGTTACCGCCGGCGCTGTCCCCCATCACGGCGATCCGGGACGCGTCGCCGCCGTATTCGCCGATGCTGTCGGCGACCCACTGCAGGGCGGCGAAGGTGTCATCGGTGGCGGCCGGGAACGGGTGTTCCGGGGCGAGCCGGTAACTGGCCGCTACCACGATCACGCCGGCGTCAATGGCCAGCGCACGGTTGGGCTCTTCGGCGACCGCCAGGTCCCCGGCGATGAAGCCGCCACCGTGGAAATACACGACGACGGGCAGCGGCTTGTCGGATCCTGGCTTCCCGGACTCCGGGATGTAGATCCGGACCTTCTGGGGGCCGGCAGGGCCGGGGTATTCGGCGTCGACGACCTTGGACACCTCACGGTGGGGCTTCTGGAGCCCCGCGAACGATGCGACGGCGGCGCGTGCCTCGTCCACCGTCATCTTCTCGAACGGCGTGGAACCGCTGAGGGCGTCAATAATTCCTTGGGCTGCTGCGTCTACGGGCATGGGAATCTCCTTGGGAAAGAACGTGGCTGGGGCGGGTGTCAGGACACTTCGAGAAGGGACGGGGCTGTCTCCAGCACGAACCCCTCGTAGCCGCCCTCCACGACGTCGGCGCAGATCTTGCGGTAAGCGGGCGCGCCGCCGAGGTAAACCAGGCATTTGCGAGGCTTGCCGGGGATGTTGGCTCCCATGTACCAGGAGTCCGTTCCGGGCAGCAGCGTCGCCTGGGCCAGCTCGTTGGCGTGGGCCACCCACTTCTCCTCGGCTTCCTGCTCCGGCTCAATGGTGTGGAGGCCGTTTTCACGCACGTAGCTGATCGCATCCGTGGCGAAGTCCACGTGATCCTCAATGGCCAGCGGCATGTTGTAGAGGACGGACGGGCTCTGCGGGCCGGTGATGAGGAACAGGTTCGGGAAGGCGTTGACGGCGATGCCCAGGTAGGTGTGCGGGCCGTCGGCCCACTTGTCCTCGAGCCGCAGCCCGTTGCGGCCGACAATTCCCATGGCCAGCAGCGGGCCGGTCATGGCGTCGAAGCCCGTGGCCAGGATGAGCACGTCGAACTCGAACTCGCCGCTGGCGGTGACGACGCCCGTCCCGGTGATCCGGGCGATCGGCGCCGTCCGTACATCCACCAGGGTGACGTTGTCCTGGTTGTAGACCTCGTAGTAGTTCGTCTCCAGCGGGGGCCGCTTGGTGCCGTAGGCGTAGCCCTTCGGCGCCAGGAGTTCGGCGACGGCCGGGTCCTTGACCCGCCCGTGGATCCGCTCACGGATGTACTCCGAGATCGTGTCGTTGGCGTCCTTGTTGACCAGGATGTCCTGGTAGCTGTCGATAAAGAGCCGGAATCCGCCGCGGTCCCAGCGGTTGTCGAAGGTCTGGCGCCGCTCCTCGGTGGACACCGCCAGGGCGGAGGGCTGGACATCGGTGTAGGGAACGCCGAGGAAGTGGTTGCGGCAGGCGTCGCGGATAGACCTGTAGTTGGCCTTGACGTCGCTGACCTCCGCCGGAACGGCCGGGCCGTTGCCGATGGGGGTGGCGTAGTTCGGCGTGCGCTGGAAAACGGTGAGCTGCGCGGCGTCCTTCGCGATCTCGGAGATCGCCTGGATGCCGGTGGAGCCGGTTCCGATGATGCCGACCCGTTTGCCCGTGAAGTCCACGGTCCCGTGCGGCCAGTTGCCGGTCAGGTAGACCTCGCCCTTGAAGTCTTCGACGCCGGGGAAATCAGGCTCCTTCGGCACGGACAAGTTGCCGGCCCCCGAGATGATGAACGAGGCCTTGACGGTGCTGCCGTCGGCGAAGCCCACGTTCCACTGCGACGCCTGGCCGTCCCACACCATGGAGGTGATGCGGGTGTTGAACTGGATGTCCTTGCGGAGGTCGAACCGGTCCGAGACATGGTTCAGGTAGCGCAGGATTTCAGGCTGGGCGGCGAACTTTTCGCTCCACTCCCATTCCTGCTGCAGCTCGTCGGAGAAGGAATATGAGTAGTGGATGCTTTCGATGTCACAGCGTGCGCCCGGGTAGCGGTTCCAGTACCAGGTGCCGCCGACGTCGGAAGCGACATCGAATGCGCGGGCACTCAGGCCCATTTGGTCACGTACCTTGTGCAGCGCATAGAGGCCGGCGAAACCTGCGCCGACAATGAGGACGTCAAGGACGAGGTCCCCGGTCTGACCGGCAGTGGTTCCGTCGGTTTTTGTTTGATTCTTCATTGAATCCGCCATGGAGTGCTCCTGCTGTAACTTGCTGGAATCTGGTTTCTGGTGCTGATTCAGCATGGTCCGGGGTGCGGGACAGGACATGGGGGAGATCACCCCCTTAGCTACCTGTATTGTGTTTTGTGTCACGCACAGCCGCGTTTTTCCGGCACTGTCATGACGGGCCGACTGATGAAGTGGATGCTGTTGAATGACTAAGGGCTTGATGAGACGCGGCGCCGGCGGCGCGTCGGCCATGACGAGCTTCGTGGGCAGGCGACGGGAGCTTTCCGAGGCGAAGACGCGGATGGCCGAGTCCCGGCTCGTCACGCTGACCGGCCCCGGCGGAGTGGGAAAAACCCGACTGTCCCTGGAACTGGCCGACCGGTCCCGCAAGGCGTTCCGCGACGGCGTTTGGGTCGTTGAGCTGGCCAGCCTGGAGGAAGAAATCAGCCTGCCGTCGGCCGTGCTGTCGGCGCTTTCCGTGCCCGATCAGTCGACCCGTCCGGCGATGGAAAAACTGGTGGACTATCTCCGCGAGCGGCAAATCCTGGTTGTCCTGGACAACTGCGAGCATCTGCTTCAGGCCGTGGCAGTGCTGGCTGCGGAACTACTTCAGGAGGCCCCCGGGCTACGGATCCTCGCCACCAGCAGGGAACCACTCGGAATCGCCGGCGAGCGCAGCTGCCTGATCCCTCCGCTGGCGACCCCGTCCCCGCTTGAGCCCCACACCGCAGAGAGCCTGGGCCAGTTTGAGGCGGTGAGCCTGCTCATTGACCGGGCGCGGAGCATCGTCCCTGATTTCGCGGTCACGGCAGAAAACAGCGAGGCCGTTGTGCAGCTGTGCAACAGCCTCGACGGGATACCGCTGGCCATTGAACTGGCGGCGGTCAGGCTGCGCTCCCTGTCCGTGACACAGATCGTGGAACGCCTGGAAAGACGGTTCCAGCTGCTCACGGGCGGCGACCGCACCGGGCTGCCCCGGCAGCAGACCCTGCGCGCGCTCATCGACTGGAGCTGCGAACTCTGCACGCCCGCCGAGCAGCTGCTCTGGGCACGGCTCTCCGTGTTTCCCGGAACCTTGGACCTCGAAAGCGCCGAGAATGTCTGCGGCTTCGGGGGCCTGGACCCCCTGCAGATCATCGACCTGATGGACCGGCTGGTGGCGAAGTCTGTCATCTTCACCGAACGCTCCGGGGAGCAGGTCCGGTACCGGCAGCTGATGACCATGCGTGAGTATGGGGCCGAGCTGTTGTCCGCACACGACGACGGATACGCCACGCTCAAGCGCCGGCAGCGCGACCACTATCTCCGGCGGGCCGCGGACATGGTCGCCAACTGGTGCGGCCCGGGTCAAACCGAGGCCCTCACCGCGATGAAGAACGACCATTCCAACCTGGTCTCCGCCCTGGAGTGGTCCCTTCACACCCCCGGGGAGCTGCGCGCGGCGGCCGAACTGGCTTCCCTGCTGCGCTACCACTGGATTTCCGGAGGCTTCCTCAGCGCCGGACGCCGTCGGCTGGACCGCATCCTTGAACAGCCCGGCGAACCCAGCCGCGAGCGGGGGGACGCCCTGTGGGTGGCTGCCTGGGTGTCGCTGATCCAGGGCGACCGGGAGGCTGCCGCCCGGTACCTTGACGAATGCCAGGAGACCGCCAATGTGCTCAACGACCCCCTGCTGGCGGCCCACGCCTCGCACTGGCGCGGCCTGCACCAGTTCTTCAGCGGCAATCTCAGCGAGGCGATCACCCTGTATGAGTCCGCGATCGCCGCCCACAAGAAAGCCGGAGACACCGCTTCCGCCCTCACGGCGCTCTTTCAGTTGGCCCTTGCACAGAGCTGCAACGGTGACGTCAACCTGGCGCTCAGCACCTGCCGGGAGTCCCTGGAGCTCAGCAGCCGGCATGGTGAACGCTGGACCCATGCCTTTTCGCTGTGGGTCTCGGCGCTGTGCCACTGGCGCTTGGGCGACAACGCCCAAGCCAGGCAGGCAGCAATGGCAGCCCTCGAAATCCAGCAGGAATTCAAAGACGCCATTTGCGCGGCCCTGACCATCGAACTGCTGTCATGGATCGCGGCCTCCGAGTCCCGGTTCGAAACTGCCGCGGAACTGGCCAATGCGGCCACCTCCGTATGGAAAGGCCTCGGAACCACAATCGACGCCTTCGGGCCGCATCTGAAGGCCGACTCGGCGCAATCCGCCGAGACCGTTCTGAATCACCTGAGCCCCCGGCGGATGGCGGAGTTGTCGGCCAAGCAGCCGCGACTCACCAAGGAGGAGGCCATCGCGATGGCACTCGGCGTCACGTCTCCGGTTCCGCCTGTGTCTGCTGTGGGCGGCGCCAGCGCGGCGAAGTCGCCGCTGACGCCCCGGGAACGTGAGATAGCGCGGCTCGTGGCCGAGGGGCTCAGCAACCGCTCCATAGCCCAGACTTTGGTGATCTCGCCCCGGACAGTGGATGGTCACGTCGAAAATATCCTGGGCAAACTGGGCTTCGGGTCACGGGCCCAAATTGCCGCCTGGGTGGCCCAGCAGGCCATCCCGGCTCCGTGAAGTGGCTGCGCGGGGCCGCGTTTCGATGAAGTGGCTGCGCGGGGCGCCCTGACGGCAATCCTCGCCGATCCGGCCGTGCTTGTTTCCCCTAGGCGGCGGAGACCGCACCTTCCAGCGCGGGCTCTTCGTAGTACCACCCGGCCCATGCCGTATGGACCAGCACTGTCAAGCGGCCCTCCGGTGATGGCGATGTGGCGTGGTCTGGGAGGTCGTTGTGGCTGGCTGCCGTCATGATGCGTCCTTCAGAGGGGCCCGGACCGGCTTCCCCAAATAAGGCGGCACGGGCAGATGGTGGTGGGTTAGTTGCGTTTGAGGATCCGGCCGACGTCGTCGTTGCTCATGACGTCCGCGGCGACCTGGCCGTCGAGGGCGTAATCCGCCAGGCGCCGGTCCGAGTAGCGGATGGTGTCCTACACAAGCTGCTTACGGTGTGTTGAACATCACAAAATGGTGTTGTTTCAACGGTAGGGTCCCCATTGCCCGATGGGAAATACCTATTTCGGGCTCATTGAATAGCTTTTGCATATCAGTGTCGCGGTCTCCCCGACAACGCAAGGGTGTTTGGCCAGCCGGGCGCCGGATTGCGGGCACCGTTTGCCAAAGATGGCCGCTATGGAACCTCCCATGGCGGCCATCTTTGGCGAACCGCTGAGTCCTAAACGGGCTGCCGGGACTTCCATTCCTCGGCAAGGAGGGCGTAGACGACTTCCGTGGCCCACCGTCCCTTGTAGTGCCACTTGTCCACCTGCGTTGACTCCAGCCGCATGCCGAGGCGTTCACACAGCGCGGCGGAGGCCGTGTTCAGCGCGTCCAGCTTGGCGTCGATCCGGTGGAAGCCGAGTTCCTCGAAGCCCAGCTTCAACATGACTCCGGCGGCCTCAGCCGCGATGCCCTTTCCGCGGGCTGCCGGGGCGAGGCTCCAGCCGATCTCGGCCTGCCCGCGGCCCGGCAGCCACTTCAGCACCACTTCGCCGAGCAGCCCGGGTGCGTCCGCGGCCTCGATGGCCAGGCAGATCCAGTCGCCCTCCTTGTCGAAGGCGAAGTTGGCGTAGCGGCCCACCATCGCCATGGACTGCGTGTAGCTCTTCGCCTCCCCGGGCAGGAACCGGGCAGTCTCCGGCAGGGATTGGTACGCGTGGTAGGCGGCCAGGTCCCCGGCCTCGAAACGGCGCAGCACAAGCCGGTCCGTGCGGATGGGCAGCGGAGGGAGGGGCGTGGGTTCCGTCATGCCCCCAACGCTACCCTTGGCCCAACTGACTCGCAGTTGGGGCCGTTCTGGGCGCTCAAAACGACAACAACTGCGAGCTAGTTGGGGCCGCTACGGCGCAACCGCTGACCGATTGACCGCTGAACGATTGACCGCTGAACGGCTGACGACGTCGGCGGTGGCCTCCGCGATGGCGCGCTCCTCGTCGGTGGGCACCACCAGGACGGGGATGGCCGAATCCGCGGTGGAAATCACCCGCGGCTCCGAAGACCGCACGCGGTTCAGACGGGCGTCGAGCCCGACGCCCAGGGCGCCCAGCCGGTCCACCACGAGGGCGCGGAAGGCCTGGGAGTTCTCGCCGATGCCGCCCGTGAACGCGATGGCCTTCGCCCCGTTGACGGCCACGTGATAGCCGCCGATGTATTTGGCCAGCCGGTAGGAGGCCACATCCAGCGCCATCGCGGCCCGTTCGTTCCCGGCCTCGGCGGCTTCCACCACGGAGCGCATGTCATTGTTGCCGGCCAGGGCCTTGAGCCCGGATTTGCGGTTGAGCATGTCATCCAGCCGGTCCGTCGACCAGCCCGCCCGGCCCAGGAACACCAGGATGGACGGATCCAGGTCCCCCGAGCGGGTCCCCATCACCAGGCCCTCCAGGGGGGTGAAGCCCATGGAGGTGTCCACGGACCTGCCGCCCTGGATGGCCGTGACGGAGGCGCCGTTGCCCAGGTGGGCGATCACGCCGTCGAACTCCTCCAGCGGCAGATCCAGCAGCGCCGCCGTGCGGTGCGCCACGTACTCGTGCGAGGTGCCGTGGAAGCCGTAGCGGCGGATCCCGTGGCGCGCGTACAGCTCGTGCGGGACGGCGTACCGCCAGGCACGCTCGGGCATGGTGCGGTGGAAGGCGGTGTCGAACACGGCCACCTGCGGCAGCTCCGGCCACTTCTTGAGGATCGCCCGGATGCCCAGCACGTGTGCCGGGTTGTGCAGCGGCGCGAGCGGGCTGAGCTGCTCGATGGCGCGGGTGATCTCGAAGTCCACCAGGATCGGCTCGCCGAAGCGCTCGCCGCCGTGCACCACCCGGTGTCCGACGGCGTCGAGCTTCCGCGCCCCCAGCACCTCGTGGATGGCGGCGGCCACCAGCTCCAGCGCCTCGGCATGGTCTGCGGGCCCTCCCCCGGTGCCGATCTTCTCGATCAGCCCCCCGGTGAGCACGTTTCCGGCCGCGACGTCGCGGACCTGGTACTTGAGCGAGGATGAACCGGAATTGATCACGAGCACGAGCATGGGGCCTCCTATGCCTTGGCTTCTGCGGCCCGCGCCGCCGCTGCGGCCGGTACAGCCTGAATTTCCAGCGACTCCGACGCCGGCGTCGTCTGCGCCTGGATGGCGGTGATCGCCACCGTGTTCACGATGTCCTCCACCGTGCAGCCCCGGGAGAGGTCGTTGACGGGCTTGCGCAGGCCCTGCAGCACGGGCCCGACGGCGACCGCGCCGGAGGACTGCTGGACCGCCTTGTAGGTGTTGTTGCCGGTGTTCAGGTCGGGGAAGATGAACACCGTCGCCTGCCCGGCCACGGACGAGCCGGGCATCTTGGACTCGGCGATGGCGGCGTCGACGGCGGCGTCGTACTGGATGGGGCCCTCCACCGCGAGGTCCGGGCGCCGGGCCCGCACCAGCTCGGTCGCCTGCCGGACCGCGTCCACGGCCTCGCCGGAGCCGGAGCCGCCGGTCGAGTAGGAGAGCATCGCAACCCGCGGCTCCACGCCGAACTGCACCGCTGTTTCGGCCGAGGCGAGGGCGATGTCCGCCAGCTGCTCCACGTTGGGCTCGGGGTTGACTGCGCAATCGCCGTAGACCAGCACCCGGTCCGGCATCAGCATGAGGAACACGGAGGAAACGATCTTGACGCCCGGCCGGGTCTTCACGAACTCCAGCGCCGGCCGGATCGTGTGGGCCGTGGTGTGGGCGGCGCCGGAGACCATTCCGTCCACGACGCCGAGCTGGACCATCATGGTGCCGAAGTAGCTCTCGTCCTGCATCACCTCGAGGGCCTTGGCCAGGTCCACCCCCTTGTGCGCCCGCAGCTCCGCGTACTTCTGCGCGAAGCCCATGCGCAGCTCCGAGGTGGCCGGGTCCACGATGTTGATGCCGGACAGGTCGATCCCCTGGGTGGACGCGGCCTCGCGGACGTCGGCCTCGCGGCCCAGCAGCGTGAGCTCGCAGACGTCGCGGCGGTGCAGGATTTCCGCGGCCCGCAGGATCCGGATGTCCTTGCCCTCCGGGAGCACGATGTGCCGGCGCTGCGAGCGGGCCCGCTCGATCAGGTCATGCAGGAAGCGCAGCGGCGTCATCCGTTCCGGCAGCGGCAGGTGCAGCCGTTCCAGCAGCTCCGCCTCGTCCACCCGCTTGGACCACAGGCCCAGGGCCGAGGCCACCTTCCGCCGGTGCCCGGACCAGATCTCGCTGCGTACCTCGGAGACGCGCTTGGCCGTGACGTAGGTGTCGTCCGGGGACGTGAAGACCGGGAAGGGTGCCTGGGCCAGCAGCGAATAGATGTTGGCTTCGGGGGCGAGGCCGCCGGTGAGGATCAGCGCCGAGGGCACCGGGAACTCCGGCGACCATGATGAGGCCAGGCAGGCGACCAGCACGTCCGCACGGTCACCGGGGACTATCACGAGCGCGCCGTCGTCGAGCACGCGCAGGAAGTTGGCGACGCTCATGGCGGCCACCCTGACGGAGCGCACGTCACGTTCCAGGTCCGGCAGGCCGGCCACCAGGCCCAGGCCGAGGGCCGCGGCCACCTCCCCGGTGGTGGGCCGCGCGATCTCCTCCAGCTCCGGGAAAACGTAGACCGGCCGGTTCGTCGCGCCGGGCCGGATGGCCGCGGCGATGCCCTCAAGGTCCTCCGGGTCGGCACGGTTGACCATCATGGCCAGGAGCGTGCAGCGTTCGGCGAGGAGCTCCTTGCGGGCCACCTCGACGGCGTCGGCGGCCTCCGCGACGGTCCGCCCCCTCGCCCCGACGACGGCGATGACGGGCACCGCCAGGTTGTTCGCCAGCCGGGCGTTGAGGTCGAACTCGACGGCGGCGTCCTGGCCGGTGAGGTCGGTCCCCTCAACGATCACGACGTCGCAGTTCCTGGCGATGTCGGCGAAGATCTCCACGCAGCGGGAGTCGATTTCCTCGCGCTTTCCCTCGGCCAGCAGCCCGCGGACCTCGGCATAGGTCAGCCCGCCGCGGCAGCGGTCGTCGTCGAGGCCGAAGCGCGCCTTCATCACGGCCACCATGGGGTCCGAGGCGGCATCGT
Source organism: Arthrobacter sp. PAMC25564 (assembly GCF_004798705.1). Classification (NCBI taxonomy): domain Bacteria; kingdom Bacillati; phylum Actinomycetota; class Actinomycetes; order Micrococcales; family Micrococcaceae; genus Arthrobacter; species Arthrobacter sp. PAMC25564. The sequence continues at coordinate 1,312,185 of NZ_CP039290.1, read as the reverse complement.
GGCCGGCCACCACCGGCTTGAAGAAGCCGATCCGGTCCGCGTGCCGGTGGAGCATGTCCGCCAGGCCCAAGGCGATCAGCGACTTGCCGGAGCCCGGCGTCGTCGCGCTGACATAAATTCCCATGGCCATAGTTCGCCCTTTGCTGTGCAGTGCATCCGCTGGTGGTGAAACCGACGAGCCGCAGATCGTTGTTTTACCGCCAGATATCCGGCCGGACAGGTCCGGTCCTGTGTCCCACCATACTTTCTCCCCTTGACAGAAGGCACCTAAATGGGATTACCTAATGAACATTCGGTAAATAAAGCTGGAGGCAACGACGCATGGCTGAAGTGAGCATTTCCGGTGACACCCATCCCATCCTGCAGGACGACTATGCCTCCGAATGGATGGGCATCGAAGTGCTGGCACTGGACGACGGGCACGCCACGATCCGTATGACGCTCCGGCAGGAAATGCTGAACGGCTTCGGCATGGCGCACGGCGGCATGATCTTCGCCTTCGGTGACACGGCCTTCGCCCTTGCCTGCAACCCGGCGGACCCACAAGCCGGCGCGGCCGATTCCATCACCGTCGCGTCCGGCGTCGACATCAACTTCCTGAAGCCGGCTTTCCGCGGCCAGGTGCTGACCGCCGTCGCCAACCGCCGCGCGAGCACGGGGCGCAGCGGGCTGTACGACGTCCAGATCTACGCCGCCGATCCCGGCGCCGTGCCGGACTCCACGGCATCCCCCGCGGGCGGGGCTCCGACGGAAACCATCCCCGGCCAACTCCCCGCAGACATCGCCGGAACTCCCCTTCAGGGTGAACTCATCGCCGAGTTCCGCGGCCGCAGCCGAACCATCTCCAAGAAATAGAAACAGGGAACCCAGATGACGCAAGAAACCGTCGCCGCCACCACTGATGCAGTCCTGGACCGCGAGGAAACCATGTCCCGCGACGAGCTGGAGGCGCTGCAGCTCAGCCGCCTGCAGCACACCGTGGCCTACGCCTATGACCGAGTTCCCCTGTACAAGCGCAAGTTTGACGAGACCGGGGTGCACCCCACGGACCTCCGCGAGCTCTCCGACCTTGGCAAGTTCCCCTTCACCACCAAGGAAGACCTCCGCCTGGAGTACCCCTTCGGCATGTTCGCCGTGCCCCAGCACGAGGTGGCCCGCATCCACGCCAGCTCCGGCACCACCGGCCGCGCCACCGTGGTGGGCTACACCAAGAAGGACCTCGCCGACTGGGCCAAGCTCGTGGCACGCTGCCTGCGCATGGCCGGCGTCCGCCCGGGCATGAAGGTCCACAACGCCTACGGCTACGGTCTGTTCACCGGCGGCATGGGCGCCCACGCCGGCGCGGAGGCCCTGGGCTGCACCGTCATCCCGATCTCCGGCGGCCAGACCGAACGCCAGATCACGCTGATCCAGGACTTCAAGCCCGACGCCATCCTGGCCACCCCCACCTACCTGCTGACCATCGCCGACGCCATGGCCAAGCAGGGCATCGACCCGGCCTCCACCTCGCTGAAGTACGCCGTCCTGGGTGCCGAGCCGTGGACCGAGGAAATGCGCCACGAGCTCGAAGTGATGATGAACATCAAGGCGTGTGACATCTACGGGCTCTCCGAGGTCATGGGCCCGGGCGTGGCCGGCGAAGCCGTGGAAACGCAGGACGGCAGCCACATCTGGGAGGACCACTTCCGCCCCGAGATCATCGACGCCTTCGACTCCTCCATCGTCCTGGGCGACGGCGAACCCGGCGAACTGGTCTTCACCTCCCTCACCAAGGAGGCGCTGCCGATCATCCGGTACCGCACCAAGGACCTGAGCCGGCTGCTGCCCGGCACCGCACGCCCCGCGCACCGCCGGATGGGCCGCATCACCGGCCGCAGCGATGACATGATCATCCTGCGCGGCGTGAACCTGTTCCCCTCCCAGATCGAGGAAATCGCGCTGCGCATCCCGGAGCTGAGCCCGCACTTCCAGCTCGAGCTTTCCCGCCCTGAGGGCCAGCGGATGGACCAGTTGACGGTCAAGATCGAGCGCCGCGAGTCCGTCACCGTCGAGGGAAGCGCGGCGGCAGCCCGGACCCTGCAGCAGCAGATCAAGATCCACGTCGGGTCCTCCTGCACGGTCGACGTCGTCGATCCGGGGTCGCTCGAGCGGTCCAACGGCAAGCTGCGCCGGATCTACGACATGCGTCCCAAGGCCTAGGCCGTTTTCCCGGTCGGCCCGGCCGCTGCCCTTAACAGGGCAGGCTGGCCGGGCTGACCGGCCGTTCATGAGAAACTAGCGAGCATGCCCAGCACAGCAATCCCCACCAAGCGCGGCCGTCCAGGCTATGACCAGGAGTCCGTGCTGAACATCGCCGTCGACGTCTTCAACCGGCACGGCTATGACGCCACGTCGATGGGCATCCTTGCCGAGCACCTGGGCATCTCCAAATCCGCCATCTACCACCATGTTCCGTCAAAGGGCGATCTCCTGCGGCTTGCCCTGGAACAGGCCCTCGGCGGCCTGGAGGCCGTCCTGGAGCAGCCCCAGGCCCTCACCGGAACCGCCGAAGCCCGGCTGGAGTTCGTGCTCCGTCAAACCATCGCGGTCCTGGTCGAGCGGCTGCCGTTCGTGACGCTGCTGCTGCGCCTGCGCGGCAATACGGAGATCGAGCGAAACGCGATGGAGCGCCGGCGCACCTTCGACCACAAGGTCGCGGCGCTGATCTCCGCGGCCCGCGATGAGGGCTCGCTGCGCCAGGACATCGACCCCCGCACCGTCACGCGGCTGCTGTTCGGCACCATCAACTCGATCGTGGAGTGGTACAAGCCCGGCGGTTCGCTGTCCCCGGAGAAGCTGGCCGACGACGTCATCACCATGGCGTTCAACGGCCTGCACATCCCCCGCTGACCGCCCTCACCGACGCTCCCTCACATCCCTGCGCATCCCCTCCTCCCCCACGGGACATGCCCTCCGGTTCCCCCGACCGATGGGCATGATGGTGATATGTCCCCTCGCCACGGCCAGCGTTGGACATGTCCCGCGGATCCAGGGACCGCCCGGGCAGGGAGGTCATTGACGTCGCACGGGCGGGCGCCCACCCTTGGGATATGGCCACGAAACTATCCAAGGTGATCCTCGGAGCCTTTCCCCAGCTGCGCTACGAACCCACGGCCAAACGGGTCCGGGCGAGCCTTGGCGGGAACGCCGTCGTCGACACCCTGCACGCGTACCTGGTCTGGGAGCCGCGGCGCATCACCCCCATCTATGCCGTGCCGGAAACGGAACTGCTCGCCGGGCTCAGCACACCGGCCGGCTCGGGCGCCGACGTCTCCGAACATGGGTTCACGCTGTCCTCCGATGCGCCGCCGTTGCTGGATCCCCGGACGGGATTCGGCCGGCACACCGCCCCCGGCGAACAGCTCGACGTCGTGACGGCAACCGCGACGGCGCCCGGCGCCGCGTTCCGTCCGGACGATCCTGACCTGGCCGGGTTTGTGGTCCTGGATTTCGGTGCCTTCGACTGGCGGGAAGATGACGAGGAGATCATCGGCCACCCCCGCGACCCGTTCCACCGCGTGGACATCCGGGCCTCCTCCGTCAAGGTGGAGCTGGCTCTCGACGGCGTCACGCTCGCCAGCACGAACGGCGCCCAGCTCCTGTACGAGACGTTGCTCCCGGTCCGCTACTACATCCCGCCCGGGGACGTGCGCCTGGATCTGATGCAGGAGAGTCCCAAACGGACTGTCTGCCCGTACAAGGGCGAAGCCAGCTACTGGACGTACCCCGGCCCGGAGAGCGGGAGGGACGTCGCCTGGAGCTATGACCGGCGCTTCCGGGACGCCGCCCAGATCCACGGCCTCATCAGCTTCTTCAATGAGCGGGCCGACCTGACGGTCGGCGGCGTGCTCCAGCCCCGGCCCGTGACGCCCTGGTCCCGGCCACAAGACTCCCGGCCGGGGAGCCCTTCAGTGGCCACTCCTTCAGCGGACAGCCCTGCGCCGGACAGCGGGAAGGCGCCCCGCTGAGCCGGGACGCCTCAATACGGCTAATATTTCCCGCCGACCAGGTTCCGGAACAGATCCGGATCAGAGCTGATAGTCAGCCGGCGAGGTGATGTTCTCATGGACGCACAGGACGTTGTGCTCCGAATCCATGAACCAGGCGCACTTCTCCGAATCCGTAGTACAGATGTGGTTCTCCGTCTTGAGATCCGGGAGGTCGTAGTCCTGAAACGTGACGCCCCTGGCCTCCATCTCCTTGACGGTCTCTTCCAATCCGCTGACCTCGAAACTCAGGGCCGTGTGGTCGGAATGCTTCCCGTCTGTGACCGGCATGAGCTGCAGCATAGGGCCGCCGTCGCTGCCGAATAAATCGCTTCCATCACTTGCTGTTCCACGGTGTGGGAGCCCCAACATGTCCGCATAGAAGCTGTGGGCACGCGCTACATCATCGACTGGCAGGACGGTTGTGGCTTTGTTCAGTACTAGTGTCATCTTGCCACCTCCTACGATGACGATTTTACGCCGGTGCCGGGCAGAAAGAGCCTGCGATTTGGTTGCCGACGGCGCTGCCGCGGCGGGCCGCGGCCCCCGACGCTCCCTCAGCTTCCGCGCTTAAACCGCGGACGCTCCCCCACCAGGTGAGGGAGCGTCCGCGCGAAACGTACGGACCTGAGGGAGGATCCGGCTGGAACGTGCGGAACGTGCGGGAGGGTCTACTTTTCGACGAGGGTGAGGACGTCGTAGGTGGCCACGATTTCGTCGTTCTGGTTGGTCAGGACGGCATCCCAGGCAACCTCGCCGTACTCGTCGGTCTCGCGCGGGGTGATCTTCTTGGCCGTCAGCGTGACCCGGATGGAGTCGCCTGCGGCCACGGGGGTGATGAAGCGCAGGCTCTCCAGGCCGTAGTTGGCCAGTACCGGGCCCGGAGCGGGCTCCACGAACAGGCCCGCGCCCCAGGCCAGCAGCAGGTAGCCGTGGGCCACGATACCCGGGAAGAACGGGTTGGCCGCAGCGGCCTCCTGATTGGTGTGCGCGTAGAAGGTGTCACCGGTGGAGTTGGCGAACTTGGTGATCTCCTCCAGCGTCACTTCGCGGAGCCCGGAGCGGATGGCGTCGCCGATGTGCAGCGTGCTCAGGTGCTTCCGGAACGGGTGCTGGCCCTCGGTGTCCAGCGTGAAGTTGCGGTCGGCCCCGGTGTGCCAGATGCCCGTGACCGCGGTCAGCATGTTGGGTGAGCCCTGGATGGCGGTGCGCTGCATGTGGTGCATGACCGAGCGGATGCCGCCGAGTTCCTCGCCGCCGCCGGCGCGGCCGGGTCCGCCGTGGACCAGGTGCGGGACCGGCGAGCCGTGGCCGGTGGAGCTGCGGGCATCCTCGCGGTTGAGCATCAGGACACGGCCGTGGTGGGCCGCGATGCCGGTGACCAGCTCGCGGGCCACGGCAGGATCGTTGGTGCAGACCGTGGCCACGAGCGAGCCGCCACCGCGGGCGGCGAGGCGGACGGCGTCGGCCAGGTCCGTGTAGCCAATCACCGAGGACACCGGGCCGAACGCCTCGAGCGAGTGGACTTCCTCGGCTTCCGGATCGGCCCAGCTCAGCAGCACGGGGGACATAAAGGCGCCCTCTTCGACGACGCCGACGGTCCCGTCCGCGCTGGTCACCCGGGGCGAATCGAGGGTTCCGTAGGCGAGCTCGCCGCCGGCGTCGAGCATGGTCTGGACGGCGGCGCGGACGTCGGCGAGCTGCTCCCGGGAGGCCAGGGCGCCCATGTTGACGCCCTCGGCGCGGGGGTCACCGAGCACGATGCGCTCCTTGATCCGGTCCCCCACGGCGGTCACGACGTCGGACACCAGCGTCTGCGGCACGATCGCGCGGCGGATCGAGGTGCACTTCTGGCCGGCCTTGGCGGTCATTTCGGTGACGACGGACTTGATGAAGGCGTCGAACTCCGGCGTGCCCTTGACGGCGTCCGGGCCCAGGATCGCGGCGTTGAGGGAGTCGGTTTCCGAGGTAAAGCGGACGCCGCCCTCGACCACGTTGCGGTGGGACTTCAGGGTGTTGGCCGTCGAGGCGGATCCGGTGAAGGACACGAAGTCGCGGTAGTCGAGGTGGTCCAGCAGGGTGCGGACCGAGCCGGAAATCAGCTGCAGCGAGCCCTTGGGCAGGATGCCGGATTCGATGATCGCCTTGACCACGGCCGCCGCCACATAGCCGGTGGGCGTGGCGGGCTTGACGATGGTGGGGACGCCGGCAATGAAGGCCGGGGCGAGCTTCTCGAGCATGCCCCATACCGGGAAGTTGAAGGCGTTGATCTGCACGGCCACGCCGGGGATGCGGGTGAAGATGTGTTCACCGGCGAACGAGCCGTCCTTGGACAGCACCTCCATGGGTCCGTCGACGACCACCTGGGAGTTGGGAAGTTCGCGGCGGCCCTTGGAACCGAAGGTGAAAAGCACGCCGATGCCGCCGTCGATGTCGATCATCGAGTCGATCTTGGTGGCGCCGGTCTGCGCCGAGACGGCGTAGAACTCGTCGCGGCGGCCGTTGAGGTACTGCGCCAGCTCCTTGAGCTTGAGGGCTCGCTGGTGGAAGGTCAGCTTGCCCAGTTCCGCCTGCCCGGTGGTGCGCCCGTAATCCACGACGGCGCCGAGGTCCAGGCCCGCGGTGCTCACCCTGGCCAGGAGCTCGCCGGTGCTGGCATCGAGGACGGGGACCGCGCCGGCTGCGGAGCCGGCCTCGGGGGTCCACCAGGAATCCCGGATGAAGCTGGGAACGATCCCTACAGTGTCTACTGTGGGTTCCGGAGCTGTTGCAGTGGTGGTCATCGTTGACGGGTCCTTCCAACGGGGGCAAGATCAACACGGCCAGCGCATTACTGACCGTCCGTTCGGTAATATGTCTACAGTACATGAATGATGCCTGCCGCACACTAGCCGCGGCACCGATCGGCCTGAGCCCCTGAATTTCCGGCCACAGAGGAGACGCTATGACGCCAGAGCCCGGCAGTACAGAACTGTGGAAAATCACGCTTGGCGAGCTTGACGAAAAGATGGGCGTGAAAATCGTCGAGGAATCCGTGGAGCGCGTTGTGGCGACCATGCCGGTGGAAGGCAACCGGCAGTCCTTCGGGCTGCTGCACGGCGGCGCGTCGCTCGCCGTCGGCGAGGCCGTGGGCTCCTGGGCCGCCGTGATCCATGCCAGCACCCTGGGGAAGACGGCGGTGGGCGTTGACGTGTCCGCGACCCATCACAAGTCGGCCCGCGAGGGGACCATCACGATCACGGCCACCCCCATCCACCTCGGCGGGACGCTCACGACCCACGAGGTCCTGATCACCAACGACGCCGGCCAGCGGCTGTGCACCCTGCGGATCACCAACCTGCTGCTGGACCGCAAGGCCTGACAGGGCGGGAGCCCCCTACACCGATCTGCCCCGGTGATCTAGGGCCGACGGACCCGGAAGGCCCATGCCCCGGACTGTTAGATTGGCAGTGCTGCGCCACCTGAACCGCTGGGTATGACCGGTCACACCGGAAGGGATCCACCATGCTCTCAGACACCTCGCTTCCTGTCATCAAGGCAACGCTGCCCGTCGTGGGCGAGCATATCCAGGAGATCGCCAAGCGTTTCTACCAACATATGTTCGAGGCCCGGCCGGACCTCCTTGACGGGCTCTTCAACCGGGGGAACCAGGCCGACGGCCGCCAGCAGCAGGCACTCGCCGGATCCATCGCGGCGTTCGCCGGCATGCTGGTGGACCACCCGGACCAGGTGCCGGACCATCTCCTCTCCCGGGTGGCGCACAAACACGTCTCGCTGGGGCTGAGCCCGGACCAGTACCAGATTGTCCATGACCACCTGATGTGGGCCATCGTGGACGTGCTCGGGGACGCCGTCACTCCCGAGGTCGCCGCAGCCTGGGACGAGGTCTACTGGCTGATGGGGAACATGCTCATCAACAAGGAACGCGGGCTGTACACCGCCGTGCACCTCGCCCCCGACACGATCTGGCGGACGTGGCGGGTGGTCCAGCGGATCCAGGAGACCGACGACGTCGTCACGTTCGTCGTCGAACGGACCGACGAACGCGACGTCAAGCCTTCCCTGCCTGGCCAGTATGTGACCATCAAGATGACCATGGCCGACGGCGTGCACCAGCCCAGGCAATACAGCCTGACCAAGGCCGACGACGGGCAGCACCGGCAGTTCGCGGTGAAGCGGGTCCATGGGCTGGCTACTCCCGACGGCGAGATGTCCACGCTGCTCCACAACAATGTCCAGGTGGGCGACGAGGTGGTGCTCTCGGCGCCCTTCGGCGACGTGGTGCTGGAGTACACCGACCGCCCCTTGGTCCTGGCCAGCGCCGGAATCGGCATCACCCCGATGGCCGGGATGATTTCGCACCTGGTCAAGTCCGGCTCCCAGCGCCGGGTGATGCTCCTGCATGCCGATGACAGCGAGGCGTCGTTCCCGCTCCGGGCGCAGGTCAGGGAGGACCTCGCAAAGCTGGCGGACGGCACCCTGACCACGTGGTTCCTCAATCCGGCCGAGGGCGCAGAGACGTCCGGATCCGGGTTCTCGGGTTTCATGGACGTCGGCGCGGTGGAACTCCCGGACGACGCCGAGTACTACCTCTGCGGTCCGCTGCCGTTCCTGAAGTCGGTCCGGGGCGCCCTGATTTCCGCCGGCGTCCCAGGCAAGGACATCCAGTATGAAGTCTTCGGCCCGGACCTCTGGCTGGCGGACTTCCAGTAACCGCGGCGCTCAAGGGTGGGGCTCCCCGAGGGAGCCCCACCCTGCTGTCAGCTTCGGACCCGGCGCCGGCCCAGGAGCAGCAGGGCTGCGCCGAGCGCCAGGGCTCCCGCTGCCAGTCCGGCTGCGGGCTGCAGGGCTCCGGCCCCGGTGTTGGGTAACTGCCCGGAACCGCTGCCGGTGTCGCCCGCTGGATGCGCTGTGGCCGGAGGTGCGTCCGCCGGGTGGACTGCCGCCGGGTCGATGGTGAACGTCGAGTCAAGCGGGGCGGATTCAACGCCGTCGACCGATTGGGTGACCGTGAGCCTATGCGGGCCTAAGGCCAGGCCCGCCGGGAACGGCAGGCTCCAGCGTCCGCCGGCCACGAGGACCTGCGGCATCAGCGCGCGCACCACGGCCCGGGCCCCGACGCCGGCTCCGCCACCGGGCTGCGTGACACGGGCCGGCACCCCATCGATCAATACCGTCACCTCGGCGCCCTCGACGCCGTTTCCGGAGATCGTCGAGGGAAGTGCGTCCTGGTTGAAGTGCAGCCCGTCCGGAATCGTTGTTTCTCCCGGGGCTGGCGGAATGACCGTGAAGGTACCGGTGGCGGAGGGGCTGTCCGCAATGCCGGGGGACGAAAGCGTGGCAGTCACCGTCACTTTGCCGAAGGCCGCCCGGCCGTCCACCGGAACCGCCCAATGTCCATCCAATGCCACCGTCCCGGTCCCGGAAACGTCACCGGACAGCGTCACGACGGCGCCGGGCATTCCGGTGCCATCGATGCTGCCCACGGCCGGCAGGGAGGCGTCCGTCGGCGTCGTCATCCCGGGCACCGGCAGCGCCGACGGCGCGACGTCCACGGTGAAGGTCTCCGCACCGGAATGGCTGAATCCGTTTACGGTCTCGGCCGTAAAGGTCAACGGGCCGGCGGGCAGCGGGGCCCGGAAAGACCAGTTCCCGGTGGAGTCCACCGGTACGTCGAGTTTTTGAGTCCCGACGGTGATGCGGACCTTGGAATTCGCTGCCACCGCTGAAGCAGGAGCCGCCAGAACGCGTCCTGTGATGGGCTCCCCAGCCGTTACCGGAGTCCCGTTCGCGGGGGCCGCGAGTTCGGGCTTGTTCAGGAAGAGCTGCAGCTGAACGCCGCCGGGGATGTGGGTGATGGAGTCCTCGAGCGTCGTGGCGATGGCAAAATTCTGGGCGGATCCCGCGGCGTCCCCGGCACTGTGGGTGCCGACTGCGTAGTTGCCGCTGACCCAGGGCCCACCTGAGTCCCCGCCGCTGGATTGGACGTCGTAGGAGAGGAAGCCGCGGAATGCCCGGAGATCGGCAACGTTGGTAGTAGCGCCGCCCACCACGTAGATCCCCAGCTCGTTCACCGTGCCGCAGGACCAGCCGGTAGTCCGCCCGGACCGGCAGACCGCCTGGCCCTGAAACGGTGAAACCATACCGATGATCTTCACGGCCGTCGCACCCGGGGTGGCGACGTTGTCCCACTTTGTCGCGGCAGGCTGGATGTTGACTCCGGACCGGAGGAGCTCGATGACGGCGATGTCGGTGCCCACGTTGCCGGGGCTGGCCTCGGTACCCGTAATCCATGAGTTGTTCAGGCCACCGAACTGGCTGAACCCGAAGGTTCCCAGCGGCGCGAGCGGGCGCGCCAGCGGTGTTATCGCTCCGCCTGCGGTGGAGGCAGTGGGAGGCTCGAGGTCGGCGGCCTTCTTGGCCGGTCCGTCTCCGGCGCAGTGTCCGGCTGTCAGCACCTCGGGCAGGCCGGCGGGGCTGAAGGCGCCGAAGCCGGCCGAGCAGATGGCCATCTGGTCGATGACGTAGCCCTGCCCGCCGTACAGGTCCTCTTCCGTCTTGATCGGATCACCTTTTTCCAAATGGACGTTGGCATAGCGGGCCACGAATTCCGCGGGCGAGATCTTGCCCGGCAGAGTGGGTGTGGCAGCCGCCGGGGGCGTTGGAGGCGCCGCCGCTGGCGTCGGCGGATGCCGCGGGTCCAGCACCGCCGGAAGCCCTGTCTCCGCCCTATTGATTCCGCCGGTGCGGATGACGAAGTGGCCGTCGGCGTAGGCAACGGCCTGCAGCCCGGCGGGGCCTACGTCCCGGACGTAGGCCTGGAACAACTGCTCCGTGCTGGAGGCCACCAGCTCGGCAGCCGTGGGAGCCGCCGAGGCTGCCGCCGAGGGCACGGCCGAAGCTGCCGGCGCGGAGGGAGCTGAGGGCGCGGCGGCAGGGGGCACCAGCACGAAATCAGCCGGATTGGCCTGGTTCAGTTGATCCACGCGCGCCTGCAGTTCGGTGCCGCTGCCGGTGACAACGATCTTGCCACCCTTCAAGGTGATCCCCCCATAGCCGGGGAGGACACGCAGGGAGGGCACGGCGTCGGCGGCGCGCTTGGCCTGCTCGCCTGCTGCGTCGAATTCCTCCAGTGTCATGCCCAGGTCCCGCCGGATGGCCTCCGCCAGCCCGGCGTCGCTGACCGCGGGCGCGGCGGGCGCAGGGTCCGGCGCGACGGGCGACGCTGAGGCGGTGGGAGTCGCTGAGGCGGTGGGCGACGGCGTGGGGCCCGCCGCGGCCTCGGCCAGCGCGGGAACCGAGGAGAACGAACCGGCAAGCGCAATGGCTGCGGCCGCGGCACCCCGCACCACAAGCTGGAACTTCGAAGTCTTCACCCGGCTACTGTAGCCGCCCCAGTTTGCCGAGGATGGCAGTGAGCTCCGGGTCCGTCACCCCGTGGCGTCGGAGGTAATCCCGGGTCTTCAGCGAGCGGACGAACTTCAGCAGGCTTCCGCCGCGGAATTCCAGCAGCGGAAGCAGGACGTCGTCGGGCAGGTACCGCTCATGCGGATGCGGGACCGTCGCGAGCCGTCGGTACTCGTTGATGCCCCGCATCGAGCGCTGGTAGCCCTGCACTATGGCGTCGTCGGTGTCTCCGGCGAGGTCCTGGAGCATCGCCGCCACCATTCCGCTGCGGTCCCGGCCGGCGGAGCAATGGATCACGACGCCGCCCCGCGCCGCCGCAACCGCCTTGAAGACGGCGGCGAGCTTCTCCGGGAAGATCCGGGCGTTGTCCGCGTAGGACGCCGGGTTGTTCAGGTATGGCCGGCAGAGGGCGCGGAACTCGCTGTTGCCGGGGTCTTCCGTGGGCGCCAGCACGACGTCGAACGCCGCCATCACCTCGGCGCCCACCGCCGGGTCGGTCTCCCGGCGCTGCCGCTCGTCATCGTTGCGCAGGTCGACGACGGTCCGGATGCCGCTGGCGTAGGCCTGCTTCCAGCCGGCCGCGGTGAGCCATTCCCGGCGTCCCATCCGGTAGACGTCGCCGGCGACTTGCCAGGCGTTGACCGCCCCGTCCCAGCCCACGGCTTTCCCCTGCTCGTCCACTCCGCCAGCTAAGCACACGCCCGCGCCGCGCGCACCCGAAACCCCGCAAAGTCGGGGCCATGGGCCCGGGGCCCGCCCAATACATTGGTGTGATGGTGGCCTTCGCCGAGCACAGGGCTCATTCGTCGTTATCGACAGAAACGCGGCAAACCACTTGACTTTTGGACATCCTATGCCGTTCCATGGTGGAAATAGGTAATGATGTAGATCACAGCCATGTTAGATCGGCATCACACCTGAGCCACCACATGAAACCCAAAGGAGTGCGGATGCACCGCTTCGCCGTCGACCCGGGTTCGACCGACATCAGCCCCGTGTCTTTCCACCCCGTCCTCTGGATCTGCGCGGCAGCCGTGTTCGCGGTCATCGTGCTCCAGTCCGTCATCTACCTGCGTGCGATCCGCAAGGCCGCCGGCTCGGCCAACCTCACCGACAAGCAGGTCATGGGCTCGGTCCGTCGCGGCGGCATCGCCGCGATCGGCCCCTCGCTCGCCGTCGCCCTCGTCGCGATCTCGCTCCTGCCGCTCTTCAGCACGCCGGCTGTGCTGACCCGCATCGGCCTTGTCGGTTCCGCGGCGTTCGACGTCGCCGCGGCGGGCCTCGCGGCCCAGTCGCAGGGTGCGCAGCTCGGCGGCCCCACCTACACCCAGAAGGTCTTTGCGATCGGCTTCGCCGCGATGACCCTCGGTGGCCTCGTGTGGATGCTCACGGCGCTCATCCTCACCCCCATCCTGTCCAAGGGCGACAAGACGCTGCGCAAGGTCAACCCGGCCGTCATGACCGTGGTCCCGGCGGCCGCGATCCTCGCCGCGTTCATCACGCTCGCCTTCACCGAGACCACCAAATCGGGGGTCCACGTCCTCACGTTGGTCGTTTCCGCGGCCGTGATGGGCCTGTGCATCGCCGGCGCGAAGTACCTCAAGAAGCCCTGGCTGCGTGAGTGGGGCCTCGGCATCGCGATCTTCGTGGCCCTCGCCGCCGCCTTCCTTGTCACCGCCAAGTAGCACGAGCCCAGGAGAACCGCTCATGTCCTCTAAGACTGCATCCCTCGACGGGCTCGCCCAGTTCGACCGCACCACGTCCATCTGGGGCCCCATCACCCTTGGCCTCGGCTTCCTCGTCTCCCTCGGCGCCGCGCTCTTCGCGGCGTTCGGCACGGGCCTGGGCATCACGGGCCAGGAGGTGTGGACCGCGTTCGGCATCGTCTTCGCGACGTTCGGCATCATCGCCGTCGTCGAGCCGATCTCGTACTACCCGATCCTCGGACGCTCCGCGATGTACCAGGCGTTCATGATCGGCAACATCGCCAACAAGCTGCTCCCGTCCGCGCTCATCGCCCAGACCGATCTCGGCGAGAAGCCGGGCACGCGCAGGGCCGAACTCATCGCGGGCGCCGCGATCATCGGTGCGGCGTCCGTCCACATCCTCACGCTAATCATCCTCGTGGGCTTCCTCGGCACGTGGCTCCTGGGCCTCCTGCCGGCGGGACTCGTCGCGGTGGCCCGCCTCTACATCCTCTCGGCCGTCTTCGGCGCCGTGACGGTCCAGGCCGTCGTGTCGATGAGGAACGTGCGGACCACGATCATCGCCGCGGTGGTCTCGGCCATCGTCGTGTACGGCGTGATCCGGCTCGCGCCGGCGCTCACCAACTACGCGACGGCGATCTCGGTCGTCGCCGTAATCATCGTTGCGTGGTTTGCGCGGAAGCGCACCGACGAGCCTGCGGCCACCGACGCCCCGTCATCCATCGGACACTGAGCTCCGCGACCAGAACCGAACCTGACACACACGAAAGGCCCCCATGACTGACACCACCACCGTAGCCCTCGCCACGGGCATCGAGGTCCCCGCGGACTTCGTCGCCGAGCACGTCGAGATGTACAAGGGCTACCACCGCGCCCCGGAGCTGTCCTCGGTCGAGCACCGGACCGCCGAATCGATCGAGGCCCGGCTGGCCGGGCTGGGCATCGAGCACTTCCGCTCGGGCGGTACCGGCGTCGTCGGTCTCCTGACCAACGGCGAGGGCCCCGTGGTCGGCTTCCGCGCGGACACGGACGGCCTGCCCATCGCGGAGTCAACCGGTCTCGACTACGCGAGCACCGCAACCGGCACACTGCCCGACGGCAGCGAGGCGCCAACGATGCACGGCTGCGGCCACGACACCCACATCACCGCTGCCCTCGCCGCCGCGGGGTACCTCACGGCCAACCGCGACGCATGGCACGGGACCGTCGTGTTCCTCTTCCAGCCGGGAGAGGAGACGGCGTGGGGCGCCAAGGCGATGGTCGACGACGGACTGTGGGACCGCGCGCCGCGCCCCGAGGTGGTCCTCGCGCAGCACGTCATGCCCATCGAAGCAGGGAAGTTCTGGCTGCGCGCCGGGAACATGGCGAGCCTCGCCGACTCGTGGCGGATCACCGTCCGTGGCCGCCAGGCCCACGGGTCCCAGCCGGAGAAGTCCCTTGACCCGATCGTTGCAGCGGCCTCGATGGTCCTGCGCCTCCAGACGATCGTCTCGCGCGAACTCGCCCCGATCACCCCCGCCGTCGTGACGGTCGGCACGTTCCACGCGGGGCTGAAGGAGAACATCATCCCGGAGACCGCCGAGTTCTCCGTCAACGTACGCACGCCCGACGAGGACGTCCGCACCCACGTCCTGGGCTCGATCCGCCGCATCGTCGCCGCCGAGGCCGCCGCCTCCGGCATCGAGGAGCCCGCGATCGTGGAGATCAACAGGTTCCCGCGCCTCTTCAACGACGCCGAGCACACGTCGCGCGCCACGGCGGCACTTAAGGCCGGCTTCGGCCCCGACGCCGTCATCGAGGCGCCGCTCGGCATGGGATCGGAGGACGCCGGCTGGCTCGGCGACTCGATCGGCGTCCCGGTGGTCTTCTGGGCCTTCGGCGCGTTCCCCGCCGCTGCGTTCGCCGACGGCAAGGCCCCGGCCGGCAACCACTCGCCGTACTTCGCGCCCGACGCCGAGCTCGCTGTGGTCAACGGCACCGGCGCCGCGCTGACGGTGCTGCTCGAGTACCTGGGCAAATAGCCGAGGAACGACGGCGGGTTCCCACCCGCCGTCGTGACTCCGCCCTTAGGCGGGGAAGGGCGCCGGGAATGGAAGGATGATACGCATGCTCGACGACCTCGACCGCCAGATCGTGGCAGCCCTGATCCGCAATGGCCGGGCGCCGTGGAGGCTCATTGCCGCGGTGCTTGGGCAGCAGGAGCGCACCGTGGCCCGCCGGGGCAACAGGCTCCTCGCCTCCGGGGCGGTGCGGGTGCAGTCGTTCCCGAGCCCCGCGGCGCTCGCGCCAGTGGACCTCTACATGCTCCGCGTCACCGCCGCGCCTTCCTCCGTCACGGCGGTGGGGACGTGGCTCGCCGAGCGGCCCGAAACGCACTGGATCTGCGCGCTGTCCGGGGCGAGCGAGTGCATCGTTGAGCTCTTCCTCGAACGGGACGCTGTCGGCCCGTTCCTGTACGGCGAGCTCGCCGCGCTCGATGGCGTGCGGGACCTCTCGCTCGAGCCGATCTTCGAGTACTACCGCACGGTCTCGGGCTGGCGGCCGGACCTCCTCACCCTGGAGCAGTATGAGGCGCTCAGCCCCTCCGAGCTCCCGCATTTCGCCACGCGGTACGCGGAATTCGGGATGCCGCGCCTCGACGAGCCAAACCGCGCCCTCGCGGAGCTCCTGCGCGCCAACGGCCGCATCACAGTCGAGGAGCTGGCCACCGGCCTGGGAGTGTCCAAAGCGACCGCGAGCCGGAGGCTCGAGACACTCATCGCCAACGGTGCCGTGTACGTGCGCGCGGTCCTCGACCCGGCTTCGATCGGGTATCCCGTCGAGGGCCTCCTGACCGTACGCGCGCAGGCCCCCGCGCTGGACGCCGCCGGACGGTACATTGCGGACCTGCCGGCGACGCGCTGGGCCGCCAACATCGCGGGCCGCATCCTCGTCCAGACCGCGACCCGGAGCCTCGCGGAGCTGCGCGGGGTGATGGAGGGAATCGCGGCGCATCCCGGCGTGACCGGTGTGGACGTTTCGCTCTTCGCCGGGATCTTCAAACGCAGCACGGTTGCCTACCGCGACGGGAAGCTCCCGCATACTGGAGACGAAGATAGCAAGGAAGGGAAGCCACCAGTACGATCCCGGAAGGAGTGACGGATTCTGGCGCGATCGCTAGGGCGTCAGTCGGTCCAGTCGAAGAAGCCCTTGCCGGTCTTACGGCCCAGTTCGCCGCGGGCGACCTTGTCGCGCAGGATCTGCGGCGGGGCGAAGCGCTCGCCCAGGGTGGAGGCGAGGTACTCGGCGATGCCCAGGCGCACGTCCAGGCCGACGATGTCGGTGGTCCGCAGCGGGCCGGTCGGGTGCTTGTAGCCAAGCACCATGGCGTTGTCGATGTCCGCGGCGGAGGCCACGCCCTCTTCCACCATGCGCATCGCCTCGAGGGCGATCGCCACGCCGAGGCGTGAGGACGCGAACCCGGGGGCGTCGTTGACGACGACGGCGGTCTTGCCGAGCGCCTCGACCCAGCCGCGGGCGGCCTGGACCAGTGGTTCGGAGGACTGCTCGCCGACGACGACCTCGATCAGGGTGGACGCGGGTACCGGGTTGAAGAAGTGCAGGCCCAGGAAGTTCTGCGGGCGCTTCAGCTCGCGGGCCAGGGCGTTGACGGAGATGGAGGAAGTGTTGGAGGCGAGGTAGGCGTCGGCCGCGAGGCGGTCCTCGATCCCCTTCAGCGAGGCCACCTTCAGGTCCCAGTCTTCCGGGACGGCCTCGATGACCAGCTGGCGGTCCTTGAAGTCGTCGTAATCCACCGTGACCGAGAGCCGGGACACCATCTCGTCCAAGTTGCCGTCGATGGCGCCGCGCTCGATGCTTTTGGCGGCCGCGGACTCGACCCGTTCGCGCGCGGCCTCGGCCGATTCCTCGTCACGCTCGACGACGAGGACATCTGCGCCGTTGATCAGGAAGGCGTGCGCGATACCGGCGCCCATGCGCCCGCCGCCGAGAACCCCGACGGTGGCCGGAAGATTGGTGGGGAGTACGGAGTTGCTCATGTCTACTTCTTCTTCCGGTCTGATTGCTTGTCCGATTTCTTGTCTGACTTCCTGTCAAGGAAGGCCTGCATGCGGTCGAACTTGGCCTGGGATTCAAAAAGGATTCCCTGCGCCAGCTGGTCGATCAGGGGGTGCGCCTCGGCCGGGGCGTGGAACACGGACTTGGTGATCCGCACGGCCAGGGGATCCTGGCGCCCGATCCGGTCCGCCAGCGCATGGGCCGCGTCCATCAGTTCGTCGGCCTCGTGGATCTCGGTGATGAGGTGGATGGCGAGGGCCTGGTCGGCACGGAGCACGAGCCCGGCGAGCAGGATTTCCTTCGCCACCGGCTCCCCCACCAGCTCCTTGAGGCGCCAGCTGGCGCCGGCCGCGGCGAGGATGCCCAGGCCGGTCTCCGGGTTGCCGATCCGCACGCCGGGCGTGCCGATCCGGAAGTCGGCGGCGTACGCCAGTTCGGCGCCGCCGCCCAGGCAAAAGCCGTCCAGGGCGGCGATGACCGGCATCGGCAGCTTGGCGATCCGGACGAAGATGCCGGAGTTGATGCCCGCCAGGGCGTCGTCGCGGCGGCGTTCGCGCAGCTGGGCGATGTCCGCGCCGGAGGCGAAGACCCCCTCGGTTCCGGCGATGATGAGCACCTTGGGGTTCTGTTCCAGGGCGGCGCAGACCAGGTGGAGCTCGTCCACCATCTGCTGGTCGATGGCGTTGCGGACCTCGGGGCGGTTCAGCAGCACCACCACCCGGTCCCCGCGCTCCTCGATTTTCAGCGTGCTGAAATCCTCCGGGTTAAGCGTTGCGGTGTTGGCTCCCGACGCTGCGGCGGCCACTAGACACGCTCCAGCAGCATCGCGGTGCCCTGGCCGACGCCGATGCACATGGTGGCGAGGCCGATCGACGCGTCTTCGCGCTCCATCCGGCCCAACAGGGTGATCGCGAGCCGTGAGCCGGACGACCCCAGCGGGTGGCCCAGGGAGATCGCGCCGCCGTCGCGGTTGACGATCTCCGGATCCAGGCCGAGCCGGCGCATGCAGGCGAGGGACTGGGTGGCGAACGCTTCGTTAAGTTCGACGGCGCCGAGGTCACCGACACTAATGCCGGTCCGGGACAGCACCTTCTGGGTTGCGGGGACCGGGCCGATGCCCATGATCTCGGGCTCGCAACCGGCGGAGGCGCCGTCGATGATGCGGGCGCGCGGGGTCAGGCCGAGCCTCTTGATCGCGGCTTCGGAGGCCACGATGATCGCGGACGCGCCGTCGTTGAGGGTGGAGGAGTTGCCCGCGGTGACCACCGAGCCGCCGGCGACGACGGGGCGGAGCCCGGCGAGCACGTCCATGGTGGTGCCGGCGCGGGGGCCCTCGTCGGTGTCCACGACCGTCTCGCCCTTGCGGGATTTGACGGTCACGGGGACGATTTCATCGGCGAAGCGGCCGGCGGCGATGGCCGCGAGGGAACGCGCGTGCGAGCGGACGGCGAACGCGTCGGCGTCCTCGCGGGAGATGCCGTCCACGCGGGCGACTTCCTCGGCCGTTTCCGGCATGGAGTACGTCATTTTGCCGTCCCGGGACAGCGCACCCTTCGTGAACAGCGGGTTGGCGAAGCGCCAGCCGATGGAGGTATCGAAGATTTCGCCCGGCTTGGCGAACGCGGTCCGGGGCTTTTCCTGCACCCAGGGGGCGCGGCTCATGGATTCGACGCCGCCGGCGATCACGATGTCCGCCGCACCGGACTTGATCATCTGGCTGGCCATGATGATGGCGCTCAGGCCGGAGGCGCAGAGCCGGTTCACGGTGATGCCGGGGATGTGGAGGGGAAGGCCGGCCAGGATCGTGGCCATCCGGGCAACGTTGCGGTTCTCCTCGCCGGCGCCGTTGGCGTTGCCCAGGATCACCTCATCGATGCTGTCCGGATCCAGGCCGGCGCGGGCCACGGCTTCGCGGACCACCAGGGCGGCCAGGTCATCAGGACGGACTGCGGAGAGGGCACCGCCGTAACGGCCCACCGCGGTCCGGGCACCGCCTACGAGAAATGCCTGTGGTCCTGCAACTGCTGATGCCATGGGTACACCCTTCACGCGATAAACGGCACTGTTGTCCGCGTCGGCAACGAAATTTGGCCAGAAAACGCCAATTTATTACCGACCGTTCGTTCTATAAAGATTACACGCCAGGGCAAGCGGGTCAACCGGTTCCCGCAGGATTACGCGACCACAATACCGAGCTGGGCCGCCAGCAGCGGTGCCAGCAGGGTGAGCTGGTAGTCGTCGATCACGAGGCCTGACAGGCTGTCGAGTCCACTGATCGTGCGGAAATCGGTGCCGCGGAGATCAAAATCCAACAGCCTGGCGCCGCTGAGGTCCAGCGCGCCGATGGTGCAGTTCTTGAGCGCCACCCGGGTTGCCGTGCAGGAACCGAGGTCCAGCTCGCCGATAATGCAGTCGCTGATCTGCACATCCGTCAGCTTGGAGCCGCGCAGGTTGAGGTAGTCCAGCTTGCCGCCGTCGATCCGCACCGACTGCCAGCCGCTCTCGTAGAGCTCAGCGGATCCCAGCCGCGGATTGCCGAGCTCCACGTCCCGCAGGGCCGTCCGGGCCGCCATGAACACGGGGGCATACAGCTCCGAGATGATGCAGTCGCGGAACGTGGCGCCCCGCAGCTGCGTCTCGTTGAAGGAGACGCCGGCGAACTCACACTCGGCGAAGTCCGTGGCGCTGAGGTCCAGCCCGTCGGCGGAGGCGCGGCTGTACCGGACGCCGTCGTACCGCTCGCCGCGCTGGAAATCCGGGAACGGATCATCCCGCAGCTCCTCCAACCGGACGGCGGCCAGCCGAGGGGGCGTGACCTTGGGGGCCTTGTCTGCCCTGATGGGATGCCCGCCTCGTGCCATCAGAGGGACTCGGCCTTGGCCGCGATCTCTGCCAGGTCCTTGGCCAGGGCCTTGCGGGTGATGCGCATCCCGATCGGGCCGAACATGGCCATCATGATCTTGCTGAGCCGGGTGGGGTTGACCAGCTCGGCGCCGAAGGTGAGGGTCAGGTCCGTCCCGCCGTCGCGCTCTGCGAGGGCGAAGCGCGAGGTGTAGTCGGCGCCGCCCTGGAGGGCCTTGACCGTGGTGCTGCCGCCACGCGCGCCGCCGCCGGCACTGCCGCCGTGTGCCGGGACGGGCGGCTCGCACTGGGTGACCCACATCTCCACCGTTTCGGACCGCCCCATCATGGTGCGGCTCTCCTTCCAGCGGGTGCCCTCGCCGTACGGTCCCTGGGTGAGCATCTGGATGGAATCGACGCCGGAGAGTGTTGCGGCCGAACCCGGGATGTCCGAGATGACCGCCCACACCTTGTCCGCCGGGGCCTTGATGTGCTGCGTGAGGCTGGTTTTGTGGTCCATGGCTTCGAGCCTAGCCCGGCACAGCGGAATTTTTCATCCTCCCGTCGGGCCTGCAACACGCAAGGCCTGCCACCCGCAGGATTAATTCCCGCAGACCCTTGAAATAGTAAGCATGCTTTGTGTTATCGTGAATGTGCGTTGAATTACAACCGGAAACGAAAGGTGGTTCCCACCATGGGTATCGGAGACAAGATTCAGAACGAAGCGGAGCACCTGGGCGGCAAAGCCAAGGAAGCCACCGGAAATGCGACGGGCAATGACAGCCTCAAGGCCGAGGGCCAGAAGGACCAGGTCGTAGCGGACGCCAAGAAGGTCGGCGAAAACGTCAAGGATGCCTTCAAGAAGGATTGATCCTTCCCTATCTTCACCCGCGTGCTTCATCCGCGTGCGGCGTCGGACTTTCTTTTGGGGGGTGTCCGGCGCCGCATTTTTATGCCCGGTCTTGTGCCCGGGATTCTTGTGCCCGGGCGGACACATCCTCCCAAGCGCGGGGGCGCTTGCCGCCGTCGTGCCGCCGATTCGCCACAGATGGCCGCTATCCCACCCCGGATAGCGGCCATCTTCGCCCATTGGATGCGACCTTGGCGCATCGAGGGCACCCGGGGCACGTCCGGCGCCGGGCAATGGGTCCGCCGCACGGGACATCGCGGCGGGCCGCCCTTGGTGCCCGCCGCGTTTGTGAGACGCTCGGGTGAAAGCATCCGCCGACGGAAGGTCCGCACCATGACGTTCATCGACCTCACTGCGGCCGGCACCGGATCGCCAAACCTGCGCGGCTACCTCGCGGAACCGGAGGGACCGGGGCCGTTTCCCGCGGTCCTGATGATCCACGAGATGTTCGGCGTCAACGACATCACGGTCCGCCAGGCGGACCGGATGGCCGCTGCGGGATACCTGACCCTGGCGGTGGACCTGTTCAGCGACGGCGGAGCCCGCCGCTGCCTCGTCTCGACGATGCGCTCACTCGTGTCCGGCTCGGGCAAGGCCTTCACAGATCTGGCCGTTGCACAGGCCTGGCTGGAGCAGTCCGGGCGTAGCAACGGCAAGATCGGCGTCATCGGCTTTTGCATGGGCGGCGGCTTCGCCCTGCTGATCGCCAGGGACGGCTTCGATGCGGCGGCCGTGAACTACGGCAGGCTGCCCAAGAACCCGGATGAAGCCCTGTTGGGCGCGTGTCCTGTGGTGGGCAACTTCGGCAAGGCGGACCGCACCCTGCCCGGAGCCGCGGCGAAACTCGAAGCTGCCCTGGACAGGCTGGGCATCGAGAACGACATCAAGGAATTCGACGGTGCCGGCCATGCCTTCATGGACGACGCCGAGGCAGGCCCGCGTCCGCTCCGGCCCCTCTTCCGTGTGATGGGCATCAAGCCGGACCCCGACGCGGCAGCCGAAGCCTGGCAGCGGATCGAAGACCACTTCGCCAAGCACCTTAAGGCTTAAGCCCCATCGATTGCTCCGCAACGGCCCTTTTGCGGCCCCATAACGGCGGTTACGGAGCAATCGACGTGGATTTTGCGAAGGCGGCTAGCTGAAGAGCTCGCTCTTGGGTTCGTTGTTCCTGACCTTCTGCCAGCCGAGCCACAGCACGAGGGCGAAGAACGGGATGGTGGCGAGGGTCCAGAGACCCAGCAGGAAGACTTCGCCGGTCGCCTTGTCGGTCATGGTGTCGAAACCGATCAGCACGGTGATGGCCAGCAGCGCGAGCAGGCCGGCCCAGCTGGTCCACGGCGCCCCCGGCATGGGCAGCGAGGAGACCTTGCCCTTCTTCTTCCGCAGCGCGATCTGGCTGGCGAAGATGGAGCCCCAGGTGAAGATCACGCCGATGGACGCGGAGTTCAGCGCCAGGTCGAAGGCGTGCGAACCGCCCAGCCAGACGTTCAGCAGGATTCCCACGAGGTAGACGCTGGCGATCGCCAGGATGGCCGCGTACGGCACGTAGCGGCTGGACATCCGGGTGAGCCACTGCGGGGCATGCCCGTTGTTGGCCATGGTGCGGAAGATCCGGCCGATCGAGTAGAGCCCCGAATTGCTGGAGGACAGGGCTGCGGTGATGACGATCATGTTCATCACGTCGCCCATCCAGGGCAGGCCCATCTGGCCGAACACGGTGACGAACGGCGACTCGCCGGCCCTGTACTGGTCCGAGGGCAGCAGCATGGCGAGCAGCATGACGGAGCCGACATAGAACACCACGATGCGGAACACAACGGCGCGGATCGCCTTGGGGACTTCCCGCTCCGGGTTCTCCATTTCGCCGGCGGTGATGCCGACGAGCTCGATCGCGTTGTAGGCGAAGATCACCGCGTTCAGCACGAGGATCATGACCAGCGCGCCCTTGGGGAACATGCCGCCGTCCGCGGCGAAGAGGTTGCCGACGGAGGCATGGCCGGCGCCGACCTTGGCGTTGGTGACCACCATGAAGGTGCCCACGGCCAGGAAGATCACAATCGCGGCGACCTTCAGGCAGGAGGCCCAGAATTCGAATTCGCCGAAGGCCTTCACGCTCAGCAGGTTCACGGCAACCAGCAGCACGAGCGCGGCGATGGCGGAAAGTTCCACGGGGACGTTGGGGAAGAAGAACTGGAAGTACAGGCCGATCGCGATCAGCTCGGCGATTCCGGTCATGGCCCAGTTGATGAAGTACATCCAGCCGGAGATGTAGGCGCCCTTCTTGCCGAACATCTCGCCGGCGTAGCTGACGAAGGAGCCGGAGGTCTGGCGGTACATGATGAGCTCGCCGAGGGCCCGCATCAGCAGGTAGGCGATGACTCCGGCAATGGCGTAGGAGAAGACCAGCGCCGGCCCGGTCGAGGCCAGGCGGCCGCCGGCACCCATGAAGAGGCCGACGCCGATTGCGCCACCCATCGAGATCATGGTGACGTGGCGGCGCCCGAGGGTCTTCTTGTAGCCCTCGGCGCTGAGGGTCGGGTCGACGACGACGGCGGGTTGCGCCGGCGCGCTCTTAAGATCGGTGGAAGTAATTTGTGGCACAACTGTTCCTTGTGGGTCGGGGAATGGCCGGGACCTGACACGGAGTCCAGATACACATAATTCGGGTTTATCCCGCGTATGGGGGAATTATCTGTACCGAAACGACCAAGGTGTCGAAGGTTCGCGCGGCTTTTTTATCTTACTAGCTTTTCCGGCCGGACCGTGACGCGGACAACATCCAAGGCCCTGGATGGTCCCTCCGGGGGCCGCCGGTCATCCCTCCGGGGGCTCCACAACGCTAGGCTGGTGGCATGGGCACAGCTCTCCGCACTCCACCCGCGCCGCGGCCGGAACTCTACCGGTTCTCCGGGCTCGATCTCACCACCGCCGGGCTCTATCTGGCCGTGGCCGCATTCATTACCGTGGCCGGCGACCTGCTGGCGCCGTTGCTGCTGCAGCTGTCGCCGAACCCGGCCGTGGCGTCCTACTCCGTAAACCTCATCTTCTACGGGACCATCGGCCTGCTGGCCCTGGCCGCCGCCCGGCACGTCGCCGCGCGCGACCTCCGGGTCCTGGCCACCCGGCCATGGTTCACCTTGCTTATGGTCCCGCTGGCGGTGGTGGTGATGATGATCCTCACCGCGATCCTGGTGGCACTCAGCGGCCCGGTGCAGACATCCGCCAACCAGGCCGGCCTGCAGGCGCTCATGCAGCAGGTCCCGGCCTGGCTGATGGTGCCCCTGCTGGTGATCGTGGGCCCCTTCGTGGAGGAGTACATCTTCCGCCACCTGCTGATCGGCAAGCTGGGCCGCCGGGTCAACATCTGGGTCTGCTGCGCATTGTCCGTGGTGCTGTTCGCGGCGCTGCACATTGTGGGCCAGGAGCAAATGACCCTGCAGGTGCTGATGCCCTACCTCGCCATGGGTGCCGTCCTGGTGTTCGTCTATGTCTGGACCGGCAGGAACGTGATGTTCTCCTACTTCGTCCATGCCTCGAAGAACCTGCTGGCGGTCATCTTCATCTATGCGATCCCGCCCGAAGTCCTCGAACAGCTGCAGCGGCTCCAGGGCTAGAAGCAACGCGGGGTCAGCTACGGCCCATCCCGGGGCCCCGGATGGGCGCCAAGTGACCCCGCGTTGCATGAGGGCGTTGCATGAGGGCGTTGCATGAGGGCGTTGCAGGAGGGCGGAGGGGATCTCTCCGGATGCCCCTTCCGGGCGGGACCCCGACGTCGTAGTTTCATTCCATGACACTGACCATCCAGATCGCCGTCGACTGCCGGGACCCGCATGAGCTCGCCGACTGGTGGGCCGAAACGCTGGACTGGGCCGTGGAGCCGCAGGACGAGGGCTTCATCCGGTCCATGATCGGGCAGGGCTTCGCGACGGAGTCGGAAACGAAGCTGCACCACGGCAGGCTCGTGTGGCGCGAGGGCGCCGCGATCCGGCCGCCCGAGGAGCTCGACGCCAGGACGCCCGCCCGCCGCATCCTCTTCCAGTCCGTGCCGGAGGAAAAGACCGTCAAGAACCGGGTCCACTGGGACGTGAGGCTGGACGGCCGGGACAAGGACGAGGTCCGCGCGGCCCTCGAAGCCCGGGGCGCCACGCTCCTCTGGACGGCCAGCCAGGGGCCCCATTCCTGGCACACCATGGCGGACCCGGAGGGCAACGAGTTCTGCATCGGCTGACGCGATTACTAGACTCGGACTGTGAGCAACGAAATCCCCGCCAAGGTATCCGACGTCTTTGACCCCACCCGCTGGCGCACCGTGTCCGGTTTTGACGACTTCCAGGACATGACCTACCACCGGCAGGTGGAGCGCTCCGCGGACGGCTCGTTCGTCCGGGACCTGCCCACGGTGCGGATCGCCTTCAACCGGCCCGAGGTCCGCAACGCCTTCCGCCCCGGCACCGTGGACGAGTTGTACCGCGCCATGGACCACGCCCGGATGACCCCGGATGTGGCCACCGTGCTCCTCACGGGCAACGGCCCCTCCCCCAAGGACGGCGGCCACTCATTCTGCTCGGGCGGGGACCAGCGGATCCGTGGACGCGACGGCTACCGCTACGCCGAAGGGGAAACCCCGGAAACCATCGATCCCGCCCGGGCCGGCCGGCTGCACATCCTGGAAGTCCAGCGGCTGATGCGCACGATGCCCAAGGTGGTCATCGCCGTCGTCAACGGCTGGGCGGCCGGCGGCGGGCACTCCCTGCACGTCGTCTCGGACCTCACCATCGCCTCCCGGCAGCACGGCAAGTTCAAGCAGACCGATGCCACGGTGGGCAGTTTCGACGCCGGCTACGGCTCCGCGCTGCTGGCCCGCCAGATCGGGCAGAAGGCCGCCCGTGAAATCTTCTTCCTGGCCCGCGAATACTCGGCCGAGGACATGGTCCGGCTGGGCGCCGTCAACGAGGCCGTGGACCACGACCGGCTCGAGGACGTGGCGCTGGAGTACGCCGCGGACATCGCCCGGCAGTCCCCGCAGGCCATCCGCATGCTCAAGTTCGCCTTCAACCTGGCCGACGACGGCCTGGCCGGCCAGCAGGTGTTCGCCGGCGAGGCCACCCGGCTGGCCTACATGACGGACGAGGCCGTGGAGGGCAAGGAAGCCTTCCTCGAGAAGCGAGACCCGGACTGGTCCAAGTTTCCGTACTACTTCTGATCCGTTGACTTCGAAGGCAGGACCTGTGACTTCCGGAGCTGTGAACATCGAGCCCGCCAACCTCGACTTTGCCCTGCGGGCCCTGGCCGCCGCCCTCCACGGCGAGGGCCCCGCCGTCGAACTTTCCGCCGGGACGGACGGCACGATTGTGGTGTCCGCCGTCGACACCGGGGTTGCGGACGCCGCCGCCGTGGTGCGGACGTCCGGCTCCACCGGGACGCCCAAGGCCACGGTCCTGACCGTGGACGCGCTGGCCGCCTCCTCGATGGCCACCGCCCTGGCGCTGAAGGGCGAAGGGCAGTGGCTGCTGGCGCTGCCCGTACAGTTCGTTGCCGGGCTGCAGGTGCTGGTCCGCTCGCTCTTCGCGGGCACCCGGCCGTGGGCCATGGACCTCAGCGTCGGTTTCACGCCCGAAGCCTTCACCGCCGCGGCCCGCGAGCTCACGGACAAGCTCCGCTTCACCTCGCTCGTCCCCACGCAGCTGCAGCGGCTGCTGGACTCCCCCTCCGCGGACACCCTCGCGGTGCTCCGGCGCTTCGACGCGATCCTCCTCGGTGGCGCCCCGGCCT
The DNA here is from genome assembly GCF_004798705.1 of Arthrobacter sp. PAMC25564. Classification (NCBI taxonomy): domain Bacteria; kingdom Bacillati; phylum Actinomycetota; class Actinomycetes; order Micrococcales; family Micrococcaceae; genus Arthrobacter; species Arthrobacter sp. PAMC25564. Next base: position 1,285,468 of record NZ_CP039290.1, on the reverse strand, counting down.
CGCCGGAACTCCTCGCCGCGGCGCGCGCGGCCGGGATCCGGGTGGTGACCACCTACGGCTCTGCCGAGACCTGCGGCGGCTGCGTCTACGACGGCGTTCCGCTGGACGAAGTCGAGGTGAAACTGGGCGACGACGGGCGCATCCTGCTGGGCGGGTCCACCATAGCCGCGGGGTATCTGGACGCACCCCGGCTCACGGACAGGACGTTCGTCAAGGAGGGCGGCGTCCGCTGGTACCGCACCAACGATCTCGGCGAACTGGACCAGGACGGGCGGCTCACCGTGCTGGGCCGCGCGGACGACGTCATCATCACCGGAGGCGTCAAGGTCTCCGCCGCGCATGTGCAGTCAGAGCTGGAGAAGCTCGACGGCGTGCTGGCCGCTTTCGTCGCCGGCGTCCCCTCCGCGGAGTGGGGCCAGGCCCTCGCCGCCTTCGTGGCCGTCGCCGACAGCTCCCCGGAAGGGATCGCCGGTTTCACTGCTGGCACTTCCTGGGCGCCGGTCCTGGGCAAGCTGGCGCCGAAGACTGTCCTGGCCGCCGCTGAACTGCTGATGCTGCCCAACGGCAAACCGGACCGGCTGGGCATGACCGTCCGGCTGGACGCCCTGCATCAGGGAAAATAGACACTGCTGTTCCAAACCAAGCTTCACCGAATCAACACGAGGTACTACACGTGGCCACTGCCGCACAATGGATTCAAGGCGCCCGACTGCGCACCCTGCCGGCCGCGATCGCGCCGGTCCTGATCGGCACCGCGGCCGCCTACGAGATGGACGCGTTCCGCCCCGTCAACGCCCTCCTCGCCGCGTTGGTCGCCCTCCTGCTGCAGATCGGGGTGAACTACGCCAACGACTATTCGGACGGCATCCGCGGCACTGACGAGGACCGTGTGGGTCCGCTGCGGCTCGTCGGATCCGGTGCGGCGCGGCCCGACCACGTCAAATGGGCCGCCTTCGCCGCCTTCGGGACCGCAATGGTCTTCGGCCTGGCCCTCGTGATCCTGACGCAGGCATGGTGGCTCATCCTCGTCGGCATCGGCTGTGTCCTGGCGGCGTGGGGCTACACGGGAGGCAAGAACCCGTACGGATACCTGGGCCTGGGCGACGTGTTCGTGTTCGTCTTCTTCGGGCTCGTGGCCACCCTCGGCACCACGTATACCCAGGCCGGGCAGCTCAGCCTCGCCGCCATCATCGGCGCGATCGGCACGGGCCTGATTGCCTGCGCCCTGCTCATGGCCAACAATGTCCGCGATATCCCCACCGACCGGGCGGCCGGGAAGAAGACACTGGCCGTGCGGCTCGGGGACAAACACGCCCGCGAAAGCTACGTGCTGATGCTCGCCGTCGCGATCCTGCTGGTGATTGTGCTCGCGCCGGGGCGGCCCTGGATGCTCATTGTCCTGCTGCTGATTCCCGCGAGCCTGATGCCGTCCTGGCTGATGATCGCCGGCCGGCGGCGCAAGAGCCTGATCCCGGTGCTCAAGCAGACCGGGCTGATCAACCTCGGTTACGCCGTGTTGTTCTCACTCGGCCTGGCGCTGAGCCACGGGTTCTGAGGGCGCGGGTGCGGCGTTGTGGGTGCGGCGTTGTGGGTGCGGGCCCGGAACACCGGGTTTCTAGGAGTCCTTGGGCCGGCTGTCCGTGCGGACAACGACGTCCGGGTGTTCGTCCACCAGACGGTCTTCGGCGTCGGCGTCTTCCACCTCCCCGGCGCTGCGCAATGGCTTGGCCTTGCCCGAGAAGCGCTGGTGGAGGCTGGCGGTAGCCGCGTCCCGCTGCTTCTGGAAGAAGAGGAAGCTGATGGCGAAGGACATCATGCCGGCGCAGAGGATGGCGAGCAGCCATCCCAGCTGCAGGTAGAGGAACAGCGCGAATAATGGCGCGAAGAGCGCCAGCCGGATCAGGGTGTATTTCAGGAATGCCACACTCCAAGTTTAGCCGTCGGGCGGCGCCTTCGGCTCTCAGGCATTGTCCGGGGCCCGGCCGTGCCTGCCGGGGGCGGCCGCCGGGGCCGTGGGAGAACCCAGCCAACGCCGGGACGGGCCCGAAGGCTAGACTGAAGGTATGCTTCGTGTCGTGGTCCCAATCGTCGTTCTCGTCGTGTTTGTCTACGGACTGGTCGATGTGATCCGCACCGACGCACGCCTGACCAAGGGCATTTCCAAGCCGGCATGGATCGTCGTGCAGATCGTGCTTCCGGTGGTCGGCGCCGTCCTCTGGTTCATCATCGGCCGCCCTCGCGGCACAGTTGCCGCCCCGGCCAGCTACAGCCACCCCATCGCACCGGACGATGACCCGGAATTCCTCCGTAACCTCGAAATCCGCCGCCGCCAACAAGCCGAAGCTGAGCGGCTCAGGAAGCTGAAGGAAGATCTGGACGCCAAGGAACGCAAGCTCGACGGCGGCCGCGGCGAAGCCCACGGCACCGGTTCCGGTGATCCCCATGGCTCCGGCGATGCCGGCGCCCAGGGCACCGACGAGGTTAAGTAAGCCCGGCCCACGGGAGTGGGCTCGTCCCTTGGCGGCCACTCCCGTGAGGGCATTGCGTGGCGGCCACCCGCCGGACCTGCAGTGAACGTGGGGCCCGCCCGTTTGCCCCATTTGACCGGAATACCAGGCTCATAGCGGCCATCTTCGGCAAATCGCCGCCGTGCGCTGTCCTCGACCGTGCCCGCAGCGCCCACTGCGGCCCTGGGTCAGGCCGCGAACGGCCGCGCCTGTGGTCCACGGAGCCACATCTGACGCCCGTTTGCCACAGATGGCCGGAATCCCACGCTCATAGCGGCCATCTTCGGCGAACCGATCCCCGCGAACGGCCCTATTCGCGTCTAGAATCCCCGCGCACTACTCCCCCACATCCGGCTCCTGCTGTGGATAACAGTCCCACGCCCTCCCAGCGGCCGCACAATGCACTTATGCGCCGACCGAGCGAGCTGCGATGGCATCTCCGGAAACAACCCTTTACCGTGGCCGAGGCCCGCACTGCGGGGGTGAGCCGGCGTCGGGTCCGGGCCGGTGATCTGGTCAGTCCGTGCCACGGGGTGCGGACCGCGGCAGCAACCGAGGACAGCCTGCACGAACGACTCCGCGCCCTGGCGGCTGTCACCGGTGCTATCGTGAGCCACACTTCGGCTGCTGTGCTGTGGGGATTCCCGCTGCCGGCTGCCCTTGAACGTCTGGCCATCCATCTGACGAGCCCGCCGGGCACACGGTCCGTGCGTCGCAAGGGGTCGTCGGCCACCAGCAGGCCCTGGAGCCGGAGGAGATCACCGCCGGGCGCCGGCTGGTCTGCACCTCGCCGCTGCGGACGTGGTTCGACCTTGCCGGGATTCTTGGCCTCGACGACCTGGTGATTGCCGGCGACTTCCTGCTCCGGCGGAGGAACCCGCTGGCCACGATCGACGCACTGGACGCATTCCTCACCGGAAAACGAGGCAAACCGGGCTACCGGCGCGCTACGTGTGCCCGGAGACTGATGCGCGCCAACACCGATTCCCCCAAGGAGACCGAGCTCCGGCTGCTCCTGCTCCGCCATGGCCTCCCCGAACCCGGAATCAACGTCCCGATATTCGACGAGACGGGCGGCTGGATCCAGGACCCGGACATGTCCTACGAGGAGCAGAAGATCGCGATCCAGTACGACGGCGCGCATCATGCCGATCCGGTGCAGCGTCGCAACGACATCTTCCGGGATGAGAGTGCCCGGGACGCCGGGTGGCGCGTGGTCGTCTTGACCCAGCGGGATCTGACGCCGACCGGCCCTGGAATGGAGCCGGCTGCAGTTACCCGCGTGCGCGCTGCGCTGACTCAGCGCGGCTGGAGTCCTGCCTCCGGATTGCGGCTGCGGCAACGTCAAAGAACCCGCCCCACTGCCCACCCATCCGACGCAAAGGGCCGCTAAGCGGGGCGGCTTAGCGGCCATCTGTGCCGAATCGATGGAGCCAGGGCCAGCGGGTGCGTGCCTACAGCCCCGAGTAGGAGTGCAAGCCGTTGAAGAACTGGTTCACGATCGTGAAGTTGAAGACCACGCACAGGTAGCCCACGATGGACAGCCAGGCGGCGCGGGTCCCGGTCCAGCCGCGGGTGGCGCGGGCGTGCAGGTAGCCGGCGTAGACCACCCAGATCACGAAGGTCCACACTTCCTTGGTGTCCCAGCCCCAGAACCGGCCCCAGGCCTTCTCGGCCCAGATGGCGCCGAACATGAGCGTGAAGGTCCAGCCGATGAAAGCGATCGCGTTGATCCGGTAGGACAGGTTTTCCAGGCTGAGGGCCGACGGCACCAGGCGCATGAAGCCCAGCTTGTCGCCGCCGCCGGCAGCCACGACCCTCTGCCGGTGGGACTGCAGCAGCTGCAGCGCCGACATGGCGAAGGTCAGGGTGAACAGCGCGGAGGACATCACGGCGATGGACACGTGGATGATCAGCCAGTAGCTCTGCAGGGCAGGCACCAGATGGCCGACCGGCGTCCAGAACGCCACGGACGCCGCCACCAGCATGATGATGGCCAGGCCGATCACGAAGGTGCCCAGGAAGCGCAGGTCGCGGCGGATCAGCACCAGCAGGAACACCGCGACGGCCACAAACGCACCCGTGGTGAGGAATTCGTACATGTTGCCCCATGGCACCCGGCCTGCGCCGAGGGCCCGCGTGATGACGCCGGCCGCATGGATCGCGGCGCCCAGCACGGTCAGGGCTACGGCGACCCGGGCAGGGACGCGGCGCTCGGCACCGTAGCGCATGCCGCCGTCGGCCGTCTGGCCGATGCCGGCGCTGCTGCCCGGCGCGCTGCCCGAGACCGACGACGTCGGGCGCTCGGCCCGGCCGACCGGTCCTGCCACGTCCGAGTCGGCGCGGTCAACGGTTCCGGCGGCAGAGCCCGCTCCAACGCCGGCCCCGACGGGCACCTTCACGCTCCCGGCCGTGGTCCCGGCGACGGCTGCCGCCTTGAGGTCCACGGCGCGCAGCATCTTGCTGCTCTTGGCCAGGTCCCAGGCGAACGCGATGAACGCCACCGTGTAGGTGCCGGCCGCGAGCAACATGAACAGCTCGCTGTACTGGCCCATGGTTTCGTTGATGGGGAACATTACTGATCCTTCTCTGACTCAGGCGAGCCGGCTGTTGACTGGATGAAGTCTGTTTCGGGATGTTCCGGGGATGCCTGCCCGGCACCGGGCGCGTCGGCATCCGCCCGGTCATTATCCGTTGTCCTGCTGGGAGCGGGCTGGGAAATGGACGTGCCCTCCTCGCCGAGCAGCCATTGGCCGGCCAGCAGGGATCGGATGGCCTTGGCCTCGCCGGCGAGCCGGTGGTCTTCGCCGCGGGCCAGGAGCCCGTATTCCACCATGGTCCGGCCGTCCTCATGGGTTCCGGTCCGGACCCATACCCGGCGGCGGTTCACGTACAGCGAGGTGACCAGGCCGGCGACGGCCAGGAGCGCGAAGATCAGCGCGTAGAGCTGGCCCGGGTTGTGGTGGATATCCACTCCGACGTAGCGCTTCACACCGTCGAAGCTGATGGAGCCCTTGCCGTCCGGCAGGGTGTAGCTGGCGCCGGGCGTCAGGACGATGCCCTTGGTCGGAAGGTTGCGTGCGTTGAGCGGCGTCAGCTTCTTCACGTCGAGTTCGAAAACGTTCTGCGGGGTGCCGCTGTCCAGTCCGAGGTCGCCGTAGTACGAGTTCAGGGTCAGCTGGGGGTTGATCAGCTCGGGATCGCCGCTGAAGGACACGCCCTGGTCGGTGACGAAGGCCGTCGGCAGGAAGAAGCCGGCGAAGGCAAGCTGCTCGGGCTTGGCATCGGGGACCTTGATGACGACCGAGGAGTAGTAGTTCTCGCCCTGCAGTTTGGCCACAACAGGACCCTGCATCGCGACGTTGCCGTTGGCGTCGCGGACGGTGACCATGGGGGCATAGCCGTTGCCGGTGAGGTAGATGCTGGTGCCGCCCAGGCTCAGCGGGTCATTGACCTTGAGCACGTCTTTCCTGGCGGGGGCGTCCGGGGATTCCTTGGTGGTCACGTCTGCTGTGAAGTCGATGGGCTGGCCGAACTTGCCCTTGGATTCGCGGTCGAAGGTGATCTGGAACTTGTCCAGCTGGACCGAGTACGGCTGGAGCTGGCTGCTCTGGAAGTTGGTTCCCGGGGTGAACTGGTCGTAGCCGACGAGGGTGTTGACGAAGGTGTCACCCTCCACCAGGATCCGCTGTCCGCTGTAGCCGAACAGGCCGCCGCCCGCCACAGAGATCAGGACACCGATCAGGGCGGTGTGGAAGAGGAGGTTGCCGACTTCGCGCAGGAAGCCGCGCTCCGCCCCCAGGGACGGCCGCGCGCCGTCGCGGTCCCGGATGTCCACGCGGTAGCCGCGCTTCTTCAGCAGGCCGGCGGCGTCGGTGATGGCCGCCGACGCCGGGATCCCGGCGTCGGCGGGGATCACGAGCGTGCCGTATTCGGGCAGCCGGGACAGGCGGGCCGGGGTGCGCGGCGGCTGGGAGCGCATCGCCTTGTAGTGCGCGATGGCCCGGGGTATCACGCAGCCGATCAGCGAGATGAACAGCAGGATGTAGATGGCCGAGAACCACGCTGAGGAATACACGTCGTAGAGCTGCACCGAGTCCAGCAGCTTGCCGTAGTCCGGGTGGTCCTTGATGTACTGCGTGACGATCGAGGGATTGGCCGGGCGCTGCGGGAACAACGAGCCCGGCACCGCTGCCACCGCGAGCATCAGCAGCAGGAACAGCGCCGTGCGCATGCTGGTCAGCTGCGTCCAGGCCCAGCGGAGCATGCCCAGCGGTCCGAGCGTCGGCAGGACAACCTCAGCCTTTACGGCCGCAACCGGATTGGCATCCGGATTGGCGCCCGGCGTGGTGCCGTCAGGCTTGGGGGCACCCGGTGTGGAGCCGGGGGCCGGGGATTTCTTCTTTACGTTCACTCGCTCGCTCATCAGATCGGCAATTTCACATCGGTTTGGAACCAGTACTGCAACCCGGAGACCCAGGTCCCCCACACCCCGCTGGCCATCAGCAGCCCAAGAACTATCAGGATGCCGCCGCCGGTGCGCTGGATGGCGAGCCGGTGCTTGCGGAAGAAGGACATCACGCCGATGCCGCGGCGCACGGCCAGGGCGATCAGCAGGAACGGTATACCCAGGCCAAGGCTATACACGAATGCGAGGAAAGCCCCTTTGGCCGCCGATGATCCGCCGGAGAGGCTCAGGAGCTGCACGGCGGAATAGGTGGGTCCGATACACGGTGCCCAGCCCAGGCCGAAGGTGATGCCCAGCAGCGGCGCGCCCCACAGCCCGGCGGGCGGCTTGGCGTGGATTTTGGCGTCGCGCTGCAGCCAGCCGAAGCCGCCCATGAAGACGACGCCCATAATGATCACCAGGATGCCCAGCAGCTGGGTGATCCATTTGTTCTGCGAGCCGGTGATCAGGGTCCCGAGCTGGCCGAATGCCCCGCCCAGCAGCACGAAGATGACCGAGAAGCCCAGGACGAAGAGCCCGATGCCGGCCAGCATGCGGCCGCGCTTCTGCTTCTGGAGGTCGACGCCGGTCAGCCCGGTCACGTACCCCAGGTAGCCGGGCACGAGCGGCAGCACGCAGGGTGAGAGGAAGGAGACGACGCCGGCCAGCAGCGCCACGGGCACGGCCAGCAGGAGCGATCCGTTCAGGATGGCTTCAGCGAAGGGGCTGTTCACGATGGCGCCGCCGCTACTCGGCCACTGCTGCGGCGATGAGGGTCTTAAGGGTGCCCTTCTGGATCTCGCCGAGGACCCGGGACGCGACGCGGCCCTGCTTGTCCAGCACGAGCGTGGTGGGGACGGCTCCCGGCGGCACCAGGCCGGAGACGGCCAGCAGCACGGCACCGTCCTTGTCATTGAAGCTCGGGTACGTCAGGTTAAACGTTTTGTCGAACGCGTCGGCGGTGGCCTTCTCGTCGCGGAGGTTCACGCCGAAGAACTGCACGCCCTGGCTCTTGAAGTCCTGGTTCAGGGCTTCCAGGGAGGGCGCCTCGACCCGGCAGGGGGCACAGGCGGCAAACCAGAAGTTGAGCACCGTGACCTTCCCGAGGAAGTCCGCGGGGGCCACGACGGTGCCGTCGAACAGCGTCCCCTTGATATCAACCGGGGTCTTGCGGTCCGCGACGGCGAACTCGGTCACCGAGCCGTCACCGGCGACGTAGTTCTTGTTGTCCCCGGCCTTGGCCTGCTTGGCCAGCGGATCCTCCTGCGCGCAGCCGGAGAGACCCAGTACGACGGCGAGGGCCGCGCCACCCGCCGTCAGGACGCTGCGGCGGGACAGCGGCGCCGGCTTTCCCTTGTTGCCGTTCATGCTCAGGCCCCCGGGGTGCTGGAGGCACCCGGCAGGAGGGCGGCCGCAGGCTCGCTGTACTCGACCCGCAGGAGGTTCCCGGCGTCGTCGAACACCAGGGATGTCAGGGACGTCAGCGTGCACTCGCGCTTGCGCGGATCATGCCATAACGGCTTGCCCTCGGCGCTGAGCCTCGTCGCCCAGATGGGCAGCTGGTGGCTGACGAGGATGGCCTCCGCGCCGTCGCCGCCGAGTTCGACGGCGCGCACCCGGGCATCCCGGACGGCCGCGATGACGCGGGCCGCCTGGTCTTTATAGGGCTCGCCCCAGGAGGGACGGAACGGGTTGATCAGCATGGGCCAGTGCTTCGGCTTGAGGAGCTCGGCCTTCGAGACCTGGATCCCCTCGAAGTAGTTGGCGGCCTCGATGATCCGCGCGTCCGTGGTGATCTCGAGGTTGAGCGCCTCGGCGATGGGCAGGGCCGTCTCCTGGGCGCGGGTCAGCGGGGATGCGGCGAGATGGACGATTTTCGCCCCCTGGGCGGCACGTTCACTGAAGTGGTCCGCCAGCACCCGGGCCATCTGCCGGCCGAGCTCGGAGAGGTGGAACTCCGGCAGCCTGCCGTAGAGGACACCATCGGGATTGTGGACCTCGCCGTGGCGGAGCAAATGAACAGTGGCTTGGGGCATGTGTACCAGTTTCTCAAAGGGCAGGGTCAATGACGAAATCTTCTACGGGAGGTAGAACTGAAGAGTTTGGCGAAATGTTCCCCGGAGTTGGAATAAAAGATGCAAATGCATGTTTATACTGGGTGAAGCAGTTGGTTGAGACTTCAATGAATGAGGATTCAACTGACGATCAGACGAACTGAAGCACGACCACCCGACTCAAGGAGAACCACCATGGCACTTCCCGCCAACGTCACCACCGGCATCTGGACCCTCGACAACTCGCACAGCGAAATCGGCTTCACCGTGCGCCACGCAGGCATCAGCAAGGTCCGTGGCCAGTTCAAGGACGCCGAAGCCACCCTGGACCTGGCCGAGAATGTCGCGGACTCCAAGGTCAACGCCACCATCAAGACCGCCAGCTTCGACTCCGGCGACGCCAACCGCGACGGCCACGTCCGCGGCGAAGACTTCTTCGACGTCGAGAAGTTCCCGGAAATCTCCTTCGTCTCCAACACCATCGTCCCCAAGGGCGACGCCTACGAGCTCCAGGGCGAGCTGACCATCAAGGGTGTTACCCGCCCGGTGGCACTGGAGACCGAGTTCAATGGCGTTGCCGTTGACCCGTTCGGCAACACGCGCGCCGGCCTGACCGCCGAAACCACCATCAGCCGCAAGGACTTCGGCCTGACCTGGAACGCAATCCTGGACGCCGGTGGAGTGCTCGTCAGCGACAAGGTTGCCGTCAACCTCGAACTGGCCTTCATCGCCCCCGCAGCCTAGCCACCACCCGTCAGGACGGCCCGGCCTGGCGCCGGCGCCCGCCCGCAGGGCTTAAACACGGCACCCCGCTCCATCCACGAGATGGAGCGGGGTGCCGTGTTTAAATCCGGGGCCGGGCTTTTCAAGCGGCGGCGGCGTGACAGGCGGCAGCTTGCCTAGATAACGGCGGAAGCGCCGTCTACAGTGAGAGCCATGAGCAACCCCAGTGATGTGCCGCCGCAGCAGCCGGGTGCCCAACCCCCGCAGACCAAAAATTTCCCGCCGGCAAAGTTCAGGATGCCAAGCGACCGCCCCAGGAACTTCAACGATGTACTGCCCCAGGGCGGCTTCTCCGGCATGTTCACCGCCACCGGGATGCCGACCGAGCTGACGGTCTCCTATTGGATCTGGCTCATCACCGGCCTGCTGGGCCTGCTCGGCGGGGTCATCGGCCTCTTCGGATCCTTTGTCTTCCTGGCCATCCTTCCGGGCCTTGGCATCGTGGTGCTGCTGTTGGTGCTCGTGGCGCTTGTCCTGGCCGCAGCCCAGGTCATCCTGGCAATGAAGATGAAGGAGGGCCGCGAATGGGCCCGCTACGCCCTGACGATTGTTGCCGGCATCTCCTTGCTCCTGGCGCTCATCAATGCCGGTGCCGTTGACGGCCGGGGCGGCGGCAACTTTCCCAGCTTCGTCGTCAGCCTCGCGGCCACCGTGCTCATGTGGCTGCCCAACCCGCAGGCCTGGTTTGCCGGGTTCCGGGGCAGCGGCCAGTAGCCGCCCACGGTACGGTGGAGCTTAACCATGCTGGGGGCAGGGCAGGATCACTGGTCCCGGAATCCGAGCCGAAATCGACACGCAAAGGACCGCCCATGAGCAATCCGCCAGTCCCCCCTTCAAACCCGGAAGGCTCCGAGCCGGGCCGGCCGGCGCCCCAGCCTCCGGTCTACGGCCAGCAGCCGCCGTCGGCCCCGCAATACGGCCAGAACGCCCCCCAGGTGCCGCAGTACGGCCAGCAGCCGCCGTCGGCCCCGCAATACGGCCAGAACGCGCCGCAGGTTCCGCAGTACGGCCAGGTATCCCCCCAGTTCGGGAATCCTCCTTACGGACAGTCCCCGTACGCCCAGTATCCGTCCGAACAGCCCCAAGGCCAGGGACCCGCAGCAGTGCCCAGGCTCGTCACCATTGGCTTCTGGCTGATTGTCGGCTCGGGTGTGGTGTGGCTGCTCTCCGTCCTGCTCACGCTCGGCCTCCTGGACACGCCCGAGCTCCGGCGGCAGTTCGAAGACCAGATGGCCGCCAGCGGCACCCGGGTTGACTTCAACTCAATCAAGGGCGTCATCGCCGGGACCATTGTGGTGGTCGCGGTGATCGGTGCCGTCCTCTACGCCCTCGTCGCCTTCAACGTCCGCAAGGGCAAGAACTGGGCACGGATCCTCGGCACGGTCTTCGCCGCGCTTTCGGTCTTCAGCCTCATTCCGCTGGGCGCCGGAACCCTCGCGGCCCTCGCCGGCATTGCGGGAATCGTCCTTCTGTACCTGCCGGAGGCAGCGCCGTACTTCCAGAAGCGGCAGCAGTTCGCCAACCCGTACGGGCGGCCGGGCGCGCCCTTCGGAAAGTAGTCCACAGCCGCACCCGCCCAGGGCGCGGGACCGGACGGGCCGACTGAACCTAGTCGGCGCCCTCCGGGTCCTGCGCCCTTTGTGCGTGGTAGGCCAGGATCTGCAGTTCGGTCGCCATGTCCACCTTGCGGAGGTTGACCCCCGGCGGCACCTGCAGCACGACCGGCGCGAAACTGAGGATGCTCCGCACGCCGGCGGCAACAACCCGGTCGCAGACGCTTTGTGCCACCGCGGCCGGCAGGGCCAGGACCACCATGTTCGCGCCGGTGCGTTGCAGCACGGGTTCGAGGTCTGCCGCGTCGCTGACCCGCAACCAGCCCACTTCGCTGCCCACCACCATCTGGTCGGCGTCGAAGATCGCGACGATGTCGAAGCCCCGGGATTCAAACCCGCCATACCGGGCCAGGGCCTTGCCCAGGTTGCCGGCACCGACGATGGCGACCTTCCAGTCGTGGGTCAGGCCGAGGGCAGCGGCAATGTTCCGGGTAAGGTACTGCACTTCGTAGCCCACGCCGCGCGTTCCGTAGGAGCCGACATGGGACAGATCCTTGCGGAGGGTGGACGAGCTGACGCCCGAGGCCTCGGCGAGTGATTCAGAGGAGACCCGGTCCACGCCTTGGGCCCGCAACGCGGTCAGGGCACGCAAGTAGATGGTCAGCCGGGCCACGGCCGCAGGCGGAATCTGTTTGGCGGCGGTCCCGGATCCTCCGGGCACAGCCTCGGGAGATGAATCCAGCGAAGTCACTATCTGCTCCATTGCGTCGCGTTGTGCCTTCCACTCTAGATCCCCGGCGGTTCACGCCACAAAAGCGGGCACCCTTCAGGGTTGCTGGTCCAGGGCCCGCCGCAGGGTCCGCGCCAGCCGGGTTTCGTCAATTTTCCAGAAATCCCGCTGGACTCCGTCCACCAGCACCACGGGGATCTCCTCGGCGAAGCGCTCGCGTAACACGGCGTCGTCGTCGACCGACCGCTCCGTCCAGGCGATCCCGAGAGCCGCCGTGACACGTCCGACGGCGGCGCGCGCCTCGGCGCAGAGGTGGCAGTCAGCCTTGGTGATCAAAACGACATCGGGGAGGGGTGCGGGCTCGGGCATGGTTCCACGGTAGCCCGGCGGCGCGTCCGCCGTCGACGTGGGGCAGGCCCAGGGAGCCTCGGGCGGCCACGGACGGGCCACGGAACGGGGGCAAGGCCGCGCATTGACTAGACTCGAGGCATGCCTGAGGAGAAGCACGTCGCCGTGGCCAATGCGCCTGTTGCAGCATCGCAGCACGGCGAGGCCGCGTTCTTCGACGTCGACAACACCCTCATGAAGGGCGCCAGCCTGTTCCATGTGGCCCGCAAATTGCACCAGCGGGGAGCCTTCACCATCCGCCAGGCCGCCGGGTTCGCCTGGAAGCAGTTCATGTTCGTGCTGCGCGGGGAAAATATGGATGACGTCCATGCCGTCCGCGATTCCGCCCTCACCCTCGCCGCCGGCATTACGGTGGAAGACGTCGAGGCGCTCGGCGAAGAAGTCTACGACGAAATGATCGAATCCCGGATCTGGCCCGGGGCCAAGGCCTTGGCCGAGCAGCATCTCCGGGTGGGCCGCAAGGTCTGGCTCGTGACCGCGACGCCGATCGAGGTGGCCACCGTGATTTCAACCCGGCTGGGCCTCACCGGCGCCCTCGGCACGGTGGGCGAGATCCTCGACGGGTCCTACACGGGCCGGCTCGTTGGCGACATCCTGCACGGGCCTGCCAAGGCCATAGCCGTCCGTGGGATCGCCGAGGCCGAGGGCCTGGACCTCAGCCGATGCTGGGCCTACAGCGACTCACACAACGACATCCCGCTGCTGAGCATGGTGGGCCACCCCGTGGCCATCAACCCGGACGCCAGGCTCCGCCGCCACGCCCGCGAAAACAACTGGCCGGTCTACGACTTCCGGTCCGGACGCCGCGCGGCCACCCTGGGCCTGAAGGCAGCGACGGCCGGAGGGGTCATCTACGGCCTCTGGCGGGGCTTTTCCCGCTTCCGCAGCCCCACGTCCTAGGCACCCGCACGCACCCTGCGACACTTCCTGGCGACACGGTTTTTTCCCCGCGCCCAGGGTCGTTCCGCACGATTCGGGCATTCCCGCATCGAGCGGCCATTCGCGCGTCGCCAGCCCACCGTTCCCGCGTGCCGGCGTCCGACGCCGCGCACTCCGGAGGAGCCGCCGCAAAGAAAATGCCCGCTGTCTGGAAGGACAACGGGCATTTCACGCAGTGCGAAGTATTACTACTTCTTGTTGCGGCGCTGGTGGCGCGTCTTACGAAGCAACTTGCGGTGCTTCTTCTTGGCCATACGCTTGCGACGCTTCTTAATAACTGAACCCACGAAAGATCCTTACCGGCTAGATGCAGTGCCTGCCCGTTGGAAAGCGTCCGCGGGCTAAGCAGCAGACTATACAACTGACAGGTTCTTACAATGACGTAAAACGTTCCTTAACAGGGTACCGCCTAACGGGGGCACCCCATGACCGCTGGCCCTCCCCCTGGGCCGCGGCTGCTGAGTCCGTCCGCAAAAAGACTCCGACCGGGAGGCGGCGGACGGCTCAGCCTGTTTCGGTATGGCCGTCAACGACAGCACCCTTGAGGTACTGTTCTACGGCGTTTTCCGGCACGCGGTAGGAACGTCCGAAGCGCACAGCCGGCATCTCGCCGGAGTGCACCAGACGGTAAACGGTCATCTTTGACACCCGCATGACCTCCGCGACTTCAGCCACGGTCAAAAAGCGTGCGCTGGAGAAATTGGCCTCCGAAGACATTTCCTTATGTTCCTTTGCTCAACCCAACGGCAGCCACATCTGAATGACATGGCGGTGTGCCGATGCTGAGCCATCAGACAACCACGTGTTAGTAACTCTAGTGGCTCATGGTGCCTATGTGAATGGTTTCGTCCCGAATCACTCCACACCTTCCGGAGGAATCCGGAAATAGGCCCGGCCCCGCGGATCCCCGGCCCGGGCGCACAGCTGTGGGCCCGGCCCGGACCCCCGGCCCGCGGCTCAGCCGCGCGTCCGGCGCGTGCGGGCGGAGGCCGCAAGCTGGCCCAGCACCGCCGCGGTCACGTCCCAGTCCATGCACGCGTCGGTGACACTCTGTCCGTACACGAGTTCCTCCGTGCCGGCGGCGTGTTCGGAGACGTCCAGGTTCTGGGCCCCGCCCACCAGGAAGCTCTCCAGCATGACGCCGGCGATGGCACCGGCTGCGGCTCCGCCATCTTCAAGCTGGGCACCGATTTCGAGTGCCACTTCGGCCTGCCGGTGGTGGCTCTTGCCGCTGTTGGCGTGGCTGGCGTCCACGATCAGCCGCGGGTTCAGCCCTTTGACGGCCAGCTTGGCTGAGGTGGCCTGGACGTCGGCTGCCGAGTAGTTGGGGCCCTTGCGGCCGCCACGAAGGATGATGTGGGTGTCCGGGTTGCCGGCGGTGGCTACCAGCGCGGCCCGGCCCTCGCCGTCGATCCCGAGGAATGCCTGGGCCGCTGCGGCGGCGCTGCACGCGTCGAGCGCGACCTGGAGGTCGCCGTCGGTCCCGTTCTTGAATCCAATCGGCATCGACAGCCCGGACGCCAACTGGCGGTGGATCTGGCTTTCGGTGGTGCGGGCCCCGATGGCACCCCAGGAGACCAGGTCCGCCATGTACTGGGGGCTGATCGGTTCGAGGAATTCGGTGGCCGCGGGCAGCCCCAGCGCGGTGACCTGGCGCAGGAACTGGCGGGCAGCGCGCAGCCCGGCCGCGATATCGTGGCTGCCGTCAAGCCGGGGGTCGTTGATGAGGCCCTTCCAGCCCACCGTGGTGCGCGGCTTCTCGAAGTACGTCCGCATCACGATCAGCAGGTCTTCGCGGTGCTTCTCGGCCTGGCTGACCAGCCGGCGGGCGTATTCCAGCCCCGCCTTGGGATCGTGGATGGAGCAGGGGCCCACGATCACCAGGAGGCGGTCGTCGACGCCGTCCATGATGGCGCGCACCTCGTCCCGACCACGCCCGACGACGTCGGCCATCCGGGGGTCCAGCGGCAGTTCCGCGATCATGTCCTGCGGGGTGGGCAACGCGGTGAACTCGCTGACGCGCAGGTTCGAGGTGGACTGCCGGGATTCGGGGGCTGCTTCGATGCTCATGTGTGGGGTCCTGTTCCGGTGCGGAGCGGGCCCTGGTCAGAACCCGCCGGGAAATGGCGAAGGGCAGAGAATGGTCTCTGCCCTGTTGGCTCTGAAGGAAAGTTGGATGCGTGTCAGTTCGACGCGGGCCCCTCCAGAGCCAACGAAAAATACGCATACCAACGGTTAGTCATATTGGGACCATAGCCCCGGGGCGGCTTTCGGGCAAAACCTGGTGCGTAACATTTCCTGCCCCGGCGGGATGGCAGGTCGCGGCAATGATTCATGCCAACACTGCCGTTAGCTGCCGTCCCGGGGCCGGCGGAACCCGCAGTGCACCGCCCCCCGCTACAGTGTTGTGGAACACACGCGCTGAAAACGAGCAGACCCGGAGGCAGCCATGACGCAAACTTTTCCGCCCGTGAACCCGGAGGCCGCCCGGGCGCCGGCGGACACCGGGGGCGGGCGCTCCGCCGCCGGCACGCCGGCGGCGGGTCCCGCCGCGCTCCGGCGCAGGGTGCCGAAGTATTCGGACCTCGCCCCGCTGATGCAGTTCAAGAAACCCGAATTCAACCGCGGCGCCAGGCTCAAGCGGGCCAGCACCATCTGGGAGCTGCGGGACCTGGCCAGGCGCCGCACACCCCGCGCTCCGTTCGACTACACCGACGGCGCGGCAGAAGCCGAGATCACGCTGCGCCGGGCCCGGCAGGCGTTCCTGGACATCGAGTTCCGTCCCGGCATCCTGCGGGACGTCTCCAGCATCGACCTCAGCACCGATATTCTGGGCAAAACGTCAAGCCTCCCGGTGGGCATCGCTCCCACAGGCTTCACCCGGATGATGCAGTCCGAGGGCGAGTACGCCGGGTCCCAGGCGGCCGCGGCCGCCGGCATCCCGTACACGCTCTCCACCATGGGCACGGCCTCCATCGAAGACGTGGCCGCCTCCGCGCCCGACGGCCGGAACTGGTTCCAGCTGTACCTCTGGACAGACCGGGACCGCTCGCTGGAACTCATCGAACGCGCGGCCAAGGCAGGGAATGACACGCTCATGGTCACGGTGGACACCGCCGTCGCCGGGGCCCGCCTGCGGGATGTCCGCAACGGCATGACCATCCCGCCGGCCCTGACGCTCAAGACCGTGCTGGACGCGTCCTACCGCCCGGCGTGGTGGTTCAACTTCCTCACGCACGAGCCACTGACGTTCGCCTCGCTCTCGCGCTACTCGGGCACCGTTGCGGAGCTGATCAACTCGATGTTCGACCCCACCCTGACGTTCGAGGACCTCGACTGGCTGCGCCAAACCTGGAAGGGCAAGCTGGTGGTCAAGGGCATCCAGACCGTCGCGGACGCCCGCAGGGCCGTCGACCACGGTGCCGATGGCATCGTGGTGTCCAACCACGGCGGACGCCAGCTCGACCGGGCTCCGATCCCGTTCCATCTGCTCCCCGAGGTCTCTGCCGCCCTGAAAGCGGACAACAGCGACGCCGCCGTCATCCTGGACACCGGGATCATGAGCGGCGCGGACATCATCGCCGCCCTGGCCAGTGGCGCGGACTTCACGCTGATCGGCCGCGCCTACCTTTACGGGCTGATGGCGGGCGGACGGGCGGGTGTGGACCGGGCACTCGAGATCCTGGCCACGGATATGCGGCGCACCATGGCCCTGCTCGGAGTCAGCCGGATCTCCGAGCTGAGCCCGGACCATGTGCGTATCCTGTCCCGGTAGCCCGGAGCGGGGCGCCCACGCCATCCAACGCCTAGATGAGGCCCTGGGCGAGCATCGCGTCGGCCACCTTGACGAAGCCCCCGATGTTGGCGCCCAGGACGTAGTTGCCAGGGTCCCCATACTCGTCGGCGGTGGCTGCGCAGCGGTCGTGGATTCCGACCATGATCTCGGTGAGCCGCTGTTCGGTGTGCGCGAAGGACCAGGAGTCCCGGCTCGCGTTCTGCTGCATCTCCAGCGCCGACGTCGCGACACCGCCGGCGTTGGCCGCCTTGCCCGGGCCGAACAGCACCCGGGCGTCCTGGAACACCGCGACGGCGTCGCGGGTGGAGGGCATATTGGCGCCTTCACCGATGGCGAGCAGTCCGTTGCGGACCAGCCGGGCGGCAGCGTCGCCGTCGAGTTCGTTCTGCGTGGCGCAGGGCAAGGCCACGGTGGCGTTGACGTCCCAGACGGAGCCGCCGTCCACGTAGGAGACGGCGGAGCGGCGGGCCTCGTAGTCCTTGAGCCGTCCGCGCTCGACTTCCTTGATCTGGCGCAGCAGGCCGACGTCGATCCCGGCCTCGTCCACGATGTAGCCGGAGGAATCCGAGCAGGCCACCACGGTGGCCCCGAGCGACTGGGCCTTGGCGATCGCGTTGATGGCGACGTTGCCGGACCCGGAGACCACCACGCGCTGGCCGTCGAAGGATGCGCCGCGGGTCTTGAGCATTTCCTGGGTGAAGATCACGGTGCCGTAGCCGGTCGCTTCGGGCCGGACGAGGGAACCGCCCCATGAGATGCCCTTGCCGGTGAGGACGCCGGATTCGTAGCGGTTGGTGATGCGCTTGTACTGGCCGAAGAGGTAGCCGATTTCGCGCCCACCGACGCCGATGTCGCCGGCCGGGACGTCGGTGTATTCGCCGATGTGGCGGTACAGCTCGGTCATGAAGGACTGGCAGAAGCGCATCACCTCGGCGTCCGAGCGGCCCCGCGGGTCGAAGTCGGAACCGCCCTTGCCGCCGCCGATCGGCATGCCGGTCAGGGCATTCTTGAAGATCTGCTCGAAGCCCAGGAACTTCACGATGCCCAGGTACACCGAGGGGTGGAACCGCAGGCCGCCCTTGTACGGGCCGAGGGCCGAGTTGAACTCGACCCGGAAGCCGCGGTTAATCCGGACACGCCCGGCGTCGTCCGTCCAGGGCACGCGGAAGATGATCTGCCGCTCCGGCTCGCAGAGCCGTTCCAGGATGGCGGCTTCGAGGAATTCGGGGTGGCGGTCGTGCACCGGCCCCAGGCTGTCAAAGACTTCGGTCACCGCCTGGTGGAATTCGCCTTCACCGGGATTCCGCGCCAGGACCGTGTCCCGGATGGCCTCAAGCCGTGCGTCCATTGCAACTCCCTAAACCTTGGCGCCTGTCTTTGGGCGCAACAACCAAACCTTTCCATACTGGCACCGGGCCGGAAGCGATCTCTACTTGAGTGCGGCAGGCCACACCTGGGTGATGCCGGCGGGATGCGCCGGGACCCGGCAGGGCCGGGCTACTTCTTGCGGCCGAATTTCGGCAGGTTGGCCAGCAGGTCGGCAGCCTTGGTGGCGGCCCGGCCGACCGTCCGGCCGATCTGCTGCGGCCGCTTGCCCTCGCCTGCCGGTCCCAGCGGGATGACGACGGCGGGGCTCAGCGGGCCGCCAGCCGGGCGGTCGGCGAGCCCTGCGGCCGGACGTTGTGAAGCGGCCGGGACAGGATCCGTGGCAGCGGCGGCCAGGGTGTCCGGGGTGGCCTGGGGCCGGGTGTCCGGCAGCCGCGCCGGCGACGCCTCGGCCCGGGCCGCCGGGCCGACGTCGAACGTCTCCAGCCAGCTGGCGATCCCGGCCAGCGGCTTGGGATTCAGCGCGTAGTAGCGCTTCTGGCCCTGGGCGCGCATACTCACGAGGTCCGCTTCCCGGAGCACCTTGAGATGTTTGGAAATGGTGGGCTGGCTTGCCTCAAGCTCCTGGACCAGTTCCCCCACTGCCTTGTCCCCCTTGCGGAGGGACACCAGAATGTCACGCCGGGTTGCCTCAGCAATGACGGCAAATACGTCGTCTGTCACCATGCCCTCCACACTATCGACATATACGCCGGATGGCATCCACTATTTCCTCAGTCGAACCAGGGGTCCAGGCCGTAAAGCGGGAAGACTTCCTTGCGCGTTGCCATCACCGTACGGTCCACTTCGTCGTTGGGATCGAAGCCCACTTCCCAGGAACGCCACCACAGGTCCACGTCGTCCCCCATGAAGTGCGGCGCCTCGACACCGTACTTGGCAAAATAGTGTTCCTTGACATACGTGCGCCAGTCTTCCGGGACCGGGGTGCGGAGCGGGACCGGCCGTCCGGCCGCGATCCCGATCAGGTGGGACCACGAGCGCGGCACCACGGTGATGACGTTGTACCCGCCGCCGCCGGTGGAGATCCAGCGGTTGTCACAGTAGCGCGCGGCGAGGTTGCCGATCGCGGTGGCGGCCTCGCGCTGGCCGTCCACGCTGATGTTCAGGTGCGTGAGCGGATCCAGCCGGTGCGAGTCGCAGCCGTGCTGGCTGACAATGACCTCCGGCTCGAAGGCGCCGATGAGCTGCGGCACGACGGCGTGGAACGCCCGGAGCCAGCCGGAATCCCCCGTGCCGGCGGGGAGCGCCACGTTCACGGCGGTACCCTGAGCGTTCGGGCCGCCGATCTCGTTGGCGTACCCGGTACCGGGGAACAGGGTCAGCCCGGTCTCATGCAGCGAAATCGTCAGCACCCGCGGATCGTCCCAGAAGATGCTTTGTGTGCCGTCGCCGTGGTGGGCGTCGACGTCGACATACGCCACGCGCTGCAGGCCACCGTCGAGCAGCTTCTGGATGGCCAGGGCGGCGTCGTTGTAGATGCAGAAGCCGCTCGCGCGCTCGCGCGCGGCGTGGTGCATGCCTCCGCCGAAGTTCACCGCGCGGACCGCGCTGCCGTCCAGGATTGCGGCGGCCGCCAGCAGGGAGCCGCCGGCCAGCCGGGCGCTGGCCTCGTGCATGCCGGCGAAGGCCGGGTCGTCCTCGGTCCCCAGCCCGCGCTTCAAGTCGGGGG
Organism: Arthrobacter sp. PAMC25564; assembly: GCF_004798705.1. Classification (NCBI taxonomy): domain Bacteria; kingdom Bacillati; phylum Actinomycetota; class Actinomycetes; order Micrococcales; family Micrococcaceae; genus Arthrobacter; species Arthrobacter sp. PAMC25564. Next base: position 1,265,196 of record NZ_CP039290.1, on the reverse strand, counting down.
TGTCCGGGTCCGCGCTGACGCGGCGGACTGCAGCGACATATTCCACGCTGTGCACAGTACCCAGTTCCTCGTCGCTGGCCACTTCGGGGGCCGCCACCGTGACGTGGTCCAGATCCAGCAGTCCCAGGCTCCGTGCCAGCCGGGCCGTGAGCTCCATGCGCTCCGGTGCCATCGGGTGGGAGTGGCCGAAGTTGTACGCGGTCATGGCCGGATCCCACACCACCATCGTTGGCAATGCGGTCTGAGCGGGTCCGGGCAGGAATGTCATCCATCACAGGCTACCCGAGCGTGGTGCACCGATCCCCGTCATTGCACGGGGTTTAGTGGTTTACTACTGAAGGAAGCAGTTTCAACCGAGGATAAGCCACACATGACGCAAAGCCAGTCGAGGTCCAAGAGCCCCTCCAGCTGGCACCCCGGCATGCCGGAGCAGGGCGACCTGTGGATTTTCACACGCCTGCGAGACTTCATTGACAACATCGCGAACACCTCGCCGGCCCGCCTCGCGCTGACGACGTTCGGTGTCGTGATCCTGATCTTCACAACCCTCCTCTCGCTCCCGGCGGCCTCCGCGACCGGCCAGCCGACGCCGCTGCACCAGGCCCTGTTCACGGCTGTGTCCGCAGTCTGCGTCACCGGCCTGACCGTCGTCTCCACCGCCGTGTACTGGTCCTTCTTCGGCCAGCTCGTCATCCTGGTCGGCATCTTCGTCGGCGGCCTGGGCACCCTGACCCTGGCGTCGCTGCTGGCCCTGATGGTCAGCAAGAAACTGGGTGTCCGCGGCAAGCTGATCGCCCAGGAGGCCATGAACAATGCCGGGCGGCTGGGCGAGGTGGGTACCCTGCTGCGGATTGTCATCGTCACGTCCGTTGTCATCGAGGGCGTCCTTGCCCTAGCCCTGGTCTCCCGGTTCCTGACGCTTGGGGAAAGCTTCGGCCAGTCCGTATGGCACGGTGTTTTCTACGCGATTTCGGCGTTCAACAACGCCGGTTTCACGCCCCATTCGGACGGCATCGTCCCGTACGAGACGGACCTGTGGATCCTCATCCCCCTGATGGTCGGCGTCTTCCTCGGCAGCCTGGGCTTCCCCGTGGTCATGGTGCTGCAGCAGAACGGCCTCCGGTGGAAGAAATGGAACCTGCACACCAAGCTGACCATCCAGGTTTCCCTCATCCTCCTCGCCGCCGGCGCGGTGCTCTGGGGCCTGATGGAGTGGGAGAACACACGCACCATCGGCACCATGAGCCTCGGCGACAAGATCGTCCACTCGCTTTTCGCCTCGGTGATGACCCGGTCCGGCGGCTTCAACCTGGTGGACCAGAACCATATGGATTCCACCACCATGCTGCTCTCCGACGCCCTCATGTTTGCCGGCGGCGGTTCGGCGTCCACGGCCGGCGGCATCAAGGTGACAACCATCGCCGTGATGTTCCTCGCGATCGTGGCCGAAGCCCGCGGCGACTCCGATGTGAAGATCTACGGGCGCACCATCCCCGAGGGGACCATGCGGGTGGCCATCTCGGTAATCGTTGCCGGTGCCACGCTCGTCTCCGTCTCGGCCTTCCTGCTCCTGCAGATCAGCGGGGCGTCCCTGGACCGGGTCCTCTTTGAAACCATTTCAGCCTTCGCCACGGTGGGCCTCAGCACCAACCTCAGTGCCGAGCTGCCGCCGTCGGGGGTCTATGTCCTCACCGTCCTGATGTTCGCCGGGCGCGTCGGGACCGTCACCCTTGCCGCCGCCCTGGCCCTGCGCCAGCGCAGCCAGCTGTACCACTACCCGGAAGAGAGACCGATCATTGGCTAGTTCCTCAGGCGCCGTCAACCGGCCCGCCCACAACGCCCCCGTGCTGGTGATCGGGCTGGGCCGCTTTGGCGCGTCCACCGCCGAACAGCTGGTCAAGCAGGGCCGCGAAGTGCTCGCCATCGAACGCGACCGGAGCCTGGTGCAGAAATGGGCCAGCGTCCTGACGCACGTCGTGGAGGCGGACGCCACCAACATCGATGCCCTCCGCCAGCTCGGCGCCCAGGAGTTCAGCTCCGCCGTCTGCGGGGTGGGCACCTCGATCGAGTCCTCCGTCCTGATCACGGTGAACCTCGTGGACCTCGGGATCGAACACCTCTGGGTCAAGGCCATCACGCCCTCGCACGGCAAGATCCTGACCCGGATCGGCGCCAACCATGTGATCTACCCGGAGGCCGACGCCGGCGTCCGCGCCGCCCACCTCGTGTCCGGGCGGATGCTGGACTTCATCGAGTTCGACGACGACTTCGCGATCGTCAAGATGTACCCGCCGCGCGAGACCGTGGGCTTCACCCTGGAGGAGTCCAAGGTCCGTTCCAAGTACGGGGTCACGATCGTGGGCGTGAAGTCCCCGGGCGAGGATTTCACCTACGCCCGGCCCGAGACCAAGGTCTCCGCACGGGACATGCTCATCGTTTCGGGCCACGTGGACCTGCTGGAGCGGTTCGCCGCCCGGCCGTAGCGCCCCCGGCACAGTCCCGGGCGTCTCCCCCGCTCCGCTACGCGAGCTGCGTCGTGATCTCCGCGGCGCGGGCCGCGGCGGCGCGGGCGCCGTCGGCGATGATCGCCGGCAGGCCGCGCTCATCGAAGGTGGCAATCGCGCGTTCGGTGGTGCCGTTCGGGCTCGTGACCGCCTTGCGCAGCGCGGCCGGGTCCGCGCCGGGCTCGGTCAGCATGAGGCCGGCTCCGGCGACGGTTTCGCGGGCCAGCAGCATCGACAGCTCCGGGTCCAGGCCCAGTTCGACGCCGGCGGCCGCCATCGCCTCGGCCAGGTAGAACGTGTATGCCGGGCCCGAGCCGCTGATGGCGGACAGCGCGTCCACCTGGGCTTCGGGGACTTCAACGACAGTGCCGACGGCGGACAGGATGTCCTTGGCACGCTGCAGCTGCGCGGCCGAGCAGCTGGTCCCGGGCGAAACTGAGACGACGCCGCGGCCGAGCCTGGCCGGGGTGTTGGGCATGGTGCGGATCACTGGCTGGCCGGCCGGAAGTGCCGCCTCGAGCTGCGCCAGCGACACGGCCGCGGCAACGCTGATGACGATCGTGTCCGGCGAGAGCGAACCGCTGATTTCGCGGGCAAGGTCCGCGATTCCGACGGGCTTGACGCCCAGGATCACGACGTTGGCGCCGGTGGCTGCGTCCTTATTGTTTTCCGGCTCTTCGGCGCCGGCGATGGCGGTGATGCCGTGGTGCCGCTGGGCAAGCTCGGCGGCCCGTTCGGCGCGGCGGACGGTGGCGACAATATCCGCCGGATCGGTGCCCCCGGCGATCAGGCCGCCCAGAATTGCCTCGTTCATTGACCCACAGCCCAGGAATGCGATTCGGTTGCTCATGCCCCCATCATTGCAGTCCGGCCCGATTCACAGCCAGTTCCCATCCTCAGCGCAGCTTCCTCACAAGCTCCGTGGCTAACTTGGAGTTACCTCATTGAGGGTGCGAGTGATACGGCAGTCATGCGGATGGCTGCCCGGCACCGGTGGTCTGCAGCGGGTTTCCCCCCATTTTCCCGCAGCGGGCCGCCGGTGCCTTTGCCGTTTAACGACACACCCGGCGGGAGCGGGCGGGCCGACAGACAGCTTGCCCAAGCCATTGCCAGCCTATGCACAGAAAAAACTCCCCGTATCCCCAAGCCCGGCGTCTAGTTTTGGAAGTGCCTCAACTGGGTGCGAGTGATGAGGGCCGGTTCTTGCGGACCGGCGTGGCGCCGGGCGGTTGCGGAAGGAATTCCCCCAATTCCCTCCGCGGGGCCGCCCGGCGCTTACCCGTTCGAAGCCTCCGTGCCCTGGAGGGGGCGCACCTCGACGGGAAGGGTGGTGGCCCGGGCCAGCTTTCCGGCCCAGGCGAGCGCGGCGTCGAGGTCCTCCGCGTTGATGACGGTGAAGCCACCGAGGTGCTCCTTGCCCTCCGCGAACGGGCCGTCCGTGACCAATACCCCGGTTCCCTGCGGCCGCACGACGGTGGCGGAGTCCGTGGGGTGGAGCCCGGCCGTAAACACCCACGCCCCTGCGGCCTTCATTTCGCGGTTCACGGCATCGACGTCACGCATGATGGGTTCCAGGACTTCCGGAGCGGGGGCGGGACCGGCCGGCTGGTAGATGCTAAGCAGGTACTGCGCCATTCTGGTTTCCTCCTTGGGGATCCGGCCACGGCGCCGGGGTGGCGGAGTGGCCGCGGGACGGGGCAACCCGCGGCCGCACACCGGGCGCCGGGCTTCCGGGTGACTGCAGCTCCGGCGGAGGGGCCTGGAGCACGTGCGGCGCCGGCTCCAGCGGGCCGTCGAAGACCAGTTGGTCCAGCCGGCGGAGAATAAGCCCCTCACGCAGGGCCCAGGGGCAGATTTCCAGGCTCGGGAACCCGAACAGCTCCAGCGCGGCCTCCGCCACCAGGGCTCCTGCCAACAGCTGGGGTCCGCGGGCCTCCGAGACGCCGGGAAGGTGCAGCCGGTCCTCGACCTCCATGGCCGAGATGCGCTGGGCCCATAGCCCCAGGTCAGTGGCGAAGAGCTCCCGCTTGACGTACGGGCCGGCGCCGCTGGGGGCTGCGCCGGCAATCCGGGCCAGCGAGCGGAACGTCTTGGATGTGCCCGCGACGAGGTTGGCCCGGCCGAGCTTCTCGAAGCTGCGTACGGCGGGCTTGAGCGTCGCCCGGATGTAGCGGCGCAGCTCCTTCACGCTTCGGGCCGAGGGCGGATCCTGGGGAAGCCAGTCCCGGGTCAGCCGGCTCGCTCCGAGCGGGACGGACATCGCGAGTTCGGGGAGTTCGTCGTGTCCGTAGGCCATCTCGAAGGAGCCGCCGCCGATGTCGAGGTCCAGAATGGGCCCGGCGCCCCAGCCGTACCAGCGGCGGACGGCGAAGAACGTCATCGATGCCTCTTCGCTGCCGGTGAGCTCCCGGAGCGTGACGGTGGTTTCATGCTTCACCCGGGCGAGCACCGCCGGGCCGTTGGTGGCCTCACGGATGGCCGAGGTACAGAAGGCCAGGAGGTCATCGGCCTTGTGCTTGGCCGCGAATTCCCACGCCTCGAGGACGAATTCGATCAGCTCATGCTGGCCGGCGTCGTTGATGTTGCCGTCCGCGTCGAGGAACTGCACAAGGGACAGCGGGCGTTTGTGCGAGGCGAACGGCACCGGGCGCGCGCCGGGATGGGCGTCGACCAGCAGGAGGTGGACGGTGTTGGAACCGATGTCGAGGACGCCTAGACGCATGCTGTCATTATTCCCCTCAGGGAAGCGGCTGGCCTAACTGCGACGGCAGCCCGGCCCAGTTACGCGGCGGCCGGGCCGGGGCGTGACTCAGGCCTGGCCGCCGTCGTCCGCGGACGGCCCGCCCGGCAGCCCGGCGGAGTCTTCGGTCGGGTGGAAGTCCCGGCGGATGTTGGCTACGCCTTCCGGATCAATTTCGAAGCCGAAGGCGGCACCCGGGTTGATGACCATCCCCAGTTCATCCCCGAGGCTGCCGATGATCGCGGCACCCTGGGTGCCCAGCACGTTGGGGGCGGTCGCCAGGTACTGCCCGGCGACGCGGCTCGGGTGCGAGAACACCGCCAGGACCGGCTGTCCGGAGGAGTTCGCGAGCACCAGCGGTTCGACCTGGGCGTCGGGGCCTTCGAGCACATCGGAGCTGAGCACGTAGACCTCGTTGTTGAGGAAGGCGAGGATGACATCCACCGGGTTGGCATCCGGCTGCTCACCCCGGGCGAGCTTCTCTTCGAGGTCGTTCAGCGGCTGGAGGTCCTTGGGAGCGGGCTGTTCAGTCATGGTCCTACTCGATCACGACCCTGCCCGGGTCCGCAAACGCGAAGTCGCCGGAAGCGTGCGAAGTCGCCGGAAACTCCCGGCGAACCCGCACTCTCCCGGCGACTTCGGTGTGGCTGGACTACTTCTTGGCGGCGGCTTTGCGGACCGGGGCCTTGCGGGCCGTCGTGGTGCGCTTGACCGGGCCCCTCGCGCGCTTCTCGGCGAGGAGTTCGACGGCCTGTTCGCGGGTCAGCTCCTCCAGGGCGGTGCTGCGGGGCACGGTGATGTTGGTGATGCCGTCGGTGATGTACGGGCCGAAGCGGCCTTCCTTCACCACGATGTTCTTCTCCGAGACCGGGTCCGGACCGAACTCGGCCAGCGGCGGCACCGCTGCCCGGGCCCCGCGCTGCTTGGGCTGGGAGTAGATCTCCAGCGCCGCCTCCAGCGTGATGGTGAAGATTTCCTCTTCCGAGCCGATGGACCGGGAATCCGTGCCCTTCTTCAGGTACGGGCCGAACCGGCCGTTCTGTACCGTGATGGGGTTGCCTTCAGCGTCCTGGCCGAGGACCCGGGGCAGGCTCATCAGCTGCAGCGCTTCGTCCAGGGTGATGGTCTCCACGCTCATCGAGGCGAACAGGGACCCGGTCCGCGGCTTGGCTTTGACTGGTTTTTTCGGCGGCTTGGGCTTGCCGTTCTTGTAGTACTCGACCGGCTGGTTGGCGAGCTGTTCCTCGGTCATCTCGGGGATGACCTCGGTGACATAGGCGCCATAGCGGCCGTTCTTGGCGACGACCGTGTGCCCGGTGTGCGGATCGGCGCCGAGCACACGCTCCTCGGGGGCCGCGGTTTCCATCAGCTCGACCGCCTTGGCCGCGGTGAGCTCGTCCGGGGCCAGGTCCTCGGGAACGTTGGCGCGGGCGGATTCAACGAGCTCGCCGGTCTTGGGATCCACCGTCGGGACGGAGCTTTCCAGGTACGGCCCGAATTTGCCGACGCGCAGCGTGATGCCCTCGGTGATGGGAATCGAGTTGATTTCTCGGGCGTCGATCTCGCCAAGGTTGTTGACGATGCTCAGCAGGCCGGGCTCGGAATCCCCGCCGAAGTAGAAGTGCTTGAGCCAGGCGGGTCCGGCAGCCTGGCCGTTGGCGATCTTGTCCAGGTCCGCTTCCATGTCGGCCGTGAACTCATAGTCCACGTAGTCCTTGAAGTGCTGCTCGAGCAGCCGGACCACGGAGAACGCGATCCAGCTGGGGACCAGCGCGGAGCCCTGCTTCCGGACGTAGCCGCGGTCCTGGATCGTGGAGATGGTGGAGGCGTAGGTCGACGGGCGGCCGATGCCCTTCTTTTCGAGTTCCGCGGTCAGCGAGGCTTCGGTGAAGCGCGGCGGCGGGGAGGTCTCGTGCCCGACGGCGACGATCTCCGAGGCGGTCAGCGCGTCGTCCTTGGCGACGTTCGGGAGCCGGCGTGCTTCCTCGGACTCGTCGTCGCCCCGGCTCTCGTCCTTGCCTTCTTCGTAGGCGGCGAGGAAGCCGGGGAAGGTGATGACGGTGCCGGAGGCCGAGAATTCGGCGTCCCGGCCATCGGCCGCCCCGCCTGCGGCCACGGCGCCGAGGCGGATGGTGGCGGTGGATCCCTTGGCATCGGCCATCTGCGAGGCGACGGTCCGCTTCCAGATCAGCTCGTAGAGCCGGAATTCGTCGCCGGAGAGCTGCTTGGCCACCTGGGCCGGGGTGCGGAAGGAGTCACCGGCGGGGCGGATGGCCTCGTGGGCTTCCTGCGCGTTGGCCGCCTTGCCGGTGTAAACCCGCGGCGACGCCGGGACGTACTCGGGGCCGTACAGCTCGGAGGCCTGGCGGCGCGCGGCCGTCACGGCTTCGTTGCTCAGCGCGGAGGAGTCCGTACGCATATAGGTGATGTAGCCGTTTTCGTAGAGCCGCTGGGCCACCTGCATCGTGCTCTTGGAGGTGAAGCGCAGCTTGCGGCCTGCCTCCTGCTGCAGCGTGGAGGTCGTGAACGGTGCTGCCGGGCGGCGGGTGTACGGCTTGGTGTCAACCGAGCGGACGCGGAAATCGGCGTCCTGCAGCCCTGCCGCCAGTGCAGTGGCGAGTTCCTCGTTGACGTGCACAACATTGCGTGAGGTGAGCTCGCCGTTGTCATTGAAGTCGCGGCCGCTGGCCACCTTGGCGCCGTCGACGGCCGCGAGCTTGGCTTTGAAGGAAGCAGTGCCGGCGCCGAACTGGCCCGTGAGGTCCCAGTAGGAGGCGGCCTTGAACGCCATGCGCTCACGCTCGCGGTCGACCACCATGCGGGTCACGACGGACTGGACGCGGCCGGCGGACAGGCCGCGTGCCACCTTGCGCCAGAGCACCGGGGAAATCTCGTAGCCATAGAGCCGGTCCAGCACGCGGCGGGTTTCCTGCGCGTCGACGAGGTCCTGGTCCACATCGCGCAGGTTGTCCATGGCGCGGTGGATGGCTTCCTTGGTGATTTCGCCGAAGGTCATCCGGTAGACCGGGACCTTGGGCTTGAGGACCTCCAGCAGGTGCCACGCGATGGCCTCGCCCTCGCGGTCCCCATCGGTTGCGAGGTAAAGAGCGTCAGCATCCTTGAGCTGGGCCTTGAGCTCGGCGACCTTCTTCTTCTTGTCCGCGGACACCACGTAATAGGGCTTGAAGTCGTTGTCGATGTCGACGGCGAACTTGCCGACCGAGGACTTCTTCAGTTCCGCGGGGAGCTCCGAGGGCTGCGGCAGGTCGCGGATGTGACCGATGGAGGCCTCGACGATGAAGCCCTCGCCGAGGTACTTGGCGATGGTCTTGCTCTTGGCGGGAGACTCTACGATCACGAGTTTCTTGCCGGTTTTGGCCTTGCTTGGCACGGTGCTCCTACAGAAAAAGGTTGCTCGGGCAGATGCGCCCATACCCGCCTAGTTCACCATATTTTGCGGGCTCCCGCGTATTCGGGTGGAAAACCCGCCCCCGCCGCCGTGACGCCCGGAGGTAATGAAACGGGGCATCCTGAGGTCCCGGGGGACGTTTCAGGTGCTGCCGCCGTCGCTCCCCGAAGGGCCGGAAGAGGGGCCGGCGGAGGTGTTGCCGCGGTCATCCGGAATCATCGACCACATGGTCGCCATGCGCTGCGCACCCTCGGGAATGTGGCCGGGGTCCTCGAGCTCATACCCGCGCAACAGCGCGAACAGTTTCTCCGTCAGCTCGGCCCGCTGCTCCGCTGTCAGGTACAGCAGATTGCTGGCCAGCACCACGGAGGACGGGTCCGCCGGTTCACCGCGCTGGCGCCGCCCGCGCTGTTCATCGCGGGACCTGGCGTAGGCCTTGACGCGGCGGCGGAAGGCGTCGAGTTCAAGATCGAGGACCGCGAATTCCGGGCTGGCCACTCCCCCGCCGGAGTTAATGCTGAAGTCCGTGCCGGCGGCTTTCCAGCGCCGTTCGCGGGCGTCCCCCGCGGTGGCCGCGGGCACCACGATGCCCCATTTCTGCAGGGCCCTCAGGTGGTAGCTCATGGCACTGGGAGTCAGCCCGGTCTGGGCGGCGAGTTCGGTGGCGGTCCGGCTGGCCTGGGTGGAATACAGCTCGGAGATGACCTCCAGCCGGGCGGCGTGGGCCAGCGCCCGGATCGCCTTCGGGTCGGTGATTTCCACTTTTTCTTCCGGGCGCTGCCTGCGTTTGGCGGCCGGGGGAACCGGGGGCTCCGCCAGTGGGGATTCTGCATTCACCCCAACAGTCTACCGAGCCGCGCCATACTCTGAAAGAAATGCTTGATACCTGGGATCCGGCTGGCTCTCGGCAGCGCGTGCTGCCGGCCCGGGGGCGGAAGTCAGGGGGCGGAAGTCAGGCGGGCAGCAGTCAGGCGGGCAGCAGGAAGCCGTCGCGGACCAGGTTCCCCACCGCACGCAGGAGCGTGCCCCGGAAAGCCTCCCCGTCGAAGTCCTCGCCGCCGCCGAGCAGCGACTCGAGGGCACCGATGATCTGCCCGGCGGACAGCTCGCCGTCGCACGCCGAGACAAAGCCGGCCAGTTCGGTGCTCAGCAGGTTGGTGCGGCGCAGCCCGGCGCCCTGGCGCAGCAGTATGACGCCGGGGTGCTCGGCTCCGGGCCGCTGGTGCCGCTCCTCGGTAACATCGTCGGCGACGAGCAGGTGCGTGGCCTCGAGATCGTGGCCGGCCAGCCAGTCGGCGCGTTCGACGGCGGCCCCCAGATGCGGTCCCACGGGCTGCTCGATCGGATACGTGATCTCCTCGAAGCGGGAGATCACCGGGCCCTTTCCTGATATTGGGCGCCGCAGCCAGATCATGCCGAAGCCGATGGCCTCGACACCCCGGGAGGCGAAGTCGTCCAGGTAGGCGGCGTAGGAGTCCTGGTAGAGACGGCGGTCGCGGGCCTCGGAGGCGTCCTGCAGCCAGGTCTCGGCGTATTGTTCCGGCCCTACCTGCTCGCGCTGGATGAACCACACATCGATGTCGGGACCCACCCAGCTTTGCGGCCGTTCGGCCCAGCCCGCCCCCGCCGGGATCTCCCAGTTGCCCAGGAGCTGTGCTGTTCCGCCCGGGGCCAGGACCGAGGGCAGCGCCCGGACCAGCGAGGCGACAATGTCGTCCCCCGGGAGGCCGCCGTCGCGGTAGGTGAACTGGTCCGTGGCTGCCTCGCCGGCGCTGCGGGGCGTGATCACGAACGGCGGGTTGGAAACGACGAGTTCGAACTCCTCGCCCGCGACCGGTTCCAGCAGGGACCCCAGCCGCAGGCTCACCCGGCTGTCCAGGTCGGCCGGGTCCAGGTCCAGGGCGGCGGCGTTGAGGGCCAGGTTGAACCGGGTGAAGGCCAGTGCGCGTTCGGAGATGTCCGTTGCCGTCACGTGGTCGGCATGGTGCAGCAGGTGGAAGGTCTGGATGCCGCAGCCGGTGCCTAGATCGAGGGCCCGGGCCACGTGCCGGCGGGCGGTGACCTGCACCAGGGTGGTGGACGCCTGCCCGATGCCCAGCACGTGGTCGTGGCGGAGGACGCCGGGGCGCTGGTGGGCGGCGAGATCGCTGGCCACCCACAGATCCGCGCCGCCGCTGCCGGCTCCGGCTTCCCCTGCGGCCTCTTCCCAGCCGTACGGCCGTAGGTCCGCCTTCGCCTGGACCAGGCCCTCCCCGGCCGGCTCCACGAGGCCCAGGTCCAGCAGGCCTTCGGTGCGGATGCCTGGCAGGGCGGCGTCGAGAGTCTCGTCCCGCTGCGGTTCGGCCAGCAGCCACAGGCGTACGACGGCGGCGAGCGCCGCCGTCGCCGCCTCACCCTTTCGGGCATGCCCGGTGACTATCAGCGCGGGGATGAGCTGGTCCCGGCTGAGGGCGGAGTGGGCGGCGTCACCGAGCAGCTCCGCTACTCCGTCCACCGTGTAGCCGATGGCGTGCAGGTCCGTGGCCAGTGCCCCGAGCAGCCCGGGAAGGTCGCTGCGGGGAGCGTCGGGGGTGTTGCCGGCCGTGAAGTGCGTTGAGGGAGTCACCGGGTAAGTTTAGTCTCCGCATGCTCAGGGTCCGGCTGGAGGTGCTTCTCCGCGTAGATCCGAAGGGCATCGCGGACGAAGGCAGCCCCGGCCTCGCCGCCGTAGTTCGCGCTGAAGCGGGGATCGGCCACGTACATCTCGCCGAGGCCGGTCACGTACCCTTTGATATCGCTGTTGCTGCCTGTGGCGTGGGCCGCGGCCGGAGTCCCCGGAATGCCGGTGAGCCATTCGACCTGCCGCCTGGCCAGCTCCTGTGCCTCGTCGCTGTCCGCCGCGGCGCCGGATTCGGCCGCCGCGGTCCAGTCGCTCCCCAGCTGCCGGCTGCGCTGCTTCCAGGCGTCTTTCTCCCCGGGGCCCATTCCACGCCACCAGGCGTCACTCCTGGCATACGCGTCCTTGCCCCAGCGGCCCTCCACCTCCGCCCGGTAGCGGGTGTGGTCAAAGCCATCAAACATCTTCTCCGCCATGATTCCTCCGCCTTCTTTCACTGCCTCAAGGGTCCGCCGGACCGAGTCGATCTGCCGGGCCAGCCGGTCCTGTTCCTGCCTCAGCCACTCGAGGTGGCGGCCCAGCGCCTTTGCCGCATCCGGTTCGTCGCCGAGGGCCCGGGCGATGGCCGGCAAGCCCAGCCCGAGTTCACGAAGGAGCAGGATCCGCTGCAAACGCACCAAGGCTGCCTGGTCGTAGTGGCGGTAGCCGTTGTCACCGGTGCGGCTAGGCTTGAGCAGCCCAATGTCGTCATAGTGGCGCAGGGTCCGGCTCGTGGTGCCGGCGATCTTCGCGATCTGCTGCACGGACCAGTCCACGGTTCCTCCCTCACGTCTTGCTTGCCGGGGTCTGCCATTGCCTGCCCCGTACTCCGACTTTAAAGGTTGACGCCGCGTCAAGGTCAAGGGATGCCGGATACCGGGTCCCCCGGGCCGGCGGTCCCGTCCGTACGTGCCCCGGCGGGGCCGGCGGTCTCTCCTGACGCGGTAAGTTGGAGGAATGCTTCTTCTTTCCTCCGGTCCGCTGGGCCCACGTGCTCTGCGGCGGCTTCTCGCCGGCGCGACGGCCGGTGCCGCCGTCATCCTGGCCGCAACGGCGTGTTCTCCGGCAGGGTCCATTGAATCCGCCGACGTCCCGGCCTGGAAGGCCACCGCGCTGCCCTCCGCGAGCGGCGTTGTGCTGGAGGATGCTGGCAGGATCCTCAACCGGGATCCGATCGTCAAGGACGCGTCCGGCGTGCCGGCCGGCAGTTACACCCTGACCGTAAGCTGTGACGGCGGCGGCAAGATGTTCTTCACCGTCTCCCTTGACGGCCGGCGGCTGACCGAGGCTGGGGCGGCCTGCAACAGCAGCCGCGAAACGGCCAGGGTCACCGTTCCCACGACGGGCACGGTCCGGATCAGCGCCGAGAGCGTGGACCCGCCGCTGATCTACGCCTACCATCTGGCCTCCCAATAGTGCTGTCCCCATTCCTGCTTGGCGCCCGGGCCGTCGCCCGGATCCGGGCCTCTGGCCTTTCGCACGGGGCGGGCTTAAAGTCGGGGTATGCCCCCTGGGCCGGTAACGAAGGTGCCGCGGCAACGCACCGCGGCGTCCGCCGTCGTGCTTTCCGTTGCACTGTTTCTGGCCTCGGTCCTGAGCGGCTGCGAGTATCAGTACCCGGACGGCCACTGGAACGATGACACGCCGACTGCGTCGGTGCCGCCTGCCACGGATGCGGCCCTGCCGCAGGATCCCGGGCTGCGCCGGCCCGTTACCGGAGCGGAGCTGGACGCATGGGCCAGGCAGGTCCTGCCCGAGGCCCAGGGGCAGGTGTTCCACACGGGCTACGGCTCACTGGATCCCGGCGTCCCCCGGAGCGAGACCACCACCCCGCTGCCCCAGGGCAGCTATTCCCTGACACTGGCGTGCCGGAGCAGCACGAGCGTGTCCTTCATCGTCAGCGACATCGAGAACGATCTGGTGGACCTGAGCCTGCGGTGCGGGACTTCGCGGGTGAACGTGATCTATCTGTCCGCCGATGCGGTCCTCACCGTCACGGTCAACGCGGATGCGCCGGCAAACTTCGCCTACCGGGTGACCCGGATCTGACACCGGTCCGGCCAGGCTGGCGCCGCGGTTCAGGCCGTGGCGGTTTAGCCAGCGACGGGAATCAGGCCGCGCAGCCTTCCGGGCAGCGCAGCGTCTCCGGGCTGGCGGCGCACTCCGCGCAGTAGAGCGTCAGGGTCCGGCAGCTGGGGTTGGAGCAGTTCTCGAACTTGCTGGTGGGGGCCGTGCAGCGGACGCATTCGCCGATGGTCCTTGCGTCCTCGCTGAATTCGAGGTGCATGCGCTTGTCGAAGACGTAGAGCGACCCCTCCCACAGCCCCTGGTCCTTGAAGGCCTCGCCGTAGCGGACAATGCCGCCGTCGAGCTGGTAGACCTCCTTGAAGCCGCGGTTCACCATCAGGCTGGAGAGCACTTCGCAGCGGATGCCGCCGGTGCAGTACGTGACAACCGGCTTGTCTTTGAGCGAGTCGTACTTGCCGGAGTCGAGCTCCTTGATGAAGTCGTGGGTGGTGGCGACGTCGGGGACGATCGCGTCCTTGAACTTCCCGATCTGGGCCTCGAAGCCGTTGCGTCCGTCGAAGAACACGACCTCGTCGCCGGCTTCCCTTTTGGCCTCCACGAGGCGGTGAAGTTCCTCGGGCTTGAGATGCGTGCCGCCGCCCACGACACCGTTGCCGTCCACCCTGAGCTCGCCCGGGGCGCCGAAGGACACGATCTCGTCGCGGACCTTGACACTCAGCCGGGGGAAGTCCTCCGCACCGCCGTCGGACCACTTCACGTCGATGCCGTGGAAGCCCTTGTATTCACGTGTGGTCTTGACGTACTGCTTGACGGCCTTGATCTCGCCGCCGACGGTCGCGTTGATGCCGTCCTTGGAGATGAGGATGCGGCCGGTCAGCCCGAGTTTCTCGCACAGGGCGCGCTGCCAGAGCCGGACGGCGTCCGGGTCCGGGAGAGGAGTAAAGCCGTAGAAGAGCACAATCCGATTCAAAGCCACGTATTTAAGGGTACTTGGTGCAGCGGCGACGGGCTTCTTCCGGGTGCGTCGCCCAGCACCGACCGGTCCTGGCTGGCTTCCCGGGCCTCGGGGCCGGCCGGCCGCAACAGTCACAATTCCGTAAGCAAGCAAGGATCCCGGACCCGCCCCCTGTTGCTTGTGGCGGGGCTGGAATACGCTCATCACATGAGTCTTGAGGCCATGGTTGAGGACACCGCCCACCTGCTGGAAGTCTGGGTTGCCGGCTGGGCCGGTTGCCGGGGCTATGAGACGCGCAAGGAGGGCCGATTCCCTGCGGCGCTGCGCGCAGACACAACCCATGACTGGGAATATTTCGCCCATGACCCCTCCGATGCCGAGTTTGCGGAGCTGGCGGCGAAGACGGCCGAGGTGCCGGCCAGGATCCTCACGGTCCTCACCAACGACGTGGCGCGATACACGTTCCTGGCGCAGAAACACGGGCTGAACGTCACCTCGGCGTCCCAGACCATGATGATCGTGGACATGGAGACCCAGGATTCCGAAGACCCCTGGCTTTCCGATGAGAGCCTGAACCTGGTGACCTCCAAAGTCAACGGCGTCCACCACGCCGTCGTCCAGGCCGGCGAGGAGCTGGCCGCCAGCGGCCAGGTTTTTGTGGCGGACCACACGGCCATCTTTGACAAGATCGTGACGGAGCCCGACTACCAGCGCCGCGGACTGGGCAGCTTCATCATGAAGGCACTCGCGGCCCTGGCCTTCGAGCACGACGTCGAAACCGGGCTGCTGCTGGCCTCGCTGGACGGTCAGAAGCTGTACTCGCATCTGGGTTGGAGCACGGTGTGCCATGTGCTGATGCTGACCGCCTCGGACGAAGGCACCGATCTGTCGGTGGGCTGACGTCTGCCCCGCTCCGGGACTCTGTTGCACGGGCAGCGCTTGCATGGGCCGTGCCCGGACGGTGTTTGCCCTGTCCCTGTTTGCCCGGGCGGTTTGGGGCCGGGTGAAACAATGTACAAGTGAACCCACATGAATCCCTGATTCCGTTGCTGGGCCGCGGCCCGGACCCGGAACAGCTGCGACATGTGCGCACCATCCCGGCCCGGGAGGCCCTGCACGCGCCGTGGCCCGAGTGGGCCCACCCCGATCTGGTGAACGCTTACGGCTCGCTCGGCATCCACGAGCCGTACCGACACCAGATCCGGGCCGCCGAGCTGGCCCACGCCGGGGAGAACGTGGTGATCGCCACCGGGACTGCCTCCGGCAAGTCACTGGCCTACCAGCTGCCCGCGCTGGATGCGATCCACCGTTCCGAACTCCGGGTCCTGGCCGAGCCGGGCAAGATCCACGACGACGGTGCCGTGACCCTCTACTTGTCCCCCACCAAGGCTCTGGCGGCCGACCAGCTGGCCGCCATCCGGGCGCTCAAGCTGCCCACCGTCCGGGCCGAAACCTACGATGGCGATACCGACCCCGCATCCCGCCGCTGGATCCGGGATCACGCGAACTTCATCCTGGCCAACCCTGACATGCTGCACTTTGGGATCCTCCCCAACCACGCCTGGTGGGCCCGGTTCTTCCGGCGGCTCCGCTATGTGATCGTGGACGAAGCCCACAGTTATCGTGGCGTTTTCGGATCCCATGTGGCGAACCTGATGCGCCGGCTGCGCCGGATCTGCGCCTACTACAGCCCCGGCACCTCCCATCCCGGGCCCGTGTTCATCGCGGCGTCCGCCACGGCATCCGAGCCGGGGGCCTCTTTCGGCCGGCTCATCGGGGCCCCGGTCCGTGCGGTGTCCGAGGATTCCTCGCCGCACGGCTCCACGACGGTCGCCTTCTGGGAGCCGGCGCTGACGGAGCTGCGGGGTGAGAACGGCGCCAGAGAGCGCCGGACCGCCGTGGCCGAAACAGCGGACCTGCTGGCCAATCTGGTGTCCTCTCGGGTCCGGACCATAGCCTTCATCAAATCCCGCCGCGGGGCCGAGACGATTTCTTCCATCGCCAAGCGCCTCCTGGACGAAGTGGACCCGAGCCTGCCCCAGCGCGTGGCGGCCTACCGCTCCGGCTACCTGCCGGAGGAGCGGCGGGCTTTGGAGAAATCGTTGCGCTCCGGCGAACTGCTGGGCGTGTCCAGCACCTCCGCCCTGGAACTCGGCATCGATATCTCCGGGCTGGACGCCGTGCTGGTCGCCGGCTGGCCGGGCACCCGCGCATCGTTGTTCCAGCAGATCGGCCGCGCGGGCCGCGCCGGCCAGGATGCCATCGCCGCCTTCGTGGCGAGCGATGACCCGTTGGACACCTACCTGGTGAACCACCCGGAGGCCATCTTCGATGTCTCAGTGGAGGCCACGGTCTTCGATCCCTCCAATCCCTATGTGCTGGGCCCGCACCTCTGCGCCGCCGCCGCGGAACTGCCGCTGGGGTACGCGGAACTTGGGCTGTTCGGCGGCACTGCCGAGAAGCTGCTGGGCCAACTGGTGGCGCAGGGCTACCTCCGAAAGCGTCCAGCCGGGTGGTTCTGGACGCACCCGCAAAGCGCCGCAGCCATGGTGAACCTGAGGGCCGACGGCGGCGGCCCGGTGAGCATCGTCGATGCCGACACCGGCTCCCTGCTCGGCACCATGGATTCGCCCCAGACGCACTATCAGGCCCACACCGGCGCCATCTATGTCCATCAAGGGGACAGCTACGTCGTGGAGGATCTGAACGAGGATGACCACTGCGTCGTGGTGCGCCGGGCCAATCCGGATTACTACACGACCGCCCGGGACGTGACCCAGATCGAGGTGCTGGACACCCAGCGCACCACCCGGTGGGGCGACGTCGCCGTGCATTTCGGGGACGTGAAGGTGACGACACAGGTGGTCTCCTTCCAGCGCAAGGCACTGATCTCAAATGAGATTCTGGGAGAAGAACCGCTGCAACTGGGAGCCAGGGAGCTGTTCACCAAGGCCGTCTGGTTCGTGATGGACAACCGTACGCTGACGGGCGCCGGGCTGATCGAGGCGCAGTTCCCCGGCGCCCTGCACGCGGCCGAGCACGCGGCCATCGGTCTGCTGCCGCTCGTGGCCTCCAGCGACCGCTGGGACATCGGCGGAGTATCCACGGCCATCCACGCCGACACCGGAGTGCCGACCATCTTCGTGTACGACGGCCATCCCGGCGGCGCCGGCTTCGCCGAACGAGGCTATGACAAGGCCCGGGTCTGGCTGTCCGCCACCCGCGACGCGATCAAGGCCTGCGAATGCGAGTCCGGCTGCCCATCCTGTGTGCAGTCACCCAAGTGCGGCAACAAGAACAACCCGCTGGACAAGGGCGCCGCCGTCACTCTGATCGACGTGCTGCTCAGGGATGCCACCGAACTGATGGGTGCCGGCCCGGGTGAGGCCGGGCCGAACGACCTGGACCACCCCGCTCACGCCCGCCCCACGCTCCAGGCCTGAGCCGGCACCCAACTAAGGCACTCAGGACCAGGAAATCAATGCCAGGAATGTGGGGCCGGACAGACGTGGCGCGCCTACGGGTACGGCCCCGTGGCTTGGTCCGGCGGGGGGCCTGCCCTCGCCTGCCCCGTGGCCGTCCCGAGGATGGTCCCCGCGCTGAGTTCGGTACGGACCAGTACCGTGCCGTCTGGACCTTCCACGCAGCTCAGGATCCGCGCGGCGTTCCGGCGCGCAACCTCCTCCGCAACGACGCACGGCTCGCCTACGGTGATTCCCCGGGCCGCGTCCGCAGCCGCCAGCGCTGCCAGATCAGCGGCTGCCGCTGCCCGGGATGCCATCACGGCAGATTGCGACAGGAGTACGGTCGCTGCCGTCGCCATGAGGACAACCAGGCCAAGCGCCATAGCCAGCACTGTGCCCGATCCGAGCTCTGAGCCGCGCCGCGGCCGAAGGTTCATGCGGGCCACCCCAGAGTTCGCGAGTAAAACCCGTCTATGAGGACGAGCGCGGGCGAGTCAGACGACTCTCCGCGCGCCCATGCCCGGGCGGACAAGGTCCAGGGAATCAGCGAACCCACAGCCCCGGCCACCCTGCCGGAGACCCTGACGGCGAGCCATTCCCCATCGGATTCCACAGCCGACGTGGCCGACCCGCCGGCGAGCCGCCGGACAATCCCGTCAACGGCGGCAGCGTCGTCGCCCCTGGCCAAGGCCCTCGCACCTGCCCGGGCCGCCTCCTCCAGGCGGAGCTGCGTCACGCCCGCTGCCGAGCCCGCGAGCAACAGTGCAAGCAGCAACAGCACAGCAGGTAACGCCACGGCGAACTCGGCCGTTACCGCGCCTCGGCATGATTCGTTTCGATGGCACATCCGGGCCCAGGCACGGGTGGGCACCGGTGGGGCTGCCGATCCGGGGGAGGCCCGTCGGGTAGCCCCAAGGCTCCGGCCGGAAATGGTCTCAGCCGCGGCGCATCGGAGGAAGTGCCCTTTGCGTGGCCCGCGGCCTCCACCCTCTGCTTCCCTCCACCCGCACCTCACGGCAATGCCAGCGCCGCGCGGATGAGGTTCAGCAGGAATCCGCGGACCTCGTCACTGCGCAGGATGAATACGAGGATTCCGGCGAAGCCGACGGCGGCCAGCGTAGCTATCGCGTACTCTGCGGTCGCCATCCCCGTCTCGGAACCATGGCGTCTTTTCCGGCTGAGGGGCTGGATGGGGCCGGCAGCGGAAGCGCCGGGATAGATTTCGCGGACCTCCGCGGATCCGGAGAATTCCGGCGCCACGCGGGCTTTGCCGGATACGTCCTGATCGATTGACATGTGCTTTCCTTTCACGATGATCCGGCGGAATTGCCGGCTGCTTTGACTCTCCCGGTTCCCGCAGGGGGAGGTAAGCACTCAAAGCGGCCAAGTGGATAACGCCTTGTCCCGCAAGGGTGTGGAGGAGCACTCAAACATCGTCATCGCCGCGACGCGGGAGGGCCGGCTGAGGGTGGTCCGGTCCCGGCAGGGCCCCGCATGAGCCCGCTGCGCCACCCCCGGGCCGGCATGATCAGGCCGGCAGCATGGCCAGCAGCACCGGAACGACGCCAAGGCATACGAAGGCTGGCAAGGAACAGAGGCCCAAGGGGATCACCAGCTTCACGCCCAGGGCTGCGGCCCGTTTCTCGGCGGTCCTGAACCGCGCGCGCCGCATGCGTGCTGCCTGCGCGTACAGGATGGCCGCGGACGGCGCCCCGGTCAGGGCGGCGAACCCGAGGGCATCCCGCAGGGCACAGAGTTCCGGCGACCGGACTTCGGAACTGCGCCAGGCCGTGTCCCAGTCGGCGCCGATGGCAAGCGCTGACACAACGGGCCTCAACGGACGGCTGAGCTCGGGCGAGGCGAGCGTAGCAACCAACTCCAAGGATCGGCCGAGCCCGGCTCCGGCATCGAGCATTGCTCCGATCAGTTCCAGCATCATGGCAGTGTCCCGAAGACCGCCTTGATCTGTCCTCCGGTCCCCCTCGGCCTCTGCCCCGGAGAGCCGGCGCTCCGCCCCCTCCTGCCGGCCCGGGCTTCGGCGCCTGAGCCACCGTCCTATCCTGCCGCCATCGGCGAGCGCCAGAACGGCTGCGCCGGCCAGGCAAACCGCGACCACCACGCTGGTCAGCACTCCGTTCACGGCGGCCCTGCCGCCGCCCGGACAAGCCTGGCTGACCAGATCCGCCCGACCATGGTGAGGGCACTGCCCGTGGCGAGCGCCGCCATCCCGAACGGGGTCCCGAGCAGGATCCTGACCGGGTCCACGCCCAGTATCATGCCCAGTCCGAGTCCCAGCAAAGGCAGCCAGCCCAGCAGCCGGACCGTTGCCCTCGGACCGGCCAGTGCCGTCTGGCGGGCGGCTTCGGAGTCATCCTCCGCTTCGAGTTGCGCGGCGAACCGCGTCAGCACGTCCGCCAGCGGGCAGCCGCTGGCCTCCGCGATGTCGAAGCACGCGGCGAGTTCGCCCCATACCCTCTGCTCCCGGCCCACCGCCGGGTTGGCCGCGCGGCCGATCGCGCTGGCGGCCCTTCCGGCGCCGCTGGCACTCCCAGCGAGGAACGCGCCCGCCGCAGTACTGCGGATGGCTGCCGCCACAGGCGACCCGCGCAGCGCTGCCGCCCGGGCCGCCGCCAGCATGGCCCCGGATACCGGGGCCAGCTGGGGCCCCCGGCCCTGGCCCCACCGTCCGTCCGGCGAGGTGCTCCCGGCATAGAGCAGCCAAAGTTCATCCCACAGCCGGGCGGGCGCACGGCCCCCCGTTAGCAGCGCCGCCAGTTGCTGGACCACCACGGTCATCGGGACGTACGCGGCTTCTCCTCGCGCAGGTCCGGGCAGGATTCTGCCGAGTAGGGCCCGGCCAGGGAACGGTCCTGCCGGAGCCTGGCTTGCCCCCACCACAGTCCCGGGGAGCACCGTCCGCCTGCGGTGTGCCGGGGAATCCGGCGGCGCGAACACCAGCCATGAAGCGATCGCCAGCACGCCGAGCAGGATGGGACTCATTGCGGGATCCTGCCGGCCGCGGGGCTGCCCTCTCCGAATGGAAATAAAGTCCCGGGAGGAAGAGACGGGCCGGGAGCGTCGGAGCGATCCAGGCCGAGGCGGGCGGCCAGTTGCGGCCAGGCGGGCCCGGGGCTCACGTGGTCCTCAACGACGTCCAGTGCGACGCTGACGGCGAGGCCTGTGTGGTCTTCTTCCATCACGCCGATGCAGGCCACCCGTCGCCCGTGCCGGGACCGTGCCACGTGGACGACCGCGTCGATGGCACTGGCCACCTGCAGGCGCACGGCGTCCTGGCCCATCCCAGCGAGGGACCCCAGGGCCGTCAACCGTGCCGGTACCGCCGCCGCGGTGTTGGCATGGATTGTTCCTCCGCCACCGGTGTGGCCCGTGTTCATGGCGGTCAGCAGTTCCCGGACCTCCCCTCCCCGGCATTCGCCCACAATGAGACGGTCCGGGCGCATCCTCAGGGACTGGCGGACGAGTTCTGCCAGGTCTACGGCGCCGCCTCCCTCGAGGTTGCCGTGCCGGGATTCCAGCGAGACGACGTGCGGATGGACGGGGTTTAGCTCCGAGGCGTCTTCAATCAGGACGAGCCTTTCTCCCGGATGGCACAGGCCCAGAAGTGTGGCGAGCAGGGTCGTCTTCCCCGAGCCGGTGGCACCGCTGATCAGGAAACTCAACCGGCGCTCCACCAGCCGTTCCAAGACCTCCTGGACCAAGCTGCCGAACATGCCGTTCTCCCGCAGCTCGGCCATCGTGAAGACGGTTTCATGCCGGATCCTCACGCTCAGGAGAGTCCCGGCCGTTGAAATCGGGGGCAGCACCGCGTGGACCCGGTAGCCGCCGTCGAGCCGGACATCCACGCACGGTGAGCTGTCATCAAGCCGGCGGCCGCCGGCTGCCACCAACCGCGCCGCGAGGGCACGGATCTGCGCCTCGCCGGAGAAGACGACTGGCGTCTTTTCCAGCCCGTTGCCGCGGTCCAGCCAGACCGAATCCGGCCCGTTGACGAAGATATCCGTCACGGACGGATCCCGGGCGAGCGTCTGCAGCGGGCCTAGTCCGTTCAGCTCTGCACTGATGCTTTCGACGGCGGCCAGCGCACCGGCGGTGCCGAGCAGCTTCCCGGTGGCCTGAACGGCGGCGGCAACCCGGGAGGGCGTCACCGGCCCGGCATCAGCCATGATGCTCTCGCGCACCGATTCCAGCAGACGCTGGTCCACGACGCTGCGCCCGGCCCGGTTCCCCGGACCGAGCGGGCTTCTCCGGCCCAGCACCGGTGGCCCCGCGGCCGAGTGGGCGCTCATCAGCGGTCTTTCCTGCTCAGGTCCAGGACTTCGGCGGCGAACCGGCGGACGTTGCGTTGCCGGCCGGTTTCCAGGAGGCGCCCGTTTTCCGTCGCAACGGTGACACCTCTGATCTCCGGCATGATCCCTTGCAAGGGCAGCCCTATCGATTCCGCGATGAGGGATCCGTCCAATCCGGCTCCGGTTTTTCCCCGGATCACCAAGGCGGTTTCCACCGGGGGGAGCTCGTGCAGCAGCCGGGCCGAGGCCACGGCCGCGCGCAGCTGGGCGGGCGCAACGACGGCGATCCTGTCACAGTCCCAGGCAAAGGTCCGCAAGGGCTCGCGTCCCCGTCCGATGTCCAGCACCACCAGCTCGTAGCCGCGCCGGGCTGCATCGAGAACCCCGGCCACGGCCGCCGCATCCACGGCCGCCGGCCGGTCCCGGCTGCCGGGCCAGGACAGGAAGGAGAATCCGCCGGCCACCGGCAGGGCATCGAGGAGCTGGCCCGGGTCGATGCTGCCGCTCGCTTCGGCGAGGTCGGGCCAGCGCAGTCCCGGTGCATCCTCCGCGGCGAGGGCCAGTTCCAGCCCGCCGCCCCAGGGATCGCCGTCCACCAGGAGGACCCGCGCGCCAAGCCGCGCCGCGGCCTGGGCAATCCACGCGGAAGCCGTGCTGGCGCCCGCGCCGCCACATCCACCGGTGATGCCGAGCACGAGTCCCCCGGCCTCCGGCGCGCGGGAGCGGTTCAGGTATTCGGCAAGCCATGACGCGGCATCGGGCAGCACGGCCACCCGCTCCGCTCCGATGGCCGCAGCGAGGTGCCAGAGGCTGTCCCCGTCACCGTCCAGGCCGACCAATACCGCCGGCGCCCGTCTCCGGGGTGGCAGCTCGCGGATGTCGCTGCCGAGCAGTACGACTGCGGCCGCGTCCCAGAAGGGTGCGGCCTCCACAATGTCCGGCACGGTCCGGAGCTGGCCCCCGGCCGCCGCGACGATGCGCTCCACTTCCCCACGGACAAGCTCGGACCCGGTGACCAGCAGCGTCTCCGGCGACTCATCGGGAACCCACGGCCCCGCTGCCCGCGGAGAATCTGCCCGCCGAGCATCTGACCGCGCAGAATCTGACCGCGCAGGATCTGACCGCGGACTGGATCGCTGATGCCTGCTCATGGTGTCACTGTGCCCGACACCGGGACGCGCCGTAACGTCCGGCCTGCGCTATGTGGACAAGCCGCGGGCAATCAGTGGACAAGCCGCGGGCAACCCGCCCCGCCAGGCAGGGCAGAATTGAGCTATGTATCTGCTGCTCGCCGCCCATGCCGACGGGGCAGCCCTCCAGGAGCTCACCGCGGCCGGCGCCCCGGGCCCGGCCGGCCCGGAACCGCGCGTGATCAGCGCCGCCGAGCTGCCCGGCGTCGTCCTCGATCTCGAGAAGCGGCGTCCGCGCTGGATCTGGCACCGCACCCAGGACTGGTACCCGGCCCTGCTGGCTGCCGGGGTGGAGCTGGAACGCTGTTACGACCTCACGCTGTGCGGCGCCATCCTGGCGCACTCGGAGTTCACCGCCCATACCGCGTATGCCCTCAGTGCGGAAAAGCTGACACAGGACGATGACATCGTGCAGCCGCCGCGGGCCCTGCAGCCGCCTCCCCCGCCGGCTGAGCAGGGCGCGCTGTTTGACGATCCCGGCCTGCGGCGGGCGCCGCGGCATTCGCCCGAGGACCTCCGCGCCGAATATGCCGCCCAGCAGGAAGCGCTCAGCCAAGCGGGAGGGCCCGGCGTCGGACGCGACAGCGACAACCGAAGGCAGCGCCTCCAACTGCTGCTCGCCGCCGAATCCGCGGGCGCCATGATCGCCGCGGAAATGCAGCACACCGGAGTCCCCTGGCGCGAGGAACTGCATGAGCAGATCCTGGCCGGCTTCCTCGGCCCGCGCCCGTCACCGGGGCACCGGCCGGCAAAACTTGAGGCCCTCACCGCCGAGCTGCGGCAGCTGCTGAATTCCCCCGCACTGAACCCGGACTCCCCACAGGAGCTCATGCGTGCCCTGCACCGGAACGGCATCGAGGTGAAGACCACCCGGCAGTGGGAGCTGAAGGAATCCGCCCACCCGGCGATAGAGCCGCTGCTGGCCTTCAAGAAGCTCTCCCGGCTGCACACCGCCAACGGCTGGACCTGGCTTGACGCCTGGGTGAAGAACGGCCGCTTCCAGCCCGAATATGTGGTGGGCGGCGTGGTCTCCGGCCGCTGGGCCTCGCGCGGCGGCGGGGCGCTGCAGATCCCACGCCAGATCCGCGGCGCGGTGCATGCCGATCCCGGCCACAAGCTGATCGTCGCCGACGCCTCGCAGCTTGAGCCGCGGGTGCTGGTGGCGCTAGCCCAGGACACCCGGATGGCCGACGCCGCACGGGACAAGGACCTCTACGCGGGGATCGCAGCGCAGGGATTCGGCGGCGACCGGGCCAAGGCAAAGGTGGCGCTGCTCGGCGCGATCTACGGCGCCACGACGGGCGAGTCCGGGCGACTGATGCCCCAACTGGCCCGCACGTATCCCCGCGCCGTCGGATTTGTCGAGCAGGCGGCCCGCGAGGGCGAGGCAGGCAGGACCGTCACGTCGCGCCTCGGCCGCAGCAGCCCGCCGCCGTCGGACCGCTGGCTGCAAAGCCAGCAATCCACGACAGCCGAGGAACAGCGCCGGGCGGATTCCCTCGCCCGCTCGCGCGGCAGGTTCACCCGGAACTTCGTCGTGCAGGGTTCGGCGGCCGACTGGGCGGCCTGCTGGCTGGCGGAACTACGACGCCGGCTGCGCACCCTGCGGGCGGACGGCGCCCCAGCCGGGGAACTCGTCTTCTTCCTGCACGATGAGGTGATGGTCCACTGCCCTGATGCGGCCGTCCCGGACTGCGTCCGGGCCATCGAGGAGGCCGCGAATGCTGCCAAGGAGCTGCTGTTCGGCAGGATTCCGGTGGAATTCCCGGTGAGCGTCGCCGTCGTGGACTCCTATGACAAGGCCAAATAGGAGCCTTTCTGAAACTCCGGGTAACGTACCCGCCGGTACGTTTTGCCCTGTCGGTTCCCCCCGCTAGGGTTGGACAGGCCGGTGATCAACAACACACCACCGGCCAATGCAATGAGGCATGGATATTGGGGAGGCACAGTTTGGCTGGAGTTTTTGAGATCGCCGAAGCTGGAGAAGAGGCGTACTTCTTCAAGCTGACGGCAGCGGATGGAACGGTACTTGCCGTTTCACCATTGTTTAGCACCATCAAGGGCGCAGCTGCGGGCATCCACGCCGTACGCGAGAACGCCGCGACCGGCCTGGTCGTGGACCACTCCCGCCGCGGGAGCCGTCCTTCCACCAGCGCGCCGACGGCGCGGCCGCACATTCCCCGGGCCGCCAAACAGCTGACATCCGGCTAGCCGTCCTCAGACCTCGAGCACGTGGCGGCGGGTGCGGTCCCAGGGAACTGCCCAGCCCAGCTGGTCAAAGAGCTGGCTGAGGATCATCCCGGTAAAGCCCCACACCACCAGCCCGTTCACGGTGAAGGCGGGGCTTTCGAAAGTCTCTCCGGCGCGGCTTACGGTAGCCGTGACCCGGTTGTCCGGGTCCAGCAGGTCCCGGACCGGGACCCGGAAGACCTGGGCGGATTCGCCGTAGTCCACGACTCGGACCGGTGACTGGGCGGCCCACCAGGCCAGGACGGGCTTGACCAGGAAGTTGCCGCGCGGCAGCGCCAGTTCCGGCATGATGCCGAGGACCTCGACGCCGGCGGGATTCAGCCCGGTTTCCTCTTCCCCCTCGCGCAGCGCTGCTTCGATGACGGATTCACCCGGGTCGATCCCTCCGCCGGGGAATGCAACCAGTCCGGGGTGGTCATCCAGGGTCTGCGCGCGCTGCAGCAGGAGAACGTCCAGATCGGCCGGCGCCAGCAGCTTGACGGAGGCGGCCGGAACGTTGTCGAGCGCCCCGAAGAGCATCAGAATGGCTGCCCTGCGGATGCGTTCGCCGGGCGCGACGTCGAGCTCGCGCCAGCGCGGATCCGGTGCGGGCGCCGTACCCGCTTCCATGGCGGCCACGAGGTCAATCAGGTCCTGGCGTGCAGTCATCGGTGCTTCCTCTGCGATTCCATCCGGATTTCGGCGGCCCGGTGCGTTTCAGCCAGCAATTGCGCCAGCAGCGCCTCCTGTCCCGGGGCCAGCTCATACTTCAGCAGTTTCTTCGCCTTCTCCGGGTCCGTCTCGCCGGCACCATAACTCGGGCACCAGTTGGCCACCGCGCAGGCCCCGCAGGCCGGCTTGCGCGAATGGCAGACCCGGCGTCCGTGGAACACGACGCGGTGCGAGAGCATGGTCCAGTCTTTCGGTGCGAACAATTCGGCGACGTCGGCCTCGATGCGCACCGGATCGTCCGAACCGGTCCACCCGAAGCGCCTGGCCAGCCGGCCGAAGTGGGTGTCCACCGTGATGCCGGGGATGCCAAAGGCATTTCCCAACACAACGTTGGCGGTCTTCCGTCCGACGCCGGGCAGGGTCACCAGGTCTTCCAGCCGTCCCGGCACCTCGCCGTCGTACTCGTCCACGAGCCGGTTGCACAGCGCCATCAGGTTCCTGGCCTTGGCGCGGAAGAACCCGGTGGGTTTGATGATCGCTTCCAGCTCGGCCGGGTCTGCCTCGGCCATGCTCCGCGCGTCCGGATAGCGGGCGAACAGCAAGGGCGTGATCTGGTTGACCAGCACATCCGTGGTCTGGGCCGAGAGCACGGTGGCCACCACCAGTTCGAACGGGCTGCGGAAATCCAGCTCCGCATGAGCGTACGGATACTGTTCGGCGAGCGCCTTGTTGATCCTGCGGGCACGGCGCTTGAGCCCCAGCAACGACTCCCCCGATGCCCGGACCGTGACAGGCTTCCGGGCGGCGGGCTTCCGGGTAACAGGCTTCCGGGCGGCGGGGTTGACGATGCCGGATTCAGGGGTGCCGGGCTGGGTGGCCACCGGGGTCAGGCTAACCGCGTTCGATGCTGCTGAGGTCGCGCAGCACGCCCACGCGGCCGTCGGTGTGCTGGACCAGGAATTCGTGGCCACGGTCCTCAAGCGCAAGCACCCAGCCGCCGGGCTCAATGACGAAAGCCGGTACGCCGGTGTGCTCGTCGACGGCTGTGCGGGGCTGGGCCACGGCGAACCAGAAGGCCTCGTGGACCGGCTGGACCTCGTCGGCCACGGGCCGGCTCGCCGGGTCGACGGTGGCGCCGATCGGCTCCTGCAAGCGCACCTGCGGGTTGACGGTCGTGGGAGCGTAGCTGCCGGAACCGGACGGAAGATCCGCAGCACGGGTTTCTTCAACCGCGGAAGGCACCGCTGGCGCTTCCGGTGCTGAAGTGGCGCCGGCTGCGGAAGCAGAAGGCACCTCGACGCCGGCAGCCAGGGTCGGCGCTTCGGCGGACGGGGTGCCGGACGGGACCGTCGACGGCGTCGCGGACGGCTCGGCAGCAAGGGTCGGCTCGACAGGAGCATGCGCGGCAGCAGCAAGCGGGGTGGCAGACGCAGCGCCCGTTACGACGTCGGAAGCATGGGTTTCCGGCGCACTGGAGGCCGGCACGGAAGTCTGTTCTTCGCCCGCTGCCGCAGCCGGGACTGCCGCAGCCGGGACCGCGCCACTGGGCGCGCTGCCGTTGGACCCGTATCCGCGCGGGGCCGCTCCGGGGGCAGCCGCCGGGCTGCCCGGCTTGAGCCGCTTGGCCCAGCCCGCAATCGGGCTCGATGCCGCGTCCTTGGGCCCGGCTTCCGTGCCGGCCGCCGGAGCCTTGGGTGCTCGAGGTTTGCGGACCGGCACGGCAGCCTCACGCGCCACCACATGGGCCGGGGTTTCCCCGCGGCCCAGGAAATCGCCGGCGAAGTACGGAATCAGGCGAGCCAGCACGGTGGCGGCGAAGAGTCCCAATGCGCCGACGAGTGCCACCAGCATGCTCGGCGCGAACGCACCGGCGACTGCCAGGAAGAAGAAGGCGAGGGAGAAGGCAGCCACCACGGAAGCGAACTGGTCCACGGACAGCGAACCGATCCGGATCCTTGTTCCCGGGCTGACCCGGCGCGCCACGAAAAGCGCGGAAACGATCAGTGGCAGCACGATCCCCAGGCCCAGGAAGAAGAGGCTGCCCAGGTTCCACAGGTTGTAACGGACGCCAAACATCGGAATCAGCGAGGCAACAAAAAGAATCAGCGTGGAGCCGAACACGGTGAGGTCGCGGATCGTGAAGGGTCCCAGAACGGCCTCGTTCTTCTTGCCGGACTGCCGGTCCACCGTGAAACGCGGCTCTTCGCCAAACCCGGCCGGACCGATGTTTCCCTGCTTCTGGACGGGCGGGTGCAGTTGCCCGTTTGCTGGCTGGTTCATTCTGGTTCTCCTTAGCGTGGCGGCGCCCTGGACAGCACCGCCTAACGGCAGGCAGGATCAAGACCGCAAGCGGTCCCGGCGCCTCCATTGGTTGTCACAACTTCATCTCAGCCTAGCCAAGTGCATGGCCGATCACTAGCTGACAAGCCGTGGGCAGACGCGCAAAATACTTGCCGGCACGAGCCGCCGCCGGTCCTCGCAGGGCCGTCCCATGGGCCGCCGGCCCGGACATCCGGCCGGGGCCGCGGCTGTTCCGGGGAGTCCCGCCAGGGCCATACCACTCGGCGCTTAACACACACCGCTCACGGCACCCTTTGTGACGGGGGACACGTCGGACCCGGCCGAGGTATTAGTGTTTAGTGCGGAACAGCTCTTTGCGGTACGTCCGTGATCAGCCGCTGCCCGACGTCGCGCCTGCGGCCCGGCGTGGCGGAGATCCGGGGCCCGCGCAGCACGGATCGATGAATGATGAGGTTCACCATGTCCCAGCAGACACCCGGCTCTACGGCCACGCAGCCGTCCGGCACCCAGCCCACCGACCCGCAGCATCAGGGCGACGCCTTTGAAAACCTCTCCCAGGAGGACCGCAAGTTCGCCCCCTCGGCAGAGTTTGCCGCCAACGCCGTGGTCACTGCCGCAGATTACGCCGAGGCCGACGCCGACCGGCCCGCGTTCTGGGCGAAGCAGGCCCGCGGGCTGCTGACCTGGAGCAAGGACTTCGACCAGGCCCTGGACTGGTCCAAGCCGCCGTTCGCCAAATGGTTCGTCGGGGGCGAGATCAACGCGTCCTACAACGCCCTGGACCGGCACGTTGAGGCCGGCAACGGTGACCGGGTCGCCATCTATTTCGAGGGCGAACCGGGCGACACCCGCACCTACACCTACGCGCAGCTCACCGAAGAGGTCAAGAAGGCCGCCAACGCCTTCGAATCCCTCGGCGTGGCCAAGGGCGACCGGGTCGCCGTCTACCTCCCCATGATTCCCGAGGCCGTCATCACCCTGCTGGCCTGCGCCCGGATCGGCGCCATCCACTCGGTGGTCTTCGGCGGCTTCTCCGCCGAGGCGCTCCGGTCCCGGATCGACGACGCCGAAGCCAAGCTCGTGGTCACCGCCGACGGCACCTACCGCCGCGGCAAGCCCAGCTCGCTCAAACACGCCGTCGACGAGGCCCTGGCCCACGACGGGCACACTGTCCAGAACGTCGTGGTGGTCAAGCGCAACGGGGCGGAGGTCGACTGGCACGAGGGCCGGGACCACTGGTGGGCCGACACCGTCGGGGCCGCGTCCGCCGAGCACACCGCCGTCGGCCACGACTCCGAGCACCCGCTGTTCATCCTCTACACCTCCGGCACCACGGGCAAGCCCAAGGGCATCCTGCACACCACCGGCGGCTACCTCACCCAGGGCGCCTACACCCACAAGGCCGTCTTCGACCTGCACCCGGAGACGGATGTCTACTGGTGCACGGCCGACGTCGGCTGGATCACCGGGCACTCCTACGTCGCCTACGCGCCGCTGATCAACGGCGCCACCCAGGTCATCTACGAGGGCACCCCGGATTCCCCGCACCAGGGCCGCTGGTGGGAGATCGTGGAGAAGTACAAGGTCTCCATCCTCTACACCGCCCCCACCGCGATCCGGACCTTCATGAAGTGGGGCAAGGAGATCCCGGCCAAATCCGACCTCTCCTCGATCCGGGTCCTGGGCTCCGTGGGCGAACCCATCAACCCGGAAGCATGGATGTGGTACCGGGACGTCATCGGCGCCAACGCCGGCAAGAACGGCGAGAAGAAGGAACACCCGGCACCGATCGTGGACACCTGGTGGCAGACCGAGACCGGCGCGCAGATGATCGCCCCGCTGCCCGGGGTGACCGCCACGAAGCCCGGCTCCGCCCAGGTCCCGCTGCCGGGCATCGCCGTGGACGTCGTGGACGAGGCCGGCGAGTCCGTGCCCAACGGCTCCGGCGGCTACCTCGTGATCCGCGAGCCGTGGCCGGCGATGCTGCGCGGCATCTGGGGCGACCCGGAACGGTTCAAGGAAACCTACTGGTCCCGCTTCGAGACCATGTACTTCGCCGGCGACGGCGCCAAGAAGGACGAGGACGGCGACATCTGGCTGCTGGGCCGGGTCGATGACGTCATGAACATCTCCGGCCACCGGCTCTCCACCGCGGAAATCGAATCGGCCCTCGTCTCCCACCCCGCGGTCGCCGAGGCCGCCGTGGTCGGCGCCGCGGATGCGACCACCGGCCAGGCCATCGTCGCGTTCGTGATCCTCCGCGGGGACGCCGTGGATTCCGGCGACGCCATCGTCCAGGAACTCCGGAACCATGTGGGCAAGGAGATCGGCCCGATCGCCAAACCAAAGACCATCCTCGTGGTCCCGGAACTGCCCAAGACCCGCTCCGGCAAGATCATGCGCCGCCTGCTCAAGGACGTCGCCGAAGGCCGCGAAGTCGGCGACTCCACCACCCTGGCGGACAACACCGTCATGGCCCAGATCGCCCAGTCCCTGAAGAAGTAACTGCTCCCGCAGGTTCGGCCCGCACGGGGTGAACCTGCCGGGTCGACGGCGGCGCTGCCCACTTTGGGGCGGCGCCGCCGCCGTTTGCGGTCCACTGCGGCGTGGACCCCGCCGGGCAGCCCCAGGGTCAGTGCCCCGGGCGGGCGTCAACGAGGACCGCCTCAAACGTCGTGGCGGCGGGGTTCGTGAACTTGGAGTTGACCAGGATGAGGGTGCCACCGAAGAGCGCCGCCGTCGTCGGGACATCGAAGTGCGGGCTCGTGATGACCTCCTGCACCTCGCCGGCGGACAGCCCCCGGTCCAGCCGGATGCGGCTGACCTGGTTGGACACGTTCTGGACCGCCCAGAGGGTGTCTCCCCTGACGATGATGCCGTCGACGTTCGGCACGCCAAGGGCTGCCCCGGCATGGTCGGTGAGGGTGATCGGTGCGCTGGATCCGGTGTCCGGGTCCACGGTGTACAGGGCGCCCCGGACGGTGTGCGCGACGATCAGCGTGTCTCCGTCCCGCACGGCCGCGATCCCGTTGAGGTTGAACCCCTGTTCAAGTTCTCCGGCCGGTCCCTTCAGGGGCAGCATCCGGGCGTCCCCCGGATCACCGTGGCGGTCCACCGGGACAAAATACAGTTCACCGGCCTGCGAGTTGGTGAACCAGGCACCGTCCTCGGTCAGCGTGACATCGTTGATGAAACTTGTGCCGGCCGCGGCCAGCTGGTAGACGGCCACCGTTTCCCTCGTTTCGAGGCTGTAGACGTAGGCCTGCCCGGTGGCGCCTCCGGCCACGAACAGCAGCCCGTTGTCCAGATCGGCCTTCATGCCGAGGGCTGCCCTGCCGCCCGGGGCCTCGATGAACCGTTTGGCGGTGCCTTTGTCGACGTCGCCGCGGTAGATGTCCCCGTTGAGCCGGTCCCCAGCGAAGAACGTGGTGCCTTCTCCCGCGGCGATGCCCTCGGCGCCGGTGGCACCGGGGAGGGTGATCACGGACGGCCCGTCGGTTCCTGCCGGGCCCGCGGCGGCCAAGGGCGCCGGCAGGGAGAATGCCGCCAAGGCGAACAGGGCGACAACTGCCCGACGGATGATCGTTCCTGAAACGTATATGTTGCGCATGATGACGCTCCCAGATCGGGCTTTTCCGCGCGATGGTCCCTCCAGTCTAGGCAGCAGGGCGGGGGCGGGCCAGAGCCGCAGCCTTTCCCACCGCCCGTGCCCGCGGCATTCCCGGTGCGGAGGAGCGCGCGGTCGGGCACGCAACGCGATACATTGGCAGGCATGAGCGAAGCCATCCCCGCCGGCCGCGGCACCGTCCTGGTCCTCAACGGACCCAACCTGAACCTGCTCGGCACCCGTGAACCCGAGAAATACGGCACCGCAACGCTGGCCGACGTCGAACGGCTCGCCCAAGATGCCGGCGCCGCCCACGGGCTGGACGTCGAGTGCTTCCAGTCCAATCATGAGGGCGCCCTCGTCGACGCCATCCATGCCGCCCGCGGCAAGGCGGTCGGCATCGTCATCAACGCCGGAGCCTACACACACACCTCGGTCGCAATCCGGGATGCCATCTCCGCGGTGCAGCTGCCAGCCGTCGAAGTCCACATCACCAATGTCCATGCCCGGGAGGAATTCCGGCACCACTCGTATCTTTCCGACATCAGCAAGGCCGTGATTGCCGGCGCCGGGATCATGGGTTACCGCTTCGCCGTGGAGTACCTCGCGGGTCTGCAGGACTGAACCTGCCGCCCGTGGACCCGCCGCGGCGGCGGCAATGTCCGGGGCAACGGCGGCTCCGGCCGGCTATTTCTTGATGCACTGCCCCGGTGAGACGTCGTTGCTCAGGCCGGCCGCCTGCCCGACGACCGGGCCCAGATCAGTCATGGTGATCGCGAACCCCAGGCCGGACTCGGTCGTGGCCTTGGCAAAGACCACCCCGGCCACCTGGCCGTCGGTGGTCAGCAAGGGCCCGCCGGAGTTGCCCGGCTGGACGTCACCGGCGAGGCGGTAGACGTCTTCGGGTGCGGGGTTGTTGCCGTAAATATCCGGGACCAGCACCGTGGCGATGCCCTGCACCGTGGCCGGCTTGGACTGGAACGGGCCGCCGTGCGGATAGCCGGCGAACGCGGCGGGGCTGCCGGCCGGAAGGCCGGAGCTGAGCGGAACCGGGGCGGCACGCAGCCCGTCCACGGCCAGGACGGCAAGGTCGTGCTGGTTGTCGAAGTACACGATGCGTCCGGGCAGGACGCCCCCGCCGGGAATCTCCACCACCGGTTCCGGCACGCCGGCGACCACGTGGGCGTTGGTCACGACGCGCCCCGGCGACACCACAAAGCCGGTCCCGGTCTGGTTCTGCCCGCACTGGTATGCGGTTCCGGCGATCTTCAGCACCGAGGCGGCGGCCTTGTTCAAGGCGGGGGTATCCGTGCTGGTGTCGGGCACGGCAACGGGCTGGTTCTGGCCGAGGCCGTCCAGCAGGGTCGGGATGCCCTCGCCGATCACGGCGGACCGCAGCTGCGCCATGGATGTCTTCACCGGGGTGGGCGTCATGCCGTCGATGAACCGGATCACCCTGGACTCGGCAATCTGCTGGGACACAAAGGGCACGCCCAGCGCCCCGACGCTAAAGGCCAACATCGACATCACGAGGGCGGACACCACCACGTTCACGCCGCCGCCGACCGCACGGTCTGCCGCCCGGAGCGGGCGGATCCGCACCACACCACGGATTTTCCGCCCGATCATGGTACCGAGCCCGTGGCCCAGAATCATCAGGAGGACGGCTGTGGCCACGATTGCCGTGAGCCGCCAGCCGCTGTCTTTCACCAGGTCGTTGACAATGGGCACGGAGACGAACGCGGCCACGGCGCCCGCCGCGAAGCCGGCGATGCCGCCGAGCGTCACCAGGAAGCCGTTGCGCAGGCCTTGGATCAGGTAGGACAGGAGCGTCAGAACCAACGCCAGGTCCAGGATGGTCAAGCCGAACACCGGTGCTCCTCACAGACAGGTAAGCCCCAATTCTACCGGCGAAGGCTGACAGTTTGCCGACCTCCTGACGCCGCCCGCAGGCTGGCCCGGGTCTCCCTGTGCCGCCGCGTCGGGCGTTTCGGTGCCAACTACGTCACAGGGACGCCAAAATTCTGAAACAATGGCTGAAGCGTCCCAGCCGACACAGTTAGTCAGGAGATTTCATGGATATCGAGGTATTGCGCCGCGCACCCCTTTTCGCCACGCTCGACGACGAGGCGTTCCGCCTGTTGACGGACGAACTCACCGAGGTGGACCTCTCACGCGGAGCCTCGGTATTCCGGGAAGGCGACCAGGGTGACCAGCTGTACTTCATCGTCTCCGGCAAGGTGAAGCTCGGCCGCACGTCACCGGACGGCCGCGAGTCACTGCTGGCCATCCTCGGCCCGGGCGAGCTCTTCGGCGAGATGGCCCTGTTCGACCCGAGCCCGCGCACCGCTACGGCAACCGCCGTCTCGGAAACCCGCCTGGCCGGGCTGAAGAACGAGAGCCTCAATGCCCTGCTGCGGACCCGTCCCGAGGTGTCCGCGCAGCTGCTGCAGGCGCTCGCCCGCCGCCTGCGCCGCACCAACGATTCCCTCTCCGACCTCGTCTTCTCCGACGTCCCGGGCCGTGTGGCCAAGGCGCTGCTGGATCTGGCCGACCGTTTTGGCCGACCCGCGACCGACGGTGTCCTCGTGGCCCATGAGCTGACCCAGGAAGAACTGGCCCAGCTGGTCGGCGCTTCCCGCGAAACCGTCAACAAGGCCCTCGCCGAGTTCGTCCAGCGCGGCTGGCTGCGCCTGGAAGCCCGCGCCGTCGTCATCCTCGACATGCAGCGGCTCCGCCAGCGCTCACGCTAGGCGTCACAACACCCTTACAGCGCATGAAGAAGGCCGGCCCGTATGAACGGAGCCGGCCTTCTGCACGCTCACGGACCGGGGTGTGGCATCCGGCAGCGTGCGTCTAAGCGAGCACGCAGGGGATGTCAGACCCCGGGACGGCTACCGTTCGCGCTGGGGTTCGCCGGCTACCGTTTTCGCCGCCTCGACTTCGAGCATGAGCCTGCCCTCTTCCTCCACGAGCTTGGGCTGGTAGACGTGCGCCTTGCGCTTGTAGCTGAGGTACGCGATGCAGCCGTTGGCGGCGGCCATCTTCTCGAGCATGATCTCCGAGCCGGGCACCAGGAGCTCGCCGAGGGTCCGGCCGACGGTGTTCGGCTGGCCCACCTCGTCGCCGAGCGCCGTGGTGTCGCGCTCGCCGACTACCTTGCGCACGCAGACCCAACGCCCCCATACACCCTTGCTGGCCAGCAACGAGGGCTGCTGGTTCACGGGCACGGTGGCGGCGAAGTAGCGGGTGTTGAACCGCCGGTGCGCGAAGTCGGGGCTGAGCCAGTTGACCAGGGGTTTCAGCAGGTCCGTCCGCACCGAAAGCCCGCGTTTGGCGAGCACATCCGTGAAGGACTTCTCCTGGTCCGCCACCGCCTCGCGGGCGCGCATCCATTCTGCCTTCGATATGCCCTCCACTGTCGTGGACAGGTCCGTCCCGGCGAGCAGGATGCCGGTCTCCTCGAACAGTTCGCGGATGGCGCCCACCACATGGCGGCGCGCCAGCCCGACGTCGGAGGTTCCCATCTGCTCGGCCCAATGCTGGGGCGGCGGCCCCAGCCAGCCGACGGCGTCGTCGTCAGAGGCCTCCAGCGAGCCACCGGGGAAGGCGAGCACGCCCAGCGGCGAAGAGCCGGGCCGGTAACCCAGCCAGGTCTCCAGGCCCGTGGGCGAATCGCGCAGCAGGATAACGGATGAGGCGAAGCGGGCCGCACGGGGCGTCCGTTCGCCGTGTTCAAGCCAGCTGCGGGCTGCCCCCTCAAGATCCGGGGGAAGGGCAAACAGGCGTCGGGCTAAGTGAGGCAAGGGAAGTGACCGGCCCTCTAGACGAATTCGGCGATGAGTTCGACCTCAACCGGAGAGTCGAGCGGCAGGACGGCTACGCCTACGGCGGAACGCGCATGCTGGCCGGCGTCGCCGAGGACCCTGCCGAGGAGCTCGGAGGCGCCGTTGACGACACCGGGCTGACCGGTGAAGGACGGATCGGAGGAGACGAAGCCGACCACCTTGACGATCCTGGTGATGCGGTCCAGATCGCCGATGACGCTCTTGACCGCGGCCAGGGCGTTGACGGCGCAGACGGCAGCGTAGTGCTTC
Organism: Arthrobacter sp. PAMC25564; assembly: GCF_004798705.1. Taxonomy (NCBI): domain Bacteria; kingdom Bacillati; phylum Actinomycetota; class Actinomycetes; order Micrococcales; family Micrococcaceae; genus Arthrobacter; species Arthrobacter sp. PAMC25564. Next base: position 1,229,058 of record NZ_CP039290.1, on the reverse strand, counting down.
GCGGCTTCCGGGGACACCGTGGACTCATCCGCGGCGCCCTCCGTGCCAGCGGACACCTTGCCCGTGGCCTCGAGCTTGCCGTTGATGAACGGCAGCTGCCCGGAGGTGTAGACGTGGTTGCCCGAAATCACGGCGGGGACGTAGGCGGCCACGGGTGCCGCAACGTCCGGAAGGGTCAGGCCGAGCTCGGCCAGACGCTGTTCGACGGCGGACGGCGCGCCCGCACCTGCGGTGTTGCCTGCCGTGTTGGCGCCTGCGGCGGAGGCTGCCGGCGTGGCTGCTGCTGGGGTGCTCATGGCTACTGCTTCTCCCTCTTCAGGTAGGCGACCAGTCCGTTTCCGTCAGGGCCCGGAACAACCTGGACAAGCTCCCAGCCGTCCTCGCCCCACTGGTCCAGGATCTGCTTGGTGGCATGGATGATGAGCGGAATCGTGGCGTACTCCCATTTGGTCATGAGGGAAAGCCTAGCCGTTGCCGCTAAAGTGGAAAACATGGCGACTGGTAAGAACCCTTTATTCGACACGGCCACCACCCTCGGAAAGATCTTTCTTTTCCTGGGCGTGAGCGCCATTTGTGGTGTCCTGGTGGCGGGGCTCCTGGTCCCCGCGGCCGCTGTTTCCGGCAGCGCCGCCAGCGGGTCGATCCAGTTCTTCGACACCCTCCCCGCCGAGCTCAAGGTGGATCCGCCGAGCCAGTCGACGACCGTCCTCGCCTCGGACGGCAGCGTGATCGCCACCCTTTACGCGGAAAACCGCACGCGTGTCTCGCTGGACCAGATGTCCCCCTATATCAAGGACGCGGTCATCGCGATCGAGGACAGCCGGTTCTATGAGCACGGCGGCGTGGACACCACAGGCATCCTGCGCGCGCTCGTCAGCACCGCGCGCGGCAACAAGCAGGGCGCGTCGACTATCACGCAGCAGTACGTCAACAACGTCATCAACTCCTCCCTTGAGGCCGAGGGCAAGGGCGACCAGGTCCTGCTCAACGGCGTTAACAAGGGCGTGGGAGACAAGCTCCGCGAGATGAAGCTGGCCATCGCACTGGAGAAGAAGTTCACCAAGGAGCAGATCCTTGAGGGCTACCTGAACATTGTGTTCTTCAACCGGGACGCCTACGGCATCGAAGCCGCCGCCAAGTTCTTCTTCAGCACCAGCGCTAAGGACTTGACCCTTCCGCAGGCCGCCCTGCTGGCCGGCGTCGTGAACAGCCCGTCCTTCTACGACCCGACCATCCACCCGGACAACGCCAAAGTCCGCCGCGATCTGGTGCTGCATGCCATGCTCAGCCAGGGCAAGATCAAGCAGGCCGACTACGACGCCGCCGTGGCGACGCCGGTGACAACCAAGGTCACCCAGCCCCGCCAGGGCTGCGCGTACGCGACGACGGCACCGTACTTCTGCGACTACGTGCTCCACCTGCTGCTGAACAACCCGGCCTACGGTGCCGACACGGCAGAGCGTGAACGCAAGATCTTCCGCGGCGGCCTGACCATCAAGACCACCCTGGACCCGAAAGCCCAGGCCGTTGCCCAGGCCCAGGTTGATGCCTCAGCCGGCGCGAACCCCGACAAGTGGGGCGCCGCGCTGGTGTCGGTGCAGCCCGGATCGGGCAAGATCGTTTCCATGGCCCAGAACACCGTCTGGTTCCCCGCCGACGGCAAGTTCGACCAGACCCAGAACTTCAACGTGGACAGCCAGGACGCGAAAGGCCAGGACCTGAACGGGCTGGGCGGTTTCCAGCCCGGCTCCACGATGAAACCCTTCACGTTCGCGGAGTGGCTGAACGAGGGCAAGTCCATGAGCACCCAGCTCAACGGTGCCGTGCGGCGCTACCCGCAGAACTTCCCCTGGCGGAACACCTGCCCGGCGCCCACGGTGGGCTGGTATGACAGCACCAACGGCACCAAGGACCTGCAGAACGCCGAAGACGGCTACTACAGGTACATGTCCGTGCTGGACGGTCTGGCGAACTCCATCAACACGATGACCTTCGCCTCGGCGTCCCAGGTGGACCTGTGCGGCATCCAGAAGATCGTCGACGCCGTGGGCATCCACGGCGGCCTGCCGACAGCCGACGATCCTAACCCCAAGGTGCCGATGACCACGCTGGGCAACCTGATCGGTTCCACCCAGACGGCGCCCCTGACCATGGCCAGCGCCTTCGCCACCTTCGCGAACGACGGCAAGTACTGCGAGCCGATCGCAATCGCCTCGGTGACGGACCAGAGCGGCGCCCAGTTGCCCGCCCAGGCCACCAACTGCCGTGATGCCATCAAGCCGGAGGTGGCCCGCGGCGTCGCGTACGCCATGCAGGAAGTGCTCAACCGTGGCTCCGGCTCGCTCATCCAGCCAAGGATTTCCACCCGGACCAGCTTCCCGGTTGCCGCCAAGACCGGTACGAATGACACGAACGGTTCCACCTGGGTGGTGGGCTACACCACCGGCCTGGCGACGGCCACGTGGTTCGGCGATCCCTTGGGCAACCAGGGCCGGCCCGGGCAGAACCTCACGATCAACGGCAAGTTCTACAAGGGCATCGACGGCTACATGATCGCCGGTCCGCAGTTCTCCAACTACATGGCCCAGGTGGCGCCGGCCTACGGCACCAACCCGTTCCCGGCCCCGCCGTCGAGCATGCTGGGCACCACGGTGGTGCCGCGCCCGACGGTCCCGTCCGCCCCTGCTTCGGCGCCCGCGCCGGCTCCGACGACGCAAGGCTCGAGCCCGGCAGCGGCCCCGGCCGCCGCCGCGTCGCCGGCACCATCGACTGCCGCCGCGCCCTAGCCGATGACCGCCACGAACGCACTGGCAAGCCGCGCCCGAAGCCTCGGCCGCGGCTTTGCCGTCACGGCCGCGCTCGGCGCCGCGGCGGGATCCGCCCTGGCGGGCTACGGCCTGTGGGAGAAGAACCAGTTCGTCCTGCGCGAGGAAACCCTGCCCATCCTGCCGCCCGGCTTCGGCCCGCTGCGGGTGCTGCACCTGTCCGACATCCACTTCGTGCCGGGCCAGCGCCGGAAGGCCGAGTGGCTGGCCTCGCTGGCGGAGCTGAAACCGGACCTCGTAGTGAACACCGGGGACAACCTCAGCCACGCCAAGGCGGTGGATCCCCTGCTCAGGGCGCTTGGCCCCCTGCTGGAGTTCCCCGGGGTCTTTGTCCCCGGCTCCAACGATTATTTCGGCCCCCGGTTCAAGAACCCGGCCTCGTATTTCCTCGGGCCCTCTTCCCGGCCGAAGGTCCAGGAGAAACTGGACTGGCCGCGGCTGCGTTCCGGCTTCGGCATGTCAGGCTGGGTGGACCTGACCAACCGCTGCCAGTCGCTCGTGATCAAGGGACTGCGCCTTGACTTCTCCGGCGTGGACGACCCGCATCTGGGCCTCGAGCGGTATGCCGGCTGGCCCCGCGGCACGAGGGGCCGGGACACCGACCCGCACCTGCGCGTCGCCGTGGCGCATGCCCCGTACCAGCGCGTGCTCGACCACTTCACCGGGGACGGCGCCGAACTGCTGCTCGCCGGGCACACCCACGGCGGCCAGATCTGCCTCCCGGGCTACGGCGCCCTCGTCGCCAACTGCGACCTCCCCACCTGGCGCGCCAAGGGCCTGAACACCTGGGACAGCAACGGGCACACGACGCCGGTGAACGTCTCCGCCGGGATCGGCACCTCACGCTTTGCCCCGGTCCGCATCGCCTGCAAACCCGAGGCCGTACTGCTTACGCTCACCGCCCGCAACTGAGCCTGTGAACCGGGTCACCCCGTGGCCTAGGGTAGTTGCTACAGGAAACTACATCCGGTGCGTCCCAAGAATGCGCCTTAAGAAGCAGGCATGGCCAAGCAGACTCCGTTTTTCTCTTCAATCAGCCGCCTCTATCCCCATGTGAAGCCGATCTTGCCGCGGCTCTTTATGGGGCTGCTCTGTGCCTTGCTGGCGAGCATGGTCGCCCTGGCGATCCCCCAGGTGCTGCGCGTGCTCATCAACGGGTCCCTGCAGCCCGGCGGAAGCACCCAGGCGCTGTGGACCGCGTCGCTGGTGATCCTGGGCCTGGGCGCCGCCGAGGCCGGCCTCGTGGCGCTGCGCCGCCAGTTCGTCATCAACCCCGCCACCACCGTGGAGACCCGGATGCGGGTCTCGCTCTACGGCCATCTGCAGGACCTCACGGTCTCCTTCCACGACCGCTGGGGCTCCGGGCAGCTGCTCTCGCGCGCCATGACGGACCTGAACTTCCTCCGCCGCTGGATGGCGTTCGGCGCGATCATGCTCGTGGTCACCACCCTGACCGTGGCGATCGGCGTCGTCGTGATGTTCTCGATGAGCTGGCAGCTGGCCCTGATCTTCCTGGCCGCGGCCGTGCCGATCATGGTCTACGGCTTCCGGTTCCGGACCCGCTACAGCAAGGTGGCCCGGCGCAGCCAGGACCAGGCCGGAGACCTTGCCACCACGGTCGAGGAGTCGGTCCACGGCATCCGCGTGCTCAAGGCCTTCGGCCGCAGCCGGGAGGCCCTGGCGAACTTCAACGAACAAGCCGAGGAGCTCCGGCAGACCGAGATCGCCAAGGCCAGGCACCTGGCCACCTTCAGCCTGGTCGTGACGCTGCTGCCCGAACTCGCCCTCGGCGCCGGGCTCGTCGTCGGCGTCGTACTGGCTTCCCGCGGCGAGCTGAGCATCGGCTCCCTGGTCGCATTCTTCGCCACCGCAGCCGTCATTGCTGCCCCGGTGGAGTTCAGCGGCACCCTGCTGGCCATGGCCCTCACCGCGAAGACCGCCGTGGACCGGCACTTCGAGGTCATGGACTCGGTCAACACCATCACCAGCCCGGAGAACCCGCGCCGGCCCGAAGAACTCAAGGGCGCGCTCAGCTTCAACCACGCCGGCTTCGCCTTCGAAGACGCCCCGGACAAGCCGGTCCTCCAGGACATCACGCTGGAGATCCGGCCCGGCGAAACCATGGCCCTGGTCGGCATCACCGGAAGCGGCAAAAGCACCCTGCTCCAGCTGGTCCCGCGCCTCTATGAGGTCACGGCGGGATCCATCACCATCGACGGCGTGGACCTGCGCGACTTCGGCGTCGAGGAGCTCCGCACGGTCGTCGCTGTCGCCTTCGAGGACACCACGCTGTTCTCCAGTTCGGTGCGGGACAACGTCCTGCTCGGCGCGCCCGACGCCGGATCGGAGGAAGACCGCGACGCGGCCCTGGCGGAAGCCCTTGAAGTCGCCCAGGCGCACTTCGCCTACTCCCTGCCCGACGGCGTGGACACCCTCATCGGCGAGGAGGGCCTGAGCCTGTCCGGCGGGCAGCGGCAGCGGATCGCGCTGGCCCGTGCCATCGCCGCCAGGCCCCGGGTGCTGGTCCTCGATGACCCGCTCTCGGCGCTGGACGTCAACACCGAGGAACGCGTCGAAGCCCGGCTGCGCGAGGTCCTCACCGACACCACCACCCTCATTGTGGCCCACCGGCCGTCCACGGTGGCCCTGGCGGACCGGGTGGCGCTGCTGGAGGACGGCCGGATCACGGCCGTCGGAACGCACGCCCGGCTGCTCGCGGAGAACAGCCACTACCGCTACGTGATCGCGAGCCTGTCGAAGGAACCACGGGACCTGGACTCGGAACTGTCAGCCTTCGAGGCCGAGGAGATCTCCCGATGAGCAGCACCACCTTCGGCACCGCCAACGAGGACAACGCGCACCTCACCAGGAGCGAGAGCAAAACCGTGCAGCGGCGTTCCCTGGCGCTGCTGGGCTCCCTGATCCGCCCCGTCCGGCGCCGGTTCTGGCTGACCATCGCCGCCGTCGTCCTCTCCCAGGCCGCGCGGGTGGCCGGGCCGGCGCTCATCGCCTTCGGGATCGACCGCGCACTGCCGGCGCTGCGCGCGGGCGACAACCTGCCGCTGGTCCTGACCGGCGCCGCGTACCTCGTCGCGGCCCTCGCCACGGCGGGCCTGACGGCCCTCTACGTGACCTCGACGGCGAAACTCAGCCAGGCGATGCTGCTGGACCTCCGCGTCCGGGTTTTCCGGCACACCCAGCGGCTGAGCCTGGAATTCCACGAAAAGTACACCTCCGGGCGCATCATCGCCCGGCAGACCTCGGACCTGGAGGCCCTGCGTGAACTCCTCGACTCCGGCGTGAGCTCGCTGGCCTCCGGGATGCTGTTCATGGCATTCACGGCAGCCACGGTGTTCGCCCTCGACTGGCGGAGCGGGCTGCTGGTGCTGGGCGCCGGCGTGCCGATGTTCTTCCTGGCCCGCTGGTACCAGAAACACTCGCAGATCGCCTTCCGGCAGTCCCGCGTCGTCTCGGCCCGGCTGATCGTGCACTTCGTGGAGACCATGACGGGCATCCGCGCGGTCAAGGCCTTCCGCAAGGAACGCGGGAACGCCGCCCGCTATGGTGGACTTTCGGAGGACTACCGCAGGGCGACCGTGCGGTCGATCAACCTCAACGGAATCTTCCAGCCCGGCCTGGTGCTGATCGGGAACGTCTGCGTCGCCGTCGTCCTGCTGTCCGGCGGCTTCCGCGTGCTCAGCGGGGAACTCGCGGTGGGGGTGCTGCTCGCCCTGATCCTCTCCACCAAGCGCTTCTTCCAGCCGGTGGACCAGATGGCCATGTTCTACAACTCGTTCCAGAGCGCGCAGGCGGCGCTGGAGAAGGTTTCCGGCCTGTTGGAGGAGGTGCCGACCGTCCGCCCGCCGGTGGACCCCGTGCCCCTGCACGATGCGAAGGGCAGCATCGACTTCAACGGCGTCGAGTTCCGCTACGGCGACGGGCCGGTCATTATCCCCGCGATGGACCTGCACATCCCCGCCGGCCAGACCGTGGCGCTGGTGGGCCAGACCGGCGCGGGCAAGTCCACACTGGCCAAGCTGATCGCCCGCTTCTACGATGCCACCTCCGGCTCGATCACCCTCGACGGCGTGGACCTGCGGGAGCTCACGACGGCGGACCTGCGGCGGAACGTCGTTATGGTCACCCAGGAAGCCTTCCTGTTCAGCGGGTCCGTGGCGGACAACATCGCGCTGGGGCGTCCGGAAGCCTCCCGGCAGGAAATCGAGGACGCGGCCAGGGCGGTGGGTGCCCACGGGTTCATCATGGCCCTCCCGGAAGGCTACGACACCGACGTCAACAAGCGCGGTGGACGCGTCTCCGCCGGGCAGCGGCAGCTCATCAGCTTCGCCCGCGCCTTCCTGGCCCGGCCGGCGGTCCTGATCCTGGACGAGGCGACATCCTCGCTGGACGTCCCATCCGAGCGGCTCGTGCAGGCCGGCCTCGCGGGGCTGCTGCAGGGCGGCCGGGAGAACGGCGCCGGCCGCACCGCGCTGATCATTGCGCACCGGCTGTCCACGGTGGAGACGGCGGACCGGGTCCTGGTGGTCCACGACGGACGCATCGTCGAGGACGGCACCCCGGACCAGCTGATCGGCGGCGGCGGGCGCTTCGCGCAACTGCACGGCGCCTGGAAAGACTCGCTGGCCTGAGACTGCCCGGCGCGGCCGGCAGGCGTGCCCGCACCCCGATTTCACATCCGGGCCGTTCATCAGCTATCCTTGTGAAGTTGCTTTTGCAGCGGATCGGGATGTGGCGCAGCTTGGTAGCGCGCGTCGTTCGGGACGACGAGGTCGCAGGTTCAAATCCTGTCATCCCGACCAATCGAAAGAGGGTCTTCCATTTGGGAGGCCCTCTTTTTGTGTCTGCCGTGTGACAGCCGGGGGCACCGCGGGTCCAAGGCACCACAGGCATAAAAAAGCTCCGGGACATGGTTCGCGCACGTCCCGGAGCGGTGAGGCGGAAGCCTGGTGTGGCTACATCGGGTCGGGCCAGTTGCCGACGAATGCCATCGGATCGGGCCAGTTCCCGACCGCGTTGGGCGCGCCCATCGGATCAGGCCAGTTCCCGACCGCAGTGACGCTCGGGGTGTCAGTGTTTGAACTGGCGGACAGGACGGCTGGGGCCGCGGCGGAGAATGCCAGTGCGGCCGCCAGAGCGGCGCCAGCTGCGATCTTCTTCAACATGGAGATCCTCAATATGGGTCGGGGTCCTGATCCAAGTCAGCATTACTCTTGTTGACATACATTGTAAAATGGTTTCCACAGAGCCTGTCAAGCATTTAGTACAAGGATTGTCCGGAATCAGGAGGCATCCGTGGGGAACGGATTCGGGGAAAAGCTCCGCGCGGAACGGCTTGAACGCGGCCTGACACAGGCGGAGCTGGGCCGGGACCTGTACTCCCCCAGCTATATCTCGCTGCTCGAAACCGGCCGCCGCGAACCGACCGCTGATGTCATCGAAGAACTGGCCCGGCGGCTGGAGCTGGCCCCCAAAGCACTGGAGGCCTGGAGCCAGCCGGTCTCCGTCAGCGACGCCGAATATGTGCTCGCCGGACTCTACGCCCGCCAGGCCTGGGATCTGCGGGACTACCCGGTGGCCGCCACCCACGCCGCCACCGCAGCCCGGATTGCCCTGGAGGCGAAGAACACCTCGGCCTGGTGGAACATGACCTATATGCAGGCCGAATGCCTGATCAAACAGGGCCTGTGGCAGGAGTGCAAGGACATCGTCCAGCACCTGCTCGAACACCCCATGGCCGCCGAGTCGGCCGGCCTGGGCGTAAGGGCCCGCCAGATGCTGGCGGCCGCGTCCCAGGGCCAGGGTCAGCTGACCGCCGCCGTCGACCAGGCACAGGAGGCGGTGAAGCTGTGCGCTGAACTGCCGCAGGGCTCCACCCTGGTCATCGGCGCGCTGCGGGCGCTGATCGGGGCGCTGGCCGAAAGCGGGCGGCTGGACGAGGCCTGGGAGTACTGCCAGGCCATGAACGGGCAGATGGATGACCATTCCATGTCCCAGCTCGCCGGCGAGGTCGCCTGGGTCATCGGCAATGTCGCCTTCATGCGCCATGACTACCCGGAGGGGATCAAGTACCACGAGCGCGCCGCCAAGCTGCTCTCCCCCGCGAATGACATCGACCTCTGGGCCCGTTTCAACAAGGCCTCCGCCGCCGTCCGGCTCTCCTCCGGGATCGTGGAACCTGAGACCCTCTCCTCGATCGAACGCGCCGAACTGGCCCTCTCGATCGTGGGCGGGAACAAGACGGACGAGCTCGAGGTCGCCTTCATCAGGGCACGGTGGCTCTACCTCACCGGGGACATCGTGGCGGCGGTCCAGAAGCTGCGCGAGATCCACGCCGACAAGGATTCCCTGGCCCGGCACACGGCCGGCGAAGTATCCCTGCTGCTCGGGAAGGCACTCAAGGCCGCCGGGCAGGCCGACGAGGCCCTGGTGTACCTCGAGGAGGCCCAGAAGGAATTCACCGCGGCAGGCGCCTCGGACCGGGTCCAGCAGGCCATGGATGCCGTGCTGGAGATCCGGCTGGCCCAGCGCCGCGCCGAGGCCGCTGCCTCGGCGGAGAGCTAGGCCGGCGGAGAGCTACGCGAACGTCCTGCCGGTGAGCTTTTCGTAGGCCTCCACATAGCGGCTGCGGGTGCGGTCCACGACGTCGGCCGGCAGGGCCGGCGGCGGCGCGTCGGAGGACTTGTCCCAGCCCGACTCGGCCGAGGTCAGCCAGTCGCGGACGTACTGCTTGTCATAGGAGGGCTGGGCCTGGCCCGGCTTGTAGGTCGTGGCGTCCCAGAACCGTGAGGAGTCCGGCGTCAGGACCTCATCGCCCAGCGTGATGACGCCGGTGGCGGCGTCGACGCCGAACTCCACCTTGGTGTCGGCCAGGATGATGCCGCGGCCGCGGGCGATGCCCTCGGCCTTGGTGTAGATCTCGAGGGTCAGCTCGCGCAGCCGGTGGGCCACATCGGCGCCCACCAGGCCGACGACGGCGTCATAGGTAATGTTCTCGTCGTGTTCGCCCACCTCGGCCTTGGCCGACGGCGTGAAGATGGCCTCGTCAAGGCGGGATCCGTCCACGAGCCCGTCCGGGAGCGGGATGCTGCACACGGTGCGGGACTGTTTGTACTCGGCCAGCCCGGACCCCGTGAGGTAGCCGCGGGCGATGCATTCCACCGGAAACATGTCCAGTTTCTTGCAGATCATGGCGCGGCCTTCCACCGCGGCGGGAACACCGCCGTCGACGGTGGACGAGAGCACGTGGTGCTGGACCCCGAGCTGCTCGAACCACCATAGGCTCAGCTGGGTCAGGATGCGTCCCTTGTCCGGGATCTCGCTGGCCAGGACGTGGTCGTAGGCGCTGATCCGGTCGCTGGCCACGACCAGGACGCAGTCCTGGCCGACGCGCTCCGTGATGGACCCGTCCGCGGGGACATAAAGGTCGCGGACCTTGCCGGAATAGATATGCTGCCAGCCCGGCAGTTCCAGCGTTTCCGTGTCCAGGCCGCCCTTGGGGCTGGCGGAATTATTCTCGGCCATGGTCACGCCTTCGCTTTCGTGGCGGCAGGGGCGCCGGGCGTCGTGACATGGATTTCGCCGCGGGCCGCCTTGCGTCCGATGTCGGTGCGGAACTGGCCGCCGTCCAGCTGGACCAGCCCGACGGCGTCGTACGCCCGTTCACGGGCCTCCACCAGGTCGATTCCCAGGGCCACGACGGCGAGGACGCGTCCGCCGGCGGACACCACCTTGCCCTCGTGGTCGAACTTCGTGCCCGCGTGGATCACGTGGACCCCTTCGAGGGCTTCGGCCTTCCGGAGACCTCGGATCCGGTCCCCCGTCCGCGGAGTGCCGGGGTAGTTGTCGGCGGCCACGACGACGGCGACGGCGGTCTCCCGGGACCAGCGCAGCGGCTGGACCTTGTCCAGTCCGCCCTTGGCTGCCGCCATCAGCAGGCCGCCGAGTGGCGTCTTGAGCCGGGCGAGGACGGCCTGGGTTTCCGGGTCGCCGAAGCGGACGTTGAATTCGATCACGCGGGTGCCGCGGGAGGTCAGGGCCAGGCCGACGAACAATACGCCGACGAACGGCGTGCCACGGTGCGCCATCTGGTTGACCGTGGGCTGGGCGACCCTGTCAATGACTTCCTGGACGAGGCCTTCGGGGGCCCATTCCAGCGGGGTGTAGGCGCCCATGCCGCCGGTGTTGGGGCCTTCGTCGTTGTCGAAGATCCGCTTGAAGTCCTGGGCCGGGGAGAGCGCCACGGTGTTGCGGCCGTCGCAGAGGACGAACACGGAGACCTCGGGGCCATCCAGGAATTCCTCGATCACCACGGTGCCGCCGGCGTCGAAACAGCTCTGCGCGTGCGCGAGGGCCTCGTCGCGGTCATTGGTGACCACGACGCCCTTGCCGGCCGCCAGGCCGTCGTCCTTCACCACGTACGGGGCGCCGAATGCGTCGAGCGCGTCGGCGGCTTCCTCGGCGTTGCCGGCCACCCGGGCCATCGCTGTGGGCACGCCGGCCTCAGCCATGACCTCCTTCGCGAAGGCCTTGGAGGCCTCGAGTTGGGCAGCAGCCTTGCTGGGGCCGAAGACCGCGATGCCGGCGGCGCGGACGGCGTCGGACACACCCGCGGCGAGGGGCGCCTCGGGACCGACCACCACCAGATCGACCGACAGCTTCGTGGCCAGTGCCGCGACGGCGTCGGGGTCGTTCGCGTCGATGGCGTAGGTGGGGACCAGCTTGCTGATGCCGGCGTTGCCCGGGGCCGCGTGGACCTCGGAAACGTTGGGGTCTGCGAGCAAGGATCGGACAATGGCGTGTTCGCGGCCGCCGGGGCCGATGACAAGTACCTTCACAGTTTCCAAGGGTACTTTGTGCACGCCGCTGGCTCCTAAGCTGTGTCTGCCACTGGACATGCCCAGTCCTGGCCGCGGCCAAGGGACACAACGCCACCATGTCCATCCCTTGCCGCTCGCGGAGGGCATGTCCCGTGGGGCGGGCGGACAATCCGCGGGCTGGCCGGCTACGAATTGCCGGTATGGACAATCCCAGCGCCCAGAAGCCCAGCACGCAGCAGCCCTCGAGGCGGCTGACCGGCCCCGCAGCCCTGGCCGGGGTGGCCGCGGCCGCCGTCGTCCTGTCCGTCGCGGAACTGACCGGGGCCTTCTTCACGGCGCGGGCGACGCCGGTGATCGCCCTCGGCTCGACATTCATCGACTTCACCCCGCCCTGGATGAAGGACTTCGCGGTCACCGCCTTCGGCACCAATGACAAGGCCGCACTGTTCGTGGGCATGGGGGTGACCATCCTGGTCCTCGCCTGTGTGCTGGGTGTGGTGGCCTACCGGAAATGGCTGCTCGGCGTGGCCGGGGTGCTGCTGATGGGCGCCGTGATCGTCGCCTGCGTCGTGACCCGCGCCGGCGTGAAACCTCTGGATGCGATTCCTTCACTGATCGGCACCGTGGCCGGGCTCGCGGTGCTGCGGCTCCTGGTCACGCGGCTGTGGCGGATGCGGGAATGGCCGGAGGTGGCGTCGGACCTCGGCGCCGAGGAGCCGGACCGCCCCGCCACCAGCCGCCGCGCCTTCTTCACCACGACCGGTCTCACCGCGGTGTCCGCCGCCGCCGCCGCAACGGGCGGCCGGCTGCTTAGCGCCGCCCGCAGCAACGTGGCGCAGGCCCGCGAAGCCCTGAAGCTGCCCGCCCCCGTCAAAGCTGCCGCCGCCGTGCCGGCCGGCGTCCAGTCCAGGGCGCCGGGGGTCACCCCGTGGCTGACGCCGAACAAGGACTTCTACCGGATCGACACCGCCCTCAGCGTGCCGGAAATCAACGCCCAGGACTGGGAACTCCGGGTCCACGGCCTCGTCGAGCAGGAAGTGCGCCTCAGCTTCCAGGACCTGCTGGACGCCCGGCTCATCGAATCCCATGTCTCCCTGACGTGCGTCTCCAACCCGGTGGGCGGAAACCTGGCCGGCAACGCCAAGTGGCTGGGCATGCCCATCCGTGACGTGCTCAAGATGGCCCGGCCCAGGGACGGCGCCGACATGGTGCTCTCCACCTCCGTGGACGGCTTCAGCGCCTCCACGCCACTGGAGGTCCTGCAGGATGGCCGCGACGCGATGCTGGCGATCGGCATGAACGGTGAAGCGCTGCCGCTGGAACACGGTTACCCGGTGCGCATGGTGGTCCCCGGGCTGTACGGCTTCGTCTCGGCCACCAAATGGGTGGTCGACCTCGAAGTGACGCGATTTGCAGACAACAAGGCCTACTGGACGCAGCGCGGCTGGTCCGAACGCGGCCCGATCAAGACCATGGCCCGGGTGGAGGTCCCCAAGTCCTTCGCCAGGGTCGCTGCCGGCAGGATGGCCATCGGCGGCACGGCCTGGGCCCAGACCCGGGGTATCACCAAGGTCGAGGTGCAGATCGACAATGGCCCCTGGACCGAGGCGGTGCTCTCCGCCGAAGCCTCCGTCGCCACCTGGCGCCAGTGGTCCTTCGACTGGGACGCCACCCCGGGACCGCACTACATCAAGGCCCGGGCCACCGACGGGACGGGCGAGCTGCAGACGGAGAAGCGGGCCGACCCGGTGCCCGACGGTGCCTCCGGCTGGCAGTCGGTCATGGTCACGGTCGAATAAACGGTGATCGTGGAATAACCGGTGTACGGCACCCGGGCACCATACACTTGCACCATGCCCCTGAATTTGCATGCCACCTTCACCGTCGACGCCGCCGTCGAACTGGCAGTTATCGAGCGCAGCGGCTTCGTCGAATCCCGTCACATCGGATCCGCCGTTGTGATGGCGGCGGACGGCACGGTGGTCACCGAACTCGGCGACATCACCACCCCGATCCTCGCCCGGTCGACCCTCAAGCCGCTGCAGGCGCTCGCCTCCATGCAGTCAGGCGTCCCCCTGCGCGGAGCCCAGGTGGCGATCGCGTGCGGCAGCCATGTCGCCTCGCTCGATCACATGGACGTCGTCGAGGGCATGCTCAAGGCCGCCGGGGTCACCGAAGAACAGCTGCAGTGCCCGCCCGATTGGCCCCAGGACGAGACGGCCCGGAACTGGCTGGTCCGCTCGGGGCGTGGCAAGTCAAAGCTGGCCTTCAACTGCTCGGGCAAGCATGCCGCGTTCCTCTGGGCCTGCACCGAGAACGGCTGGGACACCCGCAGCTACCTTGAACCCAACCACCCCCTGCAGCAGCGCATCCGCTCCGTGATCGAGGAATACTGCGGCGAGGGCATCGCCCACCTCGGGATCGACGGCTGCGGCGCCCCCGTCGCCGCCGTCTCGCTGACGGGCCTGGCCCGGGCGTATTCAAAGCTGGCCAAGGCCCCCGGGGACAAGAACTCCAACGCCCGCGCGGCCACGGTAGCCACGTCCATGTTGGACTATCCGTGGGCCGTGCAGGGCCGCGGCGAGTCCAACACGATCGTCATGGATGAACTGGGCATCCTGGCCAAGGTCGGCGCCGAAGGCGTGCTGGTGATGGCCACCCGCCAGGGTGCGTCCGTTGCCGTCAAGGTCCTCGACGGCAACGTCCGGGCCACGACGCTGGTCGGGCTGACCATGCTTGCAGCCGCGGGCGCCGTCGAGGTTCCCGAGGTGTCCAGTGTGCTGGAGAAGGTCGTCGATTCCGTCCTGGGCGGCGGCCGGCCGGTGGGCAAGATCCGGCTCGGCCGCGCCGTATCGGCGCTCCTGGACCAGACCCTCGCAAAGTAGGCATCGGCAGGAGGCAGGCTGATGGTTGTTCCGCGACGCCGGATCGCTCCCGACGAAGGCCGTGCGGCGCTGGCCGCATGGCTTGAGGCCACCGCCCCGGCAGGGAAGGAACCGGCGTCCTTCCCCGGCGGGGTTCCCGCCGTGTCCCGCAACGCGCTCGCGACGGCGGTGCGCTACACCCTGGAGGAAGTCACCGCGCGGGCACCGGGAAACTCCGTGGAGGTGCGTGTCCCGCCGTTCGGCGTGACACAGTGCGTGGAAGGCCCGCGCCATACCCGCGGCACTCCCCCGAACGTCATAGAGTGCGACGCCGCCACCTGGCTGGCAATGGTCAGCGGCCGGTTAAGCTGGGCCGACGCCGTCGCCGCCGGCAAGGTGGCCGCCTCCGGGCTGCGCGCGGACCTGTCCGGGCTGCTGCCGCTCTAGGGCCTGTCCTGCGAATCATTTGAGCCGCCGGGCGGGGTTGTGTTAATCCTGTTGTGTGGTTGGCAGAGGTGAACTGACTGATAAGGCGTGGGCGAGGATCGAGCCGTTGCTGCCGGCGTCCGGGCGCGGCGGGCAGTGGCGGGACCACCGGCAGGTGATCAACGCGATCCTGTTCAAATTGCGTACCGGCGCGCCGTGGCGGGACTTGCCGGAGCGGTACGGGCCGTGGAAGACCGCGCACGAGAGGCTGCGGAGGTGGACGATGGATGGCACCTGGGAGAAGATCCTGGAGGAGGCGGTCGTGAAGGACGATGCCGTCGGGGAGGTCGAGTGGATCATCAGTGTCGATTCGACCGTTGTCCGGGCCCACCAGCATGCTGCCGGGGCCCGGAAAAAGGGGGCTGTCAGCCCGCGATCGAGGCCATCGCAGTGGACGGAGAAGGGATTGGGCGCTCCCGGGGCGGGTTGAGCAGCAAGATCCATCTGGCGGTGGACGGGAGGGGAATGCCGATGAGTATCATCCTTACTCCCGGCCAGGACGGGGACAATCCCCAGCTGCTGCCCCTGCTGGACGGGATCAGTGTCCGCCGGGAACAGGGCGGACGGCCGCGCTCCCGGCCCTAAGCGGTTCTGGCCGACAAGGCCTACTCCCATCCTTCGACCCGGCAGGCCCTGCGGAAACGCAGGATCCGCTTCACCAGCCCCGAACGGTCCGACCAGAAATCCCGCCGGAATGCCAAAGGCAGCAACGGAGGCCGGCCTCCGGCGTTCGATCCTGAGGAATACAAGAGGCGCAACGTCGTCGAGCGTTGCTTCAACCGGCTCAAGCAGTTCCGTGACCTCGCCACCCGCTACGCCAAACGCGCCGCCTATTACCGTTCCGAACTGATCATCGCAGCCACCATCCTGTGGCTGCGATGATTCACAGGACAGGCCCTAGGCCGGCCGGCCAGGCGGCTGCCCGGGCTACCCTCGTCCGATGAACGGCATCCCGGCGGCGATGATCATGAGGGACCCGACGCTGGCGGAGGCCGGCATCCCGGCCATGAGCAGCACGGCACGGGCGGCGTCGTCGACCGGGAACGTCGGCTCGACCTTGCGGCTGCCGTCGGCCTGGACCGCGCCGGAGCCGGCGCCGATCGTGTCCATCAGTTCCGTGGCCGTGTTGCCGATGTCGATCTGCCCGCAGGTGATGCCGAAGCCGCGCCCGTCCAGCTCGATGCTCTTGGTCAGCCCGGTCATGGCGTGCTTGGTGACCGTGTAGGCCACCGTCCGGGGCCGGGGCGAATGTGCGGCGATGGAGCCGTTGTTGATGATCCTGCCGCCCTGCGGCTGCTGGGCCTTCATGGCCCGGACCGCGGCCGCGGCGCACAGCATGGAGCCGGTCAGGTTCACGGCCAGCGTCGCATCCCAGTCCGCCAGGCTGATCTCGTCCACCGAGGCGGCGGGGCCAAAGACGCCGGCGTTGTTGAACAACACGTCCACCCGGCCCCAGCGGCGGACCACCGCGGCGAAGAGCCGCTCGACGTCGTCGGGCACGGTGACGTCGCACGGTACGGCGAGCGCCTGCGCATGGCCGGCCGCGGTCTCCAGCAGCTGCGTTTCGCGACGGCCGGCCAGCGCCACCCGGTACCCGTCGGCCAGCATTAGCCGGGCAACGGCCCGGCCGATCCCGGAGCCTGCGCCGGTGACGACGGCGACGCGGCCGGGCTGGTGCTGTCGTGTCATGCGGTGCTCCTCGACGGTTCGGTGATGCCGGATTCCAGCCAAGCGTATGCCCGGCAGGGACCTCGCGTCAGTGTCCCGCGCCCGGACTGCCCGACTCAGTGGTGTGCACGCGCTCTCTTTCCCGTTGCGGACGAGCCTCCGGTCAGCGCGGTGCCGCGGCCGGCGCCACCCACTGTCCTCCGGACCGTTCGGGGGAGCTGCCCCGCCAGCGCGGACTGGCCGTCGGCGCTGCGGTCCCGGATCAGGCCGGTTCCGGCAATTTCCCGGGCCTGGGCCACGCCCGCCACCGCGGCCCTCTTGGTGGGGAACGTGACTGAAACCGCCATCAGGCTTCCTGCTCCGTCCAGCATCCGAATGCGGTAGCCGCCGTCGGCCGCGTCAACGAGCTCGAAATATCCAGCCATTGCACACTCCTTCTATCCTTATTACCCACACCGGGATATTAGTAAGTGTACTTACTTATCCTCCGGCTGGCACCCCTCAATAGATCCACCGACCGGGCAGCCGGTTCCCGAAAACCCCGGGTCAGCTCCCCAGGAGCGGAGTGTCGCTGCGGTGCACGGCATCTTCAGACAGTTCCAGGGCACTCAACACCAGGGCGAAGTGGCTGAACGCCTGTGGCGTATTGCCCAACTGCCGGCCGGTCTCCACGTCCCATTCCTCGCTGAGGAGCCCGACGTCGTTGCGCAGCGACAGCAGGCGCTCGAACAGTTCCTTGGCTTCATGACGGCGGCCGGCCCCCAGCAGGGCTTGGACCAGCCAGAAGGAGCAGGCCAGGAAGACGCCCTCCCCGCCGGGCAGTCCATCATCGCTTTCCGCCGGCTTGTACCGGAGGAGGAAGCCGTCATGCGTCAGTTCGCGCTGGACTGCGTCAATGGTTCCGACCACCCGCGGGTCGTCCGACGGCAGGAAGCCAACCCGCGGGATCAGCAGCAGGCTCGCATCCAGCTCGGGCCGCCCGTAGGACTGTACGAAGGTGTTGCGTTCGGCGTCGAAGCCCTTCGCCATGACCTCGGCGTGGATGGTGTCCCGGAGTTCCTCCCAGCGGTCCGCGGGACCCGTCAGCCCGAAGTCCCGCACCCCTTTGACCATGCGGTCCGCCGCCACCCAGGCCATCACCTTCGAGTGGGTGAAGTGGCGTTGCGGTCCCCGCATTTCCCAGAGCCCGTTGTCCGGTTGGCGCCACGCCGTCTCAAGATGTTCCATCAAGGCCACCTGGACGTCCCAGGCGTCGTCGGTGTGCTTCAGGAGGGAGTTCCGCGTCAGGGACAGGCAGTCGAGCACCTCGCCCCAGACGTCGAGCTGCAACTGCCCCGCCGCGCCGTTCCCGGTCCGCACCGGCGCGGACTTCTCATAACCCCGCAGCCAGGGCAGCTCCAGCTCCGGCAGCCGGCGTTCGCCATGAAGCCCGTACATGATCTGCAGGTCCGCGGGGTCGCCGGCGACGGCACGCAGCAGCCAGTCCCGCCACGCACCTGCCTCCTCCGTGTAGCCCGCGGCGAGCATCGCCTGGAGGGTCAGGGTCGCGTCGCGGAGCCAGCAGAACCGGTAGTCCCAGTTCCGGGTGCCGCCGATTTCCTCGGGCAGCGACGTGGTCACCGCGGCGACGATGCCGCCGGTGGGGCCGTAGGTCAGGGCTTTCAGGGTAATGAGGGACCGCTCGACCGCGTCACGGTACGGGCCGGTGATCCTGCATTTGGCGGTCCAGTTCTGCCAGAAGTGCTCGGTGGACACCAGGACCGCCTCCGGATCCACGGACCGCGGCCGGTAGAGATGGCTGGGAGACCAGGTCAGCACGAAGGGCACACGCTCGCCGGCGGTGACGGTGAAATCACTGATCGTCTGCATCCGCTCCCCGCGCAGGGGCGCCTTCGTCACCAGGTAGGCCGCGTCCGGACCGGCAACCGCGTGGATCCCGTGCTCGTCATGGCGGACCCAGGGAACGATATGGCCGTAGTCGAACCGCAAGGCCAGCTCGCCGCGCATCCTGACCGTGCCGCGCACCCCCACGACGATCCGCACGATGTCCGCCACGCTATCCCGGGGCGGCATGAAGTCGATGATCCTGACCGCGCCCTCCGCCGTTTCCCATTCGCTTTCCAGGATGAGCGTCCCGCGCCGGTACTGCCGCCGCGTGCATTCGCCGCCACCCGCCGGCGCCAGCAGCCAGCGGCCGGCCTGCGGCGTATCCAGCAGGGCACCGAAACAGGCCGGCGAGTCGAAGCGCGGCAGGCAGAGCCAGTCGATGGAGCCTTCGGTGCTGATCAGGGCGGCGGTGTGCAGGTCACCGACCATTGCGTAATCCTCGATGCGTGCCATGTCCCTTACAGTGCCACACCCCGATGGCCTGTACGAGGTCCGGGGGCATTGCTTGCGGCACTCCCTCTCCCCGGGAATAGGATCCATCCATGCTGACCACGCTGCATATCGGAACTTCGGGATGGAGCTATGACCACTGGGACAACGTGTTCTACCCGCCCGGGCTGCCGGCACGCCGCCGGCTGGAATACTATGCTGCCCACTTCGGCACTGTGGAACTCAACGCCAGCTTCTACCACTGGCCCAGGGAAACAAGCTTCGCGGACTGGCGCCGCCGCCTGCCGGAGGGATTTCTCCTCTCCGCCAAGGCCCCGCGGGGCTTGACCCACGCCAAGTTGCTCTACGCGCCGGAGGCCTGGGCGGAGAGGATTGCCCGGTGCTGGCATGAGCTCGGGGACAAACGCGGCGTACTCCTGGTGCAGCTGCCGCCGGGCTTCGGCCGCGACGATGCCCGGCTGGACTACTTCCTGGCCGCGTTGCCGGAGTGGATCAGGGTCAGCGTTGAGTTGCGCCACCCCAGCTGGGACCATCCTGAGGTCTACGCGCTGCTGGAGCGGCATGGGACCGCGTACTGCGTCATGAGCGGCGCAGGGCTCCCCTGTGTCCTGCGCGCGACGGCCGGGTTCGTCTACGTCAGGCTGCACGGACCGGACAATGAGCACTTGTATGGCGGCTCCTATTCGGATCAGGAGCTGGGCTGGTGGGCGGACCGGTTCCGCGAATGGGAGGCGGCCGGCAAGGAGGTCTTCGCGTATTTCAACAACGACGGCGGCGGCAACGCCGTGCGGAACGCCGCCACGCTGCGCCGGCTGGTGGGTGACGCCTGATCTTCCGCAGTACTTCGGCCCGATCCGGGGTGGGCGGGCCGCTGTGGGAGAGTGGAGGCATGGAATTGGCGTCGCAGCAATCACCGCAGCACCGGCCGGTGTCCGGGAACCGGGTGTTCCGGTTTGCCCATTGGACCTCGGACACGGTCAACCGCCTTCGGATGAAGACTGCCAGGCGCTCGAAGTTCGTCCCGCAGATCATCGCTTACCAGGGATACGGCTCCACCGAATGGGTCCGCGTGCTCGGCCGCGTGCTGCTCACGAGCAAGCTGGTTCCGGGCAGCCAGGCGGAACAGGCCGCCCAGAACGGCAACCAGAACGTCCGCGGCTGGCGCGCGTTCACTTCCGTGCCGATCCAGTTCGTTGACGTCGACATAGAGATCGGCGGCGTGACGACGCGGGTGCAGGCTGACCGCGGCGGCCTGGTGGACGTCGTCGTGCCGGTCTCGCTCACGCCAGGCTGGCACAAGGCCGTACTGCGGGCCGAGGGCACGGAGCCTGCCGAGGCCGCCATCTTCGTCATTTCCCCGGACACCCGGATGGGGATCGTTTCCGACATTGACGACACGATCATGGTGACGGCGCTCCCCCGGCCGTTCCTTGCCCTGTGGAACACCTTCGTGCTGAACGAACGCGCCCGGATGGCGACCCCCGGCATGGCCGTCCTGATGGACCGGCTGCTGGTGGAGCATCCGGACGCGCCGGTGATCTACCTGTCCACCGGCCCGTGGAATGCCGCCCCCACGCTGGCGCGCTTCCTGAGCCGCAATATGTACCCGTCCGGCGCCCTGCTGCTGACGGACTGGGGTTTGACCCCCGACCGCTGGTTCCGCAGCGGCCAGGAACACAAGCACCGGAACCTGGAACTGCTGGCCAGGGAGTTCCCGGACATGCGCTGGCTGCTGTTTGGGGACAACGGCCAGCACGATGAAGCGATCTACTCCGGGTTCACCAAGCAGTATGGTGACCGCGTGGCGGCCATCGGCATCCGGCAGCTCTCTGCCGGCGAGGCTGTGCTGGCCGGCGGCCATTCGGAAAACGGTGACCACACCGGCTCCGCCGTCCCGTGGATCTATTCGCCGGACGGCGCCGGGATGGCAAAAAGCCTGAAGGACCTCGGCCTCCTCTGATCCCTCCCCCGGACCCTTAGCCCGGATTCACCGGTCCGCCGTGGCGGGAGGTTCGACGTCGGCGTCCTCCACCGGTTCTCCGGTGCCGGGGACTTGGGCGCCGGGGGCGTGCGCGCCGGGAGCCTGCGGTGCCCGGCCGGTCCGGGCCGCGAGCAGTTCCTGGAGCCAGTAGTAGGAGGCTTTCGGCGTCCGCACCATGGTGCCACGGTCAACGTGCAACAGGCCGAACTGCTGCTTGTAGCCGGCGGACCACTCAAAATTGTCCATCAGTGACCAGATGTAGTAGCCGCGCAATTCAATCCCCTCGGCGGCACCCCCGGGCGACGTCGCTGCGATGGCGCTCTCGATGTGGTCCGCCAGGTACTGAACGCGGCGCTCATCCGGGATGATGAGCCGGTCCGCCGCCGGGTCCCGGATCTCCAGGTCCTCGAAGCTGGCTCCGCCTTCGGTGATGTAGACCGGCGGCAGGTCCGGGTACCGGTCGGCCATCTCGGCCAGGGCCACGGCCATGTAGTCCGGCTTGATCGGCCAGCCGTAGGCGGTCGTCTCGGTGTCGGGGAAGGCTTCAATGTGGAACGGCGCACCGGGAGTGCCGCCCAGGTCATCACCCATCGCCTCGGCCATACCCTCCGGCACGGCACCCTCGCCCGGGCCGGACGCCACCCTGGTGGGCATGTAGTAGTTCAGGCCGTAGAAGTCCAGCGGCTGCGAGATCAGCTCCATGTCCTCGCTGGACGGACTGAATGACGAGAAGAACGTGGCCGCGCGGATCACATCCGGGTACTTTCCCAGGAGGACCGGGTCGGCATAGAGCCGGTTCTGCGCCACGTCCATGAGCCCGGCACTGACCTTGTCCAGCGGGTTGGCGGAGGCCGGGACCATCGGGGAGTAGACATTGGTGATGCCGATCCCGCCGGCCACCTTCGCCGCCCGGAGCGCCTGCGTGGCCAGCCCATGGCCCAGCAACTGGTGGTGCACACTCGGCAGTGCCTTGAGCATAAGTGATTCACCCGGCGCGTGGACGCCCAGGACATAGCCGTTCGTGGTGACGGTGGCCGGTTCGTTGACGGTGACCCACCGGGCCACCCGGTCGCCGTAGGCGGCCGCCGCAATGGCGGCGAATTCCCCAAGCCGGTAGGCCGTGTCCCGGTTCATCCAGCCGCCGGCCTCGTCGAGGGGCAGCGGTGTCTCCCAGTGGTACAGCGTGGCCATGGGGGAAATCCCGTTGGCCAGCAGCAGATCGATCAGCCGGTCATAGAAGTCCAGTCCGGCGGGGTTGACCGGGCCGCTGCCGCCGGGCTGGATGCGGGACCAGGACAGCGAGAACCGGTAGGAATCGATCCCCAGTTCCTTCATCAGCGCCACGTCTTCGGGCATCCGGTGGTAGTGGTCGCAGGCGACGGCCGGGCTGTGGCCGTCGACGATCGCGCCTGGCTTGGCGGCGAAGACATCCCACCCGGACGGGCCGCGTCCGTCCTCGTCAAGCGCGCCTTCGATCTGGAAGGCGGCTGTCGCCACGCCCAAGGTGAAGTGTGGCGGGAGCCGGGCGGCCAGCTCTTTGGCGGAAGCAGTCATCGCTGGATTCCCTCTGTAGTTCTGCAGGCGGTTGACTGATTCTAGGCCGCGGCGGACCCTCACGCCACGACCGGCGCCGCCATGCCCCGGCGTAATACTCCGGCGTCAGTAGCCCACGGTCTCGGGCCCGAAGATGAACTCCCTGGCGTGCGCCACGGCCTTCTTGAACGCGTCGTTCCGCAGATGCTCCGCCTCGGCCGTCGAGGGTTCTAGGTAGTCCGTGAAGCCGGGCCGCAGCACCCAGATGTCGCCCGCCGGTGGCAGATAGAACACGCCGAAGGAGCGGCGCTGGCTGTCCTCGGCGGCCCAGATGGGGACCACCGCCAGGGCCGCACCGGTGTCAATATTGATCCACTGCGCCCGGGGAAGCGGCGCTTCGAGGGCCTCCGGGTCCAGGAAAGGGGCCGTACCCTTGCCCCACCGCCTCTCAAACCGCTCGTGGAATACCGGCATCAGGTGGGAATCGTAACGCCGCCATGCACTCATGGCTGCACTCCTTCTCTTGCGGTCCTACTCTTATGCACTGCTGCTGCTCCTCGTCGCCGCCCGGCCCGTCCCGTCGTGAGCGCTAGCGGGGACCGAGCCAGGGGCCGCGCTCCCAGCGGACCGGGGTGACACGCAACAGCGGCCCCCGGTGCCGGATGTGGCGCACCGGGATGTCCCGGGGACCGTCGGCCTGACCGCGCGGCCCGTCCGCGTGGCCCTCCGCGAGATCGTAGGCTGCCCGGGACTTCGGATCCCGCAGCACGGCGAAAGCCTCCAGGACGGGACGCACGTCGTCCGCGCCTGCTGGATTGCCGACGTCGGGATGGCGCACGCGCATCAATGCCCGGAAGGCGCGGCTGATCTCCTGCTGCGTCGCGTCGGGTGCCACCTGGAGTGCGGCGTAATAGCCGCGCGAGTCACCGTGCATGGTTCCAGCTCTCTCGGGACCGGGACGGGCAACAACGGGATCAGCGGGTCGTGGGCGGCGGCGGGCGAAGGGCCAGGCGGCCCCGGTTGCCGCCCCGGTTACCCGAGGCGGGGGGCCGCCCGCCGCTTCCCTCGGCTACTTGCCGATCTCCTGCATCGTGTCCTGTTTGTGGCTGATCTCGATCTTGCGGGGCTTGGCCTGTTCCAGCACCGGAATGCGGAGGGTCAGGACGCCGTCGGCGTAGTGCGCCTTGACCTTTCCTGTGTCGAGGGTCTCGCCAAGGATCAACTGCCGGCTGAAGACGCCCCGCGGACGTTCTGAGGCGACCAGTTCGACGTTGGGCTGGGTCGGATCCCGCCGTTCGGCCCGAACGGTCAGGACGTTGCGTTCAATATCGAGGTCAATCGAGTCGACATTGACCCCCGGCAGATCGAAGGCGACGACAAACTCGCCGTCCTCCTGCCAGGCATCCATCGGCATGGCCGCAGGCCGTGCCGGCGTTCCGAAGACCTGCTGGGCCAGCCGGTCGAATTCACGGAACGGGTCTGTACGCATCAACATCATTTCCCACTCCTTCAGCGCGAGTTCTGTGTTTCTCCTGTATCCACCTAGACCGATTATCTGTTGTGGTGGATATAGATTTTTTATAGCACCGGTGCAAGACTGTTGCAAGGGGAATCTGGCGGACGGCTTGAAGGAGGACCATGACGGAAGGTGCGCAGGAGATGGGACTCTACGCGATCTCCGTGGTGGCCCACCTGGTGGGCACCGGGCAGCAGAATATCCGCCTCTATGAGCGCAAGGGCCTGCTCACCCCGGACCGCACGGCGGGTGGCACCCGCCAGTACAGCGACGCGGATCTGGCGGTACTCCGGCGGATTAGCGAACTGCTGGATGAGGGGCTGAACCTGGCCGGAGTGGCCAAAGTGCTGGAACTGGAAGCCGCCAATGCCCGGCTGCAGGCCGCGCTGGAGCGAGCCCGGGGGCGCTGAGATGCGGGCGGCCGCCGATGCCGGCTCCTGCCTACTCCGGGCTGGTGTCGGCCTTCGAGAGCGTCCCGGTGACCCGTTCGCCCGGAATCCGGGCGGTCCGCCAGGTGTCCAGCGCGATCACGGCGCCCAGCACCACCAGCGAGATCGAGAACGATGCCAGGGCGTCGGTCAGCCAGTGGTAACCCAGGTACAGCCTGCTGGCCGCAGCGAAGAAAATACCGATTCCGGCCACGATGAAACCGACGACGGCGGCCCGGGGGCTGCTCCGCCGCGAGAAGACCAGGAACGTTGTGACGAGAAGGAAATCGCAGGCGCCCAGGACATGCCCGGACGGGAAGGAGAAGGTCGAGTCAGCCCCGAAGAGCATGAGGTCCACCGGAGGGCGGTGGCGGCCCACAAGGTGGCCGATGATCTGGGCCAGGATGACGCCGGTCAGCATGGCCCCCGCGAGCAGGATCGGCCGCCAGGCGTGCTTGGCCAGGAGACCCCAGGCCACGGTGACCACGAGGACGATGATCGGCAGGCCGACCGGACCGAAAACGATCGCGAGGATGATCATGATGGTCGTGGTGGGTTCGGCGCGCAGCGTCACGAGCCACGAGCGCACGGGTTCGTCGCCGGCGGAGACGCCGCCCTGCTGGAGGACGCCAGCCAGGATCACGACGAACATCACCGCGCCCAGGATCACCAGCGCGGCGGAGGTGCGGTAAAGATTCCTGCGCGCCGGCGCGCTCATGAAGCGTTCTTCGACCACGAACTTCTCGTGGAAGATCCGCCACCAGCCCGGCGATTTGCCTGTTCGATCCTCAGCCATTTTCCATCTCCGCCTCAGCGCCGTATGTGGACATTCTCCGGTGAAGATTACAGTGATTCCGGAATCTTTGGCGTTCCCGGGAGGCTGGTGGCCGGCCCTGCATATCCGGCTCCCGGCGGCAGGCACCGGTAGCCTGAGGGCATGGGCGTCATGAATGAACTGATCAATCAGGCCGTTGTCGGCTCGCTCGGGCGGATCCTCGCCGCAGCGTCACCGCACGCCGGCTGGACGCACCTGGCCAGGGCCGCCGGGAAACTGGATCAACTGAGCCTGCGGGAACGGACGGACCTCATCAGCCGTGCCCTCCTGGCGGATCTGCCGGAGGACTACACGACGGCGGCAGGAACCTTCCGCCTGGCACTCGCCGATCCGGACTTCACCGGCTGGATGATCTGGCCGGTGTCGGAAACAGCCGCCTCCCTGGCCCTGGCGTCTACGGACCCCGGCGGCGTCGAGGACTGCCTGCAGTTGCTCGCCGAACTCACGCCGCGGCTCACCGGAGAATTCGCGATCCGGCGACTCCTCGCCGCCGATCTGGACCGGGCGCTGGCAGCCATCCAGCCCTGGACGTCCCATCCTGACTGGCACGTCCGCCGCCTCGCCAGCGAGGGCACCCGCCCGTACCTGCCGTGGGCCATCCGCGTCCCCGAGATCACGGCCCGGCCGGCAGCCACCCTGCCGATCCTCAACGCCCTGTACCGGGACCAGCAGGCGGACGTCCGGCGCTCGGTGGCCAACCATCTGAATGACCTCGCCCGCCATGCTCCGGACGAAGCGGTGGCAGCGGCGGCCGGCTGGATGGCAGCGCCGGATCTGAACACGCCCCGGGTTGTCCGGCACGGGCTCCGGACCCTGCTGAAGAAGGCCCATCCCGGCGCACTCGCCCTGCTGGGATTCCCTCCGGCATCGCTCGGGGTGTCACCGCCCCGGCTGGACCGCACCGCCGTCGAACTCCCGGGCGAGTTGGGTTTTGAGTTTGAGATCACCAACAACGGCCCCGCAGAGGTCCGCCTCGCGGTCGACTATGCGGTGCACTACATGAAAGCGAAGGGGGATCTCTCGGAGAAGGTTTTCAAGCTGGGAACGCCGGTCCTCGGCCCCGGCGAGACCAGGACATTCTCGAAGCGGCATGCCTTCCGCCAGATGACCACCAGGGTCCACTATCCGGGTCCGCACGTACTCGAACTGCAGGTCAACGGCGTGCGCTACGTTCCGACCGGGTTTATGGTCCGAACCTAGGCCTGCCCTGGACTTGACGGCACTATAAATATCATTTAGTGTTCCTGAATCCATTGGGGCCGGTAAGAATGACCTCCAAGAAAGACATTGCAATGACCACAGCAACCGAATGCATCGAGATCCAAGTCGACAGCCGCCAGGTCCTGGACCAGCGTCTCGACGACGCCGTGAGCGGACTTCAGGAGCTCGCCATGGTCACGGGCACCCACGGCATCCTGCTCACGCGGCTCAAGCCCGGGCACTACACCGCGGCGCTTTCGGATCAGGTTCCCTTCGGCATGACCCGGGAACTCATTCACTGAGCCGGATTGACCGGACCGTGTAGTGGACCCCGGGTCCCGTGCGGACGCGCGAAGACTCGGCGCCCGGGACCTTGCCGGCCCTCAGTCTTCGGTGGGAGTGGTGCGGTTCGAGTGGTAGTGCCGCCAGCTGTGCTCGGGCGAATAGCCCAGGAGTCGCTTGGCCTTGCCGATCGAAAGCATGGTCTCGTGCTCTCCCAGTTCCTTGACCACCGGGACGTTCGGGAACACCTCCGCAGCCAGGCTGGCGCTGGAGCGGCCCATCACGGTGTCTTCGTTGGCGATGATGAACGCCTCGAACCCGGGCTGGCCGTGCTCCAGGGCACGGGCCACCGCCTGGGCGCCGTCGCGCCCGTCGATGTAGCCCCAGAGGTTCCACTTCCGTAGCGTCGCATCGGCGTCGAAGGAGGGGAACTCCTCATAGTCGGCCGGATCCATCACGTTGGAGAACCGCAGCCCTGTGATGCTCAAATCCGGGTCCCAGCGGGTGAGCTGGATCGCCATCTGCTCCTCGAGGTGCTTGACCAGGGAGTATGTGCTTTCCGGCCGGGCCGGGTATTCCTCGTCCACCGGGATGTAGGGAGGGTCGACGTCGAACGGCAGCCCCAGCACTGTCTCACTGGAGGCATAAACGATTTTCTTGATTCCGGCCCGGCGGGCCGCCTGGAACACGTTGTAGCTGGACTGCATGTTGTTCTCGAACGTTGCGGCGTCCGGCGCATGCCCGGGGGCCGGGATCGCGGCCAGGTGCACGACGGCGTCGAAGCCGGCGTGCCGGTCCTCCAGGCCCAGGAAAACGTCCACCACCTGGCCGTAGTTGCGCAGATCGACCTGGGTGGAGCCGGGCCCGCGTTCGCCGGTGCGGTCCAGATTGGTCACCTGGTGACCGTCCTCGATGAGCCGGCGGACAACGCTCCGGCCCAGCTTTCCACTTCCTCCGGTGACTGCAATTATCATCAGGATCTCCTCTGCTGGTCGTGGTTCCACCCTAGGGCCGCAGGCGTTGCCGCACAGCCCCCGCGGCCCGTGACTTTTGGCCCTAGGCAGCATCGGCCGCCAGGGGCAGGCTGGGGCCATGAACGCTGATCAGCGCATAGTCGTGGGCGTGGACGGATCCGAGTTTTCAACGACGGCCCTCCGGCTTGCCGGTCGGCTGGCCACCAGCTTGAATGCGCCGCTGGCGGTTGTCACCTGCCTGGGCACTTCGGATTTCTTTCTGGCATCCCACCTCCCGCCGGAGAGCACCCCCACCCCTTCCCAGCTGGAGGAGGCGGCTAAGCGCCTCGTGGACCAGGCACTGGAACGGGCCTTCGGCGACGCACGGCCGGAAGGACTCACCCGGGAAGTGAAGTTCGGGCCGCCAGCCAAGGTCCTTATCGATGAGAGCCGGGACGCCCAGCTGCTGGTGGTTGGCCGGCGTGGGCACGGCGGCTTCCTCGCCCAGGTCATGGGCTCGGTCAGCGGGGCCTGTGCAGCGCACGCCCATTGCCCGGTGCTGGTGGTCGGCCAGGAGGCCGCGGAGCAGCAGGGCTCCCAGGCAGCGGGATGAGCCCCGGCCGGTGGCCGCTCCGGGCACTCACCGGCGTTCTGACCGTTATCGCGGCCGCCACGGGGCTGTTGTTCCCCGATATTTACGCGCGCGTCGTGCGCCCCGATCTGGTTCCCGGCGCCCTCTCGCAGGATCTGATTTCCGCCATCGCCGGGTTTTCCTTGCTCGTACTGGCCTTCCTTGCCCGCGGCGGCCGCCCCAAGCTACAGATCTCCGCCCTGGGAATCCTCGGCTACCTGTTCTACGCCTACGGGATCTACGTGATCGAGCGGACCTACAACGGCTTCTGTCTCGTGTACATGGCCGTCTTCACCCTGACCTTCTGGGGGTTGGTCTACGGCGCATTGAAGCTGCGCGCGGAGCGGCCGGAACGGGCGAGGCTGCTGAAAGGTGTCAGGGTGCTCTCGGCGTCGGGCGCGTTGCTGCAGCCGCTCATCTTCTATCCGTTGTGGATCGCGATGCTGCTGCCGCTTATGCAGTCCGGCGAGCAGATCGACTCGCTTTATTCTGTCTTCATCCTGGACCTGTGCTTCGTTATGCCCGCGTTCCTGATCCTGTCCGTCCTGACCTTCAGGGGACGCTGGCCCGGGCTCGTCTATGCGCCCGCCCTGTACCTGCTCGGCTTCGCCCTGATCTTCTCCCTCGCTTTGGGCGAGCTGTTCAAGCCGTTCTTCAGCGTCGCCGTGTCGGCGGTGTCACTCTGCTCTTCGCTGGCGCTGTCCGCGTTCTTCCTGGTGTTGGGCGCCCTGCATCTGGGGAAGCTGGAGCTGGGCGTGATGCGGCGCAACGAGACGCACCGCCCGCACACCGGCAGTGCCGGGGCCTTGGCCGGGACGGAAAGGTAGGAGCCATGGCCACGTTCTTGCGTCCCGGAAAGAATCCCACGACAAGGCCCGCACGGCTGCGCGGACCGCTGGCTGCGTTGACGGCGGCGGCCGCCGCGGCAGCCTATGTCCTGGCCGTCCGGCCCCGGCTGCTGCGCTGGGGCGCGACCCCGCAGGAAGCCGCGGGTCCGCTTCCCGGTGACGAGTTTGTCCGGACGCCGCGGATGCAATCCACCCGTGCGGTCACCATCGCTGCCCCGGCGGCCCGTGTGTGGCCGTGGCTTGTCCAGCTGGGTGCCGGCCGCGGCGGCATGTACAGCTACGATGCGCTGGAAAATGCTGCGGGCCTGGGGATACACAGCGCGGACCGGATCCTGCCCGAATTCCAGCACCTGGCCGTCGGGGACATCATCCCGCTGTCCCCCGACGGCGGGATTCCGGTCCGGCGGCTGGAGGTCGAGGCGGTGCTGGGCCTTGGCGGCACCATGGATCCCCGCAGCGGGATGATCGCACTGCCGGGCGTCCCCGGGACCGGCCCCCGGCTGGACCTCGGCTGGACCTTTGTGCTGCAGCCGGTGGACGCCCACACCACCCGGCTCCTGTCCCGGACCCGGTATGACTATTCGCCTGTGGCGCTGGGGCTTGTGCTCCGTCCGGTGCTGGAACCGCTGCAGTTCCTGATGGAGCGGCGGATGCTGCTGGGCATCCGGTCCCGGGCGGAGGGCCGGGTCCGGGGAGGCAAACGGTGAAACCGGCAAGAACGAGCATCATTGCAGGCGTTGTATTGATGCTGGCCGGAATCCTGATGCTGATGGACCTGCTCGGAATCATGAACAGCGCCGTGCTGGTATGGCCGCTGATCTTCGGCGTGGCCGGGGCCGCGTTCCTCACTTTGTTCTTCCGCCGCAGGGACCACTGGTGGGCCGCGATTCCCGGCTCCGTGTTCCTGGGCGTGGCGGCGGTCATCCTGACCGCCCAGCTCTGGCCCGGTCCTGCCGCGGACCGTGCTGGGTCCTTACTGTTCCTGTTCATGGGGGCCGGGTTCGGCGCAGTGTTCCTGCGCGGGCACGGCAACTGGTGGGCGCTAATTCCTTGCGGCGTGATGCTCACGCTGGCGCTGATCGTGGCGCTCCCCGGCGAGCTCCAGGGCATGCCGGTGGCGGCCGTACTGTTCCTCGGCCTGGCCGCCACCTTCGGCGCGCTGTCCCTGGTTCCGGTCCATACCGCCCACCATCCGGGCGCGGCGGCCGTGCAAGGGGCCGCGGTGCCAGGACCGCCGGTCCCAGAACTGCCGTTGTCATCAACCGCCGTCGCACCGGAACTGTCCCGTCCTCGCGAAACAGCGCGGATGAAATGGCCCCTGCTCCCGGCCGGGGTCCTTGCCGCCCTGGGCCTGATTTTCGCGCTGCAGGCCACTGTGCTCCTCACAACGATGGACTTTGTGATTCCGGCGGTCATGGTGCTGGCCGGCCTGGCCCTGCTGACGTATGCCTTGCGCACCCGCCATGGTGGCGGCCGGAAGGCGCACGGCTCCTAGACCGGGACAGCGCGGCCAGTGGGCCTTGTCATTAGTGCGTCGGGTGTCAGGCGGCGGGGTCGGCCAGGACCTGGCCGCAGGCGGTGTCGGGCAGATGCCGTGACGTTGCTCCCCGGTTGCTTCAGCGCCCGGCACAGACGGGCCGCCGAAATCGGGGCTTTTCCGGGACCCGCAGGCGGTCCGGCGGCAAGCAACCGGGAAGGAGCGCGCCCGCTGATCCGGGCATGCCCCACTCAGGGGTCAGCGAGTGGATATATTCCGGTTATGCCCGGTCCCGGGCGCGAAGACTGGGCATGTCCTCCCGCCGCGAAGAGGACCGTGGGTCTGCGAGGGGTACGGGGGTAATACCGCTAAACCGCAGCAGCCGTCCCCGCGAGGTCCGCCATGACCGCGCGGAGCCGGGTCCCGGCGTCGTCCGCTACTTCACGAACCGCCGGGCTGTCACTGAGCTGCACCATGGTCTGCGGATCGACGGCATGGACGATGGTCTCCGTAGCCCCGGTTCCGCGCCGCACCACAACGTTGCACGGCAGTAGCGCCCCCATTTCCGGCTCGGCGGCCAGGGCGCGCCGTGCGAGCTGCGGGTTGCAGGCGCCGAGGATGATGTAGTCGCCCAGTTCCTCTGCCGCGTCCTCGCCGAGCTTGGCCGCGAAGGTGGCCCGCACGTTGATTTCCGAAAGGATGCCGAAGCCCTCGGCGGCGAGCGCTGCACGCGTCTTCTCCAGTGCGTTCTCCCAGCTCAGAGGAACGACGGCGGTGTAGGTATAGCTCATGGATTACTCCTGGGGATTAGATTCAGCCGAAGGCAACAGATAGCTGACAAACCAGTCCCTCGCGAGGATGGCCGCCGCCGCCAGCGTACCGGGTTCCTCGAACAGATGGGTGGCGCCTTGGACCACGGCCAGCTGGTTGGGGCAGCGGAGCATGGCCTTGGCCTGGCGGTTGAGCTCCAGGACCTCGTGGTCGAGGCTGCCAACGATCAGCAGCGTCGGCGCGGTAACGGCCGAAAGCCGGGGACCAGCCAGATCCGGACGGCCCCCGCGCGAGACGACGGCGCCGATCCGCGCCGAGGGTTCGGACGCCGCCCACAGCGCAGCCCCGGCACCCGTGCTGGCACCGAAGTAGCCGACCCTGCAGGAGGCGGTGTCGCCCCGGGTCGCGAGCCAATCGGTTGCCGAGGACAGCCGGCGCGCAAGGAGCTCGATGTCGAAGACGTTGGCGCGGTTACGTTCCTCACCGGGGGTCAGCAGGTCCAGCAGCAGGGTGCCCAGTCCCGCCTTCTGCAGGACCGAAGCCACGAACCGGTTCCGCGGGCTGTGGCGGCTGCTGCCGCTTCCGTGCGCGAAAATCACCACGCCTGTGGCCGGGACCGGCAGGTGGAGCTGGCCCTGGAGCCGGACGCCCCGCGACGGGATCTCCACTTCCTCATCGAGGTCGACGGGGTCGCTGGCCTCGGCTGCCGCCGCATTGCGCGAATCGGGCGGCGAATCCTGCAGCCGCTTGGCTGCGAGGTCGAGCAGCTGCACCACCTCCTCGTCGTCGGTCGGCGAGAAATCACGGTAGTGGTAGCCGACTGCGGTGAACTGCCGCGGCGTTGCCAGGCAGACCACCTCGTCCGGTTCAGTCAGGGCCGCGAGGGTGTCTGCCGGCGCCACGGGCACGGCCAGGATCACCCTAGCGGCCCCCAGCTTCCGGGCTATCCTGCAGGCCACCCGTGCGGAGGAGCCGGTGGCGATCCCGTCGTCGACGATCACCGCGATGCGGCCGGTGAGGTCCGCCCGGGTCCGGCCCTTCCGGAACTGCAGCACCCGCTTCTCCAGCACGGCGCGCTCACGCTCTTCGACGGCCTGCAGTTCCTGGTCCGATACCCTGGCCTGGGCCAGCACATGCTCTTCCAGCACCCGCGCCCCGCCCTCCCCGATGGCACCCATGGCGAGCTCGGG
The DNA here is from genome assembly GCF_004798705.1 of Arthrobacter sp. PAMC25564. Taxonomy (NCBI): domain Bacteria; kingdom Bacillati; phylum Actinomycetota; class Actinomycetes; order Micrococcales; family Micrococcaceae; genus Arthrobacter; species Arthrobacter sp. PAMC25564. Next base: position 1,196,396 of record NZ_CP039290.1, on the reverse strand, counting down.
CTGATAGGGAAGTCCGAGCTTCCGCACCACGATCACATCCAACGGTGCGTCCAGGGCGGCGGCAACTTCGAAGGCTACCGGGACGCCGCCGCGGGGAAGCCCCAGGACCACGATGTCCTGGCCCCGCAGTTCCGCCAGCCGCCTTCCCAATTGCCGGCCCGCGTCAACCCTGTCCCTAAAAATGCTCATCGCCGTGGCTCCCCGTCGAGACGTCGGCCGTTGGCCTCATCGGCACCGCGGTCGCCAACTGGCGAATTCCGCAGGCTCGGGAATGGACCCGGTGGCCGCTCCCTTCAACTATCCGCCGGACACCGTGGCCGGGCGAGGGCCTTTGTGCCCGGTTTTGCGCCTTCGACGCTGCCCCGGGCCCCGGTTGGTGAGCAACGGGCCGGCGGCCGGGATACTGAAGCGTGCGGCCCGGCGGGCGATGTGGTGGGTCCTGCCGCGGCGCCGCACCACAGGAGGCTTCGGAACGGCAGGCTGCTGCGCCGCCCGGGAGAAGAACCAGCGCTTGGCGGTTTCCACCAGGACCAGGTACACCACGGTCATGCCCAGCAGGGCAAGGAAGAACGGGACGGGAAGCGGATCGAAACCCAGCACCCCGGCCAGCGGCGAGAGTGGGAGGAAGATCCCGAGTGCCACCACCCCGAGGGAAGCGCCGGCCAGGCCCAAGGACGGCCTGCTGCGGAAGAACGGCACGCGCCGGGTCCGGATGGCGAAGATGATCAGCGTCTGCGTCGCGATGGATTCGATGAACCAGCCGGCGCGGAATTCCCCGGGGACCGCGTCGAAGACGAAGAGCATCAGGGCGAACGTCGCAAAGTCGAAGAGGGAGCTGATCGGTCCGAACAGGAACATAAAGCGCCTGATGAACCCGATGTTCCAGTGCGAGGGGGCCAGCAACTGTTCTTTGTCGACACGGTCGCCCGGAATGGCCAGCTGGCCGGTGTCGTAGAGCAGGTTGTTCAGCAGGATCTGCCCCGGAAGCATCGGCAGGAAGCTCAGCACCACGGAGGCGGTGGCCGCGCTGAACATGTTGCCGAAGTTGCTCGAGGTCCCCATCAGCACGTACTTGATGGTGTTGGCGAAGATCCGCCGGCCTTCCATCACTCCTTCGGCGAGGACCCCCAGGTCCTTGTCCAGCAGCACGACGTCGGCTGCGTCCTTGGCGACATCGGTGGCGCTGTCCACGGAAATGCCGATGTCCGCTTCGTGCAGGGCAAGCGCATCGTTCACGCCGTCGCCCATAAAACCGACGGCACCGCCGCTCTTGCGCAGCAGCCGGATGATCCGGGCCTTCTGTTCGGGCGAGACACGCGCGAAGATGCTTGCCTCCCGTGCCGCTGCGCCCAGTTCGGCGTCGGACATGGCTTCCACCTCGGTGCCGGTGAGCGTCCCGCCCGAGAGCACACCGAGCTCGTCACAGACCTTTTCGGCGACCTTGGCGTTGTCACCGGTGGCGATCTTGACCGTGATGCCGAGCGCCGCAAGCTGGTCCAGGGAGGCCCGGGCGTTGGCCTTGGGCCGGTCCAGGAAGATGAGGAAGCCGGCCAGGACCAGGTCCTTCTCGTCGGCCGGCGTCATGTCCTCCAGACCGGCGGCCGGGCGGGTGGCCACCGCCACCACGCGGGATCCGGCGTCGAACTGCTCATCCAGCAGGGCCTGCACGCTCGCCGGGGTATCGACGCACAACGCAAGGACGTCTTCCGGGGACCCCTTGGTGATCATCCGGGCGGGGCCGCCGGCGTCGCGGACCAGCACGCTGGTCCGGCGCCGCTGATGGTCAAAATCGATCACGTCCAGGCGCTCGTAGCGTGCCGGATCGAAGGCTGCGGCCTGCGCTGACGCCCACAGTGCGGCGTCCAGCGGGTTCAGGCCCACGGCGGACGCCTTCGCCTCGGAATACTCGGCTTCGGTGGCGAGCAGCCCCAGGGTGAGGAGATCGCCGTCGGAGATCCCCGGGGTGGCGGGCAGTGCCCCAGTGAAGCTGATCCGTCCTTCCGTCAGCGTGCCGGTCTTGTCCGTGACCAGAATGTCCATGTCGCCGAGGTCTTCGATGCAGACCAGGCGCTTGACCAGGACCTTTCGCCTGGCCAGCTGGCGGGTGCCGGTGGCCAGGCTGGTGCTGACGACGGCGGGCAGCAGCTGCGGGGTGATCCCGACGGCGATCGCCAGCGAGAACAGCAGCGATTCGATCACGGGCCGGTGCAGCAGCAGGTTCGCGATGAAGATCAGCGAGGTGAGGGCGATCGCCACCTGCAGCAGCAGGTAGGAGAAGCGCTTGAGGCCCAGCTGGAACTCGGTCTGGGGCTGCCGCTGGCCCAGGCCCAGGGCGATCCGGCCGAATTCGGCCCGGCCGCCGGTGGCGACCACCACGCCCGTGCAGTTGCCCGACTGGATCACGGTTCCCATAAAAAGGCAGGATGTCAGGTCGCCCAGCGCCGCGCCGCCGGGCACCGGTGCCGGGTCCTTGCCGGCCGGCAGCGATTCCCCGGTCAGGATGCTTTCATCGCACAGCAGGTCCTTGGCCGTCAGCACCCGCATGTCGGCCGGGATGATCGCACCGATCCCCAAATGAACGACGTCGCCCGGCACCAGGGCGGTGACGTCAACGTCGCCGGCCGACCCGTCGCGGACGACAACGGCGCGGTGCGTGACGCGCGAATGCAATGCCTCGGCGGCGCGTTCGGCCCGGAATTCGTTGCTGAATCCCAGCCCCACGCTGACCAGCAGGATCACACCGATGACGATGGAATTCGTGGCATCCCCCAGGAAGAGCGAGAGCCCGGCGGTGATGAGCAACAGGATCAGGATGGGGCTGCCGAACTGCCGGCCAAGGACAGCCCAGCCGCTGGCCCGGTGGGTCCGGACCGCGTTCGGACCCACCTCCGCGAAGCGCTTGGCGGCCTCGGCGCCGCTCAGCCCGTCCACGCTGGAGCCCAGCTGTTCCAGGACCTCGTTCAGGGGGAGTCTGGCGGCGTCGGCGATGGTTACCGGCGGGGAGTGCGACTCCTGTACGTCGAGCTCTGGCATGCGGAATCCATTCGACAAGTTCAAGTTACCGCTCAGGGTACGTCCTCAAGCTGAATGGGCGCCAAAGCCATGCCACACTGAAAGCGTCGGGCTCCAGCTTGGAGCACCCAGGACCACCGAAGATTGGCGCATATGGCTCAGCGAGGCACCCAGGACGTGGCCGGCCACCGGAGTCCGGCCCGGCACTCCCTGAAGGCGCTGACCCGTCGTGGGCTGACTGCCAACGACGTCGCTGACCGCGTCCGCGACGGCCGGAGCAACGCCGTTCCCAACAACACGAGCCGGAGCCTGTGGCACATCTTCCAGGCCAACGTGCTGACGCTCTTCAACGGGATCGTGGGCGCCAGCTTCCTGCTCCTGCTGTTCCTGGGCCAATGGAAAGATGCGCTCTTCGGTTTCGCCGCCGTCGGAAACGCGATCATCGGCGTGGTCCAGGAGTTCCGGGCCAAGATTCAGCTGGACCGGCTGGCTGTCCTCAATTCGCCCACCGCGCGTGTCCTGCGGGACGGCGCCGTCCAGGTGATCGGGCCTGCGGACGTGGTCCAAGACGACATCCTTGAGCTTCAGACCGGCGACCAGGTCCCCGCGGACGCCGCCGTCCTCGACGAGGACGGCCTTGAGCTGGATGAATCGTTGCTCACCGGGGAATCCCGGCCGGTGGGCAAGAACGCGGGCATGGAGGTCCTGTCCGGCTCCAGCGTGGTCGCCGGCCACGGCAGGGCCCGCGTGATCCGGGTGGGCGCCGACTCCTATGCCGGCCGGCTGACCGCGCAGGCGAAGCTCTTTTCCCTGGTCCATTCGGAGATCCGGGACAGCCTCAACCGGATCCTGCGATGGATCACCTTCGCGCTCCTGCCCATCATGGCCATCGTCGTCAACGGCCAGATGCAGGCCCTGGGCGGCTGGGAGGAAGCCTTCCGCACCGGAAGCTGGCCGACCGGGGCGGTAGGGTCGGTGGCGGCCGTCATCGCCATGATCCCGCTGGGCCTGGTGCTGATGACCAGCGTCGCCTTCGCCGTCGGCGGGCTCCGCCTGGCCCAAGGGAAAGTCCTCATCCAGGAACTGGCCGCCGTGGAGGGCCTTGCCCGGGTCGATGTCCTGTGCCTGGACAAGACGGGCACACTCACCGAGGGCCGGATCATTTTCGACGCCGTCCACCCCGCCGGCGGCACCCCGCCCGAAGGATGGAAACTGGCGCTCGGGTGGTTCGGCGCCGACCCCCAGGCCAATGCCACTGCCCGGTGCGTGGCCCCGCATTTTCCCCATCCTGAGGCCCTCGTCCCGGTCTCCACCGTCGCGTTCTCGTCGGCGACAAAATGGAGCGCGGTCAGCTTCGGCTCTGCCCCTGCCGGCGCGGACGTGTCCACGGGGTCCGGCGGCGCCGGCAGCGAGGACGCCGCGGGCACGTGGGTGCTCGGGGCGCCGGACATAGTGCTTGACGGCGGGGCGGAAACCGAAGCCGCCCTGGGGACGGCATCGGACCTTGCCGCCTCAGGCCTCCGCACCCTCGTGCTGGCCCACGCTGCGGGCACCCTGAAGGTCCCCGACGCCGGAACCCCGTCGCTGCCGGATGGGCTGGTTCCGGCTGCGCTCCTGACCTTCCGGGAGAAGATCCGCCCGGATGCGGCACGGACCCTGGCCTATTTCCGGGAGCAAGGTGTCGGGCTCCGCGTCATTTCCGGCGACGACCCCCGGACCGTGGCAGCGGTGGCCCGCGAGGTCGGGCTCGAGTCCGACGGCGGCTACGATGCCAGGCAGCTCCCCCGGGATCCTGACGAACTGGCAACTGTGATGGAGCAGCACACAGTGTTCGGCCGGGTGACACCTTCGCAGAAGAAAGACATGGTCCTTGCGCTCCGCCGCTCCGGCCATGTTGTTGCCATGACCGGTGACGGTGTCAACGATGCGCTGGCCCTCAAGGAGGCGGATATCGGCATCGCCATGGATTCGGCCGCGGCCGCCACGAAGGCGGTATCCCGGCTGATCCTGCTGGACGGCCGCTTCGACCGCCTGCCGGGCGTGGTGGCGGAGGGACGCCGGGTCATCGCGAACATTGAGCGCGTGTCCATGCTGTTCCTCGCCAAGACCGCTTATGCCGTCGGATTGTCCGTCGTCTTCGGCGCCCTGTTGTGGGGGTTTCCGTTCCTCCCCCGGCAACTGTCGGCGACCGACGGACTGACTATCGGCATCCCGGCGTTTTTCCTCGCGCTGATGCCGAACTTGCGCCGGTACCGCCCGGGATTCCTCCGGCGGTCCCTGTCCTTCGCCGTGCCGGCCGGACTGATCGTCACCGCCACGATTCTTGCCATCTCGCTTTACGCCCGGGTCAGCGGAGGCTTTACCGAAGACGCGGTGCGGACGGCGTCAGTGCTGGCGTTGTCGCTGACGGGGCTGTGGATTCTTTCGGTCCTGTCCCGGCCGTTCGATCTGCGCCGCCTGGGCATTATTGGCGCCATGTACGCCGCGCTGGCTTTCGTGCTGGGAGTCCCGGCCGTGGCTGACTTCCTCGGTATCGAATGGCCGCCTGCTCCGCTGCTAATGGCAACGCTTGTTGCCTCCTTTGCCGCCAGCGTCGCCGTCGAGGTCCTGGGCCGGATCCGGGCCCGCGACTGATTCCGCTCCGCACCGGGCCGGCGCCGGGGGCCCCGCTCAGGCCATGAACTCCCGGGGATTCCCGCTGCCGGCCGGAAGGCCGGCGAAGGATGTGATGGCCCCGGCGACCTCAACGGCCCGGTTGTGCTGCACCACGTGGCCGGCGCCCTGGATTTCCAGCAACTGTCCGGCTGCGGCCCGCCCGGCCAGCCGGCGGGACCAGTCCGAGGTGGCCACCGGATCGTTGGCGCCGCGCACCACCAGGACCGGCGCCGTCACCCCGGTAATCCGCTCCTCCGTGGGGTAGTCCATCATGACCTGGAGGGTCTTGAGGTACCAGGACGGACCGCAGCGCAGATAGTCGGTGAAGACGAGGAAGTTTGAGGACGGGCTCTCGAAAAACAGGCAATCCTTGCCCAGCGACAGGGCCTGCTGCGCCACCGTGCGGCGCCTGGAATCCACCACCGGCCCCATCAGCACCACGGATGGAATCCGCGCCGACTGCTGGAGCGCGGCCTCGACGGCGAACTGGGTCCCCATCGAGTGCCCCACAATCACGAACTGCGGTACGCCGAGCTGTTCCATGGCGCCGAGGATGTAGCGGGCGTGGTCCGCGACCGACAGGGTGCGCCCGGGCCGGGGCGTGGCGCCGAAGCCCGGCAGGTCGATCGAATACGTATCGATGGACCCGGCGAGCAGCCCGTGTAGCCTGCGCAGGTAACGGTGCGACGCACCGATCCCGTGGAGGAGGACGACGGCGGATCCGGCGTCGGTACCAGGCCCGCCGTCGGGGCCTGACGTCCGGGTGTCCGGAAGGCCGGCCGAGGGCCGCCGTGAGGCAAACACGTGGCCGAGGTGTCCCCCGGCCTCGATCTCCAAGCGGACGGGGCTGCTCATGGGGAACTCGTTTCTGCAGCGTTGTGGCTCAGCGTCTCTGGCGAGCTGCTCCTGGTTCACCCATTGTAGTAAGCATGCTGAGCTGCACGCTCCGCTCCGACAACGCCGCCGCGCAGGCTAGTCGTCGCGTTTGTCCCGCTCGCTGAATTCCTCATCGAGGTCATAGTGCCGGAACTCGGTTTCCGGATTGGGTTCGCCCTCGGCAACGTATTCGTAGTCAAGCTGGCGCTGGACCTGGCTGTCGAGGACCTGCAGTTCCTTGTCCTCGATCTTGCTCAGGTCTTCGGGGAATTCGTCTTCCGGTGTGAGGTGCAACTTCTCGGTCATGGCACGCCTTTCTGGGCCGGAAAGAAAGGACTCGATCATGCGGTGTCCTGACAGGTTCAGGATAGCCGCGGGCGGGCGGCTTGAGAACGCCATTTCGACGGTTCCCTGCGCCGACGCCGGTGGGAACGTGGTGTGCGCAGGGAACCGCCGCGCCTAGCCTGCGGCCGGCGCGATGTTGACCAGCCAGTCCACCCCGAACTTGTCCTTGCACATGCCGAAGGTATCGCCCCACGGCGCCTTCGCCAGCGGTACGGCGATGGTGCCGCCGTCGGCCAGTTTGTCGAAGTAGCCGCGCAGTTCGGCCTCGTCGGAGCCGCTGAGGGACACGGAAAAATTGTTTCCCGGCGTGTAGTCCATGCTGTTGGGGGTGTCCGCCCCCATCAGCACCATGCCGTTTTCCGTGGTCAGCATGCCGTGCATGATCTTGTCCTGCTCGGCCGGGTCCTCGCTGGCGTGGTACTCGGCAAAGCTGCTCATATTCAGCTCACCCCCGAAGACCGCCTGGTAGAAAGTCATGGCTTCCTTCGCGTTGTCGCGGAAGCCGAGGTAGGGGTTCAGCGTGGTCATCTATGGACTCCTTGCAGCGGGACGGTGCCTGTTTACGGTGCTTATCCTGCCCCAAAAACGACGGGGCCGGTAGGTTTCGCCAGGAGGCCCCGGCGCTCAGGCCGCGGAGCCGGACGGTTCCGGGACGGCGTCCGGCAGGGTGCCGTCATCCTCATACGCTGCCGCACCGGCGAGGTCGCGGCCGGCGATGTAGCCGAAGGTCAGCGCGGGGCCGAGGTTGATGCCGCCGGCCGGGTAGTGCCCGCCCATCACATTGGCCTGGTCGTTGCCGGCGACGTAGAGTCCGGCAATCGGCTCACCGTTGTGGTCCAGCACCCGGGAGCGGGCGTCCGCATCCAGGCCGGCGAAGGTGCCGAAACTGCCGGGCACCACGCGCACGGCGTAGAACGGGCCCTGCTCGATCGGCCCCAGGGACGGGTTCGGCTGGGTCCTGGCGTCCCCGCCGTAGCGGTTGAACGCGGTCTCGCCGCGGCCGAAGTCCGGATCCACGCCACGGCGGGCGTTCTCGTTGAACTCCGCAACCGTCTGCTGCAGTGCCGCGGGATCGATCCCGCAGTTCGCGGCGAGTTCCTCGATGGTGCGGCCCTTCTTGAGGTAGCCGGAGCGCAGGTAGGGGAAGAGCGGCACGGGCAGCGGCTTGGCCATGCCGAGCGGGAACCGGCGCACGAAGCGGCTGTCGGCGATCTGCCAGGACTCCGCCGTCGCGCCCTCCGGGGTGGCCTCCAGCATCGCGGCGACATAGTCGTAGTAGCCGTTGGCCTCGTTGACAAAGCGCTTCCCGGTGCGCAGCACACCGATGCTGCCGGGCTTCGCCCGGTCCATGATGTGCGGGAAGGTGCCGGTGCGGCCGTTGCGGTACGGGACCAGGGAGACGGGGCACCAGGCGGCCGCGGACTTCACATCGGTCTTGAAGCGGGCGCCCACGGACTGGCCCAGGCTGATGCCGTCGCCGTTGGTCTCCTTGGGCGCCAGCGTCCAGTGCTCCCGGCCGGTGGGTGTATTGGGGAACAGCTCCTTGCGGCGCTGCACGTCGTTCGGGAAGCCGCCGGCCGCCAGCACCACGCCGCGGGAGGCGTTGATCTGCAGCCCCCCTTCGGGTGAATCGACGACGGCGCCGGTCACCTTGCCGGCGGCATCGGTCAGCAGGCGCCGGGCCGGGGTGGAGACGCGGAGGTCCACGCCGAGATCGTCGGCAGACTTCATCAGCCGGCCGGTCAGGGCGGTGCCGTTGACGAGCTGCATGTTCCGGCGGTGCGTGACCAGGTCCAGGAGGTGGAAGGCGGAGCGCCAGCCGGCATGGAACAGGCCCTGGAGGTTGCCCTGAGAGGCGGAGAGGAACTTGCCCAGGTCGGGGCCGGCCATGATTCCCATGCCCAGGAAGGACGTTTCGTACAGCTGGTGGCGCATCTTGGCACGCAGTTCCGGCCGGATCCTGCGGGCGTTGATGGGCTCGGGGCCCACCGAGCGGTTCCCGGTGCCGGCGCCGGGGGTGTTGCCGTAGACGTCGTTGATCCTGGCGCCGGGCACGAACTGCAGGCTGGTCTTGTCCTGGAAGAAGCCCACCATGTGCGGGACGGCCTCGAGGAAAGCATCCACCTTGTCCGCCTGGTACTGCCCGCCCAGGCGGTGCCGCAGGTAGGTGCGGAAGGTTTCCTTGTCCTCGTTGACGCCGGCGGCCCTGGCCAGCGGGTTGCCCGGGGTCCAGGCCCAGCCGCCTGACCAGGACGTGGCGCCGCCGCAGACTTCGGCCTTTTCCACCACGATGACCTTGAGCCCATGGTAGGCCGCGGTCACGGCGGCCGAGAGTCCTCCGGCACCCGATCCGATCACCAGGACGTCACAGTCGAGGGTACGGCGTTGGGATGACGCAGTTGCCATGCGGTCTGCGGGTTCGTTCATCGGGTTCTCCATGGTTGTTCTTGGTGGTTGGCAGCGGTCAGTGGCTGGTTTTTATTGGCCTGCCGTCAGTGTCCGAATTCGTCTGAGTCCAGGCGCGGTCCGGCGCCGGTGTCCAGCGCGTCAATGGCGGCCAGCTGCCCGGCTGTCAGGGCGAAGCCGAAGATGTCCAGGTTTTCGCGCTGGCGGGCGTCGTTCGCGGATTTGGGGATGGCGACGCGGCCCGACTGGACCTGCCAGCGGAGCACGATCTGGCCCGGTGTCTTGCCGTACTGCTGCGCCGGCCCGGTGACGGCCGGAGCTGACATGAAGCCGCCGTTTCGGCCCAGCGGGCTGTAGGCGGCGGTGAGGATGCCGTGCTCTCGGTGGAAGGCCAGTTGTTCGGCCTGGGCGTGCTCGGGATCAATCTGGACCTGGTTGATGGGCGCCGCGAGTCCTGCTTCCTCCAGTTTCCGCAGGTGCACAGGCTTGAAATTGGATACTCCCCAAGACCTGATCAGGCCCTCGTCCGCCAGTTCCTTCAGGGCCTCCGCCGCCTCGACGAACCGGCCCTGGGAAGGGTTCGGCCAGTGGATGAGAAACAGGTCCAGGTACTCCGTGCCGAGCCGCTTGCTCGCGTTGCCGAACGCCTGGCGAACGCCGTCACGGCTGTGCCATTCCTTGTTGAACTTGGTGGTCAGGAAGATCTCGCCGCGATCGATGCCACTGCGGCGGATTCCCTCCCCCACGGCTTCCTCGTTGGCGTAGTTCTCTGCCGTGTCGAGGTGGCGGTAGCCGTTCCCGATGGCACGGGCCACGGCGTCCGTGGCTTCCTCCCCGGTCATTGGCCAGGTCCCCAGCCCGATCAGGGGAATGGAGACGCCGGGGGCCAGCTCCGCCGTCGTGCTTGCTGTGCCGTGCGATGAAGTCATGCTTTTCCGACCTTCTCCAGTTTGTCCGCCGCCGCCAGGACGGCGTCGGCAGCAGCCTTCAGCCGCCGTGCCCAGCCTAGTTCTCCGAACTGGGCGACCCGCCGGTCCGACGGCGACTCCACACTCACGGGAAGGCCCGCCGGGAAGGCCGCCACAAGCCCCGCGAGGTCGAATTCGCCCTCGCCGGGGATCCCGCGTTCCGAGCGGGATTCGGCGACGAGGCCGTCGCGGCCCTCCGGGCGGCGGAACGGTCCGTCGCACAGCTGCAGCAGCGGCACCAGGTCCAGGTTGGCCTCGAGCTGGTCCACAGTCCCGCCGAAGCGGTTCAGGTGCAGCGCGTCCACGACGATCCGGCAGCCTGCCTTCCGGGCAAGATCCGCGGCGGCCGGGATGGAGTCAACCACCTGGTAGGAGATCGGTTCGAGGGTGGGCGTGATCCCGAAGCCGCGGCCGTCCTCGGTCATGCGCGCGAGGTTGTCGGCAAAGCGGGCGGTGTCCGGATCGGCGCAGGCAATGGTCACCGAGCTCGCGCCGAGGGCATGGCCGGCTTCCATCATCTGCAGCCAAGCCTCGCGCTGCCCGCTGCCGTCCAGCAGCAGGAATTCGATGTCCCGCACGGTCACGCCGGTATCCCGCATCCGCGCCAGGGTCTCCTTCAGCATGGCCGAGCCCGGCTGCATGTCATAGCGGCGTTCGGTCGCGGTTACGGGGCGCACGCGGGCACCGATGAAGTCGAAGCCGGCCTGCGCGGCGATCGTCACCAGCTCCGGCGGGGCCGTATTCACAAGGGAGAGCTGGGCGAGGCCCAGCAGGCGCTTCGGGGTGGTCATGATGGCGCTCCGTTCAGGGTCAGTTCGAAGCCTTCGCGGCTGGCTGCGCCTGCCGCGCCGGCCAGCAGGAAGGCGACGCGCTGGGCGGCATCATAACCGCTCTTGACCGCGTTTGACGCGATCGCGGCAGTCTGGTCGACGACGGTTCCGGCAAGGGTCACCGGAATTCCGGCCGCCTGGCTGAGACTGGCGTCCCGCTCCCGGGCCGGCACGGAACCGTCCAGCGGCACAACCGAGCGGGAGACCAGGAGGGCGCCTGGGGCGTCCAGCCATTCGCCGCCGGGCGGAAGGCCCGGACCGGTGATCCGGATCCGGGCGCCGTCGTATTCCTCGATGCCGGCACCGAGCCGGATCCGGACCCGGGGGTTGGCCTGCAGCCGGGGAACGGCCAGGATCTTGGCCCGGCGGCCCGCCTCGGGGGCGAGGACTTCCTGAGGTCCGACGAGCAGCACGGCGGTGCCACGGTCCGCGAGGGTGTCGGCCACGCTCATGGCCACGGAATCCGCGCCCCAGATGGTCACCGCGTCCGGCACGTCCCCACTCGCGTTGGCAGCAGCGAGCGCCTCGGGGTGGGCCGCGAGCCACTGCCGCACGTCGACGACGTTGGGCGAATCGCCGCCGGTGAAGACGGCTCCCGGACGGAGCCCGCCGGTGGCCAGCACGACGGCATCGGCACCGGTTTCGCGGGCCAAGGCGGCGACGTCCTCGGTATCCATGTGCGTGCCGAGGCGGACCTCGATGCCCAGCCGGGCGTTTTCCCCGGCGGACCATTCGGCGAAGCGGTGGAAGTCCGGGGTGGACTTCATCCGTTCGGCCATGGCGAACTGGCCGCCGGGGCGGGCGCCGTCGTCGAACACGGTCACCTTCGCCCCTGCTTCGGCGAGTTCGCGGGCGGCAGTGAGGCCGGCGGGTCCGGCACCCACCACCACCACCACGCGGGAGCCCGCCCGGACGGCGGGTGTCGGGACGGGGACGCGGGAGCGGCCCACGGCCGGGTTGACCGTGCAGGTGACCTGGCCGAGGCCCAGGTTGTCGATGCAGACGTTGCAGGCGATGCAGGACCGGTAGCGCTCATCGCGCAGCACGGCCCCGGTGAAGGCGGGATCGGCGTGGATGGCGCGGGCCAGGCTGACGAAGTCGCAGGTCCCCGTGCGGAGCACTTCCTCGATGATCGCCGGGGAGTTCAGCCGGCCGGCCATGCCCAGGGGAAGCCCGAACTGCCGGTAGGCCTTGGCGTAGTCGGCCAGGATGCCCGGCTTCCATTCACCGGACTGGACGATCCATTCGCCGGCCTCGTAGCTGCCGGCGGAGATGTCCAAAAAGTCGAGGTGCTCCAGGTGCGCCTTCGCGATGATGGCCACCTGCTGTTCGGCGGAGATGCCGTCCGCCGGCCCCTCCACCACGGAGACGCGCATGCCCACAATGGTGTCCGGGACCGCCGCCCGCACAGCATCGATCACCAGATTCATAAAACGTTCGGGGGCGGCGAACTCGTCCGTCCGGTGGTTGGAGAGGGGCGACATGAACTGGTGGATCAGGTAGCCGTGGGCGCCGTGGATATTGATGACGTCGAAGCCTGCCTCGACGGCGCGGCGGGCGGCCTGGGCGTAGGCTTCCACCAGCTCATGGCACTCCTGGACGGTGAGTTCCCGCGGGACCTCGCCGCCGGCCACTTCGCATGCTACCGGTGAGGGCGCCAGGTTTTTGAACCCGGATACCGCAGCCTGCGCGGTGCGGCCGCCGTGGTTGATTTCGACGGCGGCCAGCGCGCCTTCGGCGTGCAGCGCGTCGGTGAGCCGGCGTAGCCCGGGGATCATGCCGTCCGTGTGCAGGCCGAGCTGGTGGGTGCGGCCCTTGCCGTCGGCGCGGACATAGGTGGCCTCGGTGGTGACCAGGCCGAGGCCGGCCCTGGCACGGGTGACGAGGTAATCGATGTACTGCTCAGTGATAGAGCCGTCGGTGGCGCCGTAGTTGCGCTCCATCGGGGCGGCGGCCAGGCGGTTCCGGAGGGTCCGGGGGGTCCGGCCGTTACGGCCAAGGGCCAGCGGACGGGCGGCGTAGCGTTCTCTGGCGGCCATGGTCTTGTTCCTTAGCCTGCAACCGGAGTGAGGCTGTTGCTGAAGACGCCGGGTCCGGCGGCGGGCGCCGCGGGAGGGTGCTCCTGCCCGGTGATGCGGAATTGGTCCACCGCTGCGAACCGGACCGGGACCCCGGTCCGGGAGGATTCGTACACGGCCAGCAGGATCCGCAGGGCCTTCGTGGCGTCCTCGCCGGTGATCGCCGGTTCGGTGCCGTTCTCCAGCGCCGCCACGAAGTCGCGGACCTGGCTGGTGTGGTGCGGGATGAGCTGGCCGTTGATGCTGGCGAGGTCCACGTTGGGCTCGATTCCCGCCGGGTGGACGGGTTCCGTCGTGATTTCCCGGCCCACGGCCCACAGGTCCACGCGCCCGTCGCTGCCTTCCGGGAATTCGCTCAGTGAGGCCGAGGCCCCGGTCTCCCCGGTGATCCGGATCTGCACGCCCAGGCTGGGTGAGACCGCCGTCGATGCTTCCAGGGTTGCCATCGCGCCGGAGGTGAAGGTCAGGACCGCCGTGGCGGAGTCTTCCACCTCGATGTTGGCGCCGTGCTTGTAGCTGTTGATCTTGCCGTAGACCTCGGCGATGTCGCCCATGAACCACTGGAGGAGGTCGATGTAGTGGATGGCCTGGGTCATCAGCACCCCGCCGCCGTCGTTCGCCCAGGTCCCGCGCCAGGCGTCCTTGGAGTAGTACTCCGGCTCGCGGTGCAGCATGACCGAGCACTGGCCCATGATCGGCCGGCCCAGCGTGCCGTCGTCGATCGCCGCACGGATGCGCTGCGCACCGGGCCAGAAGCGGCGCTGGAACAGCACGCCCAGCTTTACCCCGGCGTCGGCGCAGGCTGCAGCCATCCGCTCGGCCGAGGGAAGGTCCGTGGAGATCGGCTTCTCGCAGAGGACGTGGACGCCGGCGGCAGCCGCCTGCAGCACCACCGCTTCGTGGGTGGGGTGCGGGGTGCAGACGGAGACGATATCCACGCCGAGGTCCAGGAGCTCGGCGACGGTGTTCACGGCGTTGGGGACGTCCCAGGCCTCGGCGGTGGTGCGGGCCCGGTCCAGGTCGATATCGCAGACGCCGACGATCCGGACGTTCTCCAAGGCGCCGAAGGCCTCGAGATGGTTGCCGGAGATGGCGCCGCAGCCTACGATTCCGACGCGGAAGGTACGGGTGCTGACGGATGCTGATGAGGTCATGGGAGGAGCAACTTTCTGATACTGGGGGTTCCGGTGCCTGGGGCTGCTAGTCGGCGCGGCGGGTGGTCTGCCTGGTCCCCTTGGAGCGCGGCAGGCCGAGCTCTTCGAGCGGGGTTTTGTGGGTTTCGCGGGCCGTGGCAATGGCGATCGCGGACAGACCCATGCAGATCACCGTGAACCAGGCCACCGGCATCCATCCGTCGGGGCCGGGCTGTGCAAGCAAGGTGGCGATGGCGGGGGCGAAGCCGGTGAGGATCAGGCCGACCTGGCTGCCGATGGCCATGCCCGAGTACCGGACCGGGGCCGGGAACATCTCGGGGAAGAACACCGTCCAGACGCCGTTCCAGCAGGAGTAGAAGAGGGACATGTTCAGGAAGCCGAAGAGGAAGATCATCGGAATGTTGTGTTCGCTGATCGCCCAGAAGTAGCCGAAGGAGGACACCGCGCAGCCGGCAGCACCCACCAGGAGCACCTTTTTGCGGCCGATCCTGTCCGAGACCAGCCCGGCCACGGGGATGGTGAACATGGACAATCCAACCGTGATCGCGTTGACGGAGAGCATCAGGGTCCGGTCCAGCCCGATTCCCTTGCCGGTGGCGTACGCCAGGGCGTAGACGGTGAAGGTGGTCTGCATGACGGAGAAGAGCATCACCACGCTGACGCGCAGGACGTCTCGCCACTGGGTCTTCAGGACCCGGGCAGCCGGGGCGGAATAGGCTACGTCGGCGGCTTTGACCTCTTCGAAGACAGGCGTTTCATCCAGCCGGGTGCGGATCCAGTAGGCGACCAGCAGCACCACGGCGGACATCCAGAACGGAACGCGCCAGCCCCAGCTGAGCAGTTGGTCTTCCGGGAGTGCGGCAAGCGGGATAAACACGATGGTTGACAGGACCATGCCGGAGGCGTAACCGGTCATCACGAAGCTCGTGAAGAACCCGCGGCGGCCCTCCGGGGAGTGCTCCATGGTCAGCGTGGAAGCGCCGGCGGCCTCGGCGCCGGCGGAGAAGCCCTGGGCCAGGCGCCCCACGAGCAGCAGCGCGGTGGCCCAGTAGCCGATCTGCCCGTAGGTGGGCAGGAAGCCAATGCCGATGGACGCCACGCCCATGATCACCAGGGTGATCATCAGGGCCTGCTTGCGTCCCAGCTTGTCGCCAAAGTGGCTCATGACGATGCCGCCGAGGGGACGTGCCAGATATCCGACGCCGAAGGTGGCCATCGCGCCGAGCAGGGCGACGACGGGGTCGCCGCCGGGGAAGAAGATCTTCGGGAAGATGAGGGCGGCGGCGGTGCCGTAGATGAAGAAGTCGTAGTACTCCAGGGTGGATCCCAGGAAGGAGGCAAGGGCTGCCTTCTTCGGGGTCTTGGCCGGAAGGTTCTGCGCCCGCTCCAGGATGGTGGTCGGCTCGGCGCCCGCGCTTGGGGGCTGCTGAACAAGTCCCATGGTGTCTCCTCGTTGAGTGTCACGCTGGTCGTGAGTGGTGGTGTCCGGAAGCCGCCGCCGGGGCCGCTTGCGTGAAGTTTCGGTCGAGTCCCGCGTGGTGTGCTCGGTGTCACAGGCGTTTGGAGCTCTGAGAAAAAACTGTAGGACCGCCGTCATAGCATCAGGAGGAACTTCCCGTTCAATGGGATACGCCCGGTGGTGTTACCGGTGGTGTCAAGCGGGCCGGGGGCCGTGCCCCTCGAGCCAGGGCCTCGTGCCGTAGGGGCGGCGCTCTGCTCCCATCGTCCGTGAGAGGCCGCGGCCGGCCGCCACCAGGACGGGCAGGATGAGGTCGCGCTGCTCTTCGGCGGCGGGGACGACGACGGCGACCGCCCCGATCACGGTGTTTCCCGCGCCGAACACGGGGACGGCGTAGGCGGTGTTCTCCGGCACCAGGATCCCGGCCATTCGGACGTAGCCGCGTTCCCGGATCAGGGCCAGGTGGGCGCGGATGCGCACCGGATCTGTTTCCGTACCGGGGGTGGTTTTCTCCAATGGGCGTGCCAGGAAACGGTCCTGGACCCAGCCCGGCATGTAGGCCATCATCGCCATGCCCGAGGACGTCGTGTGGATATCCAGCCGGCCGGCGACGTCGCCAAGATTGAGCACCGATCCATGCTGGTCCAGCCGCTCCACGTACAGCACGCTGCCGGTTTCGACGTCGGGGATGGACAGGGAGACGTTCTGCCGGACGGCGGCGTGCACGCCTTCCAGGAACGGCAGGCCCCGGCGGCGGAGATCCTCCAGGGGGTTGCTCCGTGCCGCGAGCTCCCACATCTTCATGCCGACGCCGTAATCCCCTCCGGGGCCGCGTTCCAGCAGGCCGCTGCCCACGAGGTCGTTGGCCAGCCGGTGCGCTGTGCTGCTGGACATGCCGGTGGCGCGGACCAGGTCACTGAGCGTCAGCCGCGGCCGTCCCTTGGAGAACGCGTCGAGGATCCTGACGACGCGCTGGATGACGGACTCTCCCGAGGCCGAGTTCGCCATCCGTTCCTCCCGCCCCCATCACGGCCCGCGGTCGGGGCCTTTCTGCCAATATAGCGCGGAGCCATCGCCCGCAGCCGGGAAGTAACCTTGGGACCAACAGAAGGAGGGGCAGCATGGAACTGCGGCAGATCGAGTCGTTCCTTGCCGTGGCCGAGGAACTGCACTTCGGCCGGGCCGCGCACCGCCTCCGGATGGCGCAGTCCCCTTTGAGCCAGACGATCAAGAAGCTGGAGAAGGACCTCGGCACGGAGCTGTTCGAGCGCAACACCCGGGCCGTTTCCCTGACCACAGCAGGCTTCGCCTTCCTCCCGCATGCCCGGAAGATCCTCGAGGAGCTGGACCTCGCCCGGCGTGCGGCCACCACGGACAGCGGCGCCTTCTACGGACGCCTCAGCATCGGTTTTCCGGCGCGCTGAACCACCGGACGCTCCCGCCGCTGACCCGGGCGTTGCGGCACCGCTATCCGGAGCTGGCCCTGGCCCTGCACGGCGGGCTCCTCACCCAGGACGCGGTGGACCGGCTGCGCAACGGGGCGCTGGACCTCGCCTTCATCGGGCTGCCCGTGGACGCACCATCCCTGGCCACCCGGCGGATCGCCGTGGAGCCGCTCGGCGCCACCCTTCCGGTGGATCACCCTCTCGCCGCCCGACCGTCGGTCGCCTTGATTGAACTGGCCGGGGACGGCTTCGTGACCATGCCGGAGGCGCAGGGCTCCACCCTGCGGGAAGTCACTTTCTCTGCCTGCACGGCCGCGGGCTTCCGCACCCGGGTGGTCCAGGAAGTGTCCGATCCCTACACAGCCTTGTCCCTCGTGGCCGGCGGAGTGGGAGTCAGCCTCATGCCGGACTCGGTCGCAGGCATTATGCCGGGCGGGACCGTCTACGTCCCGCTCTCCGGAACGGCCCCGATGCTGGTCTCGGGGATCGCCTGGCATCCGGACCTCGTTTCCCCGGCCTTGCAACTGGCGCTCGACGTGGCGGAGGAGGTCCTGCCGACCCCGGCGCGCTGAGCCCGGACCCAGCCAACTATGTACTTTGAACACATAGTCAATGACTGAGTAAGTATTGGACAAGTCACAATCGGATCCCCATCATGGAGGAACACCAAGGATGTGACCGGCCCCAGGCGGCCCGTTCCCCGCGCTCACTCAATGAAGAGGATCTACCAATGGCAACTTTCGCCGTCACCTACGACTACTCTCCCGCCACCTCCGTGGACCGGGACCAGCACCGCCCCAGCCACGTGGAATTCCTGAAAACCCAGTTCGACGGCGGCCGGCTGGTCAAGAGCGGACCGTTCGGTCCCGACGAGAATCCGGGCGCCCTGCTGATCATCACGGGCGAGTCGAAAGAAGAGGTTGAAGCCCTCATGGACCAGGACCCGTTCTTCCGGAACAACCTCATCGAAGAGCGGAACATCCGGCAGTGGAACATCTTCTTCGGCGCCGAGTCTAACTAAGCGGCCCGGACCATGCTCACGGCACGCACCGTCGCCAAGGAAACCATCCGCTATGAAGAGGTTGCAGAACCGGTGCCGGAACCGGGCCGCGCCCTGGTCCGCGTCCACAACGTCACCCTCTGCGGCACCGATCTTCACATCTGGGAGGACGATTACCCCACCGATCTGCCGATCGTCCAGGGCCACGAGTTCTCCGGCGTCATCGAGGCGATCGGCGGGAATGCCGCCGGCCTCCGGGCCGGAGACCGGGTTGCCGTCAGCCCCGTGAGCTATTGCGGCACGTGCCGGCCCTGCCAGCTGGGCCGCCACAACGTCTGCCACAACATCGGCTGCATCGGCTGTTATTCCGACGGCGCCCTCGTGGAACTGCTCAGCGTCCCGGCTGACAAGCTGTCCAGAGTCCCGGAAGGACTGGCCCTGGACCTGGCAGCCATGGGCGAGCCGGCTTCCATCGCGATGCAGGCAGTGAACCGCGGCCGACCATCCGCCGGGGAGACCGCCCTGGTCCTGGGCAGCGGCCCGATCGGGCTGCTCGCCACGCTGTACCTGACCGATCTCGGAGTGACGGTCATCTCCGCCGATACCGAAGCGGAACGGCTGGAACTTGCCCGGACGTTCGGCGCGGCCGAGACGCTGCTGGTGGATCCGGCCGCCAGCTTTCCCGACGCCGTCCAGGCCGCCCGGCTGGACGAACTGACCGACGGCTACGGCCCGATCCTCGTGATCGAAGCCTCCGGCGTTCCCTCCTCGCTCGAAAACGCCATCCGGCTCGTGGCCAGCGCCGGCCGGATCGTCCAGGTGGGCATCTCGGCCCGCGTGGCCACCCTTTCCATGAAGGCCATCCCGTTCAAGGAGTTGGACCTGATGGGCAGCCGCAACAGCCTGGACCTGATCCCCGACGGGCTGGCCCTGCTGGCCCGGCATCAGGACCAGGCCCGCAGCCTGGTGACCCACCGCTTCGGCTTCGAAAACCTGCAGCAGGCCTACGAACTCATGCGCAACCGCACCGGGAAGGTCGGCAAGATCCTCATCGAAATGCCCGCAGCCCAGGCCGCCGCCCGCGGCGCGTCCGCCCGCGAGGCAATCCCTGCCGGAGCATTGGCATGAGCGCGGACGCGGGTGCAGGACACAACGCTGTCCTGACCTCGCCGGAGCAACTGGCCGCCCGGTACGACGTCGTCGTCGTCGGCAGCGGGGCCGCGGGGCTGGTGGCTGCGGTCCGCGCGGCGGACGCCGGGCTGAGCGTGCTTGTCGCGGAGAAGGCAGCCAGGCTGGGTGGCACCACGGCCGCCGGCGGGGGTGTGATGTGGGCGCCCAACAACCGTCTGGCCCGCGACGCCG
This sequence comes from Arthrobacter sp. PAMC25564, assembly GCF_004798705.1. Classification (NCBI taxonomy): domain Bacteria; kingdom Bacillati; phylum Actinomycetota; class Actinomycetes; order Micrococcales; family Micrococcaceae; genus Arthrobacter; species Arthrobacter sp. PAMC25564. The sequence continues at coordinate 1,176,806 of NZ_CP039290.1, read as the reverse complement.
GTTTCAGTGACAGCCATGAAGACGCCGTCGCGTATCTCACCGAGGCCGCCGGGCATGTGCTGACCGCGGAGGAAATCCAGTGGTACGTCAGCACTGCTTCCCGCGCCGTCGAATACCTCAACACCGGCACCCGGGTGTCCATGGTCCCCATCGCCCGCCCGGATTACCACATGGAATGGGCCGGTTCGGCCGACGGCGGCCGGGGCCTGGACAACAACGCCTTTGATCCCGCCGGCTACCCGGGCCTGGCGGACGCCATCCGCCCGTCGTCCTATTTTCCGCTGCTGACCATGACCGAACGCGACCAACTCAACGGCCGGGCCGCGGATCCGGAACTGCTCTCCCGCCGCGCGGCCACCGGCGTGCGGACCATGGGCGGCGCCCTCGTGGGCAGCCTGCTCGCCAGCGCGCTGGACCTCGGCGTGCAACTCACCGCGTCCTCCCCCGCAGAGGACCTGAAACGGAGCGGGAACGGCTGGAGCCTCACGCTCGGCGGAGCCGCCGGCGGCAGAACCGTCCAGGCGGCCGCCGTCGTCCTGGCCTCCGGCGGCTTCGAATGGAACCCCCGGCTGCGCAAGGCGTTCCTGCCCTTCCCTGTCACGCCGGTCAGTGCGCCGTCGAACGAGGGCGACGGGCTCGAACTCGGGCTGCAGGCCGGCGCCGCGGTGGCGGACATGACCGCCATCTGGGGCGTCCCGGTCATCGCCACCCCGGCGCACCGCTACGACGGGCTTCCCTCCGGCCGGATGGGCAATGTCGAGATGACCCTGCCGGGCTCCATCACCGTCAACTCCGCCGGGAAGCGGTTCGTCAACGAGGCGCTGAACTACCATGATGCCTGCCGTGTGTTCGCCTCGGTGGACCCGCATACCGGGCGCCAGCAGAACAACCCGGCCTGGCTCGTCTGCGATTCCGGGTACCTGGCCAAATACCCGGTTGCCGGTTCCACCCCGGGAAGGGCGCCCGAATGGATGACCACGGCGGAGACCCTCGGGGAACTGGCGGCGAATCTCGGCATCGATCCGGCCGGCCTCGCCGCGACCGTGGCGAAGTTCAACACGGACGCTGCCGCCGGCGTCGATACCGAATTCCACCGGGGCTCCACGCCCCAGGACCGCTTCCTGGGCGACTCAAACAACACCCCTAACCCCTGCCTGGCGCCGCTGGCCACCGGGCCGTTCTACGCGGTGCCGATCTCGGCCGGCGTGCTCGGCACCTCCGGCGGACTGGACACCGACTTTGACGGCCGTGTGCTCGACCGCCACCGGCGGCCGATCGCCGGGCTCTACGCTGCGGGCAACGTGTCCGCGGGCGTGTTCCGCAACAACTACCCCGGCGGCGGGGCCACGCTGGGCTCTGCCATCACTCGGGCCTTCGCCGTGGGCGAGCACCTGGCGCACGGCCTGGCAGCGGTGCCAGCAGCGGGCTAGTCCGTCCGGCCCGGGTGCCCGCCTTCTTCGATCTCTTCCAGCAGCTTGTCATTGAAGGCCGGAAGGTCGTGCGGGTTCCGGCTGGTCACGAGGCCGTGGTCCACCACCACTTCCTGGTCCGTCCAGTTGGCTCCCGCGTTCCTCAGGTCCGTCTGGAGCGTGGGGTACGAGGTCACGTTCCGGCCCTGGACCACGCCGGCGTCGATCAGCAGCCACGGTCCGTGGCAGATCGAGGCAACCGGCTTGTGCTGTTCAAAGAATCCCCGGGCAAACGCCTGGGCGCCCTTGTCCACCCGCAGATGGTCGGCATTGACGACGCCGCCGGGGATGACCAGGGCGTGAAAGTCTGCCGGGTTTGCCTCGGCGACCGTGAGGTCGACGGCGAACGTCTGGCCCTTCTCGGTGCCGTGGTAGCCCTGCAGCATTCCGCTCTTGGGGGACACCAGGACGGGTTCTCCGCCGGCTTCCTTAACGGCGCTCCACGGGCTGGTCAGTTCGACCTGTTCCACGCCATCCGTTAACAGGAACGCGATCCTCTTGCCGGCTATATTGTGCTCGGACATCTGTCCTCCTCGGTGCCGGGGTATGGGCCGATGCGGCGTGGTAGCGGCGGCCCCGCCGGGGTCCAAGCCCCGCCCGGGCCGCCTACCCCGGCTTCAACCGCATCATTGCGTAACCACACCGCCGTGGTACCTCTACACATACCCATGATCAGACCGGCCAAGAAGGGCCGTAGGACCTAGTTGGCCCTTGCTAGAAGGGGTACGGCGCGATCTCCGGCCGCATCGTGAGCCACTGGATCTCGGTGAAGGCCTCGATGTTCGCCGTCGCCCCGCCGAACCGGGATCCGGTCCCGGACGCCCCCACCCCGCCAAAGGGTGCGTTGGCCTCGTCCGAGATGGTCTGTTCGTTGATGTGCACCTTGCCGGAGTTGATCCTGTCGGCGATCTGCATGGCTTCGCCCACCTCGCCCAGGATCCCGACGGAAAGGCCGTACTCGTTGGCGTTGACCAGTTCCACGGCCTCGTCAGTGGTGGAGAACCTGATCACCGGGGCAACAGGGCCGAAGATTTCCTCAGCGAAGGCCGGGTTGTCCGGGCCCAGGTCCGCCAGCACAGTGGGCCGGTAGAACAACCCGTCGTGGGTGCCGCCGGCCGCAAGCCTGGCGCCTGCCTGGACGGCGTCCTCGACGATCGAGTGGATGCGCTTGAGCTGTGGCTCATCGATGATCGGCCCCAAGGCCACTGTGCCGCCGGCCGGATCGCCCACCGGCAGGCGGCCTGCTTTCTCGCTGAGTGCGGCGACGTAGGCGTCGTAGACGGACTCGTGGACCAGGTGTCGGCCGGTGGTCATGCAGATTTGTCCCTGGTGCATAAAGGAGCCGAAGGCGCCCGCGGAGGCGGCCTTCGCCACGTCCGCGCCCGGCAGCACGATCAGCGCGTTGTTGCCGCCGAGTTCCAGATGGGCGCGCTTGAGGTGCCGGGCCGCTGCCTCGCCGACCTTACGGCCGGCCGCAGTCGAGCCGGTGAAGGACACCACGCGGACCTCCGGGGCCTCGACGACGGCGGCGCCCGTCTCGGCGCCGCCGGGCAGGAGCGCCAGAACGCCGGCCGGCAGGCCGGCCTCCTCGAAGACACGCATGAGGGCGACGCCGCCGCAGACCGCGGTGCGGGGGTCCGGCTTCAGCAGCACGGCATTGCCCAAGGCCAGGGCCGGGGCAACGGAACGGATGGACAGGATGAGCGGGAAGTTGAACGGTGCGATCACGGAGACAACGCCGGCCGGGCGGCGCCGGGCGAAGGACCAGCGGGGCTCGTTGGAGGTCAGCACTTCGCCGGCCGGGTGCGAGGGCAGCGCCGCCGCCTCGTAGCACTCGTTGGCCGCGATGTGCGTCTCCAAGGCGGCTTTGGCGGGGATGCCGCCGCTTTCGCGGATGATCCAGCCCTGGATTTCCTCGGCGTGCTCTTCCCAGAGCCGGCCGGCGCGGCGCAGGACGGCGGCGCGTTCCTCCGGGCGTCTGGCGGCCCAGTCACGTTGGGCTTCGGCGGCCACGGTGGCGGCGCGGCGCGCGTCGGCCGCGGTGGCGACGCCAAAGCGGCCCAGCACCGCGCCGGTGGCCGGTTCGATTACGCTTTGGCTGCCACCGGAGCCTTCGGTCCAGCCGGCAATGTTGATCTTTCCGTCCCAGCGGGCCGTATCGAGGAACGTGTCGTGGGAAGTAGCGGAGTCAGTCATGGTGTCCCTTTCATTGGGATGGGTCAGAACGGGGAGACAGTGGTGATGGGGACTTCGATGAGGGTGGGGCCGGAGGAGGCAAGCGCCTTGGAGAAGCAGTCGCGCAGCTTTTCCAGCGAATCGGCGCGGTCCGCGTCCACGCCGTACCCTGCCGCGAGCGAGACAAAGTTGATGCCGGGCACGTCCAGGCCTGGTGCGTCGAGGGCATTGAGTTTGGCCGCGAAGCCGCGCAGGGCGCCATAGGTGCCGTTGTTGAGGATCACGAACACCACGGGGATTCCGTACCGCGCCGCGGTCCACAGCGCCGTGATCCCGTAGTTTGCGGACCCGTCGCCGATGAAGGCCACGACGCGGCGCTCCGGTTCCGCCAACTGGACCCCGACGGCGGCCGGCATCCCGAAGCCGAGGCCGCCGGACGCCGGGAAGTAGTAGCTCCCGGGCTGACGCATGTCCATCCGGTCCCAGAAGGCACCCACCGTCGATGTCGTCTCATTGACGTAGACGGCATCCTCGGGGGCAAGCTCGTTGATGAGCTCGAAGACGGCTTCCGGGGCCAGCGGGATTCCCGCTGCCTCTGTTGCCTGAGATGTCAGAGCCGGCTTCGCACGGCGCAACTGCTGCACGCCGCGCGGCGCTACCGCCGCGGCCAGGCGGCGCAGCGCCGGACCGATCGAAGCCACCACTGCCCGCCCCATCGGAGCCCGGGCGGCCTCTCCCGGGTCGCAGCTGATCTGCAGCAGGGAGGCGCCTTCCGGCAGATAGTTCCCGGGCTCGTACTGGTGGTAGCGGAACACCGGGGCGCCGACCACCAGGATCAGGTCATGCCCTGCCAGCAAGCCGGTGATGCCGTCCACGGAGGCGGGCAGCACGCCGCGGAACGAGGCGTGCGTGGTGGGGAAGGGGCAGCGGGCGGCAGACGGCGCCACCCAGACCGGGGCGCCGAGCCTCTCGGCCAGCGTGACGGCGTCGGCGTTCCCCCGCGCGGAGTCGACGTCCGGCCCCAGGACCAGCACGGGGTTCCCAGCCGCGTCGAGCGCTGCCACAAGGTCCGCGAGCTGGCCGTCGGAGAGATCGCCGGCGTGTTCGACGGCGCGCGCGGCCAGGTGCTCCTCTTCCGGCCCAGTCTCCTGCGCCCAGTCGTCGTACGGGATGGAGACGTAGACGGGTCCGCAGGGTTCGAGGGCCGCGGTGTGGATGGCCTGGCCGATGGTACGGACGACGTCGCGAGGTGAGGCGGGTTCGGCGCTCCACTTCACCAGCGGGCGGGGCAGCGAGACCGCGTCCACGTTGGAGAGCATGACCTCCTGGCCGATCGTGGCCCGGACCTGCTGCCCGGCGGTGATGACGAGCGGGGTGTGTGAGTACCAGGCGTTGGTGAGCGCCCCCATGGCGTTGCCCGAACCCGAGGCCGCGTGCAGGTTGACCATGGCCGGACGCCGTGTGGCTTGGGCATAGCCGTCCGCCATACCTGCCACCACGCCTTCGTGAAGGCCCAGGATGTAGCGGAAGTCCTCCGGCATGGCCGCCAGGAAGGGCAGTTCGTTGGAGCCCGGGTTGCCGAAGATGGTGGTCAGTCCGTGCCGGCGAAGGAGCTGGTACGTGGCGTCGTTGACAGTGGTCATGGTGGTGCGTTCCTATCCGGGAGCTGCTGTTCCTAACCACGCTAGGATCCGCACCTCATGCTGACAAATAAATAAATACATAGAGATGCATAGATATTGTCTATGATGGCGAAGTGAGCCTTGACCTGAACCTGATCCGGACCTTCCTGAGCATTTATGACCACCGCTCGGTGACCCGCGCCGCACAGGATCTGTCCCTGACGCAGCCGACGGTGAGCCATGCCCTCGGGAGGCTGCGGCGCGCCCTGCGTGACCCGCTGTTCGTCCGCGGACCGGTCGGCTACGAACCGACCGCCCGGGCATCGGAACTAGCGGCGGTGTTCCGTAAGGCGGTGGTCGCCGTCGACGACGCCGTGGACGCGGACCGGGCCTTCGATCCTTCTTCCACGGACAGGACGTTCCGGTTGTGCCTCTCGGACATCGGTGAGCATGCATTCCTGCCGCGGATCATGAAGCGGTTCGTGGTGCAGGCACCCGGTGCGAGCCTTGAAGTAGTCCCGATGCAGATCTCCCAGGTCCAGGGGTGGCTGGCCCATGGCGAGATCGACGGCGCCATCGCGAGCGTCCCGCTGGACGTTTCAGGGCGCCGGACCATCGTGGCCGACGACCATTACGTGTGTGTGCTGCCGCGTGAGGCGGCGTCGCCGGGGCCTCGCATCTCATGGCAGGACTTCCTGGCCCTGAAGCATGTGGCCATGGACCCGGCAGCGGGCCATGACCAGGTGGAGCGGGCCGTCCGGGCGCAGCAGGTGGAGCGGGAGATCGCGCTCCGGGTCCCGCACTTCTCCGCCTTGGCCGAAGTGGTGGCGGGCTGCGGCATGGCCGCCATCGTGCCGCTGCAGATGGCAACGAGGATGGCGGAGCGCTGGCCCGTGGCCATCCGCGAACTGCCCTTCGATACGCCCGAGTTCGAGGTGACACTGTACTGGGACGCCGCGATTTCCTCGCTGGGCGCCGCCGCCTGGTTCCTGGACCTCGTGGCCGAGGCCCTGGGCGGGCCGGGCGACTAGGCGGACGGCGACGGCGCCCGCACCGCTTCCGCGGAACGGGCGCCGTCGCCGTGATGCCGGACAGTGTCCGGGGTCCTGGCGGGTCGGCTTTAAGCGCCGGCCACAGCCTTGTGGGGCTTGACGGGGGTTTCGTCCGTGACCTCGCGGGTGCCGCGCTCGGCCTTCGGGATGACGGCCACAGCCGCGACGCCCAGCAGGGCCGCTGCCGCGAAGACATAGAAGCCGAAGGGGTATGCGATGCCGGCGACGACGAGCAGACCGGTGATCCATGGGCCGGTGATCGCACCGAGGCGGCCGACGGCAGAGACAAAGCCCATGCCGGAGGCGACGATATGGCGGGGGTACAGGTAGCCAACGAAACCGTAGACGAGCACCTGGGCGCAGAAGACGAAGATGCCGGTGACGAAGACGACACCGTTGAGCACGAGCTGGTTGTCCATCTTGACGCTCAGCACGGCCAGCAGCACGGCGGCGGCGGCAAACCAGAACATGGTGGTGCCCTTGACGCCGCGGCGGTCGGCAATCCTGCCGCCGACCAGCAGGCCGCCGATGGCGCCGACATTGAGGACCAGCAGCAGGACCAGGGAATCGGCGACGTTGTAGCCGGCACCGCGCATCAGCTGCGGCAGCCAGGTGTTCAGGCCGTAGACCAGCAGCAGGCCCATGAACGCGGCGACCCAGAGGCCGATGGTGATGTGCAGGTACGGCGGGCGGAGGAGGTCGCCGATGCGGACCTTCGGGGCAGCCTGGACGTCAGCCGAATCAGCCTTCCGGGCTTCGGCCACGGGGGACGTTTCCGGCAGCTTGGCCCACATGAGCGGGATGGCGAGGAGTCCGAGGACGCCGCCGGCGTAGAACAGCCATTCCCACTGGCGCCCGACCAGGAGGGCGATCAGGGACGCGGCGACGGCGCCGACATGGTATCCGGTCATGGTCAGGGTGCTGGAGTGCGCCTTGCCGTCGTTCGGGGCGGCTTCCTGCATCGCGGTCACGGCGACGGGCATGCAGCCGCCCAGGCCGAGGCCGGCAAGCAGCCGGAGGACGCCCATCATGGCCACGTTCGGCATCAACGGGAAGAGCAGGGTGAAGATGGAGAAGAGAAGCACGCAGACGATCAACGGCAGCCGGCGTCCGAAGCGGTCCGAGATCGGACCGATCAGGGCTGCGCCGACGCCAACGCCAACGAGCGAGATGGTGGCGACGAAGGTCGCGCCGGCGGGGTCAAATCCGGCGTGCTTCGTGTCCAACAGGGTGGGAATGGAGGCCCCGAGGGCCACAAGGTCGAATCCTTCGAAGACTACGGTGAGCCAGCAGAGAATGACGATCCATTTTCGTCGTGAATTCATGGTGTGAGCGTCCTTGGTCTACACAGCCGGAGCACCCAGGTGTCCGGCGAAAGTTTTATCACCCCAAGTGTGGTTAGACGCCGTCCACAAGTCCAATAGATAAAGGTGACGCGCTTCATAGATGTGGTCTATGGCACCTGCGGCTGCCGAGGTGAGGCCAGGACGCCGGACCGGCGTACGGAATCCGCTCCCAGGAGCGTAGGCCAGCGGCACCTGAGAGAATGGCCCTATGGACGTCGCTCTGGGAGTCCTGGCCCTCGTGGCGATCGTGTGCGCGGGAAGCGCGCTGGGCCGGAAGATCAATGTCTCGGTGCCGCTGCTGCTGGTGCTGGCCGGCGTCGTGTGTTCCTTCCTGCCGTTCGTCCCCAAGATCGAGCTGAACCCTGAACTGGTCCTCATCGGACTTCTGCCCCCACTGCTCTATGCCGCGGCACTGCAGACCTCGCTGTTCGACTTCCGCTCCAACCGGCGCGCCATCGGACTGCTCTCCGTCGGCTACGTCATCTTCGGCACGGTCACCGTCGGCTTTGTTGTCTGGTGGCTGTTTCCTGAAATACCGCTGGCTGCCGCGATGGCGCTCGGGGCCGTCGTCGCGCCGCCGGATGCCGTGGCGGCGACGGCGATCGCGCGGAAAGTGGGCATGCCCCGCCGGATCGTCAGCATTCTGGAAGGCGAATCGCTGGTAAACGATGCCACCGCGCTGGTCTGCCTCCGGGCCGCCATCGCCGCCATCGCCGGAACAGTCTCGGCCGCCGAGATCGGCGGCGGATTCCTGCTGGCCGCGGGAGGCGGCCTGGCGGTCGGTATTGCCGCAGCCTTCGTGCTCACCGGGCTCCGCCAACGGATCCGCAGTGTCGCGATCAACACCTCCACGTCCCTGGTAGCTCCGCTCGTCGCGTACCTGCCGGCCGAGGCAATCCACGCCTCGGGAGTCCTGGCCGTCGTGGTGACCGGCCTGATCATGGGCACCAAGGCGCCGTCGATGCCCAACGGGGCCGCACGGCTCAGCCAGCGCAGCAACTGGTACACGGTCCAGTTCCTGCTGGAGAATTCCGTGTTCCTCCTGATCGGGCTGCAGGTCCGCACCATCATCGAGGGCGTCCAGGATGACTCGCTGGGGGCGGCCCGGATCTGGCTGGGCTGCGCGGGGGTGCTGCTGGCGGTGCTGCTCCTGCGTCCGGTCTGGGTCTTTCCGGCAACCTATCTCCCCCGGCTGATCCCGGGCGTCCGCCGGAAGGACCCGGCACCGCCCTGGCAGTTTGCCGCGATCGTTTCCTGGGCCGGCATGCGCGGCGTGGTGACGCTCGCTGCCGTGCTGGTCCTGCCGGCGAAGCTGGAACACCGCTCCGTCCTGGTCCTTGCCGCCCTGGTCGTGGTGGCGGGTACCCTCGTGCTGCAGGGCTTCACCCTTCCGGCCCTGGTCCGGCTGCTGCGGGTCAAGGGTCCGGACCAGCGCGAGGACGCCCTGAACCAGGCCTCGCTCATGCAGTTGGCCACCGCCGCCGGGGTGCAGCGACTGCAGGAGCTCCGCACGGACAACGACCCGCCGGAGGTCGTGGCCATGCTGAAGCGGCGGACCCAGGAACGCGGGCTGGCGGCGTGGGAGCGGCTCGGCCGGCCTGCGTCAGAGGCCGCCACACCCAGCCAGCGCTACGCGCAACTGCGGCTGGCCATGCTTGAGGCCGAGCGGGCCAAGGTCCTGGAACTGCGGCGCGGCGGCGAGTTCGCCCATGAGGTCCTCAGCGAGGTGCTCGACAGGCTCGACGTCGAGGAATCCATGCTCGATGCCAGCATGGAAGAGCTGGACCTCTCCGCCAGTGGCCGCGGCGAGGGGATTGCCCGGCCGGGCGGAGTCTGCGAACACCTCCAGTCAGCTCCGGACCCTGTGGTTCCACTCGACGCCGCCTGCGGTGGCTGCCTTCGGGAAGGCACGACGACGGTGCACCTCAGAATGTGCGTGGCGTGCGGCTCCGTGGGGTGCTGCGACTCATCGCCCGGGACCCATGCCTTCAGGCACTTCGAGGCAAGCGGCCACCCGGTCATGCGGAGCATCGAACCTGGAGAAGACTGGCGCTGGTGCTACCCGGACCAACTGCTGGGCTGAACCCCTTGGACGGGCCGGACTCTGGCCATGGCCGGATCCTGTCCGTACGCTGGTGAGGGAACCAACGCCGGACGAGAAAGAGGAAACAGTGGACAACCAGGACATTCTGGAACGCATCAAGGCGCTGGTGGCCGAAGAGCACGACCTCCGTGAAAAGGCCGAGGTCTCCAACGAGGTCGAGGCCGGACAGGTTCCCAGCCCGCTCAGGCTCCAGCAGTTGGAGGAACAGCTGGACCAGTGCTGGGATCTCCTTCGGCAGCGGCGGGCCAAGAAGGATTACGGCGAGAACCCGGACGAAGCGCAGACCCGCCCCGTCAGCGAGGTCGAGAACTACAACGGCTGAACCCGGGCGGCGGCGAAGGCCGCAGCACCCCGTTCTTGCGCCGCGTTAACTCCGCCTTAACACGGCGGGGCGAGACTTGAAGGTCAGGGCCATCGAAGGGTCCTGGATTGTTACACCACCGGCACGTCAAGGGGAGCCAGGCCGAAATGACCAATCACGATTCGAACAGTCATGAGAACACCTCGGTGAATGCCGAGGCGCACGACCACAGCGGGGACCGCCCCGATCTGAGCAGTCTTCACGTCCGTGAGGACGTCGCCGCGGCAGGCCGCTGCGGCAATGTGCACCTCGCCACGGGGCGGACCTGCACGCTTCCCGAGCGCCATCCGGGTTCATGCAATTTCGTCGGGCCTGCAGACGCCGAGGACGTGGCAGTCCATTAGGCGGCCGCCGAGCCGCAGCAAAGCTGTCGACGGAGCGTAGACGGACAGGGACGCCATGCAGATCGCATTGCTGGGCGACGTTATGCTGGGCCGGCTCGTGAACCAACAGCTGAAGGCGAGCGGCCCGGCCTATCCCTGGGGAGACACCGTCCCAGTTCTGCGGCGGGCCGATATCAGGGTGGCCAACCTCGAATGCGTCCTCGCCGACGGCGGAACACCCGAGCCCGGCAAGGTCTTTCACTTCCGCTCCGATCTCAGGAACGTGGAGACCCTCCGGTACGCGGGGATCGACGTGGTGTCGCTGGCCAACAACCATGTGCTGGACTTCGGCGCCGGGGCATTCGGTGAGACCCTCCCGGCGCTCGACAGGGCCGGGATCCTGCATGCCGGGGCCGGCCTGGACCGGGAAACGGCCAGCCGGCCCGCGGTGCGGCGGGTGGGCGGCACCGCCCTCGGCTTTATTGCCTTCACCGACAACCAACGCGGCTGGGAAGCGACGGGGACGTCACCCGGGGTGTACTACGTCCCCGTAGCCGACGCCGGGCGCCGGATGGCGGGCCTGCTGGAACTGGTCGGGCGGACCAAGGCGCGGGTCGAACTGCTGATCGTCTCCGCGCACTGGGGACCGAACTGGGGTTCGGCGGCCCCCCGCGAGCATCAGGAGCTGGCGCGGGCGCTGATTGATGCCGGCGCCGACGTCGTGTTCGGGCACTCACCGCACATCTTCCGCGGCGTCGGGCTCTACCGCAACCGTCCGATCCTCTACAGTGCCGGGGACTTCGTGGACGACTACGCCGTTGACCCCGAGGAACGCAACGACCAGTCCTTCATCTTCATGCTGGAAACCCGCGCCGGCGCGCCCCACACGCTGCGGCTGTACCCGACCATCATCACCGATTTCCAGGTCCGCCTGGCGCGGGATGCCTCCCGGGAGATCGCCGGGCGGATGGCGCGGTTGAGCCGGGACCTCGGCACCCGGAGCAACTGGAATGACACCGGCGGGTTCCTTGGGATCCCGGTCGATCAGAGTTAGTCCGCCCCGGGCGCACCGATTTCGCGGTTCACGGCGGGCATGATTTCGGTGGCCAGCAGCTCGATGGACCGTGCCGTCTCGGCAAAGGGCAGTCCGCCGAGACCGATCTGGGCCATATAACGGGTGTTGCCGAGGGTCTCGTGGATTTCCAGCAGCTTCTCGATGACCTGCTGGGGGCTTCCCACCAGGAGCCCGCCGCCGGGCTCGGTCCAGTCGTCGAAGGTGGAGCGGGGGAAGTGGTCCACCGGGCGCGGCATGTTCTGCTCGAAGTAGGCCCGGTAGTAGGGGTAGAACGTGTCGCGGGCCTGTTGCGAGGTGGGTGCAACATAGAAGTGGCCGCCCGCCCCGACTTGCAGCGCTTGGGCGTCGTGGCCGGCCTGGGCGGCGCTCTGCCGGTAAAGCTCCACGAGGCGGCGGAAGCGGGCTGGCCCGGACAGCAGTGCCACGAACAGCGGCAGCCCCAGCCGCCCGGCCCGGGCAAAGCTCGCCGGGGTGCCGCCCACGCCCACCCAGACGGGCAGCTTGTCCTGCACGGGACGGGGTGCAATCTCCATGCCGGGGATGCTCTGCGTCAGCCGACCGTGCCAAGTCACGACGGCATTGTCCCGCAGTTCCAGCAGCATCCGCAGCTTCTCGTCGAAGAGGGCGTCGTAGTCCTCCAGCTTGTGGCCGAACAGCGGGTAGGACTCGACGAAGGCGCCCCGGCCGGCGATGATCTCGGCGCGCCCGTCCGAGATCAGGTCAAGCGTGGCGAACTGCTCGAAGAGCCGAACCGGGTCCTGGGTGGAGAGCACCGTGACGGCGGTGCTGAGGCGCAGGTTTTTGGTTTCCCGGGCGATCGCGGCCAGCACGATTTCCGGGGCAGAGAGGGCGAAGTCGTGCCGGTGGTGCTCACCGAGGCCCAGGAAGCCGAGGCCGCCCTGGTCGGCCAGCTTCGCCAGCTCGATGACCTCCTTCAGCCGCTGCTGCGGGGACAGCGCACTGCCGGTGTTGATGTTGCGGGAAAGTTCGCCAAAGGTAAAGATGCCAAAGTCCATGTTTATTGAACATTCAAGTATCCAGTTTCATTCCGGGCCTCTGCCAACGCTAACTCTTTGAGTGCCTTCAGAGTGCTGTCCCGGGTAAGGGCGCCAGGCGTGCCCGAGCACTGACCGACCGCGGATGCGGCCCTCCCCGGCGGGGCTGGACGGAGCGTCCCGGCTCAGGCTATCGGGGTCCGCGGCCATTCCGTTGACACTTTGATGACCTTCGGATTGTCCTCATTGGCGCCGTAGTCCGAGCTATGGGTGATGTCTTCGCCGTCCGCCAGCTTCATGGCACGGAAGATCAACGTCAGCAGTACGGCGACGATCAGGTTGAGTGCGAAGGCAACCACCGCGATGTACACCTGCACATCCGTCCCCGGGATCGCCGCAATCGAACCACCAAAATGCTGCCTCGTCACGGGGTTGACCACGTTGTATGCTGCGGCGGTCCCGTAGATGATCCCCGCAGCCCAGCCGCCCAGCAGGGCCCAGCGGTGGAACCAGCGCGTGTACAGGCCCGCCACGATGGACGGGAAGGTCTGCAGGATCCAGATGCCACCCAGCAACTGCATGTTGATGGCGGCGGACTGGTCCATCGCGATAACAAAGACCAGCGCCCCGAGCTTCACCACCAATGACGCTATCTTGGAAACCTTCGCCTCCTTCCTGGGCGTGACCTCGGCATGGAAGATGTCCCGGTAGATGTTCCGGGTGAAAAGGTTCGCGGCCGCTATGGACATAATGGCGGCCGGCACCAGGGCGCCGACGGCGATGGCGGCCAGCGCGACCCCTGCGAACCAGGACGGGAAGTTGTCCAGGAACAGCTGGGGAACGACCAGTTGCGGATTGATCGTTGTTCCATCCAGTTCAGTCGGCTTGGTCCCCGCCGCGATTGCCACGTAGCCGAGTAACGCCAGGAAGCCTAGGACCAGCGAATAGAGCGGCAGCAAGGCTGCGTTCTTGCGGATGGTGTTCCGGCTCTTGGTGGCCAGCACGCCGGTGACCGAATGCGGGTACATGAACAAGGCCAGCGCCGAGCCCAGTGCCAGCGTCCAGTAGGCGGAGTAGCTGGCCGCCCCGGGAATGACGGAGCCAATGGGCTTGCCGGTGGCCGGGCTGACCGCGGTGAGCTTGGCCTGGGCGGCGTCGAAGATGGGCCCCCAGCCGCCGAACTTCGCTGGCAGGTAGATGATGGCCACAATGACGGCCAGGTAGATCAGCACATCCTTGACCACGGCGATCATGGCCGGGGCCCGCAAGCCGGAGGTGTAGGTGTAGGCCGCGAGCACCACGAAAGCGATGATCAAGGGCAGATCATTGAGCAGCGGGTTCCCGGGGCTGCCCACGCCCAGCACTGTCAGGACAGCCTTGATGCCGACCAGCTGAAGGGCAATGTAGGGCATGGTGGCCACGATGCCGGTGACCGCGATGGCGATGGAGAGAGGCTTGCAGCCGTAACGGCCGCCCACGAAGTCTGCCGTGGTGACGAAGCCGTGGCGGTGCGAGACGGACCAGAGCCGGCTCATCAGGATGAAAACGATGGGGTACAGCACAACGGTGTACGGCACCGCGAAGAAGCCGCTCACCGCACCCGTGGCCCACATCGCCGCAGGCACTGCCACAAACGTGTACGCCGTGTACAGGTCCCCACCCAGCAGGAACCAGGTGACCCAGGAGCCAAACTTCCGCCCTCCCAGGCCCCATTCGTCCAGCGAGTGCAGGCCGTCCTTGCCTCCGCCGCGCCACCGGGCTGCGTAGAATCCCAGCACCCCCACGAGGATGAAAAGAACCACGACGACGACGAAGGGCACGACGTTGATGCTCCTCGGGGCGTCGGCCGCCACTACCGCCGAGGACACGACAGCAGATCCCGGAACCATGGTCATCGCCGCTCACCGCCGCCACTCGTTGCCGGCGGTCCTTGAGCGGAAATATCCTTCTTCAGGACGTCTCTGCGGCGCTGGTCTTCCCGTGTCACCAGCAGGTAGCAGATGCCGATGACGGCGGCTTCGATCGGCACCAACAGCATCTGGTACCAGTAGAAGAAAGGCAAGCCGCCCAGACGCGGCTCCATGCTGGCATACATCGGCACGATCAGAGGCAGAACAATTCCCGTCACCAGCAGGACCCCGCTGACGATATAGGGTGTGGGTCTCGCCGGCCCGCGGGTGCGCATATCGCGGGGGTCAGTCGCCATTGACACGTAGGGCTCCTTGGATAGAGCAGCCTTCATTGAGGTGGTTTCAGAATACTTCTTCTGGCCCCTCCCTCCTATAGCTCCACGGGGCCCGCGTCCGCTGCCGGAGCGCAAGAATTTGCGTCGAGGTGTCCTTCCATCGGCACCTCACCGTCGCTGGCCTCCCGGCACCTGCCAACCCCCCGCTATTCCAAGGATCCGGCTCTTTCCAAAAGTGGCCGGCTTCCCGGGCCTATAGCCGCCGTTAACATTCCAGAAACAAAACTGATACGCGGTCTTTACGCAAAGGCCGTTCCTGTAACCTCCCCGCAATCTACCGCCCCACTTTCGGAAACACCGTTCCGGAAGGATTGATCAAGAACGGGGGCCGGCCGCGATGCGTCCCGGTACGGCAGATCTGATGGGAAGGGACGCACACGTGGTACTCACTGCGGGAAACGTCTGGATGATGTTCTCGGCGGCGCTTGTGTTGCTGATGACTCCGGCACTGGGCCTGTTTTATGGCGGCATGACCCGGGCCAAGGCCTCGCTCAACATGATGATGATGAGCTTCATCTCAGTCGGCATCGTCGGCGTTGTCTGGGTCCTCTGGGGCTACTCGATGAGCACCGGCAAGGGCATTCTGGGCATTTTCGGTGACCCGTTCGCCAGCTTCGGACTGAGCAACATCATCGGTTCGCCTGACCTGATCAAGGCCGGCTACAGTGCGACGTTCGCCATCATCACCGTGGCCCTGATCAGCGGCGCCATCGCGGACCGGGCCAAGTTCATGTCCTGGGCCCTCTTCGTGCCCATCTGGATCACCCTCGTCTACTGCCCGCTTGACTTCATGGTCTGGGGCGGCGGACTGATGAGCGCGGGTGGGGCCGTGAGTTCCATCTTCGGCCCGGTGATCGACTTCGCCGGCGGCACCGTCGTCGAGATCAGCTCCGGTACCGCCGCTCTGGTCCTGGTCCTGATCCTGGGCAACCGCCACGGCTTCAGCAAGGACCCGAACCACCGCCCCCACAACATCCCCTTCGTTATGCTCGGCGCCGGCATCCTGTGGTTCGGCTGGTTCGGCTTCAACGCCGGCGCTGCCACCACGGCGGAACAGGCCGGCCTCATCTGGGTCAACACCCTGGCAGCCCCCGCCGCGGCGATGATCAGCTGGCTGGTGACCGAGAAGATCCGCCACGGCCACCCCACCTCGCTCGGCGCAGCCTCCGGCGCCGTCGCCGGCCTGGTCGCAATCACCCCGTCCTGCGCGAACATCAGCCCGCTCGCCGCCCTGGGACTGGGCCTGCTGGCAGGCGCAGCCTGCGCCGTGTTCGTGGACCTCAAGTACAAGTTCGGCTTTGATGACTCGCTCGACGTCGTAGGAGTCCACCTTGGCGGCGGCCTGATCGGCACCCTGGCGCTGGGTTTCATCGCCCTGCCGGTCAACGGCAACGGCGGCGGCCTCTTCTACGGAGGCGGATTCCACCAGCTCATCGCCCAGACGGTTGCCGTACTGATCACCGTCACGCTGTCCGGCCTCGCGACCGCCATCATCGGCATCACCATCCACAAGACCCTTGGCTTCCGGGTCAGCCACGAAGACGAGATCGCCGGTGTGGACCGCTCCGAACACGCCGAGACCGCCTACTTCTTCGCCGAACTGGGCCTCAGCCGGTTCAGCCCGTTCCACCACGTGCACGCCGCGCAGGCCGCGCACACCGTCCAGCGGCAGCATGCACAGGAAGACAGCCTCGTTTAGGGCATTCCCCCGGACGCAAGAGGACGACGGCGGAACCTCCCGCCGTCGTCCTCTTTACGTCACCGCGGAGGCGCCTCCTGGTCGCGGTGGCCGGCCGCGGGCCGGGCACTGTCCACAACATACACCTGCCCTTCCGGCGCTTGCTTGTGCGATTCCGTAGTGTAGAAGCGGATCTCATGTCCGTCCGGGTCCGAGAGTCCGGCAAGTATCCACCCGAGAGGCGATCCGCACTCCGGAATGGGCCTCCCCAGTTCGGTGAGCCGGGCGGAGAGGGCATCAATCGCTGCCTTGGTCGGAGCGCCGATGGAAAAGTAATCGAATCCGGAAGAGGCGGCTGCCTTGTCCGGATTCAGTCGCAGGGCCAGTCTGGGGCCGCCATCCGGGTGGCTTAGCGCAATGCCCATGACTCTGCCGTCTTCGCGGAACTCCATCGCCAGGATGTAGCCGAGCCGGCTCTGGAACCACTCACGGCTACGGTCGAGATCGCGGACCGGAAGCTTGAGGTGATGCACGCCATCGAGCTGGGGAACCCGTCTGACAGTGCAAAGGACGACGGCGGAACTTCCCGCCGTCGTCCTTTGCACGCTGTGAAGTTACCCGGCTGGCTACCCGTCCAGGACGCGGCCGGTGTTGACGGCGACGAGCTTTCGGATGTCTGCCCGGCTGACTCCGGCGTCCAGCAGTTGCCCCAGGACGCGCTCGTAGGAATCGACGGGGAAGGGATTGTTCTTCTGGCCCAGATCGGAGCCGATGATGGTGTTGTCGACGCCCACTGCGTCGATGAAGCTCAGCATGGTGTCCACCTGCCACTGGAAGAACGTGGTGCGGTCGTCGTACTGGACGAGGCCGTGCTCGACGACGGCTCCGAGGTCGACCCACTCCCTGGCCTGGGCCGGGTTGGCCTCGATGACGAAGTTCGGGTGGTTTACCACCAACCGGCGGAGGCCCATCTTGTTGGCGGCCCGAAGGACGGCCGTGATCTCAGGCGGTGACATGTGCCCGGTGGAGAGGATGGCGTCGGCGTCCTTGACCAACTGCAGGACTTCCACGGTTTCCGGAAGCAGGTTTCCCGCCTCGTCGAGCACGGGGATGGGTGTAGTCTTCCGCAGCTTGATGCTGGTGGACGGGAACTTCAGGTGCTCTTCGCGTTCGTGGACGCAGATGTGCTGCTCGGAGGACACCGTGGGCATCCACACCATCCGGCCGCCCATCTGGAGGCTGAGTTCCACCGCGTACGGGTTGATGCCGCCCACGTAGTTGTTCAGTGCCACACCGCTGTAGACCGGGATCGGGAGGCCGCCGATGGCGTCGTCGACGGCGGCAATATCCGTGACCATGCTGTGGTGGTGGGACTTGACCAGGATGGCCCGGAAACCCGCCGCATGGGCCTGATCGGCAACGCCGCGGATGCCGATGTTGCGCGGGAACGGTGATGGTGCGGGGTGGACGTGAAGGTCCACGGCTCCGACGAGGAGTTCGGGGATCCTGCCGTCGGTGAAGACGTGTTCGTCAGCTGCGAGGATAGTCATTTGTTTCTCCTTGGAAGCGGATCAGGGTTCGTGGCCTAGGCCGGAGTGCCGGCCGGCTCAACGGCGGAAGGGCCCATGTCCACGTCGCGGGTTTCCGGGCCGAGGTAGGCGCCGGCCGCCAGCAGCAGGCCTCCGACGACGATGAGGACGACGGGGGTGTAGCCCATCGGCATGAAGGCGGTGAGGCCGCTCAGGTAGAAGGCGTAAAACGCCGGGATGATCAGGGCGAAGCTGTAGCCGATGCCGTAGCCGCTTGCCCGGATCGCCGCCGGGAACCGCTCGGTGAGGTACGCGGCGACGGGTCCGAAGGCTGAGATGGTGAAGACATCGATCACGATGGCCAGGGCGGTGACCGCAACGAGGTTATCCGCCGGAGTGTTCAGGAGCACGAGGAATGCCGCCGATGCGACGATCACCGAGGTGATGCCGAAGCCGATGTAGAAGCGCCGGCGTCCGAGTTTCTGCGAGAGGGCGGCAGCCCCCAGGAACCCGCCGACGGTGACGACCGAGGCAATCAGCATGATCACGCTGACGGTCTTGTCGGGCACACCCACGGCGTTTTTCAGGGTGGCGGGCAGGATGGCCGCTGCGACGTTGGTGAGGAACCACAGCCCGGTCATGAGGATGAAGACCTGCATGAGGCTGCGGCGGTGGCGGCCCAGGAAGAGCGCCCTTACCGGTGATTCCTTGGCCGTCGAGGCTTCGAAATCCGGGGCCTCCTCCACGTTGCGGACGTAGTAGATGAACACGACGGCGGCCAGCAGTCCGCCGATCACGAACGGGATGCGCCAGCCCCACTGGACGTACGGGGAACTCACGCTTCCGGCCGGAAGGAGCATGAGCAGCACAAAGGTCAGGACCGCGATGGTGGCGTTGGCCAGGGGGTTGGTGGCGGTGATCAGGCCGCTGGCCAGCCCACGGCGCTTCTTGGGCGTCCATTCCATGGCCAGCGGTACGGCTGTGGAGTATTCGCCGCCGAGGAAAACGCCACCGAGGAAGCGGAGGAGCACCAGCAGAATGATTGAGAGGGTACCGACCGTCTCATAGCCGGGCAGGAAGGCGATTCCAAAGGTCGCCAGGCCGAAGCCGGCGAGGGCCACGAGTGTGAGTTTGTGGCGCCCGAACTTGTCCGCGAAGTGCCCGAAGATGGCCGAGCCCAGCGGTCGTGCGACGAGGGTGGACGCGAAGACGAGGGAGGCGATGGTTGCGGCGGTCCCCTTGTCCATTTCAGGTGGCTGGAAGTAGATCATGGCCGGTGCCAGGGTGATGATCGGCAGGTAGATGTCGAACTGGTCGGCGTAGTAGCCGAAGATTCCGCCCTTGAGCGCTGAACGCCCCGGGTTGGTGTTCCCGCCGCGGTTTCGTCCGGCGGGTTTTGTCCGGGCGGGTTTCGCGGGGGCTTGCAGGGTGCTGTGTGCGGACATCGTCGTCCTCCGTTGATTGTTGGTGGAATTCATGACGGTGGGGCTGGTTCTCAGTTGCGCTGGGCGTGTTGGGCGACGACGTCGGCCGACCGGCCGGTGGTCTGGTTTCGCTGGGTTCCGCCGCCGAGGGCGGCGGACAGTTCTGCCGCCGCCGTGGCCACATCCCAGGCAGCCTGCGATTCGCGGTCCAGGTTCAGGACGTGGTTGGTGGCGACGAGGGCGAGCGTGGCACAGATTCCGTGCTCGTCGAAGATCGGCGCCGCAACGGCGTTGACACCCCCGAGGTCCGGGCTGGTGGCCACCCCCATCTCCCGCGTGAGCTCGATTTCGGCGCGGAGCGCGTCCTGCTGTTCCGGCGGGAAGGCCGAGAGCATTCGTTCGGCGCGCAGCGGGTCCGGGGTGAAAGCAAGGAAGACCTTGGCCTGGGCCGAGGTGAGTGGCAGTTGCGAGCCGACCCGCACGGAGACGACCACATTGCGGCTGGTGTCTTCCTCCACCCGTGACACCACGGGTCCTCCCGAACCCCACAGGCTCAGGACGGCCGTCATGTGGGCTCCAAGACTCAGGTCCCGCATGACGGCCGGAGCGAGGTCCAGGACCTTGCGCTGGCTCATGGCGAAGGCCCCGAGCTGAAGGAGAAGGCCGCCCGGCACAAAGGACCCGATGGCGTGGCCGCGTTCCAGCAGTCCTGCGGCCACCAGCGAGTTGCAGTACCGGTACACGGTGGACCGGTTCAGGTTCAACAGATCCGAGGCTTCCGCAGCCGTCAGTTGCGGCCGGTTGGGACCGAACAACTGCAGGATCTGGGCGGCGCGGGTGACGGCCTGGATGTCCGACGCGGAACCGGTGGAGTTTTCTTCAGACATGGGAGCCTCTTTGTTCGCAATCTGTTCGTATCGCGATTTGCATGTTCGCAATGCGGAACTATTTGTTGCTACTCTAAGTGAAATGGGACACACTGGCAAGTGGAAGAGTCCTTTACCGCCAAGCCAGCCACCGGATTTTGTTCAGAATACGAAATACACATGTTCATAACGAACAAGCGTGTGGAACTGAACCCCGTCCTCGAAGGAGAGACCCGCCATGTTTGATAAGTCCGATCCCCGCGCCGGCCTGGGCCGCAGCACTCCCCCGGCCGCAGCAGACGCCGCCATTGCGGCCCCCCATTACACGGAGTTCGACGGCGAGCCAAGCGAGGTCAGCGCGTTGGGCAGCCGGACCTGGATCACCCGCGGCCAGAACTTCGTCGTGGCGTACTCGAGGGTGGTGGCCGGGGATGAACTGCGCCGCCCGGCCGGACAGGACGAATACGTCGCCATCCTGCACCAGGATGACGCCGTGGTCACCGTCCATGCCGGGGACGAACAGCTAACCGCGAAGGGTCAAAGCCTTGTGGTGGTTCCGCCAGGCGAATCCGTGATCGTGGCCGATCAGCCCACGGAGGTGGTCCGCGTTTTTGACATCCGTACCGGGGATCTCGCGGCCCTGGCTGCCAACGCCGCGGACTATCGTGAAGCCCACCCGCGGGTCGCAGCGCTGGAGAGCTGGCCGGAGCCTGCCGACGGTGACAGACTGCGTGTCTACCCGCTGGAGACCATCACCCCCGAGCCTGGCCGGTTCGGACGCATCTTCCGCACGCGCACCCTGATGATCAACTACATGTACCCCACCGAGGGACCCCGCGACATCAGCAAGCTCTCGCCCCACCATCACGACGACTTCGAACAAGGTTCCCTGGCCGTACGCGGCGATTTCATCCACCATATCCGGACGCCGTGGACCCCCGACATGAACCAGTGGAGGGACGACGAGCATACCCCCGTCGGCAGTCCGTCGCTGGCCATCATCCCGCCGCCCACGGTGCACACCACCAGGGCAACCGGGGCCGGCAGCAACATCCTGATCGACATCTTCAGCCCGCCGCGTGAGGACTTCTCCGATCAGCCCGGCTGGGTGCTCAACGCGGCCGAATATCCCCGCAAGTAACGCGGCACGCCCGCCCCGACGTCCGCCCGCTCATCCGGTCTCCAAGAAAAAGAAGGTTTCCAGTGTCCATCCTTAACACGCCAGGGGCAGTCGGCACCTGGGTCAAACTTCCTACCATCGAATCGGTCCAGATCCTGGCGCACGCCGGCTACGACTTCGTCGTCATCGACCAGGAACATGCCCCGATCGACATCCGCACCGCCTACCAGCTGGTGAACACAGCCACCTCCGAGGGCCTGCTGGCCTTGGTCCGGGTGGACGAGCTGCGGCCGGCCTCCATCCAGCGGATCCTGGATGCCGGCGCCGGCGGCGTGCTGATCCCCCATATCGACACCCCCGAACAGGCGGAACTGGCGGCCAGATCGGTCCGCTTCCCGCCGCTCGGCATCCGGGGCGCCGGCGGCACCAGCCGCGCCGGCCGCTGGGGAACTCTCCCGACAGCCGACTATCTGGCGTCCGGTAACGACACGGCGCTGTGCATCCCCCAGCTTGAAAGCAAGCTGGCCATCGACAACGTGGAGAAGATCGCGGCCGTGGCGGGCGTGGACGCGCTGTTCGTCGGCGTCGCCGACCTCAGCATGGACATGGGGACCACACCGTCAGACCCCGAGGTCGTCCGGCTCTACCTCCATGCCCTGAAGGTCGCCCACCAGGCGGGCAAGCCGTGCGGCTTCGCCTCGGGGACAGCGGCCGGCGCCCGTGCCGCACTGGACCAGGGCTTCGACTTCGTCATGGCCAGCAGCGATACGGCCATGTTCGTCGCCGAGGCATCGAGTGTTGTGGGAGCCGTCCGGAACACCGCACGCTCCTGACTCCCCCGGGCCGCCGCCCCCGCTTGCTGAAACTTTTCCTCTCTTATCCACGGGGCGGCGGGACGCGTAATCTCGGTTTGTGGACATAGTTGAATTCCTGTCCGAGCGCATCAGGGAGGATGAGGCGGCCGCCCGAAAGCTCCTCAGCGACAGGTCCGTCTCCGAGTCGGGCAAATGGTACGAACGCCGCCTGCTGCTGGAGTGCGAGGCGAAGAAAAGGCTGATCAGCGTCGTGGAAACGGCAAGGCAGTCCGCTCTGGCATCGATGGTCAGCGACCCGCACGGGGACGGGCGATGGGTTCCGCAGGCCATCGGCTGGATGGCGGACTCGCTGAATGCACTCGCGCTGCCCTACTACGACCATCCGGACTTCGAGCAGGGCTGGCTGCCGTGATGCCACGGCTCCCGCCGGTCGGTTTCCAGCCCAGGTGCAATACGCCTACGCCGCCAGTGGCGTGCCGAACAGCTCCGTTGCCCGGCGGACCAGGTGGGCTGGCACATCAGCCTCGGCGCCGTGCTCAGCCTGGCCCAGGAACACGGCGGTGCCACGGGCCGCGTCGGCCAGGTCGAGCCCGCACTCGTGCGTCAATTGGCTGGCCCGCAGATTGGGCGGCAGGTTGCTGATCTTGCCGACAGAATTGAAATAGACGTGCCAGTCACCGCGGGCCACGGACTCCACGTCTCCGCCGACCAGCAGCTGGAGGTTCTCCAGGCTCGGCTCAAGCGACTCCACCCGGACCGGCCGGTTGAGCTGGTCCGGAACTATCAGTGCAATACAAGTTGTGCTCATCGTACTTTCCTCTTAACTGAGTAACTGAGCACGGGCGGAATCTGTTCCCCGGGGACCGTGGATTCTTCGAGGACGACGGCGGGACGCTTCCGGCGCCGTCCTTCGGGGCAACCACGAAATATCCCGGCCCGTCACGGTGTTGGCGCCACCATGACAACTATCGGAATCATCGGTGCAGGACACATTGGAAGCCAACTTGCCCGCAAGGCGGTGCAGTTGGGCTACGACGTGGTGATCAGCAATTCCCGGGGACCGGAAACGCTCAAGGAGCTCGCCGCGGAGCTGGGACCGCATGCCCGGGCCGCGACGGCCGCCGAAGCGGCAGCGGCAGGCGACTTCGCCGTCGTGACCGTCCCGCTCAAGAGCATCTGGGACATCCCCGTGGAGCCGCTGGCGGGCAGGATCGTGATCGATACCAACAACTACTACTGGGAACGCGACGGCCACTTCCCGGCCCTCGACAACGGTGAGACCACCACCTCCGGGCTGCTGCAGGAGCACCTGCCCGCGTCCAAGGTGGCCAAGGGCTTCAACCACATCATGTACACCCAGATCACCACCGACGGCACCCCCGCCGGGACGCCCAACCGGCGAGCGCTTGCCACCGCCAGCGACTACCCCGAGGCGGCCGGCATGGTGACCAGGCTTTACGACGAGTTCGGCTTCGACGCTGTCAACATCGGCCCGCTGTCCGAGAGTTGGCGCGTGGAGCGGGACCGTCCCGCGTACGTCGTCCGGCAGAACGCGGCTGAACTCACCGAAAACCTGGCCCGCGCCCCGCGCACGATCTGACGGCTGAACCGATCCCAAGTTTTTCCCAAGGGCCGGGCTTAACATGCGGGCGGAGGCTTAAGATGGGGCGGGGGGCACTCGCTAGCGAAGACGCTTAATGGGAGGCCACGATGTTCAGCCAATTCCGCCGTCAGTCACCAGCATCGGAGCCAGCATCCGTCGCCCCGGGGCCGCGCAGCCACCGGCGGCGGAAACCCGTCCACCGTTGGGGCAGACCATGGGCCCGGCGGATCCTGGGCGGACTGGCCGCAGCCGTGCTGACCATTGGCGGCGGGATGGCGGCCGCCGGTCCCTCAGCCGCCGCCGAAGCGAAGCAAGGCTACATTGTTGTTTTCAAGGACACCGTCGTGGACCCGGCCGCCACCGCTGCTGCCCACCAAAGAACGTACGGGGTCTCCCCATCGGGGATCTACCGGGATGCCGTGGGAGGCTACGCCGCCACCATGACGGCGTCGGAGGCTCAGCGCGTCCAGGCTGATCCCGGCGTCGAGTTCGTCACGATGAGCCGGAAATTCGACAAACCGCGGGACCCTGAGCCGCCCAGCACCCAGGTGGCCCCACTGTGGCGGCAACGTATCGCCGGCCCCCGGTCCGACGCCGGCAATACCAGGGCCGGTGACAGCGAGCACCCTGTCGACGTCAACGTGGCGGTGATCGACAGCGGCATCGACGCCACCCATCCGGACCTGAATGTACGCGGCGGCATCGACTGCACGTCAGGCTCGCCCGTCTCCGTGACCCCCATTGATGTCCTGGGCCACGGCACCTTCGTAGCGGGCGTGATCGGCGCCAAGAACAACAACTTCGGCGTGATCGGCACGGCGCCGGGCACCCCGCTGTGGTCCGTCCGGGTTGTCGATGGCGTCGGTGGAATCTCCGAGCAGAGCATGATCTGTGCGATCGACTGGGTGACGTCGACGCGCAAGGACAAGGATCCCAACAATGACATCCAGGTGGCCAACATCAGCATCGCCGGTGCCGGCACCGACTCGGAGAACTGCGGCAAGGGCACGGACGCGATGCACTACGCGATTTGCCGCTCGGTCAAGGCCGGGGTGGCCTACACCGTCGCGGCGGGCAACGCGAGCGTCGATTTCGCCGGAACCATACCGGCGACCTATGACCAGGTGCTGACCGCGACGGCGATGGCGGACTTCGATGGGCAGCCGGGCGGACTGGCCGCCCCCGTCTGCGGGACTCTTGACTGGACCGCCTTCGGGCAGAAGGATGACCAGCCGGCGTTCTTCTCCAACTTCGCCACCCTGCCGGCGGACAAGGCCCACACCGTCGCCGGACCGGGTGTGTGCATGCTCTCCACGGCGCCGGGAGGCTACGCCGTCAACCACGGGACCAGCTTCTCCAGCCCAGCGGTGGCAGGATCGGTGGCCCTGTGCATCAGCCGCGGGGAATGCGAGGGCTCGGGCCAGGACGTGATGGAGCAGTTCCTGGCCGTGACCAAGGCCTACAACAAGGACCATCGCGGCTTCGGTTTCGGCGGTGATCCGATCCGTCCGATCAGCGGGCGGTATTACGGGTACCTGACCGGGGTCGCCGATTTCTGACACGCCAGAGGACGACGGCGGGAGGTCCCGCCGTCAGGGTGCACCCCTCATATACAAGCAACTTGATCAAGTTGCTTGTATAGTTGAAGGATGACCGACGAACCAATGACCGGCCAGTTACTGACCCGCTCCTTCTTCGAAACGCTTCATCCGCTGCTGAGGCGGCTGAATGCGAAACGGACGCTTTCCCCAGGCAAGCTGGGTGTGCTCCGGCATTTGGCGGAACAGGGGCGCGCGACTACCTCGGAACTGGCCACCGTCGTTCAAGTCAGCCCCCAGGCCATTTCGCTTGCCGCCCGTGAGCTGGAACATTTGCGGTTCGTCGTGCGCGTCCCCGATGCCGAGGACCGGCGCCGGATCTGGATCGAGCTCACCGGCGAGGGACGGCAGAAGCTGGCCCAGGAGTTGGCGGCCGGTCATGGCTGGCTTGACCGGGCCATTATGGAGCGGCTGACGCCGGAGGAGCGGAAGACACTCGAAGCGGTCATCCCCATCCTCCGGAAGCTGGGATCGGAGGCATCCGTTGACTGAACCGGACGCACGCTCAGGCCTCGTGCCGGCGCTGGTCTACGCCGCGCTCTCCACGGCGATCGTGAGCTCACTGGGCATGCTGTTGGTGCCGACCATCTCCCGCGAGATGGATATTTCGGTCAGCACGGCCCAGTGGATGCTCACTATCAACCTTCTGGTCGGTGCAGTCGCAACCCCGGTGATGGGCCGGCTCAGCGACGGACCGCACAAGAAGCGGCTCCTGCTGTGGTCGCTGTCGATCATCCTCGCCGGGTCTGTCATCGCCGCGGCGGCGCCAAACTTCACGGTTTTCCTTGCCGGACGGGCACTCCAGGGCCTGAGCTACGGGATCGTTCCGGTGACGATCGCCCTCGCCCGCCGCTACGTCGCTGCCGAGAAGGTGCGGTTCTCCATCTCAAGCCTGTCGGTGACCGTAGCAACCGGCCTAGGGGTCGGCTACCCGCTGACCGGAATCATCGCGGGACTCTTCGACTTCCGGTTCGCGTTCTGGTTTGCCGCGTTGTTCGTCGTCACGGCCATCATTGTGGTCTTCCGCATCGTCCCGGCAGGACCCGACGAACAGGCCCCACGGGTGCCGTTCGACTACCCCGGCGCTGGTCTGCTCGGTCTCGGTCTCGGCATTCTGCTCCTGGGCGTCAGTGAAGGGCCGAACTGGGGGTGGAGCTCACCGTGGACCAACGGTGCCTTCATCGTCGCTGCAGCCGTCCTGACGGCCTGGATCAGGACTGAACTGCGGAGCCGGCACCCGCTGGTCAACCTTCGGGTCCTCAGGAACGGGGAAGTGCTGCTGGCCAACGGCACGGCAGTCGGACTGGGCGCCGCGATGTACATCGGCCTTTCGATTTCCAGCCTTATCGCCCAGGCCCCGGCCGCCACCGGCTACGGCATCGCACTGCCCGTCTTCTGGGCCGGATTCGTGATGTTCCCGCTCTCGGTGGGAAGCTTCAGCGCGAACCGACTCGTGCGCCGCCTGTCGCACCGGATCCGTCTGGCGACTCTGCTGCCGATCGGCGCCGGCATGATGGCGGCAGCCGGAATGCTGCTCTGGGCTGCCCATACCGAACTCTGGGAGATCCTCACCGGGATGCTGGTCTTAGGTCTGGGAATGGGAACGAGCTATGCCGCCATGCCGGCACTGATCGCCCGCAGCGTGGCCACTGAAGAGCTGGGCAGTTCCGTGAGCTTCAACCAGGTCCTGCGCACCGTCGGCAGCTCCTTCGGCACCGCCGTCTCGGGCGCCGTGCTCGCAGCGCACATGGCGCCTGACCTTCACCCGACCGGTGCCGGAATCAGCACGACGCTCGCGATCGGCGCGCTCCTCTGCGCTGTGGTGTTCGGCTTCCTGCTCGCCCACACCTTGATCACGCGTTCCCGCCGGGCAGCTGACGGTCGGCCTGAGGCCCGGGCAGGCGGAAAACGGTAGCCGGCCGCACACGACGGGTGCCCCAGGTTCCGATGGGGACGCGGGGCTGCGCTTTGCCGCCGTCAGAGCGTCGGCAGGACCTGTTCGCGCACCTGCTTGCGGAGGATCTTACCGAGCATCGAGCGCGGCATGTCCGGAATGGCGACGATCCGCTTCGGCACCTTGTAGCCGGCGAGGTGCTCGCGGCAGTGCTCCCGCAGGGCATCCTCGTCGAGCGTGCTGCCCGGCTCAAGTTCGACGGCGGCGACCACCATCTCCCCGCCGCGTTCGAGCGGTTTGCCGACCACGGCCGCGTCGACCACATCCGTGTGCAGCCGCAGGACCGTCTCCACCTCGGTAGGCGAGACGTTGAATCCACCGGTGATGATGAGTTCCTTGGCCCGGTCCACGATCGTGGTGAAGCCGTCCTCGTCCACGGTCACGACGTCGCCGGTGCGCAGCCAGCCGTCGGGCGTGAGGGCCTTCGCGGTTTCCTCCGGGTTGTTCCAGTATCCGCGGAAGACCTGCGGGCCCTTGAGCAGCAGTTCCCCCGGCTGTCCCTGCGGCACCTCGCTGGCAGGATCGTGCAGGTCGACGACCTTCATCCGGGTCGAGGGGAACGGCACGCCGATGGTGCCGGTCCGGCGGGTGGGATGGAACGGGTTGCCGAGGGCGACCGGGGAGCATTCGGTCATGCCGTAGCCCTCGACGAGAAGCCCGCCGGACACGGACTCCCAGAGTTCCACAACGTGGTACGGCAGGTTCATCGCGCCGGAGATGCAGAACCTGCACGACCGCAGCGAGATGCCTTTCTCCTTCGCGGCCATGGCGGTGCGCTCGTAGATTGGCGGGACCGCGCAGTAGACCGTCGCGGGCGACTTCTTCATCGCCGCCAGTACCAGATCCGGATCGAACTTGGGGAACAGCACCAGCAGGCCCTGTTTGAGGATGCCGTAGGTCAGGTAGAGCGTCATACCGAAGGCATGGAACATCGGCAGGATCGCGTAGAAGACCTCCTTGCGGTACTCCGCCCCCTCCATCCAGGCCTCGCCCTGGAGGGCGTTGGAGTACAGGTTGAAGTGGCTGAGCTTGGCGCCCTTGGGCTGGCCTGTGGTGCCGGAGGTGTATTGGATGGCGGCGAGGTCGCCCACCGAGGGGCGGGGGTGTCCGGGGTCGATCGGACCGTGGCCCAGGAGCTGCTTCCACGGGATGGTTCCCGGCGCGGGGCCGGTCAGCGCCTCGCGGGTCTCGCGGAGTTTCTTGACCGGCAGGTGCAGGGCGAGGCGCTTGACGGCGGGGAACGCCTCGAGCAGGCTGACGGAGACGACGTGGTCAATCTCGATGTCGGACGGGAACTCGCGGATGGCGTCCGCTGCCTTGTCCCAGGTGATTACGATCCGGGCCTGGTGGTTCTCGAACTGGTGGCGGAGTTCCCGGGAGGTGTACAGCGGGTTGTGTTCGACGACGACGGCGCCCAGGCGCAGCACCGCGTAGAAGGCGACGACGTGCTGCGGGCAGTTGGGCAGGATGAGGGCCACCCGGTCCCCCGCGCGCACGCCCAGCCGGCGCAGGCCTTCGGCGGCCCGGTCGACCTGCCCGCCAAGCTCGGTGTAGCTGGTGCGGCGTCCGAAGAATTCCAGCGCGGGGGCGCTGCCGGCTTCGGCCACGGAACGCTCCAACATCGCGACAAGCGACTCCGTGGGCAGTTCGATTTCGGCCGGGACCCCCGGTTGGTAGTTCTTCACCCAGGGCTGCTGGTCACTATGCTCCATGCCCACATCTTGCCGTGAAGTTCTGGCCGGGGGCGAATCATGCGGGCGGCGGCCGGCAGCAGGCAGGACCTCACCCACCTTCATCCGGCGCGCAGAGCCTTCATCCGCCAGGCACTGATGAGGAGCCAAATAGTCCAGACGACGATCAGGACGATCCCGCCCAGCGTCGACACGGAATTCGCAGCCGAGAAGCCTTCGGTCCCGATGATCCAGCCCTGCACGATGTAGGCCAGCCCGGACAATCCCATGAGGTAGCCGATGATCCGGGAGACCCGCCGCGTGGCCGCGATGACACAGGGCCTCGTCGTCGACCTCGAAAGCAACAATGCCTGCCCACCTGGCGGAGTCAGCGGAGGTCAAAATCTGCCTCACTTACAAGGGGTGGAAGTCCCCGGTCCGGAGCACCACGGATCTGCTGGGACATACCGCAGCACCTCCTCCGGAGTGTCGGCGTCCGCGGCAGGTAGCCTGCCGACGCTTCAATGCTGGACTGAGTCTCCGGGGGCGCCCATCCGTGTCACGGCGCGGTCGTCAGTCCGGCCCGAAGTTGCTCTTCGAGGGCCGCGAGGGCCTTTGCTGCACCAAGGATCGCGTTCACCTGATCTGCCGGAAGCCGCATCATGGCCGCACAGATGGAACCGGACCAGGCTTCCTCCAGTAACCTCTTGTTCTTCAGCGCAGCCTCGGTGGGATGCAGCAAGGCCAACCTGCGGTCAGACGGACTGGATTTCCGGTGGACCAGGCCTCGGTCGACCAGCGCCCTGACGGCCGCACTGGCATTGCTTTGACGCAACCCCAACGCAGTGGTGAGCTCCGAAACGGTCATCCCGGGTTCAGCAATGACGCGTTTCAACACGGCCAACTCGGACGTGGGCAGGGGGTCGAGACCGGCAGCTGAGGGCAGAACACGGTGGATCGTCCACGAGAGAGTATGGAGTTGGGAGCCCAAGGCCTGCAATCGAAGGTCGCCGGTGGTCGATGTCATACTTCCAGCTTAACCCATATGTTGACATATATATAGTTTCATAAGTACAGTGCTTGCGGACCACCACCCCCTCCTGGATAGGAACCACCTGTGACCACAACATCCCCGCGGGGCGCCGCCCAGCTGCCGGGCCTGGTGATCGCGGTCCTGGCGTTGCTGACCGCGGTGAGCCCGCTGTCCACCGACATGTATCTGCCTGCCTTCCCGCAGATGGCGACCGATCTCGGCGCCTCGGCCACCGGCATCCAGCTGACGCTCACGACTTTTCTCGTCGGACTGGCGTTCGGCCAACTGGTCATCGGTCCTCTGTCGGACGGCACGGGACGGCGCAGGCCGCTGATCGTCGGCGCCGCGATCTGCCTCCTGGCGAGCGTCGCCACTGCCCTTGCGCCCACCATTGAATTCCTCATCGTGGCGCGCTTCATCCAGGGCTTGAGCGGCGCTGCCGGCGTGGTCCTCTCCCGTGCCATCATCGCCGACTCGGCAAAGGGCGTCCGCGGGGCCAGGCTGCTGGGCCTGATGATGATCATCGGCGGCATCGCCCCGGTGCTGGCCCCGGTGGCCGGGGGCGCCATCATCACCGGGCTGGGCTGGCGCGGCGTCTTCTGGGTCCTCGCGTTCATGGTCGCTTTGATGTTCCTCGCCGTGATGTTCTTCATCAAGGAATCCCTCCCGGTATCCGGGCGGCAGGCCGGCGGTGTGAAGGCCATGTTCCGCAGCGGCAGGACCGTACTCTCGAACCGGAACTATGTGGGCTACCTGATCACGTTCTGTTGCGCTTTCGCTGCGATGTTCGCCTACATCTCGGCGTCGCCGTTCGTCCTGCAAAACATCGTGGGCTTGTCCCCCGGCATGTACTCGCTGGTCTTCGGCGTCAATTCCCTGGCCATCATGATCTCCGCCATCATCGCCACCCGCCTCGCGGGCCGCGTCGCTTACCGCAAGATGCTCGGCGGCGGCGTCATCGCGCTTCTCCTCGCTTCGGTGGCGCTGCTGGCGGTCGCCGTTACCGGTGTACCCATGATCCCGACCCTCATACTGCTCTTCATCTTCCAGGGCTCGCTGGGGTTCATCTACGGCAATGCCACGACCCTCGCGCTGGGGGAAGCCAGCCACCACGCGGGAACCGGTTCGGCCTTCCTCGGAGCCCTGCAATTCGTTTTGGGCGCTGCCGTCTCGCCGCTCGTCGGCCTGGCCGGCGACCACGACGCCCGCCCCATGGGCGTCGCCATGACCGTTGCCGCCGCCATCTCCGCCGCGGCGTTCTTCCTGTTGACCCGCAACCGTTCCGCCATTGCAGCCGGAACGGACGGGCAGCCCGCACAGATCGAAGCAGTAGAAGCGGCTGCACACTGACATCTGCCGCCACGCGTCGTCCAGCGCGACGCGAAATCCTACTTCGCTGTGTTGCGCGACGACAACAACCGCAAGCCGATTGCACGGCTTCACTTCAATGGCAAGCAGAAATACATCGGGCTGTTCGGCGCCCAGAAGGAAGAAACCCGGGCACCCCTCAGCTGGTCAGAAACGACAAGTGGATGTCGCTGCCGTAGCGGCGGATGATGTCCCGCTTGGCGCGGTGGAAGGCGTCGAGGTCACCACCATGCCCGTGCTGCCCGATCCGGCGCCGGGCCAGCTCATCTGAAATCACGTCCATGAAGAGCTCGGCCAGCAGGAGCCTGGCGGAGTCACGGAAGCGTCCGCGGCCGTCGACATAGAGCTGCACCGTCGGCGCGCCGGTGTTGATGATGACCTTTCTCTCTTCGGCGCTGTAGACGGCCCGGTCCGCGCTGTCCTGCAGCTTGCGGAACTCGTAGCCAACGAACATGTCCTCGCCGTGGTCCCGGGAGACCCGGTGCGCCACCGGGTGGTCGGCGGCGTGCAGCGCGGCGTGGTGGGCTGGCTGTCCGTCGGCACGGTGTGAAGCGTGCTCGGCTACGACGATCTCGCACCAGGCCCAGTAGGCGCCGGCCCGGACCGTGATCTCGCCCCGCTCCCCGGCCGTATTCCCCGTGACCGTCCACTCGAACCGCTGGGTGCCGCGCAACGAGCCGACCGGAACGGAAGCAGGCGCCGGCTCAATCCGCATCGAGCCGGGCAGCTCGACGTCGAAGGTGAGCAGTCCGCCGTCGGGCAACTGGCCCGGATCGATCAGCAGGGCGACGTGGAAGGGGTGCCCCGGGCGCCTGTAGTAGAAGGGCGTGGTGAAACGCAGTGCGGCGGGCGGTTCTCCCCCGCCAATGAAACCTTCAACGCCGCCTTCAGCGGAGCCGCCCCCGGGCCGATGCACCGGGAGCGCGCTGATGCCCAGGTCAATCACGGCCGCCTCGCTCATGTGGTGCAGCAGCCGCTCGATCATTTCGGCGGTGCGGCCGGAGGTGGTCGCCCGCTCCAGATGCGTGAGCTTCTGCTTCTCGGCCAGCACGTAGCCGGAGATCATGCCGCTGACGGCGTCGGAGAAGGCCTCGACGAAGGGATCCTTGGGGTTCAGGCCCTCTCGCTCGTCGCTGATGATCGCTTGGCCCCGCCCCAGCAGTTCGGTCAGTCCGGCACAGCGCACCGCACCGAAGAGGTATTCCGTTCCCACCTGGTTCTCGAACTCGAACAGCGTGCAGTCCAGCGCCGCCATCCCGGACAGGACGACGAGGCCGTTGGTGCGTTCGTCCCCTTTGAGCGTCAGTTCCACATCCTTCGCACGCTTGAGCGTGACTGTGAACGGATGGTCCCGCCCGTCGTAACTGAAGCTGCCCGGTTGCTCCGGACCGAGGAGCAGGATGGACGCCGGCGCCTCGAAACGGACCTGCTCACTGTGGTGCTCCTCTGTCCCGGGCCGGCCCGTCGCGAGCACCACGTTCCGCCGGTCCAGCACATCCCGCAGGTAGAAGTTGTCCGACAAGGACTGCAGCAGGGTTGTGTAGTGCGGAATCGTGACGTGGGGATTGTCGACCACGATGGTCACCCGGGTGCCGCTCTCCGCGGCTCCGGATGCCATACCGAGGCGGGTGTAGTCCGCCGGAAAGGCCTTGCGGTCCGCCCCGTCGTCGTCGTAAAGGTAGCCGCCGTTCTCGCCGCGGAAGATGTCGATGCGCGTGAAGCGACCGTCCTGGATGGTCTCGATCCAGCCGTGGCCCAGCCCGAAGATGGCTTGCTTCAGCCCCCGGCCGAAGTACCCCCGGCCGTTGCCCTCGCCGCGGGAGAGCGGACTATGCGCGCCTCCGTAACTCAGGATGCGGGCGGCCTGCTCAAAGGACATGCCTTCCGCCTGGTCGCTGACTGTCAGGATGGCGCCCGTATGGTGCGGCTCGTAGCCAAGCTGTATTCCGCCGGTCACCGGCGAGCCGGCCTTCTCCAGCCGGGCGTAGCTGTCGTCGCTGTTGGTGATCAGCTCGACCAGCGCCTTCTCGACAGAGGCAAAGCGGCGGGAGTCGATCCCGATCACACGCTGGTCGACTTGGATTTCGGCAACCGTCATAGTGTTTCCCTCACTCGCAACTCCGCTGTCACGCCCCGCCTGAGCGGCAGATTTTGAGCGTAGCAGTTCCGCCCATGACTCCGGGCGGCGATGCTGCCGTGACGCGCGGGCGACGGCGGAACCTCCCGCCGTCGCCCGCCCGCGCGAGGTGCCGCTCCCCTACAGCGCGGACCAGCCGCCGTCGGAGGCGAGGATCGCGCCGTTGACGTTGGTGCCGTCGTCGCTGAGCAGGAACGTGATCGAGGCGGCCAACTGCGCCGCGGTGGCGGGTGCCGGGATATTGGCGCCCATCAGCGGCCCAAGCCGTTCGGCGGCCAGCTGGGATCCCCAGTTGGCCTCGATGTTGGTGATGGTGGCTCCGGGTGCCACAGCATTGAAGCGCAGGCCCTTGGGTCCGTACATCACCGCGGAGTTCTTGGTCAAGCCGACGACGGCGTGCTTGGACGCGGTGTAGGCGGCGCCGGCGGCGGAACCGCGGAGGCCTGCCTCGGAGGCGACGTTGACCACGGAACCGAAACCGGCCTCAAGCATCAGCGGCACCACGGCGCGGGTCAGGCGCATCAGGGCGGTGACGTTGATCCGGAAGACCCGCTCCCAGGTGGCGTCGTCGACCTCGTGGATCGGGGCGAAGTTATCCATGATCCCGGCGACGTTGGCGAGGGCGTCGACCCGGGCGCCGGCGGCGACGACGACAGCGTCGACGGTCTCTTCGGTGGAGATGTCGCCGGGCACGGGGACCAGGTCCAGGCCGGCGTTCTCGGCCACCAGGGCATCGAGGCGTTCTTTGCTGATGTCGGCGGCGATGACGCGGCCGCCTTCCTTGGCGACGCGCAGGGCCGTCGCCTTGCCGATGCCCGAGCCCGCACCCGTGACGATGACGGTCTTGCCGGCAAACCGGGCGGCCTGTGACCATTGATCCGGACGCCGTCGCCGCCATTGCCTTGCGCGTCTTCGCCGAACGCGGCTACGAACAGACCTCGATGGAGGACATCGCGCGCGAGGCAGGTATCGGGCGGAAAAGCCTCTACCGCTACTTCGCCAGCAAGGCCGACCTCATCTGGGGCGGCATCGAGCCGGTGATCGAGGTTTCCGGGCGGGTGCTGAATGAGGCCAGGGAAAACCATGCATCCGACGGCGACGTGCTTGCGGGGTTGCGGGCCGCGGCCATCGCCGGAGTGGCAGTGATCCCGGACCTGTCCGTAACCCGCGGACGCCTGCGCCTGATCGCCGGGCACCCCGAACTGGCCAGCCGCGGCCGCTGGGCACTGGCCCCCCAGCGCCAATGGGCCATGCTCTACCTCGTTGCGTCCGGCGTCCGCGAGGACGACGCCCGTTACCTGTGCGCCGCCTACGTCGGAGTCACCTTTGAGGCGTGGATCCAATGGGCCGCGGGCACGGGCCCTGATCCGGTGCCGTACCTGATGGCTGCCATGGAAGTCCTGCGCCTGCCCGCCGGCTGATGAATCCAGCGGCCATTAGCCGCCCGACGGCCCCACACTGCGCAGCCGGGCCGCGACGGATTCCGGGGTGGTGTCGTTGATGAAGGCACCCATGGCCGCTTCGGAGCCGGCCAGGTACTTGAGCTTGTCGGCGGCCCGGCGGGGCGAAGTCAACTGCAGATGCAGCTGTCCGGCCCGGCGCATCCCCGGCTCCAGCGGTGCCTGATACCAGGCCGCGATGTAGGGGGTCGGCGTCGGGTACAGGGCATCGAAGCGCTTCAGGAGCTCCGGGTAGAGCTTCGCCAGTTCGTCGCGCTCCGGCCCGGACAGGGCGGCGAGGTCCGGAACCTGGCGGTGCGGGACCAGATGGACTTCCAGCGGCCAGCGGGCGGCGAAGGGCACATAGGCGCTGAAGTGTTCGCCTTCCAGGACCATGCGGCTGCCGTCGTTGCGCTCGGCCCGCAGCAGGGATGAAGTAAGCGTCTCCGTGCCGCCGGTGGTGTTGAAGTATTCGCCGGCCGCGGCGGCCAGGACGGCGGCGCGGGGCGTCACGTAGGGGTAGGCGTAGATCTGCCCGTGCGGATGGTGCAGGGTGACGCCGATCTCTGCGCCGCGGTTTTCGAATGGGAAGACCTGCCGGATGCCGGGCAGGGCACTGAGGGCTTCCGTGCGGTGTGCCCAGGCGTCAATCACCGTGCGGGTGCGGCGCCAGCCCAGTCCGGCGAAGGACCCGGTGTGCTGCGGGGTGAAAGCCACCACTTCGCAGCGGCCGACGGCGGGGGCTGCGGTCCCCCAGCCCGGCGCCGCGGGGATCTCGTATGTGTCCGGGCCCAGCGAGGGGAAGCGGTTTTCAAAGACGGCGACGTCGTAGTCCGGCGCCGGAATCTCGGTCCGGTTGGCCGGCGTCGTCGGGCAGAGGGGGCACTGGTCCGCCGGCGGCAGGTGGGTGCGGTGCTGCCGGTGCGCGGCGACGGCGACCCATTCGCGGCTGAGCGCGTCAAAGCGCAGCTGCCCGGGTTCGGGGCGGGCGGGCAGGTCACGGTGGTCCGTGAGGGATTCCGCCGGGCGCCCGGGGGAACCGGCGTCGTCGAAGTAGAGGATTTCCCGGCCGTCGGCCAGCCTGGCCATCGTGGTTCGCGTCATGCACACATCTTGACACCGCCGGCAACGGCCCGCCTGGCGGGCACCGGGATTTAGGATTCCGCGCCACGGCTGACACGTACCGGAAATCTGGAAAGTATGTACTTATGGCAACCACGTGCACTAGGACTGAAGGAACCACAGATGACTACCACCACGGGCGTCCGCCTGACCGCCGCCGTCGAGGTTCCTGAATCGTTTGTGGACGACTACGTCGCCGTCTACAAGCACCTGCACGCCCACCCCGAGCTCTCAGCCCAGGAATTCGAGACTGCCGCGAACATCGAAGCCCATCCGGCAGGCCTGGGGATTGAATCCTTCCGCTGCGGTGTCACCGGGGTGGTGGGCGTCCTGAAGAACGGCGACGGACCCGTCGTCGGCTTCCGGGCGGACACCGACGGCCTGGACTACTCCAGCGGGGCCACGGGCACGCTGCCGGACGGGGCCACCGCCCCGGTGATGCACGGCTGCGGACACGACACCCATATCGCCTCCGCCCTGGCGCTCGCCTCGCTACTCTCGGAGCGCCGCGGCCTTTGGCCCGGGTCCCTGGTCCTGATCTTCCAGCCCGGCAAGGAGACGGCGTACGGCGCGAGGGCAATGATCGACGACGGCCTGTGGGACCGGGCGCCCAAACCCGAGGCGGTGCTGGCCCAACACGTTATGCCCGTGGGTCAGGGCAAGCTCGTCATCCGGGACGGGCACATGGCCAGCCCGGCTGACTCCTGGAAGATCACGGTCCACGGCCAGCAAGCACACGGCTCGCAGCCGGAGAAATCCATCGACCCGATCGTTGCCGCTACCGCGATGGTCCTTCGACTCCAGACCATCGTCTCCCGCGAACTGGCACCGTCGACGCCTGCCGCCATCACCGTGGGCACCTTCCACGCGGGCCTGAAGGAGAACATAATCCCCGAGTCCGCGGAGTTCTCGGTCAACGTCCGGACCCCGGATGAAGACACCTGCGCCACCGTGCTCGGAGCAATCCGGCGCATCATCTCCGCCGAAGCCGCTGCCTCGGCGGCGCCCGAACCCACCATCACGGAGCTGAACAACTTCCCCCGTTGCTACAACGGCCCCGCGGCCACCCGCCGCGTCGTCGCAGCGTTCACGGCGGACTTCGGCGCGGATGCACTGACTGCGGCTCCGCTCGGGATGGGCTCGGAAGACGCGGGGTGGCTCAGCGACGCCATTGGTGTTCCTGATGTCATCTGGGCCTTTGGCGCCTTCGCCCCGGAACTTTTCGAAGACGGTGCTTCGCCGGCCGTCAATCATTCGCCATTCTTCGCGCCGGAGGCACGCGCCGCCGTCGTCGGAGGAACAGCTGCGGCACTTTCCGGAGTGCTAGCCTATCTGGGCCGGAACTGAGACGGCACGGGGCGGCAGGCTTGCCTGCCGCCCCGTGCCGTTAAGGTCCCGTGCCGTTCAGGCATCGACGCCAGCCGGTGTCGAAGCTGGGAGGCAACAGTGAAAGGACCCCGACATGGAGCAACTTGATACGCTCGACCGGCAGATCATGGCCGCACTCGTGCGCAATGGCCGCGCCCCGTGGCGGCTGATCGCCGAGGTCCTGGGCCAACAGGAACGGACCGTGGCACGCCGCGGCAACAAACTGCTCGAATCCGGTGCCGTACGCATCAACGCCTTCATCAACCCGGCGGCGGTCAGTTCCCGGGCCGCCTTCCTCCTCCGCGTGACGGCGGCCCCCCGTGAGCTGCGCCAGGTCTGTTCGTGGCTCGCCGACCAGGACGAGTCCTCTTGGGTCAGCGCCCTGTCCGGATCCAACGAGGGGGTGGCGGAAATGTTCCTCGCTCCCGATGAGCTCGCAGAGCTGCTGTACCACCGTCTCGCGAAGGTGGAGGGTGTGCAGTCGTTCGCCATGATGCCGCTGTTCGAGTACTTCCGGACCCCCTCCGGCTGGACGCCGGACGTCCTGGATCGTAAGCAATATGCCGCACTGCACCCCGATGAGGATGGCCACCTGCCCGGGACGGCAACCGGCCACACACCGCTCGATGACACCAGCCTGCTGCTGGCCCGGCTCATGCACCGCAACGGCCGGGCAACCGTGGATGAGCTCGCTTCTGACCTGGCCGTCTCCAAGGCAACGGTCAGCCGCCGGTTTGACACGATGACCAGCTCTGGTGCCTTGTTCATCAGGGCGGTGGTGGACCTGGCGTCATTGGGATTCCCGATCGAATCCCTGATCACGATCACCGGCGAAGGCGCATCGACACGCACGCTGGGGGAATACGTGGCCGGCCTCCCTGTCACGCGCTGGGCCGCTGCCTCCGGCGAGCGGCTCATGGCACAGGTGGCGGTAGCCGGCCTGGAGGACCTTCGGCTGCTGCTGGCTGATCTCCAGAAATGGGAGGGCGTGGCCTCCGTCAGCTCCTCCATCTATGCGGAGGTGTTCAAGCGAAGCACCGTGCGGTACCACGATGGAATCCCGGCGATCCCCGCGGCGGTAGCCTGAGCCGTCCTCTATCGGGCTTGCTGGTTTGGGGAATCGGCGCCCAGGAGGGCGCGGGCCCGGCTGATGGCCTGTTCGACGTCGGCGTTGAGGCTTCCGGTGGGGAGGGTGCCGAGTTCGCCGCGGAGCAGTCCGACGTCCTTGAGGAGCAGGTCGTATTGGACGTCGATGAGGTTGTCGCTCATCCAGATGTGTCCGGTGGAGACTCCGATGACTTCAAGGAGGTCCTTGGCCGGGACCTGACCGCGGACCTCGCCGCCGATCTTCGCATGCGCACATAGTCGACGGCGTCATCCAGCCCGCCGACAAGCTCCCGAGCGAAGACACGCTGATCAGCGACTTCGGTGTCAGCCGGACGGTAGTCCGCGCAGCGAAGCGCCCGTCGCCGCCTCCTCGCAGCATCCCGCGAGCAACGAGGTTGACTTTCTGTCAGCGCAGCTGTGATAAGACTCACCCGCAAAAAATCGCCATCTGACTTGAGACGATTGCGCCGTCCTGTGCACTATGGAAAAGCACGGCTGGGAAGGAATCTTCCCCGCAACAGTCCTGACCTCCACTCCGAATGCCTAGCGCAGCAAGTGGAATAAAGGCAAGTTTTACCCATCCTGGTGGACGCAACGAGGCCAAACCGGTGAGCTCGCAGAGCCGCCTCAAGTCTCGGGCGTTCATGGATTGGTTATACCGCGGCTCCGCATCGGTGCGGCAGCCGGACCTCCGGATTCATGAATGGAAGCTCAACAATGACGTTTGAAACTGCCAACTCCGTAACCCACAAGCTCTGGGACCACTCCACCATGCACCACGAGCTCGATGCCCTGGTGCACGACCTCTCGGTCCAGCACAACACCGCCAAGAGCAACATCGCGGTCCACGCCAGCGGCCCCAACACCTTCACGCTCAGCCTGAACCACGGCGAAGCCAACCTCGAGACGGTCAACCTGTAGCAACACAAACGGGGACGTAACACCACGACGACGGCGGGAGTCTCCCGCCGTCGTCGACTCGTATCAGCTACCGGCGACGGAGCCGGTCAAGGAACCCAGTTCGGCCGACGTCGGCGGGCTGGCGCCTTGCCGGGAGCATGTGATGGCCGCGGCTCTGTTCGCATAAGCGGCCAGGGCGTGCAGTTCATTCGGGGTGATGTCCTGCAGGCGTGGTCTTGCGGCGGCTCCCAGAGCGTCCAGCTGCGCGAGTCCGGAGATCAGCGCCGCCATGAACGAGTCTCCCGCCCCCACCGTGTCGGCCACAGTGATGGCTTCCCCCGGCAGTTCCACGCGGCCCCGCCGCGTCAGGATGACGGACCCGTCCCCGCCGCGGGTCAGTGCCACCAATGACGGTCCGAGCTCCAGCCACGCTGCCATCGACCTGTCCAGTGCCCTGTCGGGGTAGAGCCATCGCAGGTCCTCCTCGCTGGCCATGACGATGTCGCTGGCGGCAACAAAGTCTTCGACCTGGTCCCGGGTCTCGGCCGCATCCCGGCTTATCGCGGGCCGACAGTTGGGATCAAAGCTGACGGTGGCGTGCGGGCGTGCCGCCTCGATAAGGAGCTTCACGGACTCGTTGCCCGGGGAAAGAACTGACGCGATCGATCCCGTATGGACATGGAGTGAGCTCTCCACCGCGGCCAGGGCGGGAATGGATGCCCCGTTGATGTCCCAGCTGATGGAGAACGTGTATTCAGCGGCCCCGGAGACGGTCAGGGTCGCCACCGCGGTCGAGGTCGGGCGGGAGCCACCGGTCGTAACATCGACACCGTTGCTGCGCAGATGTTCGGCGATCATCTGCCCGTGAGCGTCCTCGGCATGGTGGGTGATGAGTTTGGTCCGGAGGTCCAGACGGGAGCAGCCGACTGCAACGTTGAGGGGGCTGCCGCCCGGGTGCGTTTCGGGCGCGGTCGTTCCCCGTCGCGGGTCATCGATGATGTCAACGAGTGACTCGCCGATGACGGTGACCAAGGATCCGTCGTCGGAGCGGCCTGGCTGGGGGCCGTTCTCTTGTGCTGGCATGGCTGTCTCCTTGCAGGTGGGCGCTGAAGGTGGTTGCTGGTCGAGCAGCAGGGGCTAGCGGCCCGGGTAGACCACGGCTTTGAGCTGGCCGGCCTGCTTTCCCGCCTTGAGTGCCGCTTCGGAGTCGGCCAGGGCGAACCGGCCGGTGACCAGGATGTCCAGGTCCACCTTCCCGTCGGCGATCAGCTGGATGGCAAGCGGCCAGGTGTTGGTGTAGCGGAAGACGCCGGAGAGCCAGATTTCCCGGTTCTGGATGTAGGAGACGGGGAGTTCGACGTCGTCGGCCCCGAGTCCGACCAGGATGACCCGGCCGGCCGGTCCCACGGCTTTGATCCCGGACCGGACGGCTTGCGGTGCGCCGGAGGCGTCAATGAAGGCGTCGACGTCGAGGCCTTCGACGCTGTCCGTCCTGGCGTTGAGGGCATGGGTGGCGCCGTGCTTGAGGGCGAACGCCAGGCGGTCCTCGGCGATGTCCGAAATGTAGATCTCGGTGGCACCAAAAGCACGGGCGGCTTGGGCGGCGATGATGCCGATCGGGCCCGCGCCGGCGATCAGCACCCGGCTGCCGGGCCTGATCTCGGCGCGTTCGCAGGCCCAGAGTCCGACGGAGAGCGGTTCGATGAGGGCGGCCGCCTCGTCACTGACGTTGTCCGGGATGTCGTAGGCGAAGTCGCTCTGGATGGTCACGTATTCGGCGAAGGCGCCATCGATCGGCGGGGTTGCGTAGAACTCAATGTCGGGGCACAGGTTGTACCGCCCTGCCTTGCACTGCTTGCAGGTGCGGCAGGGCCGCTGGGGTTCGACGGCGACCCGCTTGCCGATGCGGGCGGGGTCCACGGCGCTTCCGACGGCGGCGATCCGTCCGGAGAGCTCGTGGCCAAGGATCAGCGGGTGGTCCACGACGTAGTCGCCGATCCGGCCGTGCTCGTAGTAGTGGACGTCGCTGCCGCAGACGCCGACGGCTGCGACCTGCACCAGGACCTGATCGGGGTCGAGCTGCGGGACGGACAGTGTTTCCATTACCATCTCGCCCTGGCTCTTGAGGATGGAGGCGCGCATCGTGGCGGGTACTTTCCTGCCGGTGGCGGCGGTATGGGTGGTTGATGTTGTCATCGAAGTATTCCTTTTTTTCCTGGACAGATCGAAGGGGCGGTGGCCGGCTATTTGACGGCGCCGAGGGAGAGGCCCTGGACGAGTTTGTCCTGGGCGGCGAAGCCGGCGAACAGCACTGGCAGGGAGACCACGACGGCGGCCGCGCAGACCTTGGCGAGGAACAGGCCCTGGCTGGAGACGAAGCCGGTGAGGAAGACGGGGGCGGTGCCGGCCACGACGCCGGTGAGGACCCGGGCGAGGAGGAGTTCGTTCCAGCTGAAGATGAAGCAGATCAGGGCGGTCGCGGCGATGCCGGGCATGGCCACGGGGGCGACGACCTTCCGGAGCGTCAGCAGCAGGCCCGCGCCGTCGATCTGGGCGGCTTCGAGCATTTCGACCGGCACTTCGTCGAGGAAGGAGCGCATCATCCACACGGCGATGGGCAGGTTCATCGACGTGTACATCAGGCCCAGGAACCAGATGTTATCCAGCGCGCCGGCGTTCTTGGCGAACAGGTAGAGCGGCAGGACCGCGGCAACCACGGGCATCATCTTGGTGGAGAGGAAGAAGAACATGACGTCGGTCCACTTCTTCACGGGCCGGATGGACAGCGCGTAGGCGGCCGGGATGGCCAGCAGCAGAACCAGCACGGTGGAGAAGATCGAGGCGGTGGCGGAGTTAATCAGCGACGGCCATGGGCTGACTCCGGAGCTCGCGCCGAAGAACTCTTTGTAGGCGTCCAGGTTGAGGTCGGCGGCGATGGAGGGCGGGTTCGTCGCGGCGTCCGTTTCCGAGTGGAACGATGTCAGGATCATCCACAGGACCGGTACTGCGAACAGCAGGGCCAGCAGCCAGGCTGCGATCCCGGCCGCCGTGTTGTTCCGGGTGGGGTCCATGCGCGACTTGCCTCGGCGCCGTGGACCGGTTGTGAGGGCGGTCCGGCCGGGAACGGATGCCCGGGGCTCGGTTGGGGTAAGGGTGCTCATCGTGCTGCCTCCTTCTTGAAGAGCGAGAATACGGTGCGGAGTGCGAAGGTCGCCACGATGATGGTGCCGATGACCACCACGACGCCGGCGGCCGACGCCAAGCCATATTCGTTGGCGAAGTAGAACGTCTCGTAGATGGCGTAGGGCAGGTTGGCCGTGCCCAGGCCCCCGGAAGTGAGGGTGAAAACAGCGTCGAAATTCTGCACGATGTAGATGGCTCCGAGCAGTCCGCCGAGTTCCAGGTACTGCCGCAGGTGCGGCAGGGTGAGGTGGCGGAAGATGTCCCAGGGAGTTGCGCCGTCCATTTGGGCGGCCTCCACTGTGTCCATGGGGCGGGACTGCAGACCGGCGAGCAGGATGAGCATCATGAACGGTGTCCATTGCCAGACCAGGGAGATGATGATGGCCATCAATGGCGCCTGGGACAGCAGATCAGTCTGGGGCGGGGTGTCGCTGCCGAAGAGCGACCAGACCCAGGTGAGGGTGCCGTTGATCAGGCCGTAGACGGGGTTCAGGATGGCATGCTTCCAGATGAGCGCCGCGGCCACCGGCACCACGAGGAACGGTGCGATCAGCAGGGTCCGCGCCAGTCCGCGGCCGATGAACTTCTTGTCCAGGAGCAGGGCCAGGCCAAGGCCCAGGACCAGGCTGGCCAGGACCACAGCGACGGTCTGGATGATGGTGGTGACGATCGCCTGCTGCATGTCGGGATCGGTGAGCACCTGGATGTAGTTCTCGAAGCCGGCGAATCCGGTCTTGTCCGGGCTCAGGCTGTTCCAGTTCAGGAACGAAATGATCAGGGTCACCACGAACGGAAGCTGGGTGACGATGATGAGGAAGATCAGGGCCGGCAGCAGCGGTGCACGCCGTACCCAGGCCAGAGCCCGTCCCCGCGATCTGGCGTTGCTGGAAGGTTGTGGTGCGCTGTGCCCGGGGCGGGAGATGCGCGCCGTTGCGTTAGTCATGATGTTCTCCTGCGGTTAGGTTGTTACTTCTTGTACTTATCGCCGATTTTTTGGGCGGCTTCCTGGCCCTTGGCCAGGGCGTCAGCAACGGATCCCTGGCCCGCGACGGCGGAGCTGACACCCTGGGACACCCTGGTGCCCAGCGCAGCGAACTCGGGGATGCCGACAAACTGGATGCCGTCAGCGGGCCGGGGTTGGACGCCGGGGTTCTTCGGGTCCGCGTTCTCGATGGCGGAGCGTTCGGCCTTGAAGAACGGAGCGGCCTTCTGGAACTCGGCGTTCTCGTAGGTGGAGATGCGCTTGCCGGACGGGACCTTGGCCCAGCCGAGCTTGGATGCCACGAGTTCCTCGTACTTCTTCGAACTGGCCCAGGCGATGAACTTCCCGGCGGCGTCCTGCTTCTTGGAAGCCGCCTGTACAGCCCAGGACCAGGTCCACAGCCAGCCCGAAGACT
Organism: Arthrobacter sp. PAMC25564; assembly: GCF_004798705.1. NCBI lineage: Bacteria > Bacillati > Actinomycetota > Actinomycetes > Micrococcales > Micrococcaceae > Arthrobacter > Arthrobacter sp. PAMC25564. The sequence goes on along the minus strand of NZ_CP039290.1, from coordinate 1,132,728 downwards.
TGGTCTCCTTCACCGGAGCCTGGGCGTAGCCGATCTTTCCCTTCACCGGGGAGGCATCCGCTTCCAAAGCACCGGCCGCGGAGGTGGCGTCGTACCACATGGCCACCTTGCCCTGGCTCATGTTGTTCAGGCATTCGGTGAACCCTGCCTGGGCGGCGCCGGCCTCGCCGTGGGCACGGACCAGTTTGGTGTAGAAGTCGACGGCCTCGGTGAATTCCGGAGCGTTGACCTTCGCGTTCCAGTCCTTGTCAAACCAGGTTCCGCCGAAGGTGTTCACCACCGTGGTCAGCGGTGCGAAAACCTGGCCCCAGCCGGGCTGGCCGCGCAGGCAGATTCCCTTCATGCCAGGAGCGGCGCCGTCAGCCTGGGCAGCCAGGGCTGCGACCTCGTCCCAGGTCGGCTTGTCCGGCATCGTCAGTCCCTTGGCGTCGAGAATGTCTTTCCGGTACATCAGGAAGGAGGATTCTCCGTAAAACGGTTCGCCGTAGAGCTTGCCGTCCTTCCCCGTCAGCGATGCCGTGTAGGCCGGCAGGATGTCCGCCTGGTTGAACCCGGAATCCTTGGCCACTTTGTCCAGCGGTGCCAGCCACCCGTTGGCGGAGTAGAACGGGATCTCGTAGTTGGACAGCGACGCAATGTCGTACTGGCCGGCCTGGCTCGAAAACTCCTGGCTGATCTTGGCGCGGACGTCGTTTTCCGGCAGGACGGTGTAGTTGACCCTGATGCCGGTTTCCTTGGTGAAGTTATCCGCGGTGAGCCGCTGCAGGTCCTCCATCTGGGGGTTGTTCACCATCAGGACATTGATGCTGTTCGGGTCTCCTGCGGAATTGCCGCCGCCAGCACCTGCACAGGCTGAGGCGCTGAGCGCCACGCACAGGGCACCTGCGGCTAACGCGGCGACGCGTATTTTTGCGCGCATTCAAGGACTCCTTTGTTCTTCAGGGGGTGCAATGCGACCCGCACCCCGACTGCTGTGTCGGAGGTGTGGGGCGGAAAGCGGGACCGGGGCTGGAAGCCGGGGCGGCTCGCTGATGTTCCTCAAGATTAGGCCTGTGGGATAGGACACAACTAGCGCCGTGGTTGCCCGTTTCTGATACTAATTTTCCCGACCGGCGCCCGGCCGCGCGCTATCCTAGGAGAAGGCGACCAAAGATGCTGTCTATATTTCATGACCCCGGGAGAACCACGATGAGCGCGGCGGGCCCCAGCGACGGTGCAGGCATCATTGACAGCGCAGCCGCCCGGCTTGCAGAAAGACTGCTAGGCATGCGTGCCAACCGGGAGGTCATCCCGGAAGACCCGGACCATTCTGTCCGGTGGCACGAGCACGACTACCCCAGCCCGGTAGCACGCTGGAACTACCACCCCGAATACGAGCTGCACCTGATCCGGAAGGGCACCGGAAAGTTCATCGTGGGAGACCACATCGGCACGTTCGAGGCCGGACATGTGGCCCTGGTGGGTTCGGGGCTGCCGCACGACTGGGTCAGCGACCTCGAGCCCGGAGAGGTCCTCCTGGGCCGGGATGCCCTCATCCAGTTCGACGGAAAATGGGTTGAACAGGCTATGTCGATCATTCCGGAAATGGCCGAGGTCAAGCCCCTGCTGGAACAGTCCTCACGCGGGATCGAGTTCCTGGGACGGTCGGCCCAGTCTGCAGCCATATCCATCGATGCGATGGGCATATCGACTGGCTTGGAGCGGCTGCACCACCTTTTTGAGCTCCTCACGGTTCTGGCCCGTGCACCACAGGAGGAACGGCGCTACCTGGCCGACGAATGGTTCAGACCCCAGCTGGACGGCCAGGCCGCCGCCGTGGTGGACATCGTCCTCGAGTACGTCTTCAGCAACCACGCCGGCAGCGTCAAGATGTCCGAGGCGGCGGCGCTGGTAGGAATGTCAGAACCGACATTTTCGAAGTACTTCAAACGCGCCACCGGCCAGAACTTCAGTGACCTGGTCCGCAAACTTCGGCTCGCCCATGCGCGGCGCCTGCTGGAGCACAGCGACAAGGCCATCTCCGCCATTTGCTACGAAGTGGGCTTCTCGAACCTATCCAATTTCAACCGGCATTTCCTCAACGACGCCGGCGAAACCCCGCGGGACTACCGGCAACGGGCACAGGGGTGACCGACCCGATTCCAGCATTCAGACGCCGGGCGCGCCTATCGAAAAGATCAGGTTCTAAACGCTCCCGCTGCCCCGCGGCTGAAAATCGCGGGCTGGACGGCGTTACTCGGCGGACGGCCGCTTTCGTTGCCGTTTCGTCGCCGACCGCTGTTCCTTTGCGGCGAGGCGCCGACGGTTCGAGCCCCGGGTGGGTTTGGTCGCCCGGCGGCGGGCAGCTTCGGGAGCAAGACCCTCTGCCACGAGGTCGGAGAGCTTAGCCAGAGCGATCTCGCGATTGCGCAACTGGGAGCGCCGCTCGGAGGCGGTCACCGTGATCACCCCGGCGATCAGACGTCGTCCGAGACGCGTGAGGAGCATCAACCGCTGGTAATCAGAAAGCACTGCGGAGTCGGCGACATTCCACGAGAGTTCGACGCGGCTGTCCGAGGTGTTGACGTGTTGACCGCCCGGCCCGGACGAACGCGAGAACCGCCAGCCGAGTTCCGAAGCGGGAATCGTGAGCGCAGCCGACACCTCCAGATCCATGCAACCAGCGTTGCACAATATGGGCGCTGCCGACCGTTTGTGCCGGGTGTCGTCGCATCCTTGCGGTACGGCGGCGGTACTGTGGGCCGCATGGAGATGCGTCTTGAAGTTGTGCAAGTACCGGTAGCGGATGTCGACAGATCGAAGTCCTTTTATATTGATAAGCTGGGCTTTGTCCTTGACCACGATGTTGAGCACATCCCTGGGATGAGGGTCGTGCAGTTAACGCCGCGAGGCTCGGCTGCTTCGATCGTCATAGGTACCGGAATGACGGGCATGGCGCCTGGCAGCCTCGAGGGGCTGCAGCTCGTCGTGCCCGACATGGGCTCAGCGCGCGCCGAGCTCCTGCGCCGGGGTGCCGACATCAGCGAGGTCCAGGAGATGGGCGGAGTGCAGTTTGCCTACTTCGGGGACCCAGACGGCAACCGCTGGGTCATCCAGGGCGCAACGCCTTCTGACGTCAGGGATGCACACCTGGACCGGTCCACGTCCTAGCCGCGCGCGCCCCGACGGACGGTGTGCCGGAGGCACCGGCGCCGGGTGCGGACCCGTGCAACGCCGCAGAGGCATACATCTGGCACATGCCCTACTCCTGCTGGCACACTGAGCCGATGACGGAACCTCTTCATCAGTCCAGACGGCCTGGCATCCGCGCCGCGATGTTCGTTGACTTCGACAACGTCTACACCGGCTTGATGGTCCTGGACCCGGGCGCAGCCAAGCGCTTCGCTGAAGATCCCAAGCATTGGACGGAAGCGCTGGCCGGTGGCGTCACGGGCGAGGACTCCCGGCGCTTCCTGATCCGCAACTGTTATCTCAACCCCGTCATCTACTCCAAGTACAGGCCGTACTGGACCCGTGCCGGCTTCCGTGTGATCGATTGCCCGTCCCTCACCCAGCGGGGCAAGAGCAGCACCGACATCAACCTGGTGCTGGACGCGATGGATGCCCTGTCCGGGGCAGGACATATTGAGGAATTCTTCGTCGCATCGGCGGACGCGGATTTCACCTCGCTGGTCCAGCGGTTCCGGGCCGCCGACCGGATGACGACGGTCATCGCTACCGGCGCCGTAGCGTTCGCGTACCGGGAGATGGCAGACAGTGTGGTGGAGTCCCACGACTTCGTGGCAATCCTCAACGGGACCTCGGCCGACATCCCCCGGATGGTGACATCGGCCGGACTTGCCCCGCTCCGCACCGCACCCCCTGCGTCCGGGTCTGCGAGGACAGCCGCCGACGAGGTCCGCACCCTTGTGCAGGCGGCGCCGGGTCCGGTCACCGGAGCCGTTGCAGCGCACTGGGCGCTGACCGCGGACCCGTCGCTCAAGACCGATTGGGGCGGTTACGGCAAGTTCGGGGCCTGGATCGCCCAGATCGGACAAGGTGTTCAATACTCGTCCACGCCGTCGCCTGGCTGGGTGTGGGACGCGAAGCGCTTTTCGCCGGAGCTCTCCGTCCTGGCGCCGGAGGGCCGGCCGGCCATCGAGGAGCAGGTCAGCCGGGTAACAGACGTGCCAGCGCTTTCGCCCGAACAGTTCCGGCAGGTATTCCTGTCGCTGGAGTCAAAGTTGCGCGAGCATCCGGGCAACCGCAGTGAACTGGCTAGATCGGTCCGGGACGACTGCGTGACTGCCGGGCAGCCGGTGTCCCGTTCAGCCGTCAACTTCGTGATCCAGGGCGTGGTGTCCGCCGGGGGTTCCCTCACGGACGAGATGACGGCAGGAGAACTCGCTGCCGCGTGGACGAGAAATGTTGAAGAGCTGTGTCGGCTTGCCCTTATGGAGTTCGACGACGCCGAGAAGCTCGCGTTGAAGCGCTGGGCCGGCGGAGGGCTGCTGGAATCCGGCCCAGGCGGCCCGCACCTGCCCTGAACCGTAACCGCTGAGTTCGCCTTGGGGCTCTGGCACTTGCACCCAGCAGGGGCCGTTTCGGGCCAGGCAAGCGGTCGACGGCGGAACATCCCGCCGTCGACCTCTCGCGTGTTGTCAGGTTCCCGTGACTCCGTATTGCGCCGGGCCACCGATTCATGCACACTGACTACAGATCCGCAGGAACAAATGCTTCCGCCGATCCAGCCCGCCGGACACTTCGGCCGGCCGCCGCCCCATCAGAGAATGCCGGGCAACCCCTCTGAAACCACCGCTTTCCGCCTCCCCGGGTGCGCCCGGCCCCGGAAGCCTGTGCCACTCAGAGTCCCGGGATCCCGCCGAGAAAGAGACCACCATGATCAAGCGCCACTCGGACCTCGTCCTGGAAATCACAGCCCACGATCCTGACACCGTCGAAAACGACCTCAACACCGCCGTGGAAATGGCCCGCGAACACGCCATGCAGGAAAGCCGCCATGGCATCCTGGTCACACAACACAGCTACGCCAGCTACACCGTCACCGTCAGTCGAGACGTCCCCTACGGACAGACACACGAACGGCGGGAACAGCCCGCGTAGTCGCAGTAACGCAAGCGGACGACGGCGGAACTTCCCGCCGTCGTCCGCTTGCGTTTGGTGTGCCGGGCCGTGCCCAGGCGATAGTTTTGTGGGATGACGGCCAGCTACAGGTATGACGTGGAGGTCCTGCATCTGATCGTGTCACCGGCACACGCTTACTTCGGCCGCGCCCGCGAGGGCGCAGCCGACGTCCCCACCACAGATGCCGAGCACGTGGAGCTGCTTGCCGGCAAGGGCATCGTCGGTGATCGGTTCTTCGGCAAGGCCGCGCACATGGATGCCGCAGTCACCGCGTTCGCGATCGAGGCTCTCGAAGCCATCGCCGCGGAGCTGGGAACGGCACCCCTTGACCCGCTCCTGACACGTCGCAACGTGGTCCTCAGAGGAGCCCACCTGGCACCGCTGCTCGGACATGACTTCGCACTGGAATCCCGCGGGGACCTGGTGCGGCTCAAGGCCGGACGCCCTGCCCATCCTTGTGCCTGGATGGATGAGATGCTCGCCCCCGGTGCCCACCAATCCATGCGCGGGCGGGGCGGCGTGCGGTGCCAGGTGCTTTCCGACGGCGTCCTGCACCGCGGACCCGCCGTGCTGATCAGCCCCGTGCCGCTCGACCCCGGACGCGCAGGCGACGCGACCCTGTTGCGCCCGTCGCGGTTACCTTAGACGGGAGAGGTCCCCCGGTGGTTGAGCTTTTCGAAACCCAGCCGGCTACCGGCTGGACGCGAAGACGTACTTGAAGTCATCGGCGCGGTGGATAGCGCGGCGCCAGCCGCCCGGGCTGCCATCGCGGGTGAGCAGGAGAGTCTCGACCATAAGAATCGGTTCGCCCTCGCTCAGATCCAGGGCCGAAGCGTCATCGCCTTTCGCCCCGGACGCCCACACGCTTCAGCGTCGCGGGTCGTTGCACATTCAGGCCCTGCACCGGAAAGGTGCCTTTGGCCTGTTCGCGGTACACGTAGCCCTCGTCGACGAGTTCCTTGAGCGCCTGGCGCACGGGAGCACTGCTGACGTGGAAACGCTTGAGGAGCGCTTCCTCGGTCATCGCAAGGCCGTCGGTGCCCGCCCCGGCGCGCATCTCCCCGACCAGGATCTGTTTGATCTGGCGGTACAGCGGGACTCCGGATGTCCGATCGAGAGTCGCAGAAGTCATAAGCATTTACTTTAGCCCTTCACTACAACAAAGCCCCGGTGGAACGCCACCGGGGCCCGCGACGGGCGGCCTGCCACCGTCGTCCGTTTGTGTTGAGTGCCGCTGATCTACGGCGCCGACCAGCCCCCTGGCACGGCACATGGAAGTATTCAGGTATGAATATCGACAATGATGCTGCCAATACTCCGGCGCCAATGGACTCACACGGCACAGAAGCCTCGACCGAAGTCAGCCGTAGCTGGGACCACATCGGGGCCATCATTGTCGATGCCACGCTGCAGCGCCGACAGAACTACAACGAAACCGTCAAGCCGCGCGTTGTTGCTCTGGTTGAGGCATGGCCGGATGCCGCTACAACGAGTGGATTCCGGCGGCACCTCGATACAGGGCAGCTCTCGGAAGTTATCAGCTGGCCGTCGCCTGGCCGTCTGGCCCAGATAGAGGACATCACGGAAGTGTTCGAGCGTGAGGGCATCGAAACGGTAGTTGAACTCCGCGGCGCGCTCGGTGACCACGCCAAGGGTGCCGCACTTCGCGAAGCCCTTGCGCTTGTGCGGCATGTCAGTCCCAAAACGCTGGACTACATTGGCGTCCTGAGCGGGATCTCAACACCTCAACCAGGTTAGAAGCCGCCTGCTCACCGCCGCGAACCGAAGCTTGCAAAGCGACGAAAAGGTTTTTGGCAAGCGGTTGGCTCAGGGTCATTGAGTTCAGACAAGACCCTCCCGGATGGAACGGCTGAGGTCGACGCGTTCAGCATTTGGGAAGAACGTCGACCCTTCATGTTCCTCTCGACGCTTAAACCAGCCGAGAGATCGCGATTCGACCTCGCTCCGGCAGACCTGTATCGAACTCGCTCGCCGCGGCTACCGCTCCGGGGAGCCTGATGGGATGCCGCGAGAGACATCCCGAGTTTTCGGCATCGTATTTCCTGGACTACGACGGTCCAAGGGATGGGAGACCGAGGCAATGGCCCGGCAGTTGGGAGTTTGGCCCTCAGAGCTACATGGACTCACATTCGGGCAGGCACTGGCCGATCTGGAGTCCAACCAAGAGAGGGGTCGGTAACGTCGGAGGCATTTAGGAAAATCTTCGATTGATGAGGGCGGGCAACGACGAACGCCTCACCTCAGGAGTCACCAGCTTCCTCCTCAACCGCACCCTCGGTGCCGACCAAGCCTGTGGGAGTGAATACGCCATGGGTTGAACACTGATGATGGCGGGAACTTTAATAGCAATTGCAGTCGGGGCGGTGTACCAGTTCTTTACCGACCTCGACGCTCCGAACCGGATGGACGCCAAGCCCTTCCTGGTCCTGGACCTCACCGATATTGATGAATCCCTGATCCCTGAGCTGCAGAAGCTTTCCAAGGACGTCGTTGACCTCGACTCGATCATCAGCTCCGCCGGGGAATTGAAGTACATCGGCGAGTTGAAGCGGACACTGGCAGCGCAGTTCAAGGAACCGGAGGGCGAATGGATCAAGTTCCTCACCGGCCGCGTTTACCCCGGCCCGTACACGCAGAAGGTGCGTGAGCAGTTCACGGCACTGGTCTCCAAAGCGTCCAAGCAGTTCCTCAACGACCAGGTGAACGAGCGTCTGAAAAAGGCTCTCGGCGCCCCTGCTGGCTTCCCGCAGACTGATGACGCGGCCGCAACAGTCACCAGCACGCCGGTGGCCGAAGCCGACCTGGCCGAAGCCGACGCCCTTGAGACCACGCTTGAGGAGATCTACGAGCACACCGAGACCCTTCGCGCCAGCGTGAAGGGCTATCTGAGTGCGTCGCCCTCAATCAACTAAGAGCATGACGCAGTTTCAGTAATCAGGAGGGGCGGACGACGGCGGGATCACCCGCCGTCGTCCGCTTCTGTTTGATGCCGCGCCCCACGCGCAGCGCCGTTAAACCTCCGCCACCGGAGCCGCGAACTGCGCCGCATACAGCGCGGAATACGCCCCGCCGGCGGCCAGCAGCTCCGCATGGGTCCCCTGCTCCACGATCTGCCCGGCCTCCATCACCAGGATGAGGTCGGCGTCGCGGATGGTCGAGAGCCGGTGCGCGATCACGAAGCTGGTCCGGTCCGACCTCAGCGCGCTCATGGCCTTCTGCACCAGCACCTCCGTGCGGGTGTCCACCGAGCTCGTCGCCTCGTCCAGGATCAGCACGGACGGGCGGGCCAGGAACGCCCGCGCGATGGTCAGCAACTGCTTCTCGCCGGCACTCACGTTGCCGCCCTCGTCGTCGAGCACGGTGTCATAGCCCTCCGGCAGCGACCGCACGAACCGGTCCACGTACGTCGCCTTCGCGGCCTCCAGGATTTCGCCTTCCGAGGCAGACGGCCGGCCGTAGGCGATGTTGTCCCGGATGCTCCCGCCGAACAGCCAGGTGTCCTGCAGCACCATGCCCATCCGCGAGCGCAGTTCGTTGCGGGTCATGCCGGTGATGTCCACGCCGTCGAGCGTGATCCGCCCGCCGTCGAGCTCGTAGAAGCGCATCATCAGGTTCACCAGGGTGGTCTTGCCTGCCCCGGTGGGTCCCACGATCGCCACCGTCTGTCCCGGCTCGGCCACCAGGCTCAGATCAGAGATCAACGGCTTGTCCGGCGAGTAGGAGAACGAAACGTTTTCGAACACGAGCCGGCCCCGCACCGTCTCCGGAGAAAGGGCAGCGACAGGATCCGGGCTCTGCTCGTCGGTGTCCAGCAGCTCGAACACCCGCTCGGCCGACGCAACGCCGGACTGGAGCAGGTTCGCCATGGACCCGAGCTGGGCCAGCGGCTGGGTGAACTGCCGCGAGTACTGGATGAAGGCCTGCACGTCGCCGAGCTGCATCGCGCCGGAGGCCACCTGCAGGCCGCCCACCACGGCAATCCCCACGTAGACCAGGTTGCCGATGAACGTCATGGCGGGCATGATCAGGCCGGAAATGAACTGGGCGCCGAAGCTCGCCTGGTACAGCTCCACGTTCTTCTGCCGGAACCGCTCCTCCACCTCCTTCTGACGCCCGAACACCTTCACCAGGGCGTGCCCGGTGTAGGTCTCCTCGATCTGGCCGTTCAGCTCCCCGGTGTTCTTCCACTGCGCCACGAAGAGCTTCTGCGAGCGCTTCGCGATCACCGTGGTGGTCACCAGCGTCAGCGGCACCGTCACCAGCGCGATCACGGCGAGCGTCGGCGAGAGCAGGAACATCATCAGCAGCACCCCCACCACGGTCAGCAGCGATGTCACCGCCTGGCTGATCGACTGCTGCAGGCTCTGGGAAATATTGTCGACGTCGTTGGTCACCCGGCTGAGCAGCTCGCCGCGCTGCACCGAATCGAAGTAGCGCAGCGGAAGGCGGTTGATCTTCGCCTCGATCTGCTCGCGCAGCCGGTAGACGGTACGCTGCACGACACCGTTGAGCACGTACGCCTGCACCCAGCTGAACGCCGAGGCCAGCACATATAGCACCAGCGCCCAGAGGAGCACCGAGGACAGCGCCGCAAAGTCGATCCCGACGCCGGGGGTCAGCGCCATCCCGCTGAGCATGTCCGCCTTCTGCTTCTCCCCCGCGGCGCGCAGGCCTGCGATCAGCTGGTCCTTGCTCACCCCGGCCGGGAGCTGCTTGGACACGACGCCGGAGAAGATCAGGTTGGTGCCCGCTCCCAGCAGCCGCGGGCCGATCACCGAGAGGGTCACGCTGGTAATGGCCAGCACGAGCACCAGGACCAGCCACAGCCGTTCGGGGTGCAGGGTGCCCACCAGCCGCTTGGCGGAGGCACCGAAGTTCATCGCCTTTTCGGCCGGAATGTTCATCCCTGCGAACGGGCCGCCGCGGCCCGGTCCGCCCGCCGGGCGCGGGATGCGCACGACGGCGGGCGCCCCGGCAGGTGCGCCCGTGCCGGAAGCGGCGGCCGGCGTCGGCGCCTTGTCTGTCCGGCTCATACCGTCTCCTCCGCTGCCAGCTGCGAGTTCACAATCTCGCGATACGTTTCCGAGGTCCCCAGCAGTTCCCCGTGCGTTCCGTGCGCCACGATCCGGCCGTTGTCCAGGACCAGGATCTGGTCCGCGTCCACAATGCTGGAGACCCGCTGGGCGATGATCACCAGGGTGGCCCCTGCGGTGTTCTGTCTAAGCGCCTGCCGGAGCCGGGCGTCCGTGGCCGTGTCCAGCGAGGAGAACGAGTCGTCAAAGATGTACAGCTCCGGCTGCTTCACGAGCGCCCGGGCGATCGCGATCCGCTGCCGCTGCCCGCCCGAGACGTTGGTGCCGCCCTGCGAAATCGCCGCATCCAGGCCGCCCTCCATCTCCAGCACGAAGTCCTGGGCCTGGGCGATGGCCAGGGCCCGCCAGAGCTCGTCCTCGGTAGCGTCGGGTTTGCCGTAGAGCAGGTTGCTGCGGACCGTGCCGGAGAACAGGTAGGGCTTCTGCGGGACCAGCCCGATGTGCCCCCAGAGCAGGTCCGGGTGCAGTTCCTTCACGTCCACGCCGTCGATCCGCACCGAGCCGGACGTGGCGTCGAAAAGCCGGGGCATGAGGTTCACCAGGGTGGTCTTCCCCGATCCGGTGCTGCCGATGATCGCCGTCGTCTGCCCTGCCCGGGCGGTGAAGCTGATGTCGCCCAGGACGGGCTGCTCGGCACCGGGGTAGGCGAATCCGACGTCGCGCATTTCCAGCTCGCCGCGCCCGATCCGCCCGGCCGCAACGCTGACCGGGTGCTCCGGGGGCCGGACGCTGGATTCGGTGCCCAGCACCTGGCCGATACGGTCCGCGGAGACGGCGGCGCGCGGGATCATGATCGCCATGAACGTCGCCATCATGACGGACATCAGGATCTGCATCAGGTAGCTGAGGAAGGCGATCAGCGTGCCCACCTGCATGGAGCCGTCCTGGATGCGGAAGGAACCGAACCAGATCACGGCCACGCTGGAGACATTCAGGACCAGCATCACCGTGGGGAACGCGAGCGCCATCAGCCGCCCGGCGCGGAGGGCCGTGTCCGTGACGTCCTCGTTGGCCCTGGCGAAGCGTGCTGTTTCAATGTCCTCCCGGACGAAGGCGCGCACCACCCGGATCCCGGTGAGCTGTTCCCGGAGGACCCGGTTGACGGTGTCGATCCGGGTCTGCATCTTGCGGAACAGCGGAACCATCCGGGTCACGATCAGCCCGACGGCGATCAGCAGCACCGGCACGCTCACGGCGATCAGCCAGGACAGCTGCACATCCTGCCGGATGGCCATGATGACGCCGCCGATGCTGAGCATGGGGGCCGTGACCATAAGCGTGGCGGACATCAGCACGAGCTGCTGGACCTGCTGGACGTCGTTGGTGGAGCGGGTGATGAGGCTCGGCGCCCCGAAGCGGGTGACTTCCTGCTCGGAGAATTCGGCCACCCGGGTGAAGATCGCGCCGCGGAGGTCCCGGCCCAGGGCCATCGCCGCCTTGGCGCCGAAGTACACGGCCGTGATGGTGCAGACGATCTGGAGGAACGTGACAAGGAGCATCAGCCCGCCGGTGCCCAGGATGTAGTCGGTGTTGCCCTTCGCGACGCCTTCATCGATGATGTCCGCGTTCAGGGTGGGCAGGTACAGCGAGGCGATGGACGCCGCCAGCTGGAAAACGACGACGGCGAGCAGCAGCCGCCGCTGCGGCCTTAGGTATTCAACGAGCAGTTTCCAGAGCATCCAGTCTCCAAGCCACGCTTCATGCACAGTGATTCGAAGGCCAGTTTACGTCCGGATGCTGAGGGAATACCGGAGATTCCCACGCGGCGGAACGGCGCCCCCGTCGTCCGTTGCTGGGAGTTTGCCCCCAGCTTGCGGCCCTCCCCGCGCGGCCCGTGGACATGCTCCCGGCTGGGGCATACGTTTTTGGGGTAACCCCACCCCCGCTTGTATTGGAAGGTCCTGGCACATGAACACTTCAGGACCGGCTGATCCACGGCCCCAGCCCCCGGCCGCGGCGGGCGGAAGCAAGCGAAGGGCGCTGGCGTTGGTGTGGCTGGTCACGCTGCTCGTCATTCTGGCCACCGTCATCTTCGCCGCCGTCCGCACCGGGCCGGTGCCGAAGTCCGGCTTCCTCGTTGTATCCGCGCAGGAACGGGGCCCCGGTGGACCCGCAACGAACACCGCACCGGACGCGGCCGTCGCTCTCGGCGCCGAGATCCAAGGCATCCTGAGCGCGAACGGCGGGCACCGGATCGGCGTCGCCCTCGTGGACACCCGGAGCGGGAAGCTGCAGAGCTACGGCGATGTGTCCCCCTATCTGGCCGCCAGCACAGCGAAGATCATCACGGCCGCCGCCTACTACCATCTGGTGGAAACCGGCGAAAAGTCGCTGGACACTCCGCTGGGCGACTTCGACGCGGCGTTCCAGCTCAAGGCCATGGTCAACACCAGCAGCGACGACTCCTGGCTGCTGCTGATGCAGGACATCGGCTACCCCAAGCTGATCGAGTACGCCAGGAGCATCGGCATTGAATACGACCCGGAGAAGAACCTGCTCACGCCGCCGGAGATGGCACTGCTGCTGACGGCCCTCTCCACCGGGAAGCTGCTCAACGCCGAACACACGGAAGAACTGCTGGGCTACATGCAGGAGACCAACGACGAGGACCTCATTCCCGCCGCCGTGGCCCCTGGCATCACCGTGCACCACAAGTACGGCGTCGTGCAGGGGTATGTGCACGACGCCGCGATCCTGGGTTCCGGCGACCGCTCCTATGCGGTGGCGATCTACACCTGGGGCCCCGACGACGCCGACAGCGCGGACCGCCTCGGCATCATCCACGAGCTCACACGCGACATAACCGGGGCACTGTTCCGGGGGTAATGAAAGCCGGGAAAGCCCTGTCCGCGGGGCGCGTTCCTGCCTACAGTGGGAAGGTCGATCGCGACCGCTGCACCGTACTGACGTCACCCCGTACCGAGAGGACCGCTGGCATGGCTTACATCAAGGTTGGAACCGAGAACAGCACCGACATCGAGCTTTACTACGAGGACCATGGATCAGGCCAGGCCGTGGTCCTGATCCACGGCTACCCCCTGGACGGATCCTCCTGGGAGAAACAGACCGCAGCCCTCCTCGCCGCCGGCTACCGCGTCATCACCTACGACCGGCGCGGCTTCGGCCAGTCCAGCAAGCCCACGGAGGGCTACGACTACGACACCTTCGCCGCGGACCTCGACACCCTGATGACCTCACTGGACCTGAACGACGCGGTACTGGTGGGCTTCTCCATGGGCACCGGCGAAGTGGGCCGGTACCTCGGCAGCTACGGCTCGGCCCGGGTGGCGAAGGCGGTGTTCCTCGCCTCGCTCCAGCCCTATGTGCTGCAGGCAGAGGACAACCCCGAGGGCGTCCCGCAGCCGGTGTTCGATGGCCTGATGGAGGCCGTGACGGCCGACCGCTACGCCTTCTTCACCGGGTTCTTCAAGAACTTCTACAACAGCGACACGTTCCTGGGCACGCCGCGGCTCAGCGAGGAAGTCCTGCGGGCCGGCTGGAACCTCGCCACCGCGGGCGGCCCGACGGCCTCGGCGGCCGCGCAGCCCACGTGGCTGACCGACTTCCGCGGGGACATCCCCAAGATCGACGTCCCGGCGCTGATTGTCCACGGCACCGCGGACAACATCCTGCCGATCGACGTCTCGGGCCGGAGGTTCGCCAAGGCCCTTCCCCGCGCCGACTACCTGGAGATCGACGGCGCCCCGCACGGGATGATCTGGACCCATGCCGCCGAGGTCAACGAGGCGCTGCTGCGGTTCCTCGCGAAGTAGGGCCACCGCGCTTTTCCTAGAAGACGGCGTCGGTCACGGCCCGCGTCAGCTGGTGGATGACGTCGGTCCGCTGCGGGATGTCGTCCTCGCCGTCACCCTTGGTGTAGATGACGAGGGCGTAGGCGCTGCCGTCCCTGCTGAGGATTCCGGCGTCGTGCAACTCCCCGTCCAGCAGCCCGTATTTGTGGAAGACCGTCACGTCGGCCGGTGCCGCCGCGGGGATGAGGGTTTCATAGTTGGTGTCCTGCATATAGGACAGCAGCTGCGCGGTGTCGTCAGGGTCGAGCAGCTTTCCGGAGTACAGTGCGGCCATGATCCGGGCCATCTCGGCCGGGGTCAGCGTGTTGGATTCGGGGTCGTAGCTGACCCCGATCGATGCCGCGTAGTCGCTGAGCTCCTGGTGGCCGACGGCGTCCATGATCAGGGACCAGGAGTCGTTGTCGCTGTCCTGGATCATCTCCTTGAGCTGGAATCCGGCGGTCCAGTCCCCCATGGGCTCGTTGAGGGTCGCGCCGCCGGTTTCGACGAGGTGGTAGTAGGCCGCGGCGGCCAGGACCTTTGCGGTGCTGGCCGCCACGAACGCCTGCTGGACGCCGTATTCATGCACCGCGCCATCCGAGAGGTCGATCAGGGCCACGCCGATCTGGTACTCGCCGTTGGCATCGATGATGGCATTCATTTCGGCATCCAGGGCCGGGCCGACGGTTCCCGCGCCGGCTTTGGCTGGCACGGTCAGCCCGGCTGCCGTCTTTGACGGGGACGGCGACGCGCCGGCCGTCGCCGCCGCACCCGGGGCCGCCCTCGCGCTCGAGGCCACCGGATGTCCCGCCGCCGAGCGGGCCTCGCCGGAGGTGTAGACGGTGGCGGCCAATGCCACGGCCAGGACCGCCGCACACGCCGCCAACAGGAAGCGGCGGGGCGCCCGGCGGGAGCGCCGATCCCTGATGGGTCGGTGCCCGTGACGTGGCTGCGGCGTGCGTTCTTCCATAATGGTTACAAGCTAGCGGCGCAAGCTATGCCTTAGCTATGAAAAAGCTGTCAGCCCCCTCAACCGCCGACGATGCGGCGCATCCCGCAAGGACCATAACCATGAGCTACACCGTGAACTGTTCCATCCTGCTGACGGAACTGCCCCTCCTGGAGCGGGCCGCCGCGGCGAAGGCTGCCGGCTTTGACGCCGTTGAATTCTGGTGGCCGTTCGGGGCCTCCGTTCCCACCGATGCCGAAGCCACCGCCTTCGAACGGGCCATCACGGACGCCGGCGTCCAGCTCACCGGCCTGAACTTCAACGCCGGCAACATGCCCGCCGGGGACCGCGGCCTGGTGTCCTGGCCGGACCGCTCCGCCGAATTCCTGGACAACGTCGACGCCGTCGCGGGCATCGGCGAGCGCCTCGGCTGCAAGGCCTTCAACGCCCTCTACGGCAACCGTATCGAGGGCGAGCCGCCTCAGAAGCAGGACGAGCTGGCGGTGGCCAATCTGGCCGCCGCGGCAGCCGCCGTCGGGCGCTTCGGCGGAACGGTCCTCCTGGAGCCGGTCAGCGGCGCCCCTGGCTACCCGCTGCTTAAAGCCGACGACGCCCTCAAGGTGATCACCCGGGTCGGGGAAGAAACCGGGGCGGCCAACATCAGGCTCCTCGCGGATTTCTACCATCTGTCAGTCAACGGGGAGGACGTCGCCGCCCTGATCGAGAACCACGCCGGGGACTTCGGCCACATCCAGATCGCCGATGCCCCCGGCCGCGGGGCTCCCGGCACCGGGAACCTTCCGCTCGGAACCTGGCTCGCCCGCGCCCGCGACCTCGGCTACACGGGCTACATCTCCCTCGAGTACCAGGCGCCGGCGGAATCAGCGTTCACGTGGCTCACCCCTTCGTTTTAGCCCGACTGTGCCAGGAAAAATTCGGACCGCAGTGGAATACGGCATCTGACGCGGATGTTGTGCATCACAGTCCACGAAACAGTCCACGAAGTCCCCACGCCCCAAAGGATCCCCATGAGCGCCAACGTCACCGTCAAGCTCCAGCCCGGCACCCCGGCCCCGGACTTCACCCTGCCCGATGCGGAGGGCAGGCCGGTTTCCCTCGCCGATTACCGCGGCAAAAACGTCATCGTGTACTTCTACCCGAAGGCCGCGACGCCAGGCTGCACCACCGAGGCCTGCGATTTCCGCGACAACCTCGCCTCCCTGCAGGGTTCCGGCTACGAGGTCCTGGGCATCTCCCCGGACGGGCCGGATGCCCTCACCCACTTCACCGGCGACTTCGCCCTGACCTTCCCCCTGCTCTCCGACGAGGACCACGGCGTGGCCCTCGCCTACGGCGCGTGGGGCGAGAAGCTGGTCAACGGCGAGATCACCGAAGGCCTTGTCCGGTCCACCGTAGTGCTGGACACCGAGGGCAAGGTGAAGACGGCGCAGTACCAGGTCAAGGCCCAGGGCCATGTGGCCGCGTTGAGGCAGGAACTGGGCATCTGAACCAGGGCCGCGGACCTGCTATGCCTTGGTCCCGGCCACGATGTTGGCCGTGGACCGGAGCCGGATGGCGCCGTTGTGCTCGTAGCGGCGCAGCAGTTGGAAGACCTCGGTGCGGATAAGGTCCCGGGCCTCCTTGTCGGCCTTGGCCAGGCCCATGACCACCGGCGCCGCGATATCGGTCATGAACTCCCAATAGGCCTCGGGAGACTCGGGCATCATGTCCGTGCTGACCTTCCGCTCGGACACTTCGACCAGTCCGCCCTGAGTGAAGACGCTGCTCATGAAGCCCTGGGCGGCGCAGCGGAAGAGGCCGGGCGCACCGGCGGGCGGTGCGGTCAGTTCGGCGTGCCGGGCGATTGTGCCCAGAATCAGGCTTGCCCACGGGTTTTCCGCAGCCCTGCCCCAGACGGCGGCACTTATCCGCGCTCCCGGCCGGGCAGCGCGTCCCATCTCGGCCAGGGCAGCGGACATGTCGGGGAAGAACATGAAGCCGAAGCGGCAGATGACCGCGTCGAAGGTGCCGTCGTCGAACGGCAGGTCCGCGCCGTCGCTGACCATGGTGCGCACGTTTCGCAGCCCCTTGGCGTGGGCCCTCCCCTCCGCCACGAGGAGCATGGCCGCAGAAATATCGCTCAGGACCACACTGCCCTGCGGAACCAGGGCCGCCGCCGTGAGGCCGGGCTCACCCGTGCCGGCGGCGACGTCGAGCACCGCGGAGTCCGGGCGCAGGCGGGCCTCCTCGATCAGGGCATCCCCGAACGGTGCATGCCAGCCGAGTACTTCGGCGTCCCATTTCTTCCATCCGGCCGAGAACTGGTCCCAGATGGTTCGTTGCTGGTCCCGGATGTGGTCCGCTGCGGCTGACACGGTGTTCCTTAGCTCGTCAGTACCTGGCCCTCCCCCATCCTTAGTGTGCTCCCGGAGGACGGACCCGGCAATGAGGGCTTCCCCAGGCCCCTGGCAACTGTGCGTCACCGCCACAGCCGGGGCAGTAGGCTTAACGCCATGTCTTCCCAAGAATCCCCCGGCGCTGCAGGCAACCTTTCCCCGCGGGACGGCGTGCCAGCCGGCGCGCCCAAGCAGGCTCCGACGGAACCGGAGCGCCGCGGCGTCACGGTACGCCGGGCACCGAAATACGTGCCGTTCCTTGCCCTGGGCGCGCTGCTGGGCATTGCCGCGGCCGCTGTCGTCGCATTCGGGCTTCCGGGGGATGAGAGTTACGAGCCCGGGGCGGTGTTCGGCTTCTTCCTGGTCCTCTTCGGCATCGTCGGCGCCGTCCTCGGCGCCATTGCAGCGCTCGTGCTGGACCGTTTGAGCGTCCGCCGCGCCGAGCACGCCGTCGTCGAGTCCGTCCCCGAATCCGACGGCGAAGATCTCCCCTAGGCCAGGCGCCAGGTCATAAACCGGCCGCCGGAAAAGTCATAGCGTATCCCGTGAGATAATCAACCAGTGGCACGCGGCGATGGAAAACTTTCTCATGATCTTCTCCCTGGCGAAAAAGGCCCTCAGGACGCTTGTGGCGTCTTCGGGGTCTGGGCACCAGGTGAAGAAGTAGCAAAACTAACCTATTACGGGCTGTATGCATTGCAGCACCGTGGTCAGGAGTCGGCTGGCATAGCAACCAGTGACGGCAAGCGGATCAACGTCTACAAGGACATGGGGCTCGTATCCCAGGTCTTCGACGAGACGACGCTGAACACCCTGACCGGGCACCTGGCCGTCGGCCACTGCCGCTACTCCACTACCGGAGCCAGCCACTGGGCCAACGCCCAGCCCACCCTCGGCGCAACCGCCACGGGCACCGTGGCCCTGGCCCACAACGGCAACCTGACCAACACGGCCGAACTCAAGGCCATGATCATGGAACGCAATGGCGGCCACCTCACGGGCGAGATGAAGCAGGGCAACACCTCCGACACCGCCCTGGTCACCGCACTCCTCGAGGGCGAAGAGGGCAAGTCCCTCGAACAGACCGCCATGGAACTGCTGCCCAAGGTCAAGGGCGGCTTCTGCTTCGTCTTCATGGACGAGGGCACCCTCTACGCGGCCCGCGACACCTATGGCATCCGCCCGCTCTGCCTGGGCCGGCTGGAACGCGGCTGGGTTGTCGCCTCCGAACAGTCCGCCCTGGCCACCGTCGGTGCCAGCTTCATCCGCGAGATCGAACCCGGCGAATTCATCGCCATCGACGAGGACGGCGTCCGCTCCCAGCGCTTCGCCGAGCCCACGCCGGCAGGCTGCGTTTTCGAGTACGTGTACCTGGCCCGCCCGGACGCCGCCATCGCCGGCCGCTCGGTCTACGAATCCCGCGTGGAAATGGGCCGCCAGCTGGCCCGCGAAAACACCCAGGAAGCGGACATCGTCATTCCGGTCCCGGAATCCGGCACCCCCGCAGCCGTGGGCTACGCCGAGGAATCCGGCATCCCCTTCGCGCACGGCTTCGTCAAGAACGCCTATGTGGGCCGCACCTTCATCCAGCCCTCGCAGACCCTGCGGCAGCTCGGCATCCGGCTTAAACTCAACGCACTGGAATCCGTGATCCGCGGCAAGCGCGTTGTGGTGGTGGATGACTCGATCGTCCGCGGCAACACCCAGCGCGCGATTGTCCGGATGCTCCGCGAAGCCGGCGCCGCCTCCGTGCACGTCAAGATCTCCTCGCCGCCGGTCAAGTGGCCCTGCTTCTACGGCATCGACTTCGCCTCCCGCGCGGAACTGATTGCCAACGGCGCCACCATCGAGGAAATCTCCCAGGCCATCGGCGCCGATTCGCTGGCCTACATTTCCGAAGACGGCATGATCGAAGCCACCCGGCAGCCCCGCGAACGCCTCTGCACCGCCTGCTTCACCGGAAAGTACCCGATCGAGCTTCCGGGCGCCGACAAGCTGGGCAAGAACCTGCTGGAACGCACCGACCTCGGCGGCCTGCCCGCTTCCGCCGGCACGGTTGCGCCCCCGCCCCAGGCGGCCGGCGCCGAGCCCGGCACCTCACCGGAGGAGGACCCGGCAGAGAAGCCCGGTGCCACCGGCTGCGATCCCGGACCGGACGCCGAATTCGAAGAACTGCTCACCGACGCTGATCGCGTGATCTCCGCCGATCCTTCAATCGTTGCCGACAAGAAAGAGCCCGTATGACTTCCGCCTCCCCGGCCGCTGACATGAACGCCGCCCAGAACGCCGCCGGCATCACCTACGCCTCCGCCGGCGTCGACGTCGAAGCGGGAGACCGCGCCGTCGAACTGATGAAGGACGCCGTCAAGGCGACCCACAACTCGTCCGTGATCGGCGGGGTGGGCGGCTTCGCCGGCCTCTACGACGTCTCCCGGCTGCTCACCTACAAGCGCCCGCTGCTGGCCACCTCCACCGACGGAGTCGGCACCAAGGTGGCCATCGCCCAGGCCATGGACATCCACGACACCATCGGATTCGACCTGGTGGGTATGGTCGTCGATGACATCGTGGTGGTCGGCGCCGAGCCGCTGTACATGACCGACTACATCGCCTGCGGCAAGGTGGTCCCGGAACGCATCGCGGACATTGTCCGCGGCATCGCGGCCGCCTGCTCCGTCGCCGGCACCGCCCTGGTCGGCGGCGAAACCGCTGAGCACCCGGGCCTGCTGGGCGAGAACGAGTACGACGTCGCCGGTGCCGCCACCGGTGTTGTCGAGGCCTCCGAGCTGCTCGGCCCGGACCGCGTCCGCGCCGGCGACGTTGTGATCGGCATGGCCTCCTCCGGCCTGCACTCCAACGGCTACTCCCTGGTCCGCCGCGTGATCAACCACGCCGGCTGGGCCCTGGACCGCCAGGTCTCCGAACTGGGCCGCACCCTGGGCGAAGAGCTGCTCGAACCCACCCGCGTCTACGCCGCCGACTGCCTGGATCTGGCCCGCACCTTCCCGGTCAGCGGCTCCGCGGCCGGCCAGGCCGTGCACGGCTTCAGCCACGTCACCGGCGGCGGCCTCGCGGCGAACCTGGCCCGGGTCCTCCCGCAGGGCCTGCTGGCCACCGTGGACCGCGCCACCTGGGAACTGCCCGCCATCTTCAAGCTGGTCGCCGAGCTGGGCAACGTCCCGCTGGCCGACCTGGAGCGCACCCTGAACCTGGGCGTGGGCATGGTGGCGATCGTCTCGGCCGAGGCCGCCGACGCCGCTGTGAACCGCCTCAACGACCGCGGCCTGCCGTCCTGGATCATGGGCACTGTCGAGCAGAATTCCGACTCGGTCCTCAAGACCGGCCCGGATTACGTGCAGGGCGCCAAGGGTGTCGACGGCGGCGCCGTCCGCCTGGTCAACGCCTACGCCTGACCCTTTTTCCCATCGAGTGCTCCGTAACTGCCGTTTTGAGACCTGAAAACGGCAGTTAAGGAGCACTCGATGTGTTTAAGTCGCGGCCCTAGACCTCCACGAGGCTGAACACGCCGCCCTGCGGATCCTGCAGGGTGGCCAGGGCGCCGGCGTCCCCGGCGTCCTCCGGCGCCACCAGGACGACAGCGCCCGCGGCCACCGCAGCCTCCACCGCGTCCGCCACGTTCGGGACACCAAAGTAGACCTGCCACCCGGCCTGCCGGGTTCCGCCGTCATCAGCCGGAAGCGGGGCGATCCCGGCCACCTCCGTGCCGTTGACCGTGAGCGTGGTGTACGTGCCGCCGTCGTCCTGGGGGTATTCGGTCACCTCGTGCCCGAACAGCTGCTGGAAGCACCCGACGGCGGCCTGCGGCTCCGGGGTGAGCAGCTCGGCCCAGGCAAGGGCCCCGGGCTCCTGGATCCGCGCCGCGCCGAAGTGGCTTCCTGCCTGCCAGGCACCCGTGCTGCCGCCGCCGGGCGGGGCAAAGAAAACCATCACACCGGCACCTCCCACGGACTCCGGACCGGACTCCAGGGTCCCGGTGGAGTGCGCCAGTTCGGCGGCGAGTTCCCGGGCGTCATCGGTGGCAAAGTACACGTTCCAGCGGCCCGCAGCGGCTTCTTGCTGCGGCGGCTGCGGGGCTATGACGGTGACAAGCCCGTCACCCAGGAAGGCCTGGGCGTAGCTGCGGCCGTCGGGGGTGGGCAGGTCCTCGTAGCGCCAGCCGAAGACAGCGGCATAAAAAGCCTTGGCCGCGTCCACATCCCCGGTCTGGAGGTCCGTCCAGCAGACCTCTCCTTCGGTGAACCCAGTGCGCATGGTCATCGCAATCCCTCCGGAAGAAAGTTGGTGCGGGGAATCCGCGGGCAGCAGAAAACCCGCCGTCCACGCCCGTACTGGGAGTGGCCGGCGGGCCTGAAATCATGTGGTCGGCAATCCGCTAACGGAGGAGCATGCCGGAAAGAAGTGTCGACTAACCTATCCGACGGGAATCTACCTCGTCGTCGTCCTCTTCCACATCGTCCGCGTACTTATCCACGTAGGCCGAATAATCCGGCTCAACCGGCTCACTCGAGAAACGGTTCGGTGCACGAACCTCAGAGCTCTTGAGCTCACGCTGAAGCGCAGAATAGTCAGTGTTCGGGGAATAGTACTTAATGTCCCGAGCCTGCTTGGTAGCTTTTGCCTTTTGACGGCCGCGCCCCATGGCGTGACCCCCTTTTGTACTCGGACCGGAGGTGGTCACCATTGGCGTTAGTGAGGCCCCGGAATGTTTGGTCAATTTGTCGTACACCTAGATTACATGCTTTCAGCGGTAACTGCTCCCCGGGACGGCCTCTGTGGGCAGTGTCGCACGCGCCGCTGCCCCGGATGGCGCCCCCGCGGCGTGCAGCACACCCGGCATCTTGGATAGAGTTCCGTAGTGGACTCCCGGAAACGGGTCCCTCCGTCGGGCGCTCAGCCGCGGAATAATGCACGGAAGTGGTGAGTCTCAGTGACCGAAGAGAACGAGAGGCCCGGCAGCACCGGGCCGGCTGGGGTTTCTTCCGCGGATGGGCGCAGGGTGCTTTCCGAACGGGCCGCAGTACTGGGCGGCTGGCTCAAGCGGCTGGGCCCTCCGAAGATCGGTGTCGGCGTCGCCGCACTTGTGGTCCTGGGACTTGTAATCTGGTTGATAGCCTCCTCGCTCGGCGGCGGCACGGCTCCTTCCGCAGGGGACAGCTCCCCCGCTCCCGGAGCAGCGGCGTCGTCCGCCCCTGCCAGCCGCGGACCGCTGCCGCTGGAAGGTGTCAGCCCCCTGGACTTCCAGCTGGGCGACTGCTTCAAGGACTTCGACCCGAATGCGACGCAAGCCACCGTGGTCGCCTGCGAAACCGGCCACTCGGCCCAGCTGATCGCCACCGAGACGTACCCGGCCCCGGACAGTTACCCGGGCCGTGACCCGCTCAAGAAGAAAGCCCTGGACGCCTGCCAGGGCGCCCCGCTCACGGACAAGTCAGCCCAGTACGTCCTGAGCTACAAGCTTGCCTACCCGAGTTCCACCAGTTGGGACAAGGGTGACCGGCGGGTGGACTGCTTCGCCACGGCGGACACCGGCAACGTCATCATGGAGTCCCTGCTGTCCAAGCCGTAACACCCCGGCTTTGAACGCACTGGCAGCCGGGCCCTGACCCGGCTGCCATTGCGTTCCCGCCGGTCCTGGCTTAGGCCTTCCGCTGGACGGAGAGGCCGCCGCCGGTGGAGGCACCGCCGTCGGGCCGGTCCGAGGCCCGCGCGCCGCCCACGGTGAGTTCCTCGAGGTCCGGGGCGGTATCCACCAGTACGGTGTCGCCATCCGTGATCTCACCGGCGAGGATGGCCTTGGCCAGCCGGTCGCCGATTTCGCGCTGCACCAGCCGGCGCAGCGGCCGGGCACCATATGCCGGATCGAAGCCCGTCACCGCCAGCCAGGCACGGGCGCCGTCGGTGACTTCGAGGTTGAGCCGGCGGCCCTTCAGCCGTTCGCCGAGCTCCTTGACCTGCAGTTCCACGATCCGGGACAGTTCCTCAACGCTCAGCGGGTCAAAGAGCACCACCTCGTCCAGCCGGTTCAGGAACTCGGGCTTGAAGGACGCGTGCACGGTGGCCATGACGGCCTCGCGCTTGGCCGTGGCGTCCAGGGTCGGGTCGACGAGGAACTGGCTGCCCAGGTTCGAGGTCAGCACCAGGATCACGTTGCGGAAGTCCACGGTGCGGCCCTGGCCGTCGGTGAGGCGGCCGTCGTCGAGCACCTGAAGCAGGATGTCGAAGACTTCCGGGTGGGCCTTTTCGACTTCATCCAGCAGCAACACAGAATACGGACGACGCCGGACGGCCTCGGTCAGCTGGCCGCCTTCCTCGTACCCCACATAGCCCGGAGGCGCCCCGACGAGGCGGGCTACGGAGTGCTTCTCCGAGTACTCGGACATGTCAATCCGCACCATGGCGCGTTCGTCGTCGAACAGGAAGTCTGCCAGCGCCTTCGCCAGCTCGGTCTTGCCGACGCCGGTGGGGCCGAGGAACAGGAAGGAACCGGTGGGCCGGTTGGGGTCGCTGATCCCGGCCCGGGCGCGGCGGACAGCGTCCGAGACCGCGGTGACAGCCTTGGCCTGGCCGATCAGCCGCTCCCCGAGCACGTGCTCCATCTCGAGCAGCTTCTGGCTTTCGCCCTGCAGCATGCGGCCGGCCGGGATGCCGGTCCAGGCCGAAATCACTTCGGCGATGTCGTCCGCGGTGACCTCGTCGGCCACCATGAGGTCCTGTTTGGCGCCGCCGCCGGCCACCCGGGCGGTTTCCTCCTCGGCCGCCGCGTTCAGCTCCCGCTCCAGGGCCGGGAGTTCGCCGTAGAGGATGCGTGAGGCGGCTTCCAGGTCACCTTCGCGCTGGTATTTCTCCGCGGCGGAGCGCAGCTCGTCGATCCGGGCCTTGAGGTCGCCGACATGGTTCAGGCCGGCCTTCTCGGATTCCCAGCGCGCATTGAGCGCGGCGAGCTCTTCCTTCTTGTCCGCCATGTCCGCGCGCAGGGCGGCGAGCCGTTCCACGGACGCGGGGTCGGTCTCGCCGGCGAGGGCCAGTTCCTCCATGGTCAGGCGGTCGACGGCACGGCGCAGCTGGTCGATCTCCTCCGGGGCGGAATCGATTTCCATCCGCAGCCGGGAGGCGGCCTCGTCGACGAGGTCGATTGCCTTGTCGGGCAGCTGGCGGCCGGAAATGTAGCGGTTGGAGAGCGTGGCGGCAGCCACCAGGGCAGAGTCGGCGATGGCCACCTTGTGGTGTGCCTCGTAACGCTCCTTGAGGCCGCGCAGGATGCCGATGGTGTCATCCACGCTGGGCTCGCCGACAAACACCTGCTGGAAGCGGCGTTCCAGGGCCGGATCCTTTTCGATGTTTTCGCGGTACTCGTCCAGGGTCGTGGCGCCGATCAGGCGGAGCTCGCCGCGGGCCAGCATGGGCTTGAGCATGTTCCCGGCGTCCATGGAGCTGTCCCCGGACGCGCCGGCGCCGACCACCGTGTGGATCTCGTCAATGAAGGTGACGATCTGCCCTTCCGAGCCCTTGATTTCCTCCAGCACGGCCTTGAGCCGCTCCTCGAATTCACCGCGGTACTTCGCACCGGCCACCATGGACGCGAGGTCAAGGGCGATCAGGGTCTTGCCGCGCAGGCTTTCGGGCACGTCACCGGCCACGATCCGCTGGGCGAGGCCTTCGACGACGGCGGTCTTGCCGACGCCGGGCTCGCCGATGATCACGGGGTTGTTCTTGGTCCGGCGGCTCAGGACCTGGATGATGCGGCGGATTTCGGCGTCGCGGCCGATGACGGGATCAAGCTTGCCGGAGCGGGCGATGGCGGTCAGGTCGGTGCCGTACTTCTCCAGGGCCTCGAAGGTGTTCTCGGGGTCGGCGTTGTCCACCTTGCGGCCGCCGCGGACGCCGGGCAGGGCTGCCAGCAGCGCTTCGTGGGAGGCGCCGGCGTCGCGCATCAGCTTTCCAACAGCGTCACTGCCGGCGGAAAGACCCAGGAGCAGGTGTTCGGTGGACACGAAGCTGTCTCCGAGCCTTTCAGCTTCAGTCTGCGCATTCTTGATGGCCTGCATGGCGCTGCGGGACAGCTGGGCCTGCTGCACCGTTGTGCCGGACGTGGACGGGAGCGCCTTGATGGCGGTGCTCGCCTGGACGCTGACCGCATCAGGGTCGGTTCCGGTAGCACGGAGCAGCGCGACGGCGACGCCCTCGCGCTGGTCCATGAGGGCCTTGAGCAGGTGCGCGGGTTCGAGCTGGGGATTCCCTGCCGTCGAGGCGTTCATGGCTGCTGCCGAAAGAGCCTCCTGGCTCTTGGTGGTGAATTTGGCGTCCAAAGAGAGCTCCTTCCGGAATAAGCTGTTGTTGAAGTTGAGTCTATTCCGCTCAACTTTGCACGTAGTACCGCTGGGTCCATGTTTGCCGACAGCGAAACGGCTGTCTAGGGCCGGAGTGCTCCGGCTGCATCTGGTGCGCCCCAGGGGACATGCCCTCCGCACGCCCACGGCGCTGGACATGGTCCCTGGATGCCCGGGCCTCGGCTCCAGGAATGGGCATGTCCCCCGCGCGCCAACGCCGGAACGCTGGACATGCCCCGTTGCGGACGGATGGGGCGGGGCAGGGATTCGGTGGCCGGCTCCCCCAAGGAACCGGCCACCGGATCCGGGGCTTCCACATTTGGAGTCTGTCACATCTTTGACAATATTGTCACACAGCATGTGCAAAGTAACCGGTGGGTATTCTGGGAAGCATGGACGAGACAGCGGCAGCGCAGCACCCCATCACCCGGAGCGTTTTCCTTGACAAGGAAGACCCCGCAGTATGGAAGGCACTGAACGGGCTGAAGCTCAAGGCCCGGGAGGCCGCCGCGGAGGCCGGGCTCGACAGGACGCTGACGGAACTGCTGAATATCCGCATTTCCCAGATCAACGGCTGCGCCTACTGCCTGGACGTGCACGTCAGTGACGCGCTGGAGAATGGAGAATCCGTCCAACGGCTCGCGGTGCTGCCCGCCTGGCGCGAAACCAGGCTGTTCACGGCGAAGGAACGTGCGGCTCTCGCCTTGGCCGAGGCCGTCACCAACGTCAGCGATTTCGCTGCCCGCGAGCGGGACACCGGCTACGCCCGGCACCACCTCACAGTGGGCGAATTCTCTGCCATCAGCTGGCTGGCGATCACCATGAATTCCTTCAACCGTCTCTCCATCATCAGCGAACACCCCGTCCGGCGCCGGCAGGGATAGCCGCCGACCGCTACGCCGGGTAGATGGACACCGCGGCCGCCTTGACCACGAAATAGACAGCCATGCCGGGGGCCAGGCCAAGGTCTGCGGACGCTGCAGGCGTGACGTCCGCGGACAGCTCCCCGGCCCGGATCCGGATCTGGTCCCCGTGCGGCTCCAGGTCCGAGATGGTCACCCAAAACGCGTTCCGGGGGCTGCCGTGTGCCTCGGTCAGGAACACGGACACGGCCGACGGCGGGAACGCAGCCACGCCCGCTTCCCCGGGGGCGAGCGGGGCGTCATGCTGCCCCGCGAACTCGAGGCCCTCCGCAGTCCGGATCCCGGCGGCGGTCACGGACCCCGTGACCAGGTTCAGCCCGGCCAGTCCGGCGGCGAAGCTGCTGCGCGGCCTCCGGAGCACCTCACGGGTGGGGCCTTCCTCGGTGATCCGGCCGTCCTCCATCACGATCACACGGTCCGCGAGCATGTAGGCGTCCAGCACGTCGTGCGTGACGATGATGGCCCGCCGGCCGGCCAGGATCCGCTTGAGCAGCCTGCGCAGCAGCGGGGCAGCGTGGATGTCCAGGGCTGCCATGGGCTCGTCGAGCAGCAGGACATCCGGGTTCACCGCGAGGGCCCTCGCCACCGCGACGCGCTGCGCCTGGCCGCCGGAGAGTTCCCCGGGCCGCCGGGCGGCAAGGTCTTCAGCGTGGACCTCGGCCAGCCAGCGCCGGGCAGCCTCCCTGGCCGCCCGCTTGGGCACGCCCGCGCTCCGCGGCCCGAAGGCTACGTTTTCGAGCGCGCTCAGGTGCGGGAACAGCAGCGGTTCCTGGGCCAGCAGGGCGGTGCCGCGGCGATGCGGCGCGGTCCACGCCGTCGTGGGCGGGCCGAACCCGAACAGGATCCGGCCGTCCATCTCTGCCCGGCCCGTGTCCGGCCGGAGCAGGCCCGCGACCACCGCGAGCAGGGTCGATTTTCCGGCACCATTGGGCCCCAGCACGGCAAGGGTCTCGCCGTCTTCCAGGTGCAGGGCGACGTCGAAGCCCCTGGCGGCGATGGCGGCCTCGAAACGAAGGCTCATGCCGCATGCTCCGCCCGGGCGGCGCTCCGGGTCCTGGAAGGCGCCGGACGCCGGTAGGCGAGCCCGACGACGATCACCGCCACAGCGACCAGCAGCAGGGACAGCGCGACGGCGGCGTCGGCGTCGGTCTCGCGCTGCAGGTAGATTTCCAGCGGCAGGGTGCGGGTGACCCCCTGCAGGCTGCCCGCGAAGGTGAGGGTAGCCCCGAATTCGCCGAGGCTCCGGGCGAACGACAGCACGGCCCCGGAGGCGAGCCCGGGCAGCACCAGCGGCACCGTGACCCGGCGAAACACCGTGGTGGGGCGGGCGCCGAGAGTCGCGGCGACTGCCTCATACCGGCCACCGGCCGAACGGAGGGCCCCTTCGAGGCTCACCACCAGGAACGGCAGCGCGACGAAGGCCTGGGCGAGCACCACCGCCGTCGTCGAAAACGCGATCTGGATCCCCGCGACGTCCAAAGTCCGGCCCAGAAGGCCCTGCCGGCCGAAGGTATACAGCAGCGCGATGCCGCCCACCACGGGCGGCAGGACCAGCGGCAGCAGCACGAAGGAGCGCAGCAACGATTGCCCGCGGAAGTGACCGCGGGCCAGCACCATTGCCAGCGGCACCCCGAGCAGCACACACAGTACTGTGCTCGCCGCGGCCGTACGGAGGCTGAGCCCGAGGGCCGTGAAGGACGCGTCGGAGGTGACCAACGGAATGAACTGGGGCCAGTTGACCTTGGCCACCATGGCCGCCAGCGGCAGCAGGACGAACAACGCGCCGATGGCCGCCATCGCCATGATCCAGGCCGGAATGCCGCTGTACTCGTGGCCCGGGGCGCCGCCGGGTCTCTTCCTGGCGCCGTTTCCCCGGCGGCCTGACGGGCTCATCCGGCGCCTACGGGGCGCCGAAGCCGGCGTCGAGGAGGACTTTCCGGCCCTCGCTGCCAGTCACCGCGGCGATAAAGGCGGCGGCGAGACCCTTGTTCCTGCTGGTCCGCACCGCGGCGATCGGGTAGCTGTTGACGGCCTGGGCCGACTCGGGGAACGGGATTCCCTTGACCTTGTCCCCGGCGGCCTTGACGTCAGTGACATAGACGAGTCCGGCGTCGGCTTCACCGGAGGTGACCTTGCCCAGGACATCGGTGACCGAGGATTCCTCGCTGACCGGCTTCAGGGTGATGCCGCTTGCCTTCTGGACCGTCTGGGCCGCGGCGCCGCAGGGTACCTGGCTCGCGCAGGTCACGACCTTCACGCCCGGCCTGGCGAGGTCCGCAAACGAGCCGATCGAGGCGGGATTTGCCGGCGGCACAGCGATGGTCAGGACGTTTGTGGCGAAGTCTTGGGACGATCCTTCGACGAGCGACGCGTCCGAGAGCCTGGCCATGTTCCTGGTGTCGGCTGAGGCGAACACGTCTGCCGGGGCCCCCTGGGTGAGCTGGGTGACCAGATCGGAGGAACCGGCGAAGCTGAGCGTGACCTTGGTTCCCGGGTTCCTGGCCTCGAAATCGCTGGCCAGCCTGGTGAACGTGGGCTTCAGGGACGCCGCCGCGAAGACCGTGATGCTCCCGGAGAGTCCAGGGGCCCCGGAGCCGCCTGTTGCGGCGGGGGTGGAACTGCCTAGGGCGGAACTGCCTGGGGCGGCGGGGGTGCCCGAAGCACATCCGCCGAGGCAGGCAGCCAACACGGCAGAGAGAAGGAGGGCGGCTGAAAATCTCATAGGACGCTCTTGCCTTTGGACGTTTCGATGATGACGGTGGTGGCCTTGACGACGGCGGTGGCAACAGATCCGAGCTCAAGCCCAAGCTCGCGCACGGCCTCGCTGCTCATCAGCGACACCACACGGAAGGGCCCGCATTGCAGTTCCACCTGGGCCATCACCGTGTCCGCCGTGATGGCGGTGACCAGACCGACGAAGCGGTTCCGGGCCGAGCTGCCGACCTGGGCCGGGTCGTCCGGAAGCTGGGCCTGCTGCCGGGCCAGCCGCGCGAGCTCCAGCCCGTCCACGGCCAGCCGCCCGGCGCCGTCCTTCAGCGCGGACAGGCTCCCGTTCTCGATCCAGCGCCGGACGGTGTCATCACTGACGCCGAGGAACCGGGCTGCTTCGGAAACGCGGATATTGGGCATAGGGAAACTCTAACTCGCATCTGCGGTTCATAGGGAAGAATTTCTTCGCAAACAAGATCACCACACTGGCCTCCCCTGCCGACGCTCCCTCACGCCCCGCATTAGACTTCCTGCATGGCCATCTATGTTGATCCGCCGCTTTGGCCTGCCCATGGAACCCGCTTCTCGCACCTGATCTCGGACACCTCGATCCAGGAGCTGCACGACTTCGCAGCAGCCGCCGGTATTCCGGAACGGGCGTTCGACGGCGACCATTACGACGTCGCCGAAGCCCGCTACGGGGCACTCGTCGCGGCCGGGGCCGTCCCCGTGGAGGGCAGGACCCTGGTCCGCAAGCTGATCGCCAGCGGCCTGCGGATCCCCGCACGCCAGCGCAGCAAAGCCCTGAAGCTGCCCCTCCTGAACCGCTGGAACGACGCCCTGCCGGCCCACGATGCACTGTTCCTCGATCTCCTGGACCGCTGGGGCGAGGAGCACCGGAGATACCACGGCCGGACCCATCTGCTGGCGGTCCTGGAAGCCCTGGACCTGCTGACGCATCCTGCCGCCCCGCCGCGCCCGGTGCTGCTGGCGGCCTGGTTCCATGACGCCGTCTACCGCGGCATCGCAGGCGAGGACGAGGAAGAATCGGCCCGGCTGGCCGAGGACGCTCTCGCCCGGGCCGGGCTTCCCGACGCCGAGGTGGACGAGGTGGCCCGCCTGGTGCGGCTGACGGCCGACCACTGCCCCGGGCCCGACGACGACGCCGGCGCCCTGCTCAGCGACGCCGATCTCTCGGTCCTGGGCGGCGCCCCCGAAGCTTATGCCCGCTACCGGGCAGCGGTCAGGGAAGACTTTGCGCACATCGGCGACGACGACTTCGCCGCCGGGCGCGCCGCCGTCGTCCGCCAGCTCCTGCGGCTCGATCCGCTCTTCCACACGAGCCGCGGACGCGAACTGTGGCTGGAGGCAGCCCGCCGGAACCTGCGCGGCGAACTCATGTGAACGGGGCGCTCAGGCGTCGACGCCGAGGTGATTGGCCAGCCGCTCGAACGACTCGAGCCAGCCGGACCCGTGGGCGTCGCGGCTTTCCACGGACTCGAACGGCCCCTGGGTGAAGGTCATGAGGCTGCCGCCGTCGACCTCTTCCAGCCGGAACGCCACCTCCGTCTCAAAGCCCCGGGTCCCGTCCGGCTTGTCCCAGGCATGGGTAAACATCAACAGCCCGGGCGGCTCAATGTCGGTGTGGACACCGCTCCACCAGTGCTCTTCCCCGGTGTCGTCCTTGATCATGCAGGCCCGGTAGAGGCCGCCGACCTCCAAGTCCGTGTCGATGCTCTCGCGCGGAACATGGAAACCGTGCGGCCCCCACCAGTCCGGGGCCTGGTCCGGGTCTGTCAGCGCGGACCAGACCACGGCGATGGGGGCCCTGAACTCGCGGACGATGACCAGCATAAGGTCATCGCCCGCCGCAGATTCTTCAGACATCTTGATCTTCCTCAGCTCTTGCGGTAACCCGTCACAAAGGGCGAGTTGCTTGGGACTATCTGCTTGCCCAGCGGCATCAGGGACACCGGGATGAGCTTGAGGTTGGCGATCGCCAGCGGGATGCCGACAACCGTGAGCGCCATGGCGAACGCCGTGACGATATGTCCGATCGCGATCCAGATGCCCGCCACGAGCAACCAGATGACGTTTCCGAGCAGCGCGAACAGGCCCGTGCCGCCGGGCCGGTCCACCACCGTACGGCCGAAGGGCCAGAGCGCGTAGGAGGCGATGCGGAACGAGGCGAGCCCCCATGGAATGGTGACAACGAGCAGGCAGCAGACCACCCCCGCCACGAAGTATCCAAGCGCCAGCCAGAGACCGCCGAAGAGCAGCCAAATGAGGTTCAGGAGTGTCTTCATGGACCCATTCTCCCCCTCCACGAGCCGGCAAGGACCAGAGTTTGGCTCCGGACAGTCACCATTCCGGGAGGCCGCTAAGCTTCCTGCTTGACCAGGGCCGCTTCGACGTTGATCTTGACCTTGTCGCCGACGAGCAGGCCGCCCGCTGCCAGGGCGGCGTTCCAGGTCAGGCCGAATTCCTTGCGGCTGATTTCTGCCTCCGCACTGAAACCTGCCCGGGTGGCACCGAAGGGGTCCACCGCAACGCCGGTGAATTCGACCTCAAGGTCCACCGGCTTGGTGGTGTCGCGGATGGTGAGATCACCCGTCAGCACGTAGTCCTCGCCGTCGCCCCTGATTGCGGTGGCCCGGAAGGTCATATCGGGGTACTTCTCGACGTCGAAGAAGTCGGGGCCGCGGACGTGGCCGTCGCGGTTGGCGTCACCGGAATCGAAGCTGGCGGTCTTGATGGTCGCGTGCAGGCTGGCGTCGGCGAGGGAATCCCGGACCCGTGCCTCGGCGGTGGCCTCGTTGAACCGGCCGCGGACCTTGCTGATCCCGGCATGGCGGACACTGAATCCGACTTCGCTGTGGGACATGTCCAGCGTCCAGACGCCAGGGGTCAAACCTTCGGGCAGAGTCACAACGGTCTCCTTCGAGCAGCTGGCGGGCCGGACCCGCCTGGTCATCGGGGCATTCCCCCACAGAGCATGCTAACGATGAAGTCAGCCCCCGGCTAGTGCCCGAGGGCTTGCATGCTTCACGCGGATTTGGCTGCCGCCACGAAGGCTCTGATCTTGGCCAGGTCCTTGACCCCGCGGGATGATTCGACGCCGGAGGAGACATCCACGCCCCAGGCGCCGGCCTGCGCCGCCGCCTCGGCGACGTTGAGGGGGTCCAGGCCTCCCGCTAGCAGCCAGGACCGGCCCTTGAGCGGTTTGTCCCGGACGGAACCGTAGTCCCAGGCCTCTCCGGAACCGGGCACGGCGGCGTCGATCAGCAGCAGCTCCTCGCCCCAGCTGCCGAACGCTTCGGGAGGCGCCGACATCGTGACGGCGCGGATGACTTTCATGCCGGCGTCGTGCACCGCCTGCACATCCGCCGGGGTACGCCCTCCGTGCAGCTGGACCCAGGACAGCCCTGCCTCACGCGCCACCGCGACGGCGGCAACGGCCGTTTCATGCCGGAAGACCCCCACGGCGGGAAGCCCGGCCGGAACCTGGTCCAGGAGCTCCCGGACCTGCGCGGGCGTCACTTCCCGGGGACTAGCGGTCAGCACGAAACCGACGGCGTCCGCCCCGGACCCGACCGCAATGCGCACTGATTCGGGGGTGCTGAGCCCGCACACCTTGACGAACATTCCGGCTCCTTCTGCAGCAGTTTCTTCTTCTGACGTTAGCAAGACTGCGCGGCGGGTGCGGAGTTGCGCCCGGAGCCGGCGGCTAGGCTGGGGCCATGGAGATCATCCGCTATGCCGAGCTGAAAGCCCAACCCTGGCGAAATGGAGGCGGGGTGACCCGCGAACTGGCCCGCCATCCTGAGGCAGTTTCCCCGCGGGACAGCTGGGATTGGCGGGTGAGCATCGCCGAGGTGTCCAAGGCCGGCGGCTTCTCGGCCTTCCCCGGCATGGAGCGGGTGCTGACCGTGATCGACGGCGATCTGCTGCTGCTGAACGTCGACCGCGCCGAGCACCCGCTTGAGAAATACCGCCCGTTCCGGTTCTCCGGCGACGCGGACTCGGCCGGGGCGCTGCCCACCGGCGATATCCGGGACCTGAATGTCATCACCCGGAACGGCGCATTCAAGGGTTACACGTCCATTATCGAGCTCTCCAAGAAACGCGCCCACCCTGTGTTCGCCGGCCAGTGGGGGATCCTGCTGCAGGGCCAGGCCGCGGTCAGCCCCGGGTCCGCCGGCGGGTCCGCCGCACCGGTTGAACTGAACCGATATGACGCCGTCGTCGGCTCCGACACCGCGACGCCGGAAATCCTGGGCCGTGGTTTCCTGGCCGTCGTTTCCATCGACCGCGTTTCTGACGGCTGAGGCTCCCACCATGGAGGAGGGACGACGGCGGGTCCGGCGACATGCCGTCGTCCGCAGCTTTGCCGCCGTCAAAGGTGGGGAAACCCGGTGTGCCGGGCAGGAGCGCTGGAATAGCGGAGGCGGCCGGGGGTTCCGGGATAAAACGAACGGAGTGCATCATGAGGTGGAGCCGGCCGAGGCCCTGAGAACCCTGCACCACGCGGTGGATGCCGGCATCAGCTTCATCGACACGGCGGACATCTACGGCGGGGGCAGCAACTAGGAGCTGATCGCCCGGCTGCTCAGGAAGCGCCGGGACGAAGTCCAGCTCGCCACCAAGTTTGGCCTGGTGGGCACACCGCCAACCGGCTATTCGGACATCCGGGGCGACGCGGGCTACGTGTCGCAGGCCGTGGACCGCAGCCTGCAACGGCTGGGCACCGACACCATTGACCTGTACTACCTGCACCGCCGTGACCTCCGCGTTCCGATAGTGGAAACCGCGGGGGCCATGGCGGAGCTGGTGCAGCAAGGCAAGGTGCGGCATCTTGGCCTGTCCGAGGTGACGGCCGAGGAGCGGACGCCGCGGAGTCCAACCAGGGTGTGGTCGCGGCCGTCCAGGCGGTAGCCGCCGAACTGGAAGCAACTCCGGCCCAGGTGGCGCTTGCCTGGCTGCTTGCGCCGGGCAGGCAGCTGGGGCTGCCCGTTGTCCCCATCCCCGGCACGCGCAAGGCGCATCGGATCGGTGAAAACCTGGTCGCCCTGACGCTCACCTTCACCGCCGCGCAACTGCAGAAGCTCGACGCCGCGGCGGACGCCATCGTCGGCTCCGGGTCCGCGGACCCCCGCTGGGTCTCCGAGGGCCGCGAATAAGGCGGCCTGGACGGCGACCTAGACTAAGCCCCATGGACTCACTCATTCACTCACTTCGTGACATCACCATCCGCCGGATTTCGGTCAGCGAGATGGACAACAACGTATACCTGCTCACCGCCAAGCAATCCGGCGCGCAGCTCCTGATCGACGCGGCCGACGATCTGCCCGCCATCCAGGGGCTGCTGTCAGACGCGGCCGCCGATACCTCCGCGACGCCGGAGCTGGCGCTGATTGCCACCACCCACCAGCACTGGGACCATGTCCGGGCGCTGCCGGGCCTAGTGGAGGCCACCGGCGCGAAGACGGCGGCCGGTACGGAAGACGCCCCGGAGCTGCCGGTGCCGGTGGATGTCCTGCTGGGCCACGGGGATATCCGGAGCTTCGACGGCTTCAAGGTGACGGCAGTGCACCTGCGCGGGCACACTCCGGGATCGGTCGCGCTGGTGTACCAGGACCCGGAAGGCCCCACGCACATCTTCTCCGGCGATTCGCTGTTCCCGGGCGGCGTCGGCAACACCCAGAAGGACCCGGAGCGGTTCGCCCAGCTGATCACAGACGTGACCGAGCGGCTGTTTGCTGTCTACCCGGATGACACCGTGGTGCATCCGGGCCACGGCAAGCCCACCACCCTGGGTGCGGAGCGCCCGCACCTCGAGGAGTGGCGCGCCCGCGGCTGGTAAGGCCGGAAACCTCATCGAGTGCTCCAGAACTGCCGTTATGAACCTTCTAAACGGCCGTTACGGAGCACTCGATGGTGATTTAGGCGGGTTTAGCGGCTGCGGCGTTCGTTCGACGCCGGGGCTGAAGCGCGGCGCGGGCCGCCGCTGCGGGCCGGACGGCCTTCGCCGGAGCGTCCGTTGCCGCCACCTGCATACGATCCGCCCGAGGTTCCGCCGGTGTTCGACGACCAGACCGCGGTGTTTGCTCCGGTTTTGCTTCCGGCAGAGTTTGCCCCTGCGGCGGCACGCTGGCCGGTCGCCGGACGCCCGCCGCGCTGGCCGCCGCCTGCTGCACCCGTGCGGGGAGCACCCGTGCGGGGAGCACCCGTGCGGGGAGCACCCGAGCGGGGAGCACCCGAGCGGGGTGCGCCGGAGCGGGGGGCCGAAGCGCCGCGGGCATCGGCGCGTCCTTCGGAGGCGCGTCCGTCGGACCCACGGCCAGCCGCTGCGCGGCCGCCCGCTGCGGGTACATCGTTGCGGTGTGTGCCGTAGGACGTTGAGCGGCCGCGGGCGTTGCGGCGTTCGGCGCGCTCGGCTTCCATCCGGTCCTCGTTCTTCTCGATGACCCGCTCTGCAGCGTTGCGCGCTGCAGCCTGGCCTTCGTAGGCCACGGCGCGGCGCTCGGCACGGGGAAGATCGGTGCGGGGAGCCTCAGCTCCGACGCGACCGCGTCCGCCACGTCCGCCCCGGCCGCCTGCGGTGGGCGCCGCCTGGGTGGTGCGGCGGGCGCGCTTGCGCTCGGCGTTGGCTCCGGTGGAGGTGCCACCACCCTGGTTGGACTTGGCGGCCAGCAGTGCGGCGCGGGTGCGCGGATCAATCTTGTCGGCCATTTCGCCGACCAGTTCGGCCACCAGCGGTGAGCTCGCGGTGACGCGCTCGAAGTTGACCTCGACGCCTGCAGCCTTCATAAGCTTCTTGACGTCGGACTGCTGCTCGGGCAGGGTCAGCGTGACGACGGTGCCGTCCGAGCCTGCGCGGGCGGTGCGGCCTGAGCGGTGCAGGTAGGCCTTGTGCTCCGTGGGCGGATCCACATGGATGACCAGCTCGACGTCGTCGACGTGGACGCCGCGGGCGGCGACGTCGGTGGCGACCATGACGCGGACGTCACCGGAGGCGAACTCTGCGAGGTTGCGGTCACGGGCATTCTGCGAGAGGTTGCCGTGCAGGTCGACGGCGGGGATTCCGGCGTCGGTCAGGGTCTTGGCCAGTTTGCGGGCGTGGTGCTTGGTCCGCATGAACAGCATCCGGCGTCCGGCGCCCGAGGCGAGCTCGACAATGACCTGCTTCTTGACGGTCTGGTCATTGACGACGAGCACGTGGTGTTCCATGGTGGTCACCGCGGCCTGCGGATCGTCCACCGAGTGGGTCAGCGGGTTGGACAGGTAACGCTGGACGATCTTGTCAACGCCGTTGTCCAGGGTGGCGGAGAAGAGCAGGCGCTGGCCCTGGCTGGGGGTCATGTCCATGAGCTTCTTGACGACCGGCAGGAAGCCGAGGTCGGCCATGTGGTCAGCCTCGTCCAGGATGGTGATTTCAACGGCCTCAAGGGTCAGGACGCGCTGGCGGATCAGGTCTTCCAGGCGGCCCGGGCAGGCGATGACGATGTCGACGCCGGCACGCAGTGCCTTTTCCTGGCGGGCCTGGGAGATGCCGCCGTAGATCACGGTGGTGTTCAGGCCCATGGCCTTGGCCATCGGCTCGATGGTCGCGTTGATCTGGGTGGCCAGTTCACGGGTGGGTGCAAGGACCAGGCCCATGGGCCGGCCCGGCTTACGGAAGTGCTTGGCCTCCCGCTCGGCGAGTCGTGCCACAAGCGGAATGGCGAAGGCGATGGTCTTGCCGGAGCCGGTGCGGCCGCGGCCGAGGACGTCGCGTCCTGCCAGGGTATCGGGGAGGGTCTTGACCTGGATCGGGAACGGTTCCTCGATCCCCTGGGCGGTCAGGGTGTCGGCGAGAGCCTTGGGCGTGCCGAGGGCAGCAAAAGTAGTCATGTATTTCTAGGTCTTTCAGGCGGTATCCATGCGGATATCGGCCCCCGATGCCGGTTGGCCCAGGGGTTCGCCGAAGAAAAGTCAGGTGATCAACCGGGCTGCCACCAACCTTGCGGCAGTGGCGGCCGGGACCAAATAGAACGCGTTCATCGACGCAGGATGTGCCTCTCACATGAAAAAAACCCACTCCCTGCACTCGGATTCCGGGAGGAATCCAGCAGGGGAACCGGTTGATGAACCGGAACCGGTCAATCAAGACCAAAGTGGGCATCACTGCACATCAAGTTCCCTCAGTCTATCATCTGCTGCCGCCCTCCCCCGTACACGGCCGTATGACGGCTCCCGAACGCCCCCGCGCGGCTCCCGCACGGAGGTTTGTTGACCCCCGATCCGCGCCGGAGGAGCATGGCCGGAGGGGGATGGGCTGGCATGGCTGGGCGGACGGAGGAGTACGGGCGGGATGCGGGACGTGAATGGAATAGCGCCGGCCGCCTTGTTTCGCGTGATCCAGGCGGCGCTGCTCCCGGTGGGGACGGCGGGCTACCTCTGGGGAGTGCCCAAGCTGCTCCTCTACAGCCACCGGACGGGGATATCGGCAACCCTGCTCGCGTCGCTCTACACGCGCTACATGCAGCACCGGCTGGGGACCAGGCCGGATGAGCCTGCCGCCCGGCTCATGATGGTCATGCCCAATGTTTCCCGGCAGGGCTTCGGCCTGGAGACCATTCCGACGATGCTGGGCCATCGGCTCACGGGCTATGTTCCGCGGATCTACCGCTATCCCTACGAGGGTGAGGCACCGATGCGCCATCAGCAGACCGCACGGACAACGCTCTACGACGCCGCCCTGCGCCGGCACCTCCCCGGGATCCGGCAGCTCGTCATCCTCGGCGCCGGGTTCGACACCCGCGCCAGCCGTTTATCCCCTGAAGACCAGGTGCGGTGCTTCGAGATCGATCGTCCCCGGACCCAGTCCTTCAAACTGAAGATGCTGAAAGATGCGGGTCTCGCGACGGACCTCGCCACCTATGTGCCCGCCGATTTCCGGGCCGGGGACTGGTTCGAAAAGCTCGTGGCCTCCGGCTTTGACCCGGACAGGCCCGCCTTCTTCCTCTGGGAAGCGGTGACAATGTACCTGGACCGGGCCGCGGTGGAGGGAACGTTGCAGAGGATCGCCCGAACGGCCCCCGGCAGCGTCGTTGCCTTTGACTACTTCTCCGCCGAGACGATCACGTCCCGGTCACCGTACATGCGCTACGCCCGGGCCACGACGAAGTTCGTGGGCGAGCCGCTCACCTTCGGGATCGACAACTCGCCGCCGGCCCGGGAGCGCGCCGCGGAATTCGTCGCCGCCTTCGGCCTGGCGCTTGAGGAACACCGGAATTTCGGCAGGGAGACCCGGCTGCGGCAGGCCCCCGCAGGGTTCGTGACGGCGACCGTCGGGGCTGCGGTGCAGGGGCGAGGGGTGGGCGGACAATCACCGTCCGGATGAAGGCCGCCGGACCGCGATGCTCAGCGCCAGCTTGGGGCAGAGCTGCACTGCCTCCTTGGCGGCTTCGGCACTGTCCGGCCCGATTGGAACATCCGAGCGGTTGGCGGAACTGCTCCGCGGCACCGGGTAGCCCCAGTCGTCGCGGGCCAGCAGCTTGGGAAGCAGTTCCGTGCACAGCCCGCGCCCGTCACACCTGGTCCAGTCGATGTGCAGGGTGCCGCTCATGCCGCCCTCCAGTCCTGCCGCAGGCAGGTACCCGCCAGATGGGCCTTGACGTCGGCGGAGAAGACCTCCAAGGCACTGCTGACCAACCCGATGGTCCCGTCAGGGTGGTGGCAGGCACCCCGGCCGGCGACGAGCCGGCTCAGCCGGTCCAGCTCCCGCGGCAGCTGCGGGTTCCGTTCCCCGGCAGCGATCCGGTTGAGGACACCGGCCATGGCCGGCAGGCCGAACATGCAGGGCCCGCACTGCCTGGCGGATTCAGCCGCCAGATAGTCCAGGATCCGGGCCGTCGCCGCCAGTCCGCACTGCTCCACGGACAGGGCATGGATGACTCCGGCGCCGGGCCTGACGGCCTGGTTCACGGGGCCGGCCGGGGACAGCTGGTAGTCAAGCGGTTTGACCCAGCGGCCATGGTATCCCCCCACGAGCACGGCGGACAGGGAAGCCGCGTCGATTCCGGCGTCGTGAAGAATTGTCCCCAGGGCGGCATTTCCGGCGACCTCCAGTACCTGGTCCTGGCAGGCGCCGGAGACCGAGACGAGACGGGTGCCCGGATCGCGGGGCGTACCCACGCTGCGGAACCACGGGGCGCCATAGCGGGCGATCAGGCCCACGTGGGCCAGCGTCTCGACATTCAGGACCAGGGTGGGGCGCCCCTTGACCCCGGATTCGCTGAGGCGGCGTCGTTTATCCAACGGCAACGCCGTGCCGGTCGAAATGGCGTTGACCGCGGCGCTGGCCTCACCAGAGATGAAGGTTTCCGGGGCTTCCACGAGCCGTATCCGGCGCGCGTCCGGGCGTTCGGCGATGGCCTGCCCGACGCCGGAAAGGCTGGCGGCCGTGGCGTAGAGGTACATCTCCGAGCCCACGACGGCGCGGGTCGCCACCAACAGCCCGTCGATCACCAGGTGCGGGGAATTGGCCAACAACGTCCGGTCCTTGAAGCTGAGCGGTTCCCCTTCGGCGCCGTTGGCAATGACCACCGGACGCGCCGGAAGGAGGCCCGCCGAACGGGCTTGTGCCGTCGCGGCCAGTTTCCGCCAGGAGGCGAAGGCAGCACCGCCCCGGCCTGTCAGTCCTGACTTTTCCAGCTCGGCGATGAACCCCGGACCAATGCTGCGTACGTCCAGCGGCCCGAAGGTCTCAAGATGGTCCCTGAAGCCGGCATGTGTTCCGGCGGCGAAGAGCCGGAAGGAGCCCTCCGGAGCCCGGGTCCGGCTGGTCTCCGGCAGGGCCGTATCCGCTGATCTCATAACAGGCCTCCTTGGCGGGCTTTGGAAGTTTCGAGGAAGCCGGAGGACGCCCGCCACAGGACGGCACCCCCGACTGCCAGCACGGACACTGCCGCCAGCGCGAGGAACCATTTGGAGGTCCCATCGGTGCCGTTGCCGATGGCGTGGGCCAGGGCAACGGGCCACATTGCGTAACTCAGCCAGTGGACGGCCCTGAACGTGCGCTGACCGATCCGCTGCCGGAGGAGTCCTGTCACGACGATCGCCAGCACCAGGTCAAGGGCTGCCGTTCCCAGCCCCTGCCAGAACGGCCGGTACGAACCCAGGAACGGGACCAGGACGTCGACGACGTTGAGCCTGGCGTAGGAATCCAGCAACAGCGATCCGACATGGAGGCCCAGGAAGACCGTGGCCAGCACTGAGATATTGCGGTGCAGGAGGGTGATCGAAAACCGTGGCAGGACCAGGAGCGGCCTGCCTGAACGGGTCAGGATGCCGAGCAGCACGGACCCGGTGAACAGGATCAGCGAGATGAACCCGCTGACCCGGCCGAAAGCCCACATGGCTTCATCCATGGAAGCCCACCCCCGCCGTCGTTTGTTGTTCGCTTGGCCAGCCGCCCGTGGCGATGGTCCGCCCCTGCTGGTCAACGAAGCGGCCTGCGATACCCAGGGCACGGAACCAGTCGACAGCGGCGAATCCCCGGACGATGCCGGCCGTGCTGAAGGCGTTCGCCGCCAGGCAGCTGGGGGCCGCGACGGTGACGGAGCGCCAGACCGGCTCGGCGGGGAGGCCGAAGCGCGGGTCCAGAATGTGGTGGAATTGCACTCCGTCACGCTGCCAGCGGCGCTTCTGCGTGCTGGAGGTGGCCATCCCGAAGCCGGCGGACAAAGTCAGTTGCTGGGCCGGGTCAACCTCGAGGTCCTGGACGAGGACCTGCCAGCCGCCGTCGGGCGCGGGTCCTGCGGTGGCCAGGTCACCGCCCAGCGAAACCATCACCCCGCTGCCGAGCCCGGCGTGGACGCGGCTGGCCGCACGGTCCGCGGCGATGGCTTTGGCGCTGGCGCCAAGATCCAGGCGGAGATCGTCGGGGACCGTGAGGATACGCCCGTCCATGCTGACCCGGGTCCATCCGGCCGGACGCGGGAGAGCCCGGGCGTCCGCCGGCGTCGCAATCTCCGGAGCCTGGCGCGGGGGAAAGAGCCGGACGCTCACGATGTCCCGGTCGTAACCCAGGGCGTCCAGGTCCCGGCCCAGGGTGGGATCGACGTCGCCGTCGGTCCAGCGGGCAGCGTCGTGTGCGCCTTCAACCAGCAAGGCGAGCAGCGGGCTCACCCGGGCCCCGGCGGCGAGCGCGGGCTGCAGCCGTGCCAGCTCCGAATCATCCCGGAACCGGCTGCAGGCCTCGTCGATTTCGGCTACCGTGGCCCGGACCATGCCTTCGGCCGATTCGAGGGCCGCCGGCTCGGTCACGGCCACCACGGCTTCGAGACCCCAGACGGTCCATGATGTGCGGGCGGCCATCTCAGGATCCCGAGGATTTCCCATGGACCACCCCGCCGCTGCCCGGCTGGACGGGGCTGAC
Organism: Arthrobacter sp. PAMC25564; assembly: GCF_004798705.1. NCBI lineage: Bacteria > Bacillati > Actinomycetota > Actinomycetes > Micrococcales > Micrococcaceae > Arthrobacter > Arthrobacter sp. PAMC25564. Next base: position 1,090,950 of record NZ_CP039290.1, on the reverse strand, counting down.
CCCGGAGTAGCTTCTCCCCTGCCGGGCACTGCCCTGGGAACTGCCGCTGCTGCCGGCGCTGCCGGTTCCACGCGAGGACGAGGAAGAGGACGAGGACGGGGAAGAGGAGGACGGGTAGCTCGCCGCGGCCTTGTTCGCGGTGGTTGACGCGTACACTGCGGCAGACGCCACCCCGGCGCCCGCGATGCTGCCCACGGCTACTGCGGCGGTGATGCCTGCAGCCAACCGTTTGCCGTTGCTTCGAATGTCCATGGCCTGCTCCTAGCTAGGTGCGCCATTCCGTGCGGGGAATGCCTCTCCTTCAATAGTGCCCGCAGTTTCTTTGCCGTTTCTTAGACATTCCTGTCAGCAGGCTTTGGCTTTCGGGACAGCGGCAGGGTAACCACGATGGCAGCGCCGCCTCCCGGCCGTTGTTCTTCGACGCTGACGCGGCCGTCGTGAAGGGCGGCGATCTCAGCGACCAGCGCCAGCCCGAGTCCGTAGTGGCGCGGTCCCCCGTCTGCACCGGCCCCGGACCGTGAGGAGGCGAAGCGTTCAAAAGCCCTGGTGCCTGAGCCGGGGGCGAAGCCTGGGCCGTCGTCGGCAACCCGGACGATCGCGTGGCCGCCCCGTGTGCTGACCTGCACCTCGACGGCGGAGTTGGCGTGGTCCAGCGCGTTGGAAATCAGTGCCGTGCACACGCGCCCCAGGGACACGGCCGAGCCATGGACGGTGACGGGCACCGAAGGGGAACTGCATTCCAGCCGGATGGAACGCTTCTGGGCCTCCGCCCCCGCCAGGGCAACGGCATTGGCCGCAACATCGGCCAGGTTGACCGGCTCATGGTCAGCCGAGCTGCGGGGGTCCGCTGACATCAGCAGATCGTCGAGGATGCCGGTGAGCAGCTTCGAGTCCTGGACGATCCGCTCCACACCGGTGGCGATCTCGTCCGGCGGCGGCGCAGCGCCCTGCGCGGTCAGCTTCCGGCGCAGCAGCTGTGCCCTGGTGCTGAGCAACGTCAGCGGGGTGCGCAACTCATGGCTGGCATCGGCGACGAAGCGGCGCTGCAGGGCGAGGCTTTCAGCCAGCGGGTGCATCGCGCGCGTGGCCATCCACACCGATGCGAGCGCCCCCAGCACGGCGGCCGCCCCGCCGGCAACGGCCAGGGCCATGATCAGCCGGTCCGCCTCCTCCTGGCTTTCATGCCGGTCGACAGCGGCCTGTGCGACCCTCCCGTCGTGGAAAGCGGTGAGGACCGCGTAACTCCGCCCGGCCACCTGGACGGTTCCCCGTTCGCTGATGTGGGACGACTGCACCCGGCCGATGGCGCCCGTGTCCGGAAGGCCCGCCGGCATGTTGCGTGACACGGTGAGCTGGCCATTGCCGGAAATAGCCACAAACACATCCAACGGGGCGTCGCGTGGTGCGTCCACCAGCGTGGCCCCCTCGAGTTTCCGGTTGTCTGATTCATCGGCGCGGGCCGCCACGACGGAGTACATCAGGCCGCCCATCAGGGCGAGCAGGACAAGGATGAGCGCCGTGAACTGGAGGGCCAGCCGGACCACGGCGCCCCTCAGTTCGGACCGTTCCCGGGTGCTCACAGGAGCGCCCCCAGCCGGTAGCCGACACCCCGGACGGTGAGCACCGCGGACTTGGCCAGCTTCTTCCGCAGGTAATGCACGTAGGTGTCCACGACGCCGTCGTCGTCGGCTTCCGGGAACACCGCATCCATCAGGCCCTCCCTCGTGAAGATCTGCTGGGGGCGGCGGGCCAGCAGTGCCAACAGTTCGCTTTCCCGTTCGGACAGGACGATGACGGCCCCGCTCCCCAGTGTGACCGTGCGGCCGCTGACGTCCAGCATGCCGCCGGGAACGGGCACGGCGTCGGAGGACGCGGTGTGCCGCCGCAACAGGGACCGGAGTCTGGCGAGGAGCTCGTCGACGTCGAACGGCTTGCCCAGATAGTCTTCCGCGCCCCGGTCCAGGCCCTCAACCCTGTCCGCGGGGTTACTCAGCGCGGACAGTATCAGTGCCGGAGTGGCCACTCCCCGGCTGCGGAGCCGCGCCAGAACGTCCAGGCCCTCCATGCCCGGCAAGCCCCGATCCATCAGGAGGACGTCGAACGGCTGGCTGAGCCCCTCGTGCAGGGCCCGCTGCCCGTCATGGGCCATCACCACCGTGTAGCCCTCGCCCCGCAGCAGCTCCTCCAGCATGGCAGCCAGGCTGGCATCGTCTTCCACCAGCAGTACTTTCGGCCCGTCTGTCATGGGCAGAAGTATAAGGGCGGCAGATGCATGCCGGCCGGGCCGCGGCGGACATGCGCCCGGGCGGACCGACGTCGGACACCGGACGACGATTGAGGCACCGGCACTCGACGTTTGTCGAGCAGCCGTTCGGCTCTCCTTCGGCCCTGAACACCCCCACGAGGCACCGGGCAGGGCGCCCTGCCGTCACGGCAAACCCCGGGCTGACACCGCAAAACAATCTTCCGCGGGGCAGCAGAGTCCCGGCTCAACGACGGCGCCCGCCCCGGGAGCCAGCCGGTGGATCCCCTGGGTCCACCCCGCGAAGCATCGGCAGCGGGCCGGAATCCTGCCCCTAGTCTTAATCCACCAGCCCCGACTGTTAGCTCCGTCACATTTGCGACGGAGCCGCGCGGCCGGTACGGCACCACCATTACCGCCCGCCGCCAGCTGTGACAAGGAAAGAAGCCTTATGTCTGAACGCACAATTTCGGTAGCCGAGACCACCGCCCTGCAAACCGGCACCGGGGGACACCGCCAGGAACCGCATCTCGCCCGGGCGCTTGGCAACCGCCATATCCAGCTGCTCGCCATCGGCGGCGCCATCGGAACCGGCCTGTTCATGGGCTCCGGCAAGACGATCTCGCTGGCCGGCCCCTCGGTCATCTTCGTCTACATGATCATCGGCTCCATGCTGTTTTTCGTCATGCGCGCCATGGGTGAGATCCTGCTCTCCAACCTGAACTACAAATCCTTCAGCGACTTCGCCGGAGACCTGCTGGGTCCGTGGGCCGGATTCTTCACCGGCTGGTCATACTGGTTCTTTTGGGTGGTCACCGGCGTCGCCGACATCGTTGCCATCTCCGGCTACGTGGACAAGCTCGCACCGGGTACACCCCTGTGGATCCCGGCCCTCATCACCCCGGCCGTGCTGATCGTGCTGAACCTGCCCAGCGTCAAGGCCTTCGGCGAGGCCGAGTTCTGGTTCGCCATCATCAAGGTAGTGGCGATCCTCGCCCTGATCGCCACCGGCGTGGTCATGATCGCGACCCACTTCACCTCCCCCAACGGCGCGGTGGCCAGCCTGGCCAACATCTGGAACGACGGCGGCATGTTCCCGCACGGGATGTTCGGCTTCATCCTCGGCTTCCAGATCGCCATCTTCGCCTTCGCCGGGATCGAACTGGTGGGCACTGCAGCAGCGGAAACCAAGAACCCGGAAAGGAACCTGCCCCGGGCCATCAACTCCATCCCCATCCGCGTCCTGCTCTTCTATGTAGGGGCATTGGTCGTCATCATGGCGGTGAACCCGTGGCACAGCATCGACCCCGCCAGCAGCCCGTTCATCGGCATGTTTACCCTCGCAGGGCTGGGCATCGCCGCCGTGGTGATCAACCTCGTCGTGCTGACCTCCGCCGCATCCAGCGCCAACTCCGGCATCTACTCCACCTCGCGCATGGTCTACGGCCTGGCCCAGGACGGGAACGCACCGAAGGCCTTCGGGAAGCTGAGCCCGCGCAAGGTCCCGCAGAACGCCCTGCTGTTCTCCTGCATCTTCCTGCTGTCCGGACTCGTCCTGCTCTACTCCGGCGATTCCGTCATCGGCGCCTTCACCATCGTCACCTCGGTTGCGTCGGTGCTGACGATGTTTGTCTGGTCGATGATCCTCGTCAGCTACATCGTGTTCCGCCGGCGGAGGCCCGAACTCCATGCCGCCTCGAAGTTCAAGATGCCGGGCTCCGGCTTCATGCCCTATGTGGTGCTGGCGTTCTTCATCTTTATGCTGGTGGCCCTGGCCCAGGCCGATGACACCCGGCTCGCGCTGGTGGTGGCTCCGGTGTGGTTCCTGCTGCTGGGCATCGCTTGGTACTTCAACCGCCAGACGCCCCTCCAGCAGGCCCGGATGGCGGAATGGGCGGCAGTGTCAACCAGGGAAAAGGCGACGGCGGCAAGGGCCACGGCCGCCGGGCGCTAACCCAAGGTTTTCATGGCGGGTCCGGCGGGATGGCGTGTTAATCAGGGAAAGGGTGCTCTGAACTGGGAAAATAGTGGTTGTCGAGACCGTTATTTGCCGAGCGAGGGAGCACCCTTTCGATGCAGAAGTCTACCGCTGTTTTTCCGTCCCCGCCGGTCAGTTTCACCGGCCAGTCGCTGATCTCCCACGCCCGGGTTTCGGTGCTCACCGGCTTCATGGACGCGCTGGGTTTCGGCAGGCTGTGTGAGGACAGGCTGGGCCAGTTTGTTCCCTCTGGCGCGAAACACCGGCCTGGCCGGCTGGTTGGTTCTTTGGCCGCCATGCTCGCCGCCGGAGGCGAACACGCCTCCGATCTGGACATCCTGCGTTCCTCACCCGGCGTCTTTGGTCAGCTGCCCTCGAACGCGACCGTCTCCCGGTTCTTCGAACGCACCGTGGCGAACCCGGAGCTGTTCGGCTACGGATTCGAGACCCTTACCCGGGAACTGCGCACGCGGGCCTGGGACGCGGCCGGGGACCGGAACCCGGCACTGGCCGCGACGGCTGCGGACCCGCTCATCATCGACCTCGACGCGACCCTGGTGACCTCGCATTCGGATAAGGAGAACGTCGCCGGAACCTACAAGGGCGGCTACGGGTTCGCCCCGTTCATCGCCAGCGTCGACTACGGCGGCGGCAACGGTTCCGGGGAAATCCTCGCCGCAATGCTGAGGCCGGGCAACGCCGGGGCGAACAGCGCCGAGGACCACATCCGGGTCTTCCACACCGCCGCAGCCCAACTGCCCGAGAGCTTCTTCACCGAGGCCGGGGCCCTGGCCGGGGAAAAGGTCCTGGTCCGCACCGACGGTGCCGGCGCCTCGCGGAAATTCCTCTGGCACCTGCACAGCCTGGGCGTGCAGTTCTCCACCAGCTTCGCGCTGCCCTTGGGCAAAGCGCACATGATCGACTGGATCAACGACAAAGAGCACTGGCAGCTGGCCCTGGACCAGCACGGGAACGACCGGAACGATGCGTGGGTCATCAACGCCACCGACGTCATCCCGCTCACCGATTACCCGCCGGGCACCAACCTGTTCCTCCGCGCCGAGCCGCTGCACCCCGGCGCGCAGCCGACCCTGCTCGACGTCGACGGGCACCGGATCACCGCGTTCCTGACCAACTCCCCACGCTGGCACGGACCCTTCCTCGACGCCAGACACCGCGCCCGCGGCCGGTGCGAGAACCGGATCAAAACCCTGAAAAACACCGGCCTGGGCAAGCTGCCGTTCTTCGATTTCGCCGCGAACCAGGCCTGGGCAAACATCGCCACCCTGGCCCTCAACCTGGTCTCCTGGCTCCAGCTCGCCGCCCTCCCGGACGGCCACCACGCCAAAGCCTGGGACATCAAACGCTGGCGCTACCGGCTCTTCGCGACCGCCGGGAAAATCATCACCCGCGCCCGCCGCCACCAGCTCCTGCTCCCGGAAACAGCGCCCGAGAAAGACCTCCTGAAACTGCTTCTGGAGAACACCGCCCGCCTCAGCAAAGGGCTCGTTCCTTCCACCGGCTGATCGTGGACCTCATCCTGTCCCAACGAACAGCACGATCACCGGAAGTGGAACCGGCGCCAACCCCGAAGCGAACCGACGGGCCACACCAGACTGCCCGAAAACAGAAAACAACCGCCCACCAGCCACGGCCACAAACCAGCGGCCATCAACGAGCATCATGAAAAATCGAGGCTAATCCCGCTGCCGCGAGGCAACCCTGGGGGCGACCGCCACGGCGGCGATCCCGATGACCGTAGCGAGGGCAAAGACCCCGGCGAAGGCGGCCGCCGTTGTGGCGGCCGCCTTCGCGGTCGCGGCAAATGCGGCAAAGATGATCCCGGTGGCGGCGAGTGCCAGCGCGCCGCCGAGGGAATCGGAGATGGACATGGCGGAGCTGTTGAAGCCTTCAGTCTCCTTGGTGGACAGGGCCAGGGTCATGACGCTCAGGCGCGGATACATCAGGCCCATGCCGCCGCCGGCGAACACCCAGCCGGTGATCGAGCCGGGGACCGAGCCTGCCCTGGACGGCCGAGGCGCAGGCCCAGGCGACGGCGCCTCCGGTCAGGGTGAGGCCCGCGAAGGTGGGCTGGAAGGCGTACCGTTCCACCAGCAGGTACGGAAGGTAGACCTCGGCCCCGAAAAACGCCGCTGCGACCAGCCCGCGGGTGAGGATGACGCTGGGCAGTCCGTGCCGGGCAATCAGGGTTCCGCGCGGGACGAGGGGACGGACGGCCACGAGCGCCACCACGACGGCGGCTGCCGCCAGCGCACCGCCGGCCACCGGAAGCTCCGCCGAGAGGTTCAGGCCGAGCACGGCGAGCGCGGCGAGCACGGCCCAGGCCAGCCGGCCGTAGTCCCAGCGGGTCTCGGGCCGCACGTCTTCGGAGCCGGCATGCAGCCCCCGCACGGCCGGAACGATCATCAGCATGGCCGGCACCACGAGCCCGACCACACCAAGGAAGACCCAGTGCCAGCTGGCCAACTGCGCCACGACACCGGCGGCGAAGGGGCCCACGAGGGACGGAACCACCCAGGCCGCGGCGAAGGCGGCGAAGATCTTCGGGTGCAGCACTGCCGGATAAACCCTGGCCACGACCACGTACAGCGCCACCGTCATGGCGCCGCCCCCCAGCCCCTGCACCAGCCGGCCCGACACCAGCGCCGGCATGTTCACCGCTGTTCCGGCGATCAGCAGCCCCACGACGAACATAGCCACGGACGCATACAGGGGAGCGACCGGTCCGCGCCGGTCCGACCAGTTCCCGGCCGCGACCATCCCGATGACGCCGGTGGCGAGCGGGCCGGCGAAGGCCAGCGCATAGAGGCTGGCGCCGTCGAGTTCCCGGCTCACCAGCGGCATGATGGTGGTCACCGCGAGGGATTCGAACGCTGCCAGGAACACCAGGGCGCACGCGCCAAGGGTCACCAGCAGGTAGCTGCGGTGGAAGATCCCGGCTGATTCCGGGGCCAACGACGGGGAGGAACGGGGCACGGGCGGGGCCTGATCGATAGTGGATGCGTTGAAGGCTAGAGGGGAAGCATGCCACAGCCGGCGGCCCGGGCGCACCTGCGGGAGTCAGCCGCCGACGAAGCGGTTCCGTCCGGCGCGGTAACCGAAGACGGCGGCCAGGGAGCCAACCACCAGGAACAGCACGGCCGCCGCGGCGAAGGACCCCGTGGCTTGATGCAGCTGGCCCACCACGAGGGTCCCGGTGGAACCCAGCCCGTAGCCCACGCCCTGCATCATGCCGGACAGGTGCGCTGCCGTATGCCCGTCGCGGGTGCGGACCATGATCATGGTCAGCGCCACCGCCGTCAGGCTCCCCTGCCCCAGGCCCAGCAGCCCGGTCCACAGCCAGACCAGCGGCAGCGGGCCGAAGATGCTCAGGGCGAAGCCGCCGCCGGTCATCAGCGCCACCACCGTATTGATGGCGCGCTGGTCCCGGAACCGCGTGGCCAGGGCCGGGGCGAACAGCGATCCCAGCATCTGCAGCCCGATCGAGGCCGAGACGATCAGCCCCGCCGTGCCGCCGTCAACCCCGCGCTCGCGCAGGATCGGCGCCAGCCACGCAAACACGCTGAAGGACATCATCGCCTGGAGCACCATGAAGATGGTCACCTGCCAGGCGACGGCCGAACGCCACACATTGACGCCGCCGGCCGCCTGCTGGTGCCGGCCGTGGTGCTGCCGGATGGCCAGCGGCAGGAACAGCAGCAGAACGACGCCAGGCGGCACCGCCCAGAACCACAGCGCCGCCGTCCACTCCCCCGTCGCGGCAAAGACGGGATAGGTGAAGCCGGCACCGAGGGCCGCTGAAGCGCAGATCGCCGTGGTGTACAGGCCCCCCATGAGGCCCAGGCGGTGCGGAAAGTCCCGTTTCACGAGGCCCGGCAGCAGCACATTGCACAGCGAGATCGCGGCGCCGCACGCGGCCGTTCCTGCCAGCAGCGCAGGAAGGTGTCCGGCCCCGGCTGCGTCGAGCGGCCGCAGCAGGAGCCCTGCCGTGAGCACCGCCATGGCGCCGAGCAGCACGCGCTCGGCCCCGAAGCGGCGCGCCAGCACGGGGGCGAGCGGAGCGAACAGACCGAGCAGCGTCACCGGCACCGTAGTGAGGACCACCACCGCCCAGCCCGGCAGCCCGGCGTCGGCCGTCACCTCGGGAAGCACGGCGGAGAAACTGGAAAACACGGTGCGGAGGTTCAAACCGATGAGGACCAGGCACACGCCCAGGTAGGCCAGCCCGCGACGGCTTCCGACGCGGGTGGGCTCCGCCGCGGGAACGTCGTCGATCTCCGCGTCCACCAGGGGGCTGCGGCGCCCCGGGGCCAGGCCGGCGACGGCGGGGCTGCTGGCAGCGGAGTCAGAGGCGCTCTTCGGTAAGGTCACTGACCCATTCTGGCAGGCACCCACCGGCACGGCGGAGGCGCGGACGGGATTTATCCACATACGGCGCAGGCGCGTCGAGATGGCCCCCGGTCCGCACCTACGCTGGCCAAACAAGCACGACCACCCGCACTGCCCAATAGACACTGCCTAATAGGCATTGCCCAATAGACAGGGGGAACAATGAGCCTCCAGCAACACCCGCCAACGCCGCCGACCGCTCCACCTCCGGCACGGGGCCTCGGCGCCGGCATAGTAAGTCTCGTGTGCGGCGCCCTGATGGCCCAAAGCTTTACTGTGACCATGCCGGCCAGTCTCCTTGCCGCGCTGTTTACCCGGGCGGACGCGGGCCGCGGCCCGCAGGATTGGGTTGCGCCCGCAGTCTTGTGGAGCCTGCCGGCTCCCCTCGGCCTGGCCTGCGTGATCCTGGGCATCACTGCCGTCGTTCGATCAGACGGGTGGACGAATACCCGGGTCATCGGCATCCTGGCGTTGTCCATCCTCGCGCTCCAAATTGCCGGCATTCTGGTTCTGGGGGCCAAAGGCGGGGGGTTCCTGATGATTCCGTGAACGCCGCCGGGTCAACGGTCCTCTCCGGACCGGCCGCCCCCTCGCCTTCCCCCCACGCCGTCCGCCCCGGTAATCTCCTCTATTCTGGAAAGGATGAGTGAATCCCCAGAATCCCCCCAGACGCCGCAGCCGTCGCGCCCGGTCACCCCCGGAAGCCAGGCCTCCTTCGGGACCTACGGCGGCCGGCCTGTCAGCTTCGTGCGCCGCGGGACCCGGCTGCAGGGCCGGCGGCAGGCCGCCTGGGAGGAGCACTCCGACCGCTGGGCCGTCGAGGTTCCCCGCCACGTCGCCAACACCTCCGTGCATCCGGACTATGTGTTTGACGCCAAAGCCGAATTCGGCCGCAACGCCCCGCTGATCGTGGAGATCGGGTCCGGCCTCGGTGACGCCGTGTGCCATGCCGCGGAGCAGAACCCGGACACGGACTTCCTGGCCGTTGAGGTCTACACGCCGGGCCTGGCGAACACCCTGATCAAGATCAACAGCCGCAAGCTGGGCAACGTCCGTGTGGTCGAGGCGAATGCCCCGGAGGTACTCGCCACCATGCTGCCGGCGGCTTCGGTCACGGAACTGTGGGTCTTCTTCCCCGATCCGTGGCACAAATCCCGACACCACAAGCGCCGCCTCATCCAGCCGGCCTTCGCCGAACTCGCCGCGAGGGCGCTCAAGCCCGGCGGCGTCTGGCGGATCGCGACGGACTGGTCCAATTACGCCGTCCATGTCCGCGAGGTCCTGGCCGGCTCGCCCGATTTCGAGAATCTGCATGAAGGCGAACGCGGCGGCACCGAAAGTCCGCTGACCCGGGTGTGGGAATCTGGCGTCGAGTCCCTCGTGGGCGGCGCGCCCGTGAAGGAAGGCCGCGCACCGGTCAGCACCGACCAGACCGGCCCCAACGAAGGCATCGACGAGACGGGCGGATGGGCCCCGCGGTTCGAGGGACGGATCCTGACGAGCTTCGAGAACAAGGCGCACGAGGCCGGCCGCCTCATCTTCGACCTCAGCTACCGGCGCCGCTGAACCTCGGCTGCCGGGGCCGCTGAGCCTCGGCTGCCGGGGCCTGTTCCCGGGCGCTCCCGCGTGGCACGATTGCCGAAGAGGCAGGTGCGGGGCGGTAACGCCTGTTAGGACAACCGAGTCACGCGAGGGTTTGATCATCAAGAAGGAAATCAAAGACGCGGCGGAAATCGCCGAGGACGTCACCAACTCGAAGCCGCTCGAGGTTGTGGCCCGGGCCGGGTTTGCCGTGAGCGGCATCCTGCACCTGCTGATCGGGCTGGTCGCCATCCGGCTTGCCATGGGCGGTCAGGGCCAGGCAGACGTCAGCGGCGCCGTCGAGGAGCTCGCTGTCCAGCCCGCCGGACCGGTGCTGCTCTGGAGCTCCTTCGCGGCCTGCGTCGCCTTGGCCCTCTGGCAGGCCAGCGACGCCATCTTCGATTTCGAGCACCTTCCCACCAGGAAGAAGGTCGGGAAGAAACTCAAGGCCGCGCTCCAGGCCGTGGTGTATGCCGGAATCGCCGCGACGCTCATGTCCTTCGCCATCGGTGCCCGCTCCGACCACCGCCGCTCCACGAGCGACCTGACCGCGGCGCTCATGCAGGCCCCGGGAGGCTTCCTCCTCCTGCTGCTCCTCGGCGCCGCGGTGGCTGTCACCGGAATCGTCTACGCCATCCGCGGCTTCCGGCAGTCGTTCACCAAATATCTCCGGCTGCCGTCCCCGGAGACGGCGCGCAAGGCGGTAAAGGTGCTTGGTGTGGCCGGCTACGCAGCCAAGGGCATCGTATTGTTCCTCGTCGGCCTGCTGATCATCGTCGCCACCGTGACGGCGCACCCCGAGGAATCAACCGGGCTCGACGGCGGCCTGAAGGCCCTGCGCGAGCAGCCGTTTGGCTTCTACTTGCTGGCCGCCGTCGGCGCCGGACTGATCTGCTACGGCATCTTCATGGTCGTGCGGTCCAAACTCGCCAGGATGTAGGCACCCCGCGGCCGCGCTACCCGTTCGGCACGGCGATGACGGCCACGGTCTGCTGCTGCCCGTTCCGCATCTCGACGCTGGTGATGCTCGAGAGCTGCAGGGGCGTGGCTCCGGTGATCCTGACCTTGCCGGAAGGGGTTGCCGTCCAGGAACAGGCACGGTCTTCTCCACCGTCGCGGGCCTTCACCCACAGCGAGAACGTCCCCTCCGCAGGCAGGCTCCGGCCATCAACCGCCAGTTCGGTCCCCCAGGCCTTCCTGACGAGGCCCACGGTGACCTGGAGTCCGTTGCTGGCCTGGACCGAGTAGCTGGCGTCCGGTTTAGGAAGCGGACTAAGCAGCGGCCCGGCCAGGACGCCCAGGGCGAGGCACGCCGCAGCCGCGGCCGCGGCCGCCGCCGACCACCGGCGTCGCACTTTCCTGCGACGGGCGGCAAGTTCATCGAGCAGGCGCCGCGGGACCGGACTGGTCCCGGCCGCCGCCGGGGCCGCCTCACGGCCCGCCGCAACTGCCGCGGCGGTGAGCGCGACGGCGTCGGGTATCGGAAGTGCGTCGAGCAGGGCCGGGAGGCTGGCCAATTCGTCCAGCTCCTGCCGGCAGTCCGTGCAGGAGCCCAGATGCTGCTCAAATACAGCCGCTTCCGCAGGCTCCAGGCCCCCGAGAAGATATGCGCCGAGCAGCTGGTGGAGTTCCGTTGCCGTCACCGCTGCACCCCCATTTCGTCAAGGATCGTCCGCAACGCGCGCACGGCGTAGAAGGCCCGGGATTTCACGGTGCCGGTGGGGATATTCAACTGCACCGAGGCCTCCTGGACCGTGAAGCGGCGGTAGTGGAGGGCGACAAGGACGTCGCGGTGCTCCGCGCTGAGCCGGAGCAGCGCCTCCTCCATCAGGACCCTGTTGAGCAGATCGTCGACGCGTTCGGCAGCATCCACAAGATCGGCCACATCGCGTTCCGTGGCCTCACGCGGGCGGCGCTGGGCCTTGCGGTAATTGTCGATCATGATGTTGCGGGCAGTCCTGAAGAGATAGCTGCGCAGGCTCCCGGTGATCTGCGGAGCCTGCTGCCAGACACGCAACACCGTCTCCTGCACGATGTCATCCGCCAGTTGCGGATCCCGGGAGGCGCTGAGAACGAAGCGCCTCAGGGCCGTTCCATGGTCGCGGTAGATCGCAGCCACCACGTCTTCGTCCAGCGGCATTCGCCACCTCCCGGCTCGATCTCCTTCTGCCGTAACGACGTACGCGCCGGGGCATCAGTTCAGTCAACGGGTTCCCCCGGAACCCGGACGGAAGACGGGCCCTCGCTATGAACCATTCTTCACCCCACGGCGTCATATCGGATAGCGCCGGTCTGACGAGTTGGCCGGCAGGAGCCAAGGAGCAGCAGATGAAAAAGTACCGCAGCATCGGCCTGTCCGCTTTCGCCCTCGCGGCGTTACTCTCCGGCTGCGCCGGCAGCAGCGGCACCGCAACGTCGGCCCCCGCTCCCAGCAGCGCGGCGGCTACGGAATCCGCCACCGGCGCGCCCGCCAGTTCCCCTCCGGCCGCTGTTCCGGCAGCCGCGGAACTCATGACCGCAGCGTCCAAGGCGGGCCAGATCGTGGTCGACGCCAAGGGCTTGAGCGTCTACTACTTCGCCAAGGACACGAAGGGCTCCGGGACCAGCGCCTGCACCGGCGCCTGCCTCACCAATTGGCCGCCGGTCACCACCACCTCTGATGCCCCGGCCGTCACCGGGATCACCGGCACCGTGGGAACCATCGCCACGCCCGACGGCAAGAAACAGCTGACCATCAATGGCATGCCCGTCTACCACTTCGCCAAGGACACGGCCGCCGGCGACATCCTGGGCCAGGGCGTGGGCGGCGTCTGGTCCCTCGTGTCTCCGTCCGGGGAGATGATCACCGCAACCGGAGGCTACTGATCACCAGGGCTTAGGCGTCGTCGTCCTCGAACTCGAACTCGAGGGCGGCCACGATCTCCTTGCTCTCCGGGTGGATCATAAAGGCTTCTTCATCGTCTTCCAGCATGAGGAATTCACCCTGGTCCGTGGTGAAATGCCATGCCAGGGTCGTCTCACCGTTGTGCACGTAGTTGGGGTCGCCCATGCTGATCTTCTCCAGCGTGTGCCCGGCCACGTCGCACAGCTCCCGGATGATCAGCTCGAACTCCGGAGCGTCCAGCAGCGCGTCTTCCTCGGCCTCGGCCTGGCGTTCCGCCAGGTTGGGGATGCTGGCCACCCGCTGGGCAATGTGCCGCTCGAGTTCCTCGGCGTCCAGGAGCAGGAGTTCCTCCTGGCCCCGGAGCCAGGCAGCGTTGAGCGCGGTGATGTCCTCGGTCTCCAGCAGCGACTCGAACTCTGCGTCGAGCTCTTCCATCTGCTGGACGGCTTCCGGGACCTCGGCACCGGCATCGGCACCCAGATCGGCGTCCCCATCCAGGTAACGGTCGGCATCGTCCTCGGACAAGGCATCGAAGGCGGCAACGGTGCGGTTGAAGAGATCAAGGTGCCCGGCGGCGCCCATGGCTTCGAGCCCCTCGCGGATGAAGGCGTCGACGTCCTCACGCCCGAGCGCCGTGAACACGTACTGGGCGAAGCCGCCTTCCAGGCACTGCGTCAGGTAGAAGTCCACATAGTAGCTGCGCAGCGCGTTCCCGGCGATTTCCTCAACGTCGAGCAGTTCCGCATACATGGCGTTGACGACGTCGACATTCGCGTCAACCACCGCCGCGTCGCCGCCGTTGATGCTCTCCTTGCTCAGGACCAGGGCGTTGCTCGTGCCGGAAGTGCTGGTGGAAAGGCCGTTGTTCATGGGGAATCCTCACTGCTGAATGCGGGTGGCGCTCCGAACCATTTCAAGCTACGTTCCCCGGTTGTCCCCCGGCTGAGCTGGAGTTGAACGCCAGGCAAACCTTGGGGGCGGAGCCCTGGCCGCGGGCTCCCCCGCAGGCTCGCTAAGATGGATCAGATGACCAACTGCTGAAAGTAGCGCGCACATGCCATCCCATCCGGACGAGAGTGCGGCACTGGCAATACAGACTCCCGCCATTAACGACCGCTCGCTTGCGGCCGGACTGGCCTACGCCATGGGGAGCCGCGTTTCCGGGATCTCCTTCGACGCCGCGACCGGTCTTATGCTGGGCAAGGTGCGCGGCGGCTCGGATGTGCCCTATTCGACGACAGCGAAGCTGGTCCGGAAGGCGGGCGGCTGGAGCTGCACCGTGGGGGTGTGCAGCTGCCCGGTCCGGAAGGACTGCAAGCACGTGGCGGCGTTGCTGTTCGCGGCCGAGGACAATCCGGCGACCCGGGTCCAGTTGCTGGCTCCGGCCGAGGTCACGCGGCTGTCCCGCCAGGCGGCGACGCTGGAGGTACCGGACTGGGAACAGGCCCTCAGCCCGCTGATTGCCCGCCCCGGCATCACCGCGTCCACCAGCGGCATCCCGCTGGCACTCCAGTTCGAGGTGGAGGAACCCGCCCCGCACTTCTCCTACACCGGCCGCCGGGACCCGCTGCGCAGCGTGCGCCAGCTCAAGGCGCGGCCCGTGATCATGGGCGCCAAGGGCAAATGGATCCGCGGGGACGTCTCCTGGAACACCCTGAGCTATCTGAGCTACCGGCGCGAATGCAATGAGGCCCACGTCGAGTGGATGCAGGAATTCCTGGCCTCCCACACGGCTTTGGCCAACCGCCAACACGCCGGCACCGCCCCGTGGCTGGGACTGAACACCTACGCCGGCAAGAACCTGTGGAGCCTGCTTGCCCAGGCGCAGAAGATCGGCGTCGCCCTGGTTCACGGCCGCGGCCAGGAACCGGTACGGGTCGTCGAAGAGCCTGCTGCCGTCGGGCTTAACCTCACCCGTTTCGGCGCTGCGGCGCCCTCCGGACCGGAGGCGGCGGGCGCCGTCGTGCCCGCGGGCGGCGGCCAGGGGAAGGACGGAGGGCTGGCGCTTGAGCCGACCATCACCGTCGAGGGTGTTGTGGTTGACCCGGCGTCCGTGGGGACCATCGGCCACCCGGCGCACGGGATCTTCCTGACCTCGGACGGCGACGCCCTCCCCGGCGTCGCGCCCGGGGACCCGATGATCACGCTCGCACCCCTGGAGGGCGGGCTCAGCGAAGAGCTCCTGACCTTCGTGACCGCCGGGACCACCCTGCACATCCCGGCCCGGGATGAAGGGCGCTTCCTGACCGGGTTCTACCCCAAGCTCAAGCAGACCGCCCGGGTCACCGCCTCCGACGAGTCCGTGGAACTGCCCACCCTGGCCGTCCCCACCCTGTCCCTGCTCGCCAACTACGGCGCGGACCACCGGGTCCGGCTGCACTGGGAATGGCACTACAAGACCGGGAACCTGGTCACCGCCCAGCCTCTCTGGCGCCATCCCGGCGATCACGGCTACCGGGACGACCCCGCCGAGGCCCGCATCCTTGAGGACGTCGGGCAGCCCTGGGACGTGGTGCCGGCGCTGGGCGAATCGGCCACCGGCGGCTGGGGGACTCCGCGCCTCGCGGCCTCCGTGGAACTCAGCGGCCTGGACACGCTGGCCTTCACCGAGGAGCTGCTCCCCCGGCTCCGCGAGCTTCCCGGCGTCGCGGTGGATACCGCAGGCGAGATCGCGGACTACCGCGAAGCCGCAGAGGCGCCCGTGGTGGCGATTTCCACGAAGGCGACAGACAGCCGCGACTGGTTCGACCTTGGCATCGTGATCACCCTGGAGGGCCAGCCGGTTTCCTTCGCGGCATTGTTCTCCGCCCTCGCCGCCGGGCAGACCAGGATGCTGCTTCCCAGCGGCGCCTACTTCTCTCTTGACCTGCCCGAACTGCACCAGCTGCGGGCGCTGATTGATGAAGCCCGCGCCCTTCAGGACAACCCCGGCAACAAGGACGCGCCGCTGCAGATCAGCCGCTTCCAGGCCGGCCTATGGGACGAACTCGCCCAGCTCGGCGTCGTGGACGAGCAGGCCGCCGCCTGGCGGGAGGCTGTCGGCGGGCTGCTCGAAGGCGGTGTGAAAGGCCTGCCGCTGCCCGGGACACTGCATGCGGAGCTGCGCCCCTACCAGCTGGAGGGCTTCAACTGGCTCAGCTTCCTCTACCGGCACGGGCTGGGCGGGGTGCTGGCCGACGACATGGGCCTGGGCAAGACCGTCCAGGCCCTGGCGCTGATCTGCGCCGCCAAGGTGGCTGCCGGGGACGCCCCGGGGGCTGCCCCCTTCCTTGTCGTCGCCCCCACCAGCGTCGTGGGCAACTGGGAGGCGGAGACCGCCCGGTTCGCGCCCGGCCTGGCGGTGCGGGCGATCGGCGAGACGTTCGCCAAGAGCGGCTCCAACCCGGCCGAGGCGATGGCCGGCGCGGATATCATCATCACCTCCTATGCGCTGTTCCGGATCGACTACGAGGCCTACGCCTCGCGGGAATGGGCCGGCCTGGTCCTGGACGAGGCCCAGTTCGTCAAGAACCACCAGTCCAAGGCCTACCAGTGCGCCCGGAAGCTGCCGGCCGCCTTCAAGCTGGCCATCACGGGCACCCCGCTGGAGAACAACCTGATGGAGTTCTGGTCGCTCACCTCCATCGTGGCTCCGGGGCTCTTTTCCAGCCCGAAACGGTTCGCCGAGTATTACCAGAAGCCGGTGGAGAAAAACGGTGACAAGGCGCAGCTGGACAAGCTCCGCCGCCGGGTCCGGCCGCTCATGATGCGCCGCACCAAGGAACAGGTCATCCACGACCTGCCGCCCAAGCAGGAGCAGATCCTCGAGGTGGTGCTCAATCCGCGGCACCAGAAGGTCTACCAGACGCACCTGCAGCGGGAGCGGCAGAAGATCCTGGGCCTGATCGACGACGTCAACAAGAACCGCTTCACGATCTTCCAGTCGCTGACCCTGCTCCGGCAGCTCAGCCTGGATCCGTCCCTGATTGACCCGTCGCTGTCCGGGGTGCGGTCCAGCAAGCTCGATGTGCTGTTCGAGCAGTTGGGGGACCTCGTGGCGGAAGGCCACCGGGCGCTGATCTTCAGCCAGTTCACCGGTTTCCTCGGCAAGGTCCGGGATCGGCTGGTCGAGGAGAACATCGAGTTCTGCTACCTGGACGGCAGCACCCGCAACCGGACCGACGTCGTCAATGAGTTCAAGAACGGCGCCGCGCCGGTGTTCCTGATCAGCCTCAAGGCCGGCGGCTTCGGGCTGAACCTGACCGAGGCCGATTATGTGTTCCTGCTGGACCCGTGGTGGAACCCGGCGTCCGAGGCCCAGGCCGTGGACCGGACGCACCGGATCGGCCAGGCCAGGAACGTCATGGTCTACCGGCTCGTTGCCAAGGACACCATCGAGGAGAAGGTCATGGCGCTCAAGGCCAGGAAGTCCCAGCTCTTCGCGGACGTTATGGAAGGCGACGCGCTGACCGGCGGCGCGCTGACCGCGGATGATCTGGCCGGGCTGTTCAACGACTGAGCGCCGGCCGGCCCCAGCAGCAACGCGGGGTCACGTCGCGCCGGTAAAACCCGTCGGGATGGGCGCGATGTGACCCCGCGTTGCACGGCTCAGGCGCCGGTTCAGGCGCCGGCGGGGGCGGCCAGGGAGCGTGGAGCCGTCCTGCTGCGGAGCCACCGGCCCAGCGCCTTGCCCTTGCCCTTCCACCAGTTGTCATCATCCGAGTCGCTGCGCCAGCGGAAGATCACGACGACGGCCACGAAGACACCGGTGGCGACGTTGAGCCAGGTACCGGAGGCGGCCGCGATCACTACACTGGCCGTCGTGAACAGGATCGCCGGGAGTGCGAGGGTCAGGAAGACCGTGTTGGCGACGTAGCGGCGATGGGACCGCGGTACGGAGAGCACACGGACCATGTCGGAACAGACGCAGACGAGGACAAGGGTCTGCCCCAGAATCATCAGGATCGATCCCGGCAACGATCCCGCGAATTGGACGGCCGATGCCAGCCCGGAGCTCATGACCAGCTCCTTGAAGCTGCGAATCGTTGCCCGGGGGTGGCTGGTTTCGAGGATTCGGTCATGGCTTGCCCTCCCGACAGTTCCGGCGGTTGCGCTGGCGGCAGGGTTGGACAGCCTGCCACACCCATTCAACGGGGCGGGGCGTCCTGGAGTCACGTGTAGGGAAGTACCCGACTTCATGCCGGGACTACCCGAAAAATTCCGCGACCACTCGGTCCGGACCGCCTGCCGCGCGGAAGCGGCAGGCCGGGCGCACACAAGGGGCTATTCGGTGCCGCGGGGCCTCCACACCACGAGGGCCTGGGAACGCCCGCGGGGGCGCTGGCCGCGGACCAGGCTGACGACGTCGCCCGCGGTTCCGGCGGCGAAGATGCGGGAGTCCAGCGGCAGCCCGCGCTTGTCGAGTTTCTCGCTCAGCTCGCTGACCCGGCGCTGCAGGGCGGCGACCTGGTTCTCCAGTTGGAGGATCCGTTTGATGCCCTCCAGGGAGACGCCCTCCTGGGAGAGTCGCTGGACCTCGCGGAGCATGTTCACGTCCCGCTGCGAGTAGCGCCGGGACTTGCCGGGTGCCCTGCTGGGCGAAACGATGCCGAGCCGGTCGTACTGGCGCAGCGTCTGCGGATGCATGGCCGCCAGTTCCGCGGCGACGGAGATGACGAAGATTGGCTGGTCGAAGTCGATGGCCATGGCAGGCTCCTTAGAGCCTGGCCTTGGCTGCCAGGCCGGCACGGACATCCTCGCCGTCGGTGGCCGCTGCAAAGGCCTTCACGGCTTCCTCAGCTTCCTTGCTCAGCTTCTTGGGGACCGCGACGTCAATCGTCACCAGCAGGTCGCCGGTGGCCTTGGTGTGCTTCACGCCGCGGCCCTTGACCCGGAGCGTGCGACCCGAAGGCGTGCCGGAGGGGACCCGGACCCTGACCGTGTCCCCGTCGATGGTGGGGACCTCGATGTCCGCGCCCAGGGCCGCCTCCGGGAAGGTGACCGGAACATGGATACGGAGGTTGTCGCCGTCGCGGGTGTAGAAATCGTGCGGCTTCACGGAGACCGTGACCATGAGGTCACCGTTGCCCGCCGGGCCGTACTGGCCCTTGCCGCGGACGCGGACCTTCTGGCCGTCCTTAATGCCGGCCGGGACGCGGACGTCGATAACCTCGCCATCCGGTTCGCGCAGGCCGATCGTGGTGCCGCGGACCGAGCCCGCAAAGGAGATGGTGGTCGATGCGGTCCGGTCAGCGCCCTTCTGCGGGGCGCGCTGGAAGGACTGGCCACCACCCCCGAATCCGCCGCCGCCGAAGAGGTCGGCGAACTCGGGCGGAATACCGCCGGATGTACTGAAACCGCCGGAGTGACGGCCGGCGTTGCCCGTGAACAGGCCGCCGAAGAGATCCTCGAAACCGGCGCCGCCGCCCGCACCGCCGCCCGCGCCGCCCGGGGCAAACCGTGCGCCGCCGCCCATGGCCCGGATGGCATCGTACTGCTGGCGCTCATCGGCGTCGGACAGCACCGAGTACGCCTCGGAGATGTCCTTGAACTTCCGCTCCGATGCAGCGTTCCCCGCGTTGGTGTCCGGGTGGTGCTGCCGAGCGAGCTTCCGGTAGGCCTTCTTGATGTCGGCGTCGGAAGCGTCCTTGGCGACACCCAGGATCTTGTAGAAGTCCTTGTCCACCCAGTCCTGGCTAGCCAATGGCGTTTCCTTTCAAAAGAACAAAAAGCGTTAAGGCGAGATTACCCCGACGCCGCCGGACGGATGAGGGGGCCCGGGAGTGGCATCGGGCCTACCGGAGCGTGGCGGCTAAGTCCGCAGGACTTAGCCGCCACGCGTAGGGGCGGGGCCCCCTCATCCGTCCGGCGTGTGCTGACTAAGCCGGTACGGCCACGATCACCTGGGCCGCGCGGAGCACCCTGTCGCCGGTCTTGTAGCCCGCGCGCAGGACCTGGCTGACGGTGTCGATCTCGACGTCCGGGCCGGGCTGCTGGATGAGGGCCTCGTGGACCGTGGGATCGAACTCCACGCCGGTCTCATCGATGCGCGCCAGGCCGTACGTCTTCAGCGCGTTCTCCAGCTTGGCGGCGATCGCGGCGAACGGGCCGTCCGCGAGGTCACCGTGCTGGCGTGCGGCGTCGACGTCGTCCAGTACCGGCAGCAGCGAGTTCAGGACGCCGATGACGGCCATCTCCCCTGCAACGGCACGGTCGCGTTCGACGCGCTTGCGGTAGTTGACGTATTCGGCCTGGAGCCGGCGGAGATCGTCCTTCAACTCCTCCGCTTCGGCTGCGCCCGCGCCCTGGGCGACGGATTCCGCGGCAGGAACCTCAACACTGTTGAGGATGTCCGCCGCCTGGGACAGCGCGTCCCCGGAACCGGTGTGCTGCTCCTGGTCCGGGTGCCGGGCCTGACCGGTCTTCGGGTCAACCTTGCGGTTGTCGTGGATGACCGGCTTCTCGGGCTCGTTGTCGCGCCGGTTCGCGGAAGAATCGTGCTCTTCTTCGTTGCCGTGATGCGGCATGGTTACTTCTTCTCGTCTTCGTCAACGATTTCGGCGTCGACGATGTCCTCGTCGGATCCGGCGGCCTTCTCGCCGGCGGGGGCACCCTGGGCGCCGGCGGCGCCGTCCGGGGAACCTGCCTGGGCGTAGATGGCCTCGCCGAGCTTGGTCTGGGAAGCCTGCAGCTTCTCAAACGCGGTCTTCACGACGGCGTCATCCGTGCCTTCGAGCGCGGCCTTGAGGGCGTCGACGTCGGCCTTGACCTCCGTCTTGACCTCTTCCGGCAGCTTGTCGGCGTTGTCGGCGATCAGCTTGTCCACCGAGTAGGCGAGCTGCTCGGCGGTGTTGCGGGTGTCGGTTGCCTCGCGGCGGGCCTTGTCCTCCGCGGCGTGCTCCTCGGCGTCACGGACCATGCGGTCGATGTCTTCCTTGGAGAGGGCGGTGCCACCGGTGATGGTCATGGACTGTTCCTTGCCGGTGCCCTTGTCCTTCGCGGAGACGTGCACGATGCCGTTGGCGTCGATGTCGAAGGTGACCTCGACCTGCGGGACGCCGCGCGGTGCCGGAGCGATGCCGGTCAGTTCGAA
Organism: Arthrobacter sp. PAMC25564; assembly: GCF_004798705.1. NCBI lineage: Bacteria > Bacillati > Actinomycetota > Actinomycetes > Micrococcales > Micrococcaceae > Arthrobacter > Arthrobacter sp. PAMC25564. The sequence continues at coordinate 1,069,784 of NZ_CP039290.1, read as the reverse complement.
GGTGCCCAGCGGCTTGTTGTCGCGGGTGAACTCACGCTCGCCCTGGAAGACCTGGATGGCCACGGACGGCTGGTTGTCGTCAGCCGTGGTGAACGTCTCGGACCGCTTGGTGGGGATGGCCGTGTTGCGCTCGATCAGGTGCGTCATGACACCGCCCTTGGTTTCGATGCCCAGGGACAGCGGGGTGACGTCGATCAGCAGCACGTCCTTGCGCTCGCCCTTCAGGACGCCGGCCTGCAGTGCGGCGCCGACGGCGACGACCTCGTCCGGGTTGACGCCCTTGTTGGGCTCCTTGCCGCCGGCGAGCTCCTTGACCAGGTCGTAGACTGCCGGCATGCGGGTGGAGCCGCCGACGAGCACGATGTGGTCGATCTCGGAGAGCTTGATGCCGGCTTCCTTGATGACGTCCTGGAACGGCTTCTTGGTGCGGTCCAGCAGATCCTTGGTGAGGTCCTGGAACTTGGCGCGGGTGAGCTGCTCATCCAGGTGGACCGGGCCGTCGGGGGTGACGGAGAGGTACTGGAGCGAGACGTTGGTGCTGGAGGAGGAGGAGAGTTCCTTCTTGGCCTGCTCGGAGGCTTCACGCAGGCGCTGCAGGGCGATCTTGTCCTTGGACAGGTCGATGCCCTTGACCTTGAGCTGGTTCAGCAGGTAGTCCACGACGCGCTGGTCCCAGTCGTCGCCGCCGAGGTGGTTGTCACCCGCGGTGGAGCGCACCTGGATGGTGGAGAAGTTGTCTTCATCCTTGCCCACCTCAAGGAGGGAAACGTCGAAGGTTCCGCCGCCGAGGTCGAACACGAGGATGAGCTCGTCTTCCTTGCCCTTGTCCAGGCCGTAGGCCAGGGCGGCCGCGGTGGGCTCGTTGACGATGCGCAGCACCTTCAGGCCTGCGATTTCGCCGGCCTCCTTGGTGGCCTGGCGCTGGGCGTCGTTGAAGTACGCGGGGACGGTGATCACGGCGTCCGTGACCTTTTCACCCAGGTAGGACTCGGCGTCGTTCTTCAGCTTCATCAGGATACGGGCGGAGATTTCCTGCGCCGTGTACTTCTTGTCGTCGATGGCGACGGTCCAGTCGGTGCCCATGTGGCGCTTGACGGAAGCGATGGTGCGGTCAATGTTGTTGACGGCCTGGCGCTTGGCGATCTCGCCGACCAGGACTTCGCCGGACTTGGAGAATGCAACGACCGACGGCGTGGTGCGGCCACCCTCAGCATTGGCAATGACGGTGGGCTCGCCACCTTCGAGAACGGAGACGACGGAGTTGGTGGTTCCGAGGTCAATACCTACTGCACGTGACATATGTTGCTTCCTTCTTTTCTGGCAAACCAGCTGGGATTGGCTGCGGACCCGGCAGGCCCGACCGTTATTGAGCGATCTACACTCAACTTTACTCAAGGCCCGATGAAAGTCAATCCAAAGTTGAGCCGATATGACTCAACTTTGAATTCGGAGCAGACGGGAGACGCGCGTCAACCGCCGGATTTCCCGGGAAATCCGGCGGTTGCGGACCGGCGGTACGGCCGGTTTCGCCCTGCGCGAAGTCGGCCTGCCTGGCTAGATGTCGTCGGGTTCCGTATTGTCGCCGCGGCGCTGGTCCGCCCGCTGGTCTGCCCACTGGGTGCCGACAGCGCCGCCGGTGCCGTAGTCACCCTCGGGATATTCGCCCTCGTCGACGGAGCCGGCAGGCTCGCCGACGGCGCCGCCCGTGCCGTAGTCGCCTTCCGGGTAGGCGCCTTCTTCGGCGCCGACGGAGGCGGCTCCGGCCACTCCCGCCGTGCCGTAGTCACCGGTGGGGTATTCTCCCTCTTCCGCCGTGGGCGGATTCTCGCCGGCCACCCCCGCCGTGCCATAGTCGCCCTCGACATACTGGCCTTCCGCGGCACCGGCTTCGGCCACGTCCTCGTCGGCGGCCGGGGCCGGGGCCGGCGTGCCGCCCTGCAGCTTTTCCGCTTCGGCACGGTCAAACTCGCTCTTTTCAGACATGCTCTCTTCAGACATGGACGGGCCCTTTCTGGAAGCATCGGACACGCCCGTGCGGGCGCAGTGGCAGTCTATCGAGCGCCGTCCGGGGGCAACAGGGGAACAGAAAACCCCGCCCGCCCGGCCGGCCCCGCCGCGAAGCCCGGCCACCTCCGCGAGCACGGCCAGATGGTGGGCGAAGAGCTCGTCGCGGGCGGCGAACGTGTCCGCCCCATACTGACCAAAGACCTCGAAGCTGATGGCGCCAAACAGCGAAGTCCACACCAGCGCGCCCCGCGCCAGCAGGCCATCCGGGACGGCAAGCCCGAGTTCGCTGCGGATCCTGGCCAGGTCCACCACCAAGGAAGGCGCGACGTCGGCGGGGCGGCCTTCGGCGGTCAGCCGGCCGGCCCGGTAGGCGCCATCGAGGATCGCCATCAGTGCGTAGATCACCCTGGTACCGGGTGCGGTGGTCCGCCCGGGCGGCGCCTGGTAGCCGGGAACCGGGCTGCCGAACAGGAGGGCGTAGCGGGCAGGCTCGCGCAGTGCCCAGCTGCGGACCGCCACACCAAGCGCCTGGAACCGGCCAACGAAGTCCCCTTCCGGTACAGCGCCGAGGGCAGCGTCCACTTCATCACCCAGCTCGCCGTAGGCATCGATGAGCAGCAGGGTCAGCAGCTCCTCCCGGCTCTCCACGTACCGGTAGACCGCCGAGGAGACGACGCCGAGGTCCCGGGCCACGGCGCGGAGGGACAGCGCGGCAGCCCCGTGCAGCGCCAGATGCTCCCGGCCAAGGCGCACAATGTCTTCGATGGTCCGGGCCCGGGCACGCTCGCGGGGCGTGGGCGGCTTCACGGACAGGGCACGGGCGGTCTGCGGCATGGCTCCAGCATTCCATAAAGCAGAGCAGTGTCAACAAATGTGAGCACCGCTCTTGACTTCGCCGCGGACGCGCTCCATTCTTGTTGTGAGAGCAATGCTCTCGCAATTGAAAGGAAGACCCCGTGTCCGAGTCAGAAATACCAGCGCCTGGGGCGCCTGCGTTGTATGTCGTCACCGGCGCCGGCCCGGTCGGCTGGACCGTTGCCGGACAGCTCGCCGCAGCCGGCCACCGGGTGCGGGTGCTCACCCGGTCCGGAAGCGGCCCGGACCACCCCCTCGTCGAGAAGAGGGCGGTGGACGTCTCGGACGCCGACCGGCTCGGGGACGCCTTCGCCGGTGCCCTGGCCGTATTCCACTGCATCCACGGTTCGCAGTACAGCGCCAGGGCCTGGGCGGAGGAACTGCCTGCGGCCGAGCAGACGGTGCTGGCAGCGGCGGCCGGGGCCGGCGCCGTCGTCGTCTTTCCGGAAAGCCTGTACTCCTACAGCAAGCCGGAACGGCCGATGACGGAGGAGGGCCCGCGGGAGGCGCAGGGTGGCAAGCGGGGTATCCGCACGTCGCTGCTGAAGGCCCGGGCGGCGTCGGCAACGGATACCGTGAGCATGGTGGCGGGCGATTTCTTCGGCCCCGGAGTCCGTGGCGCGCACGCCGGCGAGCGTATGGTCAAGCCGGTGCTGGCGGGCAAATCCGTGATGGTGGTCGGCAACGCGGGGCTGCCGCACTCGTTCACCTATGTGCCCGATCTGGCCGCCGCCATGATCAGGGCCGCTCAGGATCCTGCGCTGTGGAACCGGGTCTGGCATACGCCGACCGGGCCGGCCGTCGCGCAGCGTGAAATCGCCGAAGCGTTCGCCGCCGCTGCCGGGGTCCGGACAGCGCGGGTGGCCGCCGTCCCCGGCTGGGTGCTGCGGACGATGGGCATGTTCTCCCCCGGTACACGGGAACTGGCCGAAACCCTGTACCAGTTCGAGCATCCTTTCGTGATGGACTCGCGCGCCAGCGAGGCGGCCCTGGGCCTGCACCCGACGCCGCTTAAGGAAGCAGCCGCCGCCACCGTTGCCTGGTGGAGGGACCAGGAACGGTGACGGCGGCTGCGGTCATGGGTTCGGGCGAGCGGGTTTCCGGCTACCGGATTCCTGCCTCCGCGGATTCCGGCTCCGGGGCCGCCGGCAGGCCGGGCACGGCGGCATCCGTCCCGGGGCGGCCCAGCTTGCCCGGCCACCAGATCCGCGGACCGAGGTCGTAGGCCAGGGCGGGGACCAGCAGCGAGCGGACCAGCACCGTGTCCAGCAGCACACCGAAGGCAACGATGAAGGCCAGCTGCACCAGGAACATGATGGGGATAACGCCCAGCGCCGCGAAGGTGGCGGCCAGCACCACACCGGCCGAGGTGATCACACCGCCCGTCACGCCCAGGCCCCGCAGGATGCCGGGCCTGGTGCCGTGCCTGAGGGATTCCTCGCGGACGCGGCTCATCAGGAAGATGTTGTAGTCCACCCCCAGTGCCACGAGGAAGACGAAGCCGAAGAGGGGCACGGTGGCATCGGCTCCCGGGAACCCGAAGATGTGGTTGAACACGACGGCGGAGACGCCCATCGCGGCACCGTAGGACAGGACCACGGAAGCGACCAGCAGGACCGGCGCCAGCACAGAGCGCAGCAGCAGCATGAGGATGACGAGGATGACGGCCAGGACCACCGGGATGATGGTGACCAGGTCACGCTGGGCCGTGGTGTTTGTGTCCAGGGCCGTGGCGGTCACGCCGCCGACCAGCGCCCCGGGGTCCACCGTCTTGACGGTGTTGCGGAGCTCCACCACGACGTTTTCCGCCTCGTTCGAGTCCGCGGCGAAGTCCAGCGTCGCGTTGATCAGTACCTTTCCGTCCCGCACCGCCGGAGCAGCAGGGGCGCCAGGCGCGCCGGTGATGATCGGCACGCTGCCCTCGGCCAGCAGGTAGGCGTCGCCGACGCCGTCGCTCGCCTTGACCTTCTCCAGCACCTGCGCGGCTTTCGCCTTGTCGGCGACAATCACGGCGGGGCTGCCGGAGCCGGCGTCGAAGTGCCGGGCCAGGGCGTCCTGGCCGTCGACAGCGTTGGACGCGGTCAGGATGACGTCGGTCTGCGCGACGCCGTTGGCCTTGAGCTGCAGGATTCCGGCCGAGGCCACCAGGAGCAGCAGTACGGAGGCGATCCAGACCGTCCGGGGCCGGCGGGACACCAGGGTTCCGGTGGCGCGCCACAAACCCTTCTGGCCTTCCAGCCCGGTGACCAGCTCAGCCTCGCGTTCCCCCGCCGGGAGCAGCTTGGGACGGAACGGCCAGAAGGCGGCCCGGCCCAGCAGGGCCATCAGCGCCGGCAGCAGGGTCAGCGCCGCAAAGAGGGAGCAGAGGATGCCTGCGGCGGCCACGGGGCCGAGGGCCTTGTTCGAGTTGAGGTCTGAAAACAGCAGGCACAACAAGGCGATGATGACGGTGGCGCCGGAGGCCAGGATCGGCTCGAAGGAGGCTTTCCAGGCGGTCAGGGCGGCGGCCGTGCGGTTGGTGGTGTGCGTCAGGGCTTCGCGGAACCGGGCCACGTAGAGCAGGGCGTAGTCGGTGGCGGCACCGATCACCAGGATAGACAGGATGCCCTGGCTTTGGCCGTTGAGCTGGATCCAGCCGAGCTTGGCCATGCCGAAGACCAGCAGGATGGCGGTGCAGAGGGCGAAGACGGAGGTGAACAGCACCGCGAGGGGCAGCAGCAGCGAGCGGTAGACGATCAGCAGGATCAGGAACACCGCGCCCAGCGCCACGAGCAGCAGGATGCCGTCAATACCGGCGAAGGCGCTCACGAGGTCCGCCGTCAGCCCGGCGGGGCCGGTCACGAAGGTCTTCATGCCCTCCGGAGCGGACGATGCCACCTCTGCGCGAAGTTCTTTGATGATGTCTTTCACTGCGCGCGAAGAATCGATCGGGACCACAAACTGCACGGCTTTGGCATCCGCTGACGGGATGGGGCCGATGACGGTGGTGCCGACCTTCAGGGCTTCCAGCTTGCCCTTGAGCGCGGCGGCCTGGCCGAACTGCCCCGGGGTGAAGGCGGAATTGCCTTCGATCACGATGACGGCGGGGATCTCCTTGGAGTCGCGGAACTTGGCCTGCCAATCCTGGGCCGCGGTGGCCTCGGCTCCCGCCGACAGGAAGGACGCCTGGTCGTTGGAGGAGACCTCGCCCAGCCGGCCAAAGGTTGGTCCGCCGATGCCTGCAATAGCCAGCCAGGTGATGACGAGCAGGACCGGGACCAGCCAGCGCAGCCAGAAGGGAACGCGGGCACTGGGTTGTGGGGGCTTATTCATGGGTCCTTCTGGTGGGTGCCTCGGAGGAGTAGAATTGAGTCCATCATAGACTATCTCCACTGTAGAGATACAATTCAAAGATAAAATTTCCAGCTAGAGATTCAGGGATAAACCTCAGGGTGAGCATTGACCGGAGGTCCTGCGGCGCTGGCTGCCCAGCGGCGGTCCCGGCCGCTGCAGTAAACTCCGGGAGGCGCCAGTCGAGGCGCCGCCACGACGAGGGCAAGGGAGGAGGGACGTATACCGTGTCAGCTGAAACACCGGGACGCCCTGAATCCGCAGGGCCGCCGCCCCTGATCCGGATCCTTCAGGATTTCACGCTCGAGGCCAACCGGTATGTGGATTCCGCCGGCGGACGCAATGACATGCACCGCACCGACCTCAACGCCCTGGCCGTCATCATGCGGCACGCCGCGAGGGGCGAGACCGTGACGCCCGGAGTGCTGAGGAAGGAACTGAATCTCAGTTCCCCCGCCACCACGGCACTGATAGACCGACTCCACGGTTCCGGCCATGTGGTCCGGGAGCGGGAGGGCCCGGACCGCCGGCAGGTCCAGCTGCGGATGACTCCCAAGGCCTACCGCGACGGCGGCGCCATGTTCCTCCCGCTCGCACGCCATATGGGCGCGGCGATGGCTGAATTCACGCCCGAGGAACAGGAGATCGTCACCCGGTTCATGAACTCCATGATCGAGGCCACCATCCGGGCAGCGCAGGAAGCAGCGCAGGCCCAGCCCGGAACCGGGGGCCGGCTGCCCAAGTGACTCGCAGTTGTTGCCGTTCTCGCGCCTCAAAACGGCAACAACTGCCAGCTGGTTGGGTTGGTTCGACGATTTTCCGGGGCGGAGGGGTAGCGTTCCATTATGAGTGACCAGCAGCCCGAAGATGTCTACACCCACGGCCACCACGAGTCGGTGGTCCGCGCCCACGCCTCGCGCACGGCAGAGAACTCCGCGGCCTTTGTCATCCCGCACCTTTTACCCGGGGTTTCGGTGCTCGACGTCGGCTGCGGGCCGGGCAGCATCACCTGCGATTTCGCCCAACTCGTTGCCCCCGGGAAGGTCACCGGACTGGACCGCTCGCCCGAGGTGATCGCCCAGGCTACCGCGCTGGCGGCAGAGCGCGGGGTGGGCAACGCCGATTTCGTCGCCGGCAACATCTACGACCTGGGTTTCGAGGACGAGAGCTTCGACGTCGTGCACGCCCACCAGGTGCTGCAACACCTGACGGATCCCGTGGCTGCCCTGCGGGAAATGCGCCGGGTCGCCAAGCCCGGCGGGATCGTGGCGGTTCGCGACGCCGATTTCCACGGCATGAGCTGGTACCCCGCCGTCCCCGAGCTGGATGAATGGATGGAGCTCTACCAGCGGATCGCCCGCCGCAACGGGGCCGAACCCGACGCCGGCCGCCGTCTGGTGTCCTGGGCCCAGTCCGCCGGGTTCACCGACGTCGCACCCTCCAGCAGCAACTGGCTCTACGCCACCGGCCAGCAGCGCCGCTGGCAGGCACGGGTGTGGGGCGAACGCGTGCTGCACTCGGCCTTCGCGGACCAGGCCCTCGAATACGGCTTCGCCAACGCCGCCGACCTGGCGCGGATTTCCGCCGGCTGGCACCGCTGGGGCTCCACCGACGACGGCTGGTTCCTGATCCCCAACGGAGAGGTCATCGCCCGGGCGTGAGCCCGTGGGGATGCCGCGTGGTTTAACTTTGCCACGGACGTTTTCCACATAGCTTGGGCGGGCTCTGGTCCGTGTAGGCCTTGGTTTGTAGCGTCGATACATGATCATTCAAGCTGGATTCGACTTCGAAATTCTTGCCCGCCCGTTCATCGTCCAGGACGGCAAACTCGTGCCAAACCTTGTGCTGATATGCGTCGACGCAGAAATGCGGCTGGACAGCGTTGACGTCATTGCCGAGGATTTTTCCGGCTCACTGGCGCCTTTCCTCGATGCTGTCCTGGTGGCGCTGGATCCTGAATACACCAGGTACTTTGCCATCGCCCACCCTGGCAGATTTAGCGAATACGATTTCTCGGAACCCATCATGGACGAGGCGCGCATATTGGCTTCGAAGGCGGCCGACCGGGGCATGCAGCTGATCGGCCACTTTGCCATCGATGAGACGGGTTATAGGTCAGCCCGCGCGCGCTCGTACTTTGACCAGTATCCGAGCCATGAGGACCTTCCAAGGACCATGTTCCACTGGTCTCATTCGAGCCTGGGCAAGTGTGGCTGAACGCGTGCGGCAGGACAACGGCGTTCGATCTTGAGGGCTCCACGTGGCGACTGGCTCCTGCTGCCTCAGACTGGCCCGGGGGTGTCTGACAGACACTGCCACCGGCCGCCCGGGCTGCGTAGCGTGGGAGATGTGGACAAGAAAGAGGACATCCGTGAGTTCCTGATCACCCGTCGCGCGAAGATCAACCCGGAGCAGGCCGGGCTCCCCAGCTACGGGGATCTGCGCCGTGAGGAAGTGGCGCAGCTCGCCGGGGTGAGCACGGACTACTACACGCGGCTGGAGCGCGGCAGCATTCGCGGCGTCTCAGACGGGGTGCTCGAGGCTGTGGCCTCGGCCCTTCAGCTGGACGAGGCCGAGCGTGCGCACCTGATGGATCTGGCGCGGACGGCCAACACTCCGGCGCAGCGGGCGCCCGGCCGGCCACCGCAGCAGCGGGTCCGTCCCGGGGTGCTGCGTCTCCTGGATGGCATGACCGGAGTGGTGGCACTGGTGCAGAACGGCCGTTCGGACGTGCTGGCCGCCAACCTGCTGGGCCGTGCGCTGTACGCGGGGGTGTTCAACTCCGCCGCGCAGCCAGGGCCGCGGGCTCCGGGCCGGTTGCCGAACCAGGCCCGCTACCTCTTCCTGGACCCGGGCGCAGGTGACTTCTACCCCGATTGGCGGGCGATCGCTGCGGCCACGGTGGCGATGCTGCGCTCGGAATCGGGGCGGAACCCGTACGACAGCGCGCTGAACGAGCTGGTCGGGGAGCTGGCCACGCGCAGTGGACTGTTCGCCGCTTTGCGGGCGGGGCACGACGTGCGGATCCACACCACGGGGACCAAGCGATTCCACCATCCGGTCGCCGGGGATTTGTCCCTGCAGTACGAGACACTGGACCTTCCCGGCGATGAGGGCCAGACCCTGTTCACCTTCACGGCTGCGCCCGGCTCCCCATCCGAAAATGCGCTGGCGTTCCTCGCCAGCTGGGCGGCATCGCCTCCCGAAACAACCACCACGGGCCGTCCTGCCGTCGGATCCACCGTCCCTGACTTGCGCTCCCCCGCGCAGCCCGGACCGCCCAACCCAGGAAAGACAGAACCATCACATGACTGAACAGGAATACATGACAGGGCAAAAGGACAACGTCACCGCCAAGAAGGTCTGGTTCATCACCGGCGCCGGCCGTTGCATGGGCACCGACATCGCTAAGGCGGCCCGGACGGCGGAATGGGCCGCCCGGGTGCCAGCGGGTCCGGCACCGGGAGCTAACAAAGGAGGCAACCCGGCCATGACCCGGCAGGCGGCAGCACGCCGCCTGCCGGGCCTGGCCAGTTTCCACCCCGGTTATTCCTTGCTTTCCGTTCTGTCGATAGGGTGCAAGGAAACCCCTGTGAGGAGAACAACAATGCGAAAACTGACCGCCGGCCTCTTCTGCTCCGTGGACGGCGTGGTTGAGTCCCCCAACCTTTGGCAGTTCGACAGCTTCGACGACGAGCTGGGTGCCGGGATGGGACAGATGATCGGCCGCGTGGACACGGCGGTTCTGGGCCGGGTCGGCTACCAGGAGTGGGCAGGCTACTGGCCTCAGGCAGCCGGCGGAGATCCTTTCGGCGACTTCATCAATCCGCTGCCGAAGTTCGTCGCCTCCAGAACGCTCTCGGGCGGTCTCGAGTGGCAGAACTCCCGCCTTATCGAGGGCCCGTTGGAGGAGTTCGTGGCCGACCTCAAGAACGGCCACGGCGGCGAGATCGGTGTTTTTGCCAGCATCTCCCTGGTCCGCCAACTGCTGTTCGCGGGGTTGCTCGACTCGCTGACGCTGATGGTCCATCCCGTCATTGCGGGAAAAGGCCGGCGGCTCTTCGCCGACGGCGATCCGTTGACCCGGCTGGAGCTGCTGGAATCGCAACAGACCAGCAAGGGGAACATGGTTCTCAGCTATGGGCTCCGCGCCAGCTGACGCAGGCGCCTGGTTCCCGGGAAATTCCCGCCGTCTAGGACGCCCAGTCGGCGTCGTCATAGGGCTGGCCACGAAAATGAGCGCGGAGATACTCCCCCACAACGGCAGCGCCGAGGTCCCCGGCCTCGGGCGCGACGACCCGGCCCCCGATACGGCGGACCATGCGCTGGACGAACTGCTCGAGGCCCGGGTCGCCGCCGAGCCGGAAGAACGTGGCTTGCGTGCCGGTGCGCCCAAGGCGGTCGAGCTCGGCGACCGTGACACGGATGGTCTCCGGGTCCGGCGGCCAGGAGAACCATGACTCGCCCTCCGGCAACAGGTGGGCGGTCGGTTCGCCATCCGTCACCACGAGCAGGACGGGCTGCATCGACGGGTGCTGGCGGAAGAAACGGTTGGCCAGCAGCAAGCCGTGATGCAGGTTGGTCCCCTGCTCCTGCCGTGCAGGCAGGGCCGTGAGCTCGCCGATGTCCATGGACTGCGCGTAGCGGCCGAACGTGATCAGCTGCAGACGGTCTCCACGGAAACGGGTTGAGACGAGGTGGTGTAAGGCGAGCGCGGTGCGTTTCATCGGCACCCACCGCCCCTCGGCGGCCATCGAGAACGACACATCGACCAGCAGCACGACGGCGGCCTGCGTCCGGGCCTCCGTCTCCGTCACCTCGATGTCATCCATGGCCAGTCGCAGCCCGCTTCGGGGGTCGCCGCCGTCGGCGATCGTGCGGCGGATCGCATTGGTGATGGTGCGGGTGACGTCCCACGGTTCGGCGTCCCCGAACTCCCAGGGGCGGCTGGAGCCGGTCTGTTCCCCTGCCGCCCCGGCGACGCGTGTGTCCCGGCGCCCCTGCCGGCCGGAGAGCTGCTTAGCGGTATCCCGCAACAGCGACCTGCCGAGCCGCCGCATGGCCTGCGGGGACAGGCGGAGGTCGCCGTCGGTCCCGCGCTGGAGGAAGCCGCCGTCCTGCATGGCCCGCTCGATCTCCGCGAGGGTGCGGGCCGTCACGGCGGCACCCTGCCCCAGCTGGCGCGCGAGCGCGTCCAGGTCCAGGTCGTCCAAGCGGGACCCGTTGTAGTCCTGGGAGAGCTGCCCGGCCAGCTCATCCAGTTCGGCGATGTCCTGCAGCACGCCGGTGCCGTCGCCGAGTCCGAGCCCTTCCTCACCCTCGAAGCGTTCGGAGCCGGCCCAGTCCTCGCCGGGACGCAGTGCCTGCAAGTTGGCGTCGAGTTGGCCCAGCTGTGCCATAAGCTCGGGTGAGCCGAACGCCTGGGCTGAGAGCCGCATCAGCTCCTCGCGCTGCTCGGCGGACATGGATTGCAGGAGCCGCTGGGCTGCGGCCGCGCGCCGGGCGAGCGCGTCCACCAGCTCCTCGACAGATTGCGGGTTCTCCGGGAAGAACGGGCCGTGTTTGGCCATGAAATCCTGGAAGTCCGCGTCGGTGTCCTCGCCGCGGCGGTGTTTGTCGAGCAGCCCGTTGAGGTCCTGCAGCATCTCGCTGACGGCAGCGCGGTCTTCATCGGTGGCGCCCTCGAGCGCCTGCTTCATTCCGGCGAACCGCTGGTCCAGGACTTCCCGGCCCAGCAGATCCTTGATCCGCTCGTAGGCCTCCCGGGCGGTGCTCGACTGCCAGTCATAGGAGGCGAGTTCGTTAACCGCCGCCGCCGTGGACTGGGGCAGGTTCTGCAGTTGCATCTCCCGGAAGGCGCGGTCGGTGTTGTCCATCATGGCGTCGCGGGCCAACTGCTTGCGCTCCTCCAGCACCGCGGTGTCGAGCAGCTTGCGGACCTCGTTGAGGGTGCCGTCCAGCCGGTGGCGGCCCAGCAGTTCGCGCCGCCGCTGCTGGACGCGGCCGGCGAGGTCGTCGAGCCCTTCCCGGCTGCGGCCGCCGCGCCGCAGGTACTCCTGGAGGGCGTGCCGTGGCGAGTAGCCGGCCATGACGTCCTCGGCAATCGCGTCAAGGGCCTCCGCCAGGTCCACCGGCGGAGCGAGCGGATCCGGTCCTCCCGTGTACCGGCTGTACCGGGACCGGTTGTGAGCGGTCATGAGGCCTCCTTAGCCGTAAAGCTGCCTAGCCGTAGATCGTCGCCTCGTCGTCGGACTCCTTGGAAATCCGCCGGGCGAGGTAGAGACCCTCCAGTGCCAGTTCGACGGCGGCGGCGCGCTGCCCGTCGTTTTCCGCGCCCAGGCGCTCACTGATTTCGTCGTAGAGGCGCGATCCGTTGAGGGGCGGGAGGTTCTGCAGGAACTCCCGCGCGGTGACCAGTTCCCCGGTGGTCACGGTGGTGTGGCCGTCCAGCGCGGCAACGAGTTCACCCATGTCGATGCCGTGGAAGTGCGCCCGCACGGCTTCTGCGGTGGCCATGCGCAGGAGGTGGTCGAGAATGTCCTGTTCCCGCCCTTCCTCCCCGGACTCGAACTCGATCTTCCCGGCCAGGACTTCCACCGCGGCATCCAGGTCGATGATCCGGGCGACGGCCTCGTCCTCGCCGCGCACGCTGGCCCGGCGCAGGGCGGCCGCGGCGACGGTTTCGGCGCCGGCGATGGCGAACCGCGCGGACACCCCGGAGGTCTGGTTGATGGCCGGGGACTGCCGCAAGGCCCGGGTGTAGCGGGCCAGGATTTCGAGGATGACGGGCGGAACGCCGGCCACCAGGTGCCCCTCCTGCCGGATGACGGCCACCTCGTCGTCGAGCTCGATCGGGTAGTGGGTGCGGATCTCGGCGCCGAAGCGGTCCCGCAGCGGCGTGATGATCCGGCCGCGGTTGGTGTAGTCCTCCGGGTTGGCGGACGCGACGACCAAAACGTCCAACGGCAGCCGCAGCACGTAGCCGCGGATCTGGATGTCGCGTTCCTCCATCACGTTGAGCATCGAGACCTGGATCCGCTCGGCGAGGTCGGGCAGCTCGTTGATGGCGATGATTCCGCGGTTGGAGCGCGGGACCAGGCCGTAGTGGATGGTTTCCGGGTCCCCGAGGCGGCGGCCCTCGGCCACGCGCATCGGGTCGACGTCGCCGATCAGGTCTGCGACGGAGGTGTCCGGCGTCGCGAGCTTCTCTACGTACCGTTCCGAGCGGTGGCGCCACGCCACCCGGAGCCGGTCCCCCTCGGTGAGGGCGCGGGCGCGGGAGTGCTCGGTGATGGGTTCGTACGGGTGTTCGTTCAGTTCCGAGTCCTCGATCACCGGCGACCACTCGTCCAGCAGCCCGGCGAGGGTCCGGAGGAGCCGGGTCTTGCCCTGACCGCGTTCGCCAAGCAGGACGACGTCGTGGCCGGCGAGCAGGGCGCGCTCGAGCTGGGGCAGCACGGTCCGGCTGAAGCCGAACATTCCGGGCCAGGGGTCGCGGCCGGCGGCGAGCGCGGCGAGCAGGTTGTCGCGGATTTCGCGGCGCAGGTCCTTGTGAACGTGGCCGGAGGCACGCAGTTCACCAACAGTGAAGATATCGGGGCGATTACTCACTCCTCCACCGTAGACCTCGACCGGGCGGGGAATCGAGGGATTTCTTGAGATTCCTGAGCTTTGCGTTGCCGTGCGGCTTAGGCTGAATGCTGATGACTGCATCACCAGCGCCGGAAGCATCTTCCGGGCCCTCACTCGAGCGGCAGGGCACGCTCCTGCTTCTGGTGCGCCACGGCGAGACGCCCACCACGGGCATGGTGCTGCCGGGGCGCGCCCCCGGACTGCACCTGTCCGACCGCGGCCGGGCCCAGGCGGAACGGGTCGCGGAACGGCTCGAGGGCCTGCCGGTCAGCGCCCTCTATTCCTCACCGCTGGAGCGCGCCTGCGAGACGGCGGAGCCGACGGCGGCCCGCACGGGAATGGCAGTGCACCACGACGACGGGCTGCTCGAATGCGACTTTGGCGACTGGACCGGCGCCGCGATCGCCGAACTGGCCGTCCTGCCGCAGTGGCAGACCGTCCAGCACAGCCCGTCGACCTTCCGCTTCCCGAACGGGGAGAGCTTCACGCAGATGCAGGCGCGGATGGTCGGATCGCTCGAGCTACTGTGCACGGCCCACGCGGGGGGCGTCGTTGTGTGCTTCTCGCACGCCGACCCGATCAAGGCCTCCGTCGCCCACGCCCTGGGCACGCCTCTGGACCTCTTCCAGCGGATCGTCATCAGCCCGGGCTCGGTCTCGGTCCTCTCGTTCTTGGAGGGCCAGGATCCCGCCGTACTGATGGTGAATTCGACGTCGGAACCACTCAGCGGGTTGAGGGCGTCGTGAAGAAGGACCGACGGTGTCCGGCCGGGAACTGACGCTGCTCACCGAGGGCCGCGTCGATCTGCTCGGCCGCATCCCGCGCAGCAGCAACGAGACGTTCCTCGTCCAGGTCTCCTGCGCGGACGACTCCGCGTACGCGGTCTACAAGCCGGAGGCCGGGGAACGGCCACTGTCCGATTTCGAGCCCGGGCTCTACCGGCGGGAACGCGCCGCCTACCTGCTCAGCGAGTCCCTGGGGTGGGGACTCGTGCCGCCGACGGTGATCCGCGAGGAGGCGCCCTTGGGGATCGGTTCGCTGCAGTGGTTCGTCGAGTGCGACTTCCAGGAGCATTACTTCACTCTGTTCGAGGACGCCCCCGAGACCCACCGTGTCCTGTCGGAGATTGCCCTGTTCGATTGCATCGCCAACAACACAGACCGCAAGAGCGGGCACGTGCTGCGCGGCCACGACGGACGGGTGTGGGGCATCGACCATGGGCTGTGCTTCTCGGCGGGCTACAAACTGCGCACCGTGATCTGGGACTTCGCCGGTGACCCCATCCCCGATGCCCTGCTCGGGGACATCACCCCGCTCGCGGAGGCCGTGCCTCCCGACGTGGCCGAACTCCTCGACGACGCGGAGGTCACCGCCCTGCGGCGCCGGGTGCAGCGCCTGCTGCACGAGGGCGTACTGCCGGTTGACCGCACCGGCAGGGGTTACCCGTGGCCGCTCGTCTAAGTGACCTGCCTTAAACTGGCTGGGTGCAACCTTCCCTGTGGCTGGCCCTCGCGGGCGCCGGCGTCCTGATCAGCTTCACGCCCGGCGCGGGCGCCATCAACACCATGAGCAACTCGCTGAACTCGGGATTCCGCCGTTCCATCTGGGGCATCCTGGGCCAGCAGGCGGCGCTGGTGGTGCACATCCTGATTGTGGCCCTGGGCGTCGGGGTGCTCGTGGCCAGCTCCCCGGTGGCGTTCAACGTGATCCGCTATGCCGGCGCCGCGTACCTGGTCTATCTGGGCATCCGGCAGTTCCTGCACAGACCGGACCTGGACCAGGGGAAGGCCGCCGCCCTGCGCAATGAACCGGCGTTCTCGATGTTCCGCCGCGGCCTGTGGGTCAACCTGCTCAACCCCAAAGCCGTCGTCTTCTTCCTGGCCTTTATGCCCCAGTTCATCCGGCCGGATCAGCCACTGCTGCCGCAGTACGCCGTCCTGTCCGCCACCGTGATCGTGATCGACATCCTGGTCATGTGGTTCTTCTTTGCGGCGGCGGCCAGATCCTTCCAGCGCTTCACCCACGACGCCCGCGGGCAGAAGGTCCTGAACCGGACATTCGGCGCGCTCTTCGTCGGCGTCGGCGTCCTGCTGGCCTCGATCCACTGACGTGTAGTGACTGTCCCGGCATTCGTGTTGATGTTGGATCGGACCACGGCGGGGCCAAGAAAGGCTTGTCCTTCCGGCGCCGGAGGTCATCCGGCGCCGGAAGGACAAGCCTTTCATCGCATCCCTGCCACTTCTAGCGTTTGATACCGATCCAGTGGTCGGTGGTGAACTCGTCGATGGCCCAGTCGCCGTTGAACCGGCCCAGGCCCGAGTTGCGCTCCCCGCCGAAGGGTACGTGCGCTTCATCGTTGACGGGCATGTCGTTGATGTGGGTCATGCCTGCCTTGATGCCGAGGCCGAACCGGACGCCGCGTTCCGTGTCCTTGGTGAACACGGAACTGCTGAGCCCGAAGTTGCTGGCGTTGGCCAGTTCCAGGGCATGGGCCTCGTCCTCGGCGCGGATGATGCCGACAAGTGGCCCGAAGATTTCCTCGCGGGCGATCTCCATGTCCGCGGTGACGTCGGCGAACACGAACGGGGACACCACGCGACCGTCGATGGAGCCTTCCAGCACAACCCGGGCGCCTTCGCTCTTGGCCAGGGCGATCTTCTCGCGGATTCCGGCGAGCTGGCTGTCGTTGATGAGCGGGCCCACGACGGTCTCCGGTTTGGAGGGGTCTCCCACGGGAATGGATGCTGCGGCCTGGACGAAGCGCTCCACGAACTCGTCATACAGCGGCGCTTCGACGATGATCCGGTTCACGGCCATGCAGATCTGGCCCTGGTGCAGGAACTTGCCCAGCACCGCGGACTGCACTGCGGCGTCCAGGTCGGCGTCGCCGAGGACAACGAGTGGGCTGTTGCCGCCCAGTTCAAGAGCGACGTGCTTGATGAATTCGCCGCCGACGGCGAGCCGGCCCACGTTCTGGCCCACCGGCGTCGACCCCGTGAAGGAAATCAAGCCCGGGACGGGGTGCGTGACGAAGTCGTCGCCGATCTCGGAGCCGGCACCGACCACCACGTTGAGAACACCTGCCGGGAGGCCGGCTTCCTCGAAGATGCGGGCCAGGATCAGCCCGCCGGTCACCGGGGTATCGCTGGCCGGTTTGATGACGACGGCGTTGCCCAGGGCAAGTGCCGGCGCCACCGAGCGCTGGGAAAGGTGCAGCGGAAAGTTCCATGGGCTGATCACGCCGACGACGCCGAGCGGGCGGCGGTAGATGCGGTTTTCCTTGCCCGGGGTGTTGGATTCGACGATCCGGCCGAAGACGCGTCCCGGGAAGGAGGCGGACTCCAGGGTGATGCCGGCGGCGGCGGACACCTCCACGTTGGCCTTGATGACGGTGCTGCCGGATTCCTTGACCAGCCAGTCGATGATTTCGCCGCGGCGTTCCTCGATGATGGCGGCGGCGCGAAGCATGACCTGCTGGCGGGCGGCCGGGGTCCGGGCGGCCCAACCCTTCTGGGCGTCCTCGGCGGCGCGGTAGGCGTCGTCGAGGTCCTGGACTGTGCCCTGCCGGATGGTGGTGAGCTGCTCGTTCGTGAACGGATCGGTGACGGTAAGGACCTTTTCAGAGCGGCCTTCGCGCCATGCCCCGGCGATGTACTGCAGCTGCGTGGTCTTCCCGGCGAAGGTGCCCGGCGTTGCCGTGCCGGCAACCGCCGTCGTGGTGTCTGTGAGTGAAGCGGTCATGGTGGTGACTCCTAAGTGTGTGGGTCTTTAGCTGGGCGGGAGGGCCGGATCAGGCGTGCTCGGCGGCGAGGACCTTAAGCGAGTCCTCGATCCGGCTGCGGTCGGACCAGCTGCCGTGGAAGCCGAAGGGGACCCGGCCGGGCAGCTTGACCCGTGCGAGCGGGGTGCGTCCGAAATCCGCGGTGTCATAGATGCACAGTTCGCTCAGCTCGGTCTGACGGTTCCACCAGATTGAGAGCAGGTAGCCGTCGTCTTCGTTCACTGCTCCTGTCCGCGGCACGAAGATCGGTTCGGAGGGGTTGGTCAGGTCCTCCAGCCCCTCGATGACGGTGACGGTTTCCTTGTCCAGGTCGGTTTTGGCCAGGCCGTCGCTCATGGTGTCGGCATCCCGGCCGCGGGTCGTGGCGAAGTAGCCGAACTTGTGTTCCAGGCCGACCTTGTTCGGGTTGATGGCCGGGAACTCCCCCGCGACGTGGCTGGTGGCCTGGTTGGAGACCTGTCCGGTGGCGGTGTTGACGGTCCAGCGCCACGGGATCGCGTTCATGAACCACTCGTGTGAGTCAACGGGGCGGGTGATACGGTCCGCCGGGGTGCCGAAGCGTTCCTTGATGCGCGGTGCCTCGATGACGATTTCGTTGCCTCGCTCGTAGGCGTTGAAGAAGTGGGTTGGGAAGAACGTCTCGTCGACCCGGTAGGTGCGCACTTCGTGGGTGGTCCGGTGCATGGTCACGATCTCGACGCCGTCGTTCGTTGCCGTAGGATCCCACACCAGGCCCGGCTTGCCCTGGCCGATATTGGGTGCCAGGAAAAGCCCCGGGGTGACGAAGAAGATTGCGTAGTTCTTGCTCACGGCAAAGTCGTGGAACATTGAGGGGGCACTGGTGCTGAAGGCGAAAGTGTCGAGGACCTTCCCGTGCTGGTCTGCCTCGTACCAGGTGATGTTGGTCCCCATGTAGGAGTAGAAGAGCATGTTCCCGGTGTCCGGGTCGATCTTGTAGTGGGCCGTGCAGGTGAACGGGACATCGCCGTTGAAGTCATATGTCCCGAACGTTTCCAGGGACTGCGGATTCATCTGGTGCGGCAGGCCGCCCTCGAAGAACACGAGCAGCCGGTCGGCGAGGACGCCGACATTGGTGTTGGGAACGTTCTTCATGGGCGGGGCACCGGCTGGCAGCGACGGGACCGTGCCGCCGTTGACGAACCCTGAGTAGACCGCCTCCCCCGCCTCCATCTCGACCTTCAGCGCGTCGGTCATGACCCATTTGTTCCGGTAGGCGGCCTTGCCGTCGCGAAGATACGTTGCGTAAACCATGCCGTCACCTTCGAACCAGTGGTAGCGGTCGGTGTTGCGCGGCTTGAACCTGGGGTTGGAGCCGGTGCGGAACAAGGCTCCGTCCAGGTCATCGGGAATCTTGCCGATGACCTGGAGGTCGAAGGCTTCGGTCTCCTCGTGCCAGGGGGTGAAGGGGCCGTTGAGGAACTTGTTGTCTGTCTCCCACATGGTGATGCCTTTCGGTCTTGGAGTTCTAGGAGTTCTTGGCCGACGAGGGCCAGATGCCGTGGTTGCCCGGCGAGAGCGTTCCGGCGGGGTCCAGCGCATCTTTGATGGAGGTGTAGAGGCGGTTCAGGGCGTGGCCGTTGAAGTCGAAGTTCTCGGCCACGTGCCCGATCAGCGAGGGGTGGGCGCGGTATTCGCTCCAGCCCCATTCGGCAGCCTTTTCACACATGAGTTCGACGGCGGCGTGCGCGGCTGCCGCTTCGGCCGGGTTGTCCACATCGAAGAAGACCATGCAGGCGCCCACGAGGCTGCGGGTGTTGGCGATCCAGCCGAAGCCGGCAACCAGGCCGGCCTCCTCGAGGATGGTGCGGACCATCAGCTCGTGCCTGGCGGCGGATTCGCCGTCGAACGGGATGGCCGGCGAGAAGTCGATGTGGCCCACGTTTTCGCCGATGTGCTTCTTCATCATGTCCAGCAGGAACATGTTGGGGATGCCGGCCGGGACCAGGTCCAGCGGGTGGACCTCTTCGGGGCTGACGTCGCCGCGGTAGGCCCTTAGGTCCACGGTGACGCCGGGGAGGTGGGCCACCGCATCTGTGACAATGCGGCGCCGCGCCTCCACTATGGCTTCGTGGCCGTAGAAGGCAATGCGGGCGTGCCAGCGTCCCGGCGGCAGCGTCGCGGACAGCTTCGCGAGCTTCGACATGCCGGCAGTGTCCTGCATCGGGCTGGCACGGCCGTCCTCAGGTTCCGGGGAACTGGTGATCAGCGGCAGGCCCTGGATGGTGCCGTCGAGCATGAGCGGGCGGAGCGCATCGATCAGCGGGGCGATGTCCTCGTCGTTGTGGCAGATGATCGCCCCCGTGGTGAACACCTCGGGTTCAGGCATGAGCCAGACGCCCATCTTGGACACGATGCCGAAGTTGGACTGCATGAAGAGGCTGTCCAGGGACGGCCCGAAGCCGCGCTTGTGCCGCTGCCACATCGGGCTGTTGCTCATGGCGCCGAGGCCGGTGCGAATCACTTCACCGGAGGCGAGGACCACTTCCATGCCGCAGACGGCGCTGGCGTGGTCGCCGTTGACGGTGTAGCCGTAGCCGTGGTCCAGGGTGTTGCCGACGATGCTTCCCCAGCCGAGGTCCGGGACGGAAATCCAGAGCTTCAGCCCACGGGCCTTGATCTCGTTGTAGAGGTCGAAGAAGCTGACGCCCGGCTCGAGCAGCGCATAGCCGGCGGCCTCGTTGATTTCCAGGATCTTGTTCATCCGGCGCAGGCTCAGGACGACGGAACCGTTGACCACCGGGGCCGAGCCGCCGTAGCCGTAGTTGCGTCCGGTGGAGGAGGTCCAGAGCTGGATCTGAAGTTCGTTGGCGATCCGTACCACGGCCTGGATTTCCTCGACGGAGGAGGGCTGGACCACGAAGGAAGGCTGGTAGTCCCGGGCGTCGTCGCCTTCATAGGGGTCATGGAAATCCTTGACCTGGCTCTCCTCCAGCAGGACGGCGTCGGCGCCGAGTGCGTCGGTCATCCGCGCAATGGCCTCGGTCAGGACCGATGATGAGTTGTTGAGCTCAGTGGTGGTTGTCATGTGCTGCCACGCTCCGTTGCTTGAGGGGTGTTCATCTCCGAACACCTGTTGATTCAAGTGTGGTGTGGAACACAGCGTTGGTTCTTGGCGCCGGAGTGCAAGAAAAGCGCATGCCTATGGCGTCCGGGAGCAAAGGCCCGCCAGCCCGGAGGCACAGGCAAAGGAACCTATACTGGCCCTCGGGGCCAAGACCAAAGGTGGTTTACAGCAGTGATGAACTGGATGGACAGTCTCCGCCCGACGGCGTCCGGCGCGGCCGGCGGTCCGGCGTCGGATCCGGAGATCATTGCCAGCGCCGAGGCGGAAATCGGCGCGCCTGCCACGGCGTGGGCGGCGGAGGCTGCCGCCGACATAGTCCGCCTGGTCGCTGAAGACTTCAGCCTGGCCGGGACGCCCGGCATGATGACCGGCACCGAGCGGGAGGGCTGTGAAGCGTCCCTGCTCACGACCCTGATCGGCTTGCATCGCGGCACTCCCGCTGCGGACATTGTCGCCCCTCGTGGTGCCCAGGACAATGTCCGGTTGTCCGTGCGTCAGGGCGTCCCGATCGGCAGTGTGCTGCGGACTGTCTGGGCCTGCCACACCCGGGTCCAGGATGCGCTGCTGGCCGTCATCGAGCGGGAAGTTCCTGCGGATCGCATGGTCGCTGAAGTGCGCGGGCTCAACGCGGCCCTCTTTTCCTACGTGAACTCCTACGTCAGCGACCTTATGCGCGGTTATGAGGACGAGCTGTCCCTGTGGCATGGCAGGCTTCCCGCCGAACGGTTGAGGGTGCTCACGGCAATCCTCGACGGCGAAGAACCTGCCGAAGACGCCGAACGCGTCCTGGGCCTCCGGCTGGGCGGGCACCATCTGATCGCTGTGGCCCGGCCCGCCACGAGCGGCCATATCCCGGACCGCGATGCCGCGCGCCAGCGTTTCGGCACGGATGCCGTGCAGGCGCTGGGCGCAACCGGTTTCCTGACCATCGAGCATCAGGGCACCACGCTGTTCTGGTGGGCGTTCAACACCCGCCCGGGTCCTTCGGTGATGAGCGCGCTGCGTGAAGTGCCCCACCCCGGCTGGATCCAGCTCGCGGCCGGACGTCCCGGCTCGGGGCTGGCGGGGCTGCGGGAAAGCCACTTTGAGGCGCAGCAGGCTGCCCGGGTGGCGCGGCTTGCGCCTCGGCAACAGTTCTGGGGCTACGACGACGCCGGCATGCTGGCGCTGCTCATTGCCGACCCGCAGGGCGCGGCCAGGTTCGTCCAGGTGCAGCTCGCCGGGCTGCTGGGCCCGGACCAGAAGCTGACCGACATCCGTGACACCCTGCGGCATTTCCTGCTCGCCGGCAGCAGCCGGATCGCCGCCGCCCAGGCCCTGCATCTGGCCACCAACACCGTGGCGTACCGGGTCAAACGCGCCTCTGACCTCCTAGGCCGGCCCGTCAACGAGAACCAGGTGGTGACGCTGGTGGCCCTGCAGCTGGCTCACACGTTCCCGCAACTGATGGACGCGGCGTGATGGCGGTTGCGGGTCCGGGGTTGTCGTAGGTGGTGGTGAGGGCGGCACAAGGAGAGCCGGAGGCTGCGTTACCGCGGCCTCCGGCTCTCCCGTCAGATGTGGCCGGGCGCCAGCTTCCGAAGATCAGCCTTCCTGATCTTGCCGCTGGCGGTCCGGGGCATCTCATCGACGAACACCACGGACCTGGGGATCTTGTAGCGCGCCAGCCGTCCTTCCAGGTGCGCCCTGAGCTGGGCCTCGGTAAGTTGGGCACCCTCACGCAGCAGCACCACCGCCCGCGGCACTTCGCCCCACTTCTCATCCGGCACGCCGATCACGGCCACGCTTCCGACCGCGTCGAGTTCCGTGATGGCCTGTTCCACTTCGGCCGGATAGATGTTTTCGCCGCCGGAGATGATCATGTCCTTGAGCCGGTCGGCGATGAACACGAAGCCCTCCTCGTCCTTGTAGGCGAGGTCTCCGGATTTGAACCAGCCGCCGTCAGCATAGGATTCGGCGGTGGCATCGGGCCGGTCCCAGTATTCACGGATCACGTTGGGGCCCTTGATCTGGATCTCCCCCACGGTCCCGGGCGCCGCGATGCCGGCTATCGCGTCGGCGATCCGGACATCGGTGAAGAAGTGCGGAAGCCCGGCGGAACCGGCCTTGTCGCGGGACCGCGATGCGGGGAGGACCGTTGCCGCCGGCGCGGTTTCGGTCATGCCGTAGCCGTTGCCGATCTGGAGCCCCCGGGACTCGTACGCGTCGAGCACCCGCATGGGGATCGCGGATCCCCCACAGGTGAGCTTGTTCAGCGAGCTGAGGTCGGTGGTTGCCCACGCGGGATGTTCGCAGATGAGCTGATAGGTGGTCGGGACCCCGCTCATCGTCGTGACGCTGTACTCCCCGATCAGGCCCAGGATCCGGCCCGGATCAAACCTGGATTCGAGGATGACCGTTCCGCCCTTGAGGAGCGTCGGCAGGACGCCCATGTCCAGTGACGCCACGTGGAACATCGGTGAAATCATCAGCGCCACGTCCTGCGAGGAGAAATCGAAGTCCACGATCACATTGATGCAGTTCCAGGTGACGTTGCCGTGGGTCAGCAGGGCGCCCTTCGGACGGCCCGTGGTGCCCGAGGTGTAGAGGATCATGGCTCCGTCGTCCAGGCCCACCGGTTCATCGATCGGCTGGTCCGTGCCGGAGGCCACCACGGCTTCAAAGCCCTCGACCGCCGTCGACCCCTGGCCGCTGCCTGCCCCCGCGGGGCTGCCGTCGCCCGCATCGTCGACGACGACGAGCCTCGCCACGGCGGTGCCGGCCGCGCCGCGGGCGGCGAGGTCACTCAGGCTGTGCGCGTGGATCAGGGCCACGGCCCCGCTGTCCTGCAGCTGGAACTGGATTTCCGGGGGTGCCAGCCGGGTATTGAGCGGGACGAAGATGGCGCCCAGGGTGCCGCAGGCAAAGAGGGTTTCCAGGAAGGACGGGTGGTTCTCGCCCAGGTAGGCCACTCTGTCCCCCTTGGCGACGCCGCGGTCCCGCAGGGCGTTGGCCAGCCGGAGGCTCCGGTCCGCGAACTGTGCGTAGCTGAGTTCCCGGCCTCCGCTGATCAGGGCGGTCTTGCTGCCGGACTTCGGGCGGCGACGTTGCAGCCACGAGCCGATGCCAAAATTTTCCACGGCGAATCCTTTCTACTGTGAGGTTAGCCCGTTGGACGGGAGCCGATGAAGGGTCAGGCCCGGACGGTCTGGAGGTCGTTGTTCTTCGGTTCTTTGGTCAGGAGGATGAAGACGATGGAGACCGCTGACATGATCGCCAGGTACCAGACCACCGACCCCGTGTTCTGGCCGGAGTCCTTGAAGATCTGCGCCACGATGCCGGGCGTGAAGCCGGCGCCCAGCAGGGTTGCCAGCTGGTAGCCCAGGGATGCGCCGGTGTAGCGGGAGGTGGTGCCGAACTGCTCGGACACAAAGGCCGCCAACGGCCCGAACAGGGTCGAGTGGATCATCAGGCCGATGGCGAAGGCCACGAAGATCAGCATGATGTTGTTCGAGGAGAGCAGCTGGAACATCGGCACGAGGTAGATGATGAAGAGCACCAGTCCGCCGATCATGACCGGCCGCCGTCCCAGTTTGTCGGAGAGCCTGCCGCCCATGATCACGAACACGATGGAGATCAGGGAGGCTGCGGCAAACGCGTACAGCACGCCCTGGCGGTCGGCCCCCTTGGAGACGGCGTAGGTCACCGAGAACGTCGCCAGCACCACCTGCAGCGCGAAGCCTGCCGCGCCGGCGAGCATCGTGAAGATCAGGGTCTTGGGACGCCGCAGGACCTGCAGCAGCGGCATCGCGGGCTTTGCCGTGGGGACAGTATTTTTCCCCTGCGCGGGTGCCTCCTGCGCTGCTTTCTCCCGCTCAGCTTCCTCCTGCTCGATGGCGGCTTTGAAGATGGGGCTTTCGGAAACCTTGAGCCGGACGAACATGCCCACGCCCAGCAGCACGAAGGAAAGCAGGAACGGCACACGCCAGCCCCACGCGAGGAACTGGTCGTTCGGCAGTGCGGAGAACGCGCCCAGGATCAGGGTGCCCAGTACGGCCCCGGTGGGGGCCCCCGCATTGACGAACGAAGCCGCAAAGCCGCGCTTCCCGGATTCGGAGTGTTCCAGCGCCATCAGCGCGGCTCCGCCCCATTCGCCGCCCACGGCGATGCCCTGGCAGACACGCAGGATCACGAGCAGCACGGCCCCCCAGGGGCCGGCCACGGAGGCGCCCGGGACCACGCCGATCAGGGTGGAGGCCAGGCCCATGACCAGCATGGAGACGATCAGCATGCCCTTGCGGCCCATCCGGTCGCCGAAGTGGCCGAAGATGATGCCGCCGACCGGGCGGGCTACGTAGCCCGCGGCGAAGGTGCCGTAGGCGGCCACGACGGCCACCCATTCGTCCATGCCGCTGAAGAAGACCTTCGGGAAGACGACCGCCGCGGCCGTGGCGTAGAGCAGGAAGTCGTAGTACTCGATGGTGCTGCCCAGGTAGCTGGAGGCAATGACCGTGCGCGCTTCCTTGCGCCGCTCGGCGGTGCCCAAGGCTTGGAGCTGAGTGAGTCCGGACATGGTTGTTCCTTTGAACAGGGGAGAAAAAGGGGAGGGTTACTGGTCCAGCGGTTACTTGTAGAAGCGGGCGAGGAATTCGGCGACGACGGCGGGACGTTCCTGGCCTTCGATTTCGATGGTGTTGGCGACCTTGATCTGGGCGCCGCCCTTGACCTCGGTGACTTCGGTGATGGTGGACTGCATCCGGATCCGCGCGCCCACCTTGACCGGGGAGGTGAAGCGGACCTTGTCCAGGCCGTAGTTGACCTTGGTGGTGACGCCTTCGACGTCGAACAGTTCGCTCCAGAAGGGGATGACGAGCGAGAGGGTGAGGAAGCCGTGGGCGATCGGGGCGCCGAACGGGCCGTCCTTGGCGCGTACCGGGTCGACGTGGATCCATTGGTCGTCACCGGTGGCGTCGGCGAACTTGTTGATCTGTTCCTGGGTGATTTCGCGGTACTCGGTGACACCGAGATCGGTGCCGGCGAGGGTGAGCAGTTTGTCGAAGTCGACGACGAGATTGGGCATGGTGTCCTCCTGCAGGGCTGGGTGGGGTAGGGAATGCTCCGGCGGCGGTGCCGGAATGGGGTGTGCTGGTTCAGTCGGGTGGCGGGGTCAGCGGGTGAAGGCGCTTTCGCCGGTGAGGGCCCGGCCGATAATCAGGGCGTTGATTTCGTGGGTGCCTTCGTAGGAGTAGACGGCTTCGGCGTCGGCGTGGAAGCGGGCGACGTCGGTCTCGAGCGTGATGCCGTTGCCGCCGACCACTTCGCGGGCCAGGGCCACGGTTTCGCGCATCATCAGGGAGGTCTGCATCTTGGCCAGGGCGGAGTCCTGGTCCCGGTAGATGCCCTTGGCCTGCTGTTCGGTCAGCCGCACCACCAGGGACAGGGAGGCGGTGACGTTGCCGAGCATCCGAGCGAGCTTCTCCTGGACCAGCTGGAAGGAGCCGAGCTGGCGGCCGAACTGCCGGCGCTGCGTGACGTAGCGCAGGGCCGCCTCGAATGCGCCGGCCGCGATGCCGGTCGCGATCCAGGCGACATCCGAGCGCATGGCCTTCAGCATCGCCGCGACGTCCCGGAAGGAGTTCACGTTGTGCAGCCGCATGGATTCCGGGACCCGCACGCCGTCGAGGGTGATGTGCGCGTTCTGCATCATCCGCAGTGCGGTTTTGCCGTGGATCTTTTCCAGCGTCACGCCGGGCGCCTCGCGCTCCACGAGGAAGGCCTTGACCTGGCCGTCGGCGACGTCGCGGGCAAACACGGCCAGGACGTCCGCGGTGGCGGCGCCGCCGATCCAGCGCTTGGCGCCGTCCAGGATCCAGGTGTCGCCTTCACGGCGGGCCGTGGTGGACAGCCCGCCGGCGATGTCCGAGCCGGACTCCGGTTCGGTCAGGGAAAAGACGCCCTTCAGCGAGAAGTCGATGACCTTCGGCATCCACTGCGCCTGCTGCTCGGCCGAGGCGCCCACCCGGATGGCGGTGCGGAACAGTCCGGCCTGGGCCGTGTAGAAAGTGGCGAGCGAGGCGTCCGTGCGGGCGAGTTCGAAGATCCGGAAGCCCTGGTAGATCCCCCGGGCCGGTGTTTGCGCTGCACCCGGGGCGCCGGTCAGTTCCGCCGGTTCCATCAGGTCCAGGCCGATCAGCGGCCCGGCGAGCTCATACGGGAACTCGCCGCGTTCCCAGTAGTCGGCCAGCAGCGGCCGGGCCTTCTCATCGAGGAAGGCCCGCAGCCTGCCCAGCACGCGCCGCTCGTCCGCGGTGAGCAGGGACTCGGCGTCGTAGTAATCGCAGACGCCGTACAGCCTTGTCTGGTTTTCGGTCTCCACTGACATCTCAGGCCCCCAGCCCCAGCAGCCGGACGGCGTTGTGCTTGAGGATCTTGGGCCGGACCTCGTCCTTGAGCGGCAGGTCCGCGAAGGCGCCCAGCCACTTCTGCGGGGTGATGAGCGGGAAGTCCGTGCCGAAGAGCACCTTGTCCTGCAGCACCGAGTTGGCCATCTTCACGAGGGACTCCGGGAAGTACTTCGGGGACCAGCCGGAGAGGTCGATGAACACGTTGGACTTGTGCGTGGCGATCGAGTTGGCCTCGTCCTGCCACGGCACCGAGGGGTGGGCCATGATGATCTGCAGCTCCGGGAAGTCCGCCGCGACGGCGTCCAGCAGGAGCGGGTTGGAGTAGCCCAGCTTGATGCCGTAGCCGCCGGGGAGCCCGGCGCCCATGCCGTTCTGGCCGGTGTGGAAGATCGCCGGCAGGCCGAGTTCCTGCAGTGCCTCCCAGAGCGGGTAGAACGCCTCATTGGAGGGGTCGAAGCCCTGCAGCGACGGGTGGAACTTGAAGCCGCGGGCGCCCAGCTCCACGGCCTGGTGCTTGGCGCCCTGGATGGCCTCGGCACCGGTCCGGGGGTCGACGCTGCCGAACGGGATCAGGACGTCGTTGTTCCGGGCGGCGCCGGCGATGAGCTCCTCGATGCTGTTCGGCTCGTGCTTGAGCTGGGTGCGGGCGTCCACGGTGAACACGACGGCGGCCATGTTCAGCTCCCGGTAGACCTCGGCGATGCGGTCCAGGGACGGGGAGCGGTCCTCGGCCTTGAAGTACTTCGCGGATGCTTCGGTCAGGGCCGGGGGCAGGGACTCGTGGCCGTGGCCGTCCACCTCGAGGTGGACGTGCATGTCGATCGCGTCGAGCTTCGCGGCGTCGATGCCGAGTTCATAGCGCTGGGAGGCCATCTCAGCGGACCTGTGCTGCGGACTGGGCGGCTTCGGGCAACAGGTCTTCCGGGAGCGGCAGGAATTCCTCGCCGACGCTCTGCAGCTTGTCGCCGAAGAGCCGGTCGAAGTCCTCCACCAGGTCCGCATAGCGCCAGCCGCCCTCGCGGTATTCGGTGGCGGCGGCGTCGGGATGGGTCCAGAGCTGCAGGCGGTCCCCGCCCGCGCCGATGGCCTGGCCGGTGATCCCGGCCGCCTCGTCGGAGGCGAGGAAGGCAATGAGCCCGGCGACGTCGTCGGCCGTGCCGAAGCCGAGCTCGTGGCGGAAGAAGGCCGGCATGGCCTCGCCGCGCTCATCCGCTTCGACGGCCTTCTGGAAGTACGGGACAGTCTTGGTCATGGCCGTGGCCGCCACCGGGATCACGGCGTTGGCGGTGACGCCGGCCTTCTTCATTTCCAGCGCCCAGGTGCGGACCATACCGACAATCCCGGCCTTCGCCGCGGCGTAGTTGGTCTGGCCGAAGTTCCCGCGCTGCCCGGTCGGCGAGCCGATGGTGATGATGCGGCCGGCGATGCCGTGCTCCTTGAAATAGGCGAAAGCTTCGCGGGCGCAGGTGAAGGTGCCCTTGAGGTGGACGTTGATCACGAGGTCGAAGTCCTCGTCCGTCATCTTCAGCAGGGACTTGTCCCGCAGGATACCGGCGTTGGTGACCAGGATATCCAGCCGGCCGAAAGCCTTCACGGCTTCCTCCACCAGGAGCTTGGCCACTTCGGTGCTGCCGACCGGAGCGACGACCGCGACAGCGCGGCCGCCGTCGGCCTCGATGGTCCGGACCGCTTCGGCGGCCACGTCGGCGTCGACGTCGTTGATCACGACGGCGGCACCCTGGCGGGCGAGTTCCCGGGCGTAAGCCAGGCCCAGGCCCCGGCCGCTTCCGGTGACGATTGCTACTTTCCCTGACAGGCTCATGCTGCTCCTTAGTGCGTACGCCTTGCGGCGGATATCCCGGGGAGCCGGCACGTGATGCGCATCTCCCTTGACTCCCTCAATAAGAAACCAGATCCTTGAAAATGTCAATGATTTATTTCTGCATCCAAAAATTGAGGTTCCCGGCGAAACGGCAAAAAGCGCCTCCCGGCCGGAGATTCCGGCCGGGAGGCGCTCGATGCCGACGACAGAGCGCCCGGCGTTAAGCCTGGGCGGCCGTCAACTGGGACGCCAACAGCTTCCAGGCCCCGGCTTCGCGGACCCAGACGGAGGTCGAGAGATTGCGGACCGTGCGCGGGGCTCCGGACACGGACAGTTCGGCCTCCATGGAGCCTGTGACCACGGCGCAATCCCCGGCCAGCACTATTTGTTCGGCGGTAGCCTCGATCCGGTGGTAGCGGATCAGACCGCTCCGGCATGCCGCCGAGAAGGATGATTTGCTGTCCCGGTGGCCGGTGGAATGCGTGTAGATGAAGCGGTCGTCACAGAGCTCATCGAAGGTGTCGATGTCTTCGTTGACCAGCGCTGCGAAGCGCCGCTCTTCGGCCCGGCGCACTTCTTCTTCCGCGGCCGGGCTGGCATGGCCGGCTTTGTGGACTGTTGCTGCGCCGCCTGCCGTAGCCATCAGTTCACCGGGACCGAGGGGGTGGCCGCTGCCATGCGGACAGACTTGCCGGGGGCAAAAACGCTGACCACCGCGGCGGCCCCGGCGGCAATGCCCAGGATCCCGACGGCGGCGGGCATGCCTCCGGCCGCCGCCCCCAGCGCGGCGATGATGAACGGTGAGACGAACTGGCCGATCCAGAGGGCGCTGGTCCAGATGCCGGTACCGGTTCCCCGGACCTCGAGAGCCAGCAGGTTCACCGCCCAGGTAAGCAGCGTCGGCAGCAGCAGCCCAGCGCCGGCACTGGCCAGCACGGCTCCCGTCATGACTGCCGGAACGCTGCCCGCGAACCAGATCACGATGAATCCCACGGCGGTCAGGCCGAATGCGGCCGGCATGAGCCGGTGCGGTCCGAATTTACTGACGGTGCGGAAGGAGAAGGCGCCGATGGCCGTAGCCAGCGAAGCCAGCGCGGCCATCAGGCCGATGCCCCCGATGTCCGTCAGCCCCTGGCCGGCGAGCAGGAATGAAAGGTGGACGACGAGGGTATAGAACACGATGCCGCCGAACAGAGTCACAAGGGCGGGCCGGATGATCAGGTTCCACGGCACTGCCTGGCGGAGCTGTTTGGTGGGCTGTTTCACCGGTTCCCAGAGCACAAACATCATCGGCACGGCGATCACAATGCTGATGGCGTAGAGCCAGAACGGCGCACGCCAGCTCATTGAGCCCAGCGCGCCGCCGGCTGCCAGGAAGACCGTGGCACTGATGGTGGTGATGACAGTCTGCAATGAAAGGTACTTGTTGCGGCGCTGCGCCGAGTAGTAGTCGCCCAGGAGCGTGGTGCAGCACGTCATGATGAAGCCCTCGCAGATGCCGACGCCCACCCTGGTCACAACAATGGCCTCAAGGCTGTCCATGAAGAACGGGGCCACACCGAGGACGGCGTAAGCAATCATTGCCACCACCAGCACCTGCTTGCGTCCGACCTTGTCTGCCACGGCACCTGCCATGGGAGCCACGATGGCCACCATCAGGGCGGGCACCGTCAGGATCATCGGCACGAGAACAGCCACGCCGGGGGTGGCGGCGAAAACCTGCATGAGATTCGGAAGGGACGGTGCCAGCAGGACGGCACCGAGCACGGGAAGGCAGCTTCCGATCAGGAGCAGGATGCCCTGCAGCGTTGTGCCTGAACGCCCGGAGGATGCGGGGGCGGCTCCATTCGCGATGGAGCCTGTGGGGGTCGGGAGAATCGCCATTGAGATCCCTTTGCTGGGTCGCGGGGCGCGGTGGTCCGCGCGCCTGTCGTCAGCCCAGAGTGCCCGACTTTCAATGGTTAAACAAGAGATTTTCGAAAATTAGATGATTCTCATGTGATTATCTGGCGCCCGCTGCGGTTGACGCCGGCTCAGCGAGGACGGACCCCAGCAAGGCGTCTGTGGTCCGCTGCAGGTGCCGGCGGAGCGACTCGACCGCCTCGTCGGCTTTGCGGGCCGTGGCCAGCTCCATCAGCTCCCGGTGTTCGCCCTTCACATCGCGGCTTCCCACCACCGCCGTTCCGGAAAGCTGGCGGTACAACTCCGAGCTGTCGCGCAGCGTGCGGGTGAAAGCAATCAGACGCGGGCTGCCGCAGCCGACACCCAGGGCGTCATGGAAAGCCGCGTGGGCCGCGCTCCACTCCTCGGTGGTGCCAGGTTCGCCCGGATGCGTCAGGGGTGCCCGCTCCAGCCGGTGGTGCGTTGCGACGACATTGGCCTCCCACCCCATATCCCCGGACTCGATGGACCGCCGCAAGGCCAGGCCTTCGAGCCGGATCCGCAGATCGGTCAGGTCGATCAGGTCACCCCGGGAGATGGTGATGACCCTGAAACCCTGGTTGGGTGCCAGTGCTACCAGGTGCTGTTCAGCCAGGCGGACGAGGGCTTCGCGGACCACGGCCATGCTGACGCCGAACTCCTTGGACAACGCAGCCAGACGCAGCGGGCTGCCCGGAAGGTAGCGGCCCTTGAGGATGCCGGCACGAAGCTGTTCGTAGACATGCTCGGTCAGTGTCGAGCCGCTGGAATTGGTTGCCATGGTTCCACGATAGTCGATGTCCGCGAATCGGGGAATTTTCGATAATTCTTGAATACATGAAGAATCTCTGCAATGCTTGCCATGACCCCCGTCACTTCAACGCAGGCCGGCATGGTTTCAAGGGAGAAAATCGCATGTCAGATTACGCAGCAAACCCTTCGGACATACCGGAGACCGCCGTCACGACCCGCGTCCACGACGTGGCAATTGTCGGGCTTGGACCCGTGGGCCAGGTGCTGGCACTGTTGCTGGCCCGGAACGGGCATGACGTCGTCGTCGTCGAAAAACAGACCGAACCCTATCCGCTTCCCCGCGCCGTCCACTACGACGGCGACATATCCAGGGTCCTTGACGGCCTCGGGCTGGCCGACTTCATGGCCGAGTTCTCCTCGGCCTCGGATATCTATGAGTGGCAGAACGCAGCGCGGGAAACCCTGCTGCAGTTCAGGTTCCCCCTGGAGGGCCCCCAGGGCTGGCCCGAATCCACCATGTTCAACCAGCCATCCTTGGAGGACCGGCTGCGCCGGCGGGCCGGGGACTTCCCCAATATCCGGGTCCTGCGCGGCACCGAAGCGGTGGGCATCGAACAGGGCGAAGACCACGCCACCCTCGCCATCACCAGCCCCACGCTCAAACACAAGAAACTGCGCGCCCGGTACATCGTGGGCTGCGACGGGGCCAGGAGCTTCGTCCGCCAGTACATGAACACCGCCGTCACCGACCTGGGATTCTTCTACGACTGGCTGATAGTGGACATCCTGCCGAAAGAGCACCGGGACTGGGTGCCGGACAACCTGCAGGTGTGCGATCCCGTCCGCCCCACCTCGGCCGTCAACGGCGGACCCGGCAGGCGCCGCTTCGAATTCATGCGGATGCCGCAGGACAACCTCAAAACCTTTGACACCGACGAAACGGCGTGGAGCCTTCTCGAACCGTGGGGCGTCAGCCCCGCAAATGCGGCGCTGGAACGCCGGGCCCTCTATACCTTCCAGGCCCGGTACGCCTCGTCCTGGCGCGACGGCCGGATCTTCCTGGCCGGCGATGCGGCCCACCAGATGCCGCCGTTCTTCGGCCAGGGCATGGTCAGCGGGGTGCGGGACGCGGTGAACCTGGCCTGGAAGCTGGACCTTGCGCTCCAGGGCGCCGCCGGGGACGCGCTGCTGGACAGCTACGATTCGGAACGTTCAGCGCACGTCCAGCACGCCATTGGCATGTCGGTCGAACTGGGCAAGGTCATCTGCGAAACCGATCCGGCTGCGGTGGCGGCGCGGGATGCGCACTTCCTGGCCAACGGCCCGGACCCGGTGTCGGCTCTTCCGCCCATCCCGCCGGAGCGGCTGGGCCGCGGCGCCTTCCCGGGAGGTGACCCGCTCGCTTCCACCGTGGCGGGAATCATCGGCATGCAGGCACGCGTCAGGTTTGCCGACGGCGTCACGGACCTGCTGGACCGGCGCACGTTCGGCGGCTTCACCCTGATATGCGACGGATCAGCGGTCGGCCCGGAAGCCGCCGTCGAACTTGCCGGTTCGTTCCCGGAGGGGATCACCGGCTGGGTTGTCCGCGTTCTGCCGCCGGGGTCGGCGCTCCCAGCGGAGCTACGCCCGGAAACGACGACGGCTGCGCCCGATGGCGTCCTGACCGTGCAGGACACCGGCAACCGGTATCTGGAATACCTCGCCGGCTACGGCCACATTGCCCAACTGTTCCGTCCGGACTTCTACGTCTACGACGGCGCCGTGACCCTCCCGGAGCTCCAAAGTCTCATCACGGGCCTCGGTGCCAGCCTGTCCCTTGATAAGGGCGTACATTCCGGGAGCGCGGCACTATGACCCTCAACGACAACGACGCCGTCATCGTCGCCATCGGTCGCTCCCCCATCGGCCGGGCCGGCAAAGGCACCCTGACTGCCATCCGCCCCGACGACCTGGCCGCCGAGGTCTTCGCCGGAGTCCTGGCGAAAGTTCCCGACCTGCCCCTGAGCGAGTTCGAAGACCTGCATCTGGGCTGTGCCCAGCCCCAGGACGAGCACGGCTGGAACATGGCCCGGCGGGTCGCGGTGCAGCTGGGCGCCGATCTGTTGCCCGGAACCACCGTCAACCGGTACTGCGCGTCGTCCCTCCAGGGCGCCCGGATGGCCTTCCACGCCATCCGTGCCGGTGAGGGCCGCGGATATCTGGTGGGAGGCGTGGAGTGCGTCTCCCGGTACGGAGAAAACCGGGAGGCCGCCAACCCCGTTTTCGCAGAAGCATCGGCGCGGACGGCCCGCCTCGTGTCCACGGGTGCAACGTGGTCCGATCCGCGGCTCGACGGCCTGCTCCCGGACTACTACATATCCATGGGCCACACGGCAGAAAACGTGGCCACACTGACCGGGACAACGCGGTCCGAGATGGACGCGTTTGCCGCCCGCTCCCAGCAGCGGGCAGTCGCGTCTGCCGCGAACGGGTTCTTTGCCCGCGAAATCATCCCCGTGACCGGCCCCGGCGGACAGGCGTTCAGCGTAGACGACGGCCCGCGGCCGGGCACCACAGCCGAGAAGCTGGCCGGGTTGAAACCCGTGTTCAGGGAAGACGGCACCGTCACAGCAGGTAATGCCTGCCCGCTCAATGACGGGGCTGCCGGGTCGGTCATCGTGTCTGCGGAACTGGCCCGCGACTATGGACTGACGCCGCTGGCACGCATCGTCTCCACGGGAGTGACCGGCCTGTCGCCCGAGATCATGGGGCTGGGTCCCGTGGAGGCGAGCCGGATGGCCCTCCGGCGGGTGGGACTGGGCATCAAGGACATCGGCATCGTCGAACTCAACGAAGCGTTCGCGGCCCAGGTTCTTCCCTCGGCCCGCCAGCTTGGCATCGACATCGACGAACAGCTGAACCCGCATGGGGGCGCCATTGCCCTGGGCCATCCGTTTGGTGCCACCGGGGTCCGTCTGCTCACCAGCCTGATCAACGGGCTGGCCACGCGCGACCAGCAGTTCGGGCTGGCCACGATGTGCGTCGGCGGCGGCCAGGGAATGGCGATGGTGATCGAGCGCCTGAGTTGAGGGCACGCTCCGACTGACGGCTCTCAATGCACTCCGGGACCCGCCCAACGGCGAAGGGCGGTTGCGGAACTCAGGTTCCGCAACCGCCCTTCGCTGTTCAACCCGGGAGCCGACCCGCTTGCTAGGCGCGGCCGGCGATGGAGAGGAAGGCCTGCCGGAGGTCCTCCTCCGGAGAGTCCCCTGCCTTGTCGGCCCGGAATGCAATGAACTTATCCGGCCGGACCAGAATGGCTCCGGTGGCGGTGTGGCCGCGGTCCCGGATCCACGCGCAACGGGGATCGAGGTAGTCCCCGCTGGAGTGCCCCACCGTGAAGGCTTTCAGCGCCAGGCCCTGCTCCGAGGCGATGCGGCCGGCCGCCTCGACCCACTCCCGGCCCTCTTCGCCCGCGATAAGGATGTATTCGCCGGCGCCACCCAGGTCCTGGACCGCGGAGCGGTTGCCGCGGTGGTCCTCGAGCCAGGCGTGCGGCAGCGGGGAGCCCGGACGCGTCGAGGGCTGATAGATCCGGATGTCATCGATCGGTTCCGGTTCCTGGCTGCCGTCGGGCACAATGGCGGCCGAATCGTAGCGGAATCCGGCCTCAATGTTGTGTTCCCGGAACTCCATGGACTGGGCCGCTATCGTTGCGCTCAACGCGGCACGGAAGTCGTCGTCGGCCGGGTCCTCGCTCCAGACCCGATGCAAGGAGGCCAGGTTGTCCGCGGTGCTGTTGGCCGGACTGACACCGAGGGCCTCCCCGATGGCCATGTGGTTCATGGCGTTCTCCGTGGAACGGCGGACATTGGTGGCGGCCACCGGCTGCCGCTCGGCCTGGTAGCTCTCCAGCAGGGCCGGCGAGGCCTGGGCGCCCAGGACCGCGGCGGTCTTCCAGCACAAGTTGTAGGCGTCCTGGATGGCGGTATTCAGGCCCAGGCCGCCCGTGGGGCCGTGGCGGTGCGCGGCGTCCCCGAGCAGGAACACCCGGCCTTCCTGGAATCGCTCGGCGACCAGGGCCTCAAAGGTCCAGCGGCTGATCTTGTGGACGGTGGGCTCAAGATCCGGCAGTCCGAGCGCGTGCTTCATGTTCGCGATCAGGGCGTCGTCGTCGGCCACCCTGTTGTCGTCGAAGGCGTAGTTCTCGTGGAAGACCCATTCCTGCGAGCCTGGCCCCCAGCTGTCGGGTCCCATCGCCACGAGGAGGGTCAGCAGGCCGGTGTGGGCGGGCCACATCCAGTTGATCAGGACGCTGGGATCCTTCAGGTACTTGCTGAGGTCCGCCGTGAAGTGCACCGAGACGGTGTAGAGGATGTTGCGCTGGCCAAGCAGTTCTATGCCCGCTTCGGCGCCGACCTTGCGGCCGCCGTCGCACCCGTAGAGATACTCGCTCCGGACCGTATACGTCTCGCCGGTGTCCTTGTTCAGGACTGTGGAGCTGACGCCGTCGTCGTCCTGGGTGAACGAAAGCAGCTCGTGGTTGAACCGGATCGATTCCGGGCTCTTCCGCTTGGCGTGCGCAAGGAGAACAGGCTCCAGGCGCAGCTGGGGCAGATTCGTCATCCGGCATGGGCTGGCGGCGATGTAGTCCGGGTCCGTGTAGCCGGCTCCCCACGCCTCCTGGCTGGCAATCTCCCGCCCGTAGACGGGGTCCTCCCCATTCAAGCCCGCATACCATGCGGTCCTGGCCATCGCTTCCGGCGGGGTTCCCGCCTCGTAGATGTCCCCGGCCACCCCGAGTTTGCGGTAGATCTCCATGGAACGCTGGTTGATGACGTGCGCCTTGGGCAAGGTGGATGTGCCGGGCAGGGCACTGACCAGCAAATGCTCAATGCCCAGATCGGACAGGAGCATCGAAGCCGTAAGTCCGGCCCCGCCACCGCCAACAATAAGGACGGGAACTTCGATATCTGACACTGAATCCTCCACGCTGAGTAAGTGACTTGGGGCACGTTTCGTCCCACCCTCATCGTGTCCCAGTTTTAACTACTAATCAAGAGATTATCGAGAATTTATTGACATACCGAGAATCCTGGGTTCTGATGGAACCCGGAGCCGGTGCCAAAATCCCGGCGATCTGCCTTCGATGAAAGGGACAACGATGTCGACCAATGAGCAGTCCAACTACCTGCGCAATCCCAAGCCGCGGCCCATCACGGCACCCAAGCTGCATCACGCGACGTTCATGACGATGGACGTGGACGCCATGGTGCACTTCTACGAACTGGTCTGCGGCCTTCAGCCGGTGTACTACTCCTCGCACGCGGCGTGGCTCACCAACGATGAGGCGAACCACCGCATCGCGCTCCTGCGCCTGCCCGGCACCAAGCCGCCCGTTGACAAGCCGCACACCGCAGGCCTGCACCACACGGCGTTCGAGTACGCCACCTTCGACCAGTGGCTGGATAACTACGAACGCCTCCGCGACCAGGGCATCCTTCCGGCCGTGTGCCTGGACCACGGCATGACCATGTCCATGTACTACGTGGATCCCGACGGCAACGGAATAGAAATCCAGGTCGACAACTTCGGCGACTGGGGCCTGTCCAAGGAATGGATGTGGGCCGCGCAGGAATTCTCCGAAGACCAGGTCGGCCCCCAGTTTGATCCGGAGCAGCTGGTCCAGGCCCGCAAGGACGGCCTCGATGGCGACCAGATCCACAAGAACGCCTACGCCGGAAAGTACCGGCCGGACAACGAAAGCGCCGACATGTCCTTCCCGGACCCGTGGCCGGCCCGGATTGCGGCGAACCCCGCTCTCGCGGACGGCGTCCCCCTCAACCCTGGCGCCGATGTCGCGCCGGGAATCGACTAGAAGGGCTGCGGACCATGCGCATCGCTAACCTCAAGGGCCGATCCGTCCTCCTCAAGGAGGGCAAGGCCCTCGACATCGAACGGGCCAGCAACGGCACCTTCACCGCAGATCCCCTGTCCGTCTACCAGGACTGGGACGCATTCCGGAACTGGGCGGACGGTGCCGACTACTCCGGCGCCGAGTCCTTCCACGAGGCCGACCTCGGCGCTCCCGTTCCCAACCCGCGCCAGATCTTCGCCATCGGCCTCAACTACAAGGACCACGCCGACGAGGCCGGCCTTCCGTACCCGGAGCACCTCGTTGTCTTCACCAAGTTCCAGTCCTCGCTGGCCGGACCGAATGTGACGGTGGAGCTCCCCTCCGAAAGCGTCGACTACGAAACTGAACTCGTGGTCGTCATCGGCAAGGAAGGCTACAAAGTCGCCGAGGAGCAGGCCTGGGATCACGTTGCAGGTCTGAGCCTGGGCCAGGACTACAGTGAGCGCGTTGTCCAGCGCCGCGGTCCGGCCGCCCAGTTCAGCCTCGGCAAGTCGTACCCGAACTTCGCACCGTTCGGGCCCGCCGTCGTCACCATGGATGAACTTGAGGACAAGAACTCACTCCGTATTTCCGCTGTTCTTGAGGGCCCCGGCGTCGACGGCCAATGGACGGTCCAGGACGGCAATACCCGCGACCTGATCTTCTCGGTGCCGCGGATCGTCTCGGACCTTTCCCAGGTGGTGACCCTGCAGCCGGGAGACCTTATCTTCACCGGGACTCCGGCTGGCGTGGGAATGTCCCACGGAATCTTCCTCAAGCCCGGCAACGTCCTCACCAGCACCCTTGAGGGCATCGGAACCATCCGCAACCAGTTCGCCTAGCCGCGACTCCAGCACTACCCGGCACTACCAGGAAGGGCAATGATGCCTCCAGAAGTCCAGCCCGAAGCCATCATTGCCCCGCCGGTGATGTGGTCGCCCAGCCCGGAACAACAGGAGGCCACGCGGCTCCGGGACTTCATGGACCATGTCTCCCGGAGCCGCGGCATCGGGCTCTCCACGTACCGCGAGGCGTGGCAGTGGTCCGTGGACGAATTGGGAGACTTCTGGGCCGCCGTGACCGAATACTTCCAAGTGATAGGCGACGGGCTCGACGGCCCGGCCCTGGCTGAGGAACGGATGCCGGGCGCCCGCTGGTATCCGGACGGCCGGCTCAACCTGGCCGAGAACATCTTCCGTCGCAGCAACAAAGGCAAGCAGAGAAGTACGACGGCGGTACTCACCGTCGAGGAGGACGACTCCACCCGCTCGCTGCGCTGGCAGGAATTCGAACGCCAGGTCGCCTCGCTGGCTGCCGCGCTGAGGCGGCTGGGAGTCCGGCCTGGCGACCGTGTGGGTGCCGTGCTGCCCAACATCCCCGAGGCACTCATAGGGCTCCTTGCGGCGGCGAGCATCGGCGCAGTCTGGTCCATCAACTCCCCGGACCTCTCGGCCGAGGCCAGCCTGGACCGTCTGCGCCAGCTTGAACCGACCGTGCTGATCGGGGTGGACGGCTACCGGTTCAACGGCAAGGAAATTTCGCGGCTCGCGCAACTGGCAGAGGTGGAGGCCGGGCTGCCAAGTCTCCGCCAGACAATCCTGGTCCGCTGCCTCAACCCCGGCCAGGAACCGGAAGCAGGCCGCCTTTCCTTTGACGGGCTTCTGGGCGGGGACACCGAACCTGCCTATGAGCGGGTTCCGTTCGACCACCCGCTGTGGGTACTTTTTTCTTCAGGCACGACGGGCGCCCCGAAGGGCATTGTCCACTCCCACGGCGGCATGATCCTGGAGGCGCTGAAGGGCATCGGCCTGAACCAGGACGCCGGGCCGGGGGATCTGTACTACGTGGCAGCCAACACCTCCTGGATGGTGTGGAACACCCTCGTCAGCTACCTCGTCACCGGAGCCTCCGTGGTCACCTACTCCGGTTCGCCCACGCTGGCGCGCAAGGACCGGCAGTTCCAGATCCTGGCCAACACCGGCGCCACGATGTTTGCCACGGGCGCCGCCTATCTTTCCCTCGTGGAGAAGTCCGGGCTGGAGCCGGGACGGGACTGGAACCTGGCGAAGCTGCGCTTCATCATGTCCACCGGCTCACCCCTGCCAGACTCCACCTGGCGTTGGGTACACGAGCACGTCAAGCCCGATGTCCACCTGGGCTCCGACTCCGGCGGCACCGATATCTGTTCCGGATTCATCGGCTCAAACCCCCTGGACCCGGTCCGTCTCGGAGAACTCCAGGGTCCCCTGCTGGGGGTTGCCGTGGAGTCCTGGTCCGAAACCGGGCAGCGGTTGATCGGCGGCATCGGGGAAATGGTCATCACACGGCCCATGCCGTCCATGCCGGTCTTCTTCTGGGGAGACAAGGACGGCTCACGCTATTTCGATTCCTACTTCACAAAGTTCCCGGGAGTATGGACACACGGTGACTGGATCACCGAAACCCCGCGGGGCTCGTTCGTCGTCCATGGCCGATCCGACGCCACCCTGAACCGTGGCGGAGTGCGGCTGGGCACCTCGGACATCTACGCAGCCCTTGCCGGCATCCCGGAGATTACGGATTCCCTCGTCGTCGGCGCCGAACAGCCGGACGGAGGCTACTATATGCCGCTCTTCGTGGTGCTCGCCCCCGGCGCAACCCTGGACGACCCCCTGAGGGACCGGATCCGATCGGCAATCCGCACCCGCTCCTCGGCACGCCACGTGCCGGATGAAATCATCCAGGCACCGGCAATTCCCGTCACCCACTCCATGAAGCGGGTGGAAGTGCCCATCAAGAAGCTCTTCACCGGGATGGCACCCCGGGATGCCGTCAGCGTGCGGGCCCTCGCCAACCCGGAGGCGATGGAATGGTTCGTCACCCAGGCGCATGACTTCCGCGGGCGCGTCACGCATGGGATCATTGAATAATTCAACGAATTAGCCGGCTCCCTGCCCGAAAGGCACCATGACACTCCAGGCAACTGACGCCGTCGAAAGCTCCGGCGGGGCTTCCTCGCGACTGGCGGAATCGACCATCAGCAACGACGTGGGCTTCCTGCTGGCCAAGCTGCACGCTGCGGGGTCCGTGCTCAACAACGCCGCCCTGGCGGAGTTCGGGCTGAAGGAGCGGTCCTATTCCGTCCTGGCACTGGCGTGCGGCGACTTGGGGCCCACCCAAAGGGAACTGGCGGAGTTCCTCAGCCTTGACCCCAGCCAGATTGTGGCACTCATCGACGAGTTGGAGCAGCGCGGCCTGGTGGAGCGGAAACCGGGAATCTCGGACCGGCGGCAGAAACTGGTGGCCGCCACCGCGGAGGGCCGGAAGGTCCATGCCGCGGCGCAGCAGGCCACCAAGGAGGCAGAGGCCCGGCACCTGAGCATCCTCAGCGCCCCGGAGGTGGCATCCCTGCGGTCCATTCTCCGCAAGGCCGTCTGGTCCGGGGCGGCTCCGACGGCTTAGTCCCGCACGGGTAGTACACCCGGCGGAGTTCCGCACGGGCAGCCTGGAACCGGCCCCTCGGCCCGGCCGAAGCATCCGGCGTGCCGCCATGGTTGCGGGACCGCCTGTTTTATGCGAACCTTCATCTGTAGCGATCGCTACATGGAGCGGTGAGCAGCCGCATTCCCCGGAGGACCATGTCAAAGATGACAGCACCCAAGGCGATACCCGCCACCCACACACTGCCCGACCGCGTTGATGTCATCATCGTCGGAGGAGGCCTGGCCGGATGCGCCGCCGCCCTCGCCGCGGCCGAAGCCGGCGCCAGCGTGCTGCAGCTGGAAAAGCTCGCCGCCACCGGCGGCAGCACCGTACTCTCCGCCGGGCTCTCAGCGTTCGCCGGCACCGCGGAGCAGGAGGCGCAGGGCATCGATGACAGCGTCGACCTCCTGCGCCGCGACATCCTGGAGACCGGCCTGCAGCTCAGCGACCCGGCCCTGGTCGAGGTGTACTGCCGCGAGCAGCTGCCGACCTACCAGTGGCTGAAGGGGCACGGCGTGAGCTACGGCACCGTGCACGCGGCCTCCGGGCAGACCGTGCCCCGGTCGCATCCGACCGACACCCGGCGGATGCTTGACCTTCTGCTGGCCAGCTCGGCCGCACTGGGCGTGCAGCTGGCCACCGGCGTCACGGTGGAGCGGCTCGAGCGGGAGGACCCGGACAACGGCCGCGTGACCGGCGTGCGGGTCAGCGTCGGCGGGGAGACCGTGCGGATCCGCGCAGGGGCGGTGGTGCTGGCCACCGGTGGCTTCTCACAGAACCCGGAACTCCTGGCCCGGTTCGCTCCGCAGATGGAACGCGCGGTGCGAGGGGGCGGCGCCGGCAGCACGGGCGATGGCCTGCTGATGGCCTGGCAGCTCGGCGCGGGCGTCATCGACACCCCGCACATCAAGGGCACCTACGGCGTCTACCCGCATGCGGTGGACGCCGAGAAGGGGACCGGGGTGCTCGCGGTATACAAGGGCGCCATTGCCGTAAACGCGGACGGCACGCGCTTCGTCGACGAGTCCCTGCCGTACAAGGTGCTCGGGGACGCGAGCCTGCGCCAGGCCGGCGGGTTCACCTACCAGGTCTTCGACGCGGCCATCATGGGGCGCAGCGATGACGAGGTG
The DNA here is from genome assembly GCF_004798705.1 of Arthrobacter sp. PAMC25564. Lineage (NCBI taxonomy): Bacteria > Bacillati > Actinomycetota > Actinomycetes > Micrococcales > Micrococcaceae > Arthrobacter > Arthrobacter sp. PAMC25564. The sequence continues at coordinate 1,027,746 of NZ_CP039290.1, read as the reverse complement.
CCGATCTACGACCTCGCCGCCCGGGAGCGCGACGGCCTGCTGGTTAAGGCCGACACCCTGGCCGAACTCGCGCAGCGCCTGGACGTGCCGGTCGCGGAGTTCCAGGCCACCGTCGAGCGCTACAATGCCGCCTGCCGCGGCGACCGCGCCGACGACTTTGGCCGCAGCCACCTCTCCGGCGGCGTCGGCGTCCCCCAACCGATCGAACAGGCGCCGTTCTTCGCGCACGCTTCCACCGCCGTCGTGCTGGCCACCTACTGCGGCCTCACCGTCACGCCCGGGCTGGAGGTGCTCGACGTCTTCGGCGAGCCGATCGGCGGGCTGTTCGCGGCGGGCGAGCTGATCGGCGGCTTCCACGGCGGCGGCTACATGACCGGCACCTCCATCGGCAAGGCCGGCATCTTCGGCCGCCTCGCCGGGACCGCTGCGGCCCGGCTCGCCCCTGCGGCGGCACGGGCATGAGCGGGCTGTTCGACCTCACCGGCAAGGTCGCGCTCGTCGTCGGCGCGGGCGCCGGCGGCCTGGGCGAACGCATCGCGGCCGCCCTCGCCGACCAGGGCGCCTCACTGGCCCTCGCCGACCGCGCCGAGCGCGCAGCGGACCTGGCTGCCACGGCCCTCCGGTGCGGCACCGGAGTCTCCACCAGCTTCTGCGACGTCACCGACGAAGCCCAGATCAGCGCACTTTTCGACGCCGTCATCTCCGCCCACGGGCGCGTGGACATCCTCGTCAACGCGGCCGGCGTGATGCTGCGGAAAGCCTACGACGAGACCAGCCTCGACGAATTCCAGCGGGTCATCGGCGTGAACCTCACCGGAACCTGGCTCCTCAATCGCGAGGCCGGGCGGCGGATGAGTCCGCAGGGCTCCGGGAAGATCGTCAACCTCTCCACTGTGTACGCCGAACGGGTCGGGCCGGTCCCGGAGTCCGCGTACTACGCCTCCAAGGCCGGCATCGCCAACGTCACCCGGGCGCTGGCCTCCGAACTCGGCCCGCACGGGATCACCGTGAACTGCGTCGCCCCCGGCGTCTTCTACCCCACCCAGATGACGGCGGCACTCTCCGAGAGCCCCGACCAGCTGGACTGGTTTGCCCGGCGCACCATGCTCGGACGGCTGGGCGACCCGGAGCAGGATATCGCCGGGCCGGTCGTCTTACTGGCTTCGGCGGCATCCGCCTACATGACCGGCCAGGTCATCTATGTCGACGGCGGCTGGTCCGCCTGGTAACTCCGTCTTCTTTCCCCTCAAACACCCCTTCACGACAGGACAACCTCATGACCACCGCACCCCGCACCGCCCTCCTTATGCTCGACTACCAGCTTGCCCTGTGCTCGCAGGGGCCGCTCGGGCGGGCCGCCCCGCTCGCGGCGCAGGTCGCCGAGCGCGGCGTGGTCGGGAAGGCACAGGCCGTGCTCGCCGCCGCACGCGCCGCCGGATTGTTCATCGTGCACGTGCGCCTGGCCTTCGACGAGACCTATCTGCTCCGGACCAACCGGTTGGCCCGGTTCGACGGCTACCCCAACGGCCGCGCCATGCTGCGCGACTCGCCGGAGGCCGCGATCATCGACGAACTGGCACCCGAGGCGGGTGAACCCGTCTTCGACAAGGGCTGCGTTGACCCGTTTGTCGGCTCCCCGCTGCTGCACGTGCTGCACGCCGAAGGCATCCGCGACATCATCATTGGCGGCGTGGCCACCAACCTCGTCGTCGAATCGACGGCACGGCACGCGTCCGACGCCGGCCTGCAGGTCACGATCGTGGAAGACATGTGCGCGTCCTTCAATCCGGCCGCCCACGACTTCTCCTTCGCCAACATCATGCCGATGTTCGGAACGGTCGCGACCTCGTCCGACACCGTTGCCCGGCTCGGCTCCATGGCAGATGAACCGGTAGGTGTGCGGTGACCACGCGCATCTGGCACCAGAGCTTCACCGTCCTGGACGATGTGCCGCACTACCGCGACGCCCTGGCCCGCCACCTGGGGGCACTGGCCGGGGAAGGGGTCACGGTCGACTTCCATGGGATGCAGCCGGGCACCTACCCCTCCGACTATCCGGGAACGCACATCGGCTACGGCTACCTCAGCGGCCTGCACAAGGAACAGTTTGTCTCCGCGGCACTCCAGGCGGAGGACGAAGGCTACGATGCCTTCCTCATCGCGACCATCCCGGACACCGGGTACGAGGAGATCCGCTCGCTCGTCGACATCCCGGTCATCGCCCTCGGGCAGACCTCGGTGCTGATGGCAGCGCAGCTGGGCGACTGCGTGGGAATCGTCAACTTCATCGCCGCCCTTGAACCGCAGTTGCGCCGTAACATGCGCAACTACGGCCTGGACCGTGTGGTCGGCCCGATCAGCCAGGTCGCCGCCGAGTTCACCGATGTGATGGCCGCGTACGCCTCGCCGGCCGGCCTGATCGAGGCGTTCGAGGCCGCCGCGCGGCGGGTGATCGCCCGGGGTGCCAACGTGATCGTGCCCGGCGAGGGGCCGCTGAATGTCTTTCTCGCCGACCAGGGCATCTCCCGGGTCGACGACGTTCCGGTGATCGATTCGCTCGGCACCCTCCTGTCCGTGGCCGAACTGCGGGCGGCCCAGTACCGCCGCAGCGGGCTGAAGCCGGCCCGGTCCGGGTTCCACTACGCGCAGCCGCCCCGGCCGCTGCTGGATGCCGCGCGCCGGTGGTATGGCATCACTGACGCCCTGGGCGCCCGCATTTCCTCAGACATTTCCTGAGACGGAATCAGGGCCCCGTGCTCCGTGCCCCACAGGGCACGGAGCACGGGGCCCTTTGCATGGACGCCGGTTCAGGCGAGGGTTCCGGCGCGGCGCCCGAAGACGGCACCGAGGGCGAGGCCGGCACCGCCGGGGTAACCGCCCCAGTAGATGCCGCCTAGCATCTCGCCGGTAACGAAGAGCCCCGGGATCGGGTCGCCGGCCTCGTCGAGGACGCGGCCGTGGGCATCCGACTTCACGCCGCCGTAGGTGAAGGTGATGCCGCAGCTGACCGGATACGCGTAGAACGGGCCGGTCTCCAACGGAACAGCCCAGTTGCTCTTGGGCGGCTGGACCGCGGCGACGCGGCCGTCCTTGACGGTCGGATCAAAAACGGCATCCGAGGTGATCGAGGCGTTGAACTCGTCGACGGTGCGGCGGAGCGCCGCCGGGTCGATCCCGATCGCCAGCGCGAGCTCCTCCAGGGTTTCCGCCGTCTCCACCGAGATGCCGGGCATGTCGTACTGGTCGGGCCGGAGCGTCGGCCGGGTGGTGGAGTCATAGAGCTGGAAGGCGATGCCGCCGGGTTGCCGCAGCACCTCCTTGCCGTAGCGGGAGTAGGTGTAGTTGCGGAAGTCGGCACCCTCGTCCAGGAACCGCCGGCCCTCGCGATTGACCACGATGCCCATCGGGTAGCTCAGCCGCGCCAGCCGGTTGGTGAGCTCGCGATTGCTCGAATTCTCCGGGTAGTGGGCGTCCAGTTGCACGGCGTGCGCCGTGGACCAGTCCCCGTCGCGCGCCGCGCCCACGGCGAGCGCGGCGGCGATCATGTCGCCCGTGCTGTAGGGGGTACCGCGCACGACGGCGTTTTCCCAGCCCGCCCCGAAATTCTCCACCAGCCACTGCGGGTTGGCGTGGAATCCGCCGGCGGCCAGGATGACCGAGCCGGCGTGGAGGTTCTGCCGCTCCGGGCCGGCACCGACCGTGACCCCGGCCACGGCGCCGTCGTCCATGACCAGTCCGGTGACGTGCTGCCCATACCGGATCTCGACGCCCATCGCGGTGGCGATGCGGGTGTAGTCCTCGATCATGCCCACGCCGCCGCCGACGTTGCCCAGGTGCAGGCCGCCCCAGAAGAGGTGGCCGCCGCCTGGTTGCGGGTAGCACTGGCGGTCGTAGAGCAGCTCGTACCTCATGCCGAGGGAGTGCAGCCAGCTCAGCGTGGGGTGGCTTTCGTCGACGAGCACGGCGGTGCGTTCCGGATCATTCCGGCCGCCGCTCAGCTTGGTGATGTCGTCGAAGTACTCCTGCGCCGGATAGGGCGGGACGGTGGTGTCGGCGAGGCGGGAATCATGCTCGAGAACCGGCAGCAGGTCGGCGAGCCCGTCGTGGGCGATCCGTGTCGCGCCGGCGGTGTAGTAGCTGTTCCCGCCGGCGGCGCCTGGCGGCGCCTTCTCCAGCAGCAGCACACGTTGGCCGCGTTCGGCGGCGGCCAGGGCGGCCGCGAACCCTGCATTGCCCGCCCCGACCACGATGACGTCGGCATCGGCCCGGTTCATCCGGCCACAGCCGGGAACAGCGCGCGGGGGAAGACCCCGCCGACCGCCGTCGTCGCCGCCGCGGCGGTGCCGATCAGGCGCTGCGCGAGTTCGTCGATCTCGGCCGTGGAGACGGTTCCGGGCGGCCCCCACAGGGTGAGGGTGAGCACGACCCGGCCATCCGCACCGAACACCGGCGCGGAGAGGGACCTCAGTTCGTGCCCCTCGGTGTCGGAGAGCGGGCCCGTGTTGTAGGCGTCGCTCACCTCCCGGATGCCGCGGTGCAGGGTCTCCGCCGAGACGGCAGGGTCCCGCAGGTTCAGCCGCGTCGACAGCGACTCGAGCCGTTCGCCGCGGGTGTGACCAAGGGCGATGCTGTAGCCGCGGGCACGGATCCGCTCCGGCGCCGAGCGGTGCCGGAGGAGCTCGGCCGGCGTGGCCTCCGCCCCGAGCCGGCTGATCCACCGTTCCTGCAGCTGTTCGCTTCCCCACGCCGCGAACACGCCTCCCAGCGGGGGCATGAACGGAACGCGCTGGCCCACGCGGGTGGGCGCCTGGGCGGTTTTCGCGTGGCCGGCCGCCGCGGTGAGCACCAGTTCGTCGCGCACCAGCGAAATCGCCGTCACCTCGGTGTCGCAACTGGCGGCAAGCGACTCCATATGCGGGCGGGCCAGGTCGACCAGGCGCAGCTGCTCGAACAGGTCCGCGTCCCCGGCGGCCAGCGAGCCGGGGAGGAAGGACCCGTAGCCGCCGCGGAAGAACAGCAAGGGGTTGGCCTGGCTTACGACGTCCAGGTCCAGGACCCGGCCGATGACGATCTCGTGATCCCCGGCGTCGTGCACGGCAACGATCACGCAGTCGACGTAGGCGACGCTGCCCTCGATCACCGGGGTGCCCGCGTCGGAGAGGCGCCACGGGATGCCGTCGAGCTTGTCCACCTTGCGCGTGGCCACCTGGCGGCAGACGTTCTCCTGCTGCTCGCCGATGATGTTTGCGCAGAATCGGTCACCGGCCGCGCGGATGGCGGCCCAGGAGGAGGACGTCTTCTGCGGCATAAAGGCGACCAGCTTCGGGTCGAGCGAGACCGCGCTGAAGGTGCCCACCGTCATGCCGAGGGCGGTGCCGTCCGGGTCCAGCGCTGTCACCACCACCACCCCGGTGGGATATTGGCCGAGTACCTGGCGGAACTTTCCGTCGGCAATTTCAGGCGCGGGAACGCCGGTTTCGCTTGGGGCGCCAAGAGTGCCTGTAGTCATTTCATTCCTCACCATCGAGTTGAATTGATTCCCTGTAGTGATCACTACAATGACACTCTATTCAGGAACCCGCAACAGCAATGGCATTTTCCACCGTGATGACGATGAGGTCGACGAAGGCATCCGGGTCCCAGAAGTCCGCGATCTGGTGGGCCAGGAACAGCCCGTCGGTCAAAATGATGATGAGCATCGCCAGGTGGTCGGGAAGGCCTGGATTCTCGGCGATCAACCGCGGATCCAGGGACAGGCGGAACCAGTTGCTGAGATCGGCGCGCACCCGCGCCCGCACCTGCAGGAAGAGCACCCGGCCCGCCGGTTCGGTCTCCCGATGCTCCAGTGCGAGCATGTGGCCGGTCCGGAGGAACTCCGGCGTGGAGGGCAGGCTCCGAACGGACCGGTTCAGGATCCGGCGAAGACTCTCGCCGACCGGGGTGCCCGGCGGTGCCGGATCCCAGGCGGGCTGGTCTCCGATCCACTCGTTGAAGCTGTGGGCGACCACCTCGGCGAGCAGTTCGTCCTTGTCCTTGTAGAACCAGTACACCGAGCTGACCGGCAGGCCGGACCGCTCGCAGATCCGGGCGATTGTGGTGCCCTCATAGCCGCGTTCCGCGGCGACCTGCGCGGCCGCCTTCAGGATGCGCAGCCGCGAACTTTCCGGCTGTTCCCGCGGCTTCCGCCCTGCCGGACTCATTGCCGGCCTCCGGCCAGCCGGCAAGCGGCAACGCTCAGGCCGCCGGCGAGGGTGTCGACCACCCATGCGACGTCCACGGTCCGGTCGGCCTGGGTTGCCACAAAGAGGCCGTCCAGCGCCGCCAGATGGAACCGCGCCAGCGTTTCGGGCACGGCAGGATCGACCGGGCCGAAGGTGCTGGCGAGCACCCTCCCCCACCAGTCGGTCAGCGCGGCCTGCGACTCCCGGCGGACCTGGATGTAGCGGGTGCGGGCCGCCGGCTCCTTGATCCGCTGCTCGAGCGCCAGCATCAGCCCCAGGCGCCAGAACTCCGGTTGCGCCACATAGGCTGCCGCGGCCTGGCGGAAGCGGTTCTGCACCTGGCTGGCCAGCGGAAGCGGCTCGAGTTCGTCCAGCCAGGGCGGACCGACCTCGCGCCAGCGGCGATAGCTGAAGTCGAGCGCTTCGGCGAGCAGCTCGTCCTTGTTCTTGAAATGCCAGTAGATCGAGCTGGCAGGAAGCCCGGTCCTCTCGGTCACCGCCGCGACGCTCGTGCCGTCATAACCGCGTTCCGCGGCTATATCGAGGGCTGCCTCGAGGATCTTCTGGCGGGACACATCGCCTTGGAGATGACGGCGCTCGGTCTTGCGTGGCATGGTGCGCGGGACTCCGGTTCAAATCGATGTGAGATTTTGCTTGCTGGGACGACACCTTACAAGATACTCTTCCGGAAGCCCCATCTGTAGTGATCACTACAGGGTTGCTCCCGAAGTTCCCGCATCAGCTACTCCCCGCTTCAACGGTGAAATGGAGAATTCGAACTATGGTCCCCACATTCCAAGGGCACGGCGCACCTCGCCGAGCGGCCCCTCTCGCGGCGCTCATCACGGCATCCGCCCTGCTCGCCGGCTGCGCGAGCACCGCCGGCACCGGCCAGACGACGCCGGCCGCACCACCTTCATCCCTCGGCACGGTGCTTGGCATCGATTCGTCGGCCGCGGGCAACGGCAAAGACCTCAGCTGGAAGCTCGGCGCGGCGTTGCCGATGTCGGGCCCCGGCGCCCCCCAGGGCACCGAGATGAAGCAGGCCATCGACCTGGCGATCGAGCAGATCCGCGCCTCCGGCGGGCCGGCCATCTCACTGTCGGTCAAGGACATCAAGAACCCCGACCCGGTCGCTTCCAAGCAGGCCGCCCGCGAACTCGCCGACGAGAAGGTCGCCGCGAAAATCACCAGCTATGGCGACGGTCTCGGCGCGATGCTCGAAGACACCGCGAAGGACCAGATCCTGACGCTCGACGGCGTCGGCGGGGCGCAGCCGTTCGCCGTCGGGGCTCCCTACTTCTACGGCACCACGGCCGTCGCCCCGGGCGACACGCTGCCCGGCACGCTCGCATGGCTCAAGAAGGCGCACCCCGAGGCGAAGACCGTCGGGCTCGTCGGCTGGGAGATGGGTCCGTTCAACGACGCCATCAAGACGGACCTGGCAGCCAAGGTCAAGGCCGCCGGGCTGGACTTCAACGGGCTCTGGGAGACCGTCTCCCCGGCCACCCAGGATTTCTCGACCGTCATTGCCAAGGTCAAGGCCAACAAGCCCGACGTCATCATCGTCGGCATGGGAGCGCAGGCGCCCGGCGCGCTGACCGCGCAGTTCACCGCGGCCGGGATCAATTCGACCCTCGTCGGCATCGAGTACACCGACACGGCGAAGGATGCCTCGAAGGGCACCTTTGACAAGGGCACGTACAACTTCGCGATGAACTACTTCGATGCGACCGCTCCGACCAACCCGCTGGCCAAGCTCTTCGTGGACGCTTACGCAGCGAAGTACCCAGGCTCCCCGGCGCCGTCGTTCTACGCCGCGAACGCGTACGAAGAGACGATCGCGTTCTGGCAGATCATCCGGGGAACCGTCAAGGCCGGCGGCGACGCCACCAAGGGTGCCGACCTGCTGAAGGCGCTTGAGGCCAACCCCGACCTGCCCAGCGTGTATGGCGGGACCACCTCCGCCGTCGGCGTCACCACCATCGACCGGACGACCCACGGCGTCGCCAGCCGCCCGATGGGCGTCTACCAGTACAAGGACGGCAAGGTCCACACCCTGGCCACCTTCAACATCGGCGGCAAGGACCTCGTCGTCAACCAGTAGTGCCACCCGGTCGGTGGGCGGCCCATCCCGGCCGCCCACCGACCGCCCTCTTTTTTCTCCCGCAAAGGTTCAACGATGAACGACTTTCTCCAGCTAACGGCCAACGGGCTGTTCCGTGGCATGTCCTACGCCGCCATGGGTGCAGGCCTTGCCCTGATCCTTGGGGTCACCGGCCGGTTCCATTTCTCGTACTCGCTGACGTACACCATCGCCCCGCTCGCCGCCTTCGCGGTGGCCAGCTGGGCGAAGCTGCCGTTCTGGCCGGCGGCGGCGGCGGGCGTGCTGGCCGCCATCGCCCTCAGCATCGCGATCGAGGTCTTCATCTACCGCCCGGTGTCGGCGCGCGCGGGAGCCAACTCCCTCCTGGCGGTCCTGGTCAGTTCCCTCGGCTTCAGCATTTTCGGCGTCGCCATCCTGCAGCTGCTCCTGGGCACCGGCAGCGTCCCCTTCTACGGGCCGGAGCTCTCCTCGGTCGACCTCGGACCGATCATCTTCACCAACTTCGACGTCCTCCAGGCCATCAGCGCCCTGGTCCTCGTGATCGGGCTCGCCCTGCTCCTGGCCAGGACCCCGCTCGGCCGGTCCATCAAGGCCACCCGGAGCAATCCCCCGCTGGCCGCCGTGCTGGGCATCAACACCCGCCGGATCAACATCGTGGTCTTCGGGATCGGCGGACTCATCACCGGCGTCTGCGCCATCTGGTACGGCCTCCAGTACACGGTCGAACCCACCATGGGCGACCGGGTGATCATCTACAGCTTCGTCGTCGCGTTCCTGGCCGGGACCCGCACCAGCCCGCTGCGCGCGCTGGTGGTCGGGGTGGCCCTCGGCCTGCTGGAGCAGTGGGCCTCGCTCCTGCTGTCGGCGCAGTGGTCCCAGACCGCCGTCTTCGCCGTGCTGGTGGTCTATCTGGTGGTGCTGTCCACCCGCGGAGGCTGGCGAAACTGGTTTCCGGCGCGCCGCCTGCCCACCCGCCCGGCCGCAAACTAAAGGAGCCCATCATGTGGATCACCTATCTCACCGAGATTCTCATCTACGGTTCGCTGGCCGTCACCGTCAACCTGCTCGTCGGCTACGCCGGCCAGGTATCCGTCGCCCACGCGGCGTTCGCCGGGATCGGCGGCTATTCCGTGGGCTACCTGGTCACGGAGCAGCACTGGCCGTTCGCCGCGGCAATCCTCGCCGGCACCCTGGCGGCCGGGCTGGTCGGAGTCCTGCTCGGACTGGTCGCCCTCGGCCTCTCCGAGGAATACCTGATCCTGATGACCCTGGTGTTCTCGCTCGGGCTGATCGGGATCATCGCCGGGATCGACGTTCTCGGGTCGACGATCGGCATCACCAACATCACCCATCTGGAGCTCTTCGGGTGGAAACTCGAGCACTCCACGGACTGGCTGGTCCTTGCCGCCCTGCTCCTGCTGGTGGTGTTCGCCGTCTGCTGGCGGCTCGGCCAGTCCCCGTTCGGCCGTGTGCTGAAGGGCATCAGGGAAGACTCCGTCGCCACGCAGTCCCTCGGCAAGAACGTCTTCCGGTTCAAAGTCGTCGTCTTCGCCATCACCTCCGCCCTCGCCGGGCTGATCGGCACCGTGTTCTCCGGATGGCTGGGGCTGGCCACGCCCGGCGCGTTCGGCTTCCCGTTCGCGCTGACCATCTTCGCCATCGTGATCTTCGGCGGAAAGGGGAACCTGCTCGGCTCACTGATCGCCGCGGCCGTGCTCACCCTGGTGGAACCCGTGCTCCGCTACGTCGTCGCCCTCGACTCCTCGAAGGCGTCGCTGGTGCAGTTGGCGATCTACGGCGCGCTGCTGATCATCCTTATGATCGTGCGCCCGCAGGGGCTGATCCGGGAACGCCGCCGCAAGGTGCCCGTGCCGCCGGATGCGGCCACCTCCCCGGCGACGACGGCGCCCCGCGCCGCCGCGGCATTCGAGCCGGCCGGCCGGCGGGACTGGAGCGGGCACGACATCACGCTCGAGGCCACCGGGATCAGCAAGAGCTACGGCGGCATCCATGCGGTCAAGGACCTCCACCTCCAGCTGCGCCGCGGAACCGTCACAGCCCTGGTCGGGCCGAACGGTGCCGGAAAGACCACCACCTTCAACGCCCTGGCCGGCTTCGTGCGGCCAGACTCGGGCAGCGTGTTGCTCAACGGCGTCGAACTGGTGGGCAAGAGCGCCGACTTCGCCGCCCGGCAGGGCCTGGTACGCACCTTCCAGGACGTGCGGCTGTTCCCGGCGGTCAGCTGCCTGGAAAACGTCATGCTGGGCGTGCAGAACCAGGACGGCGAGCGGATGGGCGAGCTGTTCATCCCCGGACGGCGGGTCTCCCGCGGTGACCGCCAGGCGGCCGACGCGGCGATGCGGTGGCTGTCCTTCGTCGGTCTCGCCGACCAGGCCGGCCTCCCCGCCGAATCCCTCTCCTACGGGCAGTCCAAGCTGGTGTCACTGGCGCGCGCGCTCGCCACCGAAGCCGATGTGCTGCTGCTGGACGAACCGGCCTCCGGGGTCGACGGCGCCTGGGTCGACGTCATGCTCGGCATCATCGATGCGGTGCGGGCCCAGGGCCGCACCGTCTGCCTGGTCGAACACAATCTGGACGTGGTCAGGCAACTCGCCGACCACGCCTACTTCATGGAACTCGGCGCGATCACCGCCGAGGGGACGGTGCAGGAGCTCATGGGTTCCGCCCGACTGACGGAGGCCTACTTTGGAGCCCAATAACCTGCTCACCCTCGACAACCTTTCGGCAGGCTACGGCCGCAAGAAGGTCGTGCACGGGGTGGACCTGCACGTGAAGGCCGGCGAGATCGTCGGGCTGATGGGCCACAACGGGGCCGGCAAGACCACGATCATCCGCACCGTGCACGGCCTGCTGCCCGCCCTCGGCGGCAGCATTGTCATCGACGGCGAACCGGTGCCACTCGGCACGGTGCGGGACAACATCTCCCGCGGCCTCGCCCTCATCCCCTCCGAGCGGTTTGTCTTCCCCGACCTGTCGATCCAGGCCAACCTGCTGCTCGGCGCGGCCAACGCCCCCGCCGGTTCCGATCGCGACGAACAGTTGGCCTTCGTGGAGGGGCTGTTCCCGCTGCTGGCCGAACGGTCCGCCCAGCGGGCCGGCACCCTCTCCGGCGGCCAGCAGCGCATGGTGAGCCTGGGGATTGCCCTGATGGCACGGCCGCGGCTGTTGCTGCTCGACGAACCCTCGCTGGGCCTGGCGCCGAGCGTGGTGGAGCAGATCTTCAGCACCCTGCGCACCCTGGCCGATCGCGGTGGCCTCGGGATCCTGCTCCTGGAGCAGAACGTCCAGCAGGCGCTGGTCATCTGTGACCGGGTGTACGTCGTGCGCAACGGCACCATCATCCTCGAGGAGACCGCCGAAGAGATGCGTGCCCGCGAGAGCTACTGGGATCTTTTCTAGGCATGGGGGCCGCGGAGGCAGCACTGGCCGATCTGGTCACGGGCAAGTCGCGCTGGTCTGCCGGGGCGGAGGCGCTCGGCCTCGACGCGCTCACGGACACCCTGGCCGGCCGCCGAGCACACCGGCGCTTCCGGGGCCGAGCTGCTCGACGCGTTCCTGCTCGGATACCAGATCGACTACCTGGCCAGCCTCGCCCTGGGCCACGAACATTACCGGCGCGGCTGGCACGCCACCAGCACCGTCGGCACGCTCGGCGCCGCCGCAGTGGCGAGCCGGATGCTGGGACTCACCACCGGCCAGGCCGGCCACGCCCTCGCGATCGCCGCGTCGCTCGCCGGGGGCCTGCGGGTCAACTTCGGCACACCGACCAAGGCCCTGCACGCCGGGGCTGCTGCCCGGCACGGGGTGCAGGCGGCCCAGCTGGCCCGGGCCGGCGCCACCGGAAGCGCTGACTGGCTGCTCGGCGGCCACGGCATGCTCGCCGTATTTGGCGGCGACCTCGCCGGGCAGCCGCGGTGATCCTCGAAGCGAGTCGCGCCGCCGGCAGCGGCATCAGCCGGAACGGCATCAGCCGGAACGGCATCGAGACCGAATGGGGCCTGGTGCAGAAGCCGTATTGCTGCTGCGGCAGCTGCCACGCCGCGGTCGAGGCGGTCATCGGCCTCGCGACCGAGAACGACCTCGCCGCCGGAGGGCATCCGCTCGCTCACCATTCATGTCGACCCGTTGATTCCCGGGATCATGCAGGTGGACATTCCGTGGCACGCCTACAGTGCGCGCTACAGTCCCACCTCGGTGATGGCCGCGGCCGCAATCGACCGGGCGGCGGGGCCTTCGCAGTTCGCCCTCGAGGCGCTCGGCCGCAGCGAGATCCACCGCCTGCGCGAGCGCGTCGTCGTGGTCCCGGGCCTGGTCACCACGAACGATGCCGCTTCGCGGGGCCGGCGCTGCCGCAGGTCTCCACGCTCGGAGCGCTCATCCGCTCGGCCGCCTGGCGCTGACCTGGCCCAGGGGACATGCCCCGCGCCAGGGCTGGCGCGGGGACATATTCCGGTTGTGTCCGGTCCCGGGGGCAAAGAATGGGCATGTCCTCCGGACGCGAAGAGGCCTCGACCCCGCCAAACCACCGGACGAACTGACGAAAATGACCGCTACGCCCCCACGGGTGCACCCACCGGTGCGCCGGCGGCAGGCAGGGCCAACCGCACCGCGTTGCGCCCGGCGATCCGGCCGAAGGTGATCGACCGCATCACCGAGGTGGAGCCGGCATACGCCTCGTAGTAGAGCCCGGTCATCTCCCCCGCACCATAGAGGCCGGTGATCGGGTGGCCGTCCGAGGTGATCACCTGGGCGGCCAGATCGGTCTTCACCCCGCCGAACGTGAACACGTTGGCGCAGATCTGCGGATACGCGAAAAACGGCCCGTCGGTGAGGGGCCTGGCCCAGTTGGATTTCACCGGCTGCCCGGCGGGGCGCGCGGCGAGGCCGTCCAGCCGGCTCCAGTCAAACGGCACATCCGTGCCGCAGGCCGCGTTGAAGCCGGTGACGGTTCGCGCCAGCGAGCCGGCCGGCAGGCCGATGAGGGCCTCGAGTTCTTCGATCGAATCCGCCTGGATCGGATCGACATCCGTTCCGATCGCGTGCTCGTAGCCGGGCACGGATGTGACCTGCTGGTCGAAGACCGCATACCCGATGCTGTCCTCCTGCTGCAGGATGGTGCGGGCCACCAATTCATAGGTCAGGTCCACGGTCTTGCCGGCCTCGTCCATAAAGCGTTCCCCGGCGGTATTGACCAGAATCCCGTACGGAAAGCTCATCACGACCGCTTCGGCGACCTCGCTGCGCGGGTCCTTGGGCTCGGCGTGGAACAGGTCGAATTGCCCTTCGGTAGCTGCCCCCACCGCGAGAGCCATTCGCAGCCCGTCGCCGCGGTTGTTCGCCCCGCCCCGGGAGATCGGTGGCACCCGGTAGGCGTTACGGCCGACGTATTTGGTCATCAGCTCGCTGTTGCCCTGGAAGCCGCCGCAGGCCAGCACGACGGCGCCGGCCCGCAGGTTGCGGGTGCCGTCGGCGTCGCGCACCCGTACCCCGACGACGGCGCCGCTGGCGTCGGTGAGCAGCGTCTCCGCGGCCACCTCGTAGAGGATGGTGGCGTCGGTTGCCTCCAGTCGGGCGAACAGCGGCTCCACGATGTTTACGCCGCCGCCGACCGGTTGGTAGCGGGAGGCGGACTGGGTGAGGAAGATCGTGGGGAGGTTCTTCAGCACCACGCCCTCCTCATGCAACCAGTCGAATGCCTCGGGCACCTCGCGCACAAGGGCTTCATAATAGTCGCGGTTGGCGTAGCCTTTCGAGGCGCCGACCGCGTAGTCCACGAGGTTGGACACCGGCGTCGTGATGTCCTGGAGGCGCAGGTACGCCCCCGACCAGCGGGTGTTCCCCCCGCGGATGTCCCGGGCCGACCGCTCGAGGACGGCCACCCTGGCATCCGGGTCGGTCTCCACCGCGGTCAGCGCCGCGGACAGGCCGGCCGCCCCGGCACCCACCACGACCACGTCGAATTCGGCGTCGAATGCGTCTGTTGCGGTCTCGTTCACAGTGTGCTCCTTCCGCGGGTCACAGCACACCCGCGATGAATCTCTCAAGCAGGGTCTCGAAGGTGTCCCGGTGCTCGATCTGGGTCCAGTGGCCGCAGTTCGCGATCACGAACAGGTTGGCATTGGGTATGTTTTCGGCGAAGTAGAAACTCGCCTCCAACGGGATGATGCGGTCTTCCCGGCCGTGCAGCACCAGGGTGGGGTGGGCGATGCCGGCGAGTTCCTCCGGGGTGAACACCCGTCGGGGGGCGGCCGGGTTGAAACTGGCCCGGTGCGAACGGGTGACGTCCTCGCGGACGATGTACGTCATCCGGTCATCGACCACCGTGCCGATGGTGCCGCTCAACGGCTCCAGGTCGCAGACGAACTCGGTGAGCAGGCTGCGCAGGCTGTCCGCCGTCGGGTCGTTGTAGAACTCCCGGAGGTGGGCGAGTCCCGGCGAGACCGTGGTGGTCGGTGCCCCGCCGCTGCCCATGAGCAGCAGCTTGCCGATGCGCTCCGGGGCGGCCAGCGCCATGAGCACGGCCAACTGCCCGCCCATCGAGTTGCCGACCACGTGCACCTGCTCGAGCCCGAGGGCATCGATCAGGCCCAGGAGTGCGTCGACGCGCAGTTCGTTGAAGGCGGCCATGCCCTGCGGAGGTTTCTCCGGGTGGCTGGAGTCGCCGAAGCCGACCATGTCCGGCGCGATGCAGCGGAACGAGCCGGCGAGGTCGGTGATGACCTGTTCCCAATTGGACAGGCCGGTGGCTCCGGGACCCGAGCCGTGCAGGAACAGGACCGCGGGGTTTGCCGGGTCCCCGCTCTCGTTGACCTGCACGACGTGATCGCCGACGGTGAGCGGGTAGCTTGAGATGCTCACAGGTGCACCTCCGGAAGCTTCGTGCTGCCGAGCTTCCGGCCGGCATACGCACGGCCGAGCGGGTCGGAGAACAGGAAGGCATGCCCGGAGGCGGCCATCACGTCCTGGAATTTTCCGTGCAGCGGATGCTCGACGTACGCCGTGCGGCCGCTGGCGGAGCGCATGAGGTCCGACACGGCATCGACGGCGGACTGGGCGCTCTTGGCGAGATCCCACCGGTAGAACGCGCGGAGTTCCTCACTCGGAATCTCGTCCGCTTCGGCGATCTCGAGGAGTTCCCGTCCCGCGCGCACCAGGCGCAGACGCGCACCATCGATGCCGAACGTCGCTTCGGCGAGGTGGTCCTGGACGACCGCCTCATCACGCAGCAGGGTTCCGTAGTTCGTCCGGCGGCCGGCCGTCTCGGCAGTCCACAGGTCGAGAAATCCGTACGCCGCGCCGAGGGCACCGGCCGTGATGATCAGGTTGAACAGCACCGCCCACGGGATCCGGTACAGTGCCGCGGTGTTGCGCTGCTGGCCCGGCAGCGCGGCGCCGAGGCCCTTCGTGTACTCAAGGTGGGACTGCACCCGGTGCGCCGGGACAAACGCCCCGTCGACAATGACATTGTTGCTTCCCGTTCCCCTGAGCCCTGCCGTATGCCAGACGTCTTCGATGGTGTACTGGTCTCGGTCAAGGACGGCCGAGATAAAATCGGGATACGCGTGGCCGTTGATCTCTCGTTCGCCGTCGATCGAGCCGAGGATCACGCCGTCGCAGCGCTCGATCCCCGATGAGAACGACCAGCGGCCCGACACACGGTAGCCCCCGGGGACCTTCTCGATCTTCCCCGTCGGCGTGTACGACGACGCCAGGGCGCGGGCCGGATTCCCGCCCCACACGTCCTGCTGGCCCTCCTCGGAGAACAGGGCGATCTGCCAGGGGTGGACCCCGACGACGGAACTCACCCAGCCGGCGGAGGCCGAGGAACGGCCGATCTCGATCACGCCCTCGGCGAACTCGACCACGGAGGTCTCGCCGCCGCCCCAGCGTTTGGGCTGCAGGGCCCGCAGGATGCCGGTGTCGGCGATCAGGTTCCAGGATTCGTCGCTGAGCCGGCGCAGCGAACCGCTCCGGGCATCGGCTGCGGTCAGCGCCGCGGCCGAGGCCCGGGCCCGGTCGGCGATCGATTCGCTGCGGGGCTCGGCCCGCGCCTGGGCCGCGGGCCTGTCGGTGGTCAAGGCATCGGTCATGGCTAGATCCGTCCTTCCATGAAGTCGGAGAGAAGTGTGCGGAACCGCTCGGCCTGCTCCACCTGGGTCCAGTGGCCGCAGTGGCTGAGCACGTACAGGTCCGCGTTCGGCAGGTTGGCCGCCAGGTAGTAGCTGGATTCCGGCGACACGATGGCGTCGTCGCGGCCGTGTACCACGAGCGTGCGGTGCGTGATCCGGGCCAGGACGTCCTCGGGGAAAGTCCAGAATGCGCCGGGCGCGAAGGTGCCCAGATGGGAACGCCGGACGCCCTCGCGGGCGGCAACGGCGTACCGTTCGGCGGCGATCTCGCGGATGCGGGGGCCGAACGCCTCCTTGTCCGAGACGAACAGCATCAGCAGGTCTTCCATGCTCTGCTCGGACGGATCGTCGTAGAAGGTGACGAGCTTGATCAGCCCGGGCAACGGCACCAACCCCGGCATTCCGCCGGAGCCCATGAGCACCATCCGTTCGATCCGCTCGGGAATGATCTGGGCAAGCCGCAGCGAGAACATCCCGCCCATCGAGTTGCCGACCAGGGTCACGGCGTCGACGCCCAGCTCATCCAGCATCCGGATCAGCTTGTCGATCCGGAGCGCCATGTTGGGGACGAAGCCCTGGGGCGACGGATCCGGGTGGGTGGAGTCACCGAACCCGATGATGTCCGGCGCGATGCAGTGGTAGTCCTCGGCGAGGCCTGCCATCAGCGCCTCCCAGTTGGAACGCCCGGACACGCCGGGCCCCGAACCGTGGAGCATCAGGAGGACGGGCCTGCCCGGCTGCCCGGACTGATAGACCCGCATGGTCATTTCGTCGCCAACCGGGACATCCGAGACGCGGATGGCCGGATCGGTGTCGGTGGTGGTTGCGATTGCCGTTGCCTGCCCGGGGGCGAAGGTCCCGGTCACGGCTGTGCGACCGGTTCGACCGCGCGCATGATTCCGGGGGGAGCTGCGAAGTACGCCTCCGACCGCTTGTGGCCCCAGATGCTCGGCTCCTCGTAGGTGCGCGACGTCCAGTGCAGGTCGTCGACGATCAGGCCGCCGAAGCCATACTCGATCTGCAGGCTCGACGGGGTCGCTACGTAGATCGACATCATCAGGTCGTTGGTGTGGCGGCCGAGGGAGAGCAGGATCTCCTCTTCGTCGAAGAGGTCGATGGCGGACCCCAGGTCATCCACGTTCTTGACCTCGAGCATGAGGTGGTTGAACCCGGTGTAGCCGGGCGTGTTGCCGATGGCCAGGGAGTGGTGACGGCCATTGATGTGGTAGAACCGCAGGTTGAACGGGCCGCCGATGATGCGGTCGGACAGACGGAAGCCGAGCACGTCCACGTAGAACTTGTTGCCCTCGTCGACGTCGGGCACCAGCAGCACAATGTGGCCCAGGCCCTGGTTTCCGGTGACGAAGCCGTCCATCCTGCGGCCGGCGTGGAAGGAGTTCGGCTTGGCGCGCTTGCCCCAGACGAACTCGTGGCGGTTGCCCCAGGGGTCTTCGATCCAGACCAGGTCGGCGACTTCGCGCTCCGCGACCAGGGCCGGGTCGCCCTGGTTGACCGTGACGCCCTTCGACTCAAGGTCGGCCACGAAAACGGCGAGGTCGGTCTCGTTGGCCAGCGCCCAGCCGGCGTAGCGGAATTCGTCCTGCTCCGCCGGGTGGATCGCAATTCGGTAGTTTACGTCGTCGACACGAAGGCGGACGGCGCCGTCGGATCCGTCATCGATGAGCTGGCAGCCCAGCTTGGCGGTGCCGTAGTCGCGCCAGTCGTTGTAACGGGGCGACGCGAAGCCGACATAACTTAGTTCCTGAATCACAGCATGACCTCCGGGGCTTTTGAGTTGAGCAAGGATGCGCCGTAGTACTGGCCTACGGCATCGGATACCAGGAAAGCGTGGCCGAGCGCGGCCGTGACGTCCTGGAAGAGTTTGTGGAGCGGGTGGTCGACGAACGCGGTGCGGCCGCTCGAGACGCGGATCAGCTTGTTGATCTGCTGGCCCACCTCCTGGCAGCTCTTGGTGATGTTCCAGCGCAGCCGTGCCCGCTCGACGCGGTCAAGGAACACTCCGGCCTCGGCGGCAGCGGTGATCGTGTCGATCGCCTCGAACATCTTCTTCACGGCCGCGTCGTGCACCCATTCGGCATCCGCCAGGTGCATCTGCATCAGGGCGTCGTCGCGGAGGAATCCGCCCCAGTTCGAGCGGCGGTCGATGGTCTCGGCAGTCCAGTCGTCGAGGAAGCGGCGCGTCAGGCCGAGGACGGGCGCCACCAGGACCAGGTTGAACATCACGGCCCAGGGCAGGCGGTAGAGGTTCGACGGGTTCGTCGCCAGCCCCGGCGCCGGGTTGGCCGGGTTGTACTCGTACCGGGGGTGCGAGAGGAAGCGGTGCTCGGGCACGAAGGCGTCCTCGACCACGATGTCCTTGCTGCCGGTGCCGGACAGGCCGGCGGTGAACCAGTTGTCGTCGATCCGGTACTGGTCCTTCAGGAGCAGGATCGAGCCATAGTTCGGGATCTCGACGCCGCCGCCGATGTCGAAGCCGCCGGCGATGCCGCCGAGGATGACAGCCTGGCAGTGGTCCCCGCCGGAAGAGAACGACCAGCGGCCGGACACCCGGTATCCGCCGGAGACGACCTCGACCTTGCCGGTCGGGGCGTACGAGGAGGAATTGACGTGGGCGGGGTTGTCGCCCCACAGTTCCTGCTGGGCTTCCTCGGGGAACAGGGCGATCTGCCACGGGTGCGAGCCGACGACGCCGGCCACCCAGCCGGCGGCCGGGGCGATGCGTGCCAGTTCATAGACGTTGGTGAGCTGTTCGCGGAGGGGGAGTTCTCCCCCGCCCCAGCGCTTCGGCTGCAGGCCCCGGATAATTCCGAGATCCTGCATCAGCTGCCAGGTGTCGTTCGTCAGCGAGCGCCGGGCCGTGGCCTCGTCTTCGCCGCGCCGCAGGCCGGGTTCGAGCCGGCGTAATTCTTGGACAACGCTCATGTGATGCGGTCTTCCTTCGTCGTTGAAGATGTTCCGGTCCTACGTCTCTGTAGTAACCACTACAGAGAACATAACCAATCCTTCCCGCTTTGGCAAGGGTTTAATTCGCGGCGAGGCTGCCGGGGCCGGCTGGAGCTTGCGGCGCAGCTTAAACGCAGCAGGGGAGGACCCGGCCGATGGCCTGGTCCTCCCCTGCTGCGTGCAGCGCAGTTCAGCTGAAGCGCACCTCGAGGGTCTTCAGGCCACTGAACGAGGCGGTGACGGTGTCACCCGGGGCGATCGGCACGGCGGCCGTCACCGAACCGGCCATGACCACCGAGCCCGCCTCAAGGGTCTGCCCGAGCGCACCCAGGGTGTTGGCCACCCAGAGCAGGCCGTTGAGCGGATGCCCGAGCACGGCCGCGCCGGCGCCCTCCCCCAGTACGGTGCCGTTGAGTGAAAGGGTCACTTCGGTGGCGGCGAGATCCTGGGCGTCGATCCTGGTGTGTTCGCTGCCCAGTACCAGGGCCCCGGATGAGGCGTTGTCGGCGATGGTGTCGGCGAGCGTGATGCGCCAGTCGGCGATCCGCGAGTCGATGATCTCAAGCGAGGTCACCGCATAGTCCACCGCGTCACGGACATCTTCGAGCGTGAGCCCGGGCCCGCGCAGATCGCTCTTCAGCACGAAGGAAATCTCCGGCTCGATCTTCGGGCTGATGAACCGTTCGAGGCTGATCGGTTCGGACGGGTCGAGGACCATGTCGTCGAGCAGGCGGCCGAAGTCCGGCTGGTCGACGCCGAGTTGCTTCTGCATGGCAAGCGAGGTCAGTCCCACCTTGTACCCCACGACGGTCCGCCCCGCCCGCTTCCAGGCTTCCACCTGGTGTTCCTGGACGGCGTAGGCCTGCTCGAGCGTGAGGCCTGGGTGGGTTTCGGTGAGGGGTGCGATCGGCTGCCGGGAGGCGTGCGCGGCGAGCAGGGCGTCGCCCAGTGCGGCGACCGGCGTTGTGTCCGTGGATGTTGGTGTAGCGCTCATGCCTAGGCCGCCTTTCCGTTGAGCAGGTCGAGGGCCACGTCGACGATCATGTCCTCCTGGCCGCCGACCATCTTGCGGCGGCCCAGTTCGATCAGAATGTCCATCGCGGGTATCCCGTATTTCTCCGAGGCCCGCTCGGCGTGCAGGAGGAAGCTCGAGTAGACGCCGGCGTAGCCGAGGCTGAGCGTCTCGCGGTCCACCTGCACCGGGCGCACCTGCAGCGGACGCACGATGTCGTCCGCCGCGTTCATGAGCGCGAACAGGTCGGTGCCGTGGTTCCAGCCGAGCTTGTCGGCAACGGCGATGAACACCTCGAGCGGGGCATTGCCCGCTCCGGCGCCCATCCCGGTGAGGCTCGCGTCGACGCGGTTCACGCCGGCCTTCACCGCGGCGACCGAGTTCGCGACGCCAAGGGAGAGGTTGTGGTGGGCGTGGATGCCGACCTCGGTGCCGGGGTCGAGGACGTCGCGCAGCGCGTTGACGCGGTCGGTGACGTCGTCCATGGTCTGCGCGCCGCTGGAGTCGACGACGTAGACGCACTGGGCTCCGTAGCTTTCCATAAGCTTGGCCTGCCGGCCGAGTTCGGCCGGAGTGGTCATGGCGCTCATCATCAGGAAGCCCGCGGTGTTCAGGCCGAGCTCCCGGGCGGTCCCGATATGCTGGGCCGAGACATCCGCCTCGGTGCAGTGCGTCGCCACGCGGACATAGCTGACGCCGGCGGATGCGGCCCGTTTGAGGTCATGGATCGTCCCGACGCCGGGCAGCAGCAGCGTGGCGATGGCGATGTTCTCGGCGGCTTCGGCCGCGGCCTCGATGAGCTGCACATCCGAGTGTGCCGAGAAGCCGAAGTTGACGCTGGAGCCGTTGAGGCCGTCGCCGTGGGCGACCTCCACGCTGTCGACCCGGGCCGCATCGAGCGCACGGACGATGTCGCGGACGTTCTGCACGCTGTACTGGTGGCGGACGGCGTGGCTGCCGTCGCGGAGCGTGACGTCGGAGATGAAGAGCTTGTCCTTCGTGGGGTCGAACATGGCTATGCCACCTCCAGTGCCCGCGCGTGGCGGGCGATCGTTTCGGCCGTCCGCAGGGCGGCCGAGGTCATGATGTCCAGGTTGCCGGCGTAGGCCGGCAGGTAGTGGGCGGCACCCTCGACCTCGAGGAAAACACTGGTCTTCAGGCCCGTGAATTCGCCGATGCCCGGTACCACCACCGGTGTCGTGATGTCGTCGAACTGCACCCGCTGCTTGAGCCGGTAGCCGGGTACGTAGGCGTTGACTTTCTCCACCATGGCGTCGATCGCGGCCACGATCGCCTCGCGGTCACCGCCCGCGGTCAGGGTGAAGACGGTGTCACGCATGATCAGCGGCGGCTCGGCCGGATTCAGGATGATCAAGGCCTTGCTGGCCGCGGCCCCGCCGACGCTCTGCAGGGCGGCGGCTGTCGTCTCGGTGAACTCGTCGATGTTGGCCCGGGTACCGGGGCCGGCCGATTTACTGCTGATGGACGCGACAATTTCGGCGTAGGCCACCGCTGCCACGCTGGAAACCGCGGCGACGATCGGGATCGTGGCCTGGCCGCCGCAGGTGACCATGTTGACGTTGGACGCGTCGAGGTTCTCCTCGAGATTCACCACGGGCACGCAGTACGGCCCGATGGCGGCGGGGGTGAGGTCGATCAGGCGGATGCCGGGCTTGGCGGCCAGCAAGGCGTCCGCGTTGTGCAGGTGCGCCTTGGCCGAGGTCGCATCGAAAACGAAATCGATGGTCTCGAACTCGGCGGAGTCGATCAGGCCCTGCACTCCGGTGGCGATCGCGGTGACGCCAAGGCGCGTTGCCCGGGCGAGGCCGTCCGACTCCGGGTCGATTCCCACCAGTGCGGTGACCTTCAGGGTGCCGTCGCTGCGGAGGATCTTGATCATCAGGTCGGTTCCGATGTTGCCTGACCCGATGATGGCGGCATGCAGGGGACGAAGTTCTTCTCGCTGAGGCACAGGGCGCCCCTTTCGTGTGTGTCGGGTGGTGTGGTGCTGGTGGTGCCGCGCCGATCCGATCGCATTAACTGTTCGAAACTTCGACGCTTGTTCTATATATCGAACAGCGCCGTGAGGGGAATGTCAACCTCCGGGTGCTTGGCCAAGCACCCCGCGGGTTTGCCTCCCGGCAGCTGAGCGGGTATTGATAGGGCATGCCCCGTCTCACCCCGGCCGTGTTGCGCACGCTCGACATCCTCGAACTTTTCCTCGACCTGGACTCCCCGCTCACCGCGCCCGACGTCGTCCGGCTCACCGGGGTGCCGCGCACCACGGCGCACGAGCTGCTGGCGACCCTGGTCTCGCGGGACTACCTGCAGAAGGACGAGGCGAGCAACACCTTCCGGCTGGGAGTGCGGCTGCTGCAGCTCGGCAATGCCTACTCCGCCAGGTTCGACATGCTCGCCGCGGCCAACGATGCGGCCAGGGAACTCTCCAGCCTCAGCGGCGAGACCGTGAGCGTTGCCCTCCGGGAAGGCGCGGATGTCTTCTACCTCGCCAAGGTAGAAAGCCGGGACAAGCTGCGCCTGCCCTCCAGCATCGGCCAGCGGCTGCCGGCGCACGTCACCGGGCTCGGAAAGGCACTCCTCGCCTATGCCTCCCCCACGGCCGTGCGCGAGCTCTACCCCCACCCGGACGAGCTGCCCGCGATGACCGGGCACAGCATCCGCACGCTTACCGGGTTGCAGGAGGAGCTTGAGCGGGTGCGCGCGCGCGGAGTGGCCTTTGAGCGCGAGGAATCCACTCCAGACGTCTACTGCGCCGCCGCCCCGGTACGCGACGGATCCGGCGCCGTGGTCGCCGCGATCAGCGTCTCGGTGTCCGCCGCCCACTGGCACCAACGCCCCGAGGAGTACTGGGCGGAGCTCGTGCAGCAGGGTGCTGCGCGGCTGTCGGCACAGCTCGGCTTCGCCGAGCCGCATTAGGCACACGGCCGCTCTGCCACCCCTGGTGCTGGCCAACGGGTGCCCGGATCGTCCATGCTTAGCACTATGACCTCAACGACGAGCCAGTACCGGATCATCACGGTCTGCACCGGGAACATCTGCCGGTCTCCGATGGCCGAACTGATGCTGGCGGAGGCGTTTGCGGCAGAAGGACTCACCGGGGCAGCCGTTGACTCCGCCGGTACGACGGCCTATGAAGCCGGCCGTCCGATCGATCCCCGCGCCTCCCGCCTGCTCAGGGCCCACGGCATCGCTTCCGATCAACATGTGGCGCGCGAGTGGCGCGCGGAGTGGTTTCAGGGCCGCGAGCTGATCCTGGCCCTGGACGTGGACCACTACGGCTGGCTGCGGCAGGCGGCGCCGGACCATGCCTCAGAGGCCAAGATCCGCATGCTGCGCAGCTTCGACCCCGCCGTCGCCGGCAGGGACCTGCTGGACCAAGGCATCGAAGACCCCTGGTATGGCGGCCACGCCGACTTCGAGAGCACGTGGGAGCTGATCCGGGCCTCGATTCCCGGGATCGTCGGGCATGTCCGCGCCCAGCTGCAGCGGCTGGAGGGGCACCGTCCCGGCGACACAGGGCAGCGGGTACGCTTGATTTCATGAGCCCCGCACCCGTCATCATCGCAATCGACGGGCGGTCCGGGGCAGGGAAGACGACCCTCGCCATCGAACTCGCAGCCCGGCTCCGGGAGCACCACAAGGTCTCGCTGTTCCACCTCGAGGACATCTACCCCGGCTGGAACGGGCTCACCGCCGGCATTGAGCGCTATGTCTCCACCGTGCTTACCCCGCTGCGGCGCGGCGAAGCCGCCGAATGGGTCAGCTGGGACTGGGACCGGCATTACGACGGCGAAACACGCACCACCCAGCCGGCCGAAATCGTCCTGGTGGAAGGTGTCGGCGCCGCCGCCGAAGCCGCCCGCCCCCTGCTGGATGCGGTGATCTGGGTGGATTCTCCGGAGCCGGACCGTCGCAGCCGGGCGCTGGCGCGCGATGGCGACACCTACGCGCCCTTCTGGGACCAATGGGCCGCCCAGGAGCAGGAATGGCTCGCTGCGGATGACGTCCCGGCGCACGCCGAGGTGCGCGTTCTCAATCTGGCGGACGGCACCGCTCCCGCCGATGTCCTGCAGGTCCTCCAATACCTTCCCGCACTGGCTCCCGTACTGCTGCCCGAGCTCGCGGCGCGCCGCGGGCTTCAATTGCGGGCCGAACGGATCGAGGGGGTGCCGGATCCCGCGCGGCTGTTCGAGGCGCTGTTCGGCCGCTCCTCCAACGCGGTGTGGCTGGATTCCTCGCTGGACCCCGAAGGCCTGGCCCCGGAGGCCGCCGGACGCAGCCGCTTCAGCATCCTGGCGGACGACGGCGGCCGCTTCGGCCAGGCGGTCCGGCACAGTTCCGGCAGGACCTGCGTGAGCGTCGGCAATTCCACCGTAAGAACTGAGGGACCGTTCTTCCGCTGGCTGGACGCTGTCTGGGGGCGGCGGGCCCTCCGCGCCCCCGACGGCTACCCCTGTGAATTCACCCTGGGCTGGCTGGGCTACCTCGGCTACGAGCTCAAACGCGAGACCGGCGGAAGCGACGTCACGGCGCAGACCCCCGACGCCTGCCTGATCTTCGCCGGCCGCGCCGTAGTCCTGGACCATCTGGAGCGCACGGCGTGGCTGCTGGCCCTGGACACCGAGGACGCCGCCGGCTGGCTCGGGGCGGCCCGCTCGGCCGTGCTCGCTGCGGCAGCCATCCCGGAGGCAGCCCCAGGCGGGGACGCCGGCGGCAGCAGCGCCGTCGTGCGTCCCGCCGTCGGCCCTCCGGTGCCCGGCAGCGCCGGCCTCGAGTTCCGCGCACGGGACACGGAAGCCGGCTACAAGGCCAAGATCGCCGAGTCCCAGCGCGAGATCCTCGAGGGGAACACCTACGAGGTCTGCCTCACCACGGCACTGTCCGCCACAACACAGGCTGCCACAACGCTGTCCGGACCGGCTGGACTGCGGGGGCGCGAGGGGCTGGACCCGTGGCAGGCCTATCTGGCGCTGCGCCGGAAGAACCCCGCACCGTTCGCCAGCTACCTGCGCTTCGGGGACCTGGCCGTCGCCAGCACCTCGCCGGAACGCTTCCTCAGGATCACGGCCGACGGCGGGATGCGGGCCGAGCCGATCAAGGGAACCCGGCGCCGGGACGCCGATCCCGGCCGGGACGCTGAGTTGCGGCGCGAGCTGGAGTCTTCGCCCAAGGACCGGGCCGAGAACATCATGATCGTCGACCTGCTGCGCAACGACCTCAGCCACTTTGCCGTGCCGGGCTCGGTCTCGGTCAGCAGGCTGTGTGCAGTCGAAAGCTACGCCACCGTGCACCAGCTGGTGAGCACCATCGATGCCCGGCTCAGGCCTGGCATGCCCCGGGCCGAGGCCGTCGCGGCCTGCTTTCCCGCCGGTTCCATGACCGGCGCGCCCAAGGTCAGCACCATGGCCATCCTGGACCGGCTCGAAGCGGCACCGCGGGGCGTGTACTCCGGCGCGATCGGCTACTTCTCGCTCAACGGTGCCAGCGACCTGGCCGTGGCGATCAGGACCCTCGTGGTCAGCGCCGGCGGCGACGGCAGCCAAGGCGACGGCAGCCAAGGCGACGGCAGCACGGTGCTGAGCCTCGGCGTCGGCGGGGCCATCACGGCGGACTCCTCGCTCCAGGACGAGTACGAGGAAATCCGGACCAAGGCGTTCGGCGTCCTCTCGGCACTTGGCGCGGAATTCCCGCCGGGCTGAAACCCTCCGCCGCGCGCCCGCGGACGCGGCTGCATGCCGGTCCGGTGCAGCGTCGGGTGCCCTACTGCAGCGTGGCCGTCAGCCGCGCAACATTGTCCACGTACTTGACCATCATCGGACGTTTCATCCAGTCCTCGAGGGTGAGCTCCCGCGAAATGTCGCGGTAGCTGTCCTCCACGGCCCGGATCCGCTTCACGATGTCCTCGCCCAGGAGCATCACCGAGACCTCAAGGTTCAGCGAGAAGGAGCGCATGTCCATGTTGCTCGAGCCGAGCACGGCGACTTCGTCGTCGATCGTGAAGTGCTTGGCGTGCAGCACGAACGGCGCCTTGTAGAGATAGATCCGTACCCCGGCTTCGAGCAGCGCCTCATAGTAGGACTGCTGGGCGTGATGGACCAGGAACTGGTCCCCCTTTTCCGAGACGAAAAGTTCGACGTCGACGCCCCGCTGGGCCGCCGTCGTCACCGCGTACAGCAGGGAATCATCCGGGACGAAGTAGGGGCTGCAGATCGAAATCTTGTGCTGCGCCGAGTAGATCAGCGTGTTGAAGAGCCGCAGGTTGTTCTCGGTGATGAAGCCGGGGCCGCTGGGCACCACCTGGGCCGTGATGCTGCCGGGGTGGGGTTCGGGCCGGTGCGCCAGCTGGTCCTCGAGCGACTCGTCGGTCTCGCTGAGCCAGTCCGTGGCGAAGACGACGTTGAGGGTGGTGACGATCGGTCCGCGCAGGCAGGCCATCAGCTCCACCCATTCGCGGCCCACCTTGCGGTGCCGCGGGTTGTTGTAGGAGGGCTCGATCAGGTTCTGCGACCCGGTGAAGGCGACCTCGCCGTCGATCACCATGATCTTGCGGTGGTTGCGCAGGTCCGGCCGGCGCCACTGCCCCTTCACCGGGCTCAGCGGCAGCATGGGCCGCCAGCTGATCTTGCTGGCCTTGAGCCGGGCGATCAGCTTGCGGTACCCCTTGATGCGCAGCGTGCCGAGGTGGTCGAACAGGATCCGGACCTCGACCCCGCGCTCGGCGGCGTCCTCCAGGGCGCTGAACAGCTCGTCCGTGACGTGGTCCGTGCTCATGATGTAGAACTCGGCGTTGACGAAGGATCTGGCGCCGCGGACGGCCTCGGTCATGGCCTTGATGGAATCCGGGTAGCCGGGCAGCAGTTCGACGTTGTTGCCGTCCACCATGGGCAGGGAGCCCAGGGTCCTGTTCAGTTCCGCCGCCGAGGCCACCCATTCGGGGCCGGCGTACATGCTCTCAAGGTCTGCCAGTTCGGAGGTGCCCGCCCGGACCCGCATGTTGACGGCGTGCTGCTGGGCCCGGCGGCGGCGGGACAGCCGGAAGTTGCCGAAGAGCAGGAACAGCACCAGGCCGACGGACGGCACGAAGAAGATGCCCAGCAGCCAGGCCATGGCGGTGGTGGGGCGGCGGTTGCCGGGGATGATCCCGAGGGCCAGAACGCGGATGGCGAAGTCAATCACCGTCAGGATCAGAATCGCCCAGGACGGGAATGTTTCCGTCAGCGAAAATGGCCAGAGCACAGGCGAACCCCTCAAGTTCCAGACCCGCGGAAGAGTTCCGGAACGGGCAATCCCCAAATCCTATCCCGGTGCGTCCGGCACTAAGCTGAAACCATGACTTCTGCTGCCGCCGCTCCCGCCCCTGCCACGGTGCTGGTTTTCCTGGACCCCGCGTTTGAAAACGGCCGCGTGGCCGATGCGTCCCTGCCGCAGTTGATGGCCACGGACCAGGGCGCCACCCGTGGCGACGGCGTGTTCGAGTCGCTGCTCGCCGTCGGCGGCCAGCCCCGCAAGCTCCAGGCCCACCTGAACCGGCTGGCCGGATCCGCGCGCCTGATGGAACTGGACATCCCGGCGGAGGACGTGTGGCGGCGCGCGATCGGGACCGCGATCAGCGAGTACCGGAGCCGGCACCTTCCGGCCGGCGCGGAAACCGGTGCCGAAGCGGATGAGCTGGTGGTGAAGCTCCTCGTGACACGCGGGGTCGAGGGCGCGGCCGCCACCACCTGCTGGGTGCAGGCCTCCGCCCCCGGGCCCTCCGGCCGGCGCCAGCGCGAGACCGGTATCGACGTCCTCCTGCTGGACCGCGGGTATGACAGCGAAGTGGGCGAACGCGCCCCCTGGCTGCTGCTCGGCGCCAAGACCCTCTCCTACGCGGTGAACATGGCCGCGCTGCGCTACGCCCACAAGCAGGGGGCAGACGATGTCATCTTCACCTCCGCAGACGGCATGGTCCTGGAAGGCCCGACGTCGACCGTGCTGCTGGCGCATCTGGAGACCACCGACGACGGTGCGGGTGGAGTCCGCACGGTCCGCCGGCTCATCACGCCCCAGCAGGACAGCGGCATCCTCCCGGGGACCTCGCAGGGTGCGCTCTTCACGGCGGCCAAGGCGGCCGGCTGGGAGCTCGGCTACGGCCCGCTGGAACCGAAGGACCTGCTGGACGCCGACGCCGTGTGGCTCATTTCCAGCATCCGGCTCCTGGCGCCCGTGAACCACATCGACGGCCAGGAAATCGGCACCCCGGAACTCCGCAAGCAGCTGACGGCGGAGCTCAACGCGCTGTACGCCACTATCGGGTAGCCCCGCCCCGCACGCCCAGCACCACCCCCACCCCTCTACACAGCAACGCGGGGTCACCTACGGCCCATTCCGTGGCGCCGGATGGGCGGTAAGTGACCCCGCGTTGCTTGTCAGAGGGAATGCAGCGCATTCGTTGCGCTGCATGATTCGCGTTGAGCTAGGGAATTGATCTCGCGCTACGCCGGGACGGCCGCGGGTTCGCGGACCAGCTCGCTTTCGAGGTCGGCGGCCAGGTCGTCCACGACCTGGCCGTACAGCAGCCCGCCCTTGGCTGCGCTGGACCCGGCGGCGGATGACAGGCAACCGGTGGCCGGCGTCCGCTCCGGCACCACCGGGAGCCTGTCGAAGCGCGGCAGGACCGCGGCAGGACCGTCCACCAGGCGGTCCATGGCGACCCTGGACGGTTCAAGGTGCAGCATGAGTGAGGTTTCCAGGACTCCGCCATGCTCGATGTCCCAGCCCGGGAAGCCATCGGGGTAAACCTGCGTCAGCGTGTCCTGGCTGACAAAGTCCCAGTAGGACAGCAGCAGCACACTCTGCTCCGCCCCGGGCCCGATCCCCAGCTCCTCCAGTGCCAGGTCGATGCCCTCGTAGAGGAACTGGTAGTTCTCGAAGTGGCCGTTGACAAAGACCACGTGCCGGACGCCCTGGTTGAGCAAGGACTTGACCAGGTTGCGGGCCACACCGATGAGGGTGGCGCCGTCCAGGCTGGTTGTGCCGGAGAGGTGGTTGCCGCCGCCGGACTTCTGCTGCGACTTGTACCCGTAGGCGATGGGCTGGGCAACCAGTGCGCCCAGCCGCCTGGCGACACCCTCCGCGAAGCGGGAGGACAGAATGGTGTCCGTTCCCAGCGGCAGGTGCGGCCCGTGCTGCTCCAGGGACCCGACGGGGATAAGGACGATCGACTCCCCGGATGCCAGGGCTTCGCGGTAGGCGAAGGCGTCCAGGTCTTCCAGAAATACTGACTTGTCCATGCTGGCGGTGCTCCTCGTTTAGTACGGTGTGCAATGCGGCGGCGGCCAGTGGCCGCCGCCGCGGGGTGTCAGGCGCTGATGATGTTGTGTTCCGGGCCGAAGGGGAATTTGGTGATGTTTTCGGCGCCGTCGTCGCCGACCACGAGGATGTCGTGCTCGCGGTAGCCGCCGGCGCCGGGCGCACCGTCCAGGACGGTGATCATCGGTTCCATGGAGACGACCATGCCCGGTTCCAGCACGGTGTCGATGTCCTCGCGGAGCTCCAGGCCGGCTTCCCGGCCGTAGTAGTGGCTCAGGACGCCGAAGGAGTGCCCGTAGCCGAAGGTCCGGTTTGCCAGCAGCCCGTGGGAGACGTAGATCTCGTTGAGTTCGGCGGCGATGTCCTTGCAGACCGCGCCGGGTTTGATCAGTTCCAGGCCGCGCTTGTGGACCTCGACGTTGATGTTCCACAGTTCCAGGGAGCGGGCGTCGGGCTCGCCCAGGAACAGGGTCCGTTCCAGCGCGGTGTAGTAGCCGGAGGTCATCGGGAAGCAGTTCAGCGACAGGATGTCGTGTTCCTGGAGCTTGCGGGTGGTGGCCCAGTTGTGGGCGCCGTCGGTGTTGATGCCGGACTGGAACCAGACCCAGGTGTCGCGGATTTCGGAGTCCGGGAAGGTCCGGGCAATCTCGTGGACCATCGCTTCGGTGCCGATCAGGGCGACTTCGTATTCGGTGATGCCGGTGGTGATGGCGTTGCGGATGGCTTCCCCGCCCAGGTCGCCGATGCGTGCGCCGTGTTTGATGACGGCGATTTCTTCGGCGGACTTGATCATGCGCTGGCGCATGGCGGCCTGGGCGACGTCGACGAGGGTGGCGCCGTCGAACGCGGCCTGGATCTTGTTGCGGTTGTCCAGCGGGAGCGAATCGTCTTCGACGCCCAGGCGGCGGGGGTTGATGCCGCGGGTGCGCAGGGCTTCCTGGATGGCGAAGATGTAGTTGTCCCGGCGCCAGTCGGTGTAGACCACGTTGTCGCCGTAGCTGCGGCGCCACGGCATGCCGGCGTCGATGTTGGCGGTGACGGTCACGGTGTCGTCTTTGGTGACCACCATGGCGTAGGAACGGCCGAAGTATGTGAAGAGGAAATCGGAGTAGTACTTGATGGAGTGGTAGCTGGTCAGCACAACGGCGTCCAGGTCCTTCGCTGCCATGATCGACCGCAGTCCGCTGAGCCGGCGCTCAAATTCGGCGTTGGAGAAGGTCAGCTTTTCCTTCTGCCCGTTGTGCAGGACCTTCAGGCGCTCCAGTTCAGAGACGTTCGAGGCAAGGGCGGTGGTGGAGATGGTCACTGGTTATTCCTTTACGTATTGATGGTGAAACATTTGGTGGTGAAATGTTGGGGGGTTTGGCACTTGCCGGCTCTCAGCCCAGGCGGGCCGGTTCCTGCTCGTGGATCTTTTCCTCGCAGGCATCGCCGTGCTCTGCCAGCACTGCTTCTTCCTCCAGGTCGAGGCGGATGCCGATCGGCACCCCGGCCCTGATCCGCTTGCGGAAGCGCGGGTAGCCAAGGGCAAAGTAGATGACCGACGAGGTAACCGTCCCGGCCAGCCAGGAGAAGTCGACGCCGCCCATTGCCGTAGCGATGGGACCCTGCAGCGCGGGGGTTCCGCCGTACATGAACAGCCACGTCATGATGATGCCGGCGAAGAAGGCGATGAATGCCGAGGGGTTGATGGCCTTCAACGCGGTCTTCTTCGAATCCAGGAACAGGTAGGAGAAGTCCTTGTGGTGCCGCTCGAAGATAAAGTAGTGGACCGCCATGATGCCGCCCCAGGTGGCCACCCAGGCCACGATGGCGCCGAGCCAGGAGTCGAGGATCATCGCGAAGTCTTCGGCGAACATAAAGCCGATGACGGCAAACATGGACAGGATCCCGACGATGATCGACAGCTTGCGCCGTGAGATGTTGACGTCCAGGGCCTGGAAGGCGACGCCGAAGGTGTACAGGTTGATGATGTTCGTGGCGATGGGTCCGTGGATGACCAGCAGGATGACCGGGATGGCCATGGTGCCGAAGTTGGAGACGATCAGCTGGCCCGGATCAGCCTGTCCGTTCTTCGTGGCGAGGCTGGCACCGAGGATGCCGAGCCAGACCACGGGCAGGAACTGGCCCAGGACGCTGACCAGGTACAGCTTGACCGGCTTGACCTTGCGGCTGACGAAGCGGGAGTAGTCGGGGGCGTAGGTAAACCAGCCGATACCCCAGCCGATGCCGATGACGGTCATGATCGAGGACATTGCGGCGATGCGCGGCAGGCCCTCCAGGACGGCGCCGGCCGGTCCGGCGTAGCTCCAGTTGATATCAAGCTGTGTCCAGGCGACGATGGACATCCCCACCAGGACGAGGATGGTGGGCGGCATGGTGATCCGCTCGAATTTGGAGATGGCACGGTACCCTCGGTAGCAAATGGCGACCTGGACGGTCATGATGACCGCGGCGACGGCGATGCGCACCATGATGTTTTGTTGGGTGGGGTCAACCCAGCCGATCATGCCGAACAGTGCCAGGATCAGGTCCAGGATGACCCAGGTGTTCACTGCCGACCAGCCGATGGCGATGGTCGCCTGGATTGCGGCCGGAAGGTAGGCCCCACGGCGGCCAAACGCGCCGCGGGCAAGCAGCATGCCCGTGGCCCCGGTCCGCTGGCCCAGGATGACGAAGAAGCCAAAGCCCGCCATGCCAATGACGTTTCCGACGATCAGTACTATCAGGGTGTCGCTCAGGCCGAGGCCGAGCTGGATGCCGAGGGCCCCGAGGATCCAGTTGATCGGGGCGACGT
Source organism: Arthrobacter sp. PAMC25564 (assembly GCF_004798705.1). Lineage (NCBI taxonomy): Bacteria > Bacillati > Actinomycetota > Actinomycetes > Micrococcales > Micrococcaceae > Arthrobacter > Arthrobacter sp. PAMC25564. The sequence goes on along the minus strand of NZ_CP039290.1, from coordinate 995,183 downwards.
TGGCGCCGGCCCAGATCCAAAACTGGCCGGACAGCTTGGTGGTCCGTGCCGATTCGGGGATGGGTTGCAGGACATCTTCAACCTCGACGGTCGCCTCTTCGTGCGACCGCTGTTTAGCTTGGTTCATGCGGGTCTCGATTCACTACGTTGTGATGCAGAACGGAAGATGGATCCAGCTTATTGGTGATGTGGAGCACAACATAGATTCTTTATGATTACACTGAATCGATATCTGACGACAAAATGTCGCACATCAACGTATGGGGTCTCCATGATCACGCTCGCAGAAGTCCTTGCTTCCCAGCCCATGTCCGCCGCTGACCCGCTGGTGCGCAGCGACGTGCCGGGAACCTTGCGGCGGGTTGTCCGGTGGGTGCATTCCAGCGAGGTGCTTGAGATTGCCCCGCTCCTGCGCGGAGGGGAGCTGCTGCTCTCCGGCGGGGAGGCGTTGCTGGCCCTTCCCGCGAAGGAGCAGGAGGATTACATCCGCAGCCTCGCGGGCCGGCATATCGCAGCCCTGGCCCTGCAGACAGCCGGCCAGGCGGCCCCGTTGTCGGAGCGGCTCATTGCCGCAGCCAACGAGAACGGGCTGCCGCTGATAGACCTGCGCTCGGTGGCGCCCTTTGTCGACATCGCCGAGGCAGTGAACCGCCTGGTGGTCAACGAGCAGGCGGCCGCCCACCTCGTGGTCGACGACGCCTCCCGCCGGATTGCGCGCCAGATCACCGACCGGGGGCCCCACCTGCCGACCATCCTCGAGATGCTGGCCACCACACTGGAGGCAGAGGTGTCACTGATGGCTCCCGACGGATTGCCCCTCGGCCACGCCGGCAATGAAGTCACCGAGGAAGGCTCCAAGGCCGTGGCCGGCATTGTGGTCGGCGGCCAACTGGCGGCCCAGCTGACGCTCCGCTCCCCGTCGCATGATCCGTTCCTGCTTGAGCTCGCAGCCGACCGGCTGTCCGGCATCCTGGCACTGGCCCTCGCACAGGCCTTTCGCCCGACGCCGGCCCAGGTGGCCGATGCGCGCCTGCTGGAATCGGTGATCGAAGGCGGCGACGCCCCCACCATCCGGCAACTGTGGCTGCAGGCCGGGCTGCAGACCGGCCAGGCAGCGGTCGTGGCTGTCTTCCGGACCTCCGGCAGGGAGGCCAACTTCTCCGCCGTCGAACGCGCCCTGCACCTGGGCGGAGTCAACGTCAAGTCCCACCAGTGGGACGGTGAACGGGCCGTGCTGTTCACCATGCCGCGCAACAACGCCCGGGCGGCGCGCGAAGCGCTGCTCCGGGCAGCACGGGACGCGGTGGGCGGCTCGGATGGCTGCGCCGCCTTCGGACCAACCGTGGCCGACGGCCTCCGTGCGCACGATTCCTTCGTAGAGGCACAGGAAATCATGCGGCTCGGGATGCCTGCCGCGGGCGAGGTGCTGGACGCCATGGACTTCCTGGGCCGGCGGATCCTGGATGCGGTGCCCCACCCCGGATTCCTGGACTCCTATGTGGAGTCCAGCCTGGGCGAAGTGCTTGACTGGGACCGGAAGCATGGCACGGCCCTGCTGTCGACCCTGCTGTGCTGGCTCGATTCGGGCTGCAACACGACGGCCTCGGCGGTCGCCTTGAACGTTGAACGGCAGACAATGCACAAGCGGCTGAACAAGATCCAGGCCCTGCTGGGCGGGGACCCACGCACCTCCGGCCGGCTGCTTGCGATCCACATCGCCGCGGCTGCGGCCACCGCCGCGCCCGCCCCGCACCCACCCCGGCTGGCACCCTAGGCCTTTGGCCTAGAGCACGCTACGGATGGTTTTCTCGAAGCTGGTCACGTGCTCGAGCGCCAGGCTGGCTGCCAGCTCGGCATCGCCGTCGGCAATGGCATGGAGCAGGTCTACATGCTCGGTGATGTGCCCGGCGACGGACGGGATCTTGTCCAGCACCAGGCACCAGATGCGCGTCGCCAGGTTGTCGTACCGGATCAGCACATCCTCCAGGTGTGGATTCGCCGCGGCCGCGTAGATCTGCCGGTGGACCATGATGTCAAAGCGCATCAGCGTGTGCTGGTCGGCACCGCGCGGCTCCGATTCGGCAATGTCGGCCGCCAGCGCCCGGAGCCTGGCCCGCATGTCCGGGTTGGCGGTCCGTGCCGCCCGCCGCGCCGCGAGGGGCTCCAGCAGTTCGCGGATCTCCGAGATGTCTGCCAGTTCCGTGATGTCCACGCGGGTTGCGAAGGTTCCCCGGCGCGGGTAAGAGACCACCAGATGGTCGCTCTCCAACCGCTTGAGCGCCTCGCGCACCGGCGTGCGGCCAAACCCCAGCCGGGCCGCCAGCACCGAGTCGTTAATCGCGTCACCCGGGCGGATCTCCAGCATGATCAGCTGATCGCGCAGCTGCCGGTAGGCCTGCTCCGACAAAGGCAGCTCCGCTTCGGCCGCTGCCGCGTCTTCCACTGCAAGGCTCGTCATGTCCCCTCCTTGTGTCTCGCTGTGCGCCTCGGCAACTGGCTTGTCGCGCGCTTTCCGAACGACGCCCTTGACGTCGAGTGATCTACAACATATTGTTGCATTCAATCTAATATATCAGTCATGTATTAGTTGGCTAGCAGTTGTGGACAACACACTGATTGAAAGGAGCAACCCATGGCAGATGTGCTCACAGGCACCCTCTCCAGCGTCGACGCCGAGGTCGACGCGGCCATTGCCCGGGAGCTGGACCGCCAGCAGTCGACGCTGGAAATGATCGCTTCGGAAAACTTTGCCCCCACGGCCGTGATGACGGCCCAGGGTTCCGTGCTGACCAACAAGTACGCCGAGGGGTACCCGGGCAAGCGGTACTACGGTGGCTGCGAACACGTTGATGTGATCGAGCAGCTCGCCATCGACCGGGTCAAGGCACTTTTCGGCGCCGAACACGCCAATGTCCAGCCGCACTCCGGCGCGCAGGCCAACGCTGCGGCGATGTTCGCGCTGCTGGATCCGGGCGACACCATCATGGGCCTGGACCTGGCCCACGGCGGGCACCTGACCCACGGCATGAAGATCAACTTCTCCGGCAAGCTGTACAACGTCGTGCCGTACCATGTGCGCGAATCAGACATGACCGTGGACATGGCCGAGGTGGAGGCGCTGGCGCTGGAACACCGGCCCAGGCTGATCGTGGCCGGCTGGTCCGCTTACACCCGGCAGCTGGATTTTGCCCAGTTCCGCCGGATCGCGGACCTGGTGGGCGCCTACCTCATGGTGGATATGGCCCACTTTGCCGGCCTGGTGGCCGCGGGGCTGCACCCGAACCCGGTGCCGTACGCCGACGTCGTCACCACCACCACGCACAAGACCCTGGGCGGCCCGCGCGGCGGCGTCATCCTCAGCCGCGGGTCCCTGGCCCGCAAGATCAACTCCGCTGTTTTCCCCGGCCAGCAGGGCGGACCGCTGGAACATGTGATCGCGGCTAAGGCCGTGTCCTTCAAGATCGCCGCAAGCGAGGACTTCAAGGACCGCCAGCAGCGCACCCTGGAAGGGGCCAGGATCCTGGCCGGGCGCCTGCTCGCCCCGGACGTCGCCGAATACGGGATCTCCGTGGTGGGCGGCGGCACCGACGTCCACCTGGTCCTGGTGGACCTGCGCAACTCCGAGCTGGACGGCCAGCAGGGCGAGGACCGCCTGCACCGGATCGGTATCACCGTGAACCGCAACGCGGTCCCGTTTGACCCCCGCCCGCCGATGGTCTCTTCCGGGCTTCGGATCGGCACCCCGGCGCTGGCCACCCGGGGCTTCGGCCCGGCCGAATTCACCGAGGTTGCCGACATCATCGCCGAGGCCATCAAGGGCGAACTCAGCGAAGAGTCCGCCGTGCTGCTCCGCGACCGGGTCACGGTCCTGGCCGAGAAATTTCCGCTTTACCCGAATCTTTCCGGCACTGCCGGAACCTCCCCGAACGGAGTTGCACAGTGACGACCGAACACCTGCCGGAGCACCCCGAGTTCCTGTGGCACAATCCGGACCCGAAGAAGTCCTACGACGCCGTGATTGTCGGCGGCGGCGGACACGGGCTGGCGACGGCGTACTACCTGGCCAAGAACCATGGCATGACCAATATCGCCGTGCTGGAAAAGGGCTGGCTCGCCGGCGGCAACATGGCCCGGAACACCACGATCATCCGCTCCAACTACCTCTGGGACGAGAGCGCGGCGATCTATGAGCACGCGCTGAAGCTGTGGGAGATCCTGCCGGAAGAACTGGACTACGACTTCCTGTTCAGCCAGCGCGGCGTGATGAACCTTGCCCACACCCTGGGCGATGTCCGCGAAAGCATCCGCCGGGTCGGAGCGAACAAGCTCAACGGCGTCGACGCCGAGTGGCTGGACCCGGCCCAGGTCAAGGAACTCTGCCCCATCCTGAACATCAGCGACAACATCCGCTACCCCGTCATGGGCGCCACCTACCAGCCGCGCGCAGGCATCGCCAAGCACGACCACGTCGCCTGGGCCTTCGCGCGCAAGTGCGACGAACTCGGCGTGGACATCATCCAGAACTGCGAAGTCACCGGCTTTATCAAGGACGGCAACCGCGTGGTGGGCGTCAAGACCAGCCGCGGCACCATCAACACCGAAAAGGTCGGCCTCTGCGCTGCCGGACACAGCAGCGTCCTGGCCGAAATGGCCGGCTTCCGCCTGCCGATCCAGTCCCACCCGCTCCAGGCGCTCGTGTCAGAACTGCACGAACCCGTCCACCCCACGGTGGTCATGTCCAACCACGTCCACGTCTACGTCTCCCAGGCGCACAAGGGCGAACTGGTCATGGGCGCCGGCGTGGACTCCTACAACGGCTACGGACAGCGCGGCTCCTTCCATGTCATCGAGGAGCAGATGGCGGCCGCCGTGGAGCTCTTCCCGATCTTCGCCCGGGCCCATGTGCTCCGGACCTGGGGCGGGATCGTGGACACCACCATGGACGCCTCGCCGATCGTGGGCACCACCCCGGTCGAGAACATGTTCGTCAACTGCGGCTGGGGCACCGGAGGATTCAAGGGCACCCCCGCGGCCGGCCTGACCTTCGCCCACACCATCGCCACCGGTGCCCCGCACCAGCTCAACAAGCCCTTCGCACTGGAACGCTTCGAAACCGGTGCCCTGATCGACGAACACGGCGCCGCCGCCGTCGCCCACTAGAAAGAGGTAAGGACATGCTCCTGATTTCATGCCCCAACTGCGGGGCACGCGACGAAACTGAATTCCACTACGGCGGCCAGGCCCATGTGGCCTACCCGGAAAGCCCTGACGCCCTGAGCGACCGGGAATGGGCCGAATACCTGTTCTACCGCGACAACACCAAGGGTGCCTTCGCCGAACGCTGGGTCCACAGCACCGGCTGCCGGCAATGGTTCAACATGCTCCGGGACACCGTGAGCTACGAAATCCAGGCCATTTACAAGATGGGCGAAAAGCGCCCCGACGTGGGACCTGCAGCCTCTGCAGCAACCACCGCCATCTCCCCGGAAGGAGCCCAGAAGTGACCAGCCAGAACGCCCGCCTCGCCACCGGCGGCCGCATCGACCGCAGCATCACCTGGCGGTTCACCGTGGACGGCCAGGAATTCACCGGCCACCCCGGCGATACCATCGCCTCGGCACTCCTGGCCAACGGCCGGATCAGCGCCGGCAACTCCCTTTACGAGGGCCGCCCCCGCGGCATCATGGCCGCCGGCGTCGAGGAACCCAATGCCCTCGTGAAGGTCGCCGCCCGGTTCCCGGGGCACGTGGCCGAGTCCATGCTCCAGGCCACCACGGTGTCCCTCGTGGACGGACTCGCCGCCGAGCTGCTCAACGGACTTGGCAAGCTGGATCCGGACGAGGACCAGGCCGAATACGACAAGAAGTACGTCCACACCGACGTCCTGGTGGTGGGCGGCGGCGTTTCCGGCCTGGCCGCGGCCCGTGAAGCAGTCCGCACCGGTGCCCGCGTCATCCTGATCGATGACCAGCCCGAGCTCGGCGGCTCACTGCTTTCCGGCTCCACGGCCCCGGCGCTGCAGGACACCGTCGAGGGCAAGCCTGCCCTGGAATGGATCGCCGATGTGGAGGCGGAGCTGGTCTCCGCCGCCGAATGCACCGTGCTCAACCGCACCACGGCCTTCGGTTCCTACGACTCGAACTACTTCATCGCCGCGCAGAACCGCACGGACCACCTCTCCGGCCCCGCGGCGCCCGGTGTGTCCCGCCAGCGCATCTGGCACATCCGTGCCAAGCAGGTTGTGCTGGCCCCCGGCGCCCACGAGCGCCCGCTGGTCTTCGAAAACAACGACCGCCCCGGCATCATGCTCGCCTCCGCCGTCCGCAGCTACCTCAACCGCTACGCCGTGGCAGCCGGATCGAAGGTGGTCATCAGCACCACCAACGACTCCGCCTACGCACTCGCAGCGGACCTGTTAGCAGCCGGGGTCACCGTGGCCGCCGTCGTGGACGCCCGTCCGCAGCTAAGCGAAACGGCAGCCGCCGCCGGCGCAGCAGGCATCCGGGTCCTGATCGGTGCCGCCGTTGCCGACACCGCCGGGGACAGCACCGGCCGCCTCGCCGGCGTCACCGTCCGCAGCATCAACGACGACGGCGAACTCACCTCCGGCGTCGAGCAGCTCGCCTGCGACCTGCTCGCCGTATCCGGCGGCTGGAGCCCGGTAGTCCACCTCCACTCCCAGCGCCAGGGCAAGCTCCGCTGGGACGAGGAACTCGCCGCCTTCGTGCCGGCCGCCGCGGTCAAGGACCAGCAGGTCGTGGGATCCGGCCGCGGCAGCTACGCACTGACGGACTGCCTGGCCGAGGGCACCTCCGCCGGCGCAGCAGCCGCCATCGCCGCGGGCTTCACCTCCGCCGTCGTCCCCGCCGGGCCCAAGGCACCGGTGGCCTCCGCCCCGATCCGCCAGCTCTGGCTGGTCCCCGGCCAGGAAGGCACCCCCGGGCAGTGGCACCACCACTTCGTGGACTTCCAGCGCGACCAGTCCGTCGCCGACGTGATCCGCTCCACCGGGGCCGGGATGCGCTCCGTGGAACACGTCAAGCGCTACACCTCGATCAGCACCGCCAACGACCAGGGCAAGACCTCGGGCGTCAACGCCATCGGCGTCATCGCAGCGGCGCTGAAGTCCGGCGGCGCGGAAACGGCCGGCATCGGCGGGATCGGCACCACGGCCTACCGTGCACCGTTCACCCCGGTGGCCTTCGCAGCCCTGGCCGGACGCCAGCGCGGGGAACTCTTCGACCCGGCCCGCAAAACGTCCGTCCACCCGTGGCACGTCGCCCAGGGAGCCTTGTTCGAGGACGTCGGACAGTGGAAGCGCCCCTGGTACTACCCGCAGTCCGGCGAGGACATGGACACCGCGGTGCTGCGTGAATGCGCCGCCGTCCGCGACTCCGTGGGCTTCATGGACGCCACCACGCTGGGCAAGATCGAGATCCGGGGCAAGGACGCCGGCGAATTCCTGAACCGCATCTACACCAACGCGTTCAAGAAGCTCGCCCCGGGCTCGGCCCGCTACGGCGTCATGTGCACCCCGGACGGCATGATCTTCGACGACGGCGTCACCTTGCGCCTGGACGAGGACCGCTTCTTCATGACCACCACCACCGGCGGCGCCGCCAAGGTCCTGGACTGGCTGGAGGAATGGCACCAGACCGAATGGCCCGAACTGGATGTGCACTGCACCTCCGTGACGGAACAGTGGACCACCATCGCCGTCGTCGGCCCGAAGTCCCGTGCCGTGATCGCCAAGCTCGCCCCGCAGCTGGCCGCCGACGGCGGCCTGGACGCCGAGGCATTCCCGTTCATGACCTTCCGGGAGACCACGCTGGCCTCCGGGGTGCAGGCGCGCATCTGCCGCATCTCCTTCTCCGGCGAACTGGCCTACGAGATCAACGTGCCGTCCTGGTACGGGCTCAACACCTGGGAGTCCGTGGCCGCCGCCGGGGCAGAGTTCAACATCACCCCGTACGGCACCGAAACCATGCACGTGCTGCGCGCCGAAAAGGGTTACCCGATCGTCGGGCAGGACACCGACGGCACGGTCACCCCGCAGGATGCCGGCATGGAATGGGTCGTGTCCAAGGCCAAGGACTTCATCGGCAAGCGTTCCTACAACCGCAAGGACGCCGCCCGCACCGACCGCAAGCACCTGGTCAGCGTCCTCCCGGTGGACGGAACGATCCGCCTGCCTGAAGGAACGCAGCTCGTGGAAAAGGGCATCACCGTCAACCCCGCCTACGGCCCCGTGCCCATGCAGGGGTTCGTGACCTCCAGCTACCACAGTGCCGCGCTGGGCCGGTCCTTCGGCCTGGCCTTGATCCACAACGGCCGCAACCGCATCGGTGAGACCCTCGTGGCCTCAGTCGGAGACCAACTGGTCGACGTGGTTGTTGGCGAAACCGTACTTTTCGACGCTGAAGGGACCCGCAAAGATGGCTGAGACAACCGCACCAGCAGAAGCACACGTCAACGGACTCCGGGCTGCCCGACGCAGCCCGGCCTCGCACCTCGCCGAGGCCTTCGCGGCCGGCTCCGTGCCGGGTACCGTGGAGCTGAAGGAAATCCCGTACCAGACGATGGTGGGGATCCGCGTTGAGCGAGGTTCCGACGCCGGGACGCGCATCGCATCCGTGACCGGCGGGCTGCCGGCCTCCTGCGGCGACGTCAACGGGGCTGCGGTCAACGGCGCTGCCGTTTTGTGGCTCGGACCCACAGAGTTCATGGTCGTCGCCCCGGAGGAGTCGCACGACTCCCTCGGCGGATCGCTGGTCAGCGATCTCACGGCGGCACTGGGCACCGGCGAAGGCCAGGTCGTGGACCTCTCCGCCAACCGCACCACCTTCGAACTCGCCGGCCCCCGGGCCCGTGCAGTACTCGAGAAGAGCTGCTCGCTGGACCTCCACCCGTCGGTGTTCAAGACCGGGACCGCCCTGGCCACGGAAATCGGACACATACCGGCCGTGCTCTGGAAGACCGCGGAGGAGACCTACCGGATCTTACCGAGGGCCTCGTTCGCCGAGTTCCTGGGGCGCTGGCTCCTGGACTCCATGCGGGAGTACGCCTCACCAGAGGTCCCCTAAATGGCCCTGAGCGTGCTCGACCTGTTTTCTGTTGGCATCGGGCCCTCGTCCTCACACACGGTCGGCCCGATGCGGGCAGCGAAGCAGTTCACGGACGGTCTTGAATCGTCCGGCCAGCTTGCGGCCACGGTACGCGTCCAGGCCGAGCTTTTCGGCTCCCTGGGCGCCACCGGCCGCGGCCACGGCTCGGACAAGGCCGTGGTGCTGGGGCTGCAGGGACAGTCCCCGGAAACCGTGGACACCCGCACCGCCGACGACCAGGTTGCCGCTGCCGCCCTCGACGCCGAGCTGCGCCTGGGCGGCAGCCACCGGGTGGACTTCAACTGGGACGAGGACGTGGTCCTGCACCGCCGCAAGTCCCTGCCGGCCCATCCGAACGGCATGACCTTCCGCGCGCTGGACCACACCGGGGAGGTGCTGGCCGAACGCAGCTACTACTCCATCGGCGGCGGCTTCGTCGTGGCCGGCGACGCCGCCGGCACGGACAAGGTTGTCGCCGACACCACCGTGCTCCCCTACCCCTTCACCACGGCGGATGAGCTCCTGGCGACCTGCGCCCGCGAAGGCAAGTCCATCTCCGACATCATGCTCGCCAACGAACTCGTCTGGCGCAGCGAAACCGAACTCCGGGAGAAACTGCTGGCGCTCTGGGCGGTCATGCGCGAATGCGTCGACAACGGCTGCGCCGCCGAGGGCATCCTGCCGGGCGGGCTGAACGTCAGGCGGCGGGCGCCGTCGCTGTTCAGGACGCTCTCGGCCACCGACGCGGAACTGGACGGCTCGGCCTCGGCCGACCCGCTGCTCGCGATGGAGTGGGTAAACCTGTTCGCCCTGGCCGTGAACGAGGAAAACGCCGCGGGCGGCCGGATCGTCACCGCGCCCACCAACGGTGCGGCGGGGATCGTGCCGGCGGTCCTGCACTACTACACGAAGTTTGTGCCGGGCGCCAACGACGACGGGGTCATCCGCTTCCTGCTGGCCGCGGCCGCCGTCGGAATCCTGTTCAAGATCAACGCCTCCATCTCCGGGGCCGAGGTCGGCTGCCAGGGCGAAGTCGGATCGGCCTGCTCCATGGCGGCCGCCGGGCTCTGCGAAGTCCTCGGCGGCACCCCGGCGCAGGTGGAAAACGCCGCCGAAGTCGGCATCGAACACAACCTGGGCCTGACCTGCGACCCGGTGGGCGGGCTCGTGCAGATCCCCTGCATCGAACGCAACGCCATCGCCAGCGTCAAAGCCATCAACGCCGCCCGGCTGTCCCTGCACGGCGACGGCAGCCACAAAGTATCCCTCGACAAAGCCATCAAAACCATGCGCGAGACAGGAGCAGACATGAAAACCAAATACAAGGAAACCTCCCGCGGAGGCCTCGCCGTGAACGTGATCGAGTGCTGAACCATGACAGCCATCCAGACTGAAACCCCTCCCGCCCGGCCGGTGACCACGGTCGAGCACGTCCTGACGCTCGACTGCGCGGAGACGTCGGGCATCGTCCATGCCGTCTCCGGCTTCCTGCTTGAGAACGGCTGCGACATCCTCGACAGCAAGCAGTTCGGCGAACGCTCCGAAGGGCACTTCTTCATGCGGGTGCACTTCGCGTCCGACGGCGATGCCTCCACCGCGGACACCCTGCGGTCCGCTTTTGGTCCGGTGGCGGAACGCTTCGGGATGCACTGGCACCTTCGCGCACACGGGGAGAAACGCCGGGTCCTGATCATGGTGTCCAAGTTCGGGCACTGCCTCAACGATCTGCTGTTCCGCGCCAGGATCGGGGAACTGCCGGTGGACGTGGTGGCAGTTGTCTCCAACCACACCGATCACCAGACGCTCGTGGAATGGCACGGCATCCCCTTCTTCCACGTGCCGGTCACGGCAGCCACCAAGCCCGAGGCCGAGGCCCGCCTCCTGGAACTGGTGGACGAGTTCGATGTGGAGCTTGTGGTGTTGGCACGCTACATGCAGGTCCTCAGCGATGACCTGACCCGCCGGCTGGACGGCCGCGCCATCAATATCCATCACTCCTTCCTGCCCAGCTTCAAGGGCGCCAAGCCCTACCACCAGGCATACGCACGCGGGGTGAAGACCGTCGGCGCCACCGCCCACTACGTCAACGCGGAGCTCGATGAAGGGCCCATCATCTCCCAGCAGGTGGTGGAAGTGGATCACACCTACGGTCCGGAGGAGCTGGTGGCGGCAGGCCGCGATACCGAGTGCAAAGCCCTCTCCAACGCCGTCCGCTGGCATTGCGAAGGCCGCGTGATCCTGCAGGGCAACAGGACAGTGGTGCTGCGCTAGGCTTTCAGGTCCGGGAGGCCTACGAATCCTCGGCCCTCTGACCGCTCCCGCCAGGAGCAACGCGGGGTCACCTACGGCCCATTCCGCGGTCCGGGATGGGCCGTAGGTGACCCCGCGTCGGGTGATTTAAGCGCGTCATCCCGCAAGAGCGTCCCCGTAGTCCCACAAGCCCGAACCGGTAAGGAACCCACCTTGAAAATGACCCGTCCTGCGCCTGCCGAAGACATCAACGAAGATGACCTCGAAGTCCGTGCACCCAAAAAAGGCGCTGCCGGCGTCAAAGCGGTGACGGTGGCGCTGGACCGGGGACTGGCCCAGGCCGGTGTCGCCCGGACGGTGCGCTCGATGCTCCGCGTCAATCAGCACAACGGTTTCGATTGCCCGGGATGTGCCTGGCCGGAGTCCATCACGGGCAAGCGGAGCCGTGCGGAGTTCTGCGAGAACGGCGCCAAGGCCATCGCGGAGGAGAACACCACCCGGACCGTGACTCCGGAGTTCTGGGCTGCCCATTCCATTGCGGAGCTGGAGACCAGGACCGACCACTGGCTGGGCAACCAGGGGCGCATCACCGAGCCTGTCGTGATCCGGCCCGGGGACACCCATTACTCCCCCATCAGCTGGGCAGATGCCTTCGACCTGGCCGCCGGGCACATCCGCGCGACCACCCCGGACCGCTGCGTCTTCTACACCTCGGGACGGACGGCGAACGAGACCGCCTTCATGTTCCAGCTGTTCGCCCGCAGCGTGGGCACCAACAACCTGCCTGACTGCTCGAACATGTGCCACGAATCCTCCGGCTCCGCCATGAACCCGACCATCGGCATCGGCAAGGGAACGGTCTCCCTGGAAGACATCCACGACGCCGAGCTGGTGTTCGTGGTAGGGCAGAACCCCGGCACTAACCACCCCCGGATGCTTTCGGCCCTGAAGGACTGCAAGAACAACGGCGGCAAGGTCGTGGGCGTCAATCCACTGCCCGAGGCCGGGCTCATGAACTTCAAGGACCCGCAGTCGCTCACCGGCGTGGTGGGGCACGGAACGACCATCGCCGACGAATACCTCCAGATCAAGGTCGGCGGCGACCTGGCCCTGTTCCAGGCCCTGGGCCATCTCCTGCTGGAGGCCGAGAAAGAGAATCCGGGCACCGTGGTGGACCACGCGTTCATCCAGGCACAGACCGAAGGATTCGAAGCCTATGTGACCGCGCGCAGCACCGTTGACTGGGCCGAGACGAAGAAGGCCACCGGCCTGGGCAGGGACGAAATCACCCGGATCGCCGGCATGATGGCGGCTTCCAAGGCCACCATCATCTGCTGGGCGCTGGGACTGACGCAGCAGCCGCACTCGGTGGACACGCTCCGGGAGATCATCAACCTGCTGCTGCTGCAGGGAAACTTCGGCAAACGCGGTGCCGGGGCCTGCCCCGTGCGCGGGCATTCGAACGTCCAGGGTGACCGCACCATGGGCATCTGGGAGAAACCCAAGGAAGCGCTCCTGGCCGCCCTGGACCAGGAGTTCGGGATCAGCACACCACGGGAGCACGGCTACGATTCAACGGAAGCCCTGCAGGCCTTCGAGCAGGACCAGGTGGACGTCTTCGTGGCCATGGGCGGCAATTTCGCGGCGGCGAACTCGGACACGGGACCGCTTGAAGCCGGAATGAAACGTGCCGGGCTGACGGTGCACATCTCCACCAAGCCCAACCGTTCGCATGCCGTCCACGGCCGGACGTCCCTCATCCTCCCCACGCTTGGCCGGACCGACACCGATGACAAGCACCCGGGAGGGCGGCAGTTCCTGTCCGTGGAGGATTCGATGTCCGTGGTCCACTCCACGCAGGGCCGCCTGCAGCCGGTCTCCGGGCACCTGCTCAGCGAACCGGTGATCATCGCCCGGCTGGCACAGGCCACCCTAGGGGATGACCACGCGGTTAACTGGCGGGCCATGGCCGAGGACTACGACGTCATCAGGGACCACATCTCACGCGTCATCCCCGGATTCGAGGACTTCAACGCCCGCATCAGGAACAAGAACGGCTTCGTGCTGCCCAACCCGCCCCGGGACACCCGGACGTTCGCCACCGCCACCGGCAAGGCCGGCTTCACCGTCAGCCCGCTGGAATACCTGGCACCCCCGGCCGGGCACCTCATCCTCCAGACCATCCGCAGCCACGACCAGTACAACACCACCATCTACGGGCTCGACGACCGTTACCGGGGCATCTCGGAAGGCCGCCGCGTCATCCTGGTCCATGAGGACGACCTTCAAGACCTGGGCTTCAAGGACCGGGACCTGGTCGATGTCATCTCCACCTTCCGCGGCGCCGACGGCCACTCCAGCGAACGACGCGCGGACAAGTTCCGCCTGGTGGCCTACCCAACCGCCAAGGGCTGCGCTGCCGCCTACTTCCCGGAGGCAAATGCGCTGGTCCACCGGGAACTCGTCGCACGCGAATCCAACACCCCCGGGTTCAAAGCCATGACCATCCGCTTCGTGCCGCACGCTGCTTGATTCCCCTTCCCTGCAACTTCTCTGCAACGCGGGGTCACCTACGGCCCGTCCCGAGGGGCGGGATGGGCCGTAGGTGACCCCGCGTTGCGTGGCGGCCCGTTACTCAACATGACGACGACGACGGTGTTGGCCGGCGTCGGAAGTGTTACGTTTTTGGGGAGTAATGAGACCCGGCGCCAAGCCCTGACTGGCCGGTCGGCAACCCTCCCTTTCGCGGCGGGGTGCCTCAGGTGAATACTCGGCATATCGATATTCGAGCTGCAAGCGTGAAAGAAGGAGATCCGTCGTGCCTGACGCGTCCACCCAAGCGGCACCGTCCGCCGCCCCTGCCCCTGAAGAAAAGCTGGCCTACCGCCTGTTCACCGGTCCCGATGACCGCGCCTTCTGCGAGCGGGTATCGGCAGCCCTCGCCGAGGGTTATGTGCTCCATGGAAGCCCCGCCGCCACGTTCAACGGCAGCAGCGTCATCGTCGCCCAGGCAGTCGTGCTGCCGGCAGCGATTGCCAGTGCGGACGCCGCCGTCGCCAGCGCGGTGGATGACCTGGAAAACGAAGAGTTCGATGGCGAGGGCCACGCATGAGCTACGCCGGAGACCTCACACCTCAGGATGCCTGGGCCAAGCTCGAGGCAGGGGCCATCCTCGTCGATGTCCGCACCGAGGGGGAATGGGCCCACATCGGTATTCCCGACACTAAGGCGACGGAGAACGATCCGCTGTTCATCCAGTGGAACCTCGCCGGCGGGATTCCCAATGCGCAGTTCGTTGAGCAACTGAAGCAGCAGGCTCCGGAGGACTCCAGTACCGAACTGGTGTTCCTCTGCCGGTCAGGCGCCCGCTCCATCGCCGCCGCAATCGCCGCCACCGCGGCCGGCTTCACCGCCTACAACGTCCTTGAGGGCTTCGAAGGCGAGACGGACCAGCACGGCGAGCGGACCGTCAACGGCTGGAAGAACCGCGGGCTGCCCACCAACCTCGGAAAGCACTAAATGACCTTCAACCCCGACGCCGCCGGCTGGAGCCCCGAGACCCAGGCCGTCCGGGGCGGACTCGACCGCACCGGCTTCCAGGAAACCACCGAGCCGATCTTCCTCAACTCCGGTTTCGTCTACGAATCCGCCGCAGCCGCCGAGCGTGCCTTCACCGGCGAGGACGAGCGCTTCGTCTACTCCCGCTATGGCAACCCCTCGGTCGCCACCTTCCAGGAGCGCCTCCGGCTGCTCGAAGGCACCGAGGCCTGCTTTGCGACGGCGTCCGGGATGTCCGCCGTCTTCACCGCCCTCGGCGCGCTGCTGGGGGCCGGCGACCGCGTGGTCGCCGCCCGCTCGCTGTTCGGCTCCTGCTTCGTGATACTCAACGAGATCCTGCCGCGCTGGGGCGTGGAGACGGTCTTCGTGGACGGCCCGGACCTGGAGCAGTGGCGCTCGGCGTTGTCCGAGCCGGCGACGGCGGTCTTCTTCGAGTCGCCCTCGAACCCGATGCAGGAAATCGTGGACATCGCCGCGGTGAGCGCACTGGCCCACGCCGCGGGGGCGACGGTCGTCGTCGACAATGTCTTCGCCACTCCCCTGCTGCAGCGCTGCGGGGATCTCGGCGCGGACGTGGTGGTCTACTCCGGCACCAAGCACATCGACGGCCAGGGCAGGGTGCTCGGCGGCGCGATCCTGGGCACCAGGGAATTCATCGACGGTCCGGTCAAGCAGCTCATGCGCCACACCGGCCCGGCGCTCTCAGCCTTCAACGCGTGGGTGCTGACCAAGGGCCTGGAAACCATGGCCCTGCGGGTGAACCACTCCTCTGCGTCGGCCCTGCGGCTGGCCGGATGGCTCGAGGAGCAGCCCGCCGTCAATGCGGTGTTGTACCCGCTGCTGCCGTCCCATCCCCAGCATGAACTGGCCGCGAAGCAGATGAGGGCCGGCGGCACAGTGCTGACGTTCGAGCTCTCACCGTCAGCCGGACGCTCCGCGAAAGAGGCCGCCTTCGCGCTGCTGGACGCACTGCGGATCATTGACATCTCCAACAACCTGGGCGATTCGAAATCCCTCATCACGCACCCCGCCACGACGACCCACCGCGCCATGGGGCCGGAAGGCCGGGCGGCAATCGGGCTCAGTGACGGCGTCGTGCGGCTCTCGGTGGGCCTGGAAGACGTCGACGACCTGATCAGCGATCTGGGACAGGCGCTAAAGCAGATCTGACAGCGCTGATTTAACCCTGCGATGGCACTTCCGTCGGCTCTTCCGTCGTTACGCGGACGGCGTGACCAACGGCGCCGCAGAGTCCGGCTTCCCGGAACGACCGGCGCAGCTCCTGCGAACCGGTCCCCTGCGCCAGGATCCGGTGGACGCCCGCGCGCACCAGTCCCAGCTCACTCTGCTCCGCGAGCACGGGGGCCACGAAGTCCACCAGGGCTTCGACCACCTCCCGGGCAGGTGCAGGTCGGAAGCTGCCGAAATCCAGCAGCTGTTCCTGCAGCCCGCAGTTGCTGGCCTGCCAGGCGGCCATCCGCAGCAGCACGGTCGGCACCGGGGCAGGGTCCACGCCGTCACGCCATTCCCGGCTCGCCGATTCCACGAGCGCCCGTACCAGCACAGCGATCAGCGCCGCGTCTTCGGCCCGAAGGCAGACGTCGGCAACCCTGACTTCCACGGTGGGATGGTTGCGGGACAGCCGCGCATCGAAGTAAACCATCCCTTCGTCGAACAGCACGCCGCTCTCCAGGAGCCGGGCGACCACCCGCCGGTAAACCGGCAGGCCGCCGAAGATCATCGAGGGCCCCGACCCTGGCCACCGGTTCCATGCCTGCGTACGGTAGCTCTCGAAACCCGTCTCGCGGCCATTCCAGAAGGGGGAATTGGCGCTGAGCGCAATCAGCACGGCCAGCTTGTCGCGGATCCGGTCCATGACAGCCACACCTTCCTCGGGCGACTCCACGAGCGTGTGGACGTGCAGGCCACAGGTCAGCTGGTCGAGGACGGTGAGCCCGAAGCGTTCCTGCATGGTTCCGTAGCGGGGGTTGGGCGTCGTGTGGCTGTCGGCCGCCAGCGGGGAGGTGGCCAGGGCTGCCACGCGGGCGCCGTGCTGCCGTGCCGCCTGGTCCGCGAGGGCCCTACCCCGCCGGATTTCGTGCAGCAAGCCTGTATGGTCCAGGCACGGCACCGTCTGGGTTTCAATCTGTTCAAGCTTAAGTTCGAAACTGAAGCCGGCGGCCTCGTGGCCGGTGACCTTCCCCGGGTTCAGGCGGGACATCAGGGCGCCGGCGAGCGCCATCGGGGAACCCGTCCCCGGGTCCACAATCAGCAGCTCTTCCTCAACGCCGAAAGTGCGCATGCATCCATTGTGCGCGGGAGGGGAGGGAACGCGCCACAACGCGGGGTCATCTACGGCCCATTTGCCGCCGCCGCATGGGCGCGATGTGACCCCGCGTTGCTTGAACCGGGGGCGGTCAGTCCTGGAAGTACTCGATCTTCGCCCCGATGGTGTTGAGCCGTTCGGCCAGGTCCTCGTAGCCGCGTTCGATCACGTAGATGTTGCGCAGTTGCGAGACCCCGCGGGCAGCGAGCATCGCCAGCAGCAGGCAGGCTGCCGGGCGGAGGGCCGGCGGGCAACCCACTTCCGCCGCACGCCATTTGGTGGGCCCGTTGACGTAGATCCGGTGCGGATCAAGCAGCTGCACCTGGGCGCCGAGCTTGTTCAGCTCGGTCAGGTAGATGGCGCGGTTGTCGTAGACCCAGTCGTGGATCATCGTCTGGCCCTGGGCGTTGGCGGCGATGACCGCGAAGAACGGCAGGTTATCGATGTTCAGGCCGGGGAACGGCATGGGGTGGATCTTGTCCTCCGGCGCGCGCAGTTCCGAGGGCCTCGTGGTGACGTCCACCAGCCGGGTGCGGCCGTTGCGGGCCAGGTACTCCCCGGACACCTCGAGCCGCTGGCCCATCTGCTCCAGCGTGGCGAGTTCGATTTCCATGAACTCGATCGGGACGCGGCGGATGGTGACTTCCGAGTTCGTCACGATGCCGGCGGTGATGAGGCTCATCGCCTCGATCGGGTCCTCGGACGGGAAATATTCGATGTCGACGTCGATCGACGGGCGGCCGGTGATCTTCAGCGTGGTGGTGCCCACGCCCGCGATCTCCACGCCGAGCATCTGCAGGTAGAAGCAGAGATCCTGCACCATGTAGTTGGGGCTGGCGTTGCGGATGATGGTGCTGCCCCGGCGGTGGGCTGCGGCCATGATGGCGTTCTCGGTGACGGTGTCGCCGCGTTCGCTGAGCACGAAGGAGCGGTCGTGACCGTCCGACGGCGGCGCCTGGACCGCGTAGAACCCGGACTTCGCCTCCACGCTGAGGCCAAACTGGCGCAGCGCCTGCATGTGCGGCTGCACGGTGCGGGTGCCGAGATCACAGCCGCCGGCGTACGGCAGCCGGTATTCGCTGGATTCGTCCAGCAGGGGGCCCAGCAGCATGATGACGCTGCGGGTCCGGCGGGCCGCCTCCACGTCCATCGAGTCCAGGTCCAGGACCGCGGGGCGGCGGATCTGGAGATCGTTTGCGTTGAGCCAGGTGCATTCGACGCCGATGCTGGTCAGCACCTCGACAATCCGGTTGACCTCTTCGATCCGGGCAAGGCGGCGCAGCGTGGTGGTTCCGCGGTTGATCAGGCTGGCACACAGCAGGGCCACCCCGGCGTTCTTGCTGCTGTTGACGTCCACGGCACCGGAGAGGGTACGGCCGCCTTCCACCCGCAGGTGGGTCATCTGCGGCCGGCCGACCTTGACGATGGTCCGGCCGACGATTGTCTCGAGCCGCTGGATCATTTTCAGGCTCAGGTTCTGCTTGCCCTGCTCCATCCGGGCAATGGCGCTCTGGCTGGTTCCCAGCTCCGCGGCGAGCTGTCCCTGGGTCCAGCCCCTGTCTCCACGGGCATCGCGGAGCAGCAGGCCAACATGTTCAGCAGTCTGTGGAGTCATCCAAGGAAAATATCACAGATGAGTTATTCACCCCTGGTATTCCCGCCGGGGTGCCGTTAATCTCACAGGAATACCCGCTCCGTGCGATAAACGGACGGTCATCGGGCAGTCGGCGGCCGATCAGCGGCTGTTACTGCCTCGTGATGAAGACAAGGTTCCAGGTGCCGGCACCCAGGGCCGCCGCGACGGCGGCCGCGGCGATGCCCAGTCCGCCCAGCAGCACCCAGAGATCGAGGCTGCTGAACGTCGAGGGCCGCGCCCAGGTCCGCTGCGCCCCGCCGAAGCCGCGCGCTTCCATGGTCACGGCGAGCCGGGAGGCACGCCGGATGGCTTGTACCAGGAGCCCGAAGCTCTGCCCCAGGGTGGCCCGCAGCCGCTGGTACGGGTTGCCGTGCGAGCCCACGCCGCGGGCCCGCCGGGCCATGCCGATGGTCTGCCATTCCTCGGCCATGAGCCCCACGAGACGCATCGCAGCGAGGGTCCCCAGGACAAAGCGGTGCGGCAGTTTCGCGTTCTGGGCCAGCGCGTCGGCAAGATCCGTCGGGTCCGTGCAGCTCATCAGCAGTACCGCGGGCAGCGCGATGGCGAGCCCGCGGAGCATGAAGCCGAGCCCCAGCTGCAGGGAGCCGGCGCTGATGGACCAGATGCCGGCGTCGAGCAGAATGTTCCCGGTGTCCGGCGCCAGGATGGCGGTGCTCCAGCCGCCCAGCGCCGCCGCCAGGATCAGCGGCCAGCCGCGCTTCCACAGCAGCGGCAGGCTCAGCCCGGCGAGCGGGAAGAGCAGCAGTTCGCAGGCCAGCGCCACCGATGCCGAGACCCAGTCGATGGACAGGGCCAGAACGAGGGTGATGAGTACGACGGCGGTGAACTTGGCCAGCGGATTGGCGCGGGTCAGCAGCGCATGGTTGCCGCCCAGGCTCAGGACCTCCCTCATGGCGCCACCACCTTGCCCGGTCCCCGGCGCCCCGGTGCTTGGCGTTCGGGAGCGGCCAGGCTGAGCTGGGTGCCGCCCAGGACGGCGGTGAATTCCTCGTCATGCGTCACGGAGACGACGGCGGTGCCGGCGTCGAGGAGCTCGGAGAGGAAGGACGCCAGTTCGGCCCAGGTGTTCGCGTCCTGCCCGAAGGTCGGTTCGTCCAGGACCAGGACCTGGGGGTGGGCTGCGAGCACGGTGGCCACCGAGAGGCGCCGTTTCTCGCCGCCGGAGAGCGTGTAGGGGTTGGCGTCCACCAGTTCGGTCAGCCGCAGCCGTTCCAGCAGCTCGTCCACGCGCTCTTCGCCGCGGCCGAGGTGGCGGGGGCCGAACATCAGCTCATCGAGCACCCGGCCGGTGACGAACTGGTGCTCGGGTTCCTGGAACACGGTTCCTATCCTGGCGATCAGCTGCTCGGCCTTCCATTTGTAGGGATCGAGGCCGGCCCCGGCGCTGAGCGCCAGGGTGGCGGACACCGCGCCGGAGACCGGCGCGAGCAGGCCGGCCAGGGTCAGGGCGAAGGTGGATTTCCCCGAACCGTTCGGACCGGTGATGGTCAGCGCCTCCCCGGCCCGGACCTGGGCCGTGATGCCGGACTGGACCGGACGTGGGGGGATGGCGCGGAAGCCCCCGCGCAGGCCGGCCCGGCGCGGCCGTTCGCGGGACACGGCAAGCTCTTCCGCGGCCAGCAGGAGCGTGCCGGCGTCGGAGGAAACGCCGGAACGGCCGGCAGTGCCGCGTCCCCGGGTCTGCGGCACATGTCCCGGCACCCAGACGCCGGCGGAAATGAGCATGTCCCGTGCCTGCACCAGGACCTGGTCCGGTGGTCCATCGATCAGCACCGCGGGCTCCGTGGGGGATCCGGGCTGCAGCACCACGATCCGGTCCACGAGGTCTTTCCACACGGCAACCCGGTGCTCCACGACCACCAGGGTGGCCCCGGTCTTGTCCAGGCAGCGGCCCACGGCGT
This sequence comes from Arthrobacter sp. PAMC25564, assembly GCF_004798705.1. Classification (NCBI taxonomy): domain Bacteria; kingdom Bacillati; phylum Actinomycetota; class Actinomycetes; order Micrococcales; family Micrococcaceae; genus Arthrobacter; species Arthrobacter sp. PAMC25564. Next base: position 974,387 of record NZ_CP039290.1, on the reverse strand, counting down.
CGCGGACCTCCAGGACGCCGGCCGGGTCCAGGTTGGCGGTGGGTTCGTCGAGCAGGAGCAGGCCCGGACGCATCGCCAGGATGCCGGCGAGCGCGAGGCGTTGCTTCTGGCCGCCGGAGAGGGCCGCCGTCGGATGGTCCAGAGGCAGCCGGGCCAGCCCGACGTCGTCGAGTGCTTCCTGGACCCGCCGCCAGATTTCCGCCGGCGGCACAGAGAGATTTTCCGCCCCGAACGCGACGTCGTCGCCGAGCCGCGACAGCACCACCTGGGTCTCCGGGTCCTGCTGGACCAGACCGGCCCGGCCGCGCTGTGCGCGCGGCGGGGCGCCGTCGACCAGGAGGCTTCCGGTTTCGTCGGAGTCCTCGGCACCGCCCGGGGAGCCGGCAGCGCCGGCGCCGGAGGTGCTGTCGCCTAGTACCCCCGCCAGGGCATGGAGCAGGGTGGACTTGCCGGCGCCGGAAGGACCCAGGAGCAGTACCCGTTCGCCGGGTCGGATGTCCAGGTCCAGCCCGTTGACCGCGGGGCGGGGCCGGCCGGCGTGCCGCCAGCCCCAGCCGCGGGCCGTGATGGCCGCCGGGCGGACGCCGTCGGAGGGTGTCATGGGTCGATATCCGTTGTCACGAGGGGAACAGTCAGTAGGGCAGCAGTCGCAGCCGTCAGGAGTAGACGGGCTCCGTGGCAGCCTTCCGGGAGGCGAAGGAGCTCAGCACCCCCGTCCTGGCCAGGCCTCGGGTGGCGAGCCAGGACAGGGCGCCGGCGATTACGGCGCCGGAGATCGCGGTGAAGATGATGTACGCGAGCTTGTCGCCGGCGGCGTAGGCGATGTTCCAGCCCCACGGCAGGAAGGAATCGTTCAGGCCGCAGAACAGGCCCGCGCCGGCGCCGGCCAGCAGGGACACCGGCAGGTTGAACTTCCTGTACACGAGCGCGGCGAACACCAGTTCCGCTCCGAGGCCCTGGAGGACACCGGAAATCAGCACCGTGGTGCCGTACTGGGAGCCCATGATCAGCTCACCGGTGGCTGCCACGGTTTCACAGAACAGCGCGGCACCCGGCTTGCGGACGATCAGCATGCCCAGGACCGCCGGGATCATCCAGCCGCCGGCGTAGAGCCCGGTCAGGGGCGGGTAGAGCGCGTTGACCGGTGCGGAAATCAGGTTGGCGCCCTGATCCCAGGCCCAGAAAATCACGCCGCCGGCAACCGCGATCAACGCGGCCACTACGATGTCCACAACACGCCAGCTGTAGCCGCGTCCGGGAAGTGTCAGCTTTGCAGAAATACCAGTCATGTCGTCCTCCTGAGGAACAGGAGGGGAGAGTGCTCCGGCGGGCCGCGGCTTCCGCCGCCGCACCGGTCACTCTGAGAACTCGACTCCCTTGCGCCGGTACTAACCGGATCAGGTTCGAGGGTCTGCGGCTGTCCGCACTCTCAGCGCCCACCTGTGGTTCCCCTGGATTTCTCCAGTGGGGCCCGACGGCGGCGCTCCCCTGTCGTCTTAAAATCACGTCGTATTAAAATCGCCCTTGTGGGCGTTGCTCAGTTTACACCCTGGAGGCCTGATTTCAGCCGGTCTGGACGGTCCGGCCGGGGAGGCTAGGCTAGGGGAAGCCCTCTTTCCTCCCGCAAGGAGTCCGAAGAATGAACATCTTCATCAAACTACTCGGCACCGGCATCAGCCTCCTCGCCGGCTTTGTCGGCACCAAGCTCGTGGACACCGTCTGGGAAAAGTCCACCGGCAACAAGCCGCCCAAGGGTCACGACGACGACGTTCCCACGACGTTGCGCTCCGCCCTGACGTTCGCGCTGATCTCGGCATCTGTCAGCGCCGTCATCCAGGTCCTCGCCAACCGCGGCACCCAGCGCGCGATCACCCGCTTCGCCAAGACCCAGGACCTGGTCTAAGCGCATCGTCTGACCGGACCCGGCCACCACCGCCCGTCAGCGCTCTTCCGCCACCGGCCCGGCATCGTCGGTAAAACCGCTCTTGCCGGCTGCCTGCTGCACCACGGCCTCCAGCTCGTCGGTGCTCAGCAGCTCCGGGCGCAGGTGCTTGGTGCGGTAGCCGGCGCGGCCCACCATGTGGGCGGACACCGGGACGGTGAGCAGTTGGAAGATCCAGGCCACCACCAGCACCGGCCAGACCCACCAGGTGCGCAGCTGCAGTCCCACCGCGGCGAGCAGCAGGAACAGCCCGAGCACCTGGGGCTTGGTGGCGGCGTGCATCCTGCTCATCAGGTCGGGGAAGCGCAGCAGTCCGATGGCTGCGGCGAGGGACATCAGGGCGCCGACCACCATGAAGACTGCCGAGACCGCGTCGATCAGGGCGTCGGTCATGGTGCCGGCGGCGAGCGTTTCAGGATTCACGGACGTTCTCCCGCCGGTCTGCCACGAACCGCGCCACGGTGACCGAGCCGACGAATCCGATGATGGAGATCGCCACCAGCAGCATCAGGTTGTTGAGGTGCCGGTTCACGGCCATGTCGATGCACAGCGCCGCCCCGACAATCGCCAGCAGCACATCCGCGGCGAGCACCCGGTCCAGCAGCGAGGGTCCCCTCGCGATCCGGATGATCGCTCCCGCCGCGGCCAGGGTCAGCACGACGGCGGTTACGGTCAGGACAAGCTGCATCATGGGCCCACCTCCTGGTTGAGTGCGGTTAGTTCGTCCTTGGTCCCCATGATGCGGATCAGCCCGGCCTCGGTGTCCCGCACCTCCTTACGGAGCCTGGCCGCGTCACCGGCGTTGCGGACGTTGATGCCATGGATGTATAGCGTGGACGTGGAGCGGTCCACCTCCACCACCAGGGAGCCCGGAATCAGCGAAATCACATGCCCGGTGGCTGTCACCAGCAGATCGGAGTGGCTGCGCAGCGGGACGGCGACGACGGCGCTGACCACCCGGGGCCCGCGGGCCACGGCCAGGAACAGGACCTGGCAGCTCGCTGCCACCACCTTGGCCAGGAAGACGACGGCAAAGGGGATGGCGCGCAGCACGTTGAAGCGACCGCCGAGCTCCACCGGGGGCAGGTAGAACAGCCGGGCCACCACCACCGCGATGAGGGCGCCGAAAAGCAGGTTGCCGGCGCTGAAGTCCTGCCAGAGGGCGCCCCAGACGATCACCAGCCAGATCAGCAGGGGCAGTTCCTGGCGCAGCGAGATGCGTTTGCGGCTCATTTCCCGCCGCCCTGCGCCGGCCCCGGCTGGGCGATCGGCGGCACCGGCGCGTCCTCGCCGAGCACCGCCTGGATGTAGGAGGACCTGTCCAGCATCTCCTGTGCCGACTGGTCCGCCACCCGGAACAGCGGCCCGGCGAAGACCGTCAGCGCCACACCGAAGATCACCAGGCCAAGGGTGGACCCCACCATGGCCCGCGGCAGCAAGGTGACGTTGGTCCGGCCCGCCCGGTTGCCGGTGGCAGAATCCCCGGGAGCGGCGAGCAGCACCGGATCCGGATGTTCCGCATCTTCGGGCTTGCGCCAGAACGCGCGGTTCCAGACCCTGGCGACGGCCAGCAGGGTCAGCAGGCTGGTCAGCACTCCCCCGATCACCAGCGCATAGGCCAGCGGCGTACCGAGTTGAACCCCGGCCTGCAGCAACCCGAGCTTGCCCAGGAAACCGGAGAACGGCGGAATCCCGGCCAGGTTCATGGCCGGGACGAAGAACAGCACCGCCAGCACCGGGGACAGCTTGGCGAGCCCGGCCACGCGGTCCATCGACGAGCTGCCGCCGCGGCGTTCAATCAGGCCGGCCACCATGAACAGACTCGTCTGGATGGTGATGTGGTGGGCCACGTAGAAGACCGCGGCGCCCAGCCCGGCCACCGTGGACATCGCCAGCCCGAACACCATGTAGCCGATGTGGCTGACGAGGGTGAAGGACAGGAGCCGCTTGATGTCGCTCTGGGCCAGGGCGCCGAGGATTCCCACCACCATGGTCAACAGCGCCGCGACCATCAGCGCGGCGTTGAGCGTGTCCCCCGGGAAGAGCAGCGTCTCCGTGCGGACCATCGCGTAGACGCCCACCTTGGTCAGCAGGCCGGCGAACACCGCCGTGACCGGCGCGGGGGCGGTCGGGTAGGAGTCCGGAAGCCAGAAGGACAGCGGGAACACGGCGGCCTTGATGCCGAAGGCGACCAGCAGCATGACATGCAGCAGGGTCTGCGTGCCCTGGTCCAGGCCCGCCAGCTTGATCGCGAGGTCGGCCATGTTGATGGTTCCGGTGGCCCCGTAGACCATGGCGATCGCGATCAGGAACAGCACCGAAGACACCACCGAGACCACCACGTAGGTCACGCCGGCGCGGATGCGGGGACCGGTGCCGCCGAGCGTCATCAGCACATAGCTCGCGGTCAGGAGGATCTCGAATCCCACATAAAGGTTGAACAGGTCGCCGGAGAGGAAGGCGTTGGACACCCCGGCCACGAGGATCAGGTAGGTGGGGTGGAAAATCGACACCGGCGCATCCCGGTCGCCGTCGGCCATGCCCTGCCCGGTGGCGTACACCAGCACGGCGAGGCTCACGGCCGAGGACACCACCAGCATCAGTGAGGAGAACTGGTCCACCACCATTACGATGCCCCACGGAGGAAGCCAGCCGCCAATGTTCACCGCCGCTGTGCCGCCCTCCCAGACGGAGGCGAGCAGCCAGCACTCGAGCAGCAGCGTCAGGGACAGCAGCCCGATGCTGACGGCCCGCTGGGCCCGCGAGTACCGGATCAGCAGGAAGGTCAGGGCTGCGCCCACGATGGGAAGTACGACGGCGAGCGGGGCAAGACTGGCGATGTTCACGCTCCGTCTCCTTCCGGGTGTTGGGTCACGTTCCGGGAACCGGGCTGTTCTTCCGCCGCGGCGATCTCGGCCTTGATCATGCGGTCGCCCGCCAGCACGCCGGCGGTGCTGGCTCCGGCGGGCGTGTTTGAGATCCCGGTTCCGTCCGAACCGATCATGGTCAGCGGGAATTCCGAGGTTTCCATCGGAACCACGGAGTCGTCCTCCGCGTCGAAACTCGGCGTCTCCGCCACGCGGCGGTCCTCGGCGTCGTCCTGGATTTCATCCTGGCGGCCCAGGACCCAGGTGCGGTAGATGATGCCCAGCATGAACGCCGTGACGGCGAAGGAGATCACGATCGACGTCAGGATCAGTGCCTGCGGCAGCGGATCGTTGTAGGCCCGCGGGTCCGTGTCCTTGCCGAAAATCGGTGCCAGCCCTGCGTAGCCTCCGGTGGCGAGGATCAGCAGGTTGGTGGCGTTGGCCAGCAGCATGAGGCCCAGCAGGACCCGGGTGAGGCTGCGCTCCAGGATCAGGTAGATGCCGCAGGCATACAGGGCTCCCATGACCATCAGCAGGGTCAGGTTGACGCTCATGCTTTCCCCCTGGCCGTGGCTTCGGCCGGAATTCCGCCGGCTTCCTGGTCTTCCTGCGGCTCCGCCGGATGTTCCTCGAAGTGCTCGTCGATCTCCGCCCCCAGGCTGCGCAGCACATCGATGACCAGGCCGACGACGACGAAGTACACCCCGATGTCGAAGAGGGTCGAGGTGACGAACTTGATGTCACCGAAGACGGGCAGCCACAGCTCGACGATGGCGCTTTGGAACACCTGGCCGCCCAGCAGCAGCGGCATCACCCCGGAGGCCGCCGCCGTGGCGAGGCCGATCCCCAGCATGGTTCCGGCCCTGACCGGGGTGGCTTCCCGCAGCTCGAAGCGGCCGCCGGCGAGGTACCGGATGGTCAGGGCGAGTCCCGCGGTAAGACCGCCGGCAAAACCTCCGCCGGGCAGGTTGTGCCCGGCCAGGAGCAGGTAGAGGGAGAAGACGATGATGGAGTGGAAGATGAGCCGGGTGACGACTTCGAAGATGATCGAGCGGCGTTCCGGCGCCAGGGTCCGCCCGGCCACAAGCCAGGCGTCGCGGCTGGCGGCGGCGAACCGGCGGCTCATGGCCAGCGCGGCGTCGTCGCGGGTGTTTCCCCGGACGTGGTTCCGCCGGCCTACGGTTCCTTCGGGCACGGTCGAGGATGCCCGGATGCGGTCGCCGCGGCCGCGGACGAAGATGAGGCTGGCAACGCCGGTGGCCGCCAGGGCCAGCACGGAGATCTCGCCGAAGGTGTCCCAGGCGCGGATATCCACCAGGGTGACGTTGACGATGTTCAGCCCCCCGCCGCCCTCGTAGGCCAGCCTCGGGAACTCAAGCGACACCGGCACCGCCACCCGGGCCCCGAGGGCGTAGATCGCCACGAAGACCATAGTGATCCCGAAGGCCGCGCCGATGATGACCCTGATGACCCGGTATTTTCCCCCGGTGCGGTCCCGCAGCTCGGCGGGGAGGCTTCGCATGGCCAGGACAAAGGCCACCAGGATGATGGTCTCGACCAGCATCTGGGTCAGCGCGAGGTCCGGCGCGCCCTGCAGGGCGAACATCAGGGCAATGCCGTAGCCGGTGACGGAGACCATCAGCACCGCCAGGAAGCGCTTGTTGGCGCGTACGGCGGCGAGCGCGGAGATGACGATCCCGGCGCCTGCCACGAGCTGCAGGGGGGAGTTGGGGTCGATGAAGTACAGGCCGCCGGGCAGCGGCTTGTTGGCGAGGACCAGCGCCGTGAGCGGCAGCACGAAGGCCACGGTGAGGATGACGGAGAGATAGAAGAACAGCGAACCGCGCTGCGTCCGGCCGGTCACCCAGACCGCCGCGTCGTCGAGGGCGCCGATGGTCCACTGGTACACGCGGTCACCGTCGATCCAGCCCGGGACCACGCCCTGCAGCCGGGAAATAGCGTCACGTCCGTAGAACATGGCCACGCCGAGCGCGAAGGTGAGGACGGTCAGCCCCAGCGCCGGGGTGAAGCCGTGCCACAGCGAGAGCTGACCGGCCGCACCGGACGCGGATCCGCCGTCGTGGGCTGCGCCGTCGGCAAAGAGCGCCGCGTACGGCTGGATCCAGCCGTCGACGGCGGCCGGCCACAGCCCGTAGAGAACCGTCAGGACGCTCAGGATGGCCGGGGCGGCGAGGAACGCCGGTTTGATCGGCTGGAACAGGGTTTTTTCGACGCCGGGTTTCAGCGCGAAGGCGCCCCACATAAAACGGGCGCTGTAGGCGAAGGTCAGGATGGAGCCCAGGACCAGCCCGGCGAGGATCATCAAGCCTGCCGGCGAGCCGGCGCCGTAGTGGACGAATGCCTCGAACACGGATTCCTTGGCGACAAAGCCGGCCAGCGGCGGAACGCCAGCCATCGACGCCGCACCGATCCCGGCCACCACCGCCAGCGCCCGGGCGGAGCCGTAGACGCCGGAGAGCTGGCGGATGTCGCGGGTTCCGGCCTGGTGGTCGATGATGCCCACTACCAGGAAGAGGGCGGCCTTGAAGAGACCATGCGCCAGGAGCAGGGCCAGGCCGGCGAGCGCCGCATCCGGGGTGCCGAGTCCCACCACCATGGTCAGGAAGCCCAGCTGGCTCACGGTGCCGTAAGCCAGGATGAGTTTGATATCCGTCTGGCGCAGCGCCCGGTACCCGCCCACCAGCATCGTGGCCAGGCCCAGTCCCAGCACCACCGGCAGCCAGTACGGGGTTTCCGCGAACCCCGGGGCGAGCCGCGCCACCAGGTAAATGCCGGCCTTCACCATGGCGGCGGCGTGCAGGTAGGCGCTCACGGGCGTGGGCGCCGCCATGGCACCGGGCAGCCAGAAATGGAACGGAACCAGGGCGGATTTGGAGATCGCACCGATCAGGACAAGGACGACGGCGGCGTCCACGGCTCCCGATGCCGGCCCCGTGGCCAGCTGGGGTGCCAGCGTAAGGATGGTCGAGATCCGGTAGGTCCCGGCGGCGGATCCCAGCATGATCAGGCCCACCAGCATGGCCAGGCCGCCGGCGGTGGTCACCATAAGCGCCTGGAGCGCGGAGCGGCGGGCAGCCAGCCGGGTGCGTGCGTAGCCGATCAGCAGGTAGGACAGCAGGGTGGTCAGTTCCCAGAAGATGAACATCAGAAGCAGGTCATCGGCCGTGACCAGGCCGAACATCACCCCGGCGAAGGCCAGCAATTGGGCGCCGAAACCGCCCAGGTAGTCGTCCTTGTCCTTGAAGTACCGGGCGCAGTAGACGAGCACCAGCGCGCCCACGCCCAGGACCAGCAGCGACATGACCCAGGCCAGGGCGTCCATCCGGAAGGCGAGCTCGAGCTTGAGGTCGGGAATCCACGGCAGCACCTCGGACGTGTATCCGGCGTCCGAATAGACCGGCCCCTGTTGCAGGAGCAGCCAAAGGAAGGAGCCGCCCGGAACCACCGCGAGCGCGTAGAACGCATTCCTGCCGAACTTCCGGAAGAGGAACGGCGCCACAGCAGCCACCGCAAAGTGCGCGGCAAGGACTGTGATCACTGGTATCTCCGCAACGTCTGGAATTCGATTGGCAAAAAGTTGGGGCTGGCGGTTATTCGTTAGGTTCGGTGCGGACAGTTTACCAAGCGTGCACAAATTCTTTTCCTAACGGCTCCGCACGGCGGCTCGTGCTGGCGGCGTTGCCGTTCATCCGGCGTCCGCAGTGGACGGCTACCATTGCGGCTATGAACTCCGCTGCGGCTCCCGGGGCCATCCGCCCGTCCCCTGAACTGGAATCCGGGAGCGGCGTCTCCCACAAGGGACGGATCCTTGCCTGGGCCGCCTGGGACTGGGGTTCCGCGGCCTTCAACGCCGTCATGACCACCTTTGTCTTCACCGTGTACCTGACTTCCAGGGCCTTCGGCGGCGAGGACCAGGCCTCGGCGGTCTTGGGCGTCGCGCTGGCGATCGGCGGCGCGGCCATCGCGCTGCTGGCGCCGGTCACGGGCCAGCGCTCGGACACCGGCGGCCGGCGCAAGCTGTGGCTGGGCGTCAACACCGCCGCCGTCGCGATCCTGACCGGCCTGTGCTTTTTTGTCTTCCCGCGGCCGGAATTCCTGCTCCTCGGCGTGACGCTTATTGCCCTGGGCAATGTGTTCTTCGAATTCGCCGGCGTGAACTACAACGCCATGCTGGCACAGATCTCCACCACCGGGAACATCGGCAAAGTCAGCGGATTCGGCTGGGGCATGGGCTATCTCGGCGGCATCGTGGCACTGCTGATCGTGCTTCAACTGTTCGTCCAGCCCAGCTTCGACTGGTTCGGCGCATCCACCCGGGACAGCCTCAACATCCGGCTCGTGGCCGTGTTCTCCGCCCTCTGGTTCTTCGTCTTCGCCCTGCCGGTCCTGTTCGCCGTGCCGGAAGTCCCCAGGGCCACGAAGGGCGCGGGCCTGGGCTTCGTGGCGTCCTACGGCCTGCTGATCCGCCGCATCAAGGCGATCTACCGGACGAGCCCGCACACCATCTTCTTCCTGCTCGCGAGCGCCATCTTCCGGGACGGGCTGGCCGCGGTGTTCACCTTCGGCGGGATCATCGCCGCCGGCACCTTCGGCTTTGAACTGAAGGACGTCATCTTCTTCGCCATCTTCGGCAACATTGTGGCAGCGGCCGGGGCTATTGCCGGCGGCTTCCTGGACGACCGGATCGGGCCGAAGGCTGTCATCATCGGTTCCCTGATCGGGCTCCTGACCGCGGGCACCGCCATCCTGGTCCTCGGCAGCGGCAACTATGTCATCCTGGGCCGGGACTGGGCCGGCGCCACGACCTTCTGGGTGTTCGGGCTGTTCCTGTGCCTCTTCGTGGGGCCGGCACAGTCGTCCTCGCGCGCCTACCTCGCACGGCTCGCCCCGCACGGCGAATCCGGGGAGCTCTTCGGCCTCTACGCCACCACGGGCCGGGCCGTCAGCTTCCTCGCCCCGGCGCTGTTCACCCTGTGCATCGCCATCGCATCCCCGCTCGTGGCTGCCGGCGAGGCCCAGCGCTGGGGCATCCTCGGCATCATGGTGGTGCTGCTGGCCGGGCTGCTGTTATTGCTGCCGGTCAAGCCGCCAGGCAAGGCGGACATCGCCGTCGTCCCGGACGCCTGAGGCCGGACGAAACGCCGGTCCGCGCACTAGGCTGGAACCATGAACGTGGATGAGACAGACCTCCCCGGCCTTGGCCGGCGCAAGGACTTCATGACCGCTTCGGGGCGCCGGATCGGCGTCGTCGAGTACCGTGAAGGCCAGACTGAACTGATCGTCTCGACCTGGGACGATCCGGACACCTGCCAGGCGTCCATCCCGCTGACCGCTGATGAGGCCGCCGCCCTCGGCAACCTGCTGGGCGGCCAGCGCCTGGCCATGCAACTCTCCGAAGCACACCGGGAAGTCCCGGGAATCGTCACCCGCCAGTTCTCCATCGGCGCGGAATCCCCGTTCCATGACAGGCCCATGGGAGACGCCTGCATCCGCACCCGCAGCGGCGTCTCCATCGTGGCCATCATGCGCGAAGGCGAGGTGCTGCCCTCCCCCGGGCCCGACGTCGTCCTCCACCCCGGTGATCTCCTCGTCGCCGTAGGAACGCAAGAAGGCCTGGACACGGCAGCGCGCATCCTGCGCAACGGCTGAACGGGATGGATCCGCTGGCACTGACCCTGATCGAACTGGGGGCCGTCGTGTTCTGCCTCGGCCTGCTGGCGAGATTGGCCGGGCGGATCGGAATGTCCCCCATCCCGCTGTACCTTGTCGGCGGCTTGTTTTTCGGGGCGGGAGGCCTGGTCAAACTCGAAGGCATGCACGAGTTTGCACATCTCTCCAGCGAGATCGGCGTGATCCTCCTGCTGCTTATGCTCGGCTTGGAATATACGGCGGCCGAGCTCGTGACGGGCCTGCGGCGCTCCTGGCAGGCCGGCGTCCTTGACCTGGTCCTGAACTTCCTCCCCGGCGCCGGGCTGGCAGTGATACTGGGCTGGGGGCTCGTGGGAGCCATGGTGATGGGCGGCGTCACCTACATTTCGTCCTCCGGCATCGCGGCCAAGGTCATTACCGACCTCGGCCGGATCGGCAACCGTGAAACACCCACGATCCTGTCGATCCTGGTCTTCGAGGACCTGGCAATGGCCGTCTACCTGCCGATCCTGACAGCCACCCTGGCCGGAGTCAGCTTCGTGATGGGCCTGCAGACGGTAGGGATTTCCCTCGCCGTCGTCAGCTTCGTCCTCGTGGTGGCCCTGCGCCACGGCCACCATGTCTCCAAAGCGGTGCACAGCGAAAACTCCGAGGTGTTCCTGCTCAACCTGCTGGGCGCGGCGCTGCTCGTGGCCGGGCTGGCTGCCGCCATGCAGGTTTCGGCGGCCGTGGGCGCCTTTATGCTCGGCATCGCCATTTCCGGCGCGACGGCGCACAATGCCACGCGCATCCTCGAACCGCTGCGGGATCTCTTCGCGGCGATCTTCTTTGTGGTCTTCGGGCTGAACACCAATCCCTCGACCATACCGCCGGTCCTCGGCTGGGCCCTGCTGCTGGCGGTCCTGACGGCGGCCACCAAGATGATCACGGGAATCTGGGCGGCGAAGCGTGCGGGGATCGGTGTGCCGGGCCGGTTCCGGGCCGGCGCGGCACTGATCGCCCGCGGCGAGTTCTCGATCGTCATCGCAGGCCTTGCCGTCGCCTCCGGCGTGGTGCCCCAGGACCTGGCGGCGCTGGCCACCGCGTACGTGCTGATCATGGCCATCATGGGTCCGCTGGCGGCACGCTTTGTGGAACCGCTCGTGAAGATGCTGCGGCGTCCCGTGAAACGGCCGGCGGTCCTGCACCCCTGAGGTCACGGTCGCGCGATGGACCCGTTCGAGGCGCTTCACTACCTTTCGCGGCCCCGGTGTCCACCGAAGAGCGGGTGCCGCCCCTCGCACCTATATTCCCTATATCGGGTATCGGGCTAGAATTTGTAAGCCTGTGCGATCGGACCGCAGCAACGTTGCTGGGGAGCCGAAGGCGGAGGGATGTTCCAGTTCTCGATGGACGGAGGCCTCATATGGCGTCGGAAGACGTTGTCAGCAACGAGATGGTTGTGGATTTCGCGACCAGCCATCTGCCGTGGAGTCTGGACGTCAGGCGCGAGGCCGAGCTCCGCCACGAGACCCGGACGCTCGGAGAGTTCTGGGCAGTCGGCTGCACGCTGGGTGGGATGGTCGGGCGGCGCGGTTCCACCGAACTCCGTCGGACCGACGGCGAGTATCTGGCCGTATTGCTCGTGCGGCAGGGCACCGAGGTCTTCTCCCAGCACGACAGGAAGGCCCTTGTGGGCGGAGGAACGGCCGTGCTCTGGGACGGGCTCCGGCCGGCTGAATGCTACAGCACCGGTCATCTGGACAAGATCACTTTCTTCCTGCCGCGGGAGCTCGCCAGGGAGGCCTTGCCCCGCTTCGAGTCAATCGTTGGGATACCGTTGCCTTCCTCCCCCAGTCTTCGCCTGTTGTACTCCTGGCTTGAAACGTCGATAGGCGCCGATTACCTGGACGACGGCGCGGCTTCCACAGCCGGGCGTGTGGCCGTCGATCTGCTGACGTCCGCGATCGGGGCGTCGTCGAATTTTGTCCTCGACACGAAGTCGATCCGGCTGATGGAGGTGCGCGCCTTCATCGACTCCAACCTGAACGACAACGCACTGAGCGTCGGGGACATCGCCCGTGCGAATGCGGTGTCAATCAGGTATCTGCACCTGCTGTTCCAGGGTGCTGGCGAGACGTGCGGGCAGTACCTGTCGCGCCGGCGACTTGAGGTAGCACAGCGTCTGCTGACGACGCAGTCGGACATGGCGATCACCGATGTCGCGCTTCGTTGCGGCTTCGCCAGCCCCTCATCGTTCAGCCGGGCATACCGGTCCGCCTACGGGCTCGCACCGAGGGATACACGGCTGCGCCTGCCGTCCTGAGAACTCTGCACCGCAGGCCAACTATTCTGCACCCGAGGGCATGCGCGGGAACTGTCGAGCCTCCATTGTTGATGAGATGACCGTCACAACACGAGGAGATCAACGATGACTACTCAACCCTCCGCCGAAGCCGTCCAGACCAGGCAGGGCATCGAGATGTCCCGGCCCCACCCTGCGCTGTTCCAGACTGGCCAGATCGGCCGGATGACCCTGCGGAACCGCTTCGTCCAATCCCCGATCTTCACCCAGTACGCGGGCACGTTCGGCGATGTCAGTGACCGCATGATCGAGTACTTTCGGGCCAGGGCCCGGGGTGGCGTCGGCCTGATCATCACCGAGAACACTTCTGTCGACTGGATGGTCGGCCGCACCGTGGGCCATCCCATCCGGATTGACCATGACCGGTTCCGTTCGGGCCTGGCAGCCCTGACCGAGGCGGTGCACAACGAGGGCGCCAAGATCGCCGTCCAACTACACCACACCGGCCGTCAGAATTCGCAGGGCAACACCGAACGGAACGAACCACCGATAGCCCCGACAGCGGGCATCACCAGCGCATTCGGAACGCCTCCGCGTGCCATCGAACTGGCCGAGATCCCCGGTCTGATCGACATGTACGCGCAGGGCGCACGGCGTGCAGTCCAGTCCGGGTTCGACGCGGTGGAGCTCCACGGTGCCCACGGGTACCTGCTGGGGCAGTTCCTCTCACCGAAGACCAACAAGCGCACCGATGAGTACGGCGGTTCCCTGGAGAACCGCGCGCGCTTCGCCCTCGAGGTAGTCAAAGCCGTCCGGGACATTGTTGGCCCGGACTTCCCGGTCATGTACCGCCTGAGCGTGGAGGAGCCGTACGAGGGCGGACTCCCGCTGGAGGAAGGCCTCGCGTTCTGCCAGATGCTGGAGCCGTATGTGGATGCCCTGGACGTCTCGGCTGGAAATTACGACACTGCGGACGTCCTCCTGCCCATGTACCCGCCCGGCAACCTTGTGCATTACGCCAAGGCGGTGAAGGAACGCGTGTCGGTGCCGGTGATCGCTGTCGGCCGGCTGACCTGGCTGCTCGACGAGATGGACGAGGCCGTCGCGGCAGGCGAGCTGGACTTCGTCGCCCTGGGCCGGGCCCAGCTCGCCGATCCCGACGCCGTGGCCAAGACCCGCCGCGGCGACGGCGCCCACGTGCGCCGCTGCATCGCCGTCAACGAGTGCATCTCACGCTGGATGTTCAACGGCCAGCGCACCCAGTGCGTCATCAACCCGGCCCTCTCGCAAGAGGCGCGCGCAAAGGAAGCCCTGCGCCGGGCGGACGTCACAAAGCGGGTGCTCATCGTCGGGGCAGGGCCCGCCGGCTGCGAGGCGGCCATCGTCGCCGCCGAGCGCGGCCACGATGTCACGCTCATCGAACGGGAGCCGGAGCTCGGCGGCCAGTTGCGCGCGTGGTCGGCGGCCAGCTTCCTGAACACCGAGATGACCAACATGATCAACTTCTACCGAGTCGAGCTCGAGCGCCTCGGTGTCGATGTGCGGCTCGGCGTCGAAGCCACCCAGGACGACCTCGATGGCCACGACTCCGTCCTGCTGGCCACCGGCACGCTCACCGACGGGCTGCCCGAAGGCGCCATCGACGCCGTCGACATGCTCTCCACCGGCAACCTTCCCGACGGCGGGCACGTCACCGTGCACGGCGACACCGAGATTGCGATGTTCGCCGCGCTCTGGCTCGCGGAGCAGGGCCGCGGCGTCACGCTCAGCTCGCCGTCCGACGACGTGGGGCTGGACACCAACGACATGCAGCGCGCCCGTCTCGCCCAGCTGCTGACCGCCGCCGGTGTCGAGACGATCACGGGGCAGCCCGCCCCGGACGGCGGGGTCGTGGTGTGGGCCCAGGAGCGCATCGCCAGCGACGTGCTCGCGGATAAAGTCGACGACGAAAAAATCCACGCGGTCGGCACGCGGGCGCGTGGCGGCCGGATGTATGAGGCCACCCAGTCCGGATTCTGGGCAGCGGCAGAGATCTAAGGGAAGAAAATCAATGACAATCCGCGCAATTGAACACGTCGGCATCACCGTGCCCGACCTCGAGCAGGCCACCACGTTCTTCACCAAAGCCTTTGGTGCCGAGACTCTCTACGACATGCTCGACGAGCCATTGGCCGGACCTGCGGTCGAGTCGGGACTGGGCATACCACCGGGGGCAACTATCGAATCGATCCGGATGATGCGTCTTGGTGAAGGGCCGAACCTCGAACTCTTCGTGTACTCCGGGACAACGCAGCGTGACCCCGTGGTCCCCAGCGACTACGGCCTTCAACACTTCTGCATCTACGTCGACGACATCGACAAGGCCGCCAGCCAACTTGAGGAGGCCGGCGGAACGCTGCTGAGCCAGCCGAACGACCTACCGGGAGGGGACGCCGGAGCCGGCAACCGTTACCTCTACGCCCGAACTCCGTGGGGCAGCACGATCGAGCTCGTCACCTACCCATCGACGCAGGCCTACGAGGCCGGTACGCAGCTTCGTCGGTGGCGTCCCCGCGCGGCGGCAGATCACTCTCAGCAGGAACTATGACCGTCGTCTGACCCAGTTCCGCGAGCAGTACCCGGTGACCCGGACGAACAGATGCCCTTTGCCTTGGAATCATGAGGTTTGCCAACAACCCCAGGACCAGGCGGAGGGCATCTGTTCCGTGGCAACTCTTCGCAGGCCAGCCCTGTCCGCATCCGGGTGGGAGCTACGCGACGTGCTCCACTGCTGTCGAATTCCGTGTGGCCTTCCGCGAAGCAGGGACAGACGTGGATTCCCGCCACACGACTCCTACGGGAAGCTTGACGGCCGGCCGGCGAGCTTCGGGCCAGGGCCGTCAGGCCCTTCCTGCGCTTCTCGTCCGGCCAGGATCCCTCAGGGACGCCAGGGCAGACGCGGTTGGACAGCACCACCGCTTCTGCGCCTTCCAAGTCCAGCCTTGGCCGGAATGCCTACCTCGCTGACCCCGACAGCGTTCGGATCGAACTGCTCGGCAGGCCCGATCTCAGGAATCTCTAAGTATCGAAATTCTGGGCGCCGCCGGCCAAACGCAACCAAGTCCCGTCGATCCGGCCCGTGGCCCCGGCCTGGTGGTCCTAAAGTTCCGTACGGTGGAAGTTCAGGTGGCTGCGGCTTGCCGTCGGGCCACGCTGGCCCTGGTAACGGTTGCCGTACTCACCGGAGCCGTAGGGGTGCTCGGCCGCCGAGCTGAGCCGGAAGAAGCACAACTGGCCGATCTTCATGCCCGGCCACAGCTTGATCGGCAGCGTGGCCATGTTGGAAAGTTCCAGGGTGACGTGTCCTGAGAACCCGGGGTCGATAAAGCCCGCCGTCGAGTGGGTCAGCAGGCCCAGCCGGCCCAGCGAGGACTTGCCCTCGAGCCGTGCGGCGATGTCATCCGGCAGTGTGACGGTCTCGTAGGTGGAACCCAGGACGAACTCCCCCGGGTGCAGGATGAACGGCTCACCGGCGTCGACCTCGACGAGGCGGGTCAGCTCGGGCTGTTCCTCCGCGGGGTCGATGTGCGCGTACTTGTGGTTGTCGAAGAGCCGGAAGAACCTGTCAATCCGCACGTCCACCGACGACGGCTGGACCATGCCAGGGTCGAACGGCTCCAGCACAATCCGTTGGGAATCAATTTCGGCACGAATGTCGCGGTCAGAGATCAGCACACGATCAAAAATACCGTACCCGTCCGCTTATTCTTCCTCAGGCATATTTTCCAACACGGCCTTGAGCCGTTCAAGCTGGCAGACTTCGGCCTTCATCCGTCGGCTGAATACGTTGGTCAGCCGGTCCAGCAGCCCCTTCGGCTCGTATTGCAGGGCGAAGCGGACCCGGGTGTTCCGGCCTTCAGTGCTCAGGTAGTAGCCTCCGTGCGGCCGTTCGGGGCCGACGATGACCTGGTACTGGATCTCCGCGCCCGGCCGTGCCTCGGTGATTTCAAAATCCGCGGCAACGGGGCGTCCGCCTGGCCCGGTAAGGGTCTGCCGGTAGACGGCGCCCTTGGCACCTTCGGCGCCGGATTCCAACTCGATGCTCCTGATGCCCTCACGCCAGCTCGGGAGATTGTGGGCGCCCAGCAGGAAGGTGTACACACTCATGGCATCGCGCTCGATGACGACGTCGTACTCTGCGAATGCCACGGAAAATCCTTGCTCTGGGGATGACTGATGGGCGTAGCCCGCTTCCCCCAGAGACTGCAGCTAGCTTCTTCAGAATAGACAGCAATGCCCGCCATGCGCGGTCGCGCGGCGGGCATTGCCGAAGACTTATCCGAAGCGTTATGGGACCCTGCCGTTGCGTGTGGCCCCGCTGTACCGCGTCCGGCAAAGTCCTCCGGCTGTTGTAAGCTGGTTTCCGCAGTGCTGAAAATCGCGGCAACGCGGCTGTAGCTCAATGGTAGAGCGCTAGCTTCCCAAGCTTGATACGCGGGTTCGATTCCCGTCAGCCGCTCCAATTCGTGCATAACCCCCTCCCTGCCGCTGACCGCCGTTAGGTCGCTACCTGTATCGTTCGAAGTCAGGAACCGCTACGGTTCCGCTACAGGAGCGATCATGGCTGACAAATCCCCCCGTCAAGCAGCATCCAAAAAATCCGGCAAATCCATCAAGGAAAAACGCGCCGACAAAAGAACTGCTTCAGCACCGCCCAGCTCCATGGACAAGGCCACGGCCGCCAAGCCGGCGAGTCCCAAAAAGAAGTGACCGGCGCCTTGAACCACCTCACCATCGGGGTCCTCGCCAGCTCACGCAAGCCCGACGAGCGGCGCCTCCCCATCCACCCCCTGCACCTGGAACGCATCGCCCCGGAGCTCCGGCAGCAGCTGATCCTGGAAAAGGGCTACGGCGAGCGGTTCGGCGTTTCGGACGCGCACCTGGAGCCGCTCGTGGGGCGCATGGCCACACGCACGCAACTGCTGGCGGAGGCCGATGTCGTCCTCCTGCCCAAGCCGCAACCGGAAGACCTTGCCGAACTCCGCGACGGGCAGGTCCTCTGGGGCTGGCCGCACTGCGTCCAGGACCGGGCCATCACCCAGCTGGCGATCGACAAGAAGCTCACGCTGATCGCCTTCGAGGCGATGAACCACTGGGCCAGCGACGGCGGCTTCGGCCTGCACGTGTTCCACAAGAACAACGAACTGGCCGGTTACTGTTCCGTGCTGCATTCGTTGGCCCTCACCGGCTCGACCGGAGACTACGGCCGGAGGCTGAGCGCCGTCGTGATCGGTTTCGGGGCCACAGCCCGCGGCGCCGTCACGGCCCTCAATGCCCACGGCATCCATGATGTCCAGGTCCTGACCAGCCGCGGCGTTGCGGCCGTGGGGTCGCCCATCCACTCGGTACGGATCGCACAGTTCGACCACGATGACAAGGCGCCGTTCCTCAGCGAGGTCATCACCGAGCGCGGCCGGGTGCCGCTGGCACCGTTCCTCGCCGCGAGCGACATTGTGGTCAACTGCACGCTGCAGGATCCCAACGCCCCCCTGACCTATCTGCGCGCCGAAGACCTGGACGCCTTCCGGCCCGGCAGCCTGATCGTGGATGTTTCCTGCGACGAGGGCATGGGCTTCAGCTGGGCGAGGAACACCACCTTCGCCGAGCCGATGTTCAAGGTCGGCGACCACATCGACTACTACGCGGTGGACCACAGCCCCTCCTACCTCTGGAATTCCTCCAGCTGGGAGATCAGCGAGGCGCTGCTGCCGTTCCTGGAGACCGCGATCTCCGGCCCCGAGGCCTGGGCGAAGAATGAGACCATCCGCCGGGCGATCGAAATCCGCGACGGAGTGATCCTCAACCTGGACGTGCTGCAGTTCCAGCAGCGCGAGTCCGAGCACCCCCACTTCCCGCTGGAGGTTTAGTCCGCATCCGGGACCCCGGGCGGCCGTTGCTCGCCCGCCCGGGGTCCTGCCCTGCCCCGCCGGGCCACGACGGCGGCCTACGTGTCATTCCCGGTGCCCGAGGCGCATACCTACTCGGAGTGCTTGCTGTACTTACGCGAATTGGACCCTACTCGGCCATTGAACACGGCCGGTACTTGCTTTATCCTGAAGGTCTAAGGTCAAGCAGAGGCCCCTGACGACGATTCGAAAAACGAACGATGTCCTTTGCTGATGCCCTGAGGCGACTGCACTGGAGGCGTTCGGGATAGGCCGACAATGACGCCAGTCACAAACCGTCCCCATCTTCCCGCATCCGCAGGAGCCAATGCGCTGAAAACCGCGCGGACCCTGACAGCTGCCGCGGCACACGGCGCCGCCGCACCGCATGCCAGCCGCGGGCGCCTGGACGCGCACCACCACAGCCTTGTTGAATCCGAATACGTGGGCAGCCCGTACTGCGAGCGGTGCGGCACGGATGAATTCATCTATCTGGAGACCTTTGTCCCCGCCGCGCACCGCCGGGACGGTTCGATCAGCAAGCTTGGCGAGGTCACCTACTTCTGCTCAGGCTGCGACGACTTCTCCGCCCACGCAGTGCCCGCCTCCTGGGTACCGCCAGGCTGGTACTTCGGCTGATACAGCCCGCGGCTAAAGCCCCCTAACGACATCGCCGCTCGCCCGCACTTTTGGTGCGGGCAAGCGGCGATGTCGTTTAATGGCGGTCCTTAGATCAGGGCGTCCGAGAGGTGGCTGGGCGTGCCGAAGCGGTGCGCCGTGATGCTGATGGACTGCTCGTGCAGGAACGGCAGCAGCTCGACGCGTCCGGCTTCGGTGACCGGGTGGGCGTAGATGGCCAGGTCCGGGCGGCCTCCCGTAGCCTCCGCCAGTGCCTTGGTGTCCCCGCCGATCAGCCGGATCCGGCTACCGGACAGCTTGCCGGCCTGGGCGAGTTTCCCGGCCGAGGCCAGCCACTCGGCGTCGTTCTCCACCGTGGCGGCGATGCCGAGCCCGGACAGGACGGCGCGGAGCCGGGCGGGCAGTTCGACGGCGGCAGAGACCGTCAGCGCGGACCCTGCCAGGACGCCGGCCGCGACGGTCCGGACCAGGCCGGCCAGCGGCCCGCCTTCCGCGAGGCGGACGGTGACGGGCAGGGCACGGTAACGGAAGATGTTGCGTTCTGCGCTCAGGCCGGAGACGTCCCTGGCCGTGCCGAACTCATCGGCCCAGGCGTGGGCGTCAGAGGCCAGGGCCCGCTGCAGCGGCGCGAGTTCGTCGACCGCCAGGAAGCCCTTGGCCGCTTCCTCGAGCCGGCGGACTCCCGAGTGGGCGGGGGTACCGGCGGCGGCGCTGGGCTTGCTGACCCAGTCGCCGAGCCCGGCGAGGTAGTTGGGTCCGCCGGCCTTGGTGCCGGCGCCGACGGCGGATTTCTTCCAGCCGCCGAAGGGCTGGCGCTGGACGATTGCGCCGGTGATGCCGCGGTTGACGTAGAGGTTGCCGGCCTGGATGGTGTCCAGCCAGAGTGCGAGTTCGTCCGAGTTGAGCGAGTGCAGGCCCGCGGTGAGGCCGTAGTCGATCTGGTTCTGGATCGCGATGGCTTCCTCGAGGGTCTCGGCCGTCATGACGCCGAGGACGGGGCCGAAGAACTCGGTGAGGTGGAAGTGGGATCCGCGCCGGACACCTGAGCGCACGCCGGGGCTCCAAAGCCTGCCGGTTGCGTCCAGCTTCCGCGGCTCCACGGCCCAGCTTTCGCCCTCGCCGAGGGTGGTGAGGGCGTTGAGGAGCTTGCCGTTGGCGGGCTCGATGATGGGGCCCATCTGGCTGGCCGGGTCCTCCGGGTAGCCGACCTTCAGCGAGGTGACGGCGTCGATCAACTGGTTGTGGAACCGCTTGGATTTGGCGACGGAGCCGACCAGGATGACGAGGGAGGCGGCGGAGCACTTCTGGCCGGCGTGGCCGAACGCGGAGTACGCCACGTCCTTGGCCGCGAGGTCGAGGTCCGCGCTGGGGGTAACGATGATCGCGTTCTTGCCGCTGGTCTCGGCCAGCAGCGGCAGGTCCTGGCGGAAGGAACGGAACAATTCGGCGGTCTCGTAGCCGCCGGTGAGGATGACCCGGTCCACGGCGGGGTGGGAGACCAGCTGCCGGCCGAGTTCACGCTCGCCCAGCTGGACCATGGTGAGCACATCGCGCGGGATGCCGGCTTCCCAGAGGGCTTCGATCATGACCGCACCGCTACGCCGGGCCTGCTTGGCGGGCTTGATCACGACGGCGGAGCCGGCGGCCAGGGCGGCCAGGGTCGAGCCGGCCGGGATGGCGACCGGGAAGTTCCAGGGCGGCGTCACGACGGTGAGCCTGGCCGGGACGAAGGTGGCGCCGTCGATCTTCTCCAGCTTGCGCGCCGACTCGGCGTAGTAGTGGGCGAAGTCGACGGCCTCGCTGACCTCGGGGTCGCCCTGGTCGATCGTTTTGCCGGTCTCGCTGGCCATGACCTCGAGGAGGTCGGCGCGGCGGGCTTCGAGGACGTCGCCGGCGCGGTGCAGGATTTCGGCGCGCTCGGCGCCGGACAGGGCGCCCCAGGCTTTGCCCTTCTCGATGGCGGTGTCGATGACCGCGTCCAGGGTCGCCTCGTCGTTGATCGTGGCGGCCTGGACGGCGGCGTTGCCCAGGGTGGACGTTGCCACGCGGCCCAGGATGGCGCGGCCCCAGTCGCGGTTGGCGGGCAGCGACGGATCGGTGTCCGGGGTGTTGCCGAAGGAGTCGTGCGGCATCGGCTCGGCCGGGAGGGCGCGGTTCTGCCGGCGGTTCGGCGGCGGGACCTCGTCGTCGAGCTTGGCGAGGGAGGCCAAGAAACGCTGCTTCTCGCGTTCGAACAGCGATTCGTTCTCGGAAAGTTCGAACACCGCGGACATGAAGTTGTCCTGGCTGGCGCCTTCTTCGAGGCGGCGGATCAGGTAGGCAATCGCGACGTCGAACTCGGCCGGGTGCACCACCGGGGTGTAGAGCAGGAGCGAGCCGACGTCCTTCTTGACCGCTTCGGCCTGGCCCTGGGCCATGCCGAGCAGCATCTCGAATTCGATGCCGGAGTCCACGCCGCGCTGCCTGGCCAGCAGCCAGGCGAAGGCGATGTCGAAGAGGTTGTGGCCGGCGACGCCGATCCGGACGTTGTGGATCCGCTCCGGGTGCAGCGCATAGTTGATGACGCGCTTGTAGTTGGTGTCCGAATCCTGTTTGGTGTTCCAGGTGGCGAGGGGCCAGCCGTGCAGTGAGGCTTCGACCTGTTCCATCGGCAGGTTGGCGCCCTTGACCACGCGGACCTTGATCGCGGCGCCGCCGTCGGCGCGGCGGGCGGCGGCCCAGTCCTGCAGGCGGATCATGGCGGCGAGGGCGTCCGGCAGGTACGCCTGGAGCACGATGCCGGCCTCGAGGTTCTTGAACTCGGGCTTGCCCAGGATCCTGGTGAAGACCGCGATGGTCATGTCCAGGTCCTTGTATTCCTCCATGTCCAGGTTGATGAACTTGGCCTTTTTCCCGCCGCCGGCGAAAGATGCGGCGCGGGTGAAGAGCGGGGTCAGCTTCTCGACGACGTGCCCGACGGCCTCGTCGAAGGCCCAGGCGGAGTGCGGGGCCACCGTGGAGGAGACCTTGATCGAAACGTAGTCGACGTCCGGGCGGGACAGCAGGGTGTGGGTGCCCTCAAGCCGGCGGGAAGCCTCGTGCTCGCCGAGGACGGCCTCGCCGAGCAGGTTGACGTTGAGCTTGATGCCGTCCTTGCGGATCTTGGCGATGGCCGGGCCCAGCTTGGCGTCGGTGGCATCGACAATCAGGTGGCCGACCATCTCGCGGAGCACACGGCGGGCGGCCGGGATGACCAGCTGCGGCAGGACCGGAGCCATGGTTCCGCCGAGGCGGACCGCGCTGCGCATGTACCAGGGCAGGAAGGCCGGGACCTTCGGGGCGAGGGCGGCGAGGTTGCGGGCGGCGACGTTCAGGTCTTCAGGGCGGACCACGCCGTCGACGAATCCCACCGTGAAGTCCAGGCCGTTCGGGTCTTTCAGGACACCGGCGAGCTGCTCGGCCGAGGCGTCGACCGGGACCTTCGCCGCCTCGGTGAGCCAGTGGCGGACCAGCGCGACGGTCTCCTCGGCCAGGGCAGCGGCTTCGAGGACCGGCGAGCCTTCCGGGACGGCGGCATGGGCGGCTTCGTTGCCGGCGGCGCTGCCGGTGTTCACGCCGGATTCCGTGGAGATGTGGGTCATGGCTGCAACTCGTTCTTTCTCAAGATGTGGACCGTTCTAAGAATCAGTATGGGACCGGTTTTCCATAAGATAAAGCGACGTTTTCCGAGCAATACTGGTTAGAAAAAGCGAATGTTTCAGCACCCCTTAAACACCTCTGGCCGCCAGCCGGAGTGGCTGACGGCTAGAGCGGACGGGGCGGCAGCGCCGTCGTCGTCCTCCGCAGCTAAGCGACTGGACGGTGCATCTCCACGGCCTCCTCGTGCCGGGGGCTGTCCGGGTTCATCAGCGAGTGCTTGCGGCCGTACCCGAAGTAGATGACCAGGCCGACAACGAGCCAGACGAAGAACCGCAACCATGTCTCCCAGTGCAACTGCAGCATCAGGAAGGCCGACGCAAGCATGCCGAACGCGGGAACCACGGGCATAAACGGCAGGCGGAAGGTGCGGGGGGCGTCGGGTTTCTTGTAGCGGAAGATGATCACCGACAAACAGACGACGACGAACGCGGCGAGGATGCCGATGTTGGTCAGGTCCGCCACAGTCTTGATCGGGAAGATACCGGCCAGCACGGAGGATGCGATGCCGGCGATCCAGGTGACGCGCTGCGGCGTGCCGTGGCGGTCCGTCTTCGCGAACCAGCCGGGAAGGAGCCCGTCGCGGCTCATCGAGAACCACACGCGGGTGACGCCGAGCAGGAACGTCAGCATCACGGTGAGGATGGACAGGACGGCGAACACCGAGATGATCGTCGCGATCACCGGCAGCCCGACGCCGTTGAAGGCGGAGGCGAAGCCGGCCTTCGGGTCAATCTCCTTGTAGTTCTGCATGCCGGTGAGCACCAGGGTGGCGGCGACGTAGAGCAGCATGGCAACGATCAGCGAGAGGATGATGGCCTTGGGCATGTGCTTCTTGCCGTCCGTGGCTTCCTCCGCCGCGGTACTCATGGCGTCGTAACCGAACACGGCGAAGAACACGGTGGCTGAGCCGGCGAGCACCGGCCCGAAGCCGCTGGGCATAAACGGGTTGTAGTTGTTGGTGTTGATGTAGAAGATACCCAGGCCGATGATGAACAGGATCAGGACGACCTTGATGGCCACGGCCACGAGCTCAAAACGGCCGAAGGCCTTCGTGCCGCGGGACAGGATCCAGGTCACCAGCAGGCAGACCAGGATGGCCGGCAGGTTGATGACGCCGCCCTTGCCCTCGTCAGCCGTCGAGGTCATCCAGGCGGGCATATGGATCCCGATTCCGGAGAGGAACGCGTCGAAGTAGCCGGAGATGCCGATGGCGACGACGGCCACGATGGCGATGTACTCCAGCAGCAGGTCCCAGCCGATGAACCAGCCGATCACTTCGCCGAGGGCCACGTAGCCGTAGGTGTAGGCGGAGCCGGCCCGCGGGATCATGCCCGCGAATTCGGCATAGGACAGCGCGGCGGCGGCGGACGCCAGCCCGGCAATCAGGAAGGAGAACAGTACCGCCGGCCCGACGCCGGGTTCGTTCTCGCTGCCGTGCGCCACGAGGCCGGCCAGGGAGAAGATGCCGACGCCGATAATGCCGCCGACGCCGATGGCCGTCAGCTGCCAGAGCCCGAGGCTCTTGAACAAACCACTGTGCTTGTTTTCCTCTTCGATGTCGTCGATGGGCTTGCGCCGCATGATCGACCGGGTCAAATCTCTTGTGCTCATCAGGGTCTCCTGCTTAGGTCTTTGGCCCATCAATCCGCCCTGTGATGGGGGTTACTCGAGGACAACAGTATGCAAGCCCTGTTGCGTTAGATAAAGTGAATTCTTCTTATCAATAACCATTAGATTTCACGAAGGAACAGCGATGCTCGACGTCCGGCGATTGCGGTTGCTTCGTGAACTGAAGATCCGGGGAACCCTGGCCGAGGTCGCCGAAGCCCTCCAGTACAGCCCCTCCTCAGTCTCGCAGCAGCTGGCCCTGCTCGAAAAGGAAGCCGGCGTCGAGCTGCTGCGGAAGACGGGGCGACGTGTCCAGCTCACCCCCCAGGCCGAAGTCCTGGTGGCCCACACGGCCCAGTTGCTTGAAACCCTCGAACAGGCCGAGGCCGACCTCGCGGCTTCCCTGACCACGGTCACCGGCACCGTGCGGATCGCGGTCTTCCAATCCGCCGCCCTGGCACTCATGCCGGACGCCCTGACCCGGATGTCCTCCAGCTACCCGCAGGTGCGGGTGGAAATGACCCAGCGGGAACCTGAAACGGCGCTCCACGAGACCTGGGCCCGCGACTTCGACCTGGTCATCGCCGAGCAGTACCCCGGCCACGCGGCCCCCCGCTACGCCGAGCTGGACCGTATCCCGCTGACCAGCGACGCCATCCGGCTCGCCGTCCCGCCGCCGTCGCCGGGCCGGCCGGCCATCAGGACCCTTACGGACACGGCAGAGCTGCCCTGGGTGATGGAACCGCGCGGGGCAGCATCGCGGCACTGGGCCGAGCAGGCCTGCCGGAGCGCCGGATTTGAGCCCGACGTCCGCTTCGAAACCGCCGATCTGCAGGCCCAGATCCGGCTGATCGAATCCGGAAATGCCGTGGCCCTGATGCCGGACCTCGTGTGGACGGGCCGCGGCACCAGCACGCAACTCCTGGATTTGCCGGGGGATCCGCGCCGGACGGTCTTCACCTCGGTGCGGCGTTCCAGCGCGAAGCGGCCCGCCATCCTGGCCGCCCGCGAGATCCTGGCCGAGACAGCCGCCTCCATCGGCCCCTCGACGCCGTCGCAGTCCCGGCCGCCGACGGCATGAGCCGTGGCCGGCACGTAAGCTGGCGGACGGTGTTCTGCGCGTCACAGCGCGCCGGACGGCCGGGCGCTAAACTGATGACGTTATGAATCGAACAATATTCAAATCCAAGATCCACCGCGCCACGGTCACGCACGCGGACCTCCACTATGTCGGTTCGGTCACCGTGGACCTGGATCTGCTGGAGGCGGCCGATATCCTCCCCGGCGAGCTCGTGGCGATTGTCGACGTCACCAACGGCGCCCGGCTGGAGACCTACACGATTGCCGGCGAGCGCGGCTCCGGTGTCATCGGCATCAACGGCGCAGCCGCGCACCTGATGCACGAGAATGACATCGTCATCCTCATCACCTATGCCCAGATGACCACGGAAGAGGCCAAGGCCTACAACCCCAAGGTCGTCCACGTGGACAAGGACAACCGGATCCTCCAGATCGGCAACGACCCTGCCGAGGGGCACACGCCCGGAATCATGCGTCCGCCGCACGCGCTGAACAACGCCTCCCTGAACTGAGCAGCCTGACTCCCTGGAGGGGCCCCGGCAGGGCTTCGCGGCGTAACACGCCCGCCGGCTGAATAAAAGCTGATTACTCTGGGATGGTGACCGCCTCCCCTTGCCTGCCTGAACTGCTGCGGGCAGCCGCGTGCTAGGCGTCCTCGCCGGCTTCTTCGTCGTCTGGTCCATCATTCTGGTGGGCATGTTCGTCGGCCGGCGGAACATTCTGGGGGAAAACGCCCGCTCCGTGCTCAGCGCGCTGACCTTTTTTGTCGCCAGCCCCGCCCTGCTGTTCGAGACGCTGAGCAAGGCCAGGCTCCAGGACGTCTTTGCGGCACCGCTGCTGGTGACCGCCGTCGGCGCCGTTACGACGGCGGCACTGTTCTTTGGGATCGTCCGGTTCCTGCTCAAACGCTCCCTGCCGGAATCCCTTATGTCGGCCATGAGCGCGTCCCTGGCCAACTCGGCCAACCTGGGCATCCCGATCGCCGTCTTCGTCCTCGGGGATGCCAGTTATGTGGCGCCGCTGCTGATCTTCCAGCTGGCCTTCTTCACGCCGGTGTTCCTGATGGCCCTCGATTCCGCCACCACTGCGCACCGGACCACTCCGCTGAGTTTCGTGCTTATGATCCTGCGGAATCCGATGATCGTGGGGTCCGGCCTGGGCCTCGTGGTGGCCGGGACCGGCTGGCCGGTACCCGAGCTCGTGATGCAGCCGATCCACCTGATCGGGGGCGCCGCCATCCCGGCCATGCTGATCGCCTTCGGCATGAGCCTCAACGGTTCCAAACCCCTGCAGGCCGCAGAAGGTCGCCGGCTCGACACCCTGCTGGCCAGCGGCTTCAAGCTCATCGTCCACCCGCTGCTGGCATACCTGTTCGCGCGCTTTGCACTGGGGATGGACGGGCAAGGGCTGTTCGCCGCCGTCGTGACCTCCTCCTTGCCCACCGCGCAGAACGTGTTTGTCATCGCCAGCCGCTACCGGACCGGCATCACCGTGGCCAAGGACACCGTGCTGATCACGACGGTGGTTGCCGTGCCGGCCATGATCGGTGTGGCCCTTCTCCTCGCCTGAAGACGCTGACTCCTTCTGAAGCAACGCGGGGTCATATCGCGCCCATGCCGGAGCCCTGGATGGGCGCGATATGACCCCGCGTTGCTGTGTGCGCAGCTAGGCTGGGACCGGTCTTAAGCCGTCGCGCGGGCACCCCCGGGCAACAGCACGAAATGGGGAGAAATGCACAAGGTCAGAACACGCGGCACCGCCACGTCCGGGGCCGTCGACTGGATCGCGGCCGGGCTGGCCGGGCTGCTGCTGGTATCCGCGACGGCGTGCGCCCCGGCCGCGGGCAGTTCACCGTCTGCCGCGCCTGCTGCCGGGACCGCCGTAGGAAGCCCGACGGCGGGTGCAACACCATCCCCGACGGTCACGGCCACCGCCACCCCGTCGGACCCCGACGCCGCCCCGCTCGATCCTGACTCGACGCCCGGCGTCGCCCTTTCCGGCGCCAGCGCCCCGCATCAGCAGCCCGCCTACGCCAGCAAGGCCCTGGACGTGCTGGCCATCCTCCCGATCAAGGGCCGGGCGCCCAAGACCGGTTACTCCCGGGACCAGTTCGGCCAGGCCTGGGCCGACGTGGACCGCAACGGCTGCGACACCCGCAATGACACACTCCGGCGGGACCTCACCGCCATCGCCCTCAAGCCCGGGACCCATGACTGCGTGGTGCTTTCCGGCGTGCTGAACGATCCCTACACGGCGACCCTGATCAACTTCCTCCGCGGCAACAACACCAGCACCGCGGTGCAGATCGACCACGTCGTCGCGCTCAGCGACGCCTGGCAGAAGGGCGCGCAGCAACTCAGCGTCGCCCAGCGGCTCTCCTTCGCCAACGACCCGCTGAACCTGCTCGCCGTCGACGGACCCAGCAATATGAAGAAGAGCGACGGCGACGCCGCCACCTGGCTGCCGTCGAACAAGTCGTACCGCTGCACCTACGTGGCCCGGCAGATCTCGGTCAAGTCCAGCTACGGGCTCTGGGTCACCCAGGCCGAACACGATGCCATGGCCCGGGTCCTGGGCGACTGTCCCGATGCCCAGGCGCCCACAAACCAGGGGGCTCCCCCGGGGCCGGCGGCAGCCCCGGCAGCCGGGACCCCGGCGCAGCAGGCCGCCCCGGCGCAGGCCCCTGCCGCCCCGGCCTACGTCCGACCCGCGCCGGCTCCGGTTCCGGCGGCCGCCTATTACGCGAATTGCGCCGCGGCCCGTGCCGCCGGCGCGGCCCCGCTCCATGCGGGCCAGGCCGGCTACCGCCCCGAGCTCGACCGTGACAAGGACGGCGTCGCCTGCGAATAGCCGCCTGCGGATAGCAGGCCGGTGCGGGTTCCACGGAGTCAGTTCTTCGGCAGCCCGTCCAGCAGGCGCGCGCAGCGGATGAACCCCAGGTGCGAATACGCCTGCGGATGATTGCCGAGATGGGTTTCGGTGCCCGGATCGTATTCCTCCGGCAACAGGCCTGTCGGCCCGAACAGGTTCACCAGTTGGTCGAACAGGTCCCAGGCCTCCTCGATCCGGCCCACGGCAATGTAGGCCTCGATCAGCCACGTGGTGCAGATGTGGAAGCCGCCCTCCAGGCCCGGCAGTCCGTCGTCGTACCGGTACCGGAAAACGGTGGGCCCCACCCGCAGTTCCCGCTCCACCGCCGTGACCGTGTCCAGGAAGCGCTGGTCGGTGACGTCGAGCAGGCCGGACAGGCCGATGTGCAGCACCGCGGCGTCGAGGTCCGGGCTGTCGTAGGCCACGGTGTAGGAGTTGGCTGTCCCGTCCCAGCCCTCGCGCAGGACCTCCTCCCGGATGGTGGCGGCCGCGGGTCCCCAGGCGGGCGGCGCCGTCCGGCCGTGGCGCGCTGCCGTGCGCAGGGCCCGGTCCAGCGCCACCCAGCACATCACCTTGGTGTAGATGTGATGCCGGGGCGCCCGGCGGGCCTCCCAGATCCCGTGGTCCGCTTCCTGCCAGCGCGCCAGCACGGCCGAGGCCATCTGGACCATCAGTTCCCAGTGGGGATCCGACAGGACACCCTTCCGCGCGCTCAAGGCATCGATCAGCTCGGCGATCGGCCCGAACACGTCCAGTTGGACCTGGTGGTCGGCCGCGTTGCCGATCCGGACCGGGCGGGACCCCGCATAGCCGGGCAGGCTTTCGATGATGGCCTCGGTGGACAGCGGCGCCCCGGTCACGGAGTACAGCGGATGGAGCCATTCCGGTCCGGGTGCATGGGAGAGGATCCGGCCCAGCCAGGCCAGGAATCCTTCGGCCTCCGCCGTGGAGCCCAGGTCCACGAGCGCATTGACGGTCATGGAGCCGTCCCGCAGCCAGCAGTACCGGTAGTCCCAGTTCCGCGTGCCGCCGATTCCTTCCGGCAGCGAGGTGGTCGGCGCGGCCAGCACCGCGCCGGTGGGCTCATGGACCAGGGCGCGCAGCACCAGCGCCGAGCGGCGCACGAGGGACGGCTTCACGCCGGGCAGCTGCAGGCCCTGGACCCAGCGGCGGGAATGATGTGCGACGGCGGAGCGCCGCCCGGTCTCGTCGTCAGGTTCCGCGGGCTGGGGTTCCGTGTCCCCGCAGCGCATGTTCAGCACGATGGGCCCATGCAGCAGGTCCACGTCCGCCGTGGCGGTGGCATGGCGGCCATCGGAGGTGATGGCGAAGCTGACGCCGGGCGCCAGCAGGATGATGGGATCCGCCGTCCCCACCACGTGCAGTTCCGCCCCGCGCGCCTCCATGCTGAACGGGGCGTTGGCATAGTCGGGCCGGGGCGCAAAGACGATCCTGGCGGTACCTGTCCCGGAAAGCACCCGGACCAGGCTGGTGATGCCCTCCGGGGCAGGCTCCAGATAGTCGGTCACGGTGACGTCCGCCCAGCGGGTCTCCACGATCATGGTGCTGTCCACATAGCGCTGCCCCAGGACCTGCGACGCCTTCACCGGTCCCACCGAAAAATGACCGGCCGCGTCCCCGCCGAGGATATGGGCGAAGAGTGAGCCCGAGTCCGGCAGCGGGTGGCTCATCCAGCAGATCTTGGCGTCGGGCGTGATCAGGGCCGTGGAGGATCCGTTCCCGATCATCGAGTGCCGTTCCAGCCCCACGGCGTCCTCACCGAAGAGCCAGGCGCGCCGGAGTTCAAAGAGGATGGCCAGGACCCGGGCGAAGGACTCCGGATCCCGGAGCCGGTGCGCGGCGCCTGTGGGGCCCTCCCCCACCCGAAGGCCCATATCCGGCCCGCGGAGGGTGGCCATGGCGAGCTCGTCGCTGAACGCGTCGCCAGCGTAGAGGGCGGCGCTCACGCCGAGCATGGAACGCAGGTGCTCCAGTGCGGCGGCCTTGGACGGTTCCACCACGGACAGGTCCAGCACCGATCCGTCCACGATGAAGAACAGGCCGTGCTCCCTGGCGATCTCCTCGGCCTGCTCGGTAGCCGTTGCCACGATGTCGGGCGACGCCGGCCTCGTGTGCACTGACACGGCGACAGGTTTGCGCTCGATACTGATGCCACGATAGGCCCCGGCGGTTTCCGCGAGCGCCTGGCTGGCCTGCTGCAGGACGGATTCGGTGGCCAGGGACAGCCCGTGCGCATAGCCCATATCGAACTCGGCGCCGTGCGAGCCCACCAGATGGACTTCGGCCGGGAGCCGTGAGACGGCCGCGAGGTCGCGCAGCGAACGGCCGGAGATGACGGCCGCGTGGGTGTTGGGCAGGGCCGCAAGGGCGCGGAGGGCGATGGCGGCGCTGCCCAGCGGCAGCGTCTCGGTCGAGATGCCTTCCGCGGCACAAAGGGTTCCGCCGTAATTGCAGGCCACCAGCAGCCCCGGCGTGCGGGCCAGGATCTTCAGTTCCGCCAGCAGCTGCGGCGTCAGTCCGTCGTCGGCGGCGTCGGTCTGCACGAAGGCGCGGAGCAGGCCCAACGGCAGGGATTTCGTCAGCAGGGCAGAGTCGGCCAGGGACTGGTTGAGCGGAGTGGGCATGTGCGGAATCCTTCGGATAGTCCCCCATGAATTCGTGAGAATTGTCCGGCCAGGGACTGCATCCAGTGTCCCGCGCCGCTATTTCGCCCGGGTGTCCCGTCTGTTGCAGCCGTGTAACGTCTGCAACTCTTCAGCCAGGGCGCCTACGCCCGTACGAGCCCGGCGGCCTGGGCCAGCAGTTCCACCGAGCGCAGCCGCGCTTCGGTGCCGGTGCTTTGGTGTGCAACGATCAGCTCGTCGGCGTCGGCGTGGGCGGTGAACTCATCCAGGTACTCGATCACGGCGTCGGAGGTGCCGACGGCGGAGTACCTCATCATCTGCGCCGTGTGCTGGCCCTGCGGCGAGTCCAGGATCAGGTCCGCCTCATCGTCGCTGAACACGCGGCCGTTGCCGAAGAACAGGGAGATACGTGCGCGTTTGGTGGCCTGGAAGATCGCCTGTGCCTCGGCGGCGGAGTCCGCGGCGATCACGTTCACCCCGGCGATGACGTGCGGGGCCTCCAGCTGCGCGGAAGGCTTGAACTCGCGGCGGTACAAGGCGACGGCGTCCTGCAGCGCGTTGGGCGCAAAGTGCGAGGCGAAGGCGTACGGCAGGCCCAGCTGGGCGGCAAGCCTGGCCCCGAACAGCGAGGACCCCAGGATGTACAGCGGCACGTTGGTGCCCTTGCCGGGCACTGCCTCCACACCCGGGATCCGGGTGGGGCCGGTCAGGTAGCCCTGGAGTTCCAGCACGTCCTGCGGGAAGCTGTCCGAAGACATCGGATCGCGGCGCAGCGCCCGCATCGTGTTCTGGTCGCTGCCGGGGGCACGGCCCAGGCCCAGGTCGATCCGTCCCGGGTGCAGGGTTTCCAGGGTTCCGATCTGCTCGGCGATCGTCAGCGGTGAGTGGTTGGGCAGCATGACGCCGCCCGCGCCGAGGCGGATGGTCTCCGTATTTGCGGCGATGTGGGCGATCAGCACGCTGGTGGCGGAGGAGGCGATGGCGGACATATTGTGGTGCTCCGCGTACCAAATCCGCCGGTAGCCAAGCTTCTCGGCGCTTTGCGCCATGGCCACGCTTCCAGCGAAGCTCTCCGCCGCCGTCTGGCCCTTGCCGATGGTTGCCAGGTCAAGGATGGAAAGCGGAACAGTCACGGAAAAGCCGGCCTTTCGTAGCGGAACAGTGTTGTGGACCAGGGTCCGGAGCCGCACCGGGTTTCCGGTGCGGGCACACTGGGGTCAACGACGGCGGGGCCCGGGTTATTTCTGCGGCTCTCCGCTCACTTGCACGGGTAGTCGTAGTCCAGGCCGCCGGAAACATACTGCGTCAGGGACACCCGGCTGCCGGGGGTCAGCCCGGGAAGGGTGCAGGCAGACTTTGCTCCGGCCAATGACCGTGCCCCCGCCAGCCAGCTCGGCAGCCCGGCGAGCGGGCTGTTGGACGGGACGGAGCCGGCGATCTGGCTCCACTGGCTGCCGGTTGAATAGATGCCGACGCCCGCACCGATGCTCTTGAAGTAGGCGGTCATGCCTTCCAGATCAGCGGTATTGGCGGCCTTGTCGGCCTGCCAGGTGTTGCCCGTTTCCACGTCTAGCCACCAGAAATACGACGCCGGATTGCTCACCCCGCGCAGCATAGCGTCGTCGTAGGCCTTCGCATAGCCGTACATGTAGGAGCAGGCTTTGAAGTCAGCGGCGGCGCAGTCCCCGTAGGGGTTGGCCACGGCCGTCCCCTGGTAGGTGTTCGAGCTTGGCCACCACGAGCCCTGCAGCCCGGGATTGGCCGTGTTGACGTAGAGCGCGATCCTGGGCTGGGACGTCGCCGCAGGGGATAGTGCCGTGCCGGCCCACGCAAGTTCGGCACCGAGGCACGGGTTTGTCGTGTTGGCGAGCCCGTTGTTGACACCGACGATGGCGAACGCGGGTTTCGTGGGAAGTGTTTTGCCGCACTGCGGCCAGGACACATCAATGCCCACAAGGTCGGATGAACGGGCCGGGGCCGCCGTGGCCGGGGCGCTGCCCAGGAGGACAAGGCCCAGCATGGTGGCAACTGTCAGGATGAGCTTCAATATCGATGTGGCCATGCCGAAGTCTAAGGTCCGCCTCCGCGCCGGTCCGGGAACTTCTCCGCGCATGTCCGGATGGAATTGGCACGGCCCGTATCCGGGTCAGGCGCCAACAGACCCGTCTATGCTAGCGGCATGGCCATCAAATCCACGGCAGAAAAAGTCGCCACGATCCAGAAGGGGTACACCCTCGAGGGCCCCACGATCGAGTTGGGAGCCGCGATCATCGACGGCGAGCTCCACAAGGATGCCCCCGTCCGGCTGCCGCTGGCCATGATGAACCGGCATGGCCTCGTGGCCGGTGCAACCGGCACCGGGAAGACCGTTACCCTGCACATGATGGCGGAGCAGCTTTCCACCGCAGGGGTGCCGGTGTTCCTCGCTGACATCAAGGGCGACCTCTCCGGCCTGGCCACGGCCGCCACTGTCAGCGAAAAACTACTCGCCCGCACCGAAAGCATCGGCCAGGCCTGGTCCGGAAAGACGTTCCCGGTGGAATTCCTGGCCCTCGGCGGCGACGGCAACGGCATTCCGGTCCGTGCCACCATCACCTCCTTCGGACCCGTCCTGCTCTCCCGCATCATGGAGCTCAACGAGACCCAGGAATCCAGCCTGCAGCTGGTCTTCCATTTCGCGGACACGAAGAACCTGGAACTGATCGATCTGAAGGACCTGCGCGCCGTCATCGCGTTCCTCACCTCGGACGAGGGAAAGGACGAACTTGAGGAGCTGGGCGGACTCTCCAAGGCGACTGCCGGCGTCATCCTCCGCGAACTGATCACGCTCGAGGCACAGGGCATGGAGAAGTTCTTTGGCGAACCGGAGTTCGACACCGCCGAATTGCTGCGCACCGCCCCGGACGGGCGCGGCGTCATCACCTGCCTGGAGCTGCCCACGCTGCAGACCAAGCCCATGCTGTTTTCCACCTTCCTGATGTGGCTGCTCGCGGACCTCTTCGAGGAACTGCCGGAGGCCGGCGACCTGGACAAGCCGAAGCTGGTGTTCTTCCTCGACGAGGCCCACCTGCTGTTCAACGGCGCCTCGAAGGCGTTCCTGGCGGCCATCACCACCACCGTGCGGCTCATCCGGTCCAAGGGCGTCGGCATCTTCTTTGTCACCCAGACTCCCAAGGATGTCCCGGCCGATGTACTGGGCCAGCTCGCCAACCGGATCCAGCACGCCCTCCGCGCCTACACCCCCGAGGATGCCAAGGCCCTCAAGGCGACGATTTCCACCTTCCCGATCAGTGACTACGACCTTGAGGAGACCCTCACCTCGGCCGGAATCGGCGAGGCCGTCGTCACGGTCATGAATGAGAAGGGCGCGCCGACCCCCGTGGCGCTGACCAGGCTGCGTGCCCCGGAATCCGTCATGGGTCCCAGCACCGATGCGCTGGTCTCCAGCTCTGTGGCCGGCTCCGCCCTGCTCCCCAAGTACGGCACCGCGGTGGACAACGTCTCCGCCGACGAGAAGCTCACCGGCAAGGCTGCGGCCTCGACGGGACCGGCCGCTGCCGGGCCGGCCGCTGCGCAGGGTCGCTCCCTTGATCCCGCTGCCGTCGACGCCGATGCCCGGCGGATCGAGGAAGAGATCCTGGGCCGGCCCAGCAGCAGGCCCGCACCGGCGCCCGGGCACCCGGCCGAACGTGAGGCCCCGCGGCAGGCTCCGAAGGACGGCGGCGGCATGGTCGGCGAAATTGCCGGAGCCCTGGGAGGAGCCCTCGGCGGCGGCCTCAAGAGCATGGCCCGCTCACTGGGAACGCAGCTCGGGAGGGAGTTGCTCCGCGGAGTCTTCGGCACCGCCCCCAAACGCCGCCGCCGCTAGGGAACCCCGGCGCCGCCGGGCGCACGCTGAAGCGATCCCCCGGTGCTGCAGGGGCACCTGTGACACCGGCAGTCCTTGGGGTGCAGGTATCGTAAGGTACGTGCAAATGAGTCAGGCGTTGGTCAGGATCGCAGCCGGGTGGCTGCTGGGCCTGATGCTTGCCGTGGCTGCGTCCATCGTCGCCGTCAATCTGGTGAACAACTCCATCGCGAGCCCGCAGCAGCCTGTCCGCGAGTATCTTGACGCTTTGCAGAAGGGTGAGGGAGAGCGGGCGCTCGGCCTGCTGCACGCTTCGGTGCCGCAGAGCAACGCCGCCATGCTGGACGGAACGGCGCTGCAGACGGCCGCAGCACGGATCGCAGGGGTGAAGTTCGGCGACGCCGAGGAGCGCGGCGGGAACCAGGTCATGGTGCCAATCGATTATGCGATTGACGGCAGCCAGCTGCACACCGAGTTCCTGCTGGAACGCTCCAGCACAGAGTGGCTGTTCTTCCACACATGGTCCTTTGTCCCCTCCGCGTTGCCGGTGCTGGACGTCACCGTGGTCAATTCCAACGAGGCCACCCTCAACGGCATCCCGGTGAACATGCCCAACGGCCGCAATTCCTTCGCTGTCTTCTACCCTGGCGAATACGAGGCCGCCCTCAACGGCCAGTACTTCTCCGCCCCGCCCACCCGTGCCACGGTCTCCAGCCGGGACGTTCCCGCGGCACCGCTGAACCTCCTGACCGAAGCCACTCCTGCACTGAAGGACGCGGTCAGCGCCAAGGTCAAAGAATTCCTGGACTCCTGTGCCGCCGAGGCTGACAAAGAGCAGAAGCTCCAGCCGGACTGCCCGTTTTACCACGCCACCAACAACCGCGTGATCGACGGGACCATCGACTGGAGCATCACCGAATACCCCTCCGTCCGGATTGAGCCGTTCGGCGGCCGCTGGGTGGTGGCGCCGCTGGACGGCAAAGCCCGGATCAAGGCCCGGCAGGTGGACCTGTTCACGGGCGCCGTCACGGAGCTCAACGCTGTCCACGATTTCAGCTTCACCACACGCCTGGACATCGACGCGGCTTCCGTGAAGCTCACCCCGCTCCTGAACTACTGAGCCGCCGGCCGGGCCGGCTTAAAGCCAAAAGGCTGCTGTCCGTGACGCAGTGGTCACGGACAGCAGCCGGGGGTCAGTCCATTCCGCGCAGGTCCAGCACCAGTTCGGTGTCGCCGTCGGACTGCAGCAGCACCGGGATGCCCCAGTCCTGCTGGTACAGGTGGCAGGCCGCGTGGTCCGGGATCTCGCCAGCCGCGTCCTCCGGGCCGTCGCAGGCCGCGGCGCGGGCGGTAATGTGCAGCACGCCCTCGGGGATGTCGGAGGCAAGTTCCAGGGTGCGGAGCAGGCCCACGGAGGTCCCGCCGCCGGCCAGCAGCAGCTCCGGCGGGGTGGAGGAGATCTTCAGCTGCGTGGGGTCGCCCCAGCGGTCGTCCAGCTTCTGGCCGGTCGGCGCAGTGAAACGGACCGTCAGCTCCAGCAGCCCGGGAGCCACGGGGCTCTTGGGCCGGTGGGTCTGCGCCGCGCCCTCGTCCACCTGTTGTGCTTCCTTCGGGATCGGCACATATACCAACTGGTGCTTGTTCGCCTCGACGACCACCAGCAGCGGCTCCGAACCGGCGGCGCGGGTGTGGTCCACGATCACGTCGGAGGGCTCGGACAGTCCGCGCGCCAGGGTGGAGACGGTGCCTGAGGCGGGGTCGTAGCGGCGGACGGCGCCGTTGTAGGTGTCGGCGACCGCCACCGAGCCGTCGGGCAGCACGGTGACGCCGAGCGGGTGCTGCAACCGGGCTTCGGCGGCGGGTCCGTCGCGGAAGCCGAAGTCGAACAGGCCCTTGCCCACGGCCGACTCGACGGTGATGCCGCCGCCGTCGCCGATCACGAGCTTGCGCAGCGCCGAGGTCTCGGAGTCCGCCACCCAGATGTTACCGTCGGCGTCCTCGGCGAGGCCGGAGGACTGGGCGAACCAGGCTTCGGCCGCCGGGCCGTCCAGCAGGCCCTCGAGCCCGTTGCCGGCGATGACGGACACGGCACCGGAAACCGGGTCGAAGCTGAAGATCTGGTGCACGCCGGCCATCGCCACCACCACGGCGTTGAGCCTGCTGGACCACACGACGTCCCATGGGGAGCTCAGCGAGACCGCGAGCGGATCGGCCTCCAGCCGGGCGCCGAAGGCCGCGCCCTCTTCATCCACGCGCGCCGGTCCGGTCTCGAGCAGCCGCTGGATACCGTTGCCGGCCAGGGTGCTGACGGTTCCGTCGGCGAGCGAGAGCCCGCGCAGCCGGTGGTTCACGGAGTCCGCGATGACGACGTCGTAGCCCGTCTCCGCCGCGGCGTCCGACGGGAGCAGGACGAGGCCCTGCGGCTCGTTGAACCGGGCTGTCGCGGCGTAGCCGTCGGCGTAGCCTTTTTCGCCGGAGCCATAGGTGCCCAGCACGGTCTGGAAATCGGTGGACAATTCCACCAGGCGGTGGTGGCCGGTGTCGGTGACCAGCCAGGAACCGGCCTCCGGTCCGGTTCCGATGCCGCGGCCGGCGGGGAGGTACAGGGCCTTGCCGGGGAAGCGCAAGGTGCCCGACGTCGGCTCCGGCGCCACGTAGGGGCCGCTGCCGCGGTGCAGGGTGCCCTTGGCCTCATGCTCGGCGATCAGCTCGGGGACCAGCACGGCAAGGCCGTCCGCGTGGCCTTCACCGGAGAGGTGGGCCACGATGTAGCCCTCGGGGTCGATGACCACCAGGGTGGGCCATGCGCGGGCGGTGTAAGCCTTCCAGGTGTCCAGTTCGGGATCGTCCAGGACGGGGTGGCGGATCTCGTAGCGTTCCACGGCTGCGGCAAGCGCCACCGGATCCGCCTCGTGCTCGAACTTGGGCGAGTGCACGCCTACGGTAACGAGGACATCCGAGTACTGCTGCTCCAGCGGACGGAGTTCGTCCAGCACGTGGAGGCAGTTGATGCAGCAGAAGGTCCAGAAGTCCAGCAACACGATCTTGCCGCGCAGGGATTCAAGGTCCAGGGGCTTGCCTCCGGTGTTCAGCCAATTGCGGCCCACCAGTTCAGAAGCCCGGACCCGGAGGTGGGTGCGTACAGTTTCGCTCATCAGCGTCCTTCCAGCTTTGAGTTGCGTTCGCCCAGCCTGGCATCTCGCTCCGCCAGCTTGGCAAACATATCGTTGTAAGCAGTGAGATCGGCGTCGTTATTCCGGTCCGCGGCCCGGTCGGTCCGCTTGGACTCGCGCGCATCGGAACGGGACCACATGACGGCGACGCCGATCGCCACCAGCAGGGTGGGCACTTCGCCGATGCCCCAGGCCACCGCACCGCCCATCTGCTGGTCCAGCAGTGCCGAGGGTCCCCAGGTCCGGCCGAGGTTGCCGAAGTAGTCCGCAGCAAGTAGCCCGGTCCCGCCCATGATCGAGACGCCGAAGAAGGCGTGGAAGCCCATCGTGGCCAGCAGCAGCAACAGCCGCATGGGGTAGGGCGCACGGCGGGGCAGCGGATCGGTGCCGATCATGGTCAGCACGAAGATGTAGCCGGTGAGGGCGAAGTGCAGGTTCATCAGCTCGTGGCCCACGTGGTCCCGCATGGCGTAGCCGAAGGCGTCCGAGTAGTAGAACAGCACGATCGAGCCGGCGAAGTTGGCCGCGGCGAACAGGGGGTGCGTCACGAGCTGGGAGAACTTCGAGTGCACGAAGATCAGCAACCATTCACGCGGCCCGCGGGAGCTGTCCCGCCGCGGCGCCAGTGCCCGCAGCGCCAGCGTGACGGGGGCGCCCAGCACCAGGAACAGCGGGGCCACCATGGTCAGCGCCATATGGTCCACCATGTGCGCCGAGAACAGTACGCGGCCATAGACCGACGGCGGCCCCGAGGTCACATACGTCAGCACAGCGAGTCCGATCACCCAGTTGATGGAGCGGAACCAGGACCAGGAGTCACCGCGCTGGAGGACCCTCCGGATGCCGAGGAAGTAGGCGACAAGGCCAAAGAGTACGACGGCGACCCACAGCCAGTCGAGGCGCCATTCGGTGAGCCAGCGGCCGGGTGTCAGTTCAGGCGGCAGTTCGTAGCCAGAGAGGATGAAGGCCGGGGAAGCATCGGGAGCGAAGGATGTGGGCTGCGGCGGGGCCGAGCGGCCCAGCGCGACGGCGATTCCCGACGTCGCGCCCATGATGGCCAGCTCCGCTGCGACGAGCTGCCAGAGGAGCCTGCGTGCGGATCTGCCGACCCCCTGGTCGCCCAGCTGCGGGATGACCCAGCGGCGGTGCATCAGGCCGATGCCGCCAAGCACCACGGTGGCTGCGGCCTTGGCCAGGATCAGTTGACCGTAGGCCGAGCCGAAGAGGTCCCCCCAGTTCGTGATGCGGATGCTGGCGTTGACCACGCCGGACGCGAAGACGAGGGCGAAGGCGAAGCCGGCAAGGGCGGAGAACCGGCGGAGCGTAGGTTCGGTGATATCAGGGTTTCCTGCGGCTTTCCCGCCCGCCCCGGCGCCGCCCAGGATCCCGGAAAGGAGCGCGAGCATGATGATCCCGCCGACCCAGACCGATACGCCGACCAGATGCAGCCCGAGGGAGTTGATCGCACCTTCGTGGTCGCTGGAACTGGAGGAGTGGCCGATCAGCGCTGCGGGAACGAGCCCGACCAGGGCAAGCAGCAGGGTTGCTGCCAGTCCGCCGCGGGAGCGGACCCCGAAGAGCGCGGTGGTGACCACGGCGGCAATGATGACCACGGTAAGCCAGGCCCGGCCGGTCTCGATGTCGGTCATGAAGTAGACGAGGGACCGGGTGAACTCAGGGTCGCCGGAAATCCCTTGTCCGGCGATATCCGAGTACCCCAGGACCAGCACGGAGATCGCCGACAGCGTCCAGACGGCTCCGGCGGCCGCGGTAATCGCCAGCGCACGGGCAAAGGCCGGATGTTCCGGGGCGCCACGGTCCTTGGACCGTGAGCCGTTCAGGGTCCGCGGCAGGATGGCGACGGCGAAGATGAGGCCCCCGATCACAGTGGCCAGGGAGACGTTATGGATCGCCTTGGCCACCGGCAGCCCCCAGCGGACCAGGGCGCCGGGGTCCGAGACTTCACGGGCGGCTGCGGCCCCGGAGAAGAGCAGTGCCGCTGCAAGGCCCAGGAACAGCGCGGCGAGGCCGGCGAGCTGCCAGGGGCGGGTGACTCCGTCCGCGCTGGCAGCAGGGCCCCGCGCTCCCCGTGTGGGGGTTGGCGCTGTGGCTTTGGAAGAGGGTTTTGCTGCGGAAGGCACATGTCCATTGTCCGCTATGCCCGTCTGCTCGCCGAATCGTGGGGTGTGCGGGCGCCCATGACCACATCCGGGTTAACGAAAAAGGAGCGGCAACCCTGGGGTTGCCGCTCCTTTCAAGCATTCGGGAAGAAGACTACTTCTTCTTGGCGACTGCAGCCTTCAGCTTGGAGCCGGCGGTCAGCTTGACGCTGTGGCCAGCGGCGATCTGGATGGTCTCGCCGGTCTGCGGGTTGCGGCCGGTGCGGGCTGCACGGTCGGTGCGCTCAACTGCGAGCCAGCCCGGGATGGTGATCTTCTCGCCCGCGGCGACAGAGGTCTCGAAAACCTCGAACAGTGCATCGAGCACGGAGTTGACGGCTGCCTGGCTGGTGCCGGCCTTGCCCGCTACCTCTGCAACAAGTTCACTACGGTTCTTAGCCATTTATGTCCTCCTGGACGGTCATGATTTCTGGAGCCTGCACACGGCATGCGTACAAGCCACTGTTCGAAAACTTACCAGCTTGCCGCCGCAGAGACCGCAAATTCCGCGTGTTTTCGGCCTTTTTTGGGGAAAATCACCGGAATCGTCAGCTTTCGAGGTCAAATTCCGCCATCTGCCGGCGTTCCCTCAGGTCCTGCGGGTTCCCGGGGCGGCGTTCCCTCAGGTTCCGCGGGTTCCCGGTTCCGGGACCGGCGGCGGGCGGTGTGGGAGTGGCGTGTTGGTGGTGGGTTTTAAATGGCGCGAGCCCCGACCGGGGGTCGGGGCTCGTGCTCTAAATAGTGTCCGGCGGTGTCCTACTCTCCCACACCCTCCCGGGTGCAGTACCATCGGCGCTGTGGGTCTTAGCTTCCGGGTTCGGAATGGGACCGGGCGTTTCCCCCACGCTATGACCGCCGTAACCCTTGCTCCGCACCTGGCACCCTGGTGGGTGTGGTGGGAAATCTGTGGTTACAACCTGTCCGCTGCATGTGTGTGCAGTGGTGGTGTTGTTGTGTTGTGGTGGTGTTCCCTGGTGCAACGTGCCCGTGGTGCGGGTTTGTTGTTTGGGAACCACATAGTGGACGCAAGCAGTCTTGTTTCTTTGTACTCTCTTCATGGTGTGAGCGTCTTTTGAATCCGTTCACGAAGAGAGTGTGTGGTGTAAGTTATCGGCCTATTAGTACCGGTCAGCTTCAACAGTCTTTAGTCCTGTCTTCCACGTCCGGCCTATCAACCCAGTGGTCTGGCTGGGGGCCTCTCACACACAAGGTGTATGGAAATCTCATCTCGAAGCGAGCTTCCCGCTTAGATGCTTTCAGCGGTTATCCCATCCGAACGTAGCTAATCAGCGGTGCACTTGGCAGTACAACTGACACACCAGAGGTTCGTCCGTCCCGGTCCTCTCGTACTAAGGACAGCCCTTCTCAAATTTCCTGCGCGCGCAGCGGATAGGGACCGAACTGTCTCACGACGTTCTAAACCCAGCTCGCGTACCGCTTTAATGGGCGAACAGCCCAACCCTTGGGACCTACTCCAGCCCCAGGATGCGACGAGCCGACATCGAGGTGCCAAACCATGCCGTCGATATGGACTCTTGGGCAAGATCAGCCTGTTATCCCCGAGGTACCTTTTATCCGTTGAGCGACGGCCATTCCACAATGTACCGCCGGATCACTAGTCCCGACTTTCGTCCCTGCTCGAGATGTCTCTCTCACAGTCAAGCTCCCTTGTGCACTTACACTCGACACCTGATTGCCAACCAGGCTGAGGGAACCTTTGGGCGCCTCCGTTACTTTTTAGGAGGCAACCGCCCCAGTTAAACTACCCATCAGGCACTGTCCCTGACCCGGATTACGGGCCGAAGTTAGATGTCCAAAGTGACCAGAGTGGTATTTCAACGATGACTCCACCCGGACTGGCGTCCGGGCTTCCACGTCTCCCACCTATCCTACACAAGCCACTCCGAACACCAATACCAAACTATAGTAAAGGTCTCGGGGTCTTTCCGTCCTGCTGCGCGTAACGAGCATCTTTACTCGTACTGCAATTTCGCCGAGTTTATGGTTGAGACAGCGGGGAAGTCGTTACTCCATTCGTGCAGGTCGGAACTTACCCGACAAGGAATTTCGCTACCTTAGGATGGTTATAGTTACCACCGCCGTTTACTGGGGCTTGAATTCTCAGCTTCGCCTTGCGGCTAACCGGTCCTCTTAACCTTCCAGCACCGGGCAGGAGTCAGTCCGTATACATCGTCTTGCGACTTCGCACGGACCTGTGTTTTTAGTAAACAGTCGCTTCCCCCTGGTCTCTGCGGCCCCTGCACGCTCCGGACAGCTTGTGTCCATCACGCTGGGGGCCCCCCTTCTCCCGAAGTTACGGGGGCATTTTGCCGAGTTCCTTAACCATAATTCTCTCGATCGCCTTAGTATTCTCTACCTGATCACCTGTGTCGGTTTGGGGTACGGGCGGCTAAAACCTCGCGTCGATGCTTTTCTCGGCAGCATAGGATCACCGGATCCCCCCGTGAGGGGGTCCCATCGGGTCTCAGGCATCATGAACGGCGGATTTGCCTACCGTTCGCCCTACATCCTTAGACCGGGGCAACCATCGCCCGGCCCGGCTACCTTCCTGCGTCACACCTGTTAATACGCTTGCCTCCCAGGATCAGGTCCCGCGCTCCACCAAAACCCTCACACCACAAGGGCGGTCGGGCAGGTCTCGGGCGGTTAGTATCCCCTGTTCAGCATGGGCGGTTTTTCGCCGGTACGGGAATATCAACCCGTTGTCCATCGACTACGCCTGTCGGCCTCGCCTTAGGTCCCGACTTACCCAGGGCAGATTAGCTTGACCCTGGAACCCTTGATCATTCGGCGGACGGGTTTCTCACCCGTCTTTCGCTACTCATGCCTGCATTCTCACTCGTGTAGGCTCCACCGCTGGTTTACACCGCGACTTCACTGCCCACACGACGCTCCCCTACCACTCCAGACACCTGAACCACGAAGGCTAGGCACTTGTCTGAAATCCACAACTTCGGCGGTGTACTTGAGCCCCGCTACATTGTCGGCGCGGAATCACTTGACCAGTGAGCTATTACGCACTCTTTTAAGGATGGCTGCTTCTAAGCCAACCTCCTGGTTGTCTTCGCAACTCCACATCCTTTCCCACTTAGCACACGCTTAGGGGCCTTAGTTGGTGGTCTGGGCTGTTTCCCTCTCGACTATGAAGCTTATCCCCCACAGTCTCACTGCTGCGCTCTCACTTACCGGCATTCGGAGTTTGGCTGACGTCAGTAACCTTGTAGGGCCCATTAGCCATCCAGTAGCTCTACCTCCGGTAAGAAACACGCAACGCTGCACCTAAATGCATTTCGGGGAGAACCAGCTATCACGAAGTTTGATTGGCCTTTCACCCCTACCCACAGCTCATCCCCTCCATTTTCAACTGAAGTGGGTTCGGTCCTCCACGACGTCTTACCGTCGCTTCAACCTGGCCATGGGTAGATCACTTCGCTTCGGGTCTAGATCACGCCACTGCAACGCCCTGTTCAGACTCGCTTTCGCTACGGCTTCCCCACACGGGTTAACCTCGCGACGTAACACTAACTCGCAGG
This sequence comes from Arthrobacter sp. PAMC25564, assembly GCF_004798705.1. Lineage (NCBI taxonomy): Bacteria > Bacillati > Actinomycetota > Actinomycetes > Micrococcales > Micrococcaceae > Arthrobacter > Arthrobacter sp. PAMC25564. The sequence continues at coordinate 930,446 of NZ_CP039290.1, read as the reverse complement.
CTCATTCTTCAAAAGGCACGCCGTCACCAGAATCAGACTGGCTCCGACGGATTGTAAGCACACGGTTTCAGGTACTGTTTCACTCCCCTCCCGGGGTACTTTTCACCTTTCCCTCACGGTACTGGTCCGCTATCGGTCATTAGGGAGTATTTAGGCTTATCAGGTGGTCCTGACAGATTCACACGGGATTTCTCGGGCCCCGTGCTACTTGGGATACTCTCCAGGCGGTATGACAACATTTCGGTTACGGGGCTCACACCCTCTCTGGCCGGCCTTTCAAGACCGTTCACCTATGCCCACACTTCGCACCTCACCAGTCCGGCAGAACTGGTACGGAAAGTCCCACAACCCCGACCATGCAACGCCCGCCGGCTATCACACATGGAACGGTTTAGCCTGATCCGCGTTCGCTCGCCACTACTGACGGAATCACTATTGTTTTCTCTTCCTGCGGGTACTGAGATGTTTCACTTCCCCGCGTTCCCTCCACACACCCTATGTGTTCAGATGCGGGTCACCAGGCAGCTCGCGCCCCTGGCGGGGTTTCCCCATTCGGACACCCTGGGATCACAGTCCGGTTATCGACTCCCCCAGGCTTATCGCAGATTCCTACGTCCTTCTTCGGCTCCTAATGCCAAGGCATCCACCGTGTGCTCTTAAAAACTTGACCACAAAAGATCAAAAACGCTATTTTCGAGAGAACCACGGAAACCACACCGCCACCAGCCACACCCCCGAAGAGGCACAACCACGCAACGGCACAGATCCAGGTTCATATTCTTGGAAATTGCTTCTTATAAAAGATGCTCGCGTCCACTATGTAGTTCTCAAACAACAACCCCGTACCACACACCCCACACACCAGCCCCGCCAAAGCAGGAACCGGAACCGTGTGATCGGTGCAGCCAGGAAACCAGAAACAAACAAACCCACACCACACCCCGCCCGCCCCCACAAGGGAACAAACAGACATGCGGCATGGCCCTGTTGCCTCAGGACCCAACAGTGTGCCAAACACTACCCGGCGGACCATCCCGGCGAGCGTTCCAGGACAGGACACCCCGAAGGGAACCCGTCCGTACTAGCTGCCGGCCTGTGCCGCCAGGCACCTATCTGCTGATATTCCACCCGTGAGCACCCGCCGCAGAACAATCGCCTGCGCAACGGGCCTACTCCTGACAACCCCTGAACACCCGCATACACGGGGCACGGAAAGTTGTAGGTGCTCCTTAGAAAGGAGGTGATCCAGCCGCACCTTCCGGTACGGCTACCTTGTTACGACTTAGTCCCAATCGCCAGTCCCACCTTCGACAGCTCCCTCCCACAAGGGGTTAGGCCACCGGCTTCGGGTGTTACCAACTTTCGTGACTTGACGGGCGGTGTGTACAAGGCCCGGGAACGTATTCACCGCAGCGTTGCTGATCTGCGATTACTAGCGACTCCGACTTCATGGGGTCGAGTTGCAGACCCCAATCCGAACTGAGACCGGCTTTTTGGGATTAGCTCCACCTCACAGTATCGCAACCCTTTGTACCGGCCATTGTAGCATGCGTGAAGCCCAAGACATAAGGGGCATGATGATTTGACGTCGTCCCCACCTTCCTCCGAGTTGACCCCGGCAGTCTCCTATGAGTCCCCGCCATCACGCGCTGGCAACATAGAACGAGGGTTGCGCTCGTTGCGGGACTTAACCCAACATCTCACGACACGAGCTGACGACAACCATGCACCACCTGTGAACCGGCCGCAAGCGGGGCACCTGTCTCCAGATGTTTCCAGTCCATGTCAAGCCTTGGTAAGGTTCTTCGCGTTGCATCGAATTAATCCGCATGCTCCGCCGCTTGTGCGGGCCCCCGTCAATTCCTTTGAGTTTTAGCCTTGCGGCCGTACTCCCCAGGCGGGGCACTTAATGCGTTAGCTACGGTACGGAGAACGTGGAATGTCCCCCACACCTAGTGCCCAACGTTTACGGCATGGACTACCAGGGTATCTAATCCTGTTCGCTCCCCATGCTTTCGCTCCTCAGCGTCAGTTAATGCCCAGAGACCTGCCTTCGCCATCGGTGTTCCTCCTGATATCTGCGCATTTCACCGCTACACCAGGAATTCCAGTCTCCCCTACATCACTCTAGTCTGCCCGTACCCACCGCAGATCCGGAGTTGAGCCCCGGACTTTCACGGCAGACGCGACAAACCGCCTACGAGCTCTTTACGCCCAATAATTCCGGATAACGCTTGCGCCCTACGTATTACCGCGGCTGCTGGCACGTAGTTAGCCGGCGCTTCTTCTGCAGGTACCGTCACTTTCGCTTCTTCCCTACTGAAAGAGGTTTACAACCCGAAGGCCGTCATCCCTCACGCGGCGTCGCTGCATCAGGCTTGCGCCCATTGTGCAATATTCCCCACTGCTGCCTCCCGTAGGAGTCTGGGCCGTGTCTCAGTCCCAGTGTGGCCGGTCACCCTCTCAGGCCGGCTACCCGTCGTCGCCTTGGTGAGCCATTACCTCACCAACAAGCTGATAGGCCGCGAGTCCATCCAAAACCACAATAAAGCTTTCCACCCCCCACCATGCGATGAGGAGTCATATCCGGTATTAGACCCAGTTTCCCAGGCTTATCCCAGAGTTAAGGGCAGGTTACTCACGTGTTACTCACCCGTTCGCCACTAATCCCCCCACAAGTGAGGTTCATCGTTCGACTTGCATGTGTTAAGCACGCCGCCAGCGTTCATCCTGAGCCAGGATCAAACTCTCCGTTGAAGTAAAACAAAAACAGACACAACCAACAGGCCCACGGGAAAACGCGGACCCAGGCTGCACAAAATTTGAAACCAGCTGTAAAAACCAGACCACACCACGGGGTGGCGGATCCAGTCAATTCAACCAATCCAATACAATAAATTGGTATCAACAAACTTGGCACACTATTGAGTTCTCAAACAACAGACACACCCGGCACCACCCGGACCACACGGTCCAGGATCGCTCCGGAGCAACCTAACAAACTTACCCGAACCCGGAAAACAAAGCAAATCAACGTTTCCGCAATCCGCACCCTCCCGGGAAGGCCCCCACCCGCATCCGTTGCGCACGAAGGCGTCAACCAGATACTGGCTTTGAATTTTAGGGGATTGGCCGCCGTGGTTTCCAGTGTTTCCGCTGGTCTCCCTCTCGGCGACTTAGAAAACAATACACCCACTTGGCCTCCAACGCAAACCCACCCGGGTATCACCTCCGTTGCAGCCCAAAAAGCCTGCCAGTCCGGGCCAGAACGGCCCCCACCCCGCCCAAACAACCGTTGGTCTCAGCACCAAGAAACGTGTCCTCCGCCACCGCAGTAGACCTCCCCGATGGAGAGCATCGAGTGCTGAGGGCACAACCTGATACAACCAGCCGACGCCTGCGCCAGATCTTCCAGGCCAACGTGCTGTGGCATTCAACGGACCTTCGAGAGGATAGGCGTGGTTTGGTGATATTGCCGTGCGTACGTCACCGGCCATCTCTGAGGTAGTGTCACCGCCACGGGGACAGGGTAGATCACGGACGGCAATGAGACACCCGAACGCCGCCCGCCCCCGCGGCGAGAACGGAAGTTCACGGTCGGCCTGCTCGCCCTCGTGCTGCTCATCCTCCACACCGCGGTCTTCACCTTCAGTTACTTTGCAGCCGGAGCCGGCGTCGACGCAGGCATCGGTGTGGGCCTGCTTGTCGTCTTCTTCACGCTGCCCCTTGCCCTTTACGAGATTTTCCTCGGCGTTCTCTCCCTCGCCGGAGAGCAAGGCAGAATCCCGGGGTCCATCGCGCTGAAAATCACGTCCACGGTACTCCTGTTTGCCATCTACAAATCCGTCGAACCCCAGGTCATCTACGGCTTCCTGGTACACAACGCAGGGAGAGCCTTGCCGACCTTCTCCGGGGGTCAAGCCACGTCCAGCCAACATGCTGGCTCGTCCGCCCGTTTGCCCGGATAGGCCGCCTGCTGCGAGTAGGCATCTGAGTCTGTAGTTGGTGAAGTTGCGCAAGCCGCGAGGGATGCTGCGCGCGGTTTCGACGACGCCGTCGATCGATTGGGGCCCGTTTGAGGCGCCGTTGTTGTCGAAGGAGGCCAGGGTCGCTGTTTTCCACGTCCGCAGGGTCCGGCGGATCCCGTCGAGCTCATCGCTCTGGACCCGCCGGCGGACCATGGCGGACCCGAACTTCACGATATGGAACGCGTCCAGGACAGTGATGGCTTCGGGCAGCTCGTCACGGATCGCGTTCGCGTAGCCATGGAACGGGTCCAGCGCGCCGGTTCTGATGCCGGCGATGAAATCCGCGCCGCATTCTTGGAGCCAGCACGGGCCGTGAGTTTCGCCCGGGGAACTGCCAGCGGGTGTTCTTCGGTGAACGTGGTCCTCGGGCAGTCCGGGTCCGGGCACCGCCAGAGACGCTTCGCCCACAGCAGCCGCACGGTGCGGCCGAATCAGGGGATGTCCTGGAGGCGCACGTGCCGGCGGCTGTGCCGGACCGCGGCGTCGCCGCGGTCCGGGCAGCCACTGAACCGGGGCCGTGCCGGTCGCGTGACAGAGCTAACGTGGATGCCTTCGACACCAACGGCGCCTCCATCAGGCCCGCCGAAGCGATGAACGGCGCCATCAAAACCGCCCGCCGTATCGCTCGCGGCTTCCGCAATTTCCCCAACTACTGTCAATAGCCAATAGTTTGTACCCACGGGCAGCCAGCAAATGCCCGCGGCGGTCCGCGTTGCATCTCTCGATGGTTGGTCCTCCGGATACTGGCGGTGGTCTTCCATCCGTTCGATGTCACGGTTCTGCCGGCGACGTGCCTCTGCCTAGTGATTTTGCTTAACTTCCCGCTTGAGCACGGGGTGTGAGGGAAGGTTCGTGTCTTGAGCGCGAGGTGTGAAGGGGCGTGTGGATTTCGGGGTTAAATGCGGGAGAGCCCCAACCGTGTGGTTGGGGCTCTCGACCGTGTTAATGGTTGTCCGGCGGTGTCCTACTCTCCCACACCCTCCCGGGTGCAGTACCATCGGCGCTGTGGGTCTTAGCTTCCGGGTTCGGAATGGGACCGGGCGTTTCCCCCACGCTATGACCGCCGTAACCCTTGCTCCGCACCTGGCACCCTGGTGGGTGTGGTGGGAAATCTGTGGTTACAACCTGTCCGCTGCATGTGTGTGCAGTGGTGGTGTTGTTGTGTTGTGGTGGTGTTCCCTGGTGCAACGTGCCCGTGGTGCGGGTTTGTTGTTTGGGAACCACATAGTGGACGCAAGCAGTCTTGTTTCTTTGTACTCTCTTCATGGTGTGAGCGTCTTTTGAATCCGTTCACGAAGAGAGTGTGTGGTGTAAGTTATCGGCCTATTAGTACCGGTCAGCTTCAACAGTCTTTAGTCCTGTCTTCCACGTCCGGCCTATCAACCCAGTGGTCTGGCTGGGGGCCTCTCACACACAAGGTGTATGGAAATCTCATCTCGAAGCGAGCTTCCCGCTTAGATGCTTTCAGCGGTTATCCCATCCGAACGTAGCTAATCAGCGGTGCACTTGGCAGTACAACTGACACACCAGAGGTTCGTCCGTCCCGGTCCTCTCGTACTAAGGACAGCCCTTCTCAAATTTCCTGCGCGCGCAGCGGATAGGGACCGAACTGTCTCACGACGTTCTAAACCCAGCTCGCGTACCGCTTTAATGGGCGAACAGCCCAACCCTTGGGACCTACTCCAGCCCCAGGATGCGACGAGCCGACATCGAGGTGCCAAACCATGCCGTCGATATGGACTCTTGGGCAAGATCAGCCTGTTATCCCCGAGGTACCTTTTATCCGTTGAGCGACGGCCATTCCACAATGTACCGCCGGATCACTAGTCCCGACTTTCGTCCCTGCTCGAGATGTCTCTCTCACAGTCAAGCTCCCTTGTGCACTTACACTCGACACCTGATTGCCAACCAGGCTGAGGGAACCTTTGGGCGCCTCCGTTACTTTTTAGGAGGCAACCGCCCCAGTTAAACTACCCATCAGGCACTGTCCCTGACCCGGATTACGGGCCGAAGTTAGATGTCCAAAGTGACCAGAGTGGTATTTCAACGATGACTCCACCCGGACTGGCGTCCGGGCTTCCACGTCTCCCACCTATCCTACACAAGCCACTCCGAACACCAATACCAAACTATAGTAAAGGTCTCGGGGTCTTTCCGTCCTGCTGCGCGTAACGAGCATCTTTACTCGTACTGCAATTTCGCCGAGTTTATGGTTGAGACAGCGGGGAAGTCGTTACTCCATTCGTGCAGGTCGGAACTTACCCGACAAGGAATTTCGCTACCTTAGGATGGTTATAGTTACCACCGCCGTTTACTGGGGCTTGAATTCTCAGCTTCGCCTTGCGGCTAACCGGTCCTCTTAACCTTCCAGCACCGGGCAGGAGTCAGTCCGTATACATCGTCTTGCGACTTCGCACGGACCTGTGTTTTTAGTAAACAGTCGCTTCCCCCTGGTCTCTGCGGCCCCTGCACGCTCCGGACAGCTTGTGTCCATCACGCTGGGGGCCCCCCTTCTCCCGAAGTTACGGGGGCATTTTGCCGAGTTCCTTAACCATAATTCTCTCGATCGCCTTAGTATTCTCTACCTGATCACCTGTGTCGGTTTGGGGTACGGGCGGCTAAAACCTCGCGTCGATGCTTTTCTCGGCAGCATAGGATCACCGGATCCCCCCGTGAGGGGGTCCCATCGGGTCTCAGGCATCATGAACGGCGGATTTGCCTACCGTTCGCCCTACATCCTTAGACCGGGGCAACCATCGCCCGGCCCGGCTACCTTCCTGCGTCACACCTGTTAATACGCTTGCCTCCCAGGATCAGGTCCCGCGCTCCACCAAAACCCTCACACCACAAGGGCGGTCGGGCAGGTCTCGGGCGGTTAGTATCCCCTGTTCAGCATGGGCGGTTTTTCGCCGGTACGGGAATATCAACCCGTTGTCCATCGACTACGCCTGTCGGCCTCGCCTTAGGTCCCGACTTACCCAGGGCAGATTAGCTTGACCCTGGAACCCTTGATCATTCGGCGGACGGGTTTCTCACCCGTCTTTCGCTACTCATGCCTGCATTCTCACTCGTGTAGGCTCCACCGCTGGTTTACACCGCGACTTCACTGCCCACACGACGCTCCCCTACCACTCCAGACACCTGAACCACGAAGGCTAGGCACTTGTCTGAAATCCACAACTTCGGCGGTGTACTTGAGCCCCGCTACATTGTCGGCGCGGAATCACTTGACCAGTGAGCTATTACGCACTCTTTTAAGGATGGCTGCTTCTAAGCCAACCTCCTGGTTGTCTTCGCAACTCCACATCCTTTCCCACTTAGCACACGCTTAGGGGCCTTAGTTGGTGGTCTGGGCTGTTTCCCTCTCGACTATGAAGCTTATCCCCCACAGTCTCACTGCTGCGCTCTCACTTACCGGCATTCGGAGTTTGGCTGACGTCAGTAACCTTGTAGGGCCCATTAGCCATCCAGTAGCTCTACCTCCGGTAAGAAACACGCAACGCTGCACCTAAATGCATTTCGGGGAGAACCAGCTATCACGAAGTTTGATTGGCCTTTCACCCCTACCCACAGCTCATCCCCTCCATTTTCAACTGAAGTGGGTTCGGTCCTCCACGACGTCTTACCGTCGCTTCAACCTGGCCATGGGTAGATCACTTCGCTTCGGGTCTAGATCACGCCACTGCAACGCCCTGTTCAGACTCGCTTTCGCTACGGCTTCCCCACACGGGTTAACCTCGCGACGTAACACTAACTCGCAGGCTCATTCTTCAAAAGGCACGCCGTCACCAGAATCAGACTGGCTCCGACGGATTGTAAGCACACGGTTTCAGGTACTGTTTCACTCCCCTCCCGGGGTACTTTTCACCTTTCCCTCACGGTACTGGTCCGCTATCGGTCATTAGGGAGTATTTAGGCTTATCAGGTGGTCCTGACAGATTCACACGGGATTTCTCGGGCCCCGTGCTACTTGGGATACTCTCCAGGCGGTATGACAACATTTCGGTTACGGGGCTCACACCCTCTCTGGCCGGCCTTTCAAGACCGTTCACCTATGCCCACACTTCGCACCTCACCAGTCCGGCAGAACTGGTACGGAAAGTCCCACAACCCCGACCATGCAACGCCCGCCGGCTATCACACATGGAACGGTTTAGCCTGATCCGCGTTCGCTCGCCACTACTGACGGAATCACTATTGTTTTCTCTTCCTGCGGGTACTGAGATGTTTCACTTCCCCGCGTTCCCTCCACACACCCTATGTGTTCAGATGCGGGTCACCAGGCAGCTCGCGCCCCTGGCGGGGTTTCCCCATTCGGACACCCTGGGATCACAGTCCGGTTATCGACTCCCCCAGGCTTATCGCAGATTCCTACGTCCTTCTTCGGCTCCTAATGCCAAGGCATCCACCGTGTGCTCTTAAAAACTTGACCACAAAAGATCAAAAACGCTATTTTCGAGAGAACCACGGAAACCACACCGCCACCAGCCACACCCCCGAAGAGGCACAACCACGCAACGGCACAGATCCAGGTTCATATTCTTGGAAATTGCTTCTTATAAAAGATGCTCGCGTCCACTATGTAGTTCTCAAACAACAACCCCGTACCACACACCCCACACACCAGCCCCGCCAAAGCAGGAACCGGAACCGTGTGATCGGTGCAGCCAGGAAACCAGAAACAAACAAACCCACACCACACCCCGCCCGCCCCCACAAGGGAACAAACAGACATGCGGCATGGCCCTGTTGCCTCAGGACCCAACAGTGTGCCAAACACTACCCGGCGGACCATCCCGGCGAGCGTTCCAGGACAGGACACCCCGAAGGGAACCCGTCCGTACTAGCTGCCGGCCTGTGCCGCCAGGCACCTATCTGCTGATATTCCACCCGTGAGCACCCGCCGCAGAACAATCGCCTGCGCAACGGGCCTACTCCTGACAACCCCTGAACACCCGCATACACGGGGCACGGAAAGTTGTAGGTGCTCCTTAGAAAGGAGGTGATCCAGCCGCACCTTCCGGTACGGCTACCTTGTTACGACTTAGTCCCAATCGCCAGTCCCACCTTCGACAGCTCCCTCCCACAAGGGGTTAGGCCACCGGCTTCGGGTGTTACCAACTTTCGTGACTTGACGGGCGGTGTGTACAAGGCCCGGGAACGTATTCACCGCAGCGTTGCTGATCTGCGATTACTAGCGACTCCGACTTCATGGGGTCGAGTTGCAGACCCCAATCCGAACTGAGACCGGCTTTTTGGGATTAGCTCCACCTCACAGTATCGCAACCCTTTGTACCGGCCATTGTAGCATGCGTGAAGCCCAAGACATAAGGGGCATGATGATTTGACGTCGTCCCCACCTTCCTCCGAGTTGACCCCGGCAGTCTCCTATGAGTCCCCGCCATCACGCGCTGGCAACATAGAACGAGGGTTGCGCTCGTTGCGGGACTTAACCCAACATCTCACGACACGAGCTGACGACAACCATGCACCACCTGTGAACCGGCCGCAAGCGGGGCACCTGTCTCCAGATGTTTCCAGTCCATGTCAAGCCTTGGTAAGGTTCTTCGCGTTGCATCGAATTAATCCGCATGCTCCGCCGCTTGTGCGGGCCCCCGTCAATTCCTTTGAGTTTTAGCCTTGCGGCCGTACTCCCCAGGCGGGGCACTTAATGCGTTAGCTACGGTACGGAGAACGTGGAATGTCCCCCACACCTAGTGCCCAACGTTTACGGCATGGACTACCAGGGTATCTAATCCTGTTCGCTCCCCATGCTTTCGCTCCTCAGCGTCAGTTAATGCCCAGAGACCTGCCTTCGCCATCGGTGTTCCTCCTGATATCTGCGCATTTCACCGCTACACCAGGAATTCCAGTCTCCCCTACATCACTCTAGTCTGCCCGTACCCACCGCAGATCCGGAGTTGAGCCCCGGACTTTCACGGCAGACGCGACAAACCGCCTACGAGCTCTTTACGCCCAATAATTCCGGATAACGCTTGCGCCCTACGTATTACCGCGGCTGCTGGCACGTAGTTAGCCGGCGCTTCTTCTGCAGGTACCGTCACTTTCGCTTCTTCCCTACTGAAAGAGGTTTACAACCCGAAGGCCGTCATCCCTCACGCGGCGTCGCTGCATCAGGCTTGCGCCCATTGTGCAATATTCCCCACTGCTGCCTCCCGTAGGAGTCTGGGCCGTGTCTCAGTCCCAGTGTGGCCGGTCACCCTCTCAGGCCGGCTACCCGTCGTCGCCTTGGTGAGCCATTACCTCACCAACAAGCTGATAGGCCGCGAGTCCATCCAAAACCACAATAAAGCTTTCCACCCCCCACCATGCGATGAGGAGTCATATCCGGTATTAGACCCAGTTTCCCAGGCTTATCCCAGAGTTAAGGGCAGGTTACTCACGTGTTACTCACCCGTTCGCCACTAATCCCCCCACAAGTGAGGTTCATCGTTCGACTTGCATGTGTTAAGCACGCCGCCAGCGTTCATCCTGAGCCAGGATCAAACTCTCCGTTGAAGTAAAACAAAAACAGACACAACCAACAGGCCCACGGGAAAACGCGGACCCAGGCTGCACAAAATTTGAAACCAGCTGTAAAAACCAGACCACACCACGGGGTGGCGGATCCAGTCAATTCAACCAATCCAATACAATAAATTGGTATCAACAAACTTGGCACACTATTGAGTTCTCAAACAACAGACACACCCGGCACCACCCGGACCACACGGTCCAGGATCGCTCCGGAGCAACCTAACAAACTTACCCGAACCCGGAAAACAAAGCAAATCAACGTTTCCGCAATCCGCACCCTCCCGGGAAGGCCCCCACCCGCATCCGGCACACACAAAGTGCGCCATTTTCCAGGCTGTTCATCAAGGGGGTCGGTCGCTATCTTTCCGCATCAGCGGCGGCGACTCGAATGACTTTACACGCCCCACGCACCCGGCGCAAATCCACCTCCGGAGGCACCAGAATCCGCGGCAATCCGGACCAAAACAGGCTATCGGGCTCCCAACCGGGGCGCCGGCGTCGTAAATCCAGCCTGTGCGGTGCATCACCTAACGGGAGGCTAACGGGCGACGCAAAAAGGGCCGGCAACCAAACGGTTGCCGGCCCTTTTCAAGCCACTGGCTTCAGGGGTGCTGAATTACCAGGAAGACTTCGTGATGCCCGGGAGCTCACCGCGGTGAGCCATGTCGCGGAAGCGAACACGGGAGATGCCGAACTTCTGGAAGGTACCGCGCGGGCGGCCATCGATGATGTCGCGGTTACGCAGACGTACCGGCGACGCGTTGCGGGGCAGCTTCTGCAGGCCGAGGCGTGCAGCTTCCCGTGCTTCGTCGGTCGAGTTGGGGTTAACCAGGGCCTTCTTCAGTTCGAGGCGCTTTGCGGCGTAACGCTCGACGATGACTTTACGCTGTTCGTTCTTAGCAATCATTGACTTCTTAGCCATGTGTTTAGCGCTCCTCTCGGAATTCGACGTGCTGGCGGATTTTGGGGTCGTACTTCTTCAGGACCATGCGGTCCGGATCGTTACGACGGTTCTTGCGCGTCACGTAGGTGTAACCCGTGCCCGCGGTCGACTTGAGCTTGATGATCGGACGTACGTCCTTGTCCTTTGCCACTAGAGCTTCACTCCTCGTGCCAGGATGGCGGCGACTACTACGTCGATGCCACGTACGTCGATGGTCTTGATGCCCTTTGCAGAAACCTGCAGCGTGACATTACGGCGCAGGGACGGAACCCAGTAGCGCTTCTTCTGGATGTTCGGGTCGAACCGGCGCTTGTTGCGGCGGTGCGAGTGCGAAATGCTGTGTCCAAAGCCCGGCTCGGCTCCGGTCACCTGGCAGTGTGCTGCCATGACGACTCTCCTCAAAAATAAATGAAACGGTTGGCGGAGTTCCCGCATAACCGTGCGATAGGCAGCGTCCGCATCCAGCCCCCGCCCAGATAACTCCGCATTTGTGGAACAGACGAAAAACCGGCTGTTTCCTCATTGCGGCGAAAATTGTGGGCCACGGGCACCGGGCAGTGGCAAGCCTTGGGAAAGCCACTACGAAGTACCGGGATGCTGGGCGAATACAGGAGTGCGCGCAACTTGAGCCCCTAACTACCGGCCATCAGGACCGTCGATTTCTCAGACAGATCCTGCCAACCGGAGCAATTGCACACGCTCCGCGCCACCTAGCGCCTCCCAAGTCTACGAGCTAGGCGAATTAAAGACCAATCCTGCGTTGCCGGGAGGAGCCGGGGGTGTATAAGGGCAGGCGGCACCGAACCGGATGTCATATCCCCGCCGTAGTGTTTTCACAGCCAAATGAAAGGCGGCAGGTGGACTCTGGAGGCATGAACACACAACTCCTGGCGCCCCGGCCTGCGGTTCCCCGCCGCTCCCCCGGCGCCGCGAATCCTTTCAGGGGACAGCACCGACGACGGTTGCTCACCGCGGACCTGCTGACAGTCCTGTTCTGGGCATCGCTGGCCGCAGCCGTCGCGTTGTGGATGGCCGACGGCGGCGCGGCGGGTTTCTCGACCCCCGCCGGGTCCTTCACGGCACTCGGGATTGTCACCGGCCTGGCCGGCATGGATCTGGTGTTGCTCATGCTGCTGCTGGCGGCCCGCATCCCGCTGATCGACCGCACCGTCGGGCATGACCGGGCCCTTGAGTTCCACCGCAAACTCGGGAAACCGGCCCTCTATCTTCTGCTCGGCCACGGGATCCTGATCGCGATCGGCTATGGAATGGCCGAAGGGCTGGACCCCGTCAGCGAGCTGGTTGCCCTGTGGGTCCTTGTCCCGGATATGTGGCTGGCCATTGTCTCGATTGGCCTGTTCATCGCCGTCGTCGTCACCTCCCTGGTGGCCGTCCGGCGACGTTTTCCGTACGAATTCTGGTACGCCGTCCACCTGCTGACCTACGCCGCGGTGCTGACCGCGATCCCCCACCAGTTCAGCGTCGGAGCGCTCTTTGCCGAGGGCACCTGGCAGCGCTGGTACTGGCTGGCGCTGTGCATCCTTACCGGCGCCGCACTGCTGTACTACCGGGTGGCGCAACCAGTGCTGGCAACGTTCAGGCACCAGTTGACGGTCAGCCGGGTGATACCGGTGGCGCCCGGCGTCGTCAGCATTGAAATGTCCGGGCTTCACCTTGATCAGCTAGCCGGGAGCGGCGGCCGGTTCTTCGTCTGGCGGTTCCTCGCCCCGGGCCTCTGGTGGCATCCACACCCGTTCAGCCTCTCGGCCGAGCCTATGAAGTTCGACGCCGGCGGCCGGGGCACGCTGCGGATTACGGTCCGCAACCTGGGACGGGGTTCGGCGCAGCTCGCTTCGCTGAAACGCGGCACCAAGGTGGCCGTGGAGGGTCCGTACGGACTGTTCAGCACCGCTGCGAGGAGCCGGAACCATGTAGTCATGGTCGGTGCCGGGATCGGCATTACGCCGATCCGCGCCCTGCTGGAAAGCACGCCGTTCCAGCCCGGGAACGCCACCGTGATCCTCCGCGGACACAGCGAATCCGAGCTCTATCTGGGCAAGGAAATCCTTGAACTCTGCAGGCGCCGGGGCGCCACGCTCTTCCACCTGACCGGATCGCGGCCAGCCGGCGTCCGGACCTGGCTGCCGGAGGGCTCCGCACGCGCCGGCCACCGGCTGGCCAGTTACGACCCGAACGTCGCCGATGCGGACGTCTACGTCTGCGGCCCCGCCGCCTGGGCGGAAAACGTTCTTGATGATGCCCGTGCAGCCGGCGTCCGCGACGAACAGCTCCACTACGAAAGGTTTGACTGGTGAGAATCCGTGCAGCAGTTTCAGCAGCCCTGGCCTCCGCCGGCATCCTCATGGCGGGCTGGCAATCGGGCATCCACGTAGCCGATACCGGCAGCTCCATCGCGAGCTCGGCCGGCACCACCGGCACCGGTTCGTTGGGCACCGATGCATCGGCGGGATCCCCCGGCAACTCCGGGTCCACGGGCTCGAGCGCAACGTCAGGCTCGAGCGCAACGTCAGGCTCGAGTGCCGGCGGCGCCACAGGGGCCTCGGCCAAAGCCGGAGGGACCTACCCCGGCGCCGTCGTCCAGACCCGCTTCGGCTCCGTCCAGGTGCAGATCACGGTTCAGGCCGGGAAAATCACCGATGTCACGGCGCTGCAGCTGACCGACGCCGAACGCAAGTCCGTGCAGATCAGCAACCGGGCCGCCCCGCTCCTGCGCGCCGAGGTGCTCAAAGCCCAGTCCGCAAACGTGCAGACCATCAGCGGTGCCACGGTGACCAGCGGCGCGTACTTGACCTCGCTGCAGGCGGCTCTCGATGCAGCCAACCTCTGAGCTGGGCAGTTCGGCGCTGAAGACCAGGACCTTTGGTTCCATGGGCACCATCGTCAGCCTGGCGGTTCCCGCCGGGGCCGTCCACGGAACGGCCGGTGGCGCGGACGGCGGGCTCGACGCCGCAGCTGCCGCCGTCGAACGGGTTTTTGCCGGGCTGGACGAGACTTTCAGCCTGTACCGCCCCGGTTCGGAGGCCAGCCGGCTTGCCCGTGGCGAGACCTCGCTGCGGCAGGCCTCCCAGCTGATGCGGGACCGCTACGCGGACGCGGTCAGTTGGCGCCTGCTGACGGAGGGCGCCTTCTCTGCGGAGCGGCCCGACGGCGTCCTGGACCTTTCCGGAATCATCAAGGGTTACGCAATCCAACGGTCAGGCGACGCGCTGCTGGCCCTGGGGATCGAGGACTGGTGCCTGAACGCCGGGGGCGATGTGCTGGTGAACGGCTCGCCTGATCCCGGGACGGAGACCGGGACCGGGGCTCACTGGCAGGCCGGGATTGTTGACCCGCAGGACCGCGGCACACTGATGGCCGGCTACGCCTTGGGCGGGTCCGGCACAAAGCGGGCCCTGGCGACCTCAGGCTCCGCGGAACGTGGCGACCATATCTGGGGCGTCCGCAGCCGGACAGAGGCCGGGGGCGCCGGGTTCCGCCAGGTGTCGGTGGCCGCGGCGGACATCGTCACCGCGGACGTGCTGGCGACGGCGATCGTGGCCGGCGGGATGCCGATGCTGAACCGGGCAGCCGACGGCTGGGACATCGAGGTGCTCGCCGTGCGGAACAGCGGCGAGCTGCTGGCGACGCCCGGTTTCCGGGCTTCGCGGACTTAGCCTGCTTCGAGGTGGGTGAGCCGGGCGTACCGCGGCGCCAGGCCGTCGCCTGAGGACGTTCCCGTCACGCGACGGACGACCCACGGCGCGGCGAATTCGCGGACCCACCGGGCGTTTGCGCGGATCGCTTCGGCCCGGCTGAGTTCCGGCACCGGCGTCATGGGCGGGATGTCGATCGAGTGCTCGTGTTCCAGAACGGTCAGGACGCGTTGGGCCATGTTGGCGTGGCCGGCGGGGGACATGTGCATCCGGTCGGTGCCCCACATGCCCCAGTCGTAGTACTCGCTGAAACGCCAGTAATCCACCAGCAGGGCTCCGTGGTCCCCGGCAATCCCCCGCACCAGCTCGTTGTAGATGGCAGTCCGGCCGCGCATGGTGCCGAAGATCTTGGAGCCACGCGCGTCGAAGCCCGTGAACATCACCACGGTGGCGCCCGTTGCCTTCAGCTTGCGGATGCCGGCATCGTATTCCACCAGAAGGGCATCGATGTCGATCTTGGGCCGGAGAATGTCATTGGCGCCGGCGTAGATGCTCACCAGCGTGGGTTTGAGTTCGACGGCGGCATCGACCTGCTCGGCCATGATCTGGCGGAGTTTCCTGCCGCGGATGGCAAGGTTGGCGTAGCCGAAGGACGGATCCGCGGAGCCGAGCTGTTCGGCGACCCGGTCTGCCCAGCCCCGGACACCGTTGGGACGCGTCGCGTCGTCGTCGCCGACGCCTTCCGTGAAGGAGTCTCCAAGGGCTACGAAGCGGGTCGTGAAATCCATGGATCCAGTCTGGCATCAGTTGCCGCGAGCAACAAAGACGGGCGTCCCCGCCCTACCTTGCCGGGGGCTGTCCTCGGCCGGACTCAGTTGTCGCGCAGGATCCAGTGGCCTGAGTCCAGGCGGCCCACTATCTTCTCGCCGATCCGGGCCAGGTCCGCGACGTCCTCCTCGCTCAACGCATCCAGGAGCAGCGACCGGACAGCCTCGACGTGTCCCGGAGCGAGCTCCTCAATGATGGCCATTCCGGCGTCGGTGAGGTGCGCGGTGGTGACGCGGGCGTCGCCCGGGTGGGGCCGGCGTTCGAGCCATCCCCGGTTCTGCAGCTTGGTGACCACATGGGAGAGCCTGGACAGGGAGGCGCTGGTGCGCGCGGCCAGTTCACTCATGGGCAGATACCGGCCCTCGGCCTCGGAAAGCATCGCCAGCACGTTGTAGTCGAACAGCGAGAGCTTGCCCGCTGCATGAAGCTGGGTGTCCAGGGCGGCCGGCAGCAGCGTGTTGATGCTCAGCTGGGCCAGCCAGGCACGGCGTTCGTCGGCATTGAGCCAGCGCGTTTCGGTCATGGCTACATTCTAGACTCGGAGCTTGACGGTTCAACCGCCCACCCGGGGTCCGCGCCCCGGTCCGCGGAAAACTTCCTCCCTGCCGGTCGCAGGCTCCGGGTAGGCTGACCGTATGTACGTAGTCTCCCTGACCTATAAGGTGCCCGAAGAGATCGTGGACTTCCACCTCCCGGCGCACGTCACCTGGCTGCAGGACGCCTTCGACCAGGGGGTATTCATGGTCGCGGGGCGCAAGATCCCCCGCACGGGAGCACTGCTGCTCTCCAACGCGGACCGGGACATCCTCGACGCCGCCCTGGCCAAGGATCCGTTCTACGTCAACGGAGTGGCCGACTTCGAGGTCATGGAGTTCCATGCGAACAGGGTGGCCGACGGCTACGAAAACCTCCTGGACAGCTGAACCGCGGGCGCCCACGCCACCGGCAGTCCTCAGCCCGGTCGCTGGCCCGGTCCCGGAACCCGGAGCAGTTTCTTCAGGCCGCCCTTGCGCGGAACCCTGACAGGTTCGGGCCAGCGCGGGCTGAGTTGATCCCCGAGGGTCACGCCGCGCAGCTTTCGTCCGAAGAGGGGCAGCACCCAGTCGCGCACCCAGCGGCGCTGCCGGCGCTCCCAGTCCCGGAGGCCCAGCTTGGCGGGCGGCTCCCACTCCAGGGGTTTGATCTTGTGCGGCACCCCAAGATGATCCAGGACCTGCCCGGCGAGGTATTTGTGGCCCGGCTTGGACATGTGCAGGCGGTCCGAATCCCACATCCGCGGATCGTAGTACGCGTCAAAGCACCAGTAGTCCACGAGCACGGCGCCGTATTTGGCGGCAATCCCGCGGACGCCCTGATTGTAGGCGGCGTTGCGCTTCTTCAGCGGTTCGAGCAGCGCGGACACCTTGACGTCGAAGCCCGTGAACAGCACCAGCGTGGCCCCGGTACCGGCGAGCGCACGCACAAGGGATTCGTAGTCCGTCATCAGGGAGCCGACGTCGGTGCCGAAATCCAGGATGTCGTTGCCGCCCGCGTAGAGCGTGACCAGCGTTGGTTTCATGGCAAGCGCCGGAGCCAGCTGTTCGTCGATGATATGGCGCAACCTCTTGCTCCGGACGGCGAGGTTGGCGTACTCCCAGCCCGGTTCGGCCTTGGCCAGCCTCTCCGCGACCCGGTCCGCCCAGCCCCTGACCCCGTTGGGCAGCCGGAGGTCGTGGTCCCCCACCCCCTCGGTGAAGGAATCCCCCAGCGCGACATAAACCCGCCGCCCATCCGTGCCCGGGGACAGTAGGTTTTCTGCCATGCCGCCACGCTAACCGACCAAGCCGACGTCGGGGTTAACGCACGGGGCCCATCAGGTGAGCTAAGCGGACGCCCCGCAGGACCGGGAGGCCTGTGGGCAGGAAGTGAGCAAACACATGGTGCCGGCGATTGCACCGGCCAGGTGAACAGTGGTTCACTCATCACGAGAGTAAACGCGCGTTCACCACCTGGCTGAGCGGCCCCTCCCTGCGGAAAGTTCAGCCCTATGACGCGAGAAAGCACCCTGCCCCGATCACCAAGGACCATCACGGCGGTCCTCGCAATTTCCGGCACCCTTGTCGCCCTGATGCAGACCCTTGTTGTGCCGCTGCTGCCGGACTTCCCGAGGATCCTTAATGTCACCGCCGACGACGCCTCCTGGCTCGTCACGGCGACGCTGCTCTCCAGTGCGATTGCCACCCCGATCGTTTCCCGCAGCGCGGACATGTATGGCAAGCGGAAGATGATGGTGGTGTGCATGGCCATCATGGTGGTGGGCTCCGTCCTGGCGGCCGTCGGCGGGAGCTTTCTTTGGCTGATCATCGGGCGGGCCATGCAGGGCTTCGCCTCGGCCCTGATTCCGGTGGGAATCAGCATCATGCGCGATGAACTGCCCAAGGAGAAAATGGGCTCGGCGGTGGCGCTGATGAGTGCCACGCTGGGCATCGGCAGCGCCCTCGGGCTGCCGCTCGCCGGGATACTTTACGAAAGCCTGGGCTGGGAATCGATCTTCTGGGTGTCTGCGGGCGCAGGCTCACTGCTGCTCGCTGCCGTGGTGCTGGTGGTTCCGGAGTCCAGGGTGCGGACGCCGGGCCGGTTCGACTACCTCGGAGCCATGGTGCTCTCTGCGGCGTTGGCCGCACTGCTCCTGGCCATCTCCAAGGGAGGATCCTGGGGCTGGGGCTCCGAGCCGGTGCTGCTGCTGTTCCTTGCCGCTGCGCTGCTCCTGGCTGTCTGGGTGCCCTATGAACTCAAGGCCGGCCAGCCGATGGTGGATCTGCGCACCTCCGCCCGCAGGCCGGTGCTGCTGACGAACCTGGCCTCGTTGCTGATCGGCTTTGCCATGTTCGCCAATATGCTCCTGACCACGCAGCAGCTCCAGCTGCCCGCCTCCACCGGCTACGGGTTCCAGCTGAGCGTCATCACGGCCGGCCTGTGCATGGTCCCCTCGGGGCTGGCCATGGTGGTGTTCGCTCCGGTATCCGGGGGCATCATCAAGCGGTTCGGAGGGCAGCCCGCCCTCATCGCCGGGGCGGCAGTCATGATTGCGGGGTACGTCGGGCGGGTCTTCTTCTGGGATTCCATCGCCTCGGTCATCATCGGTTCCACGGTTGTCAGCATTGGCACGGCCATCGCGTACGCGGCCATGCCCACCCTCATCATGGGAGCCGTGCCCATCACCGAGACAGCCTCGGCCAATGGCCTCAACAGCCTGGTTCGGTCGATTGGAACCTCGACGTCGAGCGCCGCCGTCGCAGCTGTCCTGACGTCCGTCACCATAACCGTCGGGACCGCGCAGCTCCCGGCCTTCCAGGCTTTCCAGGATGTCTTCTGGATGGCAACACTCGCGTCCGCGGCCTCGATCATGGCCGTTGTCTTCATTCCCGCGGCGGTGGGCGGCCGGCGGGCTCCGGTCCCGACGCCAGTCGCGAGCGAGCTCGTGGTGCAGGGCCGCGTCCTGTCGGCAGACCACCGCCCCCTCACGCCCGCCGTCGTCACGGTGCTGCAAACCACCGGTGAACCGGTGGACTGGAGCCGGGTGGACAGCGAGGGAAACTATTCGGTCGCGCTGCCCGGCGCCGGCAAATACCTGATGGTGGCCAATACGGCAGGATGGGCGCCCATGGCGGAAGTGTTCGACTTCGATGGCCGCACGCTTGGGCAGAACTTCCATCTGCACGACCGGCTGCAACTCGGCGGCGTGGCCAGGGCGGCCGGCACGCCCCTGGAAGGTGCGGTTGTGACGCTGCTGCAGGCCACCGGCGAGCATGTGGCCACCACCAGGACGGAGAACGACGGCACGTATTCGCTCCCGTTGCCCGCCCCCGGCCGCTACATCCTCACCATGCTTCACCCCCTCACCCATCAGGCGATGGCGCGGAAGCTGGCCGTGGACAACCGCTCGGTCAATGCCGATCTGGAGCTGGACACGCCCACCGAGCAGTTGGTGGACGCATGACAGGCCCGGGCTACGCGATCCCGTCCAGCCGCGACGCCGTCCTCGACTCTGCCGGAAGGCTGTTCGGCGCGCGCGGCTACCGTGCCGTGACAGTGCGGGACATTGCGTCCGACGCCGGCGTCTCGGCCGCTCTGGTGATGAAGCTGTACGGCTCAAAAGAGAAGCTGTTCGCGGCAGCGCAACCGGACGAATCGCTCCTGACTGAGCTGCAGGTGCCGGCCGCGGAGCTCGGCGCAAACCTGGTTTTCCGGGTGCTCATGAGGCGGGAGCGTGGCCTCAGGGAACCCTGGGCGATGCTCCCGTTCACCATCCAGGATTCCCCCACCCCGGAAACAGCCCGCGCCGGGACGCGTGAACTTTACCTGGCCAGTATCGCCGGCCTGATCGGGGACACGACCCGGGAGCGGCGCTACGCTTCCATGGTGGTGGCGCTGATGACCGGCTTCGGCGAGGCGGTCCGGACGTTTGGCCTGTTCGAGGGCTGGGATTTTGACGACGTCGTGGCCCGCTACGGGGCGATCGTGCAGGCCCAGATCGACGAGTGCCGGGCGGCCTGCCCCTGACCAGGCCCGGCGTCGCAAGGCAACGCGGGGTCACCTACGGCCCATTCCGGTGCGGATTATGGGCGCGGAGTGACCCCGCGTTGCCTTGGGCCGGAGCGGGCGCCGTCCGGGTCAGCGGAGGACGATGTCTACCGGGTTGGCCTCGGAACGCCAGGTCCCCTCGGATCCCGGACGCGGTCCGATCACCGGGGATGTGAGGACGCCGGAGCGGTTGGTGCGCTTGTCCCGGAGGATCTCCGTGACCGATCCGAGGTGCCGGGATAGGTCAATCACGTTCTCCGGCGCGGCCAGGAGCAGCTGGAAGCCGAATTCGTGCAGCGCCTTGATGCCGGCGCCGGCGAATTCCTCCGAGGCCAGCACGAAGGCCTCGTCCATCATCACGGTGCCGTAGGTGGTGAAGCCCTGCTCGGCAATGCCCAACTGGTAGCTCAGCGCCGCGGCCATGATGAAGGCCGTGAACCGCTGCCGCTCGCCGCCGGACATCGAGCCGGTGTCCGCGTGCATAAAGACCTCGGACTTCCCTGAGCCCTTTTTCGAGCCCTGGATCTCGCGGTGCTCCTTGCACTGGATGAACAGGTGCCCGCGGACGTCCAGCACCTCGGCACGCCAGCGCCGGTCCTCCGGGGTCTGCGAACCCAGCCGCTTCACCAGCGTTTCGAGCGACTTGTAGCGGTTGGTGAGCTCGGCGTCGTCGTCCTGCCCCGGCCCGGACGCCGGCACCGGCGCCTTCCCCGGCCGGCTGTGGCGGACCTTGAGCGCAGCCTGGATGGCGTCCTTGAACTGCTTGGCCGTGGCGGGCAGGGTCTGCTTGATATCCAGTTCCAGGAAGCTGCCCTCATGGAAATTGACCTCGGAGAGGATGCCGTTCAGCGGCAGGATCCGGCTCGTGATGGAGCGGCGTTCCTCATCGAGCAGGTGCAGCAGCG
Organism: Arthrobacter sp. PAMC25564; assembly: GCF_004798705.1. Taxonomy (NCBI): domain Bacteria; kingdom Bacillati; phylum Actinomycetota; class Actinomycetes; order Micrococcales; family Micrococcaceae; genus Arthrobacter; species Arthrobacter sp. PAMC25564. The sequence goes on along the minus strand of NZ_CP039290.1, from coordinate 908,989 downwards.
TGCTGAAGGATTCGTGCGTGCGCTGGTTGAAGAACTGCCGGAATTCGGCCTCCTGGGCGGGCAGCCCGTCGCTGACGATCGCGTGGTAGCGGGATTCGAACTCCCCCGCGGCGCCGATCGAGGTGCCGTGGTCCGCGGAGATCGCCGTGCCCCATTCGCGGACGAAGCCTTCGAAGATCCGGGTGAGGCGCTCGGAGGTGGCCTGTCCGCGGGACTCGGCCACGTGCAGTTCGGCGAGGAGCCGGGTGCGGACCTGGTTGGCCAGGTTGTCCAGTTCGTGCATCTCCCGGAGGTCCCCGGCGTCGGCGAAGTACGGTTCCAGCGCTTCGACGGTGGAGTCCGACGGCGGGGACTGCGCCAGCCGGGCGCGCGCGGCGTCCAGCAGCGAATCGGCAGCCGTCAGCTGGGAGTCGAGGGCCTTGTACTCGCTTTGCAGCACGGCGGCAGCCTCGGTGCTGGACTGGTGTTTGTGCCGGGCCGCCTCGATGTTCGCCCGCAGGGGCTCGAGGTCGGCCTGGGCGGCGAGGGCATCCTTGAGCCGCTGTTCGATCTTCGCGAGCTCATCCGCGGCCACGGCGGCCGAGACCTGCTCCCACGGGCGCAGGTCATCGGCCACGCGGCGCAGGGCCTCGAGCTGCCGGGTCATGCCCTGGTGCGATTCTTCCCGGCTTTGCGCCAGTTCGGCGGCCTTGGCCAGTTCCTGCTGCAGGTCCTCGACCTGGGCCGCCACGAGCTCCAGCTTGGCGGCGTTGTCGAAGCCGAGCACATAGTCCTGGCGGGACGTGAAACGGTCATCCTTCTCCACCGTGTGGCGGTTGCGCTTGACCACGCCGCCCAGGCTCAGGCCCTTGTCCAGCCTGGCCAGCTCGTCCGGGTCCTCCACACAGGGGTAGGCGAAGTCGAGGGCAATCCGTTCCCGGATCCAGGTACTGGCCGCCGCCAGCGCGTCCGGGTGGGGGGCCGCGTCGGTGAGGAAACCCAGCTTGGTCAGCAGCTCGCCGTCGGCCACGTCCTCGACGGCCAGCGCTCCGCCGGCGAGCGGCTTGGACACGTCCACCGCGCGGAGCGCCCCGCGGACGGAATGGTCGTTGAGGTACCGGGTCACGGCGGCGAAGTGCTCGCCGGGGACCAGCAGCGTCGTGGCGAGGCTCCGCAGTGCGCGCTCGGCGGCGGGCCGCCACTGTTCCTGGCCTTCGGCGAGGTCGATCAGCTCACCGCCGAACGGCATCTGCTCCTCTGGGACGCCGGTGGCGGCGGCGATGGCGCTGCGGTTTTCAATGCTCGACGGCGGCAGCAGGGACTTGCGTGTCTTGAGCGAGACGAGCTCCTGCTGGGCCGCGGCAAGTTCGCGTTTCCTGGTCGCGTGACCGTCGAACGCCTCGAAGCGCAGCTCCTTGAGCGCCTCCGAATCGTCCTTCAGTTCGGCCGAGCGTGCCGCCGCCTGCTCATGGGCCTGCTCCCAGCCGGCCGCCGACCACGGAAGTTCCAGGCCGGCGTCGGACAGCGCCGTCCGGGCGGATTCCTCCACCTGCTGCCGGAGCTTGAGCCCCACCCGGGCGTTCTCCAGCGACTGCTCGATCGCGGAGATCGCATTCCCGCCCTGGTTGTTGTAGTCCGCCTCGAGCTGGCGCAATTCCTTGGCCAGGCCGTCGCGGATGCCGCGTTCGGCGCCGAGTTCCCTGGCTTTGGCCTGCGCGAGCCCGCGGTAGCGTTCCAGTGTCTCCTCGTGGACCGTGACCGCGAGCCGCTGCTTGTAGGCCTCGAATTCCCCACCCGAGAGGTCCCGCAGCCGGTTCGCGTCGAGCAATGACTGGGCATATTCCCGGTTCAGTCCGGGGACCGGGGCCAGCTGGTCGCGCTGCTGCCGGACGTCCTCAAGGCGCTGCCGGATGGACATGAGGTTGCTGAATTCCTCCACTACGTCATCCGCGGCGGACAGCGTGGCGGGGGCATCCAGGACCTGGTCGCGGAAGAAGGTATTGACGCTGCCGCCCAGGCCCTTGCCGGCCTGGATCACGCGCAGCAGCGGAAGGGCCTGGTCGGAATTGATCCCGAGCAGCCGCCGGAAGCGTTCGGCGAAGGCCTTGTGGACGTCGAATACCTGGGCATCGGGAAAGATCGCGTCCAGGGCGGACTTGGTGAACCGCTTCTCCGCGATGACCTCGAGCGCCTCAAGGTCCAGCGGCCTGTTGTCGATCAGGTAGTAGCGGCCGACGCTGGACTCCGTGCCGTTTTTGGGCAGGTCAAACAGCGCCGAGACGGTCACCCTTGTGCCCGCGGCGTTGTCGAAGGTCAGTGCGACGGCGGACCAGGTGGCGCCGGGGCGCTGGAAGGCACTCGCCGAGCCCTCTCCGACGGCCTTGTCCCCCACCTTGCCGCGCATGTAGGTAAACGTGGTCCGCTTGTCCTCCACCGCACCGCCGGCACGCTGGGCCGCTGCCTCGTTGGAGCGCGGCCGGGCATCGAAGACCCGCAGCATCGCGTCGAAAAGCGTGGACTTGCCGACGCCGGAGTTACCGGTCAGCAGGGTGCCGTTGCGGTCCACGTGCATCGTGTGGGCGCCATGGAACGTGCCCCAGTTGACCACCTGGACTAGGGCCAGGCGCATCTGGCCGGGGTTGGTGAGGTCGCCGATGGGCAGCATGGTTGCGATGCTCACTTGGCTGCCTCCGCTTCGTCAGTGTGGTCGCCTTCCGCGGCCGCGTTGGTGGACGACGACGCCGCCCCCGCCCCTGCGCCGCGCAGCTGATCTTCGATCAGCTCAGCGCGCGGCTCCGACAGGCCCGATGCCACTCCCGGGGCGGCATCGGCGTCGTCGTCCTCTGTGTCATCCGCCTCGGTGTTCGCGGCCACATCGACGTCCAACTCCAGGAGCGGTTCGGTGCCTGCCTGGTCGGTGCTGGCTGCCACGAGGGCTTCGATCTGGGCCGGGATGTCTCCGATGTTTTCGAAGGGGAGAGCCAGGGGGAGGGCGTTGGAGATGGTGTAGACCTCGTCCAGTCCGGTGGTGAGGAGGAGTTGGCGGGCCAGGAGCTTGGTGATGGCCCGGTTGACGACATCGGAATCGCGCAGGGCGTCCTGCTGGCCGGCCGGCTGGTAGTGGGCCACGAGTTCGGCGATTTCCTCGCGCGTGATCGTGGGGTCCGTCTGGGCCGTGACATGGCGGTCCAGCAGGAGCCGGAGGCGGAGCAGCACGATCGTTTCGACGCGGCTCAGGGCCCGCTGCTGGCGCAGGATGCTGGAGCGGGTGCTGCCGCCGATCGCCTCGGGATCCACCGGGCGCAGCACGGCCACCTTGCGTTCGTGATCCAGCTGGAGGGTCAGGAAGACCTCGGACAGGCGGCTCCGCAGGATCAGCTGGTTATCCAGCAGGGTGGTCCAGAGCTTCTCGTCGCGGCCGCCGTCGACGTAGGGACCTTTGAGGAGTTTCACGAGGGCCTGGCGGACCTTCATCGGGAGCACGCCGGTGTCCCCCGGAAACAGCGCGGCGCCGTCCACGAAGGTGTCCCGCGGGGTCACGGTGAACGGGTCGGCGTGCGTGTGTTCAGGCTCCGCGGCCGCTGCTTCTGGCGAAAATTCAGTCATCGTCAATCTTTCTTGAGCGTAACCACCGGCAGGTATGCCCTGCGGGTGGTGCCGTCTATCTGTTCGAAGTCGATGGGCTCCCAGGCTTCGCGGTCGAAGCCTGCACCGTCGTGGAGGGCGTGGGAGAGCAGGGCGCGGATCGAGTTGATATGGCGCTCCTCGACCGGGAGCTGGTTCCAGGCCTCGGAAAGGGAGGAGGCTCCCGCCACCGCGGCACGGATGAGCTCCGGCCTGGCCTTGCCGGTTCGCGGCGAGCGCGCGCGGTCCGAGTCACTGAAGGCGATCGGGTCCGCGAGTTTGGGCGGGGCCGCGAACTCGTCCGGGTCGAAGAGCTTGACCATCGCGAGGGATTCGAAGCCGGCATTGAACAGTACCGGGCCGCGGACCAGGCCCGGGCGTTCGCGCTCGTACGGCAGGGACCGGATGGCCTGCTCGGCCTCGCGCAGGACCTTGCGGAGCCGTACCGACTGGCGGAAATCGTCGCTCTGGACGTAGGTGTTCAGGCTTTCGCTGAGCTTGCCGTAGATCCGCTGGATCTGGCTGTGCTGGGTGCGGAGTTCGGCCACGAGGTTCTTGAGGGTCTCGCGTTCGTCCTGGCTGAGCTCGTCCGCGAACTGCCGGCTGAGCACCTCGCCGATCGCGGACCGGAACCTCAGCTGCTGCTGCGGATCCTCCAGGAACGCGGTGAAGGAGCGGAAGGTCCTGCCCTCGGGGCTCTGCCGGAGCCGCTTGTCCGCCTCCAGGACCTGGGCCATGGTGGCGCCCTTGCTGAGGGATTCCTCGATGATCTGGTTGCGGAGCTCCCCCACGAGTTCCTCGATCCGGTCACGCATCTTCTTGTAGTCGGCGGGCAGGCTGGCCGCGAGATCCAGGATGTTGCCGGCCGCTTCCACCGCCTCGTCGTCGTCGAGCAGGCCGTCAAAGTCGCCGGAACTGATGTCCTCGATCAGCTGGCGCCGTTCACCGATCTCCTCCTCGAGGGCCTCCAGCCGGGCGCTCTGGTCCGGGTTGGTCTCGTTGGCGAGCTTCTCGACGTCGCCCAGCAGCGTGCCGAGCCGGGAGCCGTTGAGGGTGGAACGTTCGCTGGAGAGGCTGTCGAGGAATGCGAGGACGCGGGCCGCGGGCTCGGTGACTTCGTAGACGATCTGGCCGGACTGGTTACGGCGCGTCAGGAAGTTCTTCCGGGTCCACTCGTCCGCATATTTCTTCCCTGAGGGCGCGCCGCCGGCGGGGCCGCCCTGTTGCTCTGCCGTGCCGGGGCCTTGGCGGCGGAGCTGCTCGAGGAAGGCGTCGACGTCGGCGTGGAACTGTTCCAGCGGCAGCTGCGGCCTGATGCGGGTGAAGGAGGCTTGAAGCACTGCGATCACCCAGGGCGCGGAGCGGGTGAGCGCCCAGGCTGGTCCCTTGATGAGGAGTTCGAGGTCCCGGAGCCGGGCGCTGATGGCGTCGGCAGAGGACACGGCGGAGCGGGACATGCACTCTCCTTCGGCTGCCTTGGGGATGTTGTCGGGCAGCGGATTCGAAGAAGACTGCCAACTACAAGGTTAACGCAGCCCCCCGGCCGCATTAATCCAACGCGGGGTCGTACCGGGCCCATCGCGGACCGTGACATGGGCCGCAGATGACCCCGCGTTGTTTCCGCGACCGCTCCGTGACCTACTCTCCAGTAGTATTTCGATCCCGTATCAACGGCCGCGCCACGGCCCCAAGACCCTAGTTGCATCCACCACAGTCCCCCTACGCTCGGGGCTAGCGGTTCAGCCAAGGTGATGATCAGGGGGAACAATGCAGTTCGACCTAAGCGCAGTGGAAACGGCAACCATGGTGTTCTTTGGAACTCTCGTGGTTGCCTTGGTGATTGCCCTCTTCATGATGACGGCGGCCTTCGCGGCGCTGGTCCTGGTGGGCGTCGGGCGCCTCGCCTGGGCCATCGTGGCCAGCACATTGCTGGGGCTGGTCCACGGCATCAATCACGCGTGGGACCGCCTGGTCCACCACGCCTCCGCGGTGGAGCTTCCCGGTGACTTCCAGCCGCAGACGTCTTCCGTTGGGGTTGTTCCGCAGGGTGGAATGCTGGACCGCTGACAGGTTCGCCTGTCAGTTTCCGGTACCCCAATACGATCCGTCGCTGGACCGCTCTTGGCTCCAGCTGAGCGGGCGGACCGGAATCGGAGCTTCCGGTCCGGCCGCAGCTTGACGGTCCATGCCTGAGCCGCCCGGTGAAGGGCGGCGGGCTATCCTGTCGGCCTGCCGGACTACGAGAAAAGACCACAGCAGGAGTCCTGCGGAGAACAGAAGCAGGCAATACCACGCCGGGCCGATCTCAAACTGGAGCCCCTGGATGGGGGCAGCCAAATCAACGGCGCCCGGTTCGACCCTGGCACCGGAAAGCCCGAGCATGGCGGGGTCCACCGTTGGCGGCAAGTCGATCCCCACCGCGCCCGCATCCAGGTTCAACGCCCCCAACGCGTCCGCGACCGTGAACTTCAGGGCACCCAGGGAAGAGGCCAGTTCCACAACCGGCGCACGCAGCGCGACGGCTACACCGGCCAGGAACATCCAGGTGCTGCCGACCCACGCCAGCAAAATCGCAGAGCCCCGGCTGGGACGCCTGAGCAGCGGCAGGCCCCCAAGGATCATGAGCGCAATCGTGACCACTACGGCACCGCCGAGCACCGTTCCCCACGCACCAACGCTGATCCGCGAGACCCCGGGAATCCGGACCACGAACCAATCGACAAAGGCCGTCACCGCAACGACGCCAGTGAGCGCCGCGAGGCTAGCCAGGGAAACAATGCCGCTGCGGCTCTTCCACTGCCACGGCAGGGCGGTGTCGTGACCAGACCGGCGCTCCCTCCTCGCGACCGCGACTGCCGCCAGGATGGCCACGCCCAGCACCGGAACGAGGATGCCGGCCGCGACTCCAAGGGTGCGGCTGAATCGGCCGATCGAGGCCAGTCCAAAGCCGGCTATCGCGCCGAAAAGGCTGGCAGCCAGGACCGCGATGAGCCCGGACTGAATCGCGAAATTGGCCCACATGCCCAGATTCACTGTGACCATTCCTCCCACCGCGGCTGAACGCGGGTTCCGGACTCGGCGGATGGCTAGATGGCACCCGTCATGCTTAGTACCCATTTGGCAGGATCAAGGCACCGGAACGGCGCGATTCCCCGTGAGTGGACGGCGTCGCCTGACGGTGACTCGCCGAGTGCGGAAACTGCAAAGAACCTGTACGGGATGCGCTGGCCGGCGCCCGGATTCTCCAGGCTCAGGACCAGGTGCCGTGCGTTCAGTTTGTGCAGCAGGCTGCGCACCTCTTCGTGCAGGAGTTCGCCGTCGTCCTGGTCATACTTGGAGGACTCCAGGCTTGGGTCCCGCAGGAAGGCCGCACCGGAATTGGACATGACTGATTGCCACTGGACATCATCCACATTCCGGAGCTCTTGCATTGCATCAAACTTCGACAAGATGACGGCCAGCGGCGGCGTCGCCGTTCCGATGATGTTAAGCAGGTTGCTCAGGACCGTGTTGGGATCCCCGCCCAGGCGGAGCTGCGCCGGGATGAGGTCCTGCACCTTGGCGCGGATGTCCGGAACGGTGAGCGGGTCAAACATGAAGAAGACACCGTCAGCGTGCCGCAGGAAAGCCAATGGCATCGTGTCTGCTGGCGGCTTTTCCATGTCCTCGCCTGCCACGTCACGGATCACCAGGTATCTCCTGACCCCATTCAGGATGCCAAGGCTAAAGATCAAAGGCTCCACCACATACGAATCGTGCGTAGCGGCGGGTGGGGTTGCCGGCATCAGTCCACGGGCTTCAAATAGGGGCTTTTCGTATATGTTTTTGTACGTTTCCTGCGTTCGCGCATCTGCAAAGTGAATTGTGCCGTTCATCGTGGCCATAAAGTGGCCCAATTGCTTGATGAGGACGGCGATGTAGAGGGATTTTCCGGTGGCCCGTGCCCCATTCATGGCGATGCAGGTAGCGCTTGCTTCGCGCCATCCCTCAATGAGGGTTTGGTGGCAATGCGGGCAGGCCTCCGGTGCAATCTCGTGGCATTGGGGGCACTGGACCGGTGCCGTGGGCGCCCAGCCCCGGGGTGCCGCCGGAGGTCGGTCCTGCCGCACAGCAGGGCCGTTGCTGACCGTCTTCCCCATGTAGCGGCTGGCCACATCGTCGGGTGAGGTGGGGCATTTGCCCGAGCGGCAGAGCCACAAATAGGAGTCTTCGGGCAATCGCTGGAAGCACGAAGGGCATCGGGTCGTCACAGACCGGTCCTTTCAGCGAAAACGGTGTCACGGTCAAAAACGCTTTGCAATAGCGAAGTTACGAGTCCGCGTAATTCTGCCGGGTCGGCCAGAAGCCTGGCTTCCAGCGTTTCGTCCCCCGCGGGCGGCTCAACAACAGTACTGTGAACGGTTGTACCGCCCAGCAGCCGCCAGACGCCGGGGGACGTGACGGCGACGATGTGCCGCCGGCCCGGTGCCGCTTGCTCGGCGGTTTCCAGTTCGACGACGTCTGCCGGCAGCGAGTCCGTCAGAAGATAGGTGAGGGAGTTCGAATTATCGGGCTGTGTCCAAGGCAGACGCGACGCCGACCGGAAGCCGTTCGAGGGAATGCGGCTAAGTTGTGCGTCCTGTACCGACTGGGGAAGAGCCACCAGAGGCTGCGAGGGGAGCCGCTCCGCCGAGTTCCCAATGATCCCAGCGGAAATATCGGTACCGTTCGTGATCACTTGGGCGACACCGGTCAGGACTCGGACCAGTCCGGCGAACGTTCCGTTCCTGGCCAAATGCAACGCCGAACCCGAGCGGTCCACCGCAATATTCATTGTTAAGGCCGCACCGTCATCGAAGCTTTGCACACCGAGCAATTCGCGAGCGGCGACACGTGCCGCGTTTCCGAGTGCCCCCAGATCGGAATCCTCCTTGTTCTGGGCAGCCCTGAGGCTCAATGCTCCGTCGACCAGTTCGACCGAGACCAGGTCCTTCCTGTCCAATCCTGAAACATCGACCGGAACCAGAACGGCTCGTTGCGGATCCCCCGATTCCCGGTCTTCGACGGCAACAGAAAAATGCACAACCGTCTGTGACGGGAAACGATCCCTGCCAGTCGGAATCACGGAGACAGTCGTCGCGGCCTCAACCCTGGGCAGGATGACCATGCTCGGCGGCCGGACCACGGACGGGACGGAGCGGCCACCCTGCGTCACCTCCAGCCAGGCCTCCACGCCCCCGCCCTCGACACGCACTGTCATGTTAAGGGGACGGACGGTGAGCCGGACTTCATTCGTGCCCTCCAGCAAATATGTGGGCATTAGCGATCCTTTCTTGTTCCGGGCCTGAGGGCACCCAGAAATGTCGGCCTTGGGCTTGCTGTTGGTTCAACCAAGGATTTCCACCAGGACCGCAGGAACCGGTCCCGGTCGTCGTATGCCTTCTCTGCACGGCGATCGGTCATCGCTTCCGAAGATTTCGGCCAGAGCCGGGCGGCGAGCGACTCGGACAGTGCCATGGAAGTGGACGCGTGGCATGTTGCCAGGACCCTGCGCAGTGGAACCTCCAACAACGGCACCGGCCCGTCACCCGGATCCCAGGTCACACCGGACAGCGGATGCCGCTGCGCGGATGGCGGATCCGGATAGCCGGGCGCATTTTCCAGAGCAACTTCTGCAAGACGCTGGAGGAGTTGCCCGCCCAGAAGCCCCTGGTCTGCGCAGTCCTGCAAGATGCCAACGGCCCGGGCCTCCGGCTCCGGCTTGTAGCCGGCCACGAGGTTCCGCACCAAGGATGGCCATACATACTCGCCCGGACGATGCCCGGAAACCAGCGCTGCCGCGACGACGACGGCATCCGTCACCTCCGGGGGCAGGCTACGCGGGTGGACCGCCTCCAGCGCAGCCTGGACCGTCTCAATCATCCAGTCCGCAACGCCGGGAAGCTGTTCGGCATATCTCGTCGTCCACCCCCCGCGGGACTCAAGCCTGAGACGCGCGAAATCGACTTCGGCGCCGTCGCCGTCCCCGCGTTCCTTCTCGATCAGATCCACCAGTTGATCCAGCGTCCCGGATCGCGGCTCGAGCACGAGTGCCGGCACAAAGGTTTGCCCCGGCAGATACCGGGGACAGCGACGCTCGATCACCAGCAGTTCGCCGGCGCTCCACGCGGGGGCCGACGTGAAGACTGCGTCCCACAACCGGTTGTGAGGGCTGCTGGGGTCGTCCGCTATCAGTGCCATGGCCGCGATCGGCCGCGCTCCCTCCGATGTTCCCTGGCCGGATACACACTGCCAGATTGCAATTTCGCCGAGAAGTTCCGGAATCTGCGAGGTCTCCGTCACGGTCCGGAAGAATCGGTCGAGCTCAGCGGGCGCGGCCGCCCACAGGAGCCAGTCGCAGAAGGGCGGCGGGATGCGGTGTCCGGCCGCGGAGGTGTGGAATCTCGCGGTGCTTCCTACAGCGGCGACAATGGATCTGCAGAGCCGGGGCGACAACTGGCCGACGGCGGTCACCATGGCCGCCGCGGCGGTGTCGTCGTCTATCACGGCGGAGACGACGCACTCCAGAATTTGCGTCGTGGCCTCGGCAAGGACGTCATCGTCCGGGTCCCAGAGATCTGCCAACCCGCCGCGGCAAAGGAAATCAAGGAACCGCAACGCCCCGTACAGCGAGTCGTGTCGGGGCTCCGCCAAGACCTGGGTCCGGATTCCGAGAACGGCCTGACGGGCGGAAGCGCGCAATTCCGGCGTCGCGAGTTCGGGCCGGTAATCGGGTGGGAGGGGCATGGGCCCTGTGCGGGCCCTCCACTCAGGATCGTCGAGGGCACGCGCGATGTAGACGTTTATCAGGGTGTCCCGGATGGACGGGGAAACGTCCACGCGCTGCAGATCGCCCCAAGCCTGAACAGCCCCGCCGCCGTTGTCCCTGCCCATACTCGATAGGGCCAAGGAAAGCAGTTGCTCGTCGTGCCGCAGAGCGTCAGGAGAATGCATCTTGACCACAGCAGCGGCCTCATCCTGGAGATCGCCAAATAGCTCGGCAAGCCTGAGAACTGCCATCGCAAGAGGCCAGGCCGGTTCCCGGCCCGTATCCCCAACACGGGCCGAAATGTCATCGAGTTCAGCCAAAGCCGCAGCCGCAGTAGCTGCGTTCAGCAGCACCGACTGAGCGAGTTCTGACCACGCCGTCGCAACGATCAGCGATCCGGCCTGGGTCTCATGCGGCTGACCGCCCACTTCACCGAGGTCCGGCATTTCGCGCTCATCGAGAACCGCGTAGCCGGCGTCCGGGCTCAAGTCCGGCACGTCGCTCCGCGGCACGCACGCTATCTGTACGCCCCGTTCGAAGACCGTCGCCAGGGCACCGGCTCTCTCGTAGACCGAGAAACTCAGGCAACGGGCGGTGCTCGGGGACGTCAGGCTTGCCAAAGCACCGATCCAAAGCGCAGCCGATTCCGCAGAGTCGGCAACAAGGACTATCCGGGGTCCCCCGCGCAGCGCTGCCGACGCCGCGTCAAGCAGCACACTGAGCAGCCCGATGCGCCAGCGGCCGGGGTCGAAGAGGAATTCCAGGACAGTCTCCCGGCTCAATCCAGCCCCAAAGACGGGCTGCCCGGTGTTGGCCAGTCCGGACCTGGCAACCTGTTCGGGACCGAAGGGGCACATCAGGTCCGGCGAACGCCACAATTCAATGGGCCTGATCGCTGGTTCGGCCGCGTCAATGGTGCGGTCCAGCAGCACGTGGCTGAAAACGTTCCCGGGCCGGCCCGTGGAATCCCGGCCGGCCATGACGCTGTGCCAGTAGGAACCCCGGCCCCCGCCGTCGGCGATGTACGTCAGTCTCCGGGGCATTGCCTCCAGCTCCGCGGGACTCGGAAACGCGCTCAACGGGACAGCAGGATCAAATGATGTCACGATCCGGGATTTCAGGGCTTCGACTTCGTCGTGGCTCAGGTTTCCGGCGGTGTCCTTGACTTGCCATCCGCCTCCGGCACCGTTCCCGGGGTCAAATGAGGCGTACGTGAGCTGCGCCCACCGCGAAACACCCTTGGGCGAATTTTCCACTGTCATCTTGCCCCCGTCAGCGCCCATCGAACATCCCCTTGAAGGGGTTCACGGGGCCGGCGAGCCGCAATGACCGAAGCGGCGGATCGAGCAGGGCGACCATCCTCAAGACATCGACCGGCAAGTCGGCGAACAGCCGGACATAGCCCTCGGTCGGACTGACTTCACGGGACCATGCCTCGGGCTCCGTTTTCCAGGTGCGGGACCCGTCGGGCCCAGGATTGGTATCGGGAACAAATCGACGGGCCGGCGGGGTTGCCTCATCCCCATCACTGACCATGCTCAGGGCGACCCCATCGAGAACAGTCAGGGGGAGCCGCTCGCGGTTGTACACCAGGACGAAAGGAGGCATGGACGGCGTCGAATCGATCGCATGGACGCTGACGGTGAGACCGCTGGTCTTACCGAGCAGGCTCTTCTTGACCCCGATCTGGTAGCCGAGCCTCAATATCGGCGGATACGCCACCGTCGCTGGCGCCCCGGCCACGCGTCTGCCGGCCTCGAAACTGACGGGCACCAGGTGAAGGTCACAGCCCATGGACGGAAGCTGGTCATGGAAATGCAATCCCCCACGCTGCTGGTAGTCCGCCTGGGTGATTTCCAGTGGATCTCCGCCCAGCGCCAGCTCCGGGTCTGTCCCCTGTCTGGCCGCGATACACCAGCACCGACGCTGCACCGGCCGGCCAGTCGAAGGTGAGGATCTGGCTGTTGACGCGCTCCAGGATCTTGGGATTACGGACCTTTTCCCGGCGCGACTTGAAGGTCGTGCCTCCGACGAGCGCCATGCCGTCAAGCAGAGTCACAGGTGTGAAGTATGCCCTGGTCCAACCCGACGGCCACGGAACGCTGACCATCGAGGCCCGCCCCTGTGAAAGCGCTATGGGATGCGACAGCCTCGATTCGTCCGTCAAACCGTTGATCACCAAAGAATCAGCGGACAACGCCTCCAACTCGATGCCTGAAGTTGGCGGCAGTTCGGTGCGGTAAATCGACACCGTTCCGCCCGCAGGTGCGCTCCATTCCAATTCGAAGTACGGTATGTCCGGATCGGAGCTGAGCCGGATTTCCAGGTCCGAGACCGGCTCCAGCACCGCTGAGACCTTTAGTGAACTGTTGGCGGGGCTCGACAACCGCGCGACGCCGTCCACAACGGCTTCCGCATAGACCTGGTAGAGGTAATGGGATCCCCGTTCGGCGCGCGCGTCAACGAATCCGCCGAGATTGTCTGATTCGGCCAGGATCCGGTACTGCGGGTCTCCTCCCGCGGTGGCCGCCTTTTCGATCGGAATCCGGAACACCTGGACGCTTCGCGTACCGGGCAATGCCGACCATTGTCCAATGATCCGCCCCTCATCCTCCGTGACATTAACGCCGAGGACCTCGCCTACGAAGGCACCTTGCGCATGCAGGGTGGGCTGGGCTGCCACCGCGGCTTCGATCGAAGGTCCTTCGTTGAGCCAGACTTGAAGGTGCCGGACAGCGGCTCCGAGCGGCCTGCCATCCACGGCTGAGTCGCTGTGCGCGACACAAACGAGGTCTGCCCGGTCGGGTGAATAGGGCGGGTGGTCATCGCTCGAGATCACCCGGTAGATCTTGATCGGCTGATCTGATCCGCTGTGTGGCCACGAATACTGCCGGGCACCGTCGCCGTCCCGTCGGATGGTTAGCGCGACCGGATTCAGCGTGGACGGGCCATATTCGAACTGAGCAAAGGACTTTGGATCTATCGGCTCGGCCGGCGCCCGGCCGGCTTCAGCGGGGGCAGGCTGCCTGACCGGCGGCTCGGCCGCCGGCACGCTCTTGGGTTCGGCCGGAACCGTTCCCTTTGGACCGGTCGGAACCGGAACCTCGACGGCGGGAACGCTTGGGGAAGCTCCCGGATCAGGCTCCCCGACGACGTCCGCGACCTCGTCCGCGAACCGTCCGGCTGCGGGCGGAAGCATCCTTCGGATGTCCTCCGCAGTGGTCACCCCGGAGTTGGCCACCTGATGGAGGTGCGACTCCTTCAGGTTTGAAATGAACGACCGGCCGTTCGCGGTTTCGCCGTCACGCCAGGCCTTGAGCGCTTCGAGGACTCTCGCCTCGGGCGTTCGGGGCTGCGCCTCGGGCGCCGCCGGCGCTCCCGGTCCGACCACCGGCGATGGATCGGACCTGCTCTCCGTTGCGGGCTTTCGCCCGGCATCGGTTTCAGGCTCATCAAGTTCGGGACCCAGTTGCCGGTGCGGCTCGGCGATGTTGAATGCCACCTGGTTCATGACTTCCTTGATCGCCTTGGGCCAGGCCCCGACCAGGTCAGCGTCCACGCCGGGGACGTCGACGGTCTTCGCCCTTGCTATCGATGCCAGATCCCCAGGGCAGGGCACGCGGAATCCCCGGGCCTCAGCATCTGCGGCCCACAACGTCAGGGCCAGGTAACGGGCCTCGAACTTCTTGTCAGTCATCAACATCTCCTGCGGGGTCGCCCATCCTGGCGGTCGGCGAAAGGGGAATCAGGTTCGATCGGGGGATCAAAAGGTGGGGCCCGTCGGCATGACGAATTCCGGGGGGTCGGTGGGGTCAAAAGGATCCTCTGCGGGAATTGACCACCAGTCCTTGTCTATGGTCGTTTTCGAGATCAGAAACTCGTGTTCGGGAATCCCCGCGCTGAACTGGACAAGCGTGAGCTGCTGGCTGAGACCCGAGTTGCTCTGGAATCTGCTGCTGCGGTCTACGGCGGCCCGACCGGCGCTGCGGCCGACATCCGTGAGGACAGCACTGTCAAAGAGTTGGGACACTGCGCCGGCGCCGGAATCCTGCATTCCGGACATGAATTCGCTAAGTGATGTCTGAACCTGGCTGGATCCGCGGACCTCATCCACAGTGGACTGCAATCCCGCCGCTGTGGACGCCCTGTGACCTTCCAGGCTGTTGAGGGCTCCTGCCCACAGCTCTTCGCCGGCGGCCGGGTCGATGCCGCGCCCGTCCAGAATCCGAATCCAGTCCGGCAGGAGTGACAACTCGCCGTCGCCCGGCTGGCGGAAGATCGAGTCAGGCTGGCCCGTCAGCTCGTAACCGCGCACCCCAAGTTGGCGGCCGGCGTTCAGAATGGCCAGTTCCCAGGACCTTGTCAGCCAACCGACGCTGAACAGATCACGGCGCAGTTCAGCGGCCGCGAGGCCGATAACCTGCTGGTCAACCGCGGCCGCGCCGACCCGCACATTCAAGGGAAGTCCTTCGACCGCCGGAGTCCGTCCGGTTCCGGTTGCGCCCGCCCGGCCGAATGGCTCGTTGAGCACGGTACCGATGATGTCGGACCAGGCGAGAAACTGGCTGTAAGCACCTCCCAGCCTGCGGAGATCGCGAAGTGCGTGCCGCAGGTTCCTGCGTGAGACCTCGTCGTCACTGATCAGCTGCTTGCGTGCGTTCAGCAGCCGGAACAGGTCCCGCTGGCCCCTGAGGAACGTGACCAAGGCGGCCGCAAACCAGCCCAGAACCAGCGTGGTAGCGGCGATCGCAGCGGCGGCAACGGTGAGCACGCCTGTCAGGAACAGAACAGCGATAACAGCCACCCCGGCGATCAAAATACCCACCAGGATCTTCATCCACCAGGAAAGCCTCTTCTGCTTCGCCATGACGCTGCCCATCATTCCGTCCGCTGAGGCCGCGTCGCGGATCTGGGTGAGGAGGCGCTGAACCTCGTTCTGGACCTCCATGAGGCTCTGGCCGATCCGTGTGCCCACACGCGCAGCGAACGTGTCCTCGAACTGTGCCTTCCAGCCACGCAGTTCCTGCACCGTCCGGCTGGCAGACAAGCCCAGGGCCGGATCATCGGCCGCGCGCTGAAGGCGCTGCTCCATGGTGAAGGTGCCCAGGACATCAAAGGGGCGTACGGAGTGAAGCTCGATGGCAGCCGCCAGATGTGGTGGAATCTGCTCAAATCGGGCCTCCGAACCCGGGACGGCCATTTCCGGTCCCCGAAGCACGGCCCGCTGGGTACCTACCTGGACCGGCGGAAGCGCGTCCACCCGCTCGCCGGCATCAGCCAGGGTCATGGCACCGGCCGCATAGTCCCGCCACACCGCGGACAGATCTGCGGCGGCTTCATGGTCATCCTGCATCCCGGAGGTCCCAAGGGCTTTGTCCAACGTCACGGCGGCGTCGCGGACATCCAGCCACGAGACCGGAAGGCCATGGGGAGTCACGCCGTCGACCATCACTGTGTACTGGGACGGGGCAGAGCCGAACACGGCACCGTGAACTGCTGCGGCGGCCTGGGACTTGGCTCTCGTCGCGATCCGGTTGGCCCAGCTCCGGGGCGCGCCCTTCAGTGCGGCCAGCAGGAAACTGAACATCATCCTGAGCGCTTCCAATGCGCCGATGGGCTTCGGAGTCTCCGCCCGCCTGGCCTCACGGGGCCCGCGCAGAACACCCTGATGTTTAGCCCACAGGCTGTCCGACATCGCCTGGGCCGCGCGTCCATGGTCTTCGATGTAGGTGGTGGATCCGCCGTGATGGGTCGGTAGCGGCAGCCCTTGCCGCGTGGAAATTACCTCCTTCTTCAGCATTTCCTCCACCGCCGAGGTGTCGAGCTGGCGGTGGTAGGCCCGCACCAGACAAGCGCTTTGCCCGGGGAGGGGGGATTGCCCATCCAACGGCGTTCCTTGGCTGCCATGCCACAGCCCGAGAACGGAAGCGCACGCGGATGCCGCGAGGACACCAAAATCGTGCGGGTCCTGCGTGGAATACAGAAGTTTCTGGCCGATGCCGGGCCCTGCGGATTCTTCGGGAGCGAGCACCAGATTATGCCAGCCGTCCTGGGCAAGTCCCTCTATCTGCTTGGACTCCCCGGCCCGTGTGATGACCATCCGGACGCGGAGGACCTGGCGTCCTCCCATCGAAGACTCCAGGAACTCCGCAATGTCCTGCCCGGTCCGGACGTCGACCTGGTCTTGCGAGGCCATCCCGGGTACCAGTACGCACAACCGAATGGCGCTGTACCCTTCTTCTCCGGCCATGCCCTGCAGGGTGATGCCAGTCTGGGCGCCATCGGCGACCAGGACACCACCGATGCTTGTTCCAGTCACCATCCGGGGCTCGATCCAGACAAAGGGGCCGATCAGGTCCAATCCCGACAGATCGGTCAGCGAGTCCCGGATTCCGGCGGCCAGACCCCGCGGAGCCACAAGAACTGTCAACGCACCCATCTCAGAACGCTCCAATCCCGGGGAACGTCAGGCCATCATCGGCGCCGCCCGGCGTCACGGCCACGACGGGGACCGCGAGCGAGCGCTGGTACGCGGTTTCAAGATGCTGCAGCAGCTCGCCGAGGACAATGTAAATGTCGTCGGCGAGGTCGCGGAAGATTGGCGTGGCGCTGGCCGCCCGTCTGGTCGCAATGACGGAAAAACTGCCCCCTCCGGTGTTGCCCTCCTTGCCCGGCGGCATGAAATGGTCGCCGGCAAGCCCCCGGATTGTCTCCAGCCACGCCTTGGTCAGCTCAAAGCGATCGTCGACCGTGCTTTCCGGCACCACGTCCGGGACCCGGCTTGGTGATCCGGAGAGCGTCTCGCCCGTGCCCAGCCAGGCGGCCAGGGAGGCGCCGGCAGAAACTTCGAACAGCCCCGCCGCCGGCTCTTCGGCCGTCGAATCGTACAGCCCGCGCAGTACGTGGTACGGCCGCAGGGAGGACAGGACCGGGGCCTGGTGCGTCCGCGCTACAGCGATAAGGATGGATTCCATCACCGCCGGCAGCCAATCGAAGGACTTGGCCAGGAACTGTGCCGGAGGAGTCAACAGCGGGTTGGGGAACTGGATCCATTTGCGGTTCAACTCGTCCCAGATCTCGACGGCGGTTTCGTACGGCGGCTCCGGGAGCCGGAGCTGGCCGGTGATCTGGCCGACGAACCAGCCGGCGATCATGGCGCGGCGTTCCGCGTCTCCCATGGGCAGGGACGCAACGAGCGGCCGTGACCTCCGGTGGCTCCAGAAGCCCTTGCGCTCGGGCAGCGAGGTGCCCGCCCATTGCTGTGCCACGGGGCCCAGTACGGAGTCAAAAACTAGGGGCGAATAGTTCCGGTAGGAGCCAAAGATGTCGATCCGCTGCACGTTCGCGTCTTCGCTGAGTGATCCCCTCAAGATGTCCGCCGTTTCCTCGGCGATGTTCGGATTCTCCGCCGTTTTGGCGATCAGCATCTGGGTGAGGTCGTCGACTGCCATGAAGGGGATCGACGAAAACTTGTAACGGTACGCCACGGACGCGTCGTGGACCATCCGCACAACGTCGGGATTGACGCCGATCAGCGGTACCGCCCGGTTCAAGGCCTGCGCGAACTTCGTCGCGAGTTCTGCCTTCCGCTGCGGTATCTCCGATTCCCGCGCGTCCAGGCCCAGCACGTAGTCGCGTAGTGACAGCGAACAGAACCGGTGGAAAGGCTCATGGGGGCGGGCGACGTACTGCCGCGCCCGGTCCAGGACCTTGGATGGCGCGGTGTGGAGGACAAACCGCGGCCGTGACGGAGTTACCGGCGCGTGTGAGACCGGATCGCGGTTGAACTCTCCCGGCCGCCAGGCCGCGACTTGTTCGAGCAGGCCGGCGGGAGCGGCAGATCCGCTTGCAACCGGCCATCTGCCACTGATCACATGGTCCGTGAGCCGCCTGCGTGCGTCACGGAACGCGAGCTGTCCGGCCGCTCCGCCACCGCTGGCCGTCACATCCGCTTCATACTGGCCGGCGAAGAATCTGGACTCCGTGATGAGGATTTCGTTGTCCGCTACGTCAAAGCGCTGCGGCACGCCGCGGTCCTCGTCCGAGGGCCAGGACCCGTACTGGTCCGTGGCGACGTCGGCCAGGCCCACCGGAGTTGACGTCGCGGCAACGGCCCCCGTCAGGACGTCCAACGCTTCGCTCAGCGCGTCCTTCATCGACGGCAGCACCTCCGATACGAAGGCGGTGAAGACGTTGCACGCTGACCCGGCGGCCTGCGCAAACAAGAGGTCTGTCGCCTGTCCGCGGATCAACCCGGCCAAACGGTCGATGACGGATTGGCCGTTGGCAATGACGTTCATCTGCCCGACCTCGTTCTCGAACTGCCCCGGTATGGCCGCAACATTCGGCATCCCGTGGTTGGCCATCTCCTTCAGCGTGACCACCAACTGGTCACGCAGCAGGGCTTCCAGCCGTTCAACGATGGCCCGCGCATACGGCAGCCCGAACTGCGTGACGGCCTGCTCGATCTGGCTCATAAAATGTCCGAGGAGGACGTCTTTGTAGTCGTACGCCCAGGCATAAGCTGCCTCGGATGTTCCCGCGGTCACCGCGACCTTGCGCTCCTGAAGCTTCTGCCGCAGCACCGGCAACCACTGCGCCGCATGGTTTCCCGCGGGCGCGGGGAGATAGGGCACCACCTGCTCATCCGAGATCGTCGCTGCCAGCCGGGTGACGTCCTGGCGCCTGAATGCCGTCTCGGTGAACCACTCCAGCACCTGGCTCTGCCCCAGCGCGCCCTCCGCCGCGGTGGGCAGCCCCAAGGCCCCACAGATGTTGCTCCACTGGCTGGTCACCAATGCGTTGACCTGTTCCACGGACGACGCCGTGTTCCCGGTTTGCAGATGTCCGCTGCGCAATCGATCCACTGCCGTACGCGCCAAGCGCTGGGCCGAGTACTCCGCGTAGCGGTCACGACCCATGCTGAGGCTGGCGAACCCGAAGGCCCCCCATGCGACGTCGTTTGACTCGGCTCCCCAGCCAAGGAACTGGCGGCGTGCCGGCTTGTCCTCGGATAGGTTGCCGAGGTCGAAGGAGACGAAGTCGCCCGACGCCCTGCCGCTTCGCATCAGCGCAGCAAGGCCCCGGCCGAGGCCGCGGTATACGGCGTTTTGCGTGCCGTCTCCAAACATGGTCCGCTCCACGCCCGAGAACCGGCCGACCGGGAACACGCGCGCGAACGGCTTTTCACCCGTGGCGCCGCTCTGTTCGCCGAGGGCTGCCAGCGTCCGTGCGTCGTGCTCTTGCGCGGCAACGGTTTGGGCGGCCACGATTTCCCCGAGCATGGCCAGCGAATTGGCGCGAACGCCGCCGCGGGCTGCCGGCGGCAAACTGTCAAACACGTCGGCCGCCAGCATGAACACACCCATGAGGCCAGGAGTCACGCCGGGGACAAGTGTGAGGAGGCGGCAGACGTCGAGTGCCATGGACGCGCCGGCGCCTCCCGCCATCGATGAAACCACCAGGACGATTGGAGGCTCGACGGAATGGAACGCGTCCGACCCCGGCAGGAGTCCTTGTACATGCTCCATCTGGGCATTGGTTTCCACGAGGTTGAGTTTCTGGAACGCACGCTCAAGTCCCATCCGCACGTCGGACGCTTTACTCAAGGTAATCATGCGGCCAACAGCCCGCATCTGGCCGGCGCCACTGTGGATCGGAACGCCGATCTTGTTCGGGTCACGCGGAGCCCACGTGCCGATCTCTTCCAGCGACCGCTCGTTGGAAAGTCTGTGGCTCAGCGCGTTGTCCAGGATCGGGTAACTGCCGCTGTTGGGTCCCGTCCCGATGTAGGTGCCGCCCTGTTGGAACACATTGCCCACCCCCGGGATGGCAGTATCCGGAGCCAGCGGCACATCAATGTGGACGAACTGCCATCCCGCAGGGATCTCATCGATGCCTTGCGCATGGAGCTCGGACTTGAGCTGATCCATCATGAACGCCAGCGTCGCTCCACCGGATCCCCCACAACCAACAACCAGGAATTTGCGCACGGCCCTACCTATCTGCTCTGTAATCGAAAACTTCGTCGCTGGGACTGGGACCTGTCACGGAGGCGGGGTGCCCCACGGACTCGTGACCTGGGGGTCTTGCGATCCGGAGGCCGGTTCCGGTACCGGGGCCTGGTCCGGGCTGGCGCCGCCGAATCCGCTGAATCCCCCCGGCCCGGCACCCCGGTTTGCCGCGCTGAACCCGGAAAATCCGCCGGCGCCTCCGGATGCTGTCGGTCCGGACCCGGGCACCTGACCAGGGGTAGTGGCTTCAGCGACGTCCGCGGCGCGCATCGCTTCGGCCAGGCGCTCCCTGAGCAGCGGAAGCCGGCGCGCAATGTCGGCCGCGATGTCCTTCTTCTCCGCGGGCGAGGCATCCCCGGCGGTCAGCACCAGGACCGAGGCCGACGCCGGATCCCCCATCGGGTCCACCAGCAGGACCCAGTGGTTGTGGACCGCAAGGGGCAGCCGCGGGGTGAGCCCGCGCCGGTCGGCGGCGGGGGCTGCTGATCCGACGCCGTACCGGGCGGGAGCCAGCACAGCCACGTACCCGGATCCCAGTGGAGACCAGCCTGTCTTGGCACGCAGCTCGATCCCGGCCACCGTGAGTGATCGTGAGCCCGAGGCCTTCATTGGAACAAGGTCGGTCAGGTCGGTGTCCCGGATGACGAAGGGCTGGCCGTCGCGCAGCAGCTGTTGGTGGGAAATGGTCACAGGGATGATCTCGCCGGACAACACACGTCCCGGGATCCTGGCGACGAACCACTTGGCGCCGTACATCAGCAGCAACGGAATGCCGGGGCCAAGCACAAGGGCCACGATCAATGCCAGCAGGAAATTGGTGGTATTTAGGGGCTTGGACATGCTCGCCGTAAACGCCACGCTCACCGGCAAAGCCCTGCCCGGTTCGCCGTCGGGCGCAATCATGAGCTCAATCCGGCCGTTGACCGAACCGTTGTCCGGCTGGTCTGCCGCAAAAGTCATCGGCAGGGAATTGACGTCCTTGACCTTGATGCAGCTTTCCGGTCCGGAGGCTTTGGCGAGCCCGATCGTCACTTTGCCCAAAGCCGCGGGCGACGCCACGATGTCCGGTGACTTGCCCGCGGCCAGCCAGACGCAACCGGCGCCGGAGACCTGAAGCGCGGCGGATGCCTGCGACGTCCCATCCATCTGGCCGAAATCGATCTTCGAACCCACCACGGGAAACTCTGCCGGAGGAAGCAGGTTCACCGGAACAGATGCCAAAGCGGGCGTCAGCGCCGTACCCGGGACAGGGTTCCCGCCTGCCGTCGTTGGTGCCGTCGTGATGGCCAGGTCCAGCTTCAGTTCGGCAGCCCCGACGGAAAACCCGGTGAGATCCAGGGTGACCGGCTTCGCAATGTCGGCTTTGCCCAGCGCATCAGCCACGACCATCGTTTTGCCTTCGGAGCCAACCAACGAGGCCGTCAGTTTTACGTCACCGAGCAGCGAGCCGGGGTCAACCGGGTTTCCGGCGGCGTCCAGCAGTCCCAGCTGGATATTGCCGATCTTCTCGCCCACGTGGAGCGGAGATGCTGCCGGATTGAGCCACGCCGGCTTGAGGCTCCCCTCGATGTGGATGCTGGACCGGGAGGGTTTGCCCCCCGACTGGCCGGCCGGGTCCGTAAATGCGAGCTGCCACAATCCGCTCCAGGACTTGCTTCCAGCACCTGCCGCCATGGAAATCACGACCGTTTTCTCGGACAGCCACGTGTACTTCAACGAACTGCCGTCGGCCGCGAGCGTTACCTCGGTGCCGACGTTCGTCCTGGGGAGCTGGCTAAGGTGGCCCAGCGGATCCAAGAGCGACGCCGAGATGCCCGGGGCATCGGCTGTCGCCAGCACCCGGACAGCAGGGGTGGACTGATCAAGCACGAACCGGTGTGCGCTGTCAGCGCAGACGGCCACCTGGCAGATGCCGCTGGTCTGGAGAATGGCACGGCTCTTCGGTGAACTCACGCCATCGAAGGCGAACAGCAGTCCGTCGATGTCCGTCGCCAGATGGAACTCACCGGGGATGGGTGCAGTCAGTTTTCCACATTCCGAGGAGTCCGAAGTTGATTTACCGGCCACCACAGATTCGAGAAACGAGAAATCCGATGGTTCGCCGCTTTGCAGGCCCACGCCGAAAACTGAGACGTGCGATGAGCGCAGCTGGTCAGCCAGGCCACCGCCCCGGCAAATGTCCGAAACAGCCAACTGCCGGACTTGCTCGACGGCGGCCTGGCTGGTCAGCTCCACGTCGGGAGCAAATGGCTTGGCGGCGCCAAACAGTGCCTTGTCCTCGTTGCTTTGACGGATGGTGTAGTTGATGGCACCGTCGGTGAACCAGACCAGCGTTTGACAGCTTTGTGTTCCGGGACGGGCTGCGGCCCTGGCAGCGAGCTCAGTCCGGGCACCGTCCAGGGCCGTCCAATAGTCGGTCTCCATACCCTGGACGCGGTCTTTCAGTGAAGCGATGGTGGCTTGGACGCCCGGGAGGGTCGTGTTGTCCAGCGACGTCCAGTCGTCGATTCGGGAATAGCCCTGGGCGAAGACGCTTACCGCGACGCTCAGGTCCGCCTTCGAGCCGGTCGCAAAGTCTGCCAGTTGTTTGACCAGGTAGGACGCCGACGTCACGCGGGCATTTTCGGGGTCCGTTCCCTGCAGGCTTGACGACTCGTCGACCAGGAGCAATATGTCCGTTGCCCCGCCACCGGCGACGCAGGCTCGAAAATCATCCACCTGGGTCGAGGTCTTTTCCGCCGTTGCAACCGGGGCCGGCGCAGCCGGGGCTGCTGCAAGCGCGGAACCTGCTCCGAGGGCCGGAAGGGCGGCGCACAGCGCTGCGGCGGTCAGCGCCGCCAGCCAGCGGCGGATCAAAGCCGGCCTGCCCAGTTTGCGATGTGCAGCGCGCTCACGACGACGGCCACGAGACTTGCCAGCAGGGCCAGCCGTTGCATCCATGGAGCCACAGCACTGCCCGAATAAAGCGTAAATGTCCGTGCCCTTGTGTCCTTCAACGAGAACAGCGCCACGGCTGCAATAGCCACCGGCCCGCCCAGGAACCAGGCGGAAATAGCCGCTGCCGGCAGTTGGCCAAATGTGAGGGCCACGCCAATCGAAAGGGCGGCCGCGGCTGCCGCAATATACAGCCAAAGCATGGGTGCCGCAACAACTTCAGAACCCGTTGCGTCGTGAGTTGCGTGGGGAAGGGTTGAAACAGAACCACCAAATCCTGCAAATGGGTCGGCGGGTGCCACACGGTTCTGGGCGTCGCCGAATTGGCCGTCCGCTGGAGCCGGCGATTGACTGTTCGCCGGAGTCCCGCTGTATTGACTGAAGTCAAAGGGGCTAGGCCCGTTGGACATGCTTGATTCCCCCATTTCATGGCCGCAAAGCCCGGCACGAGTGCCGCTGGCGCACAGCGGCACTCGTGCCGGCCCGTCAACTCGAAGGCCCGGGAATGCCATATTCTCCGGCCCCATGTCAAGTCACAGGCGCTTCTTGCGGCCATACTATGTCCAAGCACCCGCCTGCACAACAAAAAGATTTCCAATTTCAAAAACCGACGAAACATGGGTCGAATATGTCGTGTCCAGCCCGAAAAAACGTGGGCCCCGAAAGAATTTTGCGCGGAAAAGGTAGATATTCTGCGATCAACTAATATGATGCGAGAAGTCTTGGGGGACTCTCTTCCGGGATGTATTTCGCAGTCCTGAAGGCATACGCTCGGCCTTGACAATGCCGTGTTCAACACGCGCATCCGGAGCGAATGAATCCGTTCTGCAGTTGTGTCCAGTCACTGAGCAGCAAACCGCATAAGATCAACGGAAGTGGGAACCAGAATGAGCTTGAGTTTGCAGAAGGGTCAGTTTTTGTCGCTGACCAAGCAGAACGGTGAGACACTGACCAATGTCCGTTTCGGCCTCGGTTGGGACGCTGCTGTGCCAGCCAGGAAGGGCTTCTTCGGCGGCAAGAAGGCCGTCGAGATCGACCTCGACGCCTCGGCGATTCTCTTCGACGCCAACAAGATCCATGTCGACACGGTCTTCTATAACCAGCTGGCCAGCAAGGACGGCTCGATCCAGCACACCGGCGACAACCTGACGGGCGATGGCGACGGCGATGACGAGACCATCCTGGTCAACCTGACCGGGGTCTCAGCCTCGGTCCAGCACATTGTCTTCACCATCACCAGTTACTCCCAGCAGACCTTCGACCAGGTGCAGAACGCCTTCTGCCGCGTGATCGACGATTCCGTCCCAGGCAGCCCCGAAGTGTCGCGCTATGCGCTGGCAGAAACCGGCCGGTACACAGCGATGATCATGGCCAAGCTGTCGCGCAACGGCGGCACGTGGACGTTCCAGGCCATCGGCGCACCCGCCCAGGGCCGCACCCCCGTCGACGTAATCGCCAATGCGGCTGGCGTTCTGTAGCCGCACGCCCGGCCAGATCCGCACCCGCAACAAGACAAGGAGCCATTCATGTCCACTCTGACCCTCAGCAAAGGTAGCAACCTGTCCCTGACGAAGGCCGACCCTGGTCTCCGGCGGGCAATGATAGGCCTGGGCTGGGACCCCCGCACCACCGCCGGCCAGCAGTTCGACCTCGATGCTTCGGCCCTGCTGGTGTCAGCCTCCGGCCGGGTCCGTTCAAACGATGACTTCATCTTCTATAACCAGCTCTCCTCGAAGGACGGCTCCGTCGTCCATCAGGGTGACAACCTCACCGGCGAGGGTGAAGGCGACGACGAGCAGATTCTCATAGATCTGGATGCGGTCGCGGCCGACATTGAAAGGATCGTCATTGTGGTTTCCATCCACGATGCGGAGGCACGCCGGCAGAATTTCGGACAGGTTCGAGATGCGTTCTGCCGGGTGGTCAATGATGAAACCGATGCCGAAGTGGTCCGCTATGACCTCACCGAAGACGCGGCCGCCGAAACCTGCATGATCTTCGCGGAGCTCTACCGCAGCAGCGCGGAATGGAAATTCCGCGCCGTCGGCCAGGGATACGCGTCAGGGCTGCACGGAGTCGCCGTCGACTTCGGCGTCCAGCTCGGGTGAGGAGCCAACCCCTAGCACCGCAACCTACCCGCGGGTAGTATTGCGGGACAGCTGAAGGGTCTCCCACCCACGGCGGACCCAGGGCTCGAGCCGGCCAGCCGGTTAGAGGAGATGCCCGATGAGCTCCGCCATTGAAGATCCAGCCGCCGAGCTGCCGGCAGCGCCCGGCACGGACCACATCGGCCCGGACGCCACCGCCGCCGACGCCCGGGCCGTCACCGAAGCCGCCCGCGAGACCAGCTGGGACCGGCCCAGCTTCGCCAAGGGACTCTACCTCGGCAGCTTTGACCTGAGCCTGGTCCACCCTTGGCCCGAGGCCCCCGCGGACGACGTCGAACGCGGCGAAGCCTTCATGGCGCGCCTCACCGACTTCTGCCGGACCCTGTCCGGGCGCACCATTGAGCGCGATGCCCGGATCCCGGACGAATACCTGGCCGGGCTCGCGGAGCTCGGTGTGTTCGGGATGAAAATTCCCCGCGATTACGGCGGACTGGGCCTCTCGCTCGTGTACTACGGCCGGGCCCTGGGGCTTCTGGGCTCGGTGCATCCCAGCCTCGGCGCCCTGACTTCCGCGCACCAGTCCATCGGCGTTCCCGAGCCCGTCAAGGTCTTCGGCACGCCGGCGCAGAAGCAGGAGTACCTGCCGCGCTGCGCCGCCGGCGCCATCACCGCGTTCCTGCTGACGGAGCCCGACGTCGGCAGCGACCCCGCCCGGATGGGCAGCACCGCCGTTCCCTCGGAGGACGGCGAATCCTATCTGTTGGACGGAGTAAAGCTGTGGACGACCAACGGCGTGATTGCCGAACTCGTCGTCGTGATGGCTCTGGTGCCGCCCCACACCGGAGCGGACGGCATGGTGCAAAAGGGCGGCATCAGCGCGTTTGTCGTCGAAATGGACTCCCCCGGCATCACGGTGGAAAACCGCAATGCCTTCATGGGGCTGCGCGGCATCGAAAACGGGGTCACCCGCTTCCACCAGGTCAGGGTTCCGGCGGCCAACCGGCTGGGGCGCGAGGGCCAGGGACTCAAGATTGCCCTCACCACGCTGAACACGGGCCGGCTCTCGATTCCTGCGCTCTGTGTCGCTTCCGGCCGCTGGAGCCTGAAGATCGCCCGCGAATGGTCCAACGCCCGCACCCAGTGGGGCCGGCCGGTCGGCCAGCACGAGGCCGTCGGCAAGAAGATCGCCTTCATTGCGGCCAGCGCGTTCGCCCTGGACGCGGTGTTCGAACTGTGCGCGGAAATGGCGGACGCCGGGCAGAAGGATGTCCGGATCGAGGCGGCCCTCGCCAAGTTGTGGTCCACCGAAATCAGCTGCCGGATCGCGGACGAGCTGGTGCAGATCCGTGGCGGCCGCGGCTTCGAAACCGCAGACTCGCTTCAGGCCCGAGGCGAGCGCGCCGTGGCGGCCGAGCAGCAGCTCCGGGATCTGCGGATCAACCGGATCTTCGAGGGTTCCTCGGAAATCATGAAGCTGCTGATCGCCCGCGAAGCCGTGGACGCGCATCTGGCAGCCGCCGGCGACCTCGCCTCCGCCGACGCTAGCCTGTCCGACAAGGCGAAGGCCGCCGTCGGAGCTTCCGGCTTCTACGCCAGGTGGCTACCGAAGCTGGTGGCCGGCGCGGGCATGGACCCGCGGTCCTACAGCGACTTCGGCCGACTGGCGAAGCAGCTGCGGTTCGTGGAACGGTCCTCGCGGCGGCTGGCCCGGCAGACCTTCTACGGAATGGGCCGCTGGCAGGCGAAGCTCGAGCACAAGCAGGCATTCCTGGGCCGGATCGTGGACATCGGGGCGGAACTGTTCGCCATGGCTGCGTCCTGCTCGCGGGCCGAAATGCTGCTGCGCACCTCCCCGGAGCGGGGCGCCTCCGCCTACGAGCTGGCCGAAGCCTACTGCGAACAGGCCCGCGTCCGCGTGGAGGAATACTTTGACCAGCTGTGGAGGAACACGGACGACGCCGACCATGTGCTCTCCCGCAAGGTCCTCGCCGGCGGGTACGAGTGGCTGGAGGCCGGCGTGCTTGACCAGTCCGAAGGGACCGGCCCGTGGATTGCGGATGCCAGCCCGCGCGCTTCGGTGAAGGAGAACCTGCACCGAAAATACCGCTAGGCGGCCACGACGCCGTCGAGATAGTACCAGCGGCGTGCTACCCGCACGAAACGGCTTGTTTCATGCTGGACTCCGCGTTCGCCGTCGTGCCGGAAATGGGCCTGGAACTCAACGGTCCCCTCGCTGTCCAGTGGACCGCCGCGGCTGGTGGAGACGATATCCAGGCGGCGCCACTGGATCGCGGGGTCAAGCTCCAGTCCGGCGGGCCGGGTGTCGGGATGCCAGGTCCGCAGCAGGTAGCCGGCGTCCAGCACCACGAAGGCGCTGTACCGGGACCGCATGAGTTGCTCCGCCGTCGGGGCCTCCGCGTCGCCGCGGTGGAAGCGGCCGCAGCACCCGCTGTACTGCTCGCCGGAGAGGCAGGGGCAGTTGCCTGCATCGGGGTACGTCACGAAATGTCCTTCCGGCGGGCCGGACGGCGCCGGCAGGGCTGCTTCCGACTATAGACGCACCCACATGGACGCACCCACCCGGGGCACCGCCGTCGCCTCCGGGATATCAGCTTGGACACATCTCCACAGCGGCCGCAAAACCCCGTGTGTCCGCGCCGAAAAGTCCGTATTGTTAAGGGGGCTGTTGACTGGCGGACTTTTGGCGGCAGGAACCTCCAGGCTGGAGAGGAGAGGTGAAGTGGACGACCCGACAACCATCGCCCTGAACCTGACTTTCTTCGGGACCCTCGGCGTGGCGTTCGTCATGTCCATCGGGCTCTTCATCGTTTTTGTCGTCACGCTGGTGCTCGCCGGCGTCGGCCGGCTCGTGGCTGTTATGGTCATGGCCCTCGCCGGACTCCTGGGGAAACGCCAGTCCGGGCAGAGAACATCATCCGCCAGGCAGGCCAGGGCGCCGCGCCCGGGGCGGAAGGAACCCCAGCTCTCAGCGGAATGGGCTGCCGCGGTGGCACGGGCCGATGCGCGGGCCAGTGCCCGGGCCGCAGCGGAGACCGGGCCGGAACACAAGCCGCAGGCCGAGGCCCGCAAAGCCGGCTGAACCCTTACCCCGGACAGGCAAGTCCGCTACGGTGAAACCCATGGAATTCAGATACCTCGGGAACAGCGGCTTCAAGATTTCGGAAATCACGTTCGGCAACTGGCTTACCCACGGTTCGCAGGTGGAGAACGACGTCGCCACCGAGTGCGTCAGGGCAGCGCTCGACGCCGGCATCAGCACCTTTGACACGGCGGACGTCTATGCCAACACGGCGGCCGAGAAGGTCCTCGGCAACGCCCTGAAGGACGAGCGCCGGGAGTCCGTGGAAATCTTCACCAAGGTCTTCGGCCCCACCGGCCCCAAGGGCCACAACGATCTAGGCCTGTCCCGCAAACACATCATGGAGGCCATCAACGGCTCCCTGACCCGGCTGCAGACGGACTATGTTGACCTCTACCAGGCCCACCGCTACGACTACGAGACCCCGCTGGAAGAGACCATGCAGGCTTTCGCGGACATCGTGCGGCAGGGCAAGGCACTCTACATCGGCGTCAGCGAATGGACGGCCGGCCAGATCCGCGACGGCCACGCCCTCGCCAGGGAACTGGGCTTCCAGCTGATCTCCAACCAGCCGCAGTACTCCATGCTCTGGCGGGTCATCGAGGCCGAGGTCATACCGGCGTCGGAAGAGCTGGGACTGTCCCAGATCGTCTGGTCCCCGATGGCGCAAGGCGTCCTGAGCGGCAAGTACCACCCCGGCAAACCGGCCCCGGAAGGCAGCCGCGCGACGGACACAAAGGGCGGCTCGAAGATGATCGAGCGCTGGATGGCCGACGAGGTCCTCACCGGCGTGCAGCAGCTCAAGCCGATTGCCGAGGAGGCCGGCCTGACCATGGCCCAGCTGAGCATCGCCTGGGTGCTGCAGAACAAGAATGTGGCCTCGGCCATCATGGGTGCGTCCCGTCCGGAGCAGATCGAGAAGAATGTGGCAGCCGCCGGCGTGAAGCTGGATCCGGAGATCATGGACAAGATCGACGCCGCCATCGGCACCCTGGCCGAGCGGGACCCGGCCCAGACCAAGTCGCCCGCGTCGCGGGAGGGCTAGGGATGACGACCGGGCCTGAGCTCGCCGTCACGGGTTCCACCGGGCAGCTCGGCGGCGCCGTGGCCAGGCTGCTGGCCGACGCCGGCAGCCCGCAGCGGCTGCTGGTGCGCGACGCCGGCCGGGCGCCGGAACTCGAAGGTGCCGTTCCCTTCGTGACCAGCTACGCCGACCCGGAGCGGGCGACGGCGGCCCTGGCCGGCGTGAAGACGCTGTTTATGGTCTCCGCGGCCGAGGCCGAGGACCGGCTGCAGCAGCACTACACCTTTATCGACGCTGCGGCCGCGGCCGGGGTCCAACACATTGTCTACACCTCGTTCTTCGGGGCCGCGCCTGATGCGACGTTCACCCTGGCCCGGGACCACTTCGCGACGGAGGAGCGGATCAAGGCCTCCGGGATGGACTACACCCTCCTGCGGGACGACTTCTATCTGGACTTCCTGCCGCTGCTGGCCGGGGAGGACGGCGTCATCCGCGGCCCTGCCGGGGACGGGGCGATGGCCGCCGTCGCACGCGCGGACATTGCCCGCTCGGCCGCCGCCGTGCTGCGGGACCCGGCACTGCACGTCGGACGGAGCTACGATCTCACGGGGCCGGAGGACATCTCGCTGGCCCAGGCCGCGGCGATTCTGACCGCGGGGACCGGCCGGACCATCACCTTCCACAACGAGACGCTCGAGGAGGCCTACGCCTCACGGGCCTCCTACGGCGCCCCGCCGTGGCAGGTCGACGCCTGGGTGAGCACCTACACGGCCATCGCGGCCGGCGAACTGTCCGGCCCGACGTCGGCCGTGCACGAGCTGACCGGCCGGGAACCTCTGAGCCTGGCGCAGTTCCTGGCGGAGTCGCACCACATCTAGAGGCTCCGGGCTCGGGCATACTGCTGCACGGGAGCATCCTTGACGGCTTCGGGGCCCCGGCGTAGACCTGTGGAGAGGGAACCTGCCAAAACGAGGCCGGACCCGGCAAGCAGATTGGCAGCGCCATGCCCAAGCAGATGTCAAAACACACATCCGGGAGCCAGCGGCGGCAGGCACCGCGGCTCACACCGCATCCGGGCGAGCCGAGCCACGGCCCGCTCACGGGCGAGGAGCTCCAGCTC
Source organism: Arthrobacter sp. PAMC25564 (assembly GCF_004798705.1). Classification (NCBI taxonomy): domain Bacteria; kingdom Bacillati; phylum Actinomycetota; class Actinomycetes; order Micrococcales; family Micrococcaceae; genus Arthrobacter; species Arthrobacter sp. PAMC25564. The sequence goes on along the minus strand of NZ_CP039290.1, from coordinate 878,300 downwards.
GCCGTGCGGAACCATTCCATGCCGCTCGAAGCGCTGCGCAATGACATCACGCCGCCCGGGCTGCACTACCTGCTGGACCACTTCGACATCCCGTTCATCGATGCCGAGCACTGGCACCTGCGGATCGGCGGCGCCGTGCAGCGGTCGCTCGAGCTGAGCCTCCGGGCCCTCCGCAAGGCCCCGAGCATCAGCGTCCCGGTCACGCTGGAATGTGCCGGCAACGGCCGGTCCCTGCTGCGGCCCCGCCCGCTGAGCCAGCCGTGGATGCTTGAGGCCGTCGGCACCGCGACGTGGACCGGTGTCCCGCTCGCCTACCTCCTGTCCCAGGCCGGAGTCGAGGACGACGCCGTCGAGGTGGTGTTCACCGGCGCGGACACCGGGATCCAGGGCGGAGTCCGCCAGCAGTATGCCCGGAGCCTGCCGGTCTCCGAGGCGCTGCGGCCCGATGTCGTGCTGGCGTACCGGATGAACGGCGCCGAGCTGCCGACGCAGCATGGCTACCCGCTCCGGCTGGTGGTGCCCGGCTGGTATGGCATGGCGAGCGTCAAGTGGCTGTCCTCGATCAAGGTGGTGACCAAACCCTTTGACGGATTCCAGCAGCAGATCGCGTACCGCTACCAGCAGGACGCGGAGGACGCCGGGACCCCGGTCACGTGGATCAAGGTCCGTTCCCTGATGGTCCCGCCGGGCATCCCGGATTTCTTCACCCGCCGCCGGATCCTGCCCGCGGGGCCGGTGATGCTGATGGGCCGCGCCTGGTCCGGGGAGGGCGCGGTGCAGCGCGTCGACGTCGGGATCGACGGCAAATGGGCGCCCGCCCATCTGGAGCACCCCGCGGCGCCCTTCGCCTGGTGCGCGTGGACGATGCCGTGGGTGGCCGATCCCGGGGAACACGAGCTGTCCTGCCGTGCCACGGATGCCAGCGGGGCTGTACAGCCGCTGGAGCAGGTGTGGAATTACCAGGGCATGGGTAACAACGTGGTGCAGCGGATCAAGGTCACCGTCGAGTAGGGGCCTCCGGATAGGGGGCGCCGCCGCAGGCTTCGTGCCCCGGCCTACTGCCCGCGCCGCAGGTGCTGCTCGTTGAGTTCGTCGAGCTGCTGGTCCGTCAGGTCGTCAAAGCCGCGCGCCTCGCGTTTGTCACTGCGGGAGAACCGCATGAACATCAGGATGATCAGCGGCAGGTCCACGATTTCGCAAATGAACCACAGGATGTCCCCCGCCAACTGCTGGTCCCGCAGCGGATCCGGGAACCAGCCCGGCGCCGCCTGCATCGTCATGACGTGATCGAGCACCTGCCCGTTCAGCCGCAGCAGGATCCCGGGGACCGCATCGATCAGAAGCTCGATGAAGACGAAGACGAACTCCAGGGTGATGTACGCGCTGGAGCGGTGGAAGTCCGCCTCCTCGATGATGGGAAGTGCCATCAGCAGGCCGAGCAGCGGAATCCCGATGGTCAGGAGGGCCTCGGCCACCGGATCCGTGCGCAGCGTATAGAACAGCGGGGTGAGGAATGTGGAGAAGAGGGCCAGCCCCAGCAGCGGAGCGGCCATCGAGTTGCTCACAAACCGCACCAGGCGGTTGGCGAGCGCAGCGTTCAGCCGCCCGATTCCCGTGGGCGGGAGCGCCGCGCGGGCCAAGGAGATGGGCCTTCCCAGTCCGATCAGCAGCGGCACCACGAACAGCAGCAGGGAGATCTTCAGGGTGAACGCCCACCGCAGCTGGGCGCTGTAGACACCGGGGAATCCGCAAGTCAGCACGGTCAGGGAGCCGAGGCCGAGGAGGTAGAACGCCACGGTCCGCCACAGCGGCCAGCGGTGGCCCTTGGCGGCGGACGCCTTGAGGCCGAGCGCGTAGAGCACGCCGGAGGCGGTGATCATCGCCAGGGCGGCCCAGTCAATCTGCCAGGCGGTGAGGACTATGTCGAGGGGTGGCACTGGCCTATGATAGCGGCGCTTCCTTGGAGAACGCCCGGGCGGCAGGTCATCCAGCGGCCCGGGCCAGCCCAGGCGGCGCGCCCGCTGACGCCTGCTCGATGACGGCGGCGATGTGTTCCAGGAGGTAGTGCTGGCCGGCGACGGTGGGGTGGTCGCCGTCGGGACCGATCAGATCCGCGACGTCATTGCTGATCCAGCCCTCGGCGATCGGGTCCACGAACTCGGCTCCCGCTCCCGACGCGGCGGTCTTGAGCTGTTCACGGACTGCCAGCAGCCCAGGGTCAGGATCGGGCAGGTAGGACGGCGGACCGACGACGATGATCTTTGCGGACGGGGCGAGGGCCACCGCGTCGGTGATCGCCGCGGATGCTGCGTCGGCCACGGCACTCGGGGCGTAACCGATGTCGTTCTCGGACCCGAAGAAGACCACCACGCCGGTATCGGGGGTAACGAACTGGTCCACCTGGCTGCCGAAGGTGCCGTCGAAGTCACCGGCGGTGACGTAACCGCTGCCGTTCTCGGCGGCGTTGACCACCTGGTAGTCGCTCAGGACCGGGTCGGTCCGGATCAGGGCAGGCCAGGCGTCCTCGGGCGAGGTCCCGTGGCCGGTGCTCAGCGAATCGCCCACGACGACCACCCGGATCCCCGGGGCGGCTGTCCCGAGGATTTGCGGCGGGGGCGCCGCAGCGGCGGGCAACAGGAAGATCAACAGTCCCACCGCGGCCAGCCAGCTGAGGTGTTTACGGGGCAGCAGACTAGGCGACATGGTTGCTGCCTCCCGATCCGGTTTCGCGGTTGCCGGACATGGCACCGCACCTGCCATTCTGCCTTGTGAATGTTTCATCGGTGTAGCCGGCGGGCAGCGGTAGGGAAATCATCACGTCAATCCACGCTGTTAGTCCACGATCGCGCCGCTGGAGATGTTGACGGTGGCGTCGGTAATGGCGCCCGCCTTGTCCGAGGAGACGAAGCAGGCCACGTTCCCGACGTCGGCGAGGGTGGCGGTGCGGTTCAGGTGGGCGGCTTTGGTGATCTCCGCGACGATCTCCTCCCGCCCCTCGGTCTGCCAGGGGATGGTCTCGACGATCCCCCCGGAAACCATGGTGACCACGCGCACGCCGTGCCGGCCCAGCTCCAGTGACCATTGCCGGCGCAGTCCCTCCAGCGCGTCCAGCGCCACCTTGAAGCCGCCGAGCCCGGGGAGGGTCTGCGGTCCGGAGCCGCCGAACATCAGGACGACGCCGGAGCGCTGCTTGATCATGTAGGTGGCCGCCGCGCGCGTGGTGAGGAATTGGGTGCGGGTGGCCAGGGCAATGGGCCTGGTGAAGTCATCGACGTCGATTTCCATCAGCGGCTGCTGGACGTCGCCAAAAGAGATCACGTTGAAGGAGATGTCGATCCGCTTGCTCTTCTTGGCCACGCGGTCCACGAAGGCATCCACCTGTTCTTCGTCCAGGGCATCGACGACGGCGATTTCCGCCTTCCCGCCGGCCTCCTGGATATCCCGGGCTACTTTCTCCAGCGGCGCTTCGGTGCGTCCGGCCAGGTGGACGGCCGCGCCCTCCGCCGCGAAGGCCCTCGCCACGGCCCCGCCGATCGCCCCGCCCCCGCCGTAGATGAGGGCCGTCTTGCCATGCAGCAAACCGCTTTCCGGCGTTCCGTTCTCCGGCATCGTCGCCTGCCTCCCGCCTCGGAGTGGTGAATTCCCTCAACTATGTTCTTGCCGGCGGCCGGTGGCAAGGGGGCTGAGGGTCGCTACGGTCCGGGCGGGGCGCCGGGTCCTGGCTGCGCGGGGCCGTTCGGGCCCTGCGGCGCGCCGGCACCGCCGTGATCCTCCGGGTTGATGGAAGCCGCGGGACCGCCGATGCCGTAGTAGCCGGCTGGTCCGGCGGGGGGACCGCCGGCGGCCGGTGAGGGACCCGGTCCGGAAGCAGGCGGCGCATACGGCGCGGCTGCGGCAGAGCCTGCGGGAGGGCCGCCGTAGGCGATGGCGGGGACGTCCCCGGGATCGGCGGGCCCCATGTCCAGATGGAACGGCGGGTATTCATCGCGCATCAAGGACACGTAGGTGATGACGCGGTAGATCCAGCGGTTCAGGCCGAGCAGAAGGTCGAAGATGCCCCTCCAGTACTCGCCGGTGAACAGCAGGATGAATCCGGCGATCAGGACCAGCAGCCCGATGAGGGATAGTCCCATACTTTCCTGGACCCAGTTGCCGTCCCGGGAGGTCCAGGTCCTGGCCGTGCCGGTCAGCACCCCGATGATGAGCAGGTGCGGGATTGCCAGCAGCCAGGACTTGACCAGCACCAGGCCACGGGACAGCCGCTCGGGATAGTCGACGTCGAAGTCCGCCGGGTAGTCCGTGCGGGCCAGCGTGAAGGGCGGGTACAGGTCCGTGCCGAGCGCCCCGTAGGAGTAGAAGGCCACCCGCCAGTTCCAGCGGATCACCCCGACGTTGAAATTGAACAGCGAGCGCGGATAGCGGCCGGTGAACAGGATCGCGAACCACGCCACAATCGTGACGACAATGAAGGCGAACCACAGGAAGAACAGCACGACGTAGTGCGGGATCACGAGGAACCACTTCACCAGCCACATCCAGCGGGAGAGGTTGGGATCCAGGTAGCCGCTCAGCCGCGCCGGATAGATGTGGGCGGACGGCCCCGGGGGCGCGCTCCCCCAGGCTGGCTGCCCTGGGACGGGGTAGCCGGCCGCCGGGTAGGGTTGGGCTGGGTAGGGCTGGGCCCCGTACGCTTGACCGGGACCGGGCTGGCCGGGATACGGCTGCATGGCGTGGGCCTGCGCCCCGTAGGGCTGTGCAGGATACCCCGGCGGGAGCGGAGGCGGTCCCGCGCGGCCCAGTCCCGCGGCGCCGAGGACGATCAGGGGCAGGCCGATGAGCAGGAAGACGATGCCACTGATCAGCAGGCCGATGAAGATGGGCCCGAGCAGATCGGAGCGGGCACCGGCCTGAAGATCAAAAGCCACCGGGGTGCTGGCGTCGGCGTTCATGATGACCACGGCCCAGGTCCCGGACTGCAGATCCCATTTGAGCTGCTGCGTTCCCGGCCCGGTGGCGGAGGCCGTCCAGAACGGCTGGTCGGCCGGCCGTGCCGGGGCCCTGGTGCCGGCAACCTCACGGTACTGCGTCCGGAACGGATTGAACCGCACCTCGACGATCTCGGAATGTTGGACGTTGCTCAGGTACGCCTCCACATCGGACCGGGGCGCGATGCCGATGAAGATTGCCTTGACCGGGTCGGCGGCCGTGCCGCTGAGCATCACGCTGCCGGCGATGTCCATGGGCCCCGCCTCCGGCACGCCGCGGGTCATGATGTCCAGGCGCGGGGAGGACAGGGCATAGGAGTCGGCCGAAAAACGTTCGGAGGGCGAGGTGAAGTACCCGCCGTCGCGCTGCTGGTAGTTGGCCCACCCGGTGGCGCCCGCGCCCGCCAGCAGCCCCAGGCCTAGAAGGGCGCTGAGCGTGCCCAGCACCAGCATGACAATCCGGCCTGGTCGCATGGCGGCCGTCCTTTCAGATGGTCCTTTTCAGGACTCGGGGTTCCGCCAGGTGCCTGACCGCCCTGACTCGGGCCTTCATGCAGTGATCACGACCTTGAGTGCCTTGGTTTCCGCAGCGCGCGAGAAGGTGTCGTAGGCCTCGATGAACTGGTCAAAGGTGAAGTGGTGGGTGGCGAACTTCTCCGCCGGCACCTTCTTCTGGGCCACGAGCTTGAGCAGCATCGGGGTGGTGTTCGCATTGACCAGGCCCATGCTGATATTGATGTTCTGGATCCAGAGATCTTCCACATGAAGTTCCACGGACTTGCCGTGCACGCCGACGTTGGCAATGTTGCCGCCTGGCCGGACGATCTCCGTGCACATGCTGAAGGTGGCAGGGATGCCTACCGCCTCGATGGCCACGTCCACGCCCTGCCCGTCGGTCAGGGCCAGCACCTGCTTCTTCCAGTCCGCGTCTCCGGAGAGGACGACGTCGGTGGCACCGAACTCGCGCGCCTTCTCCAGCCGGTTGGCGTCAAGGTCGACGGCGATGATGGTGGCGGCGCCATAGAGGCCGGCGGTGGTGATCGCGGCCAGGCCGACGGGGCCGGCACCGATCACGGCGACGGTGTCCCCGGGCTTGACCCGCCCGTACTGCACGCCGATCTCGAACCCGGTGGGCAGGATATCGGAGAGCATAACGGCTTGGTCGTCGCTGACGCCCTCGGGCAGCAGGTGGAGGGAATTCTCGGCGTAGGGGACGCGGACGTATTCGGCCTGGGTGCCGTCGATTAGGTGCCCGAAGACCCAGCCGATGCCGGACTGGCCCTCCTCGCCCAGGCAGTGGGAGTAGAGGCCGCTCTTGCAGTTGGCGCAGTGTCCGCAGGACTTGATGCAGGAGATGATGACCCGGTCCCCGACCTTGAGGCTGGTGACGGAGGAACCGATCTCCGTGATGGTCCCGACCCCTTCATGGCCCAGGATCCTGCCCTTGGTCACGGCGGGGACATCACCCTTGAGGATGTGAAGGTCTGTGCCGCAAATGGTGGTGGTCTCCACCTTGACAATCACGTCGCTGGGATTCTGGATGGTGGGATCGGGGACGTCCGTCCAGGACTTTTCTCCGGGACCGCCGTAGACGAGGGCTTTCATACGTGCTCCTTGGTTTTCATGATGGTCGGCTTGGTCTTGATGATGGTGGGTGGGTCCACGATGCTCAGCCGGCACGGGGTCTCCGAAGCGTCGATCCCTGAGTGCAGCAGCGAGAGCCGGGCACGTTCGCGGAGTTCGTCCATGGCGGCGGCCGATACCCGTGCGTGGGCCAGGTCAATGACGATTTCGTGACTCGGCAGTTTGATGGTGGCGCGCCGGCAGACGACGTAGAGTGCACGGATGTTTGCGGCCGTGACCACGCCATGCACCTCGATCCGCGATTTTCGTAGATTCTCATCGATCCGGACCGTCACCTTCAGCCGCGGATTCCTCACGTGCTCGTCCATGGGACGCTCAGGGCTCCCGGACCGGCGAGATCCGGGATGTCTTGATGTCCAAAGGTTCAGTGTGCGTGTTCATTTGGTCGTGGTCTCCTGCCTTTTCCTGCTGGCGCGGGAAAGTGCAAACCGCCATTTCCTTCCCCAAGGTGTAGCGAGACCGGTACTGCATTTACTGCTTACAAGGCGGATCATCCCCCAAATGGCCGTGCAGGAGCCGCCCAAGTTCAGCTTGGCGTGTGGGTGTTGCAGGGACAAGGGACGAAAGGCCCTTGCCTGGAGTTTTGGCGTCCGGAGTTTTGGCCCGGTCGCCGGCCGTTCACCCCGTAGCCTGTTGCTTATGGCTGAAACCACTGCCGCCCCTGGCCTCGTGCTCGCCTCCGTCAGGCAGCCGGGCGGGACTATACCGTGTGACATCCACATCGCCGACGGCGCGGTCACCCGGATCACGCCCGCCGGAGCCGCAGCAGAGCTGCCCGCCGGGTCCCGGATCATCGACCTGGACGGGCGGTACGCCATTCCGGGCCTGTGGGATGAGCATGTGCACATGACGCAGTGGGCCCTCGCCGCCAACCGGATCGACCTGTCCCGCGCCGGATCCGCCCGCGAGGCAGCCGACGTCGTGCGTTCCCGTCTTGCCGGCCCTCCGGACGACGGCGGCAGCTCCGGAACGGTGGTCGGCGTCGGGTTCCGCGACTCCGTCTGGGCGGACGTGCCCAGCCTCGAACTGCTCGACGGCGTGACCCGGGACCGTCCGACGGCGCTGATCAGCCATGACCTGCACTGCGTCTGGCTCAACAGTGCGGCGGCTTCCCGCTACGGCGTGGCGGTGGATGAGTCCGGCCTGCTCCGGGAAGAGCCCGCGTTTGAGCTGACCCGCGAGCTGGGCCGCTTGCCGGACGCCGTCGTGGACGCCTGGGTCCGGGACGCGGCCCGGGCGGCGGCCGCGCGCGGGGTCGTGGGGATTGTCGACTTCGAAATGACCTGGAACCGGGACGTCTGGCTGCGGCGAGTGGCTGACGGATTCGATTCCCTGCGGGTGGACGCGGGGGTCTATCCGCAGGATCTGGACCAGGCCATCCAGGAGGGCATGCGCACCGGCCAGGAGCCCGGCGGCGGCGCCGGGCTGCTGCGGGTGGGGCCGCTGAAGGTGCTGATCGATGGTTCCCTGAACACGCGCACGGCCTACTGCGTGGACCCGTATCCGCACGGCGGCCGGGGCCTGCTCACCGTGAGCGAGGCGGAGCTGGTGGCGCTGCTGGTCCGGGCCCGGGAGGCCGGGTTCGTCCCGGCGGTGCACGCGATCGGCGACGCCGCCAACGAGGTGGCGCTGAACGCTTTCGAAGCGGCCGGCATCCGCGGGCGGATTGAGCATGCCCAGTTTGTCCGCAGCCAGGACTTCGCCCGCTTCGGCGAGCTGGGACTGACCGCAAGCGTCCAGCCGGCCCATGCCCTGGATGACCGTGATGCTGCCGAGGCAAACTGGGCCGGACGCACGGACCGGGCGTTCCCGTTGCGGTCGCTGCTGGCTGGCGGAGCTGCGCTGGCGCTGGGCTCCGATGCGCCGGTGGCGCCCTTGGAGCCGTGGACCGCGATGTCCGCGGCCACCACTCGGGCACGCGGGGACGGCCGAGCGCCGTGGCACCGGGAGCAGGCCCTCACCCGGCAGGAGGCGCTGACAGCGTCGACGCGCGGACGGAGCAGGATCCGGGTGGGCGATCCGGCCGACATCGCGGTGCTCGACGGCGATCCGCTGGCCGTGCCGGACGCGGTGTTCGCTTCCATGGCTGTCGCTGCGACACTGGTGGCGGGGCGGTTCACGCACCGGAGCGGCGTATAACTCGGACGCTTCGTCTGCTTACTCACTGTCGCGGAGAATCCTCGGCAGGAAATCCAGCTCGTCGAGTTCCCGCACAAGCAAGCCAGTCAGATCACTGGGTGCCAGGCGCAGTCGATAGGCACGTTTGCCCTCGGCAACTGGCTCGATGATTCCCCGGTCCAAGAGTTTGCGGATCGCCTGGCTACGTGTCGCTGGTGACCCCGGGAACGCCAGAGCCAGGTCTGCGGCCTTCGCCTCGGTGATCTTCGCTATGGTCGAGAGTGCTTGGGCCTCCGCGACGGTGAATCGCGCGGAGCGTAACCCGCGCGCGATAGCAGGCAAGAGCAGCTTCCCAATAACGAATTCCTGTTTTCCAAGCATCGACAGCTTGTTTAGATCGGACAGGAGACCCTCGAGCACGTAGGTCGACCACCGGATCAGCGCCTCCGGCTCAAGGGAGTCCGCATCCTCCAGCCTTTCGTAGTAGAGCTCCCGGTTCTCCCCGAAGACCGCGGTGGGATTGAGACCCCGGTAACCGGCGGCGGCAAATCCCTGGCGCCTCATAGCCGCGTAAGTAAGCAGCCGGCCCACGCGTCCATTGCCATTGCCGAACGGGTGTATCCACACAAATCGGTGGTGGGCCAAAGCGATCTTCAAGAGGTCGTAATTCTGCTCAACATCTGCATTGATGAAGTCCAGAAGCAGCGTCATATCGCTGTGCACATCGCCAGGAGCGGGAGGACGATGGTGTGATCCACTAATGGTCACATCACTCAGCCTGTAGGCCCCGGGCGTTTTGTCACCTTCCCGCTCCAGCCCGGTGACTGCGATACGGTGAAGTTCCCGGACGAAGCCATGACTGAGAGTGGTGCCCCGCTCAACGGTGCTATCCACAAACGCCGTTGCTTCGTGAAGCTGGATGATCTCCTGCACTTCGTCATTGGCTCGTAGTTCATCCATGCCAGACGCCGCGACCCCTGCCACGGCATCAACAATCGAAGTGCGGTTCCCTTCGATCCGGGCACTCATGATCGTCGACAGCAGTTGGAACAGCGACCTCAACTGTGCGAATACAGCAGGAGGGGTGGTGCCATCGCCCAACTCTCCACGGACCCGCTCCAGCTGAATGATCGCTTTCGCCAGCGGGGAGCTGAATGGGAACTCGGGGTAATTGATGGGCAGCATGGCGCAATACTTTCACCTAGAGGTCCAAACATTTAAGACACTGCCCTACTTTGACCTGCTAAGTCAAGGAACATGAGGGAGCACTGGGGAACAACAATTAATTCTTGGAGGACAGACATTTAATCCCGCGGCTGGCAGGGTCCGCTTCCTCAACCGTGGCCGGGCGGTTCACCTTCGGCCGCTAAACACCCTTAACCCGTGCCTGGACCAGGTTGGCGAACGGCAGCCGGCCGTACTCTTCCACGAACGCGGCGTGGTACCCCGCTTCGGCCGCGTTGAGCTGCTCAACGGGCAGCTCCTTCCACGCGATGACCAGGGATCCGGCCGCGGCGAGCTGCCAGATCAGCCGGCCGTCCCAGTGGCCCGGCGGTTTGCCTTGGCCGAAGTCCACGAATTCCTGGATCTGCCGGCGCAGCCCTCGGTTGCCCTTGCTGCCGGGACCGGCCTTGCCCACATAGAGGACGTCGGCGCCGTCGACCCATTCGGCGTCGAGCTCTTCCGCCTTCAGGGTGGGGTCCTTTTTCTTGAAGATGCCGGCCGTGCTCTTGGCCAGGAACTGCGGCCGGAAGCCCTCGGGCCGCAGCACCGCGAAGATCCCGGGTTTCTGCGGGATCCGGTTGATGTCAAGGTCCGCGAGCGGCCGGAAACCGGTGAACCCGTCGGCTTTCAGGGTCTGTCTGTTGATCGGCATGGGTTCCTTGGATCGGGTCGAGGGCGTTCCTTCAAAGCTTACGGATACACAGTTCCGTGGCCGCGCAAATTGTCACAGGTGCCTGATTGACTGTTTCCATGGACGGCGAGCAGAGGCCCGAAGTGGCCCCGAGTGCAGCGGTTGGTGTGGTGGTTACGGAGATGATCCGCAGCCTGGCTGCCGCACGGCCGTCCGGCGACGGTGCCGGGATGATTGACCAGCTTCGTGACCTGGAGGACTTGAAGTCCGCCGCGGCAGCTTTACAGGCCCGGATCGCCGTCGCCTTCGACGCCGAGCAGCGCAGCGACCAGTCCCGCGCGGGCGTTCCCGCCGATCAGCTCGGCGCCGGCATAGCGGCGCAGATCGCCCTCGCCCGGCGGGAATCCCCGCCCCGCGGCAGCCGGCTCCTGGGCCTGGCCAAGGCGCTCGTCACCGAAATGCCCCGCACCCTGGCGGCCTTGGAGACCGGCCAGCTCAATGAATGGCGCGCCACACTCCTGGTGAAGGAAACCGCGTGCCTGAGCGCGGCGGACCGCCGCGCCGTCGACGAGGAGCTGGCGTCCGACGCCGGGACATTCAGTTCAGCGGGCGACCGTGCGGTCGTCGCCGCGGCCCGGGCCGCCGCCTACCGGCGGGATCCGCGCTCCGTCACCGAACGTGCCAGCCACGCCGCAGCCGAACGGCACGTCAGCCTCCGCCCGGCGCCCGACACCATGTGCTACCTGACCGCACTCCTCCCGGTGGCCGAGGGCGTCGCCGTCCACGCGGCGCTGACCCGGCAAGCCGACACCCTGCGCTCGGCCGGGGACCCCCGCTCCCGCGGCCAGCTCATGGCCGACGCCCTCGTCGAACGGATCACGGGAACTCCGGGCGGGATCAGCGGCATCGAGATCCAGCTCATCATGACCGACCGCACGCTCCTCCAGGGGGACAGCGAACCCGCCCGGCTCCCCGGCTACGGCATCGTCCCCTCAGGGTGGGCCAGAAACCTAATCAAGGGACCGGGCACGGACGATACGGAATTCCACACCTTTCTCCGCCGGCTCTACACCGCCCCCGGCACCGGCGACCTCGTCGCGATGGAATCCCGGGCACGGCTCTTCCCGCCCGGGCTCCGCCGCTTCATCCAGGCCCGGGACAACAGCTGCCGCACGCCGTTTTGCGACGCCCCGATCAGGCACCTGGACCACATCCTCCCCTGGCGCACTGGCGGAACGACTAACCAGATCAACGGCGCCGGGCTCTGTGAAGCTTGCAACCACACGAAAGAAGCACCCGGCTGGAGCGCCCACCCCCGCCCGGGCCCCCGGCACTCGCTCGAACTGACGACACCGACCGGCCACAGCTACCACTCCACAGCCCCGCCGTTACCGGGAGCTCCGTATCCCGAGACGGCAGCATTCCGCCACCGGCGCGAACCCCGGCACCTCGCCAAATCGCTCATGCGCGGCAGACCCAGGGGCGCAGCGGCCGCGGCCTGAGCTGTTCAGGTTATCGCCCGAACCGCGATTCGGCACACGGATGCCGAAAACGATGGGGGCGTCCCCGCGGACGCCGTCGGGGCTTTCACCCCAGTAGCACATGCACGGGCTTGAACCTGAAAGGTCCGCCACAGTCGGGCCCGAAGGGGTGCTCCCCGGTTGATTCCGTTTCGATCTGCAGGATGCGGACAACGCGGGCACCGGAAATGGCCACCGCTTCCACGTAGATAGACGTGACACTGACGGGCGGTGTCAGGTACGGCGCGGACTGCGGCACCATCCATTTACCGTCCGGTCCCATTGTCACGGACGCGGGAGTGCAGCCATCCCCGAAACAGGCGGCCACTGAGGCCGGCTGCGTGGAAAACACCAGCTCTACGTCACCCACGTACCCGTACCCGATGGCCGGGCACACCCGAGTTGACCCCGGCATGCGCCCGAACAGGAGGGCCAGTGCCAACAGGCCGGCAAGCACCCCTAGCGCAAGCAGAAATATCCCCCGAGGCTTCATGGTGTGAGCCTAGCCCGTCGTCCTGCGGGAGTCTCGACTGAAAGGACTCAGATCGCAGTCTCCAGTCGGGGCAGTGCGTCGATCAGACTCTCGGCGTCAGCAGCCTCAAGGCCGAACGCGAGGCTGACTGCGGTCACCAACGGTTGCTTGGCATGCTTGAGCAGTGACTTCTCCACCGGAGACAGGTGGCCCGCACCGAGCGGCGTTGGAGGTTGCGGACCACCCCGGCGACGGCGTAAATGTCACCGGATCGGAGCTTTTCCTGGGCATCCGCCGTCCGGGGTGCGCGTACGACGGCGGTTAGGCACCTTGGGTGCGTGCCCTGACCAGGTTCGCGAAGGGCAGGCGATCATGGCGCTGGATGAATTTAGCGTGGCAACGGGCTTCCGCCGCGTCCACTTCGGATCCGGGCAGGACTTTCCAAGCGATCACGAGCGACTGCGACTCGGCCAACTGCCAGATCAGCCGCCCACCCCAATGGCCCACCGGGGCGCCGCGGCCGAAGTCCGCAAATTCCTGGATCCTCTTGCGGAGGCCGCGCTTGCCCGTCTTCCCGGCGCCTGCCTTGCCTATGTAGAGGACTTCTGCCCCGTCCACCCATTCGGCCGACAAGACTGGCCCGGGCAGGGAGGGATCCTTGCCCTTAAAGCGGCCGCCCGCGCTTGTCGCCAGAAAGCGGGGCACGACGCCCTCGGGTATCAATACGGCGTAGATACCGGGCGCCTGCGGGATCTCAGTCAGCTCGAGCTCGGCGAACGACCGGAAACCGGCAAACCCGTCGGCGGTGAGGGCCTGCTTGGTGAAATCCACTGCTAGCCGTCGGCGGCCGGCATTCGGGTGATTGACGAATCGTCGACGTCGGGTTCAGACTCTGCTTGCGTGATTTCTGCCGTAGGGAGTCGGCGCTCCTCGATCCCGTGCGCTACATGCAGGATGGCATCCTCGACCGTTCCCCCGATCGCCTTGGGAACGGAAGCCACTCCTTCGGCAACAGCGACAGCGGCACCCGACACCGCCCCACCTGCTTTCTGGCCCGCTCGCATGACGGATTCATGCCAGCGGGTGCGCTTGATCGACGAGGGTTCGGGCATGTCGAAGTTCGAGCTGAAGATCCGCAGCAGCCGCTGCAGTTCTTCGGCGGCGGTATACAGCCTTGCCATCTCCATGGGGTTCGTGACGCGGGTGAACGTATCGACGTCGACTGCCGCCGATATAGCGTCGGACAGATTTTGAAGTGCGGCGGCGGTGCTTGCCATTCGCCGCTCCCGCGACTTGGCGATGTGTCGGGAATGAGCTGCGGAATCCGATCCGTCGCGCGCGCTGCGGACCGCCTCCAGAGAGTCCATTCGAACCATGTTGGTGAGCGCCACTGCCGCGATGACCAGCCAGTGCTTCAGTTCGCCCTTGGCGGCCGCCTCGGCGCTACCCACCCGCTTGCTGAGGTTCTTGACGCCGAGCCCGTCAGCAATGGTGTTGAGGTGGTTAAGGGCGACGGCGTGCGCCTGGGCCAGGGCTGCAGCCTGTCCCGAAATCTGGTCCCAAAGGGCATCGTTGAGCTGGCCGGTCTCCTCGAAATACCCAAACGCCTTGTCCAGGACGTGGGTGGTGCCCTGCACGTTGCCGAGTGCCTCATCGCGGTTATCTCGGATGATTGTGTCTAGCTTCGCATCCACAGCCTGAACAAGGGCATCGAGTTCTTTGAGGGCCACGCGGATCGCCAAAGTTGCGGCCATGATCTGCACGTTCGCGGCCGCGGCGGGGTTGACTGGTGAGGAGCTCACCAGTTCGATGATCGTGTCGATCCTGCCATCGGACTGTCGTAGCACACCGCTGATAATCCCGAGCTTTTCCTCGGTGGATCCGACGAGTTCCAGGAATCGAGCGTAGGACTCGGGAGTCATGTGGAAAGAGTTGCCCTGGACATTTGCCGACATAGCAAGCGCAGCGGCCCCAGCCAGGCTGGCAAGCAGATCCGCCACCCCTGACCCTAGGTTCGCGGTGCCCTCTTCCTTGACGTCAAGCTTGCGGAAAAGCTCGGCGATTGCTGTCGGATCACCCGCCACCAAGGCATCGCTGCCGTCGACGTACAGGGAAAGTTCGCGGTCATTGTCGGTCATCCCAACATCTTCACACACGCGGGTCCTGGCATGGCGGGCGCCACTTCGGAGTCCTCAGGAACGGTGCGGCCGAGCAATGTCACCCGTCCCACACAATGCCAAGGCGCGTACAGCGAGCTGGTCTGCGAGGAGTTACAGCCATGAATGTGCCATTTCACCACTTGCCTCAGTTCCTCGGGCACAATCTCGCACAGTGCTAATCTCGGGGACAGGCGAAACGAAGTGTGGAGAAAACTGTGGCAGGAAGAGCGGACAAAGTCGCAGCAGCGATCAAGGCTGGCGGCGCGACGGCGAAGCAAGCTGCTGCCAAAGTGCATGACATAGCCACCGACCCAGTTGTGCAGGAGAAGGCCCGGAAGCTCGCCGAGAATGGCGCAAAAGCCTACCGCGCGGCCACCAGCCCAGAGGCGAAGAAGGCCTACCGTCAGGTCGCAGCCTTCTTGAAGAAGACACGCAGGAAGTAAGGCTGTCCGGCCGACGCTCCGGACTCACCAGAATCTGTGTAACCGCCCAACGTCGCCCCTCCCCCACACATGCAGTGCACGGCCGTCTACTCATCGCCCACTTGATCCTAAAGAAGATCGGGCGACGAAAACTCACGGATCCAGATTCTGACCTGAGTGACGACTTGGGCGAAGTCGAGGTCACGACGCTCAAGTACCTCCAAAGCTTCGAAGATAATTTTCCTAACGAGTCGTACCCGGCGAACGTGTTCAAAAACAAGTCGCGATGCGACGAGCTAGTGGTGTGGATTTGATGGGTTGAGCCTGACGCGGCATTCAAAAACGCTCCGAAGCGCTCGAGAGGCCGCGTCAATCCTCCTCCATAGACAGTCGCGGATAATCTGAGCCTCCCGGGCCCTGGGCGACAAGACCAAGATGCATGCCCTACTGAAGATGCTCAGCGAGCTGGTTTACGAGGAGCTGCAGATATGACCGACACGGCCGCCTCAGGCGTACAATAAGTTGTACGCAAGGAGATCCCCATGAAAACACTTACCTACTCCCAGTCACGCGCGCACTATAAGGAGACCCTTGACGCGGTCACCGATGACCGCGAAGAGGTCGTGATTACGCGCCCCGGCAAGGAAGACGTCATCATGGTGTCCCGGTCCGACTACGAGTCGCTGCGGGAGACGGCTTACCTGCTCCGCAACCCGGCCAACGCCCGCCGACTCCTGGGCTCGATCGAGGAGTTGGAGGCCGGCCGCGGCGTGGCGCGGGATCTGGCCGAATGAGGCTTGTCTGGTCCGAGGCCGCATGGGAAGACCACGTTTGGTGGCAATCCCAGGACCGCAGAATCCTCACGCGGATCAATGCCCTTATCAAAGATATTGAGCGCAACGGCAACGAAGGCATCGGAAAACCGGAGCCGCTCAAACACGGCTTCCACGGCTACTGGTCCCGCCGCATCACCGACGAGCATCGGCTGGTCTACAAGTACTTAGCGACGGACAACGGCGTCGAAGTCCTGATTGCCGTCTGCCGTTACGACTACGGAAACTGAACCCCGGAGCCCGCCCCGACCCCGGCACGCAGGACCTGCAGGTACCTTCGCGATCTCGCTATGAGATGGTTCGGACTTTTGATGGTCTCTGACAACCCGGCGTACATCTGATGGTTACCTGCAGGCAGTTTTAAGATTACTCCGGGCCGTCCCGGAGCGCCACCGAAAAAGGCGCCCTGTCACCCGACCGCGTAGAGTGGAAGGAGACGCCTGATTCTGGACGCCAAGCGCTGAGGGAGAAATCGTGACGATTGACTGGGACGAAAAAAAGGCCCTGCTGCAGGAGCCGAACATCGCTGCCGTGACGCAGCTGTGCGACGAACTCATGGAGAAGAAGCCGGGGTCGGTCGTCCCCTATATCGATCCCATCCATGACGAGGACGAATGCCGGATCGTCAGCCTGCACATCAGCCCCGGCAAAGGCACCGAGTCGGGTTTCGTCTCCCACTTCAACGATGACGAAGCCGCCCGCCGCGCGACCTCCATCTACGAGACTGCCGAGCTTGACCCCCGCTACGTGATGCCGTGGAACGCCTACCCGTGGGTCCGCGATCCGGAGCTCCCTTCCGCCCTGAACGTCCAGGAGAAGACGGACGGACTCCGCCCCTTCCGCCAGTTCCTGAAGATCAACAAGCGCGTCTCCGCCGTGATCGCCCACGGCGCCGATGCCCACGCCTTCCTGACGCTCTTCGAGAAGACCTACCACTCCTCGCTGAAGAACCATGGCGTCAAGATCTACAAGGCCACCGCCCTTGGCGGCCGCGCCTTCGCCGTCTCGGCCGCCAAACAGGAAGAACTCCTCACCAAGAACGTCGAGGTCTACAAGGACGCCATGCAGCGCGCCGGCATCCAGCACCTCTGATCCACCACCCCCGGCTCAGCCCTCGAGCAGCCTCCGCCGGTGCCTGAGCTCCTTGAGCCACGCCCTGGTGACCATCGCCGCGAAGGGCGAGCCGCCGTCGTCGTTGGTTGACGCGAACGCGGTGCCCGCCTCCAGATCCGCCAGCAGCAGGCCTGACGCCTTCAGCCCCAGCTCAAGCACCTGGAGCGCGGCGCGTTCCGTCAGCCCCAGCCCTGTGGCCCAGCCGAGGAAATGCCTCCGCGAGATCCCGGTCCGTTTGCCGTCCAGCGTGAGCGCCAGCGTCTTGTCCCCGTAGACCACGGTGGAGGGGATGTCGTACACCGGGGCAATGGACCACTCCCCCGACGGCTGCTGTACCATGGACACGTTCTTCGCATGCAGGTCCCCGTTGCCGCTCAGCCACGCAAACACCGCCTGGATAGCCAGGTTCCGCAGCGCCGGCAGCGGCGCCGCGCAATATGCCGCCAGCGCCCGGCACAGCTGCCCGTACCCCACGTTGTACTTGTCCGCCGGGTAAAGCCCCAGCACCTGCGCCCCGTCCTCGACGGCGAGCCGCAGCACCGCATCCGGCGCCCCGCCCGCCGTATATTCCCTAGCAGGAATACGGTCGAAGCGCTCCACCAGCAACCCTGTCCGGCCCGCAACGTCGCGGATCAGCTGCACCCGGCTCAGCGGAATCCGCAACTTCGCCGCATAGCGGAACATGACGAACTCGTTCTCCACCACGTGCGGGAACTCCGGGGCATTGAGCTTGAGGATGAACCGCCGGCCTGCCCGCGCCACCGGCATCGAGATCATCCCGGCGGAGAGTTTGTCCTGCACCCCGGCGAGCGCCACCGGGTCGATCAGGCCCGAATCCCCCAGCAGCGCGTCGAAATCCACGGGCCTCTTGGGATCCAGCTGCACGGCATGCTCGTCCGGATCCAGCTTCTCGCCGTGGCCCACGATCTGCACGTCACCCACGGGATTGGCGCCGGCCGCGATCAGCAGCGAGAGCTCGTCATCGACGCTGGTCTTCACCGAACGGCGCAGCGCGTTCAGCCGCCGCCCCTCCGGCAGCAGCCCGGTGAAATAGGGCGGCGCGGCGCCTGCCGCGGAGAACACCGGCTCCGCGGTCAGCGGCAGGGAACTCGCGACGGCCCGCCCGCCCGCCGCGAGATACGCCGGCAGGTAGCTGAACCTCGTGCCGCCGCCGTGCCGCTCCAGCCGCGCCGCCAGCACGCCGGCTTTGTAGACGTCCGCTACCCGGCGCGTCATGGCCGGGGCGCTTCGGGTTTTTGGAGTTCGACGGCGGGATGCCCGCCGTCGGGCGCCGCGCCTTCAAGCGCCCGGGCGGCGGAACTGGTCCGGGTTCCCAGCCGCAGTTCGAGCCCGAGCGTGTCCAGGAGCGCCAGCAGCGAGTCAAGCTGGACGCTGCGCTTGCCCTGCTCGACAAACCTCACGAAGCGCTCGGACACCCCGGCGAGTTCGGCGAGGTCCCGCTGGCTCAGCCGCAGCCTCCCGCGGCGCGCGCGGACCTCGGCCGCCAGCCGGTCCGGGAATGATTCCGCCGTCATGATCCCCCCTTCTCGCTGCTCAACAAAGTAGGCACGAACGTGCCGTTCTTCCTGGAAATCCAGTCTAGACCCCGACACCGGCTGCGCATAGGGCCATTCCGGTACGTTCGTACCGGCGAGCGGGAGATATCCACATAGGGTCCAACGGCCCTCCACACCCGCGTTCCGCATGAGGATGCTTGAGGGAGAGCCCGCTTCCAAAACGGATGCCCCGTCGCGGACTGCTCCGGATCGGAAGGACAAAGCCATGGGACGGTTGGATGGCAAAGTAGGCCTCATCAGCGGCGGTGCCCGTGGCATCGGAGCCGCCATCGCCGGACGCATGCTCAGCGAAGGCGCGAAAGTCGTCGTCGGGGATGTCCTGGACGAGGACGGCGGGAAGCTGGCGTCACAGCTCGGCGACGGCGTCCGCTACGTGCATCTGGACGTGACGAAACCTGCCGACTGGGAGCAGGCGGTGAACGAGGCCGTGACCGCATTCGGTCGCCTCAGCATCCTGGTCAACAATGCCGGCATCGTGAACTTCGGCCGGATCGACGAGTACGCCTACGAGCAGTGGTCCCGGATCCTCGATGTGAACCTCACGGGCGTCTTCAACGGCATCAAGGCCGCCGCGCCCGCGCTGGCCCGGGCAGGCGCCGCATCCATCATCAACATCTCCTCGATCGCGGGGCTGCGCGGATACGAACAGCTCTCCGGGTATACGGCGTCAAAGTTCGGGGTCCGCGGCCTGACCAAGAGCGCGGCCCTGGACCTGGGTGGTTCCGGAATCCGGGTCAACTCCGTGCACCCGGGGGTCATCCAGACACCCATGACGGATGGCATGACATTTGACACCGGGCATGTCCCGTTGCACCGGATCGGCCAGCCGGGAGACGTTGCAGACCTCGTGGTGTATCTGGCCGGGGACGAGTCCAGTTTTGTTACGGGCGCCGAATTCGTCATCGACGGCGGGGAAACCGCGGGCACCGTAACGCCGGATTCTGCCGTTCTGCCGCGAGACTGAAGGGAAGAGGAAACCCATGTCCGAGAATTCCGGATCGAAGCTGGCGATCGTCGGCGCCGGCAGCGTCGGCACCTCCCTCGCCTACGCCGCCCTGATCCGCGGCTCGGCCAGCCACGTCGCCCTGTACGACGTGAACGCCACCAAGGCCGATGCCGAGGTGCTGGACCTCGCCCACGGGACCCAGTTCGCCGCGGCTGCGGCGACGGTCACCGGTGGCGGGGACATCGCCGCGACGGACGGCGCCGACGTCGTCGTCATCACGGCCGGCGCGAAACAGGCGCCGGGCCAGACACGCCTGGACCTGGCCGGCACGAACGTCCGCATCCTCGAACAGCTTATGCCGCGGCTGCTCACCCATGCCCCGGACGCCGTCTATGTGCTGGTCACCAACCCCTGCGACGTGCTGACCGTCGCGGCCCAGAAGATCTCCGGGCTGCCGGCCTCCCGCATCTTCTCCTCCGGCACCGTGCTGGATACCTCCCGGCTGCGCTGGCTCCTGGCTCGGCGGGCCGGCGTCTCGCTCACCAGCGTCCACGCCAGCATGGTGGGCGAGCACGGTGACACGGAGTTTCCCATCTGGTCCGGCGCCACGATCGGCACGGTCCCGATCCGTGACTGGAAAGTGGAGGGCCAGCGCATCTTCACCCCCGAGTCCCTTGCCGAGACCGCCTTGGAAGTGACGCAGGCTGCCTACAAGGTCATCGCCGGCAAGGGCGCCACCAACTATGCGATCGGCCTGTCCGGCGCGCGCATTGCGGAGGCGCTGCTGCGCTCCGAGAACGCGGTCCTTCCGGTCTCCACCGTTCTCAGCGGCCAGTACGGGATTTCAGGAGTGGCCCTGTCCCTGCCGAGCATCGTGGGGCACGGCGGAGTCCGTCTGGTTCTGGAAACGCCCATGGACGACGGCGAGATCGTGTCCCTGCACCACTCGGCGGAAACGCTCCGGCAGAGCCTGGCGACGCTGGGGATCTGAACCGGCTGACTCGCAGCTGGGGCCGTTTTGAACCCTGAAAACGGCCCTAAGTACGTGTCAGATGGGCTGAGGGGGACGCGTCACGGCGGGCACCACCGTCACCGAGTCGAGGTGCGGAAGCGCGGCCCTCGCGCCCTCCTCCAGCTTGGGGGCCAGCGAGGCAAGCTCCGCCAGCCGGGAGTCAGGGGCGATGGGGACGGTGATCTCGGCGTGGAGCCGGTGCCCGGACCAGCGCAGCCGCGAGCTTCCCCCGCCCAGCGAGTGTTCCCGGACGACGGCGGCGAGCCTGTCGCTCAGCTCAGGATCGACGCCGTCCATCAACCGGCGCCCGACGTCGCGCATGGCGCCCCACAGCAGGACCACGATGGCGGCGGAGATCAGCAGGCCCACAATAGGATCCGCGAGCGGGAAACCCAGCCAGACGCCGACGACCCCGGCCACCACCGCCAGGGAGGTGAAACCGTCCGTCCGGGCATGGACGCCGTCGGCCACGAGCGCCGGGGAGCCGATCCGGCGGCCGACGCGGATCCGGTAGACCGCCACAAGCTCGTTCCCGGCAAAACCGAGCAGCCCGGCCGCAAACACCCAGCCGAGGTTCTGGACCGGTTGGGGTTCGAACAGGCGGCGGATGGATTCGACGGCGGCCACGATCGCCGAAAGCGCGATCATCGCCACAGTAGCCGGCTTCCCGACCCTCTCGGCCAGGCGTTGACCGGCATCTCGCCCTCCCCCAACGCCCGTATCAGCCTGACCCGGGTGGCGTCAGGCAGCATGGCGAACACCTCAACGGCCAGTTCCACGTGCGGGCTGTCCAAACCAATTTACATATATGCATCTATACGCAGATTCTTTCATACATCAACCCCCTGCCTGACTGGCCTGAATCAATAAAGGTGTTGACACCATAGTGTGATCCATGCCATATTAGTTGCGTGAACCTGTCAGACAGCCGGACAGCCGGATATCAAAGCGAAGGAACCATCACTCCGCTTGCCCGCCTCAGCGCCGCCGAGGCCGTTTTCAACGCCATTCGCGGCGACATCGAAAGCGGCAGGGTAGCCGTTAGCGCCAAGCTCAGCTCCGAGGCCGCGCTTGCACAGCAGTACGGCGTCAGCCGCTCCGTGGTCCGTGAGGCGCTGCGGTCCTGCAACGCGCTGGGCCTGACAGTCACGAGGACGGGCAAGGGGACGTTCGTCGTCGCCAACCAAGTGGCCAATGACCTTGTGCTCGGCCAGTTCTCTGCCCGGGACCTCACCGAGGCGCGCCCGCACATCGAAATCCCTGCCGCAGGCCTGGCAGCCGAACGCCGATCCGCCGAGGACCTGGACACCCTGCGAAGCATGGTGGCCTCCATGGCGGTGGAGTCCGATCCGGAAGCCTGGGTCACCCTCGATTCCAGCTTCCACGCAGCGATCGCCCGGGCCAGCGGCAACAAGGTATTCGAAAGCGTCGTGGCGGACATCCGCGATGCCCTGGCGCACCAGTCCGAAACGCTGAACCTGGTGACCGACCGCCAGCTCGCGTCGGACCACGAACACCAGCGCATCCTGCAGGCCATCGAAGCGGGCAATGCCGCCGACGCCCGCGCCGCCATGAGCGAGCACCTCCATGCCGTGGGCGTGGCCCTCGATTCCATCCTCAGCGAGTAACCAGCGCCCGATCACCGCCAGCGCCCAGTCACCACCACAAGGATTCCATGTCCCTCCCTGCCTTAGCCGAAAACGCCCCCAACCGGGAGCTCGGCCGCCTCCCGCGGCACGTTCCCCTGGCCGCCCAGACCCGCGGCGGACTCGTTGAAAGCATCCATTACGGTTCACTGATCGCCACCGCGGGGGAAGCATCGGGCACCCGCACCCTGCTCTCCGCCGGCGACCCCCTGGCGCCCTTCTACCCGCGCTCCGCGCTCAAGCCGCTGCAGGCCGTGGCCATGGTCCGGGCGGGGCTGGACCTGCCTGCGGACCTCCTGGCTCTCACCGCTGCCAGCCATTCCGGCGCGGCCATGCACCGCGACGGCGCCGCCCGGATCCTTCAGATCCACGGCCTCACGGCAGCAGACCTCCAAAACAGCACCGATCTCCCCTACGGCCCCAGCGAGCGCGAGGAATGGCTGCGGGGCGGCGGCGTGCCCACGCAACTGACCCAGAACTGCTCGGGAAAGCACGCCTCCATGGCCGCCACGTGCGTCATCAACGGCTGGCCGGTGCGGGGATACCTCGACCCAGCACACCCCCTGCAGCAGCTCGTGGCCGGGACCGTCCGCGAACTCACCGGCGAGGACCCGTCCCGCATCACCACCGACGGCTGCGGCACCCCGCTCTTCGCCCTGACGCTTCGCGGCATGGCCCGCGCCTTCGGACGCCTGGCTGCTGCCCAAACGAGCGGCGGCGACGCCACAGCCGAAAGCCCGGAGGCCGCCGTCGCGCAAGCGATGCGCCAGTATCCGGAGATGGTGGCCGGAGAAGGGCGGGACGTTACCGAACTGATGCGCCTGGTGCCCGGTCTGCTGGCCAAGGACGGCTTCGAAGGCGTGCAGCTGGTCGGACTGCCGGACGGGCGCGCCGTCGCGCTGAAGATTTCCGACGGCGGCGACCGCGCCCGCATGCCCGTCACCATCCGTGCACTTGAGGCGCTCGACGTCGACACCGCGCCGCTCGCACGAATCGCCGCCCAGACCGTCCTGGCCGGTGGCCGCCCCGTGGGGCAACTTCAGCCCACCGATTTTCTCACTACCACCACACCCGAATCCCATTGAGGACACCCATGACTGCCGCCGCTGCCAGCATCACTACCCGCATGGATTTTCGCTCCGAGCACGATCTGCTCGGGGACCGCGATGTGCCCGCCGACGCGTACTGGGGTGTCCACACACTCCGCGCCGTGGAAAACTTCCCCATCACCGGTCAGCCGCTGTCCTCCAACATGTACCTGGTCCGCGGGCTGGCCGCCGTCAAGATGGCGGCAGCCCGCACCAACCGCGAGCTCGGGCTCCTGGACGCCGAGCGCGCCCAGGCGATCGAGGACGCCTGCATGGATGTGCTGAGCGGCAAGCTCAGCGAGCAGTTCGTGGTGGACGTCATCCAAGGCGGCGCCGGGACGTCCTCGAACATGAACGCGAACGAGGTCATCGCCAACCGGGCCCTGGAAATCCTGGGCCGCCCGAAGGGCGACTACGCACGGCTGCACCCGAACGACCACGTAAACCTCAGCCAGTCCACCAACGACGTCTACCCGACGGCGGTGAAGCTGGGCACCATCTTCGCCGCCCGGGAACTGTTGGAGGCCCTCACCGAACTGGAGGAGGCCTTCGCCGCCAAGGCCGTGGAGTTCCGCACCGTGGTGAAGATGGGACGCACGCAACTGCAGGACGCCGTGCCCATGACCCTGGGCCAGGAGTTCGGCAGCTACGCCGTGACCATCGGCGAGGACCGGCTGCGGCTGGCCGAGGCGGACCTGCTCATCCACGAGATCAACCTGGGTGCCACGGCGATCGGCACCGGGCTGAACGCTCCCGCCGGGTATGCCGAGGCGGCCTGCCGGCACCTGGCCGATATCACCGGCCTGCCCCTGGTCACCGCTGCGGACCTGATCGAGGCCACCCAGGACGTGGGCGCCTTCGTGCACCTCTCCGGGGTGCTCAAGCGCGTGGCTGTGAAGCTGTCCAAGATCTGCAACGACCTCCGGCTTCTCTCCTCCGGCCCGCGGGCCGGCTTCGGCGAAATCAACCTGCCCGCCGTGCAGTCCGGCTCCTCCATCATGCCCGGCAAGATCAACCCGGTGATCCCGGAGGTGGTGAGCCAGGTGGCCTATGAGGTCATCGGCAATGACGTCACCATCACCATGGCCGCCGAAGCCGGGCAGCTCCAGCTCAACGCGTTCGAACCGATCATCGTCCATTCCCTCCACAAGAGCATCTCCCACCTGGAAGCCGCCTGCCGCACCCTGACGGCCCGCTGCGTCCGGGGCATCACCGCCAACACCGAGCACCTCCGCCTCACGGTGGAACAGTCAATCGGCCTCGTCACCGCACTGAACCCCCGACTTGGCTACGCCACGGCCACGGCCATCGCGCAGGAAGCGCTCGCCACCGGCAAGGGCGTTGCGGAGCTCGTGCTCGAACACGGGCTGCTCACCGCCGAGCAGCTCGAAGACCTCCTCAGCCCGCAGCGCCTGGCCAACCTGAGCAAGTAGACAAAGGATTCGTATGACACAGCAGCAAGCGGCCGCCATGCAGAAACCGGCCCTTACCGACCACACCATTCCGGCGCATGCCCATGCCTCCGAAGCCACCCTCCATGTCGAGGATGAGGGCTACCACAAGGGCCTCAAACCCCGCCAGGTCCAGATGATCGCGATCGGCGGCGCCATCGGCACCGGGCTCTTCATGGGCGCCGGCGGCCGCCTGGCCGCAGCCGGCCCGGCCCTGGTCATCAGCTACGCAGTATGCGGATTCTTCGCCTTCATGATCCTCCGCGCCCTCGGCGAGCTGGTGATGCACCGGCCCTCATCAGGTTCCTTCGTCTCCTACGCCCGTGAATTCTTCGGCGAGAAAGCCGCATTCGTCACCGGCTGGCTGTACTGGCTGAACTGGGCCATGACCGCGATCGTGGACATCACCGCCGTCGCGCTTTACATGAATTTCTTCAAGAAATACTGGGCGCCCATCGCCGACGTGCCGCAGTGGACCTGGGCGCTGACCGCACTGCTCCTGGTGCTCGGCCTGAACCTGATCTCCGTCAAGGTGTTCGGCGAACTCGAGTTCTGGTTCGCACTCATCAAGGTGGTGGCCCTCGTGACCTTCCTGCTGGTCGGCATCTACTTCGTCCTCTTCGGCACCCCGGTGGATGGACAGCAGGTGGGCTTCAGCCTCATCGCTGACAACGGCGGCATGTTCCCCAATGGCTTCCTGCCCGCGATCGTGGTGATGCAGGGTGTGGTGTTCGCCTACGCCTCGATCGAACTGATCGGCACCGCCGCCGGCGAAACCGAAAACCCGGAAAAGATCATGCCCAAGGCCATCAACACAGTGGTTGTCCGGATCGCGGTGTTCTACGTCGGTTCCCTGGTACTGCTCTCCCTCCTGCTCCCCTATACCTCGTACAAGGCCGGCGAAAGCCCGTTCGTCACGTTCTTCGGCTCCATCGGAGTGGAGGGCGCGGACGCCATCATGAACCTGGTGGTCCTCACGGCGGCACTGTCCTCCCTGAACGCCGGCCTGTACTCCACCGGCCGCATCATGCGCTCCATGTCCGTCGCCGGCTCGGCCCCGAAATTCGCCGCACGCATGAACAAGGCGGGCGTGCCCTACGGCGGTATCGCCCTCACCGCGGCAGTGGCGGTTCTCGGCGTGGTGCTGAACGCGCTGGTTCCGGCTGAAGCGTTCGAGATCGTGCTGAACGTCGCATCCCTGGGCATCATCAGCACGTGGGGCATGATCGTCCTGTGCCAGATGCAGCTCGCCAGGCTGGCCAAACGCGGCGAGCTGTTGCGCCCGGCTTTCCGGATGCCCGGCGCGCCCGTCACCGGCTGGATCACGCTGGCCTTCCTGTTGGCGGTGCTGGTCCTGATGGCCTTCAACTCACCGGTTGGCACGTGGACCGTCGCCTCGCTTGTGGTCATCATCCCGCTGCTGATGCTCGGCTGGCGGCTCTGCCGCGAGCGTGTGCTGGAACTGGCCGCGGTCCGCGACGGCTTCACCGGACCGTACCCGCTCGTGGCCAACCGGCCCACGGCAGGGTCGCCCGGCGGCAAATAGAACCTCGCCCGCCGCGTGCCGGCGTAATGCAACGCCGCCGCAACCTCTCAACAAAGCTGTTCGCATAAGCTCAACAGACAAGCTCACACCGGCTCAGCGACGAACCATACGGGAGACACCTCATGACCACCTGGCGGATCAGGGATTTTCATTCGGCCGACCTCGACGGCATCCTGCACCTCTGGGAATCCCTCAAGGCCACGAACGTGGAGCCGGTCTACGCGCTTTCGGAGGTCCTCGCCTCCTGCGAGAAGGACCACGCCGTCGTCGCGGTGCAGGGCGATCAGGTGGTGGGTGCCGCCGTCGGACGCGCCGCCCATGACCAGGGCTGGATCGTCTTCCTGGCCACGCTCCCCGAGTTCCGCGGCCGCGGGATCGGCACCTCGCTGCTGGCCGCCGTCGAAAACCGGATGGCCCCGCACGGGCTGAACAAGCTCTCCGCGCTGATGCCCGAATCCGAAACCCGAGTGGAGGCCTTCCTGGGCCGCGGCTTCGTGCTCAAGAAAAACCTGCGCTACTTCGAACGCAAGATCCCGGTCCAGCGGCAGGAGCTCGAACCGCTGGGCCAGCTGGGCGGCCGGATCCTGGCCCGCGACCTCTGGGAAAACGTGGCGGGCATGCGCAAGGAAAAGGAACTGCTGGAACGGCGCCTCGTGCTGCCGCTGGCCGAGGCCGATCTCGCCGATGAATACGGCGTGGTGCCGCCGCGCGCCGTCGTCCTCTTCGGTCCTCCCGGCACCGGCAAGACGACCTTCGCGAAGGCGATCGCCTCCCGGCTGGAGTGGCCGTTCGTGGAGGTATTCCCGTCCCGGCTGGCCTCCGACCCCAAGGGCCTGGCCGGCGCGCTGCGCGAGACGTTCCTGGAGATTGCCGAGCTGGAGCACGCCGTCGTGTTCATCGACGAGGTGGAGGAGATCGCCGCGCAGCGTTCGGGCGAACCGCCGTCGCCG
Source organism: Arthrobacter sp. PAMC25564 (assembly GCF_004798705.1). Classification (NCBI taxonomy): domain Bacteria; kingdom Bacillati; phylum Actinomycetota; class Actinomycetes; order Micrococcales; family Micrococcaceae; genus Arthrobacter; species Arthrobacter sp. PAMC25564. Next base: position 850,963 of record NZ_CP039290.1, on the reverse strand, counting down.
CTGCAGGGCGTCACCAACGAGCTGCTCAAGATCATTCCGGCGTTCCGCGAACAGCCCGGCCGCCTGCTGGTCTGCGCCACCAACTTCATCCGGGCCCTGGACACAGCGTTCCTGCGCCACGGCCGGTTCGACTACGTGATTCCCATCGGCCTGCCCGACCGCCAGGCCCGCGAGGCCATGTGGCAGCGCTTCATCCCCGCCACCGTGGTGGACGACGTGGATGTGGAGCTGCTGGTGGACCGCACCGAGGGCTTCTCCCCCGCGGACATCGAGTACGCGGCCCGGAGCGCCTCCCAGCGGGCCTTGGAAAAGGCGGTGTACGACGACGGCGGCGCGGCTTCGAGCGGCAGCGTCTCCGTCCGTGAGGCCGTCCGGAAGGGCCCGGCAACCCAGGATTACCTGGACGCGATTGGTGACACCCGCACCACGGTGAGCGACGAGGTCCACGAGCAATTCCTCGAGGACATCGACGCCCTGGGCCGGGTGTAGCCGCACCTCAAAAGCAACGCGGGGTCAGATACGGCCCATGTCGGGCCCCGGGATCGGCGCTAGGTGACCCCGCGTTGCATTCAATCCTGAGCCCGGGAGGCACCCTTGACCCTCTTCTTGACGATTCTCAGCGGCGTCGCCTGGACCGTGGTGTACGCCGACGCCATCAGGGTTGGATTCAGGGACAAGAGCTACGCGATCCCTGCCGCCGCGCTGTGGCTGAATTTCGCCTGGGAAGCCATCTACGCCGTACGCTCCGTCGCCACCGGAATCTCCGTCCAGGGCGTTTTCAACATCGTGTGGGGGCTGGCCGACGTCGTGATTGTGTATACCTTCCTCAGGTTCGGCAGATCCGAGCTGCCGGACTGGGTGACGCGGAGGCTCTTCATCGGCTGGACGCTCCTGCTGGGCGTCACATCGTTCGCCGTGCAACTGCTGTTCGTGGCGGCGTTCGGCTGGGAGGAGGCGTCCCGGTATGCGGCGTTCCTGCAGAACCTCCTGATGTCCGGGCTGTTCATCGCGATGTTCGCGGCCCGCGGCGGACTCCGGGGGCAGTCGCTGCTGATCGGCGTCGCGAAGTGGATCGGGACGCTGGCGCCCACCATCGTCTTCGGCTGGTACGGGAATTCGCCGCTCATCCTCGGCGTCGGCGCCCTCTGCAGCGTCTTTGACCTCGTCTATATAGCCCTTCTGTGGCGGGCAACCATAACGCGGGGTCAGCTACGGCCCATGATGGGCCCCGGGATGGGCGCCAAATGACCCCGCGTTGGCAGGCAGGCAGTCAGTCCTGTTCGGCGTCCGCGGTCCCCAAGCCCCCGGAAGGGCGTTCGACCGGCGCATCGTCCTCCGCTACAGGTTCGTAGGACAGGTTCTCGTAGTCGGTGTCGTCCGCCTCGTCGAGCATGTCGTCGAGTTCCTCGAGCAGCCACGGATTAACCCGGGCAAGGATCTTCCGGGTTTCCTCCACGGGAACGGCGGCGTAGAGCACCGGGCGGGCGTCGTCGTAGCGGGTGACCGGCGGCTTGTCCGGCCACTTCTCCGCCAGCGCCTTGACCCGTCCGGGCAGTGAATTGTGCGCGTTGTCCGCGATCTTCACCAGGCTGGCGTCGTGGTCCTCGGCGATGTAGCGGATGCCGGCCTGGTAATCGTCGGGGTTCTCGTGGAAGCGCTTCGTGACGCGCTCGATGATGCCCACGGCACGGTCGGAAACGCCCATGTCCAGCAGCGCCTGCCGCGTCATCGGGGTGTCCTCGGCGATGTCATGCAGGTAGCCGGCAATCCGGATGTCATCGTCGAAGTCAGCCAGCGCATCGCCCACCGCCAGCACGTGCTCGCGGTAGGGCCGCTTGAGCTTGTCCTTCTGCCGGTTGTGCGCCACCTCGGCCAGGACCTTGGCCGTCTCAACGGTGAAGCGGGGCTGAGTGGACTGTGGCTCAGGAGAGCTTGCTTCCAAGAATTCTGGTTCTGACATCCTCCCAGCCTACGCGCCGCGCCCGTGCATCTGCGGCCACACCCAGGGTTCCCGCGGCAGCGCGGCAGGGTCAAAAACGGCAAGCGCCCGCTCCAGCGGCCCGGCCGGCAGCCCGAGGGAGGCCAGCAGCCTGTCCCGCACCTGGTCCACCGGCACGCCGGCCGACGCCAGGTCGGCGAGCGTCACGGCGCCATCCCGCTTGGCCAGCCGGGCGCCGTCGGCGTTCAGCACCAGCGGAACATGCGCATATTCCGGGACCGGAATATCCAATAGGGCCGCAAGGTAGGCCTGCCGGGGCGTGGAGGGCAGCAGGTCCTCGCCCCGGACCACCTGGTCGATGCCCTGCGCGGCGTCGTCCACCACCACGGCCAGGTTATAGGCCGTCACGCCGTCGTTGCGCCGGAGCACGAAGTCATCCACGATTCCGGTGTAGCTTCCGTGCAGCACATCCTGCACCGTCGCTGCAGTCACCCCGGATCGGAGCCGGATCGCCGCGGGCCGGGCGGCGCGTTTGGCCTCGCGTTCGACGGCGGAGAGGCCGCGGCAGGTGCCCGGATAGGCGCCCTGCGGCGCATGCGGCGCGGAGGGGGCCTCCTGGATTTCCCGGCGCGTGCAGAAGCACTCATACGTCAGGCCCGCCGCCGCCAGCCGGCCGATCGCTTCCGAGTACAGCGGCTCCCGGTCCGTCTGGCGTACGACGCCGCCGTCCCAACTCACGCCGATCGCCGCCAGATCGCGGAGCTGCTCCGCCTCGGCGCCGGCCCGGGCACGGTCCAGGTCCTCCACCCGCATCAGGAACCGCCGGCCGGTGGACCGGGCAAAGAGCCACGCGAGGATGGCCGTCCGGAGGTTGCCCACGTGGAGTTCGCCGGAGGGGCTGGGGGCAAAGCGGCCTGCAGACGTCATGGCACCACCCTATTCCCGGCAGGACAGCAGCAAGACAAGAGCCCCTCAGCTACCGATGACTTCGGAAAAACCGACGTCGGTGGCTCAGGGGCTCTTGCCAGTGGAGTGCGGAAAATATTGTGCGGAGTGACGATGCGTGAACAAGAGTCAATCAGCGGCGGGTTCCTTGCGGGAAGCCTGATCGAGGGTCCGGGTGGTGTGCCGGGGTGCCTGTAGCCGTTGGGATCCGGCGGTGGCCAGCGTCCCTTGTTGTCACCATTTCAACAGAAGCCCTACAGTTGGTGCAACAGACTTCCACTGCACTGGTCAATCTGACCAATACCAGCCATGCCAACGGACAGGAAGTGGTCATTTTGCAGGAACTCGACCCGACGGACCGGCGGATCCTCGTCGCCCTCGATGCGGACCCCCGGGTGCCGATCATGGTGCTGGCCCAGAAGCTGGGGCTCGCACGCGGCACCGTGCAGTCGCGCCTGGAGCGGATGACGGCGTCGGGCGCCCTGCGCCCGAACAGCAGCCGGGTGCTGCCGTCCGCGCTGGGCCGGGGCGTGGCGGCGGCGGTGAGCGCCGAACTGGACCAGAGCCACCTGAATGAGGCCATCGCCGCCCTGCGGAACATCCCGGAGGTGCTCGAATGCCATGCGCCGGCCGGCGATACCGACCTGCTGATCCGTGTGGTGGCCAGGAGCCCGGACGACCTGTACCGGGTTTCCGAAGAGATCCGGCTGTGCCCGGGGATCGTACGGACGTCCACGAGCATGTTCCTGCGCGAGGTCATCCCGTACCGGACCACGGGGCTGCTGGACACCTGAGCCCGCCACACGGTAGCGGATTCAGACCGGCGGGCCGGTGTTGGCTTTCAGGTTCTTCATCACCAGCGTTGAGGTCAGGCGTTCGACGCCGGGCAGGGACGTCAGTTCGCTGTCGTAGAACCGCTGGTAGGCCGGCAGGTCCTCCGCGATGACCTTGAGCAGGTAGTCCGGCGAGCCGAACAGCCGCTGCGCCTCCACGATGTTCGGATTGTCCGCGACCCGGTTCTCGAAGATCTCCATCGTGGCCCGGTCCACCTGCCGGAGCGTGACGAACACGATCGCCTCGAAACCGAGCCCGACGGCGGACGGATCGATGTCCGCGCGGTAGCCCCGGATGACGCCCGAGGCCTCCAGATCCCGCAGCCGCCGATGGCAGGGCGCCACGGTGAGGCCCACCTTCGCGGCGAGCGCGGTGGCAGTCATCCGCCCGTCCTCTTTGAGGTAGCGCAAAATATTTCTGTCGACGGCGTCAATCACGCAATAATTTTACCCAGACCCGGTATTTCCCCGCTAAATCAGGGAACACTTCTGGCGCGAAATTTCCTAGAGTTACTCCTGTACCCGCCGGGGGTACCCGCGCAACAGGAGTCCGCCGTGAACACCCAGCTTTTCCTCGCCTTTATCGCGGTTGCCGTCGCCCTGGCCTGCACCCCGGGCGTCGACTGGGCCTACTCCATCGCAGCCGGGCTGAAGGAGCGCAGCTTCGTCCCCGCCGTGGCCGGGCTCTGCGGCGGCTACGTCGTCCACACGGTGCTCATGGTCGCCGGGCTCGCCGCCCTGCTCACGAACATGCCCGGCGTCCTTGGCTGGCTGACCGTCGCCGGTGCCGCGTACCTGATCTGGCTCGGCGTCGCCACCCTCCGGTCCTGGCGCGGGGCCAGCTTCAACGCCGGCGAAGCCGGCGGGCCCGGCGCTGGGACCACCGGGGCCGCGCCGTCGCCGTCGAACCAGTTCCGGATCTTCCTGCAGGGGATGGGCACCAGCGGGATCAACCCGAAGGGCCTGCTGTTCTTTATCGCCTTGGTCCCGCAGTTCGTCAGCCCCGAGGCCGCGCTTCCGGTCCCGGTCCAGTCCGGGCTGCTGGGCCTGACCTTCGTCCTCCTCGTGGCGGTCATCTACAGCTGCGTGGCACTCCTGGCGCGGAAGCTGCTGCAGTCCCGGCCCGGGGCCGCCCGCCGGGTCACGCTGGCCAGCGGAGTCATCATGCTCGCACTCGGTGCCGTGCTGCTGTCAGAACAGCTCATTCCGGTGCTGAGCGCCGCCGTCCTGCGCGGCTGATTCCGGAGGCCGCTGCCGCTACTTGCGCTGCATGTACCACTCGGTGAAGGACGAGGCTCGTCCATCCCCGGCGAGCTGGATGATCCAGAGGTTGTCGTAGCTGCGCCCGGTCCCCCGGTAGCTGGTGTTGCCCTGGACGAAGGCACGGCCGCCATCAACCCCCAGCAGCTTCCACTCGAAGGTCCAGTCGTCGGGCTCATCCCGGCTCGCGAGCCAGTGTTCCACGATCCGCTCCCGGCCGGTCCATGGCTCGGGTTCGTGCGGGCTGGTCGCGTAGACGGCGTCCTCGGTGAACAGCGCCCGGATATCCTCCGGATCGTTCGACGTCCATGCCGTGATGTAATGCTGCATCCAGCATGCCGCTGCATCTCTCATGCCTTGTTTGTACCCCCTGTGCCGGGGCCCCGCAAGCCGTCAGCCGCCGTCGGCCTGGCCGTATTCCCGGTCCCAGAGTTCGTGCAGTTCCGCGTCCTTCCTGAGCGCCTTCACGGTTTCCAGCTCGGCCGGTTTCCGGCGCTGCCACTCCCGTGGATCCAGGGACTTCCGTCCGGTGTCCAGCAGGAGCAACGCACGGTCCGTCAGTGCATCATTGCGCAGCGAAAAGTCAGTCTTCCGGCGGCGCAGGACCTCCTGCAGCGCGGACCGCGCACCGTCGTAGTCCCCGACTTTCCGCAGCGAGCGGGCCCGCACCAGCAGCAGCGCCGCCGAAAGGTCGTCGCCGTTGAGCAGCCCCTCGGTATCCGCCGCCACCTCGGCATCGCGCCTCAGCAAGGCCGCCAGCGAACAGCGCGCCAGCGCGAGCGGCAACGACGGCGGCAGCCCAGTCAGCGCCGCCAGCGCCGCCTCCGTCTGCCCGGTCTCGCGCAACGCGTGGGACAGGGCCAGGAACACCGCCTCCTCGCTGAACAGCACCGGGACCTCGATCCGTTCGGCGACTTGGACGCGGGTGAGCACCCCGGGAAGGAAGACGGAGGCATAGCGGTTGGCGTCGTCGTCGTTCCTCGTCAGCAGGCCACGCTGGAGCAGTTCGGAGGCACGCAGGTGGCTGCCCTGCGAGTAGGCCAGCAGCCCTGCCATGAGGTGGCAGAGCCCGGCCCAGCCAGGGAAGGCGCGGGCGAGGGCGATCAGCCGGTCCGGATCGGCGCCGCCGAAGACGGCACCGTGCACGGCTTTGGCCGCCTTGCCCGGCATCCGGCCCAGCCGGGGAACCGGGCCCTCCACGGCCAGGCTGCCGCGGATCCGTCCGCCCAGGACGCCGGAGACCAGGCCGCCCACGCCATCGGCCAGCCCACGCACGGGCGTCCGCACCACCGCCTTGCGGAAGGGCGTGAGGTCACGGGTGTCGCGGTACAGGACCTGGTGGGGTGCGGATTCTGGGGCTCCGGAGGTCATGCCCCCAATGGTAGTAGGGCGGGGGGCGGTCTCAGGAGGCCGCCGCCACCCAGACGCCGATCAGCCAGGTGCTCGCGGCGAGGCAGGCCAGCCCGAACTCGACGATCATCCCCAGCCCGGTGGCCTTCAGCGCGGCCCAACTGGAGGCCACGGCGCCCCGGAAGGTGCGGGTGCGGTGGAATTCACTGGCCAGCAGTCCGGCGGCAAAGCCGATAACGAGTCCCAGCACGGGGATGATGAGCATTCCGATCGTGCCCAGGACCAGCCCGGCAAGGACGGAGCGGCTGGGGATGTTGTGCTGTTTGAGTTTCCGGCCGGTGAGCACCGCGCTGGAAGCCATCCCGGCCAGCACGAAGACCATGCCGACGCCGAACACGACCCAGCCGGTGGTTCCGGCGCCGCCCCAGAGGGCCCAGGCCAGCAGGCTCAAGCCGATCACGATGCTGCCCGGAAGGACGGGGATGATCGTCCCGGCCACCCCCACGAGGATGGCGAGGCCGCAGAGGATCGTCACGATGGCCTGCGGGTTCATCGCCCCAGTCTATGGTCCGGCCGGGTCCGGCGGGGCGGAGCCGCTTGGGCCACGGGTTAAAGACCGGCGGCGGAGCCTCCCCCAAGAAGGCCCCGCCGTCGTCGTCTATCCGGCCGGCCGCTGACCGGCCGGCGTTGCGCGGTGGACTATTCCGCTTCGACCGCCGCGGCGACGGCCGCAGCCACTGCCGGAGCCACGCGGGGGTCCAGCGGGCTGGGCACGATGTACTCGGCGGAGAGTGCATCTTCCGCCAGTGCCGCGATGGCGCGGGCGGCGGCCAGCTTCATGGCCGGGGTGATCCGGCGGGCGCCGGCGTCGAGGGCTCCACGGAAAATGCCCGGGAACGCCAGGACGTTGTTGATCTGGTTCGGGAAGTCGCTGCGCCCGGTCGCAACGACGGCCGCGTACTTGCGTGCGACCTCCGGCAGGACTTCGGGGTCCGGGTTGGACAGCGCGAAGACGATCGAGTCCTGGCTCATGAGCTTGAGGTGCTCCTCGTCCAGCTTGGAGGAGGAGACACCGATGAAGACGTCGGCGCCGAGCAGCGCCTCGGCGGGGCCGCCGGAGACGCCGCGCGGGTTGCCGAGCCGGGCCAGCTCGGCCTTCTTGCTGGCCCGGTCGGCGGCGATGTCCGCGCGGTCGCTGTTGATGACGCCGCGTGAGTCCAGCAGGACCACGTCCGTGATGCCGGCCGTCAGGAGCATCTGGGCGACGGCGATACCGGCCGCGCCGGCGCCGGAGACCACAACGCGCAGCTTCTCGAGTTCACGTCCGGTCACCTTCGCGGCGCCGGTCAGTGCGGCGAGGACCACGACGGCGGTGCCGTGCTGGTCATCATGCATGACGGGGCAGTCGAGCGCCTCGATCAGCTTTTCTTCCAGCTCGAAGCAACGGGGTGCCGAGACATCCTCAAGGTTGACGGCGCCGAAGCTCGGGCGGAGCCGGACCAGGGTCTCGACGATCTCGTCGACGTCGGTGGTGTTCAGCACCAGCGGGATGGAGTCCAGCTCGCCGAAGGCCTTGAAGAGGGCGGACTTGCCCTCCATGACGGGCAGCGAGGCGCTGGCGCCGATGTCGCCGAGGCCCAGGACGGCGGTGCCGTCACTGACGACGACGACGAGGCGCTGGGCCCAGGTGAGGGTCTTGGCCAACTCCGGGTTGGCGTGGATCGCCCGGCTGACCTGGGCGACGCCCGGCGTGTAGGCAATGGACAGGTCGCGCTTGCTGGCAAGCGGGACGGTGCTGGAAATCGAAAGCTTGCCGCCCTGGTGGGCTGCGAAGATTTCCTCGTCGCTGAGCACGGCTGCCGGCTCTGCGGGGGAAATGGTGTTGGCGGGAATGGTCGTTTCAGTGGACACTTCGTTGTCTCCTGGGGCTCATCGTGGGCTTAAGGCTCATGGAAGCTCAAGCACAGGCATGCTCAAGATGGTCTGGGAACGTCCGCAGCGGCCCCATGGATGGCGGGTCTGCGATAAAGCTCCGGGTACTGCTGGCGGCGGGCCGCGCTTGTCCTGCAATGGTAAACAAAACCGCGGCGGGCTGACGTGTCGCGGGACACAGGGTTGGCGACGGTGAAACGTTTATCCAACAACCTGAGTGAGTGAAATCACCGAAACAAGCGGTTACCGGCCGGTAGTTTATCGCCACTGGTCTAGACCAGTTACGCGGCTTCGGTGGCTTTCGACAGCAAGGAGCAGGCCTTCTTGAGGTCCTCCTCGGCCTCAAAGAGGGACAAGCGGCGGCAGCGGACCGCCTGGACCAGACCGGTGACCGTCAGCAGCAGGACCCGGGAGATGGCGGCGTCGCCGCTCACTGCGGTCACCGCCTTCTCGGCAATGGAGTCGATCTCGCGGAGCAGCCGGGTGGTGTCTGTGTCCTTCACATAGACCACCCGGTTCAGGGACTGCTCCACGGCGGGCTGCATGAGGCGCATGTGGAAGATCTCCATCACCGCCCCGGCCAGCGCGTGGGCCGGTACCTCCCCCGGGGCGTGGACTCCCGCGGCGCCATGTCCCGCGGCCTGCGGGCTGCCGGCCAGAAGCTCCCCGAGCTGCTTGCGGTAAAGCGCCAGCACCAGCTGGGTGGCGGAGGGGAAATAGCGGTACAGCGTCCCCAGCGGAACGTCGGCCCGGGCCGCCACCTCGGAGAGTACGACAGAGTCGAGGCCTTTGCGTGCGAACCCGGCGGCAACCTCGAGAATCCGTGTGTAGCGGATCCGTTGCCTGGGCAGCGTGGGGGGAGGGGCCATCGGTGGAAGATCTGAGTGGAATTCAGGCATCAGCAGCGTTCCGGGGTCGTTTTTTCTCGGCAGCCGGGAGGGTTCCCCCCACAAGCGCTGCCGCGGCAATTCCCGTCAACTATACGCCACAGCAGGGGGCCGGAAGCCAGTCAAACGGCGGCACCGGGGGTGGCTGGCGGGGCCTGCAGTCCGCCAAAAGCGGCCACTCAGCGGACTGCTGAATCAGCCCGGGCCGGGCTATCGTGGGGATCGACACCGACCACCGAGTTCCAACGCAGGGAGAATCCAGTGACCGCACCAGCCGTCAATACCGCCGATCTTTACGACGAACGCGGCGCGGAGCTCGACTCCGTGGCGCTGCAGTTCCAGTCGCTGGGCGGGCGGTCGCATTTCAGCGGCCCGGTCCGGACCATCCGGTGCTTCGAGGACAACGCCCTGGTCAAGGCCACCCTGGCCACCCCCGGCGACGGCGCCGTCCTCGTGGTCGACGGCGGCGGCTCGCTCCGCACGGCCCTGATGGGGGACATGATCGCCGCGAGCGCCGTCGCGAACGGCTGGGCCGGCGTCGTTATCAACGGCGCGATCCGGGACCGGACGGCGATCGCGGAATTGCCGCTGGGCGTGAAGGCTCTCGGCAGCAACCCGCGCAAGAGCGCCAAGGCCGGCGCCGGGGAGAGCGGCGTGGACCTGGAGATCGACGGCGTGGGAATCCGGCCCGGCGTCATGATCTGGTGCGACCCGGACGGGATCCTGGTCGAACGCTGAGGCCTTACTGCCCGGGGAGGTGGCAGCGGGAACAAAGCAGCCCGTAACATAGTTACTGAAAGCAACTATCAGCTTGATTCCAAAGAAACTTCCCCTGGGAGCAGTCATGTCCAAAACCACCTCTATGCGCGTGCCAGGAGAGGTCCTGACCCACCGTCAGACCATCACCGTCATGGTGGGACTCATGCTCGGCATGTTCCTGTCCTCGCTGGACCAGACCATCGTGTCCACCTCGATCTACACCATCGCCAACGACCTCGACGGGCTCTCGCTGCAGGCCTGGGCCACCACGGCGTACCTCATCACGTCCACCGTAAGCACCCCGCTCTACGGCAAGCTCAGCGATATCTTCGGCCGCCGGCCGCTGTACCTCGCCGCGATCCTGATCTTCCTGGCCGGCTCGCTGTATGCCGGGTCGGTCCACTCCATGACCGAACTCGCCATCGCCCGTGGCATCCAGGGCATGGGCGCCGGCGGCCTGCTGGCCCTCGCACTGACCATCATCGGGGACATCGTGGCCCTCAAGGACCGCGCCAAGTTCCAGGGCTACTTCATGTCCGTGTTCGGCATTTCCTCGGTGCTGGGACCGGTCATCGGCGGCGCCTTCGCCGGCTCGGCCAACATCCTGGGCTTCGACGGCTGGCGCTGGGTGTTCTTCATCAACCTGCCGATCGGCCTCGCCGCCCTGGCCGTAGTGTTCCTCTACCTGCACCTGCCCGCCAAGCACGAGAAGCAGAAGATCGACTACTGGGGCGCCGCCGCCATCACGCTGGCGATCGTGCCCCTGCTGCTGGTAGCCGAACAGGGCCGCAGCTGGGGCTGGGCCTCGGCCGGCTCACTGCTGTGCATCGGCCTCGGCGTCGTCGGCATCGTCGCGTTCCTGCTCGCCGAGAAGCGCGCCGGCGACTACGCCCTGATCCCGCTGCGGCTCTTCCGGAACATCACCTTCGGCCTGTCCTCGCTGCTGAACTTCATCATCGGCGTCGGCATGTTCGGGGCCATCGCGATGCTCCCGATGTACCTGCAGCTGGTCAAGGGGCTCACCCCCACCGAGGCGGGCCTAATGATGATCACCTTCACGGTAGGCATCCTCTTCGGCTCCATCACGGCAGGCCGGACCATCTCGGCGACGGGCACGTACCGGATCTTCCCCATCCTGGGCACCGCCATCCTGACCGGGGCCGCCGTCGTCATGGGCCTCTCGCTCGGCGCCGACACCCCGCTCTGGGTCCCCGGAGCCATCGCCGTGTTCTTCGGCCTGGGCCTGGGCTTCTGCATGCAGCCGCTCACCCTGGCGATGCAGGTCTCCGTGCCGGCCAAGGACATGGGGGTGGGGACCTCCTCTGCCGCGTTCTTCCGCTCCATGGGCGGCGCCGTGGGCACGGCAGTGTTCATCTCCATGCTGTTCAGCCTCGCTGCGGACAAGGTCGCCAGCGGCATGAAGGACGCCATGCAGAACGCTGACTTCCTCAAGGTCCTGAAGGATCCCGCCGTTGCCGCCGACCCGGCGAATGCGAAGCTCTACGACTTCTTCAAGGGCGGCGCCAGCAACGATTCACTCAATGACACGAGCTGGCTGCACGCGGCGAACCCGACGCTTACCCGGCCCATCACCGAGGGTTTCGCCCAGTCGATCGACGCCGTGATGCTCACCGCCGCCGCGCTCACCGGCATCGCGTTCCTGGTCAGCTTCGCCCTGCCCAAGAAGAAGCTCACCGACCCGAAGGCTGTCGCCAAGGAGGCGGGCGCGGCAGTAGCGGCCCACTAGCCGGTCCGGGAACCGGCCCGCGTCACGGCAGGCAGTCTTGTGGGGCTGCCTGCCGTCGCTGTTTCCCGCCGGGCGCCGGGTCAGGCGTGCAGCGCAGCGTTGATCTTGCCGAACACCGGCAAGGCTGCGTCGAGGGCGGCACGGTCGCCATCCGAGAGCGAAGCCAGGATCCCGGCCATAACGGCGTTGCGGCGCGCGTTGGCGTGTTCGACGGCGGTCCGGCCTTCCCCTGTCAGCGTCACCCGCACGGCACGTGAGTCGTCCGGATCCGCGTCCCGCCTGGCCAGTCCGGCGCGTTCAAGCTTGATGATCTGCTCCGTGGCGCTGGGTACCTTGACACCGAGGTTCCGTGCGATTTCGCCCACCCGGACGCCGTCGTCGAGCAGCATCTTGAGGGTGCTGAGCTGGGCGGCGCTGAGCTCGCCGTCGGCGTCGAGGCGGCGGACCAGGTAGATGGTGAGCCGGAGGGCTTCACGGAAATCCTGGGCGAGGGCGATGAGCCCGGCGTCGGACGGTTCACTGGGGTTCATATTTAGGGAGCCTAACAATTTATCATCGGACCGTCAAGGATCCTGCGGTGCATGCCGCCACCCAACACACGACGCCGGACCCCGCGTGGGTTCCGGCGTCGGCGTCCAGGGACGGTTCAGACCGCGGCCTTGGCCTCTTCCACCAGGGCGGCGACGGCTGGGAACAGCGGGTGGTCCGGGGCCAGACCGGTGATCTTCGCCGTGGCCTCATCCGGGGTGGAGGACGCCAGGATCTGCGCGAGTTCCACGGCTTCGGCGTCGGCCGGGTCGTTGAAGCGCAGGGCCGCGGCGATCGCACCCAGCAGCGCCTCCGGGACGATCCCGCGTTCGGCCAGCTCCGCCGCCGGACCGATGAAGCGTTCGTGCCGGCTGAGCTTGCGCAGCGGCGCCCGGCCCACCCGGTTCACGGTATCCGGCAGGTACGGGTTGGAGAAACGGCCGAGGATCTTCTGGACGTAGGCCTCCTGCTCGTCACGGCTGAAGCCGTGCTTGTGCACGAGCAGTTCCTTGGTCTCGTCCAGGACGGCACGCACATCGGCGGCGACGTCCTGATCGGCCATGGCCTCGGAAATCTTGTCCAGGCCCGCGTCGAAGCCGAAGTACGCGGCCGCGGCATGCCCGGTGTTCACCGTGAACAGTTTCCGCTCGATGTACGGCTCAAGGTTGTCCACGAAGGTCGCCCCCGGGATGACCGGTTCCTTGCCCGCGAACGGGGTGCGGTCGATGACCCACTCGTAGAACGTCTCCACAGTGACATCCAGACCCTGCCCCGCGTCCTGGTTCGGCACGATCCGGTCCACGGCCGTGTTCGCGAACACGGCCGCCGCGTCCAGGGAGCCCGTGGCCGGATCCCACGCGGCGGCAACCTCGGACTTCAGGATGTCCGTCGCATTGATGGCGTTTTCACACGCCATCACCTGCAGCGGAGCCAGTCCCGCGGCCCGGGCGGCGATCCCCTTGGCGATCACGGGGGCCACGAACTTGAGAATGTGCGGCCCGACCGCGGTGGTGACGATGTCCGCCGCCGCGATTTCCCCGATGACGTCCGCTTCCTGCGTGCTGGAGTTCAGCGCACGGAAGTTCTCCACGGTGCGCACGGCGGGGTGCTCCCCCACCTCATGGACCTGGTAACTGTCCGCCGCGGCCAGCCGGGTGATCAGGTCCTCCGCGACATCCGCGAACACCACCTCGTACCCCGCCTCGTGCAGCAGCAACCCCACGAATCCGCGCCCGATGTTTCCAGCCCCGAAATGAACAGCTTTCACTAGGAGTTGACCTTTCCGAACAGGGCCAGGACTTCCTCGACCGTGGTGGCCTCCTCAAGCTGCGCGACCTGGGCCTTGTTCGTGAAGACCTTGGCGATCGAGGACAGGATGTGCAGGTGCTCGTTGTTGATCCCGGCGACACCCACCACGAACTTGACCTCCTTGCCGTTCCAGTCGATCCCGTTCGGGTAGCGGATGACGGACACCGCGGACTTCATGATGTGGTCCTTGGCCGCGTTGGTGCCGTGCGGGATGGCGAGGAAGCTGCCCATATAGGTGGAGACGGATTCCTCGCGTTCGTGCATGGCATCGAGGTAGCCGGAGTCGACGGCGCCGCGGTCCAGGAGGAGCTGTCCGGCCTCGTCGATCGCCGCGTCACGGGTGGTCGCCTTGCCGCTCAGGATGACGCTTTCGGCCACCAGGATGCCGGCCGGGCCGGTTTCCTCGGCCTCCGCTTCCGCGGCGGGCGCGGCAGCCACAGCGGCGCCGGCCGCCCCGGCGTCGGCCTCTGGCGTCCCGGCGGTGTTGCTGCTCTTGACCAGCTCCACGATCTCGTCGTAGCGCGGGCTGTTCATGAAGTTGTCCACCGAAACATGCACCGCGCTGGCGGTCGCGGGCTTGGCCCGCTCGGTCAGGTCCTGGTGGGTGATGACGACGTCGTACGTATCGCTCAGGTTCGCGATGGCGGAATTGGTGACCTTGACGTCGGGGAATCCGGCAGCCTTGATTTTGTTCCGCAGCACCGAGGCGCCCATCGCGCTCGAGCCCATGCCGGCGTCGCACGCAAAGACGATGTTCCTGACCGGCCCGGCGAGCACGGCAACGCCGCCTGCGCCCGCGCCGGCACCCGCGAGGGCGGAGGAGACGGAGCTCTTCTTGCCCTTCATGGATTCCATCCGGGAAGTGGCCGCGCCGAGGTCGTCTTCCTCAGTGGACTTGCTGGACTTGAGGATCACCGAGGCGATCAGGAAGGACACCGTGGCGGCGAGCAGCACCGAGAGTGCCACGCCGAAGTAGCTGTCCTTCGCGGTCGCGGCGAAGACGGCGATGATGCTGCCTGGAGCTGCGGGGGAGCGCAGTCCGGCGCCGGTGACCACGAGGGTGAAGATACCGGTCATGCCGCCGCCGATTGCGGCGAGGATGATGATGGGCTTCATCAGCACGAACGGGAAGTAGATTTCGTGGATGCCGCCGACAAACTGGATCAGCGCAGCTCCCGGTGCCGACGCCTTGGCCAGGCCCTTGCCGAACAGCATGTAGGCGAGCAGGATGCCCACCCCCGGGCCGGGGTTGGCCTCGAGCAGGAACAGGATGGACTTGCCCTGGGTCAGGGCCTGTTCCGTGCCCAACGGGGTCAGGATGCCGTGGTTCACGGCGTTGTTCAGGAACAGGACCTTGGCCGGTTCGATGAAGATGCTGGTGAACGGCAGCAGCCCGTTGTTGACCAGGAATTCGACGACGGAACTGGCGCCGTTGCTGAAGGTCTTCACCACCGGGCCGATCACGAGCATGCCGAAGATGGCCATAACGGCGGCGACGATGCCTGCGGTGAAGTTGTCGATCAGCATCTCGAAGCCGGGCTTGACCTTGTTCTCCCAGAGGCTCTCCAGCTTCATCATGATCCACGCGGTCAGCGGGCCCATGATCATGGCGCCGATGAACATGGGGATGTCCGTACCGACGATCACGCCCATGGTGGCCGCGGCACCGACCACGCCGCCGCGCACCCCATAGACCATCCGGCCACCGGTGTAGCCGATCAGGAGCGGCAACAGGAAGGTGATCATCGGTCCGACGAGTTTGGCCAGGTCCGTGTTGGGCGTGAAGCCTGCCGGAATGAAGAAGGCCGTGATGATGCCCCAGGCGATGAAGGCACCGATGTTGGGCATGATCATTCCGGACAGGAACGTCCCGAACTTCTGGACGCCGACCCGCATGCTGGTCCGGGGTTTCGCAACTGTCTCTGTTGCCATCTGATTTCCTAACCGTCATTCCTGCTGCACCGCAGGATGATCCGATAATTTCGACGAGCTAGCTGGTGGAGCTGGTGGAGATCCGGTGGAGCCATTCGAGGAACAGCTTGAGTTCCGAGCTGGAGAGCTGGTCCGAGTGGGACGCTTGGAGCGCCGCATTCAATGCGATGGCCGCCACGACCACTGACGATTTCCCGGTATCTTCGGGACTGCTGTCCCTGGCCTGCTCCGTGGAAACCGCAAAGATCATGGCGTCGCGGGTCATGGCGGACAGCTCGAGATTGCGCTCGGGCGCCTTTTCCGTGATTAGCATGAGAGTCACGCCCACATTGGCCGCCAGGATGCTCCTGGCCGCTTCCCTGGGCGGGACGTTGAGCTGGCCGGCGACTGCAGCCTTGTTGAGCATCTCTTCCATAAGCGACTCGGCATCGGCGACGATGGCCGGCCTGCTCTCAGGGCGGATATTGCCAAACATGACCAGATACAATTCCGGCTGGTTCAGCCCGAACTGCACATGGTTGTCCCACATCCGCCGGATGTCCTCCAGCGGCTGGCCGGACGGGGCGAAGTCGCGTTCGCCCGCCACATATTCCTCAAAACCTGCGGCGACGACGGCGTCGAACAGCCCCTCCTTGTCGCCGAAGTGGTGATAGAGGGTAGGGGCCGTGACGCCCGCCAGCTGGGTGATCTGGCGGGTCGAGACCGCCGATCCGCCAGAGTTGGCCAGCAGCTCGGCCGCCGCATGCAACAGCCTCGCTTTGGGCGGAAGCTGGCCATCGAAACTCATAACCGCTACCCTAGCACCTATAGCAACGCTATATGAAGTGCATCACATACAATTTTTGCAGGTGCCCCATCGGCCGGCTGACGTAGCTGTCAGCAGGTCCGGCGCCTGGCGAACTGGCTACCGGCAGAGAATGAGGACCTTCAGTGCAGAACTTCCCAGGAGTAGGCGTCAGCCCCGGCCGCATCATCGGCACCATCCGCCAGATGCCGAAACCGGTCAGCGAGCCCCCGGCCGGCGAGCAGCTGCCGTTCGATGTCACGGCGGAGGAGGCCACGGCAGCGCTGAAGACGGCCGCGAAGGCCGTCCATGACGACCTCAAGGCCCGGGCCGCGACGGTCAGCGGCGATGCCAAGGCGGTCCTGGAAGCGACGGCACTCATGGCCTCGGACACCATGCTGCTGAAGTCCGCCACCAAGCTGATCGGCCGTGGCACCTCCAACCAGCGCGCCATCTGGGAGGCCGGCGCCTCGGTCTCGGAAATGCTCCACAACCTGGGCGGCTACATGGCCGAGCGCGCGACCGATGTCCTGGACGTCCGGTCCCGGATCGTCGCCGAACTGCGCGGCGTGCCCGCCCCGGGCATCCCGGCTTCCGCCACCCCGTTCATCCTGATCGCAGAGGATCTTGCCCCGGCCGACACCGCCACCCTGGACCCGGACAAGGTCCTGGCCCTCCTCACCGCCGGCGGCGGCCCGCAGTCCCACACCGCCATCATCGCCCGCTCGCTCGGCCTGCCCGCCGTGGTTGCCGCGGCCGGCGTTGACCAGCTTCCGGACGGCACGGAAGTCTACGTTGACGGGGCCGCCGGCATCATTGTGGTGGATCCCGATGAATCCCAGCGCGCCGCGGCGGCAGCATGGGCCACCACCGCCTCGCTGCTGGCGGCTTTTGACGGCACGGGTTCGACGGCGGACGGGCACCTCGTGCCGCTGCTGGCCAATGTCGGCGGGGCCAAGGACGCCGTGGCCGCCGCGGGCCTGAACGCGCAGGGCGTCGGGCTGTTCCGGACCGAGTTCTGCTTCCTGGAGCGGGACACCGAGCCCACCGTGGAGGAACAGGCCGCCGCCTACAAGGGCGTCTTCGACGCCTTCCCTGGCAAGAAGGTGGTGCTCCGGACCCTCGACGCCGGTGCGGACAAACCTCTGCCCTTCCTGACCGACGCCACGGAGCCCAATCCGGCCCTGGGCGTCCGCGGCTACCGCACCGACTTCACCACCCCGGGCGTGCTGGAACGCCAGCTGCAGGCAATCGCCCGCGCCGAGCAGGACTCCGAGGCCGACGTCTGGGTCATGGCGCCGATGATTTCCACTGCCGAGGAGGCCGCCCGCTTCGCATCGCTTTGTGCCGCGGCCGGGATCAGGACGCCGGGCGTCATGGTGGAGGTCCCGTCAGCGGCCCTCACGGCCGAGGCCATCCTTCGGGAAGTCGCCTTCGCCAGCCTGGGCACCAACGACCTCACGCAGTACGCCATGGCCGCCGACCGGCAGCTCGGCCCGCTCGCTGCGCTGAACACGCCCTGGCAGCCCGCCGTGCTCCGGCTCGTGGGCCTGACGGTTGAGGGATCGATGGCGGAAGGCCACAACAAGCCGGTGGGTGTCTGCGGCGAGGCCGCGGCGGATCCGGCCCTCGCCGTCGTCCTCACCGGGCTCGGCGTCACCACACTGTCCATGACGGCACGCTCGCTCGCGGCCGTCGCCGCCGTTCTCAAGACCGTCACACTGGCCGAGGCGCAGGAGCTGGCCAAGCTGGCGCTGTCCGCGCCGAGCGCCACGGAGGCGCGGGCCTGGGTCCGGGAGAAACTGCCGGTGCTGGAGGAGCTCGGGCTGTAGGGCCCGAAGCCTGCGGGGCGCGGGGCGGGGAACTTGGACGGTCCGGGATGCCGGCCGCGCTGCGGGCCGCGCTAGGATTCAGCCATGGCACTGATCGCACCCCGGGTGGCGGCCGGCCTTCCGGCCGAGGACGCACAGAACCTCCGGTACGCCCTGAGCGGCAGCCACGACATCACGGTGTTCGTGGACGGCACCGTGCACCGGCTGCCCCCGGCGGCGCGGGACGCCGTCGTCGACCTGCTGGGCCGGTTCAGCCGGGGCGAGGCCGTGACGGTCAGCAGCGTCGAAGAAATGCTCACCACCTCCCAGGCCGCGGAGCTGGCGGGCATCTCGCACACCTACCTCCGGAACATGACCGACCGCGGCGAGATCCCGGTGGAGTACCGGGGTACGCACCGTCGCATCCGGCTCGCGGACATCATGGCATGGCTCGAAACGCAGAAGAAGAACGCTCCTCCGGAGGGGGCCGGAGACGGTGCCGCCACAGAGGGTCCCGGCCCACGGGAATGACGGCGGCACGGATGGTTCGTGACGCCCTGATAAGGATCAAGCAACGATCCCGGGCCTGCGCTGAAACGCCAGTGAGCCCGGGGTTACGCTTGAATCGTGGGTAAATTCAGAGGGTGGCACGTCGTGGCCGGCATTGCCGCCATGGCGCTCACGTACGTCCTCGGAACCGCCCTGGGGCTGAACAACACGGCCACCTTCATGTCCAGTTGCGTCGCCTTCGTGGCCGTCTCGCTCTGGATCGACCGCCGGATTTCGCTCCGTAGGAGCAAGGCAGCGAGGGGCGCCGCCCGCCAGCCCGGGCCGGACGGCCATGACACGGGACTGGCCCTCGACGCCGACGCTTCCAAGCGCGAGGGCTGACCCGAAGGCTGGATCTGGCTAGATCCGCGGCCGGCCGGCCCAGCGCCGCGCCTTGAGCGCCGCGTGAAGTTCCAGGCGGACGATTCCCTTCAGCGGATCCACGCCCAGCAGCTGGCGGATCCTGCCCAGCCGGTTGTAGATGCTGCTTCGGTGCAGGTGCAGCTTTTCCGCGACCTCCTGGACCGAGCCGTCGTTGTCGTAGAAGAGTTCCAGGACGGGCAGCAGTTCACCGTTGCGGTCGTGGTCCTCGAGAATGCGGAAGTACACGGATCCCGGATCCGTCCCGGCCCCCATGCCGCCCCCGGCCGAGGCCAGGAGCTGGTAGAAGCCGGTGGCGCGGCAGTCCACGAGTTCACCCAGCTGGGCGTCCACCGCCGCGGCCTGGGCCGCTTGCTTTGACTGCCGGTAGGCCTCGGCCATTTCACGCGGCCTCGAGAAGCCTTCGCTGGTGCCCAGGATGATCCGCCGGACGGCCCGGCCGGCGCGTTTCGCGAGTTCCAGCTGGTAGTGGACCAGGACCTGGGCGTGGTCCGCCCGCCCGGTGGACTCCTTGAAAAGTACGACGGCGTGGGTTTCGGTACCGGCGCTGAACAGTGCCGCGTCCACCCCGATGGTGGCCTGCAGCGCCGCGGAACGGTGGATCAGCCTGGCGGCGATGGGGTCCGGGCCTTCGGCCCAGCCATCGGCGTCGAGCACGGTCACAAGCTGCCAGGGGCCGCGCCCCTGCACTTCCTTCCAGCCGGCCACGGCCGCCACCGCATTCGCCTCGCCGGCGCAGGCGGCCAGGAATTCCTGTTCGCGCCGGCGGCGGAACTCGGATTCGGCGGTGTTGGAGTCCAGCAGCAGCTCGGACAGCTGCTCGAGATCGCGTGCGACCTCCGGCAACTGGAGGAGGACCGACGTCGCACCGGGCTCTTCCTCGTCCAGCTGGACCCAGAGATACCCAACCCGGAAGCCGCGCACCAGCAACGGCACACAGACCCGCCCCAGCATCCCCAGCTCCTCATTGGCCGGCACAACAACGGGACGTACCGCCGTCGCAATCCCGTGTGAGAGCTGCCAGGCGCTGACATCCACCGCCACCCGCTTGCTGAGCAGGAAGTTCACCCGGACCCGGTCCGCGTGGGACTGGTTGGAGCTGTAGGCGAGGAGGAGTCCATCAAGGTCCTCCAGCGAGAGGCCGCGGCCCAGCTTCTGCGCCACCCGCTCCACGAGCTGCTCCACATCCTGCTGCTGCATGCTGCCAGACTACTGCCCCGGCCCGGTCCGAAGCGAACGGACAGCAGGCGACACCTGACGTTTGCTGTCCCGACAAATGTCGAATGCAGGATGGGAAGAACCTTGGAATTCCGGGGAACGGCGATCCGGGCCGGCCTCCAGTTCTGTCGCCTGCATCACAGGCGGATCTATTCTGGAAACACAACGTCCCCCGCACAAACCCGGCCCATACGGCCGCCAGCACTGGAGCCAAAAAATGATCATCGGTGTCCCCAAAGAGATCAAGAACAACGAATTCCGCGTCGCCATCACGGCCGCAGGCGTCCACGAATTCCGCACCCACGGCCACGCGGTCCTGGTGGAGCGCGGCGCGGGCCTGGGCTCCGGCATCACGGACGAGGAATACGCCATCGCCGGCGCCGAGATCGTTGCCGAGGCCGACGACGTCTGGGCCCGCGCGGACATGGTCATGAAGGTCAAGGAGCCGGTCAAGGCCGAATACCACCGCTTCCGCAAGGGCCTGATCCTCTTCACCTACCTGCACCTGGCCGCCGAACCGGAACTGACCCAGGAACTGATCAACACCGGCGTCACCGCCATCGCCTACGAGACCGTCCAGGAGGGCCGCTCGCTGCCGCTGCTCGCCCCGATGTCCGAGGTTGCCGGCCGCCTGTCCGTCCAGGTCGGCGCCACATCCCTGATGGCGCCTGCCGGCGGCAAGGGTGTGCTGCTCGGCGGCGTACCGGGCGTCCGTCCGGCCAAGGTTGTTGTCCTGGGCGCCGGTGTCGCCGGCACCAACGCCGCCGCCATGGCCCTGGGCCTCGGCGCGGACGTCACCATCCTGGACATCAACATCAACCGCCTGCGCGAGCTGGATGCCCAGTACCAGGGCCGGCTGAAGACCGTGGCCTCGAACAAGTACGAGATCGAGAAGTCCGTCGTCGACGCCGACCTCGTGATCGGCTCCGTGCTGATCCCGGGCGCCAAGGCGCCGAAGCTGGTCAGCAACGAGCTCGTGTCCCGGATGAAGCCCGGCTCCGTGCTGGTGGACATCGCCGTGGACCAGGGCGGCTGCTTCGAGGACACGCACCCCACCACGCACCAGGAACCGACGTACAAGGTCCACAACACGATCTTCTACTGCGTTGCCAACATGCCGGGCGCCGTTCCGAACACGTCCACCTACGCGCTGACCAACGTCACCCTCCGCTACGGCGTGGCGCTGGCCAACCTGGGCGTCAAGGCTGCCTTCGAGCGGGACGCCGCCCTTGCCGCCGGCCTGAACATCGCCGCCGGCAAGGTTGCCCACCACTCCGTGTCCGAGGCGCACAACCTGCCCCTGGTGGCCGACTGGCACCAGCTGGTCTCCGCCTAGCAACCGCCTGCAGTCAGCATCGGCTGCTCCGTTACCGCCCTTTGGGACCTCCAAAACGGCGGTTACGGAGCAGCCGATCGCTGTTTAAGTCCGTCTCACGCGAGTGCCCGTTAAACCAGTGCCCGGGCCTGCTCCATGAGTTTCAGCACTTCGACCGGGCCGGCCGGATCCACGGGCACGGGGAGCGCCGAGGCTGCGCCGCCGTCGTGGATCTTGTCCGCCAGGATGCGGTAGAACTCGGGGTAGGCGCCACGGTCGGTCGGCAGGCGGTCCAGGTGGCCGTCCCGGCCGAGCGTTCCGGCCCAGTCGCGGTCCTCGACGCCGTACCCGGCGTCCAGCGGGCTGCCGCCGGCCACGATGTAGGGTGCCTGCGGGTCCACCCCGTGCTTGGTGAAGCCGCCGTCGCTCCCCAGCAGGCGGTAGCGGGGCCCCTGCTGGGCGCAGAGCATGTTCATCCACAAATGGCTGATCACCCCGGACCCGTGGCGCAGGGCGAGGAATACGTCGTCGTCCACCTGCTCCCCCGGGCGCCGGGCGTTCAGTTCCGCGTGCGTGACGGTGGCCGGTCCGAAGAGCTGGAGTGCCTGGTCCAGCAGGTGGGTGCCGAGGTCGAACAGCACGCCGCCGCCCTCGTCCGCCGTCGCGGCCGCCTTCCAGGCCTTGGTGACCTCCGGGGACCAGCGCTCAAAGCGGGACTCGAACCGTGTCACGGCGCCAAGGGAACCGCTCTCCAGCAGGCCGCGGACGGTCAGGAAGTCCCCGTCCCAGCGCCGGTTCTGGAACACCGTAAGCACCCGTCCCAGCCGGGCCGCGAGCCCGATCAGCTCCTGGCCCTCGGCGCTGCGCACCGTGAACGGCTTGTCCACGACGACGTCGAGCCCGGCTTCCAGCGCGGCCTTCGCGAGCGGGTAGTGGGTGGCCGGCGGCGTGCCGAGCACAAGGAGGTCCAGCTCCCCGTTGAGCTCAATGATGTCCGCGGGGGTGTCCACGATCCTGGCCCCGGGGTGGCGGCCGGCCGCGGATGCCTTCCTGCCGGCGTCAGACGTGGCGATGACGTCGAGGGAATACGCGGGGTTCGCCCCAATCAGGGGGGCGTGGAAGACGCTGCCCGAGAGTCCGAAGCCGGCCACGGCGGTACGGATGGGCCGGCTGGATTCCGGATTCATGCTATTTTTTTTCCCAGCCGAGGGTGGTCCAGTCCGGAACCTGGGATGCGCTCTTGAACAGGGACGGGCCGAAGTTGGCCAGGCCGGTATGCACGAAGGAGATCTGCGGACCGTTCATAACAACGCCCATGGAGAAGTACTTGGCCATGTGCTTCTTCTCGACTTCCATCGCTGCCTTGTTGCGCTCGGCGTTGTCGGCAATGGTGGAGAGCTTCTTGATCTCGGCGTCCAGCTCGGCGTCCCCGAGTTTGTTCTCGTTGGTCGTCGAATCGTAGAACTGCTTGACGGCATCCGTGGCGTCCGGGCCGACACCGTAGCCGGAGACGCTCAGGACGTAGTCACGGCTGCCCATCGCCTTGCCGAAGTCGGCGGAGGCGCGCTGGTCGATCCCGACGTCCATGCCGCCGTCCTGGAGCTGCTTCTGCAGGGTCTGCGCGAAGGCCAGGCCGGTGGGGTCGTCCCCGAAGTTGCTGATCTTGAAGGCGGCGGGAACACCGTCCTTCTCCATGATGCCGGCGGCGTTGGGCTTGTAGCCAGCGTCGGTGAGGACCTTCTTGGCAGCGTCCGCGCCGGTTTCCTTGACCGGGTAGTTGTCCTGGTAGTACTTGGAGAACGGCATCAGCATCATCGATCCGGGGCTGGGTTCGTCCCAGTTCAGGCCGTTGAAGCGGACCTTGCGGAGCGCCTCACGGTCGACGGCGGTGAAGATCGCCTTGCGGATCGCGACGTCGGTCAGCGGCGCCTTCTGGGCGTTGAGGTTCAGTCCGCCGGCGAAGAGGCGCTGGCCACGGCGGACCTCGGAGTTCTTGGTGCCCTCGAGCTGTTTGTACGGGGTGACCGAGTTGGCGGAGACGGCATCGATTTCGCCGTTCTTGAAGGCGGCGATGGCGGCGCTGCTCTCCAGCTGGCGGAAGACGACCTTGTTCAGGACGGGCTTGGCGCCCCACCACTTGTCGTTCGGGGCCAGGGTGACGGTCTTGGCGGCGCTGTCGTACTGGTCCAGCTTGAAGGGACCTGCCATCCACTCGGGGTGCATCTCCCCCGTAAAGCCGTTGTTGAAAATTTCCGGGGTGTTCACCTTGGGGTGCACGAAACCGGTGAAGAGGGAGTCCAGCGGGTAGACCGGCTGGGTGGTGGTGACGATGACTTCCTTGTCGTTCGCACCGGCCTTGACGGAATCCACAAACTCGTAGGCGCCGGAGCTGACGATGTCGATGTCCTTGTTCGTGCCCCTGAGCATCTGCCAGGTGTTCTCGAAGGTCTTCACATCGATTGGCGTGCCGTCGTTGTAGCTTGCCTTGTCGTTCACCTTGATGGTGATGGTCTGCTTGCCGTCCTTGACCTCGCTCTTGACGTCTTCGCAGAAATCCTTGTTCGGCGTTGCGGTGCCGTCGAAGTCGAAGTTCCAGCAGCCCCAGGTGCCGGCTTCGTCGATCGGGCGGTGCAGGGCAGTGTTGTCGCCGCTGTTGCCATTGGTGGAGAAGCTGTTGAAGTCCGGACCGATGCTGCCCAGCGGCAGCGTCACGGTGCCGCCCGGCTCGAGATCCTTGGCGTCCTTGGCGTTGATGCTGACGAGCTTGGACAGATCGCTTCCCGCCTCCTGGCCTTTGCCGGACTCGGGCCCGGTGGCCTTGCCACCGCCGCCGCAGGCGGTCAGCGCGAGCGCCGCCACGACGGCGGCGACGCCGCCGATCTTCGTCAGATTCTTCATTGAGTTCCCTTCAATTCCTGGTGCGGGTTGTGCTGAGTGATCGGGCCCGGGTCATGGACGACGAGCAGCTCCGCGTCCAGTTCCCCGTCGGGGAAGAAGCAGGCGAACTGCTGGTCCGGGACCGCGGCCGCCGTCGGACGGTCCGAAGCGGGCCGGTCCGGCACCGGGCTGCCGGCCGCCTCCTGCGGCCCCGGCTCCAGCGGGGGTTCCAGCGTCAGGCACTTCTCCTGCCTGGCGGCCGGAAGCGCGGCGAAGACGGGGCAGCGCGAGGCGAAATTGCAGCCCTTGGGAGCGTCCACGGGCGAG
This sequence comes from Arthrobacter sp. PAMC25564, assembly GCF_004798705.1. Classification (NCBI taxonomy): domain Bacteria; kingdom Bacillati; phylum Actinomycetota; class Actinomycetes; order Micrococcales; family Micrococcaceae; genus Arthrobacter; species Arthrobacter sp. PAMC25564. The sequence goes on along the minus strand of NZ_CP039290.1, from coordinate 826,281 downwards.
GGCAGGTCTCCCTTCAGGATGATGCGTTCGCGGCTGCGCTCCAGCCGGGGGTCCGGCACGGGGATCGCGGAGAGCAGCGCGCGGGTATACGGGTGGCGGGGGTTGTCGAAGACGCAGTCCACGGTCCCGATCTCCACAATCTTGCCCAAGTACATCACGGCCACACGGTTGGAGATGTGCCGCACCACGGACAGGTCGTGGGCCACCATGAGGTAGCTCAGCCCCAGTTCGGCCCGGAGCTGGTCCAGCAGATTGATGACGCCGGCCTGCACGGACACATCCAGGGCGGACACCGGCTCGTCCAGGACCACCAGTTTGGGGTTCACGGCCAGGGCTCGGGCAATGCCGATGCGCTGGCGCTGGCCGCCGGAGAACTGGTTGGGGAAGCGGTTGACGTGGTCCGGCTGGAGGCCGACGAGTTCCATCAGCTCCAGGATCCGCTTGCGGATGGCGGGCTTCGCCATCCCGGAGTTTTCCAGCGGCTCGGCGAGGATCTCGTAGACGGTGAAGCGGGGATCCAGGGCGCCGGTGGGGTCCTGGAACACGAGCTGGAGTTCCTTGCGCATGGCGGCCTTGGTCCTGGCATCGGCGGCCACCTTGTTGCTCAGGCCGCCGATGATCACCTCGCCGTCCTGGTCCTGGTGGAATTCCATGATTTCCAGCAGCGTGGTGGTCTTTCCGCAGCCGGACTCGCCCACGATCGAGAAGCACTCGCCCTCGCGGAGGTCGAAGCTGATGCCGTCCACGGCCTTGACGGTGCCGATCCGGCGCTTGATCAGTGCGCCCTTTGTCAGCGGGAAGTGCTTCCTGACGTCCTTGAGCTCCAGCACGGCCTTGCGCCCGGCCCGGGGGATCGCGTCAAAGCGGGACACCGGCACGGACGGGGCAGAGAAGATCTTATGGACGTCGACGCCGCCGAGCGAGTCCGCCTTGATGCAGGCGGCCGCGTGTGCCGGCGTGCCGGCGACCGGCCGGAGGGCCGGTTCGCCGGCCCGGCAGGCGTCAATGGCCAACGGGCAGCGCGGTGCGAAGGAGCAGCCGGTGGGGATGTGGACGAGGTTCGGCGGGATGCCCTCGATCGGCACCAGTGAGGTCTTTTCCGCAATGTCCACGCGCGGCACGGCGCCCAGCAGGCCCATCGTGTAGGGCATCCGCGGGTTGTAGTAGATCTCGTCGACCGTGCCGGTCTCCACCGGCTTGCCGGCGTACATCACCATGATGTCGTCCGCCATGCCGGCTACGACGCCGAGGTCGTGGGTGATCATTACGACGGCGGCGCCGGTTTCCTCCTGCGCGTTGTGCAGCACCTCGAGCACCTGCGCCTGGATGGTGACGTCGAGCGCCGTCGTCGGCTCATCCGCAATGAGCACCCGCGGATTGTTGGCGATCGCGATCGCGATCATAACGCGCTGGCGCATGCCGCCGGAGAACTCGTGCGGGAAGGCCTTGAGCCGGTCCCTGGGGCTCGGGATGCCCACCAGCCCCAGGAGTTCGACGGCGCGGGCCTCCTTGGCGTGTTTGCTCATGGCGGGGTTGTGGACCGCCAGGGCCTCGATGATCTGGCTGCCGACCGTGTAGACCGGGGTCAGCGAGGACAACGGATCCTGGAACACCATGGCGATATCGTTGCCGCGGTACCGGCACATTGCCTTGTCACTCAGCCCAAGCAGCTCCGTGCCCAGCAGCCGGACCGAGCCGGTGACCTCGGCGGTGTCCGGCAGCAGGCCCATCACGGCCAGGGACGTGACGGACTTCCCCGAACCGGATTCGCCCACGATGCCGAGGGTCTTGCCCGGCAGCAGGTCGAAGTCGACGCCCCGGACGGCGTGCACCACCCCGTTTTCCGTGTTGAAGCGGACGGACAGGTCCCGGACGGAGAGCACGGCCTCGGTGGGCGCGTGCAGCCCGGCCACGTGCAGCCGCTCGGCCGTGCCGGCGGTGACTTCCCTGCTCATCTGCGTCTCTTCTTTGCGCTGCCAATGGAACCGGAGCCGGGATCGAACGCGTCGCGCAGTCCGTCGTTCATCATGGCCAGCGAACCGGTCAGCAGGAACATCACGAGCAGCGGCACCCAGAACATCCACGGAAAGGTGGAGACCTGGGAGGTTGCCTGTCCGATCAGCACACCCAGGCTGACATCCGGGACCTTGATGCCGATCCCGATGAAGGAGAACGCCACTTCGGCAAGGATGGCCCCGGTGACGCCGCGGGTGATGTCCAGGACCAGCAGCGAGCCGATGTTGGGCACGAGGTGCCGCCAGACGATCCGCCGTGCCGGGATCCCCATGTACTGGGCGGCCTTGACGAAGTCGCGCTGCATGAGGGACATCGAGAGGGAACGGATCAGGCGGGCGGTTCCCATCCAGCTGAAGACCAGCAGCACGATGATCAGCAGGAGCCAGCTGGGAAGGTTTTTGCGCAGGCCGTTTCCGCCGCCGCTGGTGGCCACGGCCACCACCAGCAAGGCCGGCATCATGATCAGGGCTTCGAGGATGAACAGCATGACCTTGTCCACCCTGCCGCCGAAATAGGCCATGGTGCAACCGTAGACTGCGGCGATCAGCACCGAGACGAGGCCGACGACGAGGCCGATCAGGATCGAAATCCTGGTCCCCTCCACGGTCAGGGCGTAGAGGTCGATCCCGGCCTGCGAGGTACCCAGCAGGTGTTCCCCCGACGGCGGCATGCCGATATTGAGCGGGTCGATCGTCTCCTTGTCCCAGCTGGACAGGAACCCGCCGATGAAGGAGAAGAGCGTCAGGGCAAGAAAGATGGCCAGGCCTGCGACGGCGGTCCTGTTGCGCAGGAAGCGCCGGAGGATGATTGTGGACTTCGCAATGACGACGTCGTCTTTTTCGAACCTGGCTTCGTCGGCCGCGGCCGCCGGGCCGGCGGCGTTCAGGTTGGTCATGGTTACCGCACCCGCACTCTCGGGTCGACCAGCGTGGTGGCAAAGTCCGCGAGGATGGCCCCGACCGCGAAGATCACCGAGCCGTAGGCGAGGGTCGCCGTCGCCGCGTTGACATCCTGCAGGGCGATCGAATCGATGGACCAGGAACCGATGCCGTGCCAGGCGAAGATCTTCTCCGCGAAGAAGCCGCCGGCGAAGATCGCCGGGACCGTGAAGGCGATGCTCTGCGCCACGGGAATGAAGGAGACGCGCAGGGCGTGCCGCGTGATGGCCTGGTTGCGGGTCAGTCCCTTGGCCCGCGCCGTGCGGACGAAGTCGGCGTTGACGTTGTCCAGCAGGTACTGGCGCTGGGCGATCTGGTAGGCGCCCCAGCCCACGATCGTGATGGCGAACGTCGGCACCGCATAGTGGGCCAGCATGTCCAGGAACCGGGTCCAGCCGTCGCCCTCCAGCCCGGGGGTGGAAATCCCGGTGACAAAGAAGATGCGTTCGCCCACGGCGTCGTTGATGCTGATGGCGCCGAGCTGGACCAGGAAGTACGCGATCGGCGCGGGAACGATGTACATCAGGTAGCTGTAGGAGGTGATCACCCGGTCCGCGGCCTTGTACTGCCGTGCGGCGGTGTAGACGCCCAGGGCGACGCCGATGATCAGGGTCAGGATGATCGCGGCCAGGAACAGCCGGGTCGAGATCCAGACCCGGTCGCCGAACTCGGCGTTGATGTAGGCCCCGTTGGGGCTGCGGCCCCAGTCCCAGCGGGTGATGACTCCCGTGAGCCATCCGACGTAGCGTTCCCATGGGCTGAGCGTCGGGTCAAGGCCCTTGAGCCGGAAGGAATTGACCACCTGTTCGGGCGTGGGCTTCGGAATGCGCTCCTGTTCCAGCAGTGCCGGCTGCAGCGTGCTCACGGCGAGGAGGTATCCGGCCGAGGTGGTCAGGAAGATCATGACGACATATGTGATGGCACGTTTTGCGAGATATCGAAGCATGGGCCGACTAGTTCCGGATCGCCGTGGTCTGTTCAGTCCCGGACGTCGCGGGCCGGGCTGGAACGGCCTGCCTGCGCGCCGGGGTCTTTACATTATTCACAACTTCGGTCCTTCCGTCCTCCCCTAGCCGGCATGGGGGTTCCCCTGCCGATCCGGGATCATAGGCCGGCGGATGCCTGGCCGTCCGCAGGCCGTCCGGCGGAGTCTTGGTGGACCCATGTTGCGGGTCACAGTCCTGAGGAAACTACCACACCTTGGTTATGGAAAGGTGCGGTCCGGCCTACGCCCCGCGGACGACCCGGGTGACAAGCTCACGCCAGGTCCCCGCGAGCCGCTCCGGCGCTATCCCCTGCACCCGGACTGCGAGGAGCAGGCGGTCCGGGTCCAGCACCGCGCTCAGCGCCGAGGCCATCAGCCACGGGTCCGCCGTGACACCGGCCTCGCGCAGCAGCATCTCCAGGTGACGGTGCCAGAGCACGGCCGCGGGCACGTCGAACCTGTTGTGCGCGGACTCTTCGGCCGCCCTGGCCAGCTCCCCGAATTCCAGGAGCCAGGCGATGCGTGCCGTGCCGACGGCAATCAGCCGCTGCAGCGGCGAAGCGCCGGGCCCCAGCGGGGGCGCCCCGAACATGAAACGCCCCTGGAATTCGGCCTCGGCATCGCTGAGCAGGGCCATCATCAGCCCGGCACGGCTTCCGAAACGGCGGAACACGGTGCCCTTGCCGACGCCGGCCCGCTGCGCCAGCTCGCCCATGGTGAGCCTGTCCACCCCGCCTTCCTCGACGAGCTCGCGGGCGGCGCAGAGCAGGAGCTCGCGGTTCCGGGCGGCATCGCGGCGTTCGGTCTCCGGACCCGCCGCTGCGCCATGCGCAGCGCCATGCGGTGCACCGTGCCGGCCGTCGGGCGCGTCGGAGCGGATTGGGATGAGGCTCACACCGTTCATTCTAGCCCCGGGGAATAATAACCGGACCGTAGTCCGTTTAGACTGGGTGAAGGCCCCAAAAGCCTCCACAATCAGCCAGCCGCTGGAACCTCCGCGGCGCGATGCATAGGAGAACACATGTCCAAGAACACTGTCCTCACCCTGGTCGGCAGCCTGCGCGCCGGCTCCACCAACCACAAGCTCGCCGAGGCCATCGCACTGAACGCACCCGAGCAGGTTGAGGTTGTCATCCACGACAGCCTCGGCAACATCCCGTTCTACAACGAGGACATCGACGTCGAGGGCCAGGTCCCGGCCGCCGCAGCCGCACTGCGCGCCGCAGCCAACGCAGCCGACACCCTGCTGTTGGTCACCCCGGAGCACAACGGCACGGTACCGGCGTCGCTGAAGAATGCCATTGACTGGCTGTCCCGCCCGTACGGCGCCGGCGCACTGTCCGGCAAGCCGACCGCCGTCGTCGGCACCGCCTTCGGCCAGTTCGGCGGCGTCTGGGCCCAGGACGAGGCCCGCAAGGCCGTCGGCATCGCAGGCGCCCAGGTGCTCGAGGACGTCAAGCTGGCCGTCCCGGGCTCCATGGTCCGCTTCGCCGAGGTCCACCCGAAGGACGACGCCGAGGTTGTTGAGCAGATCAAGGGCGTCTTCGACGCCTTGGCACAGGCACGCACCGTCGAAGCAGCCTGAGTCCAGGCACATCCGGCTTCACTCCAGAACGCCCCCGACCGCCACGGCGCCGGGGGCGTTCTGCGTCCCGGACCGGGTTGCTGCCGGGAGGATGCGGCGCGGCTTCGAAGTGAACAAACGTTGCCCCATTGACAACATGGGTTGTAGTCTTGGGAATGTGACCCACAAAACACTTGATGCCGCCGCCGACATTCTCCCGGCCGAGGCAATTGATGCAATCGAACGTGCGGCTACGTCCGCCCACCGCCACGAGATCCTCTTCTCGGAGCGCGCAGCAAACATCAAGCAGTCAGCAGTCCGCGACGTCTTCGACATTTCGATGCGCCCCGGCCTCGTCTCCCTGGCCGGCGGGAGCCCGTACCTTCAATCGCTCCCGCTGGAACGCCTTGGCCAGACCGCCGCCAAGATCATCGCCGAACAGGGAATGACGGCCCTGCAGTATGGCACCGGCCAGGGCACCCCGGAGCTGCGCACCCAGATCTGCGAGGTCATGGCGGCCGAGGGAATCCTCGATGCGCGGCCTGAGAACGTTGTGATCACGGCCGGCTCGCAGTCGGCCCAGGATGTGGCCACCAAGGTCTTCTGCAACCCGGGCGACGTTGTCCTCGTGGAGGACCCCACGTATGTCGGGGCACTCAATACCTTCGAGGCCTACCAGGTTGAGATTGCGACGGTGCCGATGGACGCGGACGGCATCATCCCGGAACTGCTGGCGGCCCGGATCGCGGCCCTCCAGGCGGCGGGCAAGAGCGTCAAGTTCCTCTACACGATTCCCAGCTTCAACAACCCCTCCGGCATCACACTCGCGCCGGAACGCCGGCAGCGGGTCGTCGACATATGCCGTAAAGCGAATATTTTAGTGCTGGAAGACAACCCGTACGGACTGCTCCGCTTCGACGGAAAACCCCTGACACCCTTGCGGGCAGCCAATCCGGACGATGTCATCTACATGGGATCCTTCTCCAAGATCTTCGCGCCGGGGCTTCGGATCGGCTGGGCCCTCGTCCCGGCGCATCTGCAGCGCCGCTACTACCTGGCCTCGGAGGCCGTTACCCTGTGCCCGCCCACGCTGAACCAGATGCTGGTCTCCGCCTACCTGCGGGACTATGACTGGCGCGGCCAGATCGAGACCTACCGGGGGCTCTACGAGGAGCGCTGCAAGGCGATGCTCGCGGCCTTGGACGAGTACATGCCCGAGGGCCTGAGCTGGACCCGCCCGGACGGCGGCTTCTTCGTCTGGGTCACACTGCCCGAAGGCGTGGACACCTATCCCCTGCTGCAGAAGGCGATCGACGCCGGCGTCGTGTTCATTCCCGGCGCGGCATTCAGTCATTCGGACAAACCGTCCAACAAGATCCGGCTGGCTTTCAGCGCCGTGCCGCCGGAATCCATCCGCGAGGGCGTCCGGCGGCTGGCGCCGGTCCTGCGGGACGCCATCTCCGCACTGTAGATTGCAGCCTGTAGCCTGAATCATCATTGCTGCATAGCCGAAGACGTTTGTTGACCCAGAGGAGCATTTAATGACCGGAATTATTGTCGTCGGCGTCGATGGCAGTGACACTGCCCTGAAGGCTGCGCAGGCGGCGCGGGACCTGGCCGCTTCCCTCCGGGCAACCCTCCACGTCGTCTCCGCCTTCGACAGCGACAAGACCGAGATCTTCAGCAGCGGCAGCGACCAGTGGATCGTCTCCGACGCCGGCAACGCCGAGAAAGTCGCCAAGGGCGTGGCAGATTCCCTGCGCACGGAAGGCGTCAACATCACTTACGCCGCTGCACGAGGCAAGCCCGCGGAGGCCCTCGTCCAGGAAGCGGAGCGCTCCGGAGCCCGGATGATCGTGGTGGGCAACAGGAACATGCGCGGGCTCGGGCGGGTGCTGGGCAGCGTTGCGAACAGTGTGGCCCACAACGCCCCCTGCGACGTCTACATCGCCAAGACCGACGAGGCCTAGGACGGCATGGTTCCTGGCTGGCCGACGGCGGGCAGGAATGCGCCGGTTTGGGCCGCATCACAGGCCCTGGTGGGCAGCCTCACCCGTATTTTGCTGAGGGAGGCAGCGCCCCGGCAGTAAAATTGGAGATGCCCCCGATGATGCGGACATCCTAAGAACCTACTGATCCGGGGGACCCCTTGCTCACTCTTCAGCGCCGCCAGCTAGTCGGCCACGACATCCTGCTGGCCCGCCACGGCAACCACATCAGCGCCATGCGCGTGGACCGCAGCGCAGGCAGAGTGGTCGCATTCCTGGACGACGGCTCCACGGACAGCGCCCCCAACATGATCACCCCCGGGCTCCGGATGCCCCACACCGTCCAGAGCGTCCTGCGCGAGGACTGGAAGTTCCTCGCCGTCGTAAGCGGATGCTGCACGGGATTTGCCGGCCTGTTGTTTGCCGCCGCGGCCGCCCTGGCCAGCATCAGCGGCGATGCGGGCCTGGCCAACATGCTCTCCATCTATTCGGCGAACTGAGCCGTCTTCCGGCGCCACAAGCAACCACACGTCTTAACCCCGCCGCGGGGTTAAGACGTGTGGAGGGTTTTGAAGGAACTTGCCCCGGCGAACCAGCCCGATTCCGGGGCATCACCGGAGTGGTCCCAAGGCGCTCCCTCGACGAGGCGTCCGACCTGGCGGAGGGGTACCGGGCGGCGCGCGAGGTGCGGGTCAGGGTGGCCTGGACGAGCGGCGGGTCAAGCGATACCGCGGTGAAGGCGGTGATCGTGGCGCGGAACGCCGTCGACCGTCCGGGTGGTGACCACCGTGACAACGGTGGTGAACGTGCCGAATGCGTGGCGCAGTTCCCGGTTGTCAATGGCCCCCCTGACCTCCTGAGTCATCGACTTCTCCCTATCCGGTCGAGCGCCTCAGTCGTGCGGTCGAGGATGAAGTCGTAGGTGACTTCCCGGCCCTGGCCGTCGGCGCGCCCGGTGGGGGCGAGCACGAGGTCTGGTTTTACGGCCGAGGCGATGTCGTCGGCAACGTGCTCGTCGCCTTCGAAGTACAGCTGGGTGGTGATGAGCCGGTGTCCGGCCGCCGAAACCTTGAGGTGGATATGGGCGGGGCGCCAGGCGTGCCAGCCGGCGGCCGCGATGAGGGCTCCGCAGGCGCCGTCGGTGGGGATCTGGTAGGGCGCGGGCTGGATCGTGTTGATCTGGAAGTTGCCCTGGTCATCGGCGATGACGGTGCCGCGGAGGTTCCATTCCGGCAGGCCCGGGGCGAACTGGGAGTAGAAGCCGAGGTCGTCGGCGTGCCAGAGCTCGATCTGCGCGCCGGCGAGGGGCTCGCCGGCAACGCTCTTGACGTGGCCCTGGAACAGCAGCGGGGTTCCGGGCTCCTCGTCGCGCATCGGCAGCGTGGCGGGGCTGTGCTGGACGGGGGCGCCCGGCAAGTAGTATGGGCCCTCGATGGTGCCCTTGGAGCCGTGCCGGTTGGCGTTGGCGACCTCCTCGACGGAGTGTTCCACCCAGACGTCCAGGAACAGCGGCCATTCGCCGGTTTCGCCGACGCTGATGAGCCAGGCTTTCAGGGCGTTGTACTCGTCGTAGCTGACCAACTCGTCCGTGACGATGTCATTGACCGCCTTGATCAGCCGGCCGGCGAGGGCGCTGACGCGCGCCTGGCTGGTACCTCCCCCGACGTGCTTGTTCTCCCTGAAGCGGGCCGTTGCCCCTGCGCCCGAAGCGGCGGCGGTGGCCTGGGTTTCCGTCGTCATGATGACTCCTTTGTCGATGCATCGTGCGTGGTTTCCGGACTGATATGCACTCACGTTGGGTGCTGTGCCCTGTCTCACATCCGGTCTTGGTTCAACGGTAGGACCGTTATTGATCGATGGGAAATACCTATTTCGGCCTTATTGAAAGCTTTTGCATATCAATGTGGAGTTTAGCGGACTGTCCACGAAGGCCGCACCGAATGTCACGGTCGCCAGGCTTCCCACCTGGGTGTCGATCTGGTTGCCCATCGTGACGTCCTGCGGCGGCCAATCGCCTTGCCGGCGTCGCACGGCTCTTCGAGCATGGACAGCCCCAGGCCCTCGGTGCAGCGGAGCACCTCCATGGCCCCGTTCGCCCTCCAGCCGCGGCTCGCGTCGAGGTAGATCTCGGTGCCCTCCCCCAGGAGTTCTGCGGCGGGCTTGAAGCCGAGCATGTGGGACACGCGCTGCATACCAATGGCCGGGATCGTGCCGGCCGGGGTCCAGCAGAGTCAGTCCAGCAGCAGTGCAGGCTCCTCCAGGATGGCCGCGACGTCGGCCATGAAGCGGGCCGAGAGGTCGCCGTCCACCACCCGGTGGTCGAAGGAGCCGCCGAGGGTGGTGATCCAGCGCGGAATGACTTCGCCGTCGAGCACCCAGGGCTTCTGCTTGATGGTGCCGAAGGCAACGATCGCCACCTCGCCGGGGTTGATGATCGGGGTGCCGGTGTCGATGCCGAGGGCGCCGATGTTGGTGATGGTCAGGGTGCCGCCCTGCATCTGCGACGGCTGGGTCTTGCCCGCCCGGGCGGTCGTGGCCAGCTCGTTCAGGGCCAGGGCCAGTTCCTTGAGGGAGAGGTCCTGGGCGTTCTTGATGTTCGGCACCATCAGGCCGCGCGGTGTGGCGGCGGCGATGCCGAGGTTCATGAAGTGTTTGACATGGATCTCGGCGGAATCGCCATCTGCGCTGTCCACCCAGGTGGCGTTGACGCTGGGGTTGCGCGCCGCGGCCCAGATGACCGCCTTGGAAAGAATCAGCAGCGGGGAAACCTTGATGCCCTCGAAGTCGCGGGACAGCTTGAGCCGCTTGACGAACTCCATGGTCCGGCTGGCATCCACGTCCACGAAGATGCTGACGTGCGGAGCCGCGAAAGCCGACTCGACCATGGCCTTCGCCGTGGCCTTGCGGACGCCCTTGACCGGGATCCGCTCGATCCGCTGTTCCTGCGGACGGCCGGTCTTGCCCCAGAAGGTGTCCGCCTTGTCCACCTCGGCGTCGCGCTGGGCCTGGTAGCTCACCAGATCCTCACGGGTCACCTCCCCGCGGGCGCCGGTGGGGACGACGTCGGCGAGGTCGATGCCGAGATCCCGGGCAATCTTGCGCACCGGCGGCTTGGCCAGGACCTTGCTGACGAGGCCGCTGATGGCCCCGCCAAGGGTGGGCCGCTGGTCGATGCCTTCAGCGGACACCGTCCGCTCTGCATGGGCGACGGCCTCCGGGCTGATCCAGATGCCGTGGCTCTCCACGGGGTCGACCAGATCTTCGATTGAGCCGGCCGAAACTTCGGAGACGGCGGCCGGGGCGGCGGAAACCCGGCGGCGGCGCTTGACGGCGTCTGCCTTGGGTCCGGAGCCCACGAGGGGGCCTCCGGCCGGGCGCCCGGCCGCCTCGCCGGCGTCGGACACATCCGGCGTCAGCTTTCCGTACAGCGGGGCATCGGGAGCCGGCGCGGCGGCGGGCGGCTTCCCCGGCGCGCCTGCGTCGGCGTCCACGGCGTCGGTGACGCTGATGATGGGGGTCCCGACGTCGACCGTCACGCCCTCCGGAACGAGCAGCTCGGTGACGGTGCCGGCGAAGGGCGAGGGCAGTTCCACGAGGGACTTGGCCGTCTCGATCTCGCACAGCACGTCATTGATGGCCACGGTGTCGCCGGCTTTGACCTTCCAGGCAACGATTTCGGCCTCCGTCAGACCTTCGCCCACATCGGGGAGGTTGAACTTATTGAGCGTCATAGGGGTCCTCGGTTTCGAAAGGCTGCATCGGTCCGCTGCATCAGTGGCAAGGGCCGTCAGTAAGAAAGGGCACGGTCCAGTGCCTCAAGGATGCGGTCGATGTCCGGCAGGTAGTCTTCTTCCACCTTGGCCACGGGGTAGGGCATGTGGAAACCGCCGACCCGGATGACGGGGGCCTCGAGCGAGTGGAAGGCCCGCTCACTGATCCGGGCCGCAATTTCGCCGCCGATGCCGCCGAAGGTGGGGGCCTCGTGCGCCACGATCAGCCGGCCGGTCTTCCGGACGGACTCCGTGACGGTGTCGAAGTCGATCGGCGAAATGGACCGGAGGTCGATCACTTCGACGCTGTGGCCGTCCTCGGCGGCGGCGTTGGCCGCGGCAAGGGCCACCGGCACGAGCGGTCCGTAAACCACCACGGTTGCATCCGTGCCTTCACGCAGTACATGGGCCTTGAAGGGGTCCGTGGCCTGGCCGGCGGATTCCGTGTCGACCTCGCCCTTGAGCCAGTAGCGGCGCTTGGGTTCGAAGACGATCACGGGGTCCTGGCAGTCGACGGCCTGCTGGATCATCCAGTAGGCGTCGTGCGGGTTGGACGGGGTGATGATGCGCAGGCCGGCCGTGTGGGCGAACAGGGCTTCCGGGGATTCAGAGTGGTGCTCGATCGAGCCGATGCCACCGCCGTAGGGGATCCGGATGACGACGGGAACGGTGAGGTTGCCGTTGCTGCGCGCGTGCATCTTGGCCAGCTGGGTGGTGATCTGGTTGAAGCCCGGGAAGACGAAGCCGTCGAACTGGATCTCACAGATGGGTAGGTAGCCGCGCAGGGACAGGCCGATCGCGGTGCCGATGATGCCGGACTCGGCCAGCGGGGTGTCCACCACACGGTCCGCTCCGAATTCGGCGATCAGGCCGTCCGTGACGCGGTAGACGCCGCCGAGCGGCCCGATGTCCTCCCCCATCAGGAGGGAGCGCGGGTTGTTGCGCAGCGCCGCACGCAGGCCTTCATTGATGGCCTTGGCAATGGTCATGGTGGTCATCAGTGGCCCGCACCTTCTGCCTGAACGGCGCCTTCGTCGGCGAATCCTGCGCTGTACTCCTCGAACCAGGCCAGCTCTTCGGCCACCAGCGGGTGTGCTTCCACGTACGTGTTGGCGAACGCGGTCCGGATGTCCGGGGTTTCAAGGTCGTAGGTGGTCTTGCGGACGTAGGCTGCGAGCTCGTCGCCGTCGGCCTTGACCTGCTCGAAGAAGGCCTCGTCCGCCAGGCCCTCGGCCCGGAGGTACTTTTCCAGGCGCTCGAGCGGATCCTTGGCCCGCCACACGGATTCCTCGGCGGATCCGCGGTACTTCGTGGGATCGTCGGCCGTGGTGTGGGCTCCGACGCGGTAGGTGAAGGCCTCGATCAGCACTGGGCCCCTGCCCTCGCGGGCATGCTCGAGCGCCCATTCGGTGACGGCGTGGACGGCGATCACGTCGTTGCCGTCCACCCGGATGCCAGGGAAGCCGTAGCCCTTGGCGCGGTTGGCCAGCGGAATCCGGGTCTGGACCGAGCTCGGGACCGAGATCGCCCAGTGGTTGTTCTGGCAGAAGAAGACGACGGGGGCGTTGTAGGACGAGGCGAAGACCATGGACTCATGGACGTCCCCTTCCGAGCTGGCACCGTCACCGAAATAGACCACGACGGCGGCCTTGGGCTCCGTCACCTGGCCTTCCGCCCCGCCCGCGGCCGCGGCCGCCGCCGCCGCGAGTTTCTGGTCGCGCTGGATGCCCATGGCGTAGCCGACCGCGTGCGGGGTCTGGGCCGCGAGGACGAGCGTGTAGAGGTGGAAGTTGGTGTCCTTGGGGTTCCAGCCGCCGTTGGAGACACCGCGGAACTGGCGCAGCAGCTCAGCCAGGTCGACGTTGCGGGTCAGCGCCACACCGTGTTCGCGGTAGGTGGGGAAGATGTAGTCCTGCGGCTGGCTGGCCCGGCCGGAGCCGATCTGGGCGGCTTCCTGTCCAGTGAGCGGGACCCACAGCGCCAGCTGGCCCTGCCGCTGGAGGGCCGTGGCTTCCACGTCAAAACGTCGGATCTTTGCCATGTCGGCATAAAACCCGCGCAGCTTCTCCGGGTTGAGCCGCTCGGCATATTTCGAGAAGACCGGGTCGGTGCCGAGTTTCCCGTCGGGGCCCAGCAGCTGCACCATCGGCTCGGCCGGGGCGCCCAGTTGGGCTTCGGCTTCCGCCTCAAGCTGGTCATCGAGATCGGTTCCGTCGAACTCGGTAGAGGGCAGATGTGTGGCGCCCATACCGTCTCCTTGCTTGCCGCATCCGAATGCGCCGCAATCGCTGGGATACCTGCCGGGCCGGGAATGTATTCCGAATTCGGCATGTATTTTGGCTTACTGGTCCTTACTTTATCCGCAGGGCGCTGCCCGCAGGCGTCATGTTAAGCGCTAGGAACGCCGTGGCGGTTTTGTATAGATCGCACAGAGTTCCAGGAAGCGGGTGTTGGCCTCGGTCTCGCCGATGCTGACCCGGACTCCCTCGTCCCCGAAGGCCCGGACGGACAGTGCCCGTTCCCCCGCCAGCGCGGCGAACTCCGCGCTGTTGGCGCCGAGATTGAGCCACACGAAGTTACCTTGGGCCTCCGGAACGAACCAGCCGAGCTCCCGGAGCCCGGCGGTGACCCGGTCGCGTTCGTCGACCAGGCTTTGTACCCTTTCTACAACCTCGCCATAGTGTTCCAGCGATGTGACCGCCGCGATTTCTCCGATCTGGGACACGGAGAAGGGCGTCGCGGCGACGCGCAGGTGCTGGGTGAGTTCAGGGCGGGAGACGCTGTAGCCGACCCGAAGCCCGGCGAGGCCGTGCGCCTTGGAGAAGGTCCGCAGTACGACTACGTTCGGGTACTTGCGGTACATCTCGATGCCGTCAACGGCGTCCTCGGCGCGCACGAACTCCTGGTAGGCCTCGTCGATGACCACCACGACGTCGGAGGGTACGGCCTTGATGAAGCGCTCGGTTTCCTCCCTCGTGATGATCGGCCCGGTGGGGTTGTTGGGCGTGCACAGCAGGATCATCCTGGTGCGTGCTGAGACGGCAGCCGCCATCGCATTGAGATCGTGGCGGCCGTCGCTCGTGAGCGGGATCCGGATGCTCTCCGCCCCCGCCAGGCCGACACAGATGGGGTAGGCCTCGAAGGAACGCCAGGCGTAGATGACCTCATCGGCCTTGCCGTCATCGTTCTGGCCCGCGAACGTGGTCAGCAGCTGGTTCAGGGCCCCGAGGCTCCCGGCACCGGTGACGATGTCCTCGGCAGGGACGTCCAGGAACCCGGCGAGGGCAGCGCGCAGCTTGCTGCTGAGCGGGTCCGGGTAACGGTTGAAGTCGGTCTGTGCCGCGATCGCCTGCTGCACTGCGGGAATGGGCGGCAAGGGGTTCTCATTGGAGGACAGCTTGTAGCTGACCAGACCCTCGACGGGGACCGGCGGCTTGCCGGCCGCGTAGCGCGGAAGGAGGTCTACCACCGGGCGCGGCCTGATTCCTCCGGCCGAATTCTCTGATGAAGTCATGACACCTAGCCTACTTCGCCGTCCATGCCGCAACGCGGTGGCATGTGACAGCATGGGGCCATGCGCTCATTCATCGTCCGGGTAATCATCAACGGGCTTGCCCTCTGGATTGCCAGCTGGATCCTTCACGGCAGGCTGGACATCTCCACCTCCGCCACCGAGGCGGCCGTGGCCCACAGCGGAGTCGTCCAGGGCGCGGACATCATCGGGCTCATCCTGGCCTACCTGTTCATCGGGCTGATCTTCGGTGTGGTCAACGCACTTGTGAAGCCGCTGGTGAGTCTGCTTTCGCTCCCGATCACGATCCTGACCCTGGGGCTTTTCACGATCGTCATCAACGCCGCGATGCTCTATCTGACGTCCTGGCTGAGCAGCTACACCCCCGTCCACTTCACCATCGACTCGTTCTTCTGGACCGGGGTCTTCGCGGCCATCATCATCACCGTCATCTCAGTGGTCGCCGGCCGGCTGGCGGGCGCGAGGCGCTGAGTCCAGGCGCCATCACCTGCCCCGGGGCGCGGCGTCGCGCCTGAGCGAGAAACGCGTGACCCTGGCGCCGCCGCCGGCACCAACGACCGCGGCGAGCGCGGCGGTGGAGGCCTGCAGTGACGGATCCCGGCTTACGGAAACCGCCTCGGCGCCCTCCGCGTAGTTGGCCAAGCGGTGGCCGGGTCCCAGGCCGACGTCGTCCCACGCCCCAAAATCCAGCGGATTGGTGAGAATCAGCGGGTTGGTGAGGGTCACCGTCACCCGCTCTTTCGTGTCGGCGTTGGGCAGGCCGTCTGCCCCGGGCACCAGGTCCTGCTCGTGCTCCAGATGCAGGCTGCCGATCCCGGGGGCCGGCTCTATGCCCCCC
Source organism: Arthrobacter sp. PAMC25564 (assembly GCF_004798705.1). Lineage (NCBI taxonomy): Bacteria > Bacillati > Actinomycetota > Actinomycetes > Micrococcales > Micrococcaceae > Arthrobacter > Arthrobacter sp. PAMC25564. The sequence continues at coordinate 810,650 of NZ_CP039290.1, read as the reverse complement.
ACCGGGGAGCCCGCCGTCAGCACGAATTTCAGATCGTATTCGGCCAGGAACGCCCGGTCCTGGCTGAGGTTCATGGCATGGATGCCGCCCTGGCTGTAGCCCACGGCGGCAACCTGCTCGCCGGCTTCCGCTCCTGCCTCCCGCAAGGCCTCGCGGACGGCGGCGTTCATCTCCGCGGAGTCGAAGCCCAGGGACTCGGCGATCCCCGCGATATCGAAGGGGTTCGTGCCCTCGGGGAGTCCGTCCAGCTGGGTTCCCGGGATGATGACCACCCAGGCCCGCTGGCCGCCGCTGCCGGTCTGGAGGACTTCGATGTCTCCACTCGTGCGGCCAACGGCTTCAGCCCGCCGCAGCAGCCCGGCCGGCGCGAGATCCGCCTCCTCCGTCCTCGTTTCCTGGCCGGCGATCCGGACCGGGCGTGGCCTGAGGAACTCCAGCCCGGGGGCCGCAGCCAAGCCCCGGACGATGCGGCGGACGTCCGTGGGCCCGCCGGCGGCGCCGATGGCCGCTGCCGTTGTGACCGGCACGCCCAGGAGCAGGGCCAGGTTCCGGGGCAACATGGCGATCCCGTCCTCCGCGATGTCGCGGGCTTTCATCGGCGGCAGGCCGAAGATGCCCGACCCGGAACCGTACTCTGCGCCGTACAGCCCCATCCGCAGGAGCAGTGCGTTCCGGGCCTCCGTGAACTCATACTCGCGCTGGCTCGCCCTGACCTCCCGGGCCATGCGCTCCAGATCCAAGCGGACACGGCCGATGGCCCGGGCGCCCTCTCCCACGGCGGTAATGGCGGAGCTTCCGCTGGCATAGGAATCGGGCTGGTAGGGGAACAGCGCATGCCGCACCGCGTCCGCCTCCATTTCCACCTCCTGCAACTGCCGCAGGACGCCCTCCAGGGCCGCCGCACCGGCAAGCAACTCCTCAAACTGGAAGCTGAGTCCACCCACCCCGCCGCGGATCCGGAGCATGCCGTCGTCAGGGGGCTGCGACGGCTGCGGCGCTCCCCCGGTGCCGGACGGTGTCGCCTCCGCCATCAGTACCCCTGCCGGCCGGAGGAAAGCACCACATTCTGGGCGTGCCGGAGCACGACGGCGGAGGCTTCCTGCAGGGTGTTCCGGCTCCTGCGCAGCGAAGCCGCCTGCAACGACAACGCCGTCCGGTAGGCGCGCCCCGCCGGCGACTGCCAGGTTTGCAGCTCAAGGCCGGCCAGCCGCGAGAGGGCGGAGTCCGCCCGGTCGGCACAGACCGCGACGCGGGCTGCCAGCAGCCGGACCTCGTAACTGCGTGAGGCGCAGGCAGCCGCATCGGCCGCCGCCACCGGATCGGCCACGGTGCCACCCGTGGCGCCTGCCATCGTGCCTGCCATCGTGCCTGCCATTTAGCGGCCCGCCCTCTCCCGTTCCCGGCATCACACCGGATGTCTTCGACGCTAAGGATCCCCGCGGCCGTGCTGAAGCTCCCCGGCGGGCTATGTGGATAAGCAGCCGGAAGGGCTGCCGGACCCGTCATGGCGGATCCGTCACGGCCGGCGGAAGTCACACGGACAGCCGTGCTTAAGGCCCGCCGCCAGTTCGTGAAAGAATCGGACCATGCCTGAAACTGCCGCCACCGCCGCCACCCGTACGCCTTCCGGACGCCTGGCCCTCGCCGCGTCTTCACACCAGATCGCGCTCGGCCCGCTGGATGGCCGCTACCAGTCCGCCGTCGCGCCCCTGGTTGATTATCTTTCCGAAGCCGCCCTGAACCGCGACCGCGTTGCCGTGGAAGTCGAATGGCTCATCCACCTTGCCGGCAACAACGTCCTGCCGGGCGCCGGGCCGCTGACCCCGGAGCAGCAGGAAAAGCTGCGCGCCATCGTGACCGAATTCGACGCCGACGCCGTCAGTGAACTGGCCGACATCGAGGCCGTCACGGTGCACGATGTCAAGGCAGTGGAGTACTACATCGGCCGCCGGCTGCCCGGCATCGGCATCGAACGGCTCACGGCCATGGTGCACTTCGGCTGCACTTCGGAGGACATCAACAACCTTTCCTACGCCCTGGGCATCAAAGGCGCCGTGGAGGACGTGTGGCTGCCGGCCGCCCGCGGCCTGGTGGCCCAGATCAGCACGATGGCGGAGGACAACCGCGCCGTGCCGATGCTCTCCCGGACGCACGGCCAGCCGGCCACCCCCACCACGCTTGGCAAGGAACTGGCCGTCTATGCCCACCGGCTCACCCGCCAGCTGGAGCGCATCGCCGGGACCGAATACCTCGGCAAGATCAACGGCGCCACCGGCACCTACGCCGCCCACGTGGCCTCCGTCCCGGGAGCAGACTGGCAGCAGGTGTCGAAGACCTTCATCGAAGCCCTTGGCCTGAGCTGGAACCCGCTGACCACCCAGATTGAAAGCCACGACTGGCAGGCAGAGCTGTACTCCGACGTCGCACGCTTCAACCGGATCCTGCACAACATCTGCACGGACATCTGGAGCTACATCTCCATCGGTTACTTCGTGCAGGTCCCGGTCGCGGGGGCCACCGGCTCCTCGACCATGCCGCACAAGGTCAACCCGATCCGCTTTGAAAACGCCGAGGCCAACCTGGAGATCTCCTCCGGACTCTTCGATGTGCTGGGCTCCACCCTGGTCACCTCCCGCTGGCAGCGCGACCTCACGGATTCCTCCTCGCAGCGCAACATCGGCGTGGCCTTCGGCCACTCGCTGCTCGCCATCTCCAATGTGGCGAAGGGCCTCGAACGGCTCAACGTCGCGGAGGATGTGCTCGCCGCGGACCTCGACACCAACTGGGAAGTCCTGGGCGAGGCGATCCAGATGGTCATGCGCGCCGAGGCGATCGCCGGCGTCGAAGGCATGGAAAACCCCTACGAGCGGCTCAAGGACCTGACCCGCGGGCAACGCGTCGATGCCGCCCGGATGCAGGAGTTTGTCCAGGGCCTCGGCCTCCCGGCCGAGGCCGAAGCCCGGCTGCTGGCCCTCACCCCCGGCAAGTACACCGGTCTCGCGGAAAAGCTGGTGGACCACCTTAAATGAGGCTCCTCCTCATCCGCCACGGCCAGACTCCCGGAAACGTGCTGGGGCAGCTGGACACCGCCCACCCCGGCCCCGGGCTGACCGAGCTCGGCAAGCGGCAGGCTGCCGTCCTGGCCCGGGCACTGGCGAATGAGCAGATCGACCAGCTGTACGCCTCCACCCTGATCCGCACCCAGCTCACGGCCCGGCCGCTCGCCACGGTGCGCGGGCTCGGCATCGAGGTACTGGAAGGTCTGCGGGAGATCGAAGCCGGATCGCTGGAGAAGCTGACCGATCACGAATCGCACCTGCGCTATCTGGGTACGGTGTTTGCCTGGACGGCCGGGGAGCTGGACCGCCGGATGCCCGCCGGGCCCAACGGCCACGACTTCTTCGAGCGCTACGATGCCTCGATCGCCCGGATTGCCGCGGCCGCGGCGGACTCCGCCACGGGGACGGTGGCCGTGGTCAGCCACGGCGCCGCCATCCGGGTCTGGGCCGGGCGGAGGGCCGGCAACGTCGAACCCGGTTTCGCCGCCAAGCACGTGCTCGCCAACACCGGCATCGTTGCGCTGGACGGCGATCCCGACGCCGGCTGGCGGCTGATCCACTGGGACGGCAGCCCGGTGGGAGGCCTGGTCCTCGCGGACCCGACGGCGGAGGACCCCACCGGCCGCCCGCTGTAGGCCAACCGCACGCCACAGCAGCGGCCGGCACTGGACGGCTCCCGCGCAGCCCGCCATGATAAAAGGAGGCGCGGGGGCTGGACCGTCTACCGCAGTTTGCGATGGCACCCCCGCAGTGGAGGCGCGGTGACATGTCACGCAAATCGGTACCCCCGGAGCACGCCAGGACCGCCGGTTCCTTTGAACCCAGCGGACCTTTTCTGGCCGACTACTACGCGCAGGTGCCCGCGGAGGACCTGCGAAGCTACAACCCCGGGACGCTTCAGGCACGGGCGGCGCATCACGTGTTGCTGGCGTCGTCGCTGGCGCCCGGCCAGGCAGCCGTCGGGATCCTGAACGAACCGGACGCCAGCATCGTTGCAGTGGTCGCCGAGGACATCCCGTACCTGGTCCACTCGATCACGGCGGAGCTCACACGGGACGACGCCCCGATCCGGCTTCTTGTTCATCCGAGCTTCCAGGTGGTGCGTGATCCGGTGTCCCACGAGTTGTTGGACGTCCGGCGTGCCCCTTCTACGCAAGGCGCTGTGGGAGGACCGGGGCGGGACGCCGGCAGAACGGAGACCTGGATTGCCGCGGAGATCGGCAGGCTGGCAGACGACACTGCGGCAAGGGAACTCACGGAGAACCTGCACAGGGTGCTGGATGATGTCCGGGTGGCCGCCGAGGACGCCGCCGCCATCCATGGCAAGCTGTCCGAGGCCGTTGCCTCGGTGGACGGATTCCCCGACGCCGTTGTTCCGCCGCGGGAACAGCTTCGTGAGCTGCTCCTCTGGCTGGAGGATGGCAACTTCCTGTTCCTCGGCTATGCCGAATTTACGCTCACGACGGCGGGTGGCCAGGAGCTGCTCACTGAGCGGCCGGGTGCCGCGCTGGGCCTGCTGAGGCGCCGCCCGGGCGGCACCGATGAAGGACCGGGGCACGGGCAGCCGAGCATCCGCGGGCTCAAGGCACTCACGCTTGCCACCTCGGGGCTGCGGTCTACCGTCCTGAGGCGGTCCTACCTGGACGAAGTGCGCCTGCAGCTGTTCAACGAGACCGGCCGGGCCACCGGGGAACGACGGTTCGTGGGGCTGTTCACCCCCGGCGCCGCGCATCAGTCCGTCCGGCGGATTCCGGTGATCCGCGAAAAAGCCCAGGCCGTCACCGAACACCTGGGATTTACGCCCCGGTCCCACCATGGCAAGGACCTGCTGGCGGTTCTGGAGACCTTCCCGCGCGATGAACTGTTCCACATCGAGGTGGATGACCTCACCCGGCTGGCGGGCGAAATCCTCCGCGCCGAGCAACTCCGGCAGACACGCGTGTTCCTTCGGCCTGACAGCTTTGGCTTGTTCATGTCCGCGCTGGTCTTCTTTCCGCGCCGCCGCTACAGCACGGCCGTCCGGCTGCGGATGGAACAGGAGCTCAGACTGGCCTTCAAGGCGAAATCCATCGAATTCGAGGCCCGGCTGACCGAATCCCCCATGGCCCGGGTGTTCTTCCGGATCCTCATGGCTGGTGCAGCGTCCGATGTCCCGGCATCCGGCACGGCCGGCGTCGATCCCTCCCAGCTGGAGCGGCGCCTGATCTCGGCCACCCGTTCGTGGTCGGACGGACTCGACGAGGTTATCCGTGAGCGCTTCCCCGCGGCAGAGGCCGCACGGCTCTCCGGGCTGTGGTCGGACGCGTTTCCCCCGAGCTATCGAGCGGACTACGAAGCGGAAACCGCCATCGGGGACATCGTCAATTTCGAAACGTTCGATCTGGACGGCACGGGCGGTCGTCCCTTCGGGGATCCGCTGCTTACGGTGTACATCCGGCGGGGCGCGTCGCCCACCCTGGCCGAGGATGCCCGGATCCGCCTCTACCTGACTACGCCCAGGAGCCTCACGCAGATCCTGCCTTTCCTGCACAACCTCGGGCTCGAGGTGCTGGACCAGCGGCCGTTCGAGCTCCGGCGGGGGACCGGCCAGGACGTGTTTCTTTACGACCTCGGTGTGAAGTACCCCGCCGGCGTTGACCCCGAGGAAACCAGCGGACTGCTCGCCGATGCGTTCGGCGCTGCCATGCGGGGCGACGTCGAATCCGACCGGATCGACGCACTCGTCATCCGGGAGGGCGTGGGCTGGCGGCAGGCGGCAATCCTGCGCAGCTATGCGAAGTACCTCCAGCAGTTGGGGACAACCAACTCGTACGGGTTCATCGCGGATACGCTGCTGGCCAACGTCCGAGCAACGCACGCGCTCCTGGCCCTGTTCCAGGCGAAGTTCGATCCCGGGCTCGACGTCCCCCGCCGGTTCCGGGCCACCGCGGCCGCCCGGAAAGAGCTGCTGGCCGCGATCGACGAAATCCCCGTCCTCGACGCCGACCGGCTGCTGCGCACGTTCATGAACCTCGTGGAAGCCACGCTGCGGACCAACTACTTCCAGGGCAAGGGCCACCTGAGTTTCAAATTGAATCCGGCCGCGATCGCCAACGCACCGTTTCCACGGCCGAAGTATGAGATCTGGGTCTACTCCCCACGCGTTGAAGGCGTCCATCTCCGGTTCGGAGCATTGGCCCGCGGCGGGCTGCGCTGGTCTGACCGAAGCGAGGATTTCCGGACCGAGGTCCTGGGCCTGGTCAAGGCGCAGAACGTGAAGAACTCCGTCATTGTGCCGACGGGGGCCAAAGGCGGGTTCTATCCCAAGCAATTGCCGGACCCGGCCGCAGACCGGGAGGCTTGGCTGGCCGAAGGCCTGGCATGCTACCGGATATTCGTCAGCGGGCTGCTGGACCTCACGGACAACCTGGTCCCGTCCGTGCACGGCGAGTCGGTCGTGCCGCCGGAGCACGTGGTGCGGCACGACGGCGACGACTCCTACCTGGTGGTGGCTGCAGACAAGGGAACAGCATCTTTTTCCGACGCCGCCAACGCCGTTGCCAGGGAGTACGGCTTCTGGCTCGGGGACGCCTTCGCATCCGGCGGGTCAGTGGGCTACGACCACAAGCAGATGGGAATAACGGCCCGCGGGGCGTGGGAATCCGTGCGGCGCCATTTCAGCGAACTGGGCATGGATTCGCAGAGTGAAGACTTCACTGTCGCGGGCATCGGCGACATGAGCGGCGATGTTTTCGGGAACGGGATGCTGCTCTCGCCACACATCCGGTTGGTGGCGGCATTCGACCATCGGCACATCTTCCTTGATCCGGCCCCCGATGCCGCGGCATCCTTTGAAGAACGCAAGCGTCTCTTCGGGCTCCCCCGTTCGTCCTGGGCCGACTACGACCCCTCGCTGATCAGCGAGGGCGGCGGCGTCCACTCCCGCCGGGCCAAGACCATCGCAATCACGGAACAGGTCCGGAGCTCCCTCGGCCTGACGCCGGGGACGGTGTCGCTGCCGCCTCACCGGCTTTTGCAGGCCATCCTCCGGGCCCCCGTGGATCTGCTCTACAACGGTGGCATCGGAACGTATATCAAGGCGTCCACGGAAAGCCACACCGAGGTGGGCGACAAGGCCAACGATGCCATCAGGGTCAACGGCGCCGAGCTGAGGACCCGGGTCGTCGCCGAGGGCGGGAACCTGGGCGTCACCCAGCGCGGACGGATCGAGGCGGCCCTCTCCGGCGTCCTGCTTAACACCGATGCGATCGACAATTCGGCGGGCGTGGACTGTTCGGACCATGAGGTCAACATCAAGATCTTCGTTGACCGGATGATCGCGGCCGGCAAGATGCCGGCCGCGGAACGCACCGGCTTCCTGCATTCCCTCACCGATGAGGTTGCCCGCCTTGTCCTGGAAAACAACGTGGACCAAAACGTCCTCCTGTTCAACGACCGGCACTTGGTGCTCGAGTGGAGTCCCGGGTTTGAGCGGATCATGGATTGGCTGGAGAACGCCACGGACCTGGACCGCCGGCTGGAGGCGCTGCCAAGCACGGAGCAACTCCAGGACAGGCTGCGGTCAGGCAAGGGACTGACCGCACCGGAACTGTCAGTGCTGGCCGCCTATGCAAAGATCGAGCTGGCCAGGGAGCTCAACGCCAGCGATCTCGCCGATGACCCATGGTTCAAGCGGGCGCTCCGCGGCTACTTTCCCCGCCGGTTGTCCGAGCGCTTTGACGCCGATCTCGACGCCCATCCCCTGCGCCGCGAGATCGTGTGCACCGTTGTGGCCAATGACATGATCAACCTGGGAGGCATCACCTTCGCCTTCCGCGCCATCGAGGAAACCACGGCCACCGCGGCGGCCGTGGCCAGGGCCTTCGTGGTCGCCCGGGAGGCTTTCGACCTGCCGTGGATAGTGGCACGGCTTGCCGCCCTTCCCCCCGGGTCTCCGAACGAAGAAGCCGCTGAAGTGGCCCTGCATATGCGCCGGGTCCTCGACCGCGCAACCCGGTGGTATGTATCGCGTGATCATCGGGACCAGCCGGTCGTCGAGGCCTTGGGGCGGATCGCGCCGACTTTTGAGCTGCTGAGGACCAGGACCCTGGACTTTCTGCGCGGTTCCGATCTTGACCGCGCCCAGGACCGGCTGTCACATTGGGACAAGGCGGGGATGCCGCGGGAGTTGGGAAGGCGCGCCTGCGATCTACTGGAGAGTTTTGGGCTCCTGGACATCTCCGTGGTGTCGGAACAGGTGGACGAATCCCTCACCACGATCGCCGATCTGTACTTCGCGGTCTTCCAGCGGATCGGTGCGGCGAGCCTGTTGCTGCGCATCACCGACCTGCCCCGGCAGAGCCGGTGGGAAGCCCTGGCCCGTGCAGCCCTGCGTGACGACGTCTACTCCGCCGTGGCGGACATGACGATTTCCGTCATGCAGTCCACCCATGGCCGCGACGCCTCCGGCGCCGATACCGTGGAACGCATTGTGGCGTGGGAACGCGGTCACCAGGAGCAGCTGGGACGCATCAAGGACACCTTCGCGGAGGTGACCAAACCGGGACAGGTGGATATCGCCTCCATCTCGGTGGCACTCAAGCTGCTCCGGACACTCGTGCGAAGGTGAAGATACAGTTCTCCGAACCCTTACCCGCAGGAAACACCGCCGAAACCGCCATTGCCTAACCTTGAACTGCATAACCCTTCGGCGAATCGAGGCAGTGATGCAGACCAACCCCCGGCTCAACATCAGGCAGGTCACGTGGACCAACCCGGTGGGGGCGGCCCTGCGCGCAGCCCAGCAGGCGGAACTGGACGCCCGCTTCGGCAGCAGCGACCACGAACCCGGGCCGCCGCCGTCGGAAGCCGACACGGCCATCTTCCTTGTCGCGCACGACAAGGCCTCCGGACAGCCCGTCGGCTGCGGCGGACTGCGGATCCTGGACGGGCACACCGCCGAGATCAAGCGGCTCTACGTCCTGCCGTACACCCGCGGATCCGGCGTGGCGACCTCGATCCTGGCCGCGCTGGAAGCCCACGCCCACGCCATCGGCATCACCTCCATCACCGCAGAGGCGGGCTCCGCCCAGCCCGATGGCCGGCATTTCTACGAGAGTTCAGGCTTCGGAGCCGTGCCGAATTTCGGGCCCTATGTGGGGGTGGAGCACTCGTACTGCTATGCCAAGGCCATCGATTCGCACAGCGCCGCCCACACCGCCATGGCGTGAGGCCACAGTGCCAGGCCACAGCGTGAGGCCGTCACAGAGGGAAGGCCGCGCCGCCGTCGGCTAACCTCGCACTATGGAAACGGCCGATATTACCTTCCGCACCCGCAAATGGGTGCGGCCCGAAGACCTTAATGCCAACGGCACGCTGTTCGGCGGAAGCCTGCTCAAATGGATCGACGAGGAAGCTGCGATCTACGCCATCCTGCAGCTGGGCAACGGCCGGGCCGTCACCAAGTACATTTCGGAAATCAACTTCGTCAGTTCCGCCGTCCAGGGCGACCTGATCGAGATGGGCCTGACCGCCACCCGATTCGGCCGGACCTCCCTGACCATGCGCGCCGAGGTCCGGAACATGATCACCCGCCAGAGCATCCTCACGATCGAGGAAATCGTCTTCGTGAACCTGGATCCGGCCGGCAAGCCCGAGCCGCACGGCTACACCGAGATCACCTATGACCGGGACAGGGTTCCAACCCACCATCTGACGGAGACGCTTAACCAGGACTAGTCCCGGGTCAGGTCCAGAACTCGTCTGCCTTGGCCGTGTCCTCGAAGAACTCCCGGCCCTCGGCGACCTTTCCGTCGCGGATCACGAACGTGATGACGGTGGCCAGGTCAAGGGTTTTGCCATTGCTTTCGCCCCGGGTCTGCTGGATCCCCACCGTGTGGTTTTCCCCGCCGATGATGTCCTGGACGTCGGCTTGGAAGTGACCCTGGGTGCGCGCTCCCAGTTCACCGAAATACGCCAGGACGGCGTCGCGACCCTGTTTCTTCCCCGACAGCACGCCGCTTCCGGCAACGTGCCAAACAGCGTCCTCGGCGAATATCTCGCTGAGGGTCGGTATGTCCCCTGCGTTGAAGGCCTCGTACCCCCGCCGGACCAGTTCAGCATTTTCTGCGGCTCCCATTTCGGACACCTCTCCGTCATCCTTGTCGGGTCATTCCGGGACGGCTTAAGGCTAGTCCTGGCCCGGGTGCCTGTCGATGGGAAAATCATCGGCAGGCACCCGGGACGGCCGCTAGCTGGAGGCCGGCCAGCCGGTGTACGCCTCGGCCAGGTAGGCGCGGCCGTGACGGGAGGACACCACGGAGTTGAGCTCCCCGAGCTGGCGGGCACGGGCGAAGTCGTCGCCGCCGACCGGGGTGTGCAGCATGGAAGTCATCCAGTAGGAGAACTGCTGGGCTTTCCAGACGCGGTCCAGGGCGCGGCCGCTGTAGCCATCGAGCAGCGCGGTGGAACCGGACTTGTAGAAGCTGTCGAAGCCCTCGAAGAGCACCTTGACGTCGTGGAGCGCCAGGTTCAGCCCCTTGGCGCCGGTCGGTGGAACGGTGTGCGCGGCATCCCCGGCAAGGAACAGGTTCCCGTGCCGCATCGGGGCGTGCACGAAGCTGCGGAACTTCAGGACCGTCTTGTCGATGACCGGCCCCTCCTTCAGCTCGAAGCCGTTGCCGTTGACTCGGCTGCGGAAGGCGTCCCAGATCCGGTCATCGCTCCAGTCGTTGACGTCCTCGTTCGGGTCACACTGGAAGTAGAGGCGCTGGACCGTTTCGGTCCGCTGGCTGATGAGGGCGAAGCCGTTTTCGGAGTTGGCATAGATCAGTTCGTCGGAGCTGCGCGGCGTCTCGGCGAGGATACCGAACCAGGCGAAGGGGTATTCGTGGAAGTACCACTTGCGCTGCGCCTCCGGAATCTGGAACCGGCTGTGGCTGCGGGAGCCGTCGGCGCCGGCGATGAAGTCGGCCTGGAGTTCGTATTCCACGCCGTCTGCGTCCGTGAACCAGACCTTCGGCTTGCCTTCGAGGTCGTGGATGGTGGTATCCGTGACGCTGTAGCGCACGTCCCCGCCGTCGGCCTGGCGCCGGGCAGCAAGGTCGAGGAACACGTCGGTCTGGGGGTAGAGCCAGACGGATTCCCCGACCAGGTCCTGGAAATCGATGCGGTGGCTTTCGCCGTTGAAGCGCAGTTCGATGCCGTCGTGCCGGTCGCCGTCCCGGAGCACCCGGTCGGAAGCGCCGCTGTCCACGAGGAGGTTCACCGAACCGTGTTCCAGGATGCCGGCGCGGACGGTCTCCGAAATTTCCTGGTGGCTGCGGATCTCGATGACGGTGGATTCGATCCCTGCCTTGGCCAGCAGGTGCGAAAGCATAAGCCCCGCCGGGCCGGCACCCATGATGGCGACTTGGGTGGTGATGACTTTACGGTTTGCCATGTGTTCCTCGCTTCGTTGCGGGGCCGTTGCTGCTGGGCTCCCTGCGGTACTTGGCGTACCTTGCAGGCGGTGCATTCAGCGCGTCGGGCCGGTTGGATTCCCTGGCTACAGTGTGCGCCCGGACACGTGATGAGCGTTACATCAATTTCATTGAATGGAACCAGCGCATGGAATTAGACGGACCGGGGGGACACGGCCCCCGGGGAGTCATGCAACTGCCGCCCGATGCCGCGTGCCGCCGTCTGCAGCGCCGGAACCAGGGCCTGCAGCCGCATTTCATGCAGCGGAACCACGACGCCGAGCGCGGCCACCGTGCGGTTCCTCGCGTCCCGCACGGGCACGGCGATGCCCCAGGTGTCCGGGTCCACCACCCCGGCCAGCTGGGCGTAGCCGTGGGCCGCGGTCTCGTGCAGGAGGGTGCGGACATCCTGCGCCCGCAGCTTGCCGGCGGGATCCTTGAACCGCCGCAGGTATTCGGCCTGCACGGCCGGTGGCTGGTTGGCCATCAGGGCAAGGCCGGCCGAGGAAACGTGGACCGGCATCCGGCCCGCGATCTGTGCGCGGTTCGCGACGGATCCGCGGCGTGAGAGGCGTTCCACGAAGAGCGCCTCCCAGCCGTCCAGCACGGCCAGGTTCACATTCTGGTTCAGCACCTGCTGGATGTCCTCCATGAAGGGCATGGCCGCCTGACGCAGCGCCAGCGTGGGCGAGTTGCGGTTGACCAGTTCCCAGAGCCGCAGCCCCAGCCTCACCGAGCCGCCGCTTCCGAGCTCCAGCAGCCCGTGCCCGGCGAGCTGCCGGACCAGCCGGTGGGCCGTGGCCAGGGGCAGGGCGGCCCGTGCGGCCAGCTCGGAGAGCTGCAGTTCCGTGACGCCCGCGGGAAAGGCTTCGATCACCCGCACGACGCGGTCCACCACGGAATCCCCGGACCCGGAGTTCGCCATCGGAGCCCCTTCCGTTGAATGGTAGCTGGCTTTCCACTCTACACATTCCGGCGGGAGGGAACGGCGGGGGCCTTGGGCGGGAGCCTTTCCCGCGCCCCGCCGAAGTGGTAGAACTCTCACGTGGGAACAATGCGGAAAGGAACGCGGCCGGTGCCGTGTTCGGTTGGAAATCCACGCACAGAATCGCTGAGGTAGCCACGTCCATGTCCTCGCTGAAGAAGAAATCGCGCTGGCCCGTCTGGCTGTGCTGGCTGGCCATGGTCCTGGACGGCTTTGACCTCGTGGTTCTTGGCACCGTCATCCCGACCCTGATCAAATCCCACGAACTCGGGTTCGACGCCGTGGGGGCCACATTTGCGGCCACCATCTCGCTGGTGGGCGTAGGGCTGGGTGCGTTGTTCATCGCCCCACTGGCGGACCGCTTTGGCCGGCGTAAGCTGCTGGTGGCCTGCGTGACCTGGTTCTCCATCTTCACCATTGCCGTCGTCTTCGCCCCGAACGTGGCGCTCTTCAGCGTTTTCCGGCTGCTCGCCGGGCTTGGCCTGGGGGCGTGCCTTCCGGCCGCGCTGGCCTACATGAATGACTATGCCCCGGCCGGCTCTGCCGGGAAGTCCACGACGCGGACCATGACCGGTTACCACGCCGGTGCCGTGGCCACGGCTTTCCTTGCCCTTATGGTCATCCCGAGCTGGCGGACCATGTTCGTGGTGGGCGGCGTGGCCGGCCTCGCCCTGGTTCCATTCCTCTGGTTCAGGCTTCCGGAAACACTGCCGGCGGCGTACCGCGTCCCCGAGGCTGCTGTCAGCCAGGCGGCGCAGCCCGGCGCTGTGGCCGGCCCCGCGGTGACTCCGATGCCTGCACCGGCGTCCCAGCCGGTGCCGTCGGCGCCGGTGCCGTCCTGGTCCGGGGCAGCCCAGCCGGAGCGGGCCGGTTTCCGGCACCTCGGCCGGAAGCCCTACCCGCTGGTGGCCGCCGGCGTGGCCGTGGCGTCCTTCATGGGGCTGCTCCTGGTCTACGGGCTGAACACGTGGCTGCCGCAGCTCATGTCATCCGCCGGATATTCCCTCAGCGCGGGACTTTCGCTGCTGCTGGTGCTCAACGTCGGTGCCGTGGCGGGCCTCCTGGTCGCCGGTGTCCTGGCGGACCGGCACGGTACGAAGAAGATCGTGCTCCTCTGGTTCGGCCTCTCCGCGGTGTTCCTGGCGGTGCTGAGCGTCAAGCTCCAGAACGAACCTCTGCTCAATGTGGCGGTGTTCGTGACGGGCGTGTTCGTCTTCAGCTCCCAGGTCCTGGTGTACGCCTGGGTCAGCCAGCTCTTCCCGGCCAGCCTGCGCGGCACCGCCCTGGGCTTCGCCGCCGGGGTGGGCCGCTTCGGCGCCATCCTGGGCCCGGCCGTGACCGGCACCCTCGTGGCCGCAGGCATTGCGTATCCGTGGGGCTTCTACGTTTTCGCCGCCGCAGCCGTGCTGGCTGTCGCGGCGCTGGCTTTCGTGCCGCAAACCGTCGCCGCAGCGCCCGGACCGCCGGCCGCCGTCGGGCGCTAGCAGGTAGCGGTCAGCCCGGCGGCTGCCGGCCACGCAGGCGCCGCCAGAGCGTCGGGGCCAGGACGACGGCGATGCCGACGGCGGCACCGATGGCGGTCTCCACGATCCGGTCCCGCAGCAGGATTACGGGCGAGGAGGGCGCGACCAGCAGCGTCGAGATCAGGGCCAGGGGCGTGACGAAAATCTGGGCCAGGACGTATTGGCGTGCAATGAACATTTCGGCCCCGAACTGGCAGGCGGCAATCACCAGCACGGTCTGCCAGGGCGCGGGCCGGAGCAACAGGATCCCGGCCAGCAGCACGAGCCCCAGGGCCGTGCCCACGATGCGTTGCACACCCCGGCTGACGCGGTGGCGGGTGGTATGCCCGACCAGGGGGACCACCGCCGCCACCATGGCCCAGTAATTGTGGCCGAATCCCAGCCATTCGCCAGCCAGGGTCCCCAGGGTTCCGGCCAGGCCGGCCGCGATGAGATAGCCGACCGCTTCGAGCCGGGCTGCCCGCTTTTCGCCCGGAGTCAGCCGCGGGGGTTGCGGCCTCACCCATGGCGTCCGGTGGCTCCGGACCACGCGGGAGGAGATTCCGATCAGCAGAGACAAGGCGACGGTGAGCACCGCCACCAGCATCCCCTGCCACAGCGGCGGCTGGTCAGGGATCGACGCGATCGCCGCGAAGGCGAAGATGTGGAAGAGCGAGCCTGCCGGGCGGAGACGCCACCAGGCGATGATCAGGGAGCATCCCCCTGCCACCACGGTGGTGGCCAGGACCTGGATCCAGGTGGTGTTCGAGGCGGTGAGCGCGAAGGCCTCGCCGGTGCGGGCCGTCAGGGTGGCCAGGAGCATCACGAGCACCATCAGCAGGCCGCCCCGCAGCTGGATGACGAACCGCTTGGCGTGCGGCTCGTTCCGGCCGTAGATCCCGGTGAAGGCCCCGAAGGAGGCAAAGACGGCCAGATCCAGCCGGTCCAGCAGCAGCAGGGTGATGAGGGGGACAAAGACGCCGACAGCGCACCGGAGCGCCACCTGATGGTCGTTCCTGCTGGGTGCCATCGTGAACATTTCGGAGGGCATCTTCACGGCTGGGGGCGCCTTTCGTTGCGATCAGGATTTACGACGGCGGCAGTGGCATCCACGCTGGATTCTACGCCGGAAAGGCCAGTGCTGCCGGTCCGAAACTGTCACCGGGCGGCAATCCGCCTGAAACAGCGGGCCGCCATCATGGGAGCATGAATCCCAAAGCCCATGGCAGAACGCCGTTCCCGGCGCCGTCCGAGTTGAGCTGTGAAGTCTGCGGCCAGATGCCCGAACCGACCAAGGCACGGCTGACCCTCGCCAACATCGCCGTGATGCTGCCGATCGAGCTGCTGCTGCATGCCGCCGTCGTGGAAACACAGCTGCCGTATGTCGCCAAGGTGCTGGTCCTCACGCTGACCGCCACAATCCTGGTCATCTGGGTGGCGGAGCCGTCAGCGGCGCGGATGCTGCGGCGCTGGCTGCACGCTCCGGCCCTGCGCCACCGCAGCCGGCTGGTGGCCGCGCCGGCCCTGTGGCGGGCCCGGACGGTGCTGAAGGACAGGCCGGGTTCGCTGCTGAAGATTACCCAATCGCTGGCCCGGCTGGACACCAACATCCTGAGCATCCACGTCCACCCGGTGGCCGGCGGGGTGCTGGACGAGTTTGTGCTCTCCGCCCCCGGCGGGCTCCGCGACGGGGAACTGCTCCGTGCCCTGCGGGACGGCGGCGGCGGGGATCCCCATGTCTGGCCCACCACCGCTCTGGCCATGGCGGACGGGCAGACCGGGGCGCTGAGCCTGGCCGCCCGGATTGCCGCCGATCCCCATGAGCTGCCGCTGGCCGTGGCGGAACTGCTGCACGCCGGGATCGTCCCCCCGGAGGCTCCGGACACCCGGCAGCAGCCTCCCGCCGTCGACGGCACCATGCTGCGGATCCCGACGGCCTGGCAGGGCCCCATCACGTTTGTCCGGCCCGGCGAACCGTTCACCCCGGCAGAATCCGCCCGCGCCCACCGGCTGGCGGAACTCGCCGAGATCCTGGCATACCGTCCCGTCCCTCCGGCCTAGGAATCCCCGCGGCTGCTGTTGTCACGTTCCCAGCCGCCCGGCCGCGCCGCACCCCGGCGGCCGGCAACCGCAAATCCCAAATAGACGGCGGCATTGGCTGCCGAGAGCGGTCCCCGGATGGATCTGACCACCTCCGCCAAGGTGTGCCGGGCGGTACTGTGCTGGCCCTCACGGCCGTTCTGCTCGGCGTTGCCGCGGTAGACCCGATGCAGCACCGCCAGCTGGTCACGGGGTGTCCGGGGAGGCCGGATCACGACGGGCTCGACATCCAGGACCGCCTTTTCCGAAGCCGCAAACAGGCGGTCCACGAACAGGTCATCGGCAATCACGTCCGGGAACTCCCCGAACCGCTGGTGGCCCCGCTCGGACACGCCATACACGCCGCCCGCCCAGAGCCCGCTGCGCGCAGACGGCAACCGCAGGCGCGTGCCGTAGTAGGCGTGGATTAACGGATGGGCGTCCTGGAGGTCCACCCGCGCCGCCGGACGTGCCGCCAGGAGCGTGCCCTCCGACAGTGCGTTCAGGACGTCCCGCACCGTGCCGGGGCTTATCTGTGCATCCGCGTCGAGGTAGAGCCTCGGCCACCGGGTGGCGGCAGCGTCGCCCGCGTTCAGGGCCGCGGTCTTGGAGGGCCGCGGCGATTCCAGGACCGTCACGCCTTCGAAGCGGCGGGCGATCTCGGCGGTGTCATCGGTGCAACCGTTGCAGACCACGAACACTTCCAGCCTGCCGGCAGCCGCCAACTGGGCCAAAGGAGCCAACGTCCTGGCAATCACCCCTGACTCATTGTGCGCCGGGATGATCACCGAGCCCGCAGGGAATTCCGAAGCGTCAGCGTCCCTGGTGGGGCCGGGAAGGTCAGCCCAGCGATCTTCGGAGAGCATGGTCCACAGCACACCCTGACGGTCCGGCTTCCAGCACCGCAGCACTTCGGACAGGATCTGGACGGTGTGGAACACGGCCGCGTACGCTGCCGAGTGGTACTTGCGGATGTAGCGGGTCCGATTAATGGCCATCAGTGCGTTCAGTTCCGTTGACGCGCCGGATCCGCCGCCCTTATGGGTCATGGTGGCCGCAGGCTCGTACCAGACCGTTTCGTCCAGCATCCGCAGGCGGCGGAAGAAATCTGTCTCTTCCGAGTAAAGGAAGTACGACTCGTCCCACGGCACTGAGTCGGCCAGGGAGCGCCGGACCATCAGCGCGGCGCCGGTCGCCCACTGGACCGGGTGCGGGTGGTCGTAGCCTTCCGGGTTGAAATCGGTGGTGGCGAGCCAGCCGGGCCGGCTGCCCGCCCGGCGGCCCAGAAACGCGTCACCGACGGCGCGCGTGAGGCTCGGTTCCCGGTGCAGCGTCGGACTGGTGCCGCCGTCCGGGTCGATCAACCGCGGGACGACGGCCCCCGCCCGGGAAGCACGCAGCCGCTGCAGCATGGTCTTCAGGCTGCCCCGTTGGACCCTGAGGTCCGGGTTGAGCACCACCACCGTGGCGGAATCACCGGCTCTCCGCAGGGCAGCATTGATTCCCGCCGAATAGCCAAGATTGCCCCCGGTGGAGAACGCGATGACGTCGGGGTGTCCGCGGCGCACCAGCCCCAGGGTTCCGTCCCTGGAGGAATTGTCCGCCACGAGCACCCGCAGGGTCAGATCCGCTGTTTCCTCCCGCAGGCTTTCGAGCAGTGCACCGATGTCCCGTGAACTGTTGTAGGTGACGACGACGACGGCAGCGTCCGCCAAGCCGTCCGGCCCGGTAAAGCGGGCCGGGGTCCGGGGGGCGGGTGCAGCGTGCGGCACCGAAGCCGTTAGGGCCGGGGGCACGGTGCACGAGTCGGTCCGCAGCTTCAGATATGCCGGCGGTCCACCGATCAGGTAGCGGCCGGCCAGCCGCCGTGGCTCCAGGGCCAGCCGGTAGCTCCATTCCAGGCCGTGCTCGCTCACCCACCGGGGTGCGCGCCGGACGCGGCCGGCAAGGAAGTCCACGGCCGCGCCGAAGGCCAGCAGCACGGCAGCACCGGTGAGGCTTCCGTACTGGTCGATCCAGAGCTCCTGGCGGGGTTTGCCGAGTCCCACATACAGGATCTGCGCTCCGGAGCCGGCTATGTCCCGGGCGATCCGTTCCGAGTCCGGGATGGAGGCCAGTTCCTTCCGGTCCGGAGACCACATCCCGGCCACGTGGAGCCGCGGATGTTCCGCCGCAATCTTGTCCGCCAGCAGCCGCTGGTTGTCCTCCGAACCGCCGAGGAATCCCACCCTCAGGCCGAGTTCCTCAGCCCGGGCCAACAGGGGGGACGCCAGATCGCTCCCGGCCAGCCGCGGCCAGCGGCGCCCGGTGAGCCGTTGTGACTGCGCCACCAGTGGCGCTCCGTCCAGCAGGTACAGCCACTCCACGGCGCTGGCAGGATCCGCGTGCAGGGTGCCGGCCCAGCGGCCGCCGGTGCCGAAATGGTTGAGATGGTCAAGATTCACCGAGGCGACAGCCAGCGGCGGAATACCACCACGGGCTGCACGCGCGAGGATCAGCTCCAACGCCGGTTCAGGGTCCATGAGATCCACCGGCGTGCCGCCCAGGATCACCCTGCTGCTGCCCAGCTCTTCCATGCCGCCCCCTCAGGATATTTCCGCGGGCAACAACTGCCCGTCAGCTTCGACATAGCGCCGCCCGGTGGCGGGGCACAGCCAGGTACCGCCGTCGTCCTGCTTCAGCGGATGCCCGGCCTCTCCCACCCAGCCGGCCTGCCGTGCCGGGACCCCGACAACGACGGCGTAGGCCGGAACGTCCTTCGTGACGACGGCTCCGGCGGCCACAGTCGCCCATTCGCCGATGACGACCGGTGCGATGCAGACAGCGCGGGCTCCGATGGAGGCACCCTTGCCCACGGTGACCCCGACGGCCTCCCAGTCGTCCGATCCTTTGAGGCTTCCCTCCGGGGTGATGGCCCGCGGATACAGGTCGTTGGTCAGAACGGCCGCGGGGCCGACGAAGACGCCGTCGGCAAGGCGTGCCGGTTCATAAACCAAGGCATAATTTTGCAGCTTGCAGTTATCGCCGACGGTGGCCCCCGGGCCGATATACGCGCCCCGGCCGATGTTGCAGTTCTTGCCCACGGCGGCGTCCTCGCGGACCTGGGCAAGATGCCAGATCCGGGTGTGCGCCCCGATGCTCGCGGTCTCTGCCACGTCTGCTGTGTTGGCAATGTTCTTCGTGTCACTCATGTCGCTCCTGCCGTAAACGGTTCCTGGATCCCAGTGGCGGGCACTGGTTTTCATGGCCCTATCCCGCCGATCGGCTAAGGACTCCGCTTCGCATAGCGCGCGCCGGAACACCGACCCAGGTCTCGTCCTCGGGCACGTCGGCCAGGACGACCGCGCCCATGCCGATCACCGCCCCGGCACCCACCGAGGCCCCTTCGCGCACGCTGGCGTTCATGCCCAGGTAGGCGCCACGCCCGATCCTGACACCGCCGCCCAGCGAGACTCCGGCGGCGAAGGTGGCGAAATCCTCAACGAAATCGTCATGGGTGAGCGTCACGCCTGGCATCACCACCACGTGCTCCCCGAGCGTCACCCCCGCGGTCAGGGTGACGTGGCCCAGCAGGATGCTCCCCGGGCCGATGTCGCAGCAGTACGGGACCCGTACAGAAGGATCGACAACGGTCGCAAAGCGGTATGCCGGGAAGCCCAGACCGGCGAGTCTGGCGACGACCCGCTCACGCGCCCGCCCGGCACCGATGCAGACGACCGCCCTGGCTTCCGGGTAGCGGAGCACGTCGCTGGGCGGCCCGAGGACGCGTGCGCCATCAACCACGGACCCCACCTTGGCAGTGTCATCGTCGAGGATGCCGACGACGTCGAACTGGCCGGACTCGCGGACGGTGGCCAGCACCTCGCGGGCCAGGCCACTGGCTGCAATGAGAAGGAGCTCACTCATGTGATCGCTCCCCGCTCGCGCGCAGGATGGAGCGGGTCACCCGGTACTGATCGTCCGGGGTCAGCTGATGGTAGACCGGGAGAATAACGGTGTTGTCCGTGAGCCGTTCGGTGACGGACAAGTCCGCGCTGCCGGTGTCCAGTCCGGCGTAGGCCGGCTGCCGGTGCGCGGCCATGATGCCGCGCCGCGCGGAGATGCCGTCCCACGCCAGCTGTTCCAGCAGTTCCTCCCGGCCCAGGGGGAACTCCGGCAGGACCTCGAACCAGAAGGACTGGAAATTGCTGGTGCCGTAGACGGGATCCCGGCTGAAGCGCAGCCCTTCCAGGTGACCGAGCGCCTTGGTGTAGCCGGCGACGATCTGCCGGCGCCGGACCACCGCCTGGGACAGCCGTCCGAGCTGCACAAGCCCCACGGCTGCCTGCATATCGGTCATCCGGTAGTTGAAGCCGATTTCCAGGTACTCCTCCGCCGGGGCCAGGATCGAGGCGTGGCGGTCATTGGCGGACACACTCATGGCGTGTTCGCGCAGTTGCCTGGCCCGGTGCGCCCATTCGGCGCGGCCGGTGGTCAGCATGCCGCCCTCGCCGGTGGTCAGGATCTTGCGGGGGTGGAAGGACCATGCGGCGAGTTCGGCGCCTGCCCCCACCGGGCGCCCCCGGTATGTGGAGCCTGCCCCGCAGGCCGAATCCTCGATCACCGTGATGCCCAGCGGGTCGCACAGCTCCCGGATCGGTTCCAGGTCGACAGGCATGCCGCCCTGGTCCACCACGATGACGGCCCGGGTGTCCGGGGTCAGGGCCGCGGCCACGGTCTGCGCCGACACGTTGCCGGTGTCCGCCTCGACGTCGGCAAATACCGGCCGGGCGCCCACGTACGTGGCGGCGTTGGCGGTGGCGATGAACGAGAAGGAGGGCACGACGACGTCGTCGTGCGGCCCGACGCCGGCCACTTTCAGCGCCAGGTGCAGGGCCGTGGTGCAGTTGGAGACCGCGACGGCGTGCGCGGCCCGCTGCGAGGCGGCAAAAGCTTCCTCGAACCTCGCCACGCGGGGCCCCTGCGCCACCCAACCGGAAGCGATCACTTCCGCCACGGCGTCGGCTTCCTCGCTTCCGAGCCATGGTTTCATCACGTTAATCCGGCTCAGCGCCTGGTCCTGGTCATGGTCCTGACTGATGGTCATCGTGCGGCTCCAACCCGGGAGGCTGCGATTTCATCCCGCAGCGGGCGCCACCAGGCGACGAGCTCCCGGAGGCCTTCCTCGAGCCCGGTTTCAGCACTGAAGCCAAGATCGAGCCTTGCCGCCCTCGTATCCGCCTGCCGACGGACGACGCCGTTTACGGCGCGGTCCGGACCGTGCTCCACGTGCAGGCCCGAGTCCATGGCGCGCAACAGGGCCTCGGCGAGTTCCAGCAGGCTGGTCTCGGCGCCGCTCGCGACGTTGTAGACGCCCTCCCTGACGTCACTGCCGGCGGCCAGGATGTTGGCCCGGGCGATGTCCCGGGTGTGGACAAAGTCCATGGTCTGCCGTCCGTCTCCGAAAATCAGGGGCGGCTGGCCGTCCGCGATGCGTTCCATCCAACGCACCAGCACCTCGGTGTACAGGCCGTGCACGTCCATCCGGGGTCCGTAGACGTTGAAGTACCTCAGCAGGACATAATCCAGCCCGGTCATGGCCCGGAAGCTGCGCACCATGCCTTCGTTGAAGGACTTGGCCGCGCCGTAGAAGGTGTCGTTGTTGTGGTGATGGTGGCGTTCCGTGGTGGGGAACGCCTCCGCCATGCCGTACACCGAGGCGCTGGAGGCCGCAATCAGCTTGTCCACGCGCTGGGCTGCCGCAGCCTCGATCACGTTGAAGGTGCCGTCCGCCAGCACCTCCAGGGCCAGCCGGGGCTCCTCCGCACACTGGGTAATCCGGATGGCCGCCTGGTGGAAGACGATGTCCTTGCCCCGGGTCAGGTCGTGGACCAGGTCCCGGTCGCGCACATCGCCTTGGACCAGCTGCACCCGGCCGGTGGCCAGCGCATCATCGAGGTTCGCCCGGCGGCCCCGGACGAGGTTGTCCAGGACGTCGATCCGGTCAACCCCGGCGGCGACCAGATGGTCAACAAGTGTGGAACCGATGGTTCCGGCTCCCCCGGTCACGAGGACCCGTGCCCCCTGCAACGTGCTCATCGCGTTCCCTCCAATTGGACCTCGTTGCCGATGACGGCGCTGGACCGTCCATCCGCTTCGAGGCTGCTGCTCACTGCTTCCAGCACCGAAAGCACCCGGAGGCCGGCGGCCCCGCTGGTCCGCGCGGGCCGCTGCTGCCAGATGCTGCTGGCGAATTCGGCCACCATCTGGCCGAGCGCCTCGTGTTCGGGCAAGGCCGGCGACCAGGTGTCGCCGAGCCGGTAGGAAATGGCCGAGGCCTTCTTGTCTGCCGCGGACCGGGACTGCCTGTCCAGGCTGACGCCGCGGTCGTAGATGCTGAGCCGCTGCTGCGGATTCAGATCGTCCCAGACGAGCGTGCGCCGGGAGCCCCCGACGACCAGCTGGCGGATCTTGGTCGGGCTCAGCCAGTTCACGTGGACGTGTGCCATGGCGTCGTTGGGCAACGCGAACGTCAGGTGCCCGATGCACGCATGGCCGGTGCCCAGGGGATCCGCACCGTGTGCCGCCACCTCCACCGGCTGCAGCCCGCCAGGAAGGATGAAGTCGAGGATGGACAGGTCGTGCGGGGCGAGGTCCCAGAAGACATCCACGTCCGGCTGCACCAGCCCCAGATTGATCCGTACCGAATCGATGAACAGGATGTCGCCAAGCGACCCGTCGGCGATCAGTTCCCGGATCTTCAATACTGCCGGGGTATAGCAGTAGGTGTGGTCCGCCATCAGGACCAGCTCCCGCTCTTCCGCCTCCTCGACCATCTCCAGTCCCTTGATCCGGCTGTCGGCGAGAGGCTTCTCGACCAGCACATGCTTGCCGGCCTTGAGTGCCGTCAGGGCGATGCCGTGGTGCGTGTGTGCCGGCGTCGCAATCGCAACGGCGTCGACGTCGACCAGGTCCAGCAGTTCGTCAATGGACCTGAAGACGGGAACCCTGCCCTGGGCCGCGGCGAGCTTGGCTGCCCGCGGCTGGTCCAGGTCCACTATTCCGGCGAGCTCCCAGTCAGGGCTCGCCGTGAAGTTGCGCGCCAGGTTGGGGCCCCAATAGCCGGCGCCGATGACGGCAACACGCAACTGACCCGTAGCTCCCGCAAGGTCCAGGCCGCGGGAGTACCCCGGAGGTGTTTCATCCATTGTGTATCCTCTCTAAGTCAGTACGCGCCCGCAGGCAGGCACATAGCTCTGAAGGTGCGCCACATGATGATGACGTCGCCCATGATTGACCAGTTTTCGACGTAGTAGAGATCCAGGCGCACAGCCTCATCCCACGGCAGATCCGATCGGCCGTTGATTTGCCACAGCCCGGTGATTCCCGGTTTGATCAGCAGCCGGCGGTGCGTGTGCCGCTCGTAGCCGCCGACCTCGCGCTGCAACGGGGGCCGGGGTCCGACCAGGCTCATTTCGCCGGTCAGGACGTTCCAAAACTGGGGGAGTTCGTCCAGCGAGTAACGCCGCATCCAGCGTCCGCAGCGGGTAACCCGCGGATCGTTGTGCATTTTGAACAAAACGCCGGCGCCCTCGTTCTGCGCCCCGAGCCCGGCCAGCGCGGCTTCCGCGTTGGTGACCATGGACCGGAATTTCAGCATCCGGAATGGTTTCCCGGCTTTGCCCACCCGCTCCTGCCGGAACAGGACCGGCCCAGGGCTGTCGCGTTTGACGATGATCGCCAGAACGAGGAACAGGGGCGACAGCAGGGCCAGGGCAGTCGCGGCCACCGCGATGTCCAGCAGCCGCTTGAAGGCATGCTTGGCGCCGCTGTACCGCGGCACGTCCACGTGCATCAACGGCAGCCCTTCCACCGGACGCCAGTGGATCCGGGGCCCGGCGACGTTGGTCAGGGACGAGGCCAGCACAAGTTCCGCTTTGTGCTCTTCAAGCCCCCAGCCCAGTTCGCGGATGTACTGGTTGCCGCCGGGCATCGGGCCGGCAACGATGACCGCTTCCGCCCCGCAGCGGCCGACTGTCCGGACGACGTCATCAGTGGAGGACAGGACCGGCACCCGGCGGCCGTCGACGTCGAACGAGGTCCCCCGCCGCCCGCCGGGCAACGACACCCCGAGAACTTCGTAGACGGAACCGGACTTCCGGGCGATCCGCTTGAGCACGTAGCGCACATCATCGGCCTGCCCAATGACAATCGCCTTGACGAGGTACTGCCCCTGGGCCTGCCGCGCGTTGTACCAGCGGCGGGCAAACCAGCGGCTTCCGGGCAGCAGGATGAGACCCAGCGGCAGGGAAACCAGGTGGAACGCCGATGCCGGCTGGACGCGGAACGCTACCAGGCCGACGGCGAGCAGCCCGAAGACCGCGCTGCTGGCGGCGGCGACACGCTTGTACTCGCTGGTCCCGGTTCCCAGAATCTTCGGGTCCCTGGTGCGGTAGAGGCTCAGGGCCGCAATCCACAGCACGCCGAGGACCCCGCCGATGAAGGCCGCGTTAAGATCGGCCTGGCTTCCCCCGAAGGGCTGACCGGCCTCGAAACGGACGAGGAATCCAGCGATGACGGAGACGATGACGACCAGGGCATCCGTGCCACGCAGCAGACGGCGCAGGAACCGCGCCCATTCCCGGCCGGAGAGCCTTGCCGTTGCGGGCGTGGTGGCGGGCAGGACCGCAGCGTCAACCGGGGCGCGTCCGGCGGAGGGCCGAAGTGCGGGCGCAACGGTTGCAGGAGCAGCGTGCGTGGCATGGCCCGTATGCAGGGCATGGGGTGCGTACACGAGATCGGGCACCATCCCTCCGGGGCGGGCGCCGGCGTGTCCGGGGCTTTGGAGGGCCAGGCCGAGCGGCATGCCCTCTGGCTGCGGTGTCACCGTCGCCAGCCCGAGCTGGAATCCGTGGCCCGCGGGCCCGCGGACGTTTCGTCCGCACAAAATAAGGTTGCCCGGCCATTCGGCCGAACACTCCGGGCGACAACGACCCTTCGTGCCATTGCGACTCCCTCCAAAGGCAATTGGCTGCATCGTTTGATGCCTGAGCCAATCCAAGTTGGTGGGGCCCCAAGGGTCACGAGTGGTTTATACTTGGCTTTTCGCACCGCCCTCCGGCGGCACTGTCCGGGTAGTACTCACTGACCGGAAATTTCCGCTGCGCCGGCACCGGAAATTGGCCGACACGTATCGCCGAACGGCGGCGGAAGATGCCTTTAGGCGCTCATCCGGATCTTCAGGGCGTCGCGCTCGACGGCCACGGCGAGATGCGTTCCGGTGCCGAGGTGGTCACCGTCCAGCTGGAATTCCTGTTCATGGCCGAGGTCGATTTCCGCGGTTTTGCCGGCGAAGTACTCCACCGACCGGTTCTTACTCCGCTTCCGGCCGAACACACCGGAGAGCACATTCAGCCAGCCGAACCGCCCGGCGGGTGCCAGGATCACAACATCGAGGATGCCGTCGTCGACCTTGGCGTCGGGGAAAATCTCGACGCCGCCCATGATCTTGCCGCAGTTTCCGACCATCACGCTGCGGATCCGGCGGCGCACCGGCGCCTGTCCGTCGATGCTGATCGTCGCCTTCACCGGTTTGCCCGGCAGGTGGCGGATCCCGGCCTCCACATACGCGAGCCAGCCCACGCGGTCCTTGAGCTCATCCAGGGTGTTCGCCATGATGGCGGCGTCGTAGCCGAGGCCGGCCATCACCAGGAACACCTCTTCCTGGTCCGAGTGGTCCAGCCGCGCCTTGATCACATCGATGGACTTTTCGCTGCCGTTCAGGACGTCGTAGCTGGCGGCCACCGGATCCGTGATGTCGATCCCGAGGTTGCGTGCCAGCAGGTTCCCGGTCCCCAGCGGGACGATGCCCATCGGGATGCCGCTGCCGGCAAGGACCCCTGCCACGCAACGGACGGTGCCGTCGCCGCCGGCGGCGATGACGACGTCGACCCCCTGTTCCAGGGCCTGCCGTGCCTGGCCGAGGCCGGTGTCCTTAGCCGTGGTTTCCAGCCAGAGCGGCTCGGCCCAGCCTTGCGCCTCACACAGCCGGTGGAAGGCGGCGCGGAAGTCCGCCCCCGAGGATTTCATCGGATTGATGACCACGGCGGCGCGCCTGGACGGGGCTGGGGTGTTCTCTGGCATGGCGTCCTTCGGGGCGAGGGGCGGGAGGTGGGCCGAACTGAAATCCTAGCCGGACTCCCGCCGTTACGTCGGCAGCCTGGGTCCGAACCGTGGACGTCCGCGCGCCGGAGTCACTAGACTGGCCATGCCCACGGCGCCGAAGCGGAGGAACATGACCGAACCAAAGAGTTACTCAGCCGAGGCTGAGGCCTCCAGCATGGATCCCCACGACTGGGGCCGGGCGATGGCGCTGGCGGTCACGCGGCTGGCCGCGCAGCTGGCCCCCGGAGACAGCGAGGACATCCATGCCTCCTTGCTGGGCAGGGACCTGCGCCTCTTGATCAGCGACGACCCCGCGGGGGTCAGGATCACCGTCTCGACCGGGCCCGTCGCAGGCTCCTGACACCAGCCGGAAACCCGGCCGCTAACGGCCGGCGGACAGATCCGCGGAGATGAGCTCCGCGGTGGCCACTGTCTCCGCCCGCACCGTCTCCAGATAACGTTCCGGGTCCGGCTGCGCGGCGACGGATTGGGCCTGCAGGGAGACGTTGATGGCCGCCACAACCTTGGGCCCATCAAGGACCGGGGCTGCGACGGACATCAGCCCGAGTTCGAGTTCCTGGTCCAGCAGGCACCACCCCTGGGCCCGGACGGTGGCCAGCTCCGCCAGGAGCGCCTCCCGGGTCCCGATGGCCCGCGGGGTGAGCGGCCGGATCTCGGCCGCGGCGAGGTAGTCCTCCAGCCGTGCGGGCGGGAGGGCCGCGAGCAGCACCCGGCCCATGGACGTGGCAAAGGCCGGGAACCGGGTTCCGACCGTGATGCCAACGGTCATGATCCGCCGGGTCGACACCCGCGCTATGTAGGCAATGTCGGTGCCTTCCAGCACGGCCGCCGACGTCGACTCCCCCAGCTTGAGCGCGAGTTCCTCAAGGTGCGGCTGGGCGAACTGCGGCAAGGACAGCCCGGACAGGTAGGCGTATCCGAGCTGCAACACCTTGGCGGTCAGGGCGAAGATCTTGCCGTCGGTGCGGACGTAGCCCAGTTCCACGAGGGTGTGCAGGAACCGCCGGGCGGTGGCCCGGGTGAGGTCTGTCCGGGCCGCCACCTCCGTCAGCGTCATTTTCGGGTGGTCCGTGTCGAAGGCCCGGATCACGGCCAGTCCGCGCGCCAGCGACTGTACGTACTGGTCGCTGGCGGCGGGTGCGCCGTCCGCGCCGGCGCCCTTTGCTGCCTCAATCATTTCTGCCCCTCATGGTCCCGCATCACTTCCTACCCGGGCTTCGGACCCGCGAGCGGCTCCGTCAGCTTCCGGCGGCGGATGCGGCCTTGAGCGGCACCGGCACCATGGCCTGCAGCTCCTCGAGGGTGCAGCCGAAAGTCTCCCGCACCTCGACGCCCTCCGGGCCGGTCAGGAACACGGCCTTGTCCGTGTACACCCGGGTCACGCAGCCGATCCCGGTGAGCGGGTAGCTGCAGGTCTCGACGAGCTTGGACACGCCCTCACGGGTCAGGAGCGTCATCATCACGAAGACGTCCTTGGCGCCGGTGGCGAGGTCCATGGCCCCGCCGACGGCCGGGATCGCGTCCGGGGCGCCGGTGTGCCAGTTGGCCAGGTCGCCGGTGGCGGAGACCTGGAAGGCCCCCAGCACGCAGATGTCCAGGTGCCCGCCGCGCATGATGGCGAAGGAGTCCGCGTGGTGGAAGTAGGAAGCCCCGGGCAGCTCGGTCACAGGGATCTTGCCGGCGTTGATGAGGTCGCCGTCGATCTGGTCCCCCGTGGCTTCCGGGCCCATGCCCAGCATGCCGTTCTCGGTATGGAGCGTGATGTTCTGCTCCGGCTCCAGGTAGTTGGAAACCAGGGTGGGCTGGCCGATGCCGAGGTTCACGAAGGATCCAGGCTTGATGTCCCGGGCCACCAGGCGGGCCAGGTCATCGCGGCCCAGGGGCTTGTCTGAGGTCCGAATGGACGTCTGGGTGCTGCTCATCAGGCCACCTTCACAATGCTGTTGATGTAGATTCCGGGGGTCACGATGATCTCCGGGTCCAGGCCGCCGGTGGGGACGATCTCGGACACCTGGACCACGGTGTGCTTGGCCGCTGCGGCCATGATCGGGCCGAAGTTGCGGGCGGTCTTGCGGTAGACGAGGTTGCCCTTGCCGTCGGCCTTGAGCGCCTTGATCAGGGCGACGTCGGCGTGGATGGGGGTTTCGAAGACCTGGCCGCGTCCGTCCAGGATCCGGGTTTCCTTGCCTTCGGCGAGCATGGTGCCATACCCGGTGGGGGTGAAGAATCCGCCGATGCCGGCGCCGGCGGCGCGGATGCGCTCGGCCAGGTTGCCCTGCGGGACGAGTTCCAGCTCGATCTCGCCGGACCGGTACTTGGCATCGAAGTGCCAGGAGTCGGACTGCCGCGGGAACGAGCAGATCATCTTCCTGACCCGGCCTTCCTTGATCAGCAGCGCGAGGCCCTGGTCGCCCTGGCCGGCGTTGTTGTTGACCACGGTGAGGTCCTTGGCGCCGCAATCCATCAGGGCGTCGATGAGCTCGAACGGCTGGCCGGCGTTGCCGAAACCGCCGATCATCACGGTGGAGCCGTCCTTGATGCCGGCAACGGCCTCGCCGACGGTGTCTACGAAGTTCAACATGCCTTAACCCTTTTCTGTCTTTGCCGACGGCGCGGCAGTCACGTTTTCGAGGACGATGGCGAGGCCCTGGCCGACGCCGATGCAGATCGCGGCGACGCCCCAGCGTTGGCCGGTGGCCTGCAGGGTGCGGGCCAGGGTGCCCAGGAGGCGGCCGCCGGAGGCGCCGAGGGGGTGGCCCATGGCGATCGCGCCGCCGTGCCGGTTCACGATTCCCGGGTCGATGTCCCAGGCGGTGATGCAGGCCAGGGACTGCGCGGCGAAGGCTTCGTTGAGTTCGACGGCGCCGACCTGATCCCAGCCGATGCCGGCCTTGGCGAGGGCCTTGTTGGCGGCCTCAACGGGGGCGTAGCCGAAGTACTGGGGGTCGTTGGCGTGCGCGCCGCGCCCGGCGATCCTGGCCAGCGGGTCCATCCCGAGGATCCCCGCGGCGTTTTCGGAGCCGAGCCAGGCCGCGGAGGCGCCGTCCGAGAGCGGGGAGGCGTTCCCGGCGGTGACGGTGCCGTTGCCGGTGCGGAACACGGTCTTGAGTCCGGCGAGTTTCGCCGCGGAGGACCCGGCCCGGATCGTCTCGTCGCGGACCAGGTCCGTGCCCGGGACCGGGGCGACGAGGTGGTCGTAGAAGCCCTCGTCCCACGCCTTGGCGGCGAGGTTGTGCGAGGCGGCGGCGAATTCGTCCTGCGCCTGCCGGGTGACACCGTATTTCTCGGCCAGCCGTTCGGTGGCCTCGCCCAGGGAGATCGTCCAGTCCGGGTCCATGGCCTGGTTGACCAGGCGCCAGCCCAGTGTGGTGGAGGCCAGGTTCAGGTCCCCGGCCGGGTAGGGCTTCTCGGTCTTGGGCAGCACCCAGGGTGCCCGGGACATCGATTCGACGCCGCCGATCAGCATCAGGTCCGCGTCGCCGGTGTTGATCTGGCGGGAGGCGATGATCGCGGCGTCCAGCGAGGAGCCGCAGAGCCGGTTGACCGTGGTGCCGGGGATGGAGACCGGCAGGCCGGCCAGCAGGGTACCCATCCGGGCGACGTTGCGGTTTTCCTCGCCCGCGCCGTTGGCGTTGCCGAACACGACCTCGTCGATGCGTTCGACGTCGAGCCCCGGGGCGCGCTTCACGGATTCTTTGATCACGTGCGCGGCGAGGTCATCCGGGCGGACCCCGGCCAGCCCGGAACCGAACTTACCGAACGGCGTCCGCACGGCATCGTAAACAAAAGCCTGATTCATTTTTGCTCCTCTAATTCTCTGTGCACCCATCTAGCTGGCAGTCGATGTCGTTATGAGGGCTCAAAACGACACCTGCTGCCAGCTAGTTGGGCGGGACGGGGGTTTCGTCGAGCTCAGTGTTGTCCATGGAATGGAAGACCTGCTGGGCGGTCTTGAAGGCGGTGTTGGCGGAAGGGACTCCGCAATAGATGGCGGTCTGGAGCAGGATTTCCTTGATTTCGTCCCTGCTCAGGCCGTTGGTGATGGCGGCGCGGATATGCATGGCCAGTTCTTCCCAGTGCCCGTGGGCCACCATCGCGGTGATGGTGACGGCGGAGCGCATCTGCCGGGTCAGGCCGGGCCGGGTCCAGATGCCGCCCCAGGCGATGCGGGTGATCATGTCCTGGAAGTCCTCGCTGAAGGCATCCTTGTTGGCGTTGGCGCGGTCCACGTGGGCGGCGCCGAGCACCTCGCGGCGCACTGCCATGCCGCCGTCGTAGATTTCCGTGCTGGTGGCGTCCGGCTGGACCACACCGTTCCGTTCGGGGCCGGTCACTGTCCGGCTCCGCGAGATTCGGCCCAGGTGATCAGGGTCCGCAGCAGGTCGGCGACGTGCCCGGGAGCTTCGAACGGCGCCAGGTGTGCGACGCCCTCGAGGCTCACGGCACTTGCGGTGCCACCGCCGGCGGTGATCCCTTCGACAATTTCCTCGGCGAAGGACGGCGGGGCAACAGTGTCCTCCACGCCCGCGATGGCCTGGGTGGGGACGCGGATGCTGCCAAGCTCTTCCCGGACGTCGAAGCCGGCGAGGGCTTCGCAGCAGAAGGCGTAACTGAAGCGGTCGGCGTCGCGCAGGTTGTGCAGCAGGCGGCCGCTGAGCTCCGGTTCGCGCTCCATGAAGCCGGGGCCGAACCAGCGCTGCGCCGAGCCCTGGATCATCACCGGGGTGCCCTGGGTGCGCACGGTTTCGGCGCGTTCCAGCCAGCCCTCGGGGGTGCCGAGCTTGGCTCCGGTGCACTGCACGGACAGGCTCTTGAGCCGTTCGCCGTGCTTGATGCCCAGCTGCAGGCCGGTGGCCCCGCCGAGGGAAACACCGGCGTAGTGGAACTGCGCGCCGGGGGCGATCGAATCGACGAGCCCGATGACGGCGTCGGCCAGCTCGGCGACGTCGAACGTTTCCTTCGCGGCCGGCGAGATGCCGTGGCCGGGCAGGTCCCAGGCGACGACGTCGAAGTCGTCACCCAGCAGCGCGCCGGCCCGGGCCCACAGCAGGGAGGACGTCCCCAGGGACGGCCCCACCACCAGGAGTGGCTTGTGGCCGAGGGTGCGCTGGGGGGAAAGCAGTACGGCCTTGACTGTTGGTCTAGCCACGGGAGGCTCCGTTCAGATCGGGATTCAATGATGGCTGGGCGTCCGCGCCGGCTGCTGTGCCGCCCGCGTAGTCCGGGAAGGCCGCGAGGATGCGGCGGGAGATTTCGGCGGCCTGGCCCAGGTAGCTGGCCGGGTCCAGCAGCTCCTCGAGCCGGGCGTCGGAGAACAGCTCCGCCGGAACGGCCGCCCGGAGCAGCCGCCGGTAGATGGCGGCCTGGTCCGCGGCCGGGGCCTGCAGAGTCCGGTCCACAACGGCCTGCAGCCGCTGCTTGCCGTCGGCCCCCAGAAGCGGTGCCACTGCGGCGGACACTCCCTCGCTGAGCAGCAGCGGGCCGGACAGGTCCAGGTTGCGGCGCATGGCGTCCGGGAAGAGCTGCAGGCCCTCGGCGAGCTCCCTGAGGTGCCCGGCGGCGCCGAGGGCCAGGCGGAGCAGTTGCCGGAGGGCCGGCCACTCGGTGTGCCAGGCGCCGTCGGGGCGTTCGTCGTTGAAGTTGGCTGCGGCAAGGTGCAGCTGGGCGGCCTGCGCGGGCGCCTGGAGGGCTGCGCTGCGGACCAGCACGGAGAGCACCGGGTTCTGTTTTTGCGGCATGGCCGAGGACACGCCGCGTCCGGCGGCGCGCGGCTCGGCAAGCTCGGCCACTTCGGGGCGGCTCAGGAACAGCACATCGCCGGCGATCTTGCCCAGCGCATCCGTCACCGCCGCCAGCGAGTCCCCCAGCGCGGTGATGGCCAGCCGGTTGGTGTGCCAGGGGCCGGGCGTGGCGGCCAGGCCCAGCCCGGCGGCGAGGCTGTCCGAAAGATCGAAGGGTGTCACGGCCGCGCCGGTGGTCAGCACGGTGCCGGCCGCCAGTGTTCCGGCGGCGCCGCCCATCTGCACCGGCAGCTCAACGGCCTCGAGGCGGCGAGCCGCGGCGGCGACTCCGTGGAACCACTGGGCAGCCTTGAGCCCGAAGGTGAAGGGAAGCGAGTGCTGGGTCAGGCTGCGGCCCACGCACAGCGTGTCCGCATGCTCTTCCGCGAGGGCCGCCAGCGCCGCCGCCGTCCGCTTGAGGTCGGCCAGCAGCGCCGGGAGGGCGTTGCGGGCGAGCAGCATCAGCGCCGTGTCGAGCACGTCCTGGCTGGTCAGCGAGGTGTGCACCGCCTGTGCGGCGCCGACGCCCGCTGTGTCCAGGGCCTTGACCTGTCCACGGAGATCGGCCAGCAGCGGGATCACCGGGTTGGCGCCGCCCTGCGCGCGCACGGCGATGCCGGCGGCGTCGTAACGGTATGCCTCGGCGGCGGCAGCCACCACGGCGGCGGAGCCGGCCGGGGCGAGGGATGCCTCTTCCAGGACGGCGGCCCAGGCGGCCTCGACGGCGAGAATCGCCGCGAGCACTGCCCGGTCCCCGGTCAGCGCCGCCACAAGGGGCGACGCCGACACGGGGCTCAGCAGGCCGACGTCGCCGTCGGAGCGGGGCGGATCAATCACTGGGCGGCGCCCTCGGCAGCCGTTCCCTCGACGGCAGGTCCTCCCTCGAAGTCGAGGAA
This sequence comes from Arthrobacter sp. PAMC25564, assembly GCF_004798705.1. NCBI lineage: Bacteria > Bacillati > Actinomycetota > Actinomycetes > Micrococcales > Micrococcaceae > Arthrobacter > Arthrobacter sp. PAMC25564. The sequence goes on along the minus strand of NZ_CP039290.1, from coordinate 777,747 downwards.
CACGGTTTCGCCCTCGCCTTGGAGCCGGATGTCCCAGCTGAGGCCGCCGTCGGCATCCCGGCGCGCGATCAGCGTGCGGCGGCGTTCCGGCGTGAGCGAGCTCAGCAGCCGGTCTGCGGCCAGGGCTTCCTCGTTTTCCGGAAGGTAGACCCGGGTGAAGAGCCGGTTCATCAGGCCGCGGGCAAACACGGCCACGGAGATGAACGGCGCCGCCCCGGCTTCGGTGGGGCCCGGGTTGACGGTGGTGAAGGTGAAAGCCCCGGTGTTGCCGACGGCGCTGCGGCCGAAGCCGGTGAAGGTGTAGCCGTCCCGGACGAGGGAGCCCGTGTGATGGGGGACCTTGCCCTCGGCGTCCGCCTGCCAGATTTCCAGGATCGCGTCCGGGATGGGGTGGCCGGCGCCGTCGTACACGGTTCCCTGCAGCCGGATGGAGCCGGGTGAGCCAGGGGCCAGCAGTTCGCGGTCCTTGTTGTAGGGCAGGGCGTAGCCGTAGAACGGTCCTACGGTCTGGCCGGGGGTGGGGGTGAGTTTACTCATGGTCATCTCCGCCTGATCCCAGAGCCTCGTTTTCGGTCCAGGTCCGCTTCGACCCGGTCAGGACGATGTCCCAGTTGTAGGCCAGCGCCCATTCGGGCCTGGTCTGCTCGTGGTTGTAGGTGGCCACGAGCCGGTCCCGCGCGTCCTGGTCGACGATCGACTGGTAGATCGGGTCCAGCGGGAAGAGCTGGTCACCGGGGAAGTACATCTGGGTGACGATCCGCTGGGTGAATTCCTGTCCGAACAGCGAGAAGTGGATGTGGGCCGGGCGCCAGGCGTTGAGGTGGTTCTTCCACGGATAGGCGCCGGGCTTGATGGTGGTGAAGCTGTAGGAACCGTCCGCGCCCGTGATGCAACGGCCGACGCCGGTGAAGTTCGGGTCCAGCGGTGCCGGGTGCTGGTCCCGCTTGTGGATGTAGCGCCCGGCGGAGTTGGCCTGCCAGATCTCCACGAGCTGGCCCGCAACGGGCCGGCCGTCGCCGTCGAGTACGCGGCCCGAGACGATAATGCGTTCGCCGACCGGTTCACCGTTGTGCTGGATCGTCAGGTCCGCTTCGAGCGCGTGCACGTCCATGTGCCCGAACGCGGGAGAGTACAGCTCGATGGTCTCCGGGTCAGCGTGGTGCAGGTCCTTGGTAGGGTGGCGCAGGACGCTGCTGCGGTACGGGGCGTAGTCCAGCCGGGGCTGGGTTTCCGCCGCAGTACCGTTCTTGAGCGCCTGGGCGTAGGCATCGCCGATGGCCTTCATTTCGGCGCTGAGGTCCGCCTGCGACTCCGCAGCGGCATCGAGCGGCGCATACGTCTTTGGTGCGGCTCCGGTTTCGGCCTGTGGCGCCGCATCCGACACATCTTCGGTGATTGGGTCGGCGTTGAAAAATTCGAGTTCGATTTCTTCAGGCACAGCAGCCTCCCTTCGTTGGGTGGTGGTGGGTCGGGGTCAGGTGGTCAGTTTGGGCTGGTGCAGGTGGTCGTACTGCACCGCGTGCCGGACCGGGGCGTTCGGTGCGCCGTAGCCGTCGTAATTGCCGCGGCGTTCCACCATTTCGAAGAACACGCTGCCTACGGTGGCGGTGTAGAAGTGCAGGAATTCGCCGTCGGCGTCGCGGTCATAGAGCAGGTTGAGCTCCCGCAGGGTGGCCAGGAAGTCGGGCTCCAGGCCGAACCTCGCATCCAGGTCCTCGTAGTAGTTCGCCGGGATCTTCAGGAAGTCCAGGCCGCGGTCCCTCGCGGCCCGGGCGGTGGCCACGAGATCATCCACCGCGAAGGCAATATGTTCCTGGTACGTCCTGCGCTGGCCGGTGCCGGCGGCATTGGCGGTGCCGGCGGCACCATCCTGCTGGATGAGCGGTGCCAGGTTCAGCACGAGGCGGACCCCACGGTCCTCGGTGAGCATCACCTGGGAGCGGACCAGCCCGGTGGGGCTCGGAACCTCCGCGTAGGGCTGCGGCTCCAGGGCCAGGGCGCTGGTGTAGAACAGCACGGCCTCGTCAAAGTGCTGCCAGGGCTGGGCCAGGTTGACGTGGTCGATCACGGCACTTGGCTGGCCGGGTGCCGGAATTTCCAGCCCTTCGCCGAATTCGCGGGTCCACGCGGCGGTGCCGTCGGGGCTGCCCTGGCACAGGAAGATCTCGGTGGAGTCCGGGGCGGCGAAGCCCTGGAAGATTTCCTCGTCGGCCTGGCTCTTGCGTGGCACGGCCGGGGCCTTGAGCTGCTGGGCACGGGCGGCGGCAATGACGGGGGAATCGACGTCGAAGCCTAAGGCAGAGATTGCAGGCGCGCTGGCGGTCTCCGGGTTTGCGGCGGGGGCGCCATCCAGGGCCGGGGGCTGTTCGTTGATGATCACCCGCGCGTGGCCCATAGTCCACAATTGCACATTCTTGGTCCGGTGGCGGCCGTTGAACGCGAATCCCAACTGGCCCAGCAGGGTTTCCAGGCTGGCGGTGTCCGCGGCCCTGACCTCTGCAAAGTTGAAGCCGGCCGGCTCGGCCACCTGCGGCAGGGTGGCCAGTTCCATCGGATAGCGGCGGCGGCCGGCAGCCCGGGCGCCGCCGGGTCCGCCCGTGCTGTCCGCAGCGGGGCCCGGGTTGGCCTCAAGCCATTTGGCGCTCTGTTCTTCGAGCCAGATCAGGGAGCGCATCGCGTCCACGGCCGTGCGTTCGACATCGGACTGGCGGAAGACGTCGTTGAAGACCTCCAGGGACACCGGGCCGGCATAGCCGGCACGGACGACGTGGCCCATGAACTTGGCGAGATCAAACTGTCCTTCACCCGGGAAGACCCGGTAGTGCCGGCTCCAGGAGAGCACGTCCATGGACAGTTTGGGGGCGTCGGCGACCTGGACGAAGAAGATCTTCTCCGGGTTGAACCCTTCGATCGGGGCCGTGTCCCAGTCGCGGGAAAGGATGTGGAACGAGTCAAGGCAGGTGCCCAGGCTGGGGTGGTCCACCATTTCCACGAGGCGGTGGGCATGCTCGTAGTCGTTGACGTACTTCCCCCAGGCGAGGGCCTCGTACGCCACCTTCATGCCGTGTTCCCCGGCGAGGGCGGCGAGGCGGGAGAGCTGGGCGGCCCGGAGTTCGTCGTCGTCGATGGCGGCGGTTGCCACGTTGGAGCAGACCAGGATGGTGTCCGTGCCCAGCCGGGACATCAGCCTGAACTTGGCCTCCGCCCGGCGCAGGTTGGTGGCGAGGAGCTCCTCGGGAACGCTGTCGAAGTCGCGGAACGGCTGGTAGAGATCCAGGGTCAGGCCCAGATCGGCGGCCATCTTGCGGACCTCCTCCGGGCTCAGCGGGGACGTGACGAGGTCCTGCTCGAAGATTTCGATCCCGTCGAAGCCGGCGATGGCGCAGGCCTGCATCTTTTCCCGCAGGGTGCCGGAGAGGCAGACGGTGGCGATTCCGGTGCGCATCAGGCGGCCACCTCTTCGGCGGCCACGAGTTCCAGGAAATGTGCGCGCATGCGGTCCGCGTCGGCCTCGCGTCCGGTGAAGATCCGGAAGGCGTCGGCTGCCTGGCCGACGGCCATCCGGCCGCCGTCGAGCACGTCGCAGCCCTTGGCCCGGGCTTCGCGGACCAGCTCGGTTTCGATCGGCCGGTACACGATGTCCGCGACCCAGTGCCGGGGCTCAACGAGGGACATGTCCAGCGGAACGCCGGGATGGGCGGCCATGCCCACCGGGGTGCAATGCACCAGTCCGTCGGCCAGCGGCATGAGCCGCGGCAGCTCCGCCGTCGTCCGCGCCGTGACCTCGCTGCCCGGGAAGAATCCAGCGAGTTCGGCCGCGCGTGCCGCGCAGCGGGCAGCATCGGTGTCCACCAGGTCCAGTTCACGGACGCCGGCTGTCAGCAGGGCGTAGGCGACGGCGGAGCCGGCGCCGCCGGCTCCGAGCTGGACCACCCGGTCCAGCTTCGCGCCGGGAAGGCCCGATGCCAGGGCCGCCGCGAAGCCGGAGAAGTCTGTGTTGTGGCCGATGAAGCGGCCGTCCCGGATGACCACGGTATTGACCGCTCCCAGCCGGCGGGCGTCGGGCGAGACCTCGTCCAGGTGCTCCAGGACCAGCTGCTTGCAGGGGTGGGTGATGTTCAGGCCGTTGAAGCCAAGCCGCCAGGCTCCGGTCAGCAGCTCCCCGACGGATTGGCCTGGCAACCCCAGCTCAATGAGATCGATGGGGCGGTAGAGGTACCGGAGGCCCTGCACATCGCCTTCGCGTTCGTGCATGTAGGGCGTGAGCGACGGCATGACGCCATCACCCACCAGTCCCACGAGGAAGGACTCTGCTCGATTGCTCATCCGTGTAGCTCCTTTGACAACGGCACTCGGCGGGCGGGGACGCGCTGGGCGTCGCCGGCAGGCCGGGTGATGGGGATTACATTACCGTAAATGTTCATATCTTGCACTGTTGTTCGTATAGCGAACAAAGTATTGCGACCCGCCTCATCGCTGGGGCAGCCTGGCCGACAGCTCCGCCGCGGCGGACTGCAGCAGCGGAACGAGGGCCACAAGGGCCTCCATGCTCATCCGGAAGACGGGGACGGCGGTGGCCAGCGAGGCGAAGGCATGGCCCTGCGAGTCGAAGACCGGGACGGCAAGGGCCCGCATCCCCAGCTCGTTTTCCTCATCCATGGTGGCGTAGCCGCGGCGGCGGACCAGGTCGATCTCGGCCCGGAAGGCGTCGCGGTCGGTGATGGAAAACTCGGTCAGCGGGTCCAGCTCCAGCTCCTCGACAAGCCGCGCGCGGGTGGCGTCATCAGCGAAGGCCACCAGCGCCTTGCCCACCGAGGTGGTGTGCAGTGCGCCCAGATGTCCGGGGTCGCTCGTGACGCGGAAGGTCTGGGGGCCGTCCACCTTGTTCACGGTCAGGTGATGGTTTCCGTCGCGGACGGAAAGGATGGTGGCCTCCCCGGTCTCTTCGGTGACTCGCCGCAGGACCGGCAGGGCAGTTCCGGCGAAACCGTGGTGGTTGGAGACGCGCTGGCCAAGCTGGAAGACGCGGAGGCCCAGTCGGTAGCGGCGGCCGTCCGGCTCGTAGTCCACGAAGCCGTCCCGCGTCAGGGAGCCGAGCAGGCGGTAGGTGGTACTGAACGGCAGCTCGGCCCGGCGGGACAGCTCGGCGGCACTCGCGCCACGGGGCTCGTCGCCCAGCAGGACCAGCAGCCCCAGGGCCTTGCCCACCATGTCGGTGCGGGCATCTTCCTTGCCTGGCTTGGCGGCATGCGCCGCAGTGCCTCCCGGACCCGCGACCCCCGGAACGGCATCGCCGGGGCGGGCTGCAAGCTCGGGCACTTCTGTGTCCTGATTCACACTCATGCCTAAATACTCTCACATGGTGAGAGCTATTTCTAGATGGTGATCATTTTCTTGACAAGTGACTGTGCTCACAGCCATGATTGCTACATCGCACAAGTAGCTTCCACCATGTGGCTACTAGTCCGGGTCTTTCCACGGACCTCCGGCTGCCGCACACTTAATGAAGCCTGTGGCAGTCGAGACCTTCCTGATCCATCCGCGACAACGTCGTCACATCAAAGGAACATCATGAGCAAGACACTCCCGTCCACGACGGCGGCTACTGCCACCCCCGCCGGGACGCCCAAAAAGGCAGCCCTCGCCAGCTTCCTGGGCAGTGCCGTCGAATATTACGACTTCTTCATTTTCGGCTCGGCAGCCGCTCTGATCTTCCCCAAGGTCTTCTTCCCGGACGCCGACACCAACGCCGCAATCATGTCCTTCGCGACCTTCGGCTTCGCGTATGTGGCCCGTCCGGTAGGCGCCGTCATCCTGGGCCACTTCGGTGACCGGGTGGGCCGCCGGAAGGTCCTCATGTTCACGCTGCTGCTGATGGGCGCCTCGACGTTCGTCATCGGCTGCCTTCCGGACTTCAAGTCGGTCGGCTGGTGGGCTCCGGTGCTGCTGGTGCTGGCGCGTCTTTGCCAGGGCCTCTCCGCCGCGGGCGAGCAGGCCGGCGCCTCATCCATGACGCTCGAACACGCGCCTGACAACCGCCGTGCCTTCTTCACCTCCTGGACCCTGACCGGCACCCAGGGCGGCCAGATCCTCGCCGCCCTCGTCTTCATCCCCGTTCTAGCCCTGCCTGACGACATCAAGTACGGGATCGGCTGGCGCATCCCGTTCTGGCTCAGCGCCGTTGTGGTCATGGTGGCGTTCTTCATCCGCCGCACCCTGCACGAGCCGCCGGCCTTCGCGGAAGCCCAGAAGACCGCACAGATCGCCAAACTCCCGGTCGCCGACCTGCTCAAGGACCACTGGCGTGACGTCCTCCGCGTGATCGCCTGCGCCTTCATCGCCGCCGTCTCCACCGTCTTCGGCACCCTGGCCATCAGCTACGCCAAAAACGTCGCCGGTGTGGACGGCACCACCACGCTGTGGCTCGTCGTCGGAGCCAACTTCGTCGCCCTCGGCACGCAGCCGCTCTTCGGCAAGCTAGCGGACCGGATCGGCCGCAAGCCGGTCTTCGTCTACGGCGCACTGGCCAGCGCGGTCCTGACGCCGGTGTTCCTGCTGAGCCTGGAGTCCGGCAGCGTCCCGCTGATGTTCCTCGCCGCGATCGGCTTCTTCTCCTTCGGCTACGCGGCCTCCAACGCCGTCTGGCCTTCCTTCTACGCCGAGATGTTCAGCACCAGGGTCCGGTTCTCCGGCCTGGCAATCGGCACCCAGCTTGGCTTCCTGATGGCTGGCTTCGCCCCGGCGATCGTCGCAGCCATGGGCGGCATCCAGCCCGGCGGCTGGGTCCAGATCAGCATCTTCACAGCGATCATCTGCGTGATCGCCGCCGTCTCGGCCCTGACCGCCAAGGAAACCTTCAAGGTCCCCACCAGGGAACTCGGCCTGCGCTAGCCCCCGGCAGCGTTCCCGCCCGCTTACTGACCGGTCGCCCGGCGTGTTCACCCAACACGCCGGGCTTTTCCGTGCCGGAAATAACCCACCGCTTACCGGGCCGAAACGGCGCCGCAACATTGGCGCGGCACACTGGAAGTGCCGGCAATTGCAGGCACCAGCTCCAGTCCAGGAGGCCCCCGCCATGTTGAAGGAAGCGAAAGCCCATGTAACCCGTATCCGCGCCCTCGACCAGCTGCACCGCGGCGATGAGATCGAGGCCCGCCTGCGTGTAGGCCCGAATTACGACGACGTCGTGATCCGCCGCGGCAGCGTCCAGGAGACCGCGCCAGGAATCGGCGTCGTCTGGATCATGGACCGGCTCTCCGGCATGCGAAAGGCCGTCAACACGGATGAGTGCACTCTCTGGCGGGTCGCCTGAGGCCTCAGCCGCCGGCCACGGACTGGATGATCAGGACCTCCTGGCCCGGGGCCACCTCGGTCGCCAGGCCCTGCAGCCGCCGGATCTCATTCCCGTTGACGTAGATATTCACGTAGCGGCGGACCGAGCCGGTTTCGTCCCGCAGCCGCCTTGAAAGCGCCGGATATCCTCCGGCTACCAAATCCAGCAGCCACTTCACCGTCACCGCCGAGTCGGCGGGCGCAGTCAGGATGGACTGCCCGCCGGCCAGCGGCTGGAGCACGCTGGGCAGCAGCACGCTGATTTCAGGCGCCATTGACGCTCACGGCATCCCGGAGACGCCGGGGAGCCGGGCTGCCGCGACGGACGCTGCCCGCACGCACAGCACATCCGGCAAGTGTGAGGCCACCTCGGTGAAGTGTTCGCCCTCATCGTCGCTGGCATAGACACTTCCGCCCCGGGTCCCGAAGTAGACGCCGGCCGGCTCGCCCGAATCGACACAGGCGGCGTCGCGCAGCACCGCGTTGTACTCGGCTTCCGGAAGCCCGGTGTCCAGCCGCTTCCAGCTCCCGCCGGCGTCGTCGGTCCGGTGGACGGCCAGTTTGCCGTCCGGCGGGATCCTTTCACTGTCGGCCTTCAACGGAATCACCCAGGCGGTACCGGCCCGGCGCGGATGCGTCAGCATCACGAACCCGAAGTCCGCCGGCAGCCCCTCGGCGATCGACTCCCAACTCTCGGCGTCATCGTCGCTGCGGTAGACGCCGTGATGGTTCTGCGCGTACAAACGGCCGTCGACGGCGGCATCGCCGGCAATCTTATGGACGCACTGCCCGAATTCAGGGTTGGGATCAGGCATGAAGCGGGCGGAAATCCCCTTGTTACGCGGCTCCCAGGAGGTACCGCCGTCGAGCGAGCGGTAAACCCCGCCGGTGCTCATGGCGACGTGCACCTTCTCCCCCGTCGGGTCCACGACGATCGAGTGGGCCGCGGCGCCGCCATAGCCGGCGCCCCATTCGCTGCGGTGCGGGTGGTTCCAGAGCCCCCGGTTGAGCTCGAAGTGCTCACCGCCGTCGGTTGATTTCCAGACCGAGATCGGCTCGCAGCCGGCCCAGACCACTCCCGGCCGGGCCGCTGAGTCCGGGTGGATCTGCCAGACCCGCTCCAGCGCAGCCCCGGTGTCGTCAGGGAAGCGGATGGCGCCCTGGTCCGGCTCGTCCCAGGTCCCGCCCAGGTCATCGGAGTGGAAGACGGTGGGGCCCCAGTGCTCGGAACGGACTCCCACCAGGATCCGGGTCCGGTCCCCGCGCGTGTCGATGCCGATGCTGGGGATTTCGCTCATCAGGAAGTGCGGGCCGGAAAGCGACCATTCCTTGCGGTCGGGGCTGGTGGCAAGCCACAGCCCCTTCCGGGTTCCGATCGCCAGGACATAACTGTCTGCGGTAGCCATGCCCCCATGCAACCACCCCTGCCGGGTGACCGCAATGGTTTCTTCGTGCGCCCGGACGACGCCGGGGGTCCAGCCGTGAGTCCGCCGGATCCGGCGTCAGTCGACGAACTCCGACTGTGTCTCGATAAAGTCCCAGTCTGCCTCGGTCAACACTGCGGCCACGACCTCCGGGCCGGGGCCGCCGGCCGCCGCGATGCTCTGCAGCACCTCCACGGGCAACTCGGCGGAGCGCAGGTTTTCCCGGAGCCACTCCTTGCACGCCAGATCCAGATCCAGCCACCACATGAAGATTTCCACGGCGGTCACCCTTTCCTTGTCCTTCCACGTTAGGCCCCGCACCGAGGGCGTTCAATAGCCGGTCCCCCGCCGAAGCCCCGCCGAAAGTCCGCCGAAGATCGGGAAGTAAGTCCCTGTTCAGGCTGCCGGCCCGGGGAAACAATTGGGTATGTCTTCAGAGCGCAGCAGCGGCGCGGCTCCCCTGGTGGTCGGGGTGATGCCCGGCCAGCATCCTGAGGTGCTGGAAACCGCAACATCACTGGCAAAGAGCCTCGCCGTCCCGATGATCTGTGCCTATGTGGACGAGGCGAGCTACCTCGTGGAGTGGGACCCGGCACGGTCCGCACATCGGCTTTCCCTGCACCCTGACACCGACGACGCCAAGATCCGGGCCGTGACCGAGGGTCTGCAGTCCACGATGGAGGCAGCCTGCGCAGGCCAGGGGATCGAGTGGTCCCTGCGGACCCTCGCCGGGGATCCCGCCCGGGCGATCGGCAGGCTCGCTGCCGAATCCGGCGCAGCCATGATCATCGTCGGGACACCAGAACGCGGGCTCGGCCACCGTCTCGCCGCGGCTCTCAACGGCTCTGTGGCTGCGTGGCTGAGCCATCACCAGGAGCATCCGGTCCTGGTCGTTCCGGCACGGGCCGCGGATGCCGGCGGGTGACCCGGCAGGCTAAAAATAAAGTGAAAGTACTTATTTGAGACGCTGGTTTTACCCCCGTGCCGCCAAGTATGCTTAATCCGGTGGAAAGGTAAACGGCCCACCCCCAAAGCCGCTCCGGAGTGCGTATCCCCCAATAACGCACTCCGGAGCTCTTTAATTTTCCGGACCGCCCGTTGAGACCCGAGATACCCCGCCGGGTACTTGATTGATACCCCTAGGGGGTATATTCTGGGTTTATGAACGAGTCCGAAGTTCCCCTCCATGCCCCGGTGGAGACGGAAGCGCAGGGGCAGCACGGCTATTCCTCCAACAAGGAGGCCTACCTGCGGCGGCTCAAACGGATTGAAGGCCAGGTGCGCGGCATCGCCCGGATGGTCGATGAGGACAAGTACTGCATCGACATCCTCACCCAGGTTGCCGCCGTGACCAAGGCCCTGCACGCCGTCAGCCTGGGGCTCGTGGAAGAACACATCGGCCACTGCGTGGTCGGTGCCGCCGCTGAACCGGACCCGGATCTGCGGGCCGAGGCGATTGACTTCAAGGTCAAAGAGGCCACCGATGCCATCGGCCGCCTGCTGCGGTAGCGGCAACACCACTCACCACACCATCGGGCTGATGAACCACAATCAGTCCACCGACAAGGAGCAGGCCATGAGCACCGTTTCCACCACCGTCGACGTTTCCGGGATGACCTGCGGACACTGCGTGTCCTCCGTCAGCGAAGAACTCGAGGCCCTCGACGGCGTCGAAAAGGTCGACGTCGACCTCAACTCCGGCGGTATCTCCACCGTCACCATCACCTCGGCACGGGCGCTGTCCCCTTCCGAAATCGGCGAGGCCATCGCCGAGGCGGGCTACCTGGTGGTCGCCAACGAAGCCTGAGCCCCACCCCATCACCAGCCGGACCACCATCGGAACGGGAAAGTACAGTGAGCAGCACCGTGGATAAAGAGCAACTGCTGGACCAGCCGCAGGGCCGGGTGCTCGAGCTCGATATCGAGGGCATGACCTGCGCCTCCTGCGTCAGCCGCGTCGAACGCAAGCTCGGAAAGCTCGACGGAGTGGAGGCCACGGTCAACCTCCCGCTGGAATCCGCCCACGTCACGGTGCCCGCCGGCGTCACCGACGAGCAGATCACCGCCACGGTAGCCGCCGCCGGTTACAAGGCCACGGTCCGCGCCCCGCTGTATACGGGCCCAGTGCCTGCGACCGCCGAAATCCCCGCCGGCGGACCGGCGAAGCACCCAGGCGGCTCGGCGAGACACCCCGCGAGCCGCCTGCGTTCCCGGCTGATCCTCGCCGCCGTGCTGACCGTCCCGGTGGTCCTGATTTCGATGTTCCAGGCCTTCCAGTTCCCCAACTGGGGCTGGTTCGTGGGTGCGCTGGCCTTGCCCGTGGTCACCTGGTCGGCCTGGCCGTTCCACCGGGCCGCGGCCGTCAACGCCCGGCACCTTGCCTCCACGATGGATACCCTGGTGTCCATCGGAGTAACCGCGGCCTACGTCTTTTCAGCCTGGCAGCTGCTCGCGGACCCGTTGCTGACGGCCCACCCCGATATGACTGGCATGACCGGCATGGAAGGGATGGAGAGCGCGTCCGGCGGGCTCTACTTTGAAACCGCCGCGGTCGTCACCACGTTCCTGCTGCTGGGCCGCCATCTGGAGGCCAACGCCAAACTCAAGGCCGGCGATGCCCTCAAAGCCCTGCTGAATCTCGGCGCCAAGGATGCCACCATCCTCCGCGACGGCCAGGAGTACAAGGTCCCCGCCGACCGGCTGGACGTGGGTGATGTCATCGTGGTCCGCCCCGGCGAGAAGATCGCGACCGACGGCGTCGTCATTGACGGCTCCTCCGCCGTCGACGCCTCCCTTGTGACCGGCGAATCCGTTCCGGTCGAAGTCGGTCCGGACAGCCCTGTCACGGGCGCCACCATCAACACCTCGGGCCGGCTCCTCGTCCGCGCCACGCGCGTGGGCTCCGGGACCACCCTGGCCCAGATAGGCCGGCTCGTCGCCCAGGCACAGACCGGAAAGGCTCCGATCGCCCGTCTCGCGGACCGCATCAGCGCCGTGTTCGTGCCGGTCGTCCTGGTCATCGCCGTGGTCACCTTCGCCGTCTGGCTCGTGCTGGCAGGCCCGGCCATCGGCGACGCCGAACTCCGCGCCGCCTTCACGGCCGCCGTCGCCGTGCTGGTCATCGCCTGCCCCTGCGCCCTCGGGCTGGCCACTCCCGTCGGGCTCCTCACCGGAACCGGCCGGGGAGCACAACTGGGCATCCTCATCAAGGGCCCGCAGGTCCTCGAGGACACCAGGACGGTGGACACCATCCTGCTGGACAAGACCGGCACGGTGACCACCGGCCAGCTCGCCGTGGACGGCACCCAGGCGTTCTCCGGCTTCACCCGTGCCGGGGTCCTGCGCCTGGCCGGTGCTGTGGAGGCCGCCTCCGAGCACCCGGTCGCCCGGGCCATCGCCGAGGCGGCAGGTTCCGCGGCAGGCCCGGGCAACGACGCCGGGAAGCTCCCCGCCGTCGTCGGCTTCCATTCAGCCCCGGGCGGCGGAGTGACCGGAACCGTGGAAGGACGCCTCATCACGGCAGGCCGCACCGGCTGGCTGCGGGAGAACGGCATCGCCGTCACGGCGGCACAGCAGGATGCCCTCCGCGCGGCCGAGGAATCCGGAGCCACCGCCATCTGGGTTGCCGTGGACGGGGCCGCTGCGGGCATCATCAGCCTGCGGGACACCCTCAAGCCGGGCTCCGCCGCGGCGATCGCCAGGCTCCGGGGTCTCGGCCTCCGTCCGATCCTGCTGACCGGCGACAATGCCGCGGTGGCGGCGCAGGCGGCCGCCGCCGTCGGGATCAGCCCCGAGGATGTGTTTGCCGGCGTGCTGCCGGAGGGCAAGGTCGAGGCCGTGCGGAAGCTGCAGGCCGGCGGCGCCACCGTGGCCATGGCGGGGGACGGTGTGAACGATGCCGCGGCGCTGGCGCAGGCAGACCTGGGCATAGCGATGGGCTCGGGCACGGACGTGGCCATCGAGGCGGCCGACCTGACCGTCATGGGCAACGACCTCGGGCAGGTGGCACAGGCCATTGAACTGTCCCGCCGGACCCTCGGCACGATCAAGACAAACCTCTTCTGGGCCTTCTTCTACAACGCGGTCGGCATTCCCGTGGCGGCCCTGGGCCTGCTCAACCCCATGATCGCCGGCGCGGCGATGGCCGCGAGCTCCGTGCTTGTGGTGGCCAACTCGCTGCGGCTCCGCAGCTTCGGCAAATAGCGGCGCGTCCGCTTAGGGAACGGGTTCGACGTCGTTCGCGTGATCCAGCTGCGCCGGCAGCGGGACCGCCCCGGGCGCGGAGGCGCCGCGGAGTTCGTCCACGCGGACCAGCACCACCCCGCCGACAATCAGGATCCCGCCCAGGAGCTGGACGGGGCCGGGGAGCTCGCCAAGCAGCAGCCAGGCCCAGATGACGGCAAACAGCACTTCGGTCAGCGAGACAAAGGAAGCGACCTTCGAGCCGAGGGCCCGGGCTGCGACGATGCCCGAGACATAGGCAACGACCGTCGCCAGGACGACGAGGCCGGCCAGCGCCACCCACCACGGGGTGATCCAGGGGCCCAGCCTGGTATCGGCCGTGCTGAACGCCATCGGCAGCAGGCCTGTCGCCGCGGCGAGCCACATCACGACGGCGCCCACCATCAGCCCGCCGGAGGCCAGGACGATCGGCGGAAGGGTGTCGTTCTCCTTGGCCGTGATGAAGAAGTAGATGGCGAGGCAGACGGCGGCCGCGATCCCCCACAGGACGCCGATGAGATCGATCTTCACCGCTCCGGTGAGGTCCAGGACCAGGACCAGCCCGCCCAGGGAGAGCAGCGTGCCCGCGATGGTCAGTGGCCGCGGCCGTTTCCGGCTGGCTGCCCAGAGCCAGAGCACGATGATGACAGGGGCCAGGTATTCGAGCAGGAGGGCGACGCCGACCGAGAGCCGGGACACGGCGTTGAAGTAGAACAGCTGGCAGGCCGCGACGCCGATCAGGCCGAAGAGCAGGACGGTGAGCCAGTTGTCCTTCAGCTGGTGCCAGCGCCCGCGCAGTGCCGGCAGGGCCGGGATTGCCAGGATCAGCGCGGCGCCGGTGAGCCGGGCGGTGACCGCGGCGCCGGGGGTCCAGCCTGTCTCCAGCAGCGCCTTGGCGAACGAGCCGGAAAGGCCGAACACCGCCGAGGAAAACAGGGCAACGCCCAGGCCCGAGGCCATGAAGCCTGAAGCCGGGAGCCTTGTATCAGGACCCGGCTTTCCGGCATGGGCTTTGACCGGTGCGTCGGCGGGGTGGCGTGCGGCAGACACGGGCTGCCTCCTGTCAGGAGTAAACTGGGGTTATGGTCATGACAATACGCGCCCCCAAGGTAAGGAGTCAAGATGGTTTTTGCCCCTGACACGGAAATTGCCCTGCGTTCGGTGGTCAACCTCATCAACAGTGCGGCCAACGGCGAAGAACATCTGGCCACCACCGGGGACCTGGACCGCTTCCTCGAAGCCGAGGGATTCACCGGCTCCCGGACCCGGGACGCGGCGGAGCTGGCCAGCGTCCACCGGCTCCGCGGCCAGCTTGCCGCGCTTTGGCTCGCCGGTGAGGATGCCGCCGTGGAGACCGTCAACCGGCTGCTCCGGGAGGCCCGGGCACTTCCCCAGCTGGTCAAACATGATCAGTGGGACTGGCATCTGCATGCAACCACGCCGGAGGCGCCGCTGGCGGACCGGATGAGCACCGAGGCAGCCATGGCCCTGGTTGACGTGATCCGCAGCAAGGAAATGGACCGCCTGCTGGCCTGCGCCGCCGACGACTGTGACGCTGTGGTGCTGGACCTGAGCCGGAACCGCTCCAAGCGCTATTGTGACACCGGAAACTGCGCCAACCGGGCGCACGTGGCCGCGTACCGGGCGCGGAAAGCCGCCTCCTAGCCGCGGGGCGCGTCACCCGGGGCGTCGGAGGCTCCGGGGGCCGGCGGTGCGGAATGGCCGCCGTGGCCCGGGGAGGGCTTCTTCGAGCTCAGGTTGACGCCCGATCCTTTGCCGAGGTGTTCCGGGTTGTCCTTGTGTCCCATCGACAGCATGGCGAGCACCACCAGGATCACGATGAAGGCGCTGACCCCGCCGATGAAGGCCAGGTCAAATCGGGGCGAGCGCGCGCTGCCGCCCGAGGCGAAGATCAGGACGCCGAAGAAGACCAGCACGCCCCAGAACGTGGAGAACATGAGCGGTCCCTTGACCGAGGTCCGCAGCTTGCGCGGTTCTCCGGATTTCTGCTGTGCCAAGGTGCTTTCCTCCTGCAGCCAACGCCCGGCAGGCGTGGCAGGTTTGTAACGCAATCGTTCTACGCAAGGTAGAACCTGTCGGTACTAGTTTACGGCCTCGCCGGAATCGCCCCGCGCATCGTGGCGCAGGGTCAGGCCGGCCAGCAACCACAACACGCCGCTGATGATGGCGCCGCCGCCGGCAACGCCGAGGAGCGCATGGGCGCCCAGGCCGATGAAGAACGGCAGGGCGGCGGCGGTGCCGAGACCGATCACGCCGGAGGCGATCCAGTCACGTGCCAGCACCGAGCGGCCGCTGCTCCTGACGCCGAGGTACAGCTCCGCAATGGCTGCCAGGCCCAGGCCCAGGGCCGCGAGGGTCCCGAAAACGAGTCCGCTGGAAAGCAGTGCCACCGCCGCGCCTGTTCCGGTCAGGACGGCTCCGCCGGCGGACAGGATCTTGCCGGAGGGCGAGCCGGCCGCGAATCCGGTCTTTTTCACACTCCAGATCAGCGCCAGGCCTGTGGCCAGCAGGTAGATTCCGCCGGCCCAGCCCATTCCGGCGTCGGACGGCACGGCCCAGAAGACGGTCAGCGCTCCGAACACGAGCGCGACGGCGGCACGGACGAGCACGGGCTTCCAGAGGTCCGCCGCGGCGGGCAGGGCGGTGGACGCGTGAGGGCTTGCGGGGAGAGTCACCCGTCCAGTTTAGTGCGAAGCGGATCCGCGCCGTGCCCAGCCAGCCAGCGGCCCGGCGGGAACGGCTCAGCGGGCACGGCTCAGCGGGAACCGGGCACCATCCAGCGGTCGGTGCGTGCACGGAGGCCCAGTGTGAGCGCGCGCGCCAGCATGTAGCCCAGGGAGAACGCCGCCCACACCCAGAGCAGCCCCGCACCGCCGTCGGCCCCGGACAGCCGGACGGCCAGCAGCAGCGGGAGGTAGACGGCGAGATTGACGACGCCGGCGATCGCCAGGTACCGCGCGTCACCCGCGCCGATCAGGACGCCGTCGAGGACGAAGACGTAGCCCGCTATCGGCTGGCCGGCGGCGAGCACCCAGAGTGCGAGCGTGAGCGCGGCCCGCACCCCGTTGTCTGCGGTGAAGAGCGGTCCCGCCCAGGGCGCCACCGCGGCCAGCAGGACGCCGGTGCCGGCACCGAACCCGAGGCCCCAGCGGGTCATGGTGCGCGTCAGTTCGCGCGCCGTACCCGTGTGCGCGGCGCCGAGCTCCTTGCCGATCAGGGCCTGGGCGGCAATCGCGAGGGCATCCAGGGCGAACGCGAGGAAGGTGAAGATGGTCATCGCGAGCTGATGGGCGGCCAGGTTGACGGGGCCCTGGGCGGTGACCACGAGGACCGTGGCGAGGATCGCGATGCGCAGGCTGAGCGTTCGCAGCATGAGCCAGGAACCGACCCGGGTCATCGCCCGGATGCCGCGCCAGTCCGGCAGCAGGGGGACGCCATGGCGGCGGGCATTGCGCTGCACCATCAGCACGTATACAAGCGCCATGGCCCACTGGGCGATGCTGGTGCCGACGGCGGAACCGGTGACGGACCAGTTGAGCCCGTAGACCAGGACGAGGTTCAGCACAAGGTTCAGCGTGAATCCGGCGGCGGCCACCGCCAGCGGGGTCCGGGTGTCCTGAAGTCCCCGCAGCACGCCGGTGCCGGCGAAGATGAGCAGCATGGCCACCAGGCCGGGCATAGACCAGCGCAGGTAGTCCACCGCGAACAGCCGCACCTCACCGCGCGCGCCCATCAGGTCCATCAGCGGTTCCGCGGCAAGGAACCCGGCCGCCGCCAGGACGATCCCCAGCAGGAGCGCCAGCCAGACGCCGTCGCGTCCGGCCGCGAGTGCCCTGGGGAGCTGGCCGCTGCCGACCGCCCGCGCCACGGCCGGCGTCGTGGAATAGGCCAGGAAGACCATAAGTCCCACCGCGGTGTGCAGCACGGCGGATGCCAGTCCGACGCCGGCCAGCTGGGCCACGCCGAGGTGGCCCACGATGGCCGAATCCGCGAGCAGGAACAGCGGCTCGGCGACCAGGGCGCCGAAGGCGGGCACCGCGAGGCGCAGGATCTCCCGCCGGTGGCCGGCGGGAGCGGGCTTCATCGCGGTCTGCCGCGCAGGCGGCCGTGCGGGAGGCGGAGGGGAGGCAGGCACGGAACCACCCTAGCGGGGTCGGCATCGTCACAGCAGGTCGCTTTTAGTTGACAATTCAACCAAATCAGTGGAAACTCGAAGTTGAAGCTACAACCTTGAGGTCGTGACTGAACGCCCGAGACAGCGCCCTTCCCCCGACTCCTGAAAAGGCACATCACATGAACCAGCCCGCACTCACCACCTCGGCCCGCACCATCCTGCGCGTCATCACCGGATTCCTCTTCGCCGCCCACGGCTGGCAGAAATTCAACGAATGGACCATCGCCGGCACCCAGGCCGCATTCACGCAGATGGGTGTTCCGGCCGCCGGGCTCGCGGCCCCGGCCGTCGCCACGCTCGAACTCGTCGGAGGTATCGCGCTGATTGTCGGCGTGCTGACCCGCGTCTTCGCCGTCCTCCTGGCCCTGGACATGCTGGGCGCCCTGTTCCTGGTGCACGTTTCGGCCGGCGTCTTTGCCGCCACCGGCGGCTATGAACTGGTGCTCCTGCTGGCCGGCGCGGCCGTTGCCGTCGCCTTGGTCGGCGCGGGCAAGCTCTCCGCGGACCGCGCCCTCTTCGGCCGCGCCAACTCGAAGCTCAGCGTCCTCGCATAGCCCCTCCCCCAAAACAAGAGCAGTGCACGACGGCGGGCAGCCACCTCAGGGTGGCTGCCCGCCGTCGTGCACTGTCAGCTGCTGGCGCTGTTCAGTGGATATCCGAGGGGTGCTTCGCCAACGGCGTCACCTCGATGTCCATGTAGGGGAACAGCGGCAGGCCGGAGAGCATCTCGTGCAGCTCGTCATTGCTTTCCGCGTCAAAGACCGAGTAGTTGGAGTATTCGCCCACTACCCGCCAGATGTGGCGCCACTTTCCCTCACGCTGGAGGTTCTGCGAGTAGGCCTTTTCCACGGCCTTGATCTCGGCGGCCTTCTCGGACGGCATGTCAACGGGAATGTTGACGTCCATGCGTACCAGGAACAACATCGGCATCTCTCTTTCGTTCGTGTTCGTTTGTGCGGGATTGCGGTCCTAGCCCAGGAAGCCCCAGAGCAGGACAGCGGCAATGTAGATGATGCCAACCCAGAACATCATGATCACCGTATAGCCCATGATGTCCTTGAGCTTGAGCTTGGACAGGGCCAGCGCCGGCAGGATCCAGAACGGCTGGACCAGGTCGTTCCAGGCGTTGCCGAGCATCACGGACATGGCGGTCTGGGCCGGGGAGGCGCCGATCGCCTTGGCCGCGTCCATCATGAACGGACCCTGAATCACCCAGTGTCCGCCGCCGGAGGGGGCAAAGAAGTTGATCAGGAACGAGCTGACCAGGCCCCAGAACGGCAGGGTCTCCGGCGTGGAGATGCTGGTGAAGATGCCCGAGATCGTCAGGACGAGTCCCGAGGCGCCCATGATCGCCATGATTCCGGCGTAGAAGGGGAACTGCAGGATGATGCCGGAGATGGTCTTGATGCCCTCGTTCAGCTGGCGGAGGTAGGCGTTCGGCGTGCCCAGCAGCAGGAGGCCCAGGAAGAGGATGAAGAAGTTGATCAGGTTCAGGTCCACGCCGCCGCCGCGGATGAAATTGATGACCACGTAGGCCATGCCGAGCGCGCCGATGCCGAGCGCCAGGATGCGGCTGTTGTTCAGCTTTGCCGCGAAGGTGTTGGCGTCCACGTCCGCTGCCGTAGTCGTGACGGGTGCTGCGGCGTGCTGGGCGCGGTCAATCTCGGTGACGGGCTGTCCCGGCTTGGGGTGCAGCATTCCATTCAGCAGCGGCAACGTGATCAGGACGACGGCGGCGGTGATCAGCATCGGAGCGGAGAAGATGGTCTCGGCCAGCGTGATGAGGCCCATCTGCTTCTCCATCGGGTGGCCCGGCGTGGAGATGACCATCGGAATCGTGGCGGACAGGCCGAGGCCATACATGGTGAAACCGCTGTAGGCCGCGGCGATGATCAGCGGGTAGTGCACGTTCCTGACGTGCAGGGCCAGCTTCTTGGCGATGATGCCGCCGATCACGAGGCCGAAACCCCAGTTCAGGTAGGACCCGACTGCGCCCACCAGGGTGGCGACGATGACGGCGGTCCGCGGGGTTTCGACCCGGCTGACGATCGCATCCATCAGCCGGTCCACGGCGGGAGCGTTGGCCAGGACGTAGCCCATGGCCAGGATGACCGCCATCTGCGTCGTGAACGCCAGCAGGGACCAGAAGCCCTTGCCCCAGGCAGCGGTCACGTCGGTGAAGCTCTGCTGCTCGACGACGATGGCCAGGATGACGGTGAGGAACGTCAGGACAATGGCGAAAACGAAGGGGTCCGGCAGGTACCGGCGCATGAGCTCGGTAAAGAAGCCCGCCACCTTCTGCATGAGGCCTGCGCGTTTGACCGCGGGGAGTTCAGTCTCGATGACTGTCTTGTTCATGGATTTTTTCCTCTTTGAAGTGCCGAAATTTCACGGGTAATTCATCGCAGACCGCGGGCGTCCGGCTGCCCGAAGGGTGAATGGAGGCCGCAACGGGCCTCCGGGTCGCAGTGCTTCCCATCACAGGCTCTCGTTAGGCGGCGCACATTCAAGATGACAGAAGGCGCCAATTAGCGTCCAATAAAATATCGCTAGACATCTAATAAGGAAACCGTTATGGGTAGCATGATGCATTTGAAGTACCTCCATGCCTTCGCGGTCCTCGCGGAGGAATTGCACTTCGGCCGCGCCGCGGAACGCCTGTCGGTTGCGCAGCCGCAGCTGAGTGTCTGGATCCACAAGCTGGAACAGGACCTGGGGGTTGAGCTGTTCGACAGGAGTTCACGGACCATCCGGCTGACCGAGGCCGGACATGCGGTGCGGGAGCCCATCCTGCAGACCCTGGACAGCGCACGACTCATTGATCGTGCCGCACTGCTCGGCGGGGCCAGCGTCGTGGGGCAGGTCACCGTCGGCTATGCGGGGGCAGGCAGCCGGTCGGTGCTGCCGCCGCTGGCCAAGGCAGTCCGCACTGCCGAGCCCGGCATCGAGCTCAAACTTGTGTCGATGGTGTACGCGGGGTCCGCGCCGGCCCAGGTCGCGGCGGGCGTCCTGGATATCGGCTTTTCCCGCCTGCCGGTCCGCAACACCGAAGTCAACACCAGGGTGTTTACCTACGAGCGCCTGCTGGCGGCATTACCGGAGGACCACACCCTGGCCTCACGGGATGCCGTGGACCTCAAGGATATGGCCAACGAACCCTTCGTCAGCTTCCCGGCCACGCAGGGCGCGTCTTTGCGCGACGCTGCGATGCGGCTGGCCCTGGAAGCCGGCTTCTCGCCCCGCGTGATGCAGGAGGCCCCGGATTCCTATGCCATTCTCGGCCTGGTCGCCGCTGGCGTCGGCGTGACCCTGACGCTCTCCTCGGTGAGCCACATCAACCATCCCGGCCTGGTCTATCGGGAGCTGACGGGCACCCCCACCTATCTGGCGACCGTCATCGTGTGGCCAAAACACTATGTCAGCCGGGCCACGCAAGCGGTACTGGCGCTCATGGAAGGGATCTTCCCGACCCCGGAACGGCCTTCCGGCCGCATCCTCGACTGAGGGCCGGCCCGTGTGGCGCACGCGCGGCGTTTATGTCCTTCCCCCGCGGCGGAATTCCGGGCCTGTCAGTAAACTCGCAGCATGAACGAAACAGCCGCCAATTCCGTGACCCTGCGTTTCCTTGCGGCCCCCACCGACGTCGGCCACAGCGGCTCCGTCGACGCCGGCACGGTGCTGGAGTGGGTCGACAAGGCGGCCTATGCGGCCGCCGTCGGCTGGTCCAAGTCCTATTGCGTCACTGCCTACGTCGGCAACATCCACTTTGCCGATCCGGTCAACAGCGGCGACATGGTCGAGGTCACGGCCACCATCGTCTACACCGGCCGCTCCTCGATGCACATCCGCACAGTGGTCTCGTCCGGCGATCCCAAGGGCGGTGCGGCCACGATGCGCAGCCAGTGCATGGTGATCTTCGTGGCGGTCGGGGAGGACGGCAAGCCCATCCCGGTCCCGCACTTTGAGCCCGCCACGGACGAGGAGACCGAACAGCGTGACCACGCGCTGGCGCGGATCAAGGTCCGGGAGGACATCGTCAAGGCCATGAGTGCCCAGGAATACACCGACGCCGGGACCGCCGAGCGTGTGGTCCTGCGGTTCATGGCTGCCCCCACCGATGTGAACTGGGGCGGGAAGGTCCACGGCGGAACCGTCATGAAATGGATCGACGAAGCCGCCTACGTCTGCGCCTCGCGGTACTGTGGGAAGGACACCGTAGCCGTGTTCTCCGGTGGCGTGCGGTTCTACCGTCCGCTCCTGATCGGCGATGTGGTGGAAGTTGAGGCGCGGCTGGTCTATACGGGGACCAAGGGCATGCACATTGCCGTCCATGTCCGCTCGGGAGATCCCAGGGGGCGGGAACTGAACCTCACGACCTACTGCCTGACGGTCATGGTCGCCCGCGATGAACACGGCACCTCAGTCCCGATCCCGCCGTGGGTGCCGGTGTCCGGGGAGGACAAGCGGCTGCATGCCCATGCCCGGGAGCTGCTGGAGATCCGCGGCAGGGCGCCCGGAAACCGGCTGCCCAACCATCTGCTGGCAGCCGGCCGGCAAGATCCTTCGGCGGGCTAGCCCACCAACAGGTAGCGGTTGACGAGGTGGTCCGCGATGGCCATGCACGAGGTGGCGGCCGGCGACGGCGCATTCCGCAGCAGCGTCACCGGTCCGACCTGGTCCACTGCGAAGTCGTCCAGCAGCGACCCGTCGCGGCCCCACGCCTGTGCCCGGACGCCCGCGGCGCTCTTCGCCGTAAGGTCCGGCATGGTGAGCTCCGGGATGAAGCGCCGGGCCTTGCGGTAATACATGGATTTGACCAGCGAGGCACTGATCTCGTCGACACCCATCCGCCAATGCTTTTTCGCCAACGGCCCGGCCCCGGGCCACCGCAACGATTCCCAGGTATCCTTCACCGAGACCGAGAGCCAGCCGTAGCCCTCGCGTGCCAGCGCCGGCACGGCATTCGGACCCACGTGGACCTCGTCGTACACGCCACGGGTGAAGTGCACCCCGAGGAACGGGAAGCGCGGGTCAGGGACCGGGTAGATCATCCCCTGCACCAGATCGTTGCGTTCGGGATTCAGCGACCAGTATTCGCCCCGGAAGGGGAGGATTTTCGGCGAGGGGTCGGCCCCCACCAGGCGGGCAACGACGTCGGACTGCAAACCGGCGCAGGCGATCACCCGGTCGAAGAGGTGCTCCGAGACGGCCGTGCCCACGCGCACCTTGCCGCCTTCAAGGGCCATCGATACCACCTCGTGTCCGAGCAGAATGGTGCCACCGGCTACCCGTACGTCCTGGGCCATCGCTTCGGTGATCGCCGCAAAATCGACGACGGCGGTGTGTGGCGAATGGACCGCTGCCACGCCGGCGACGTGCGGTTCGATGTCGCGCAGCCGGTCGACGTCGTTGATCCGGACCAGGCCGGGAACCCCGTTCGCCCTGGACCGCTTCTCGATTTCGGCCAACGCCGGCAGCTCGGATTCGTCGACGGCGACCACCAGTTTGCCTACTTCCCGGTACGGAAGGTTCTTCTCCTGACAGTAGTCACGGATGGCGGTGCGTCCCGCAACGCATAACCGCGCTTTCAGCGATCCCTCGGCGTAGTAGAGGCCGGCATGCACCACCCCCGAGTTATGGCCCGTCTGGTGGGCGGCCAGCCGGGCCTCCTTCTCGAAGACGGTGACCTCCCCGATCCCACGCTGGACGAGGGCCCGGGCCAGCGCGATGCCGACGATCCCGCCACCAATGATTCCGATTCGTTCGCTCACGTCAATGTGTCCTTATGCCGCGGTCTGCACGCTAGAAGCCGCCGCCGGCGTCGGCCGCCATGTTGGCGAAGCGCGAGTAGTGCCCCTGGAACGCCACCACGATGTCCTTGGTTGGGCCGTTACGGTGCTTGGCGATCAGGATGTCCGCCTCGCCGGCGCGGGGCGATTCCTTGTCGTAGACGTCTTCGCGGTGCAGCAGGATGACCATGTCCGCGTCCTGCTCGATGGAGCCGGATTCGCGGAGGTCGGAGACCATGGGCCGCTTGTCCTGGCGCTGCTCGGAACCACGGTTCAGCTGCGAGAGGGCGATCACCGGCACCTGGAGTTCCTTGGCCAGCAGTTTCAGTGCACGGGAGAACTCGGAGACTTCCTGCTGGCGGGACTCGACCTTCTTGCCCGAGCTCATCAGCTGCAGGTAATCGAGGATCACGAGCTTGAGGTCATGCTGCTGCTTGAGCCGCCGGCACTTGGCGCGGATTTCCATCAGCGACATGTTGGGGCTGTCATCGATGAACAGCGGGGCATCGTTCATCCGGCCCATCGTCGTGGCGATCTTGGACCACTGCTCGTCCTTGATGGTGCCCTTACGGAGGTCCTGGAGGCCGATGGTGGCCTCGGCCGACAGCAGGCGCATGGCGATCTCGTTCCGGCCCATTTCCAGGGAGAACATCACCGTGGCCAGGTTGTTCTTGATGGCCGCGGAGCGGGCGAAGTCCAGGGCGAAGGTGGACTTGCCGACGGCGGGGCGGGCCGCGATGACGATCATCTGTCCCGGGTGCAGGCCGTGGGTAAGCTCATCGAGTTCATAGAATCCGGTGGGCACCCCCGTCAGTCCCTCACCGCGGTGGCCGGAGGCTTCGATCTCGTCCACGGTGGCTTCCATGACGTCCTTGAGGACAACGTAATCCTCCGCGGTGCGGCGCTCGGCGACAGCGTAGATCTCGGCCTGTGCCTGGTTGACCAGGTCCTCGACCTCGCCGTCGGCACCGTAGCCCAGCTGGACGATCTTGGTGCCGGCGTTGACCAGGCGCCGCAGCACCGCGCGTTCGCCGACGATTTCCGCATAGTAGCCCGCGTTGGCTGCGGTGGGGACGGTCTGGATAAGTTCGTGGAGGTAGGCTGGGCCGCCGATCCGGTTGATCTCACCGCGTTTGGTCAGCTCATCCGAGACGGTCACGGCGTCGGCGGGCTCCCCGCGGCCGTAGAGGTCAATGATGGCCTCATAGATGGTCTCGTGCGCCGGGCGGTAAAAGTCCTGTCCGCGCAGGATCTCGACGACGTCGGCAATGGCGTCCTTGGACAGCATCATGCCGCCCAGGACGGACTGCTCCGCGGGAATGTCCTGTGGCGGTTTGCGGCTGCCTTCAGATCCCCGCGTGCCCTCGACTGAGTCCAGATGCGTAACTGACAAAGCTGCCGTCCTCCATTGTGTGCCGCGGTGGATATCCGTCCGCCGGCGGCGCGTAAACCATGTGCCTTCGTATGTGCTTGGTGCAAAGTGGCGTATAACCCGGCATGTACCGACCGGTTAAGTCCTATCAGCCGGCTCCGACAATATTGCCGGTGCGCCGGTACCCCCTGCGGCGGACGAAGCCGGACCCGTCAAGGAAGGTGCGCTGCATACCCCGGACTTCCGGATCCGCGGCTTGATATCCAGCTACGTTATCCCCCGATCCGGCGGGCACCAACCCGGCCTGGCGATGCCCCTGTGGATAAGCTGTGCACTAGTGCCTCCTGCTTGTGCACAGCCTGTGGGAATAGCTGTGGATAGAAAAATACTTCAGCGTGAAACAGGTCGTTGACCTGCGGAAACACTGGGATTACCTTGTGGACACAAAAATACTTTCGCAAAGCTTCATCCACAGCTTGCATCCTGCCGCTGGGGATACGTGGCGGATTCAGGCCCATAAGCGGAGCCAAATGCGCGCATTTTGTGGCCGACGTCACGGGATCTGGCCGAATTGACGGCTGTCCGGGCGCACTGTAAGCGACGGCGCGAAGGTGCTGTGGATAACTGCAATCTGGCATAAGCTCTAGACATGGGCGATGTACTGCTAGTCATACTGCCTGCCCTCATTCTCGCGGCAGTGCTGTGGGCCTTCGCCACGGCCCTGAAGCCGCGCAATTTCGGTATTTCCGACGCGGAGCGCTATCAATTGGAGCTTGCCGTGCGCTCACAGGCCCACTATGCGGCCCAGGTCCAGGCCGCCACGGCGGCGCGCGCCCGGGTGGATGCGGCCACCCGCCCCAGCCAGAATGAGCAACAGCAGTCGCAGCAAGCGGAGCATGCCCGCGCATCCCTGCGCGCCCAGGTGGGCTCCGCCCCGGCGGCGGGGCAAGCCGGCTACCAGGGCGCAGTCCTGCCCGGCGGCCAACTGAACCCCCAGTTCACCCTGCAGCTTCAGTCGCTGGCCCGGAACGGCAAGAAGATCCAGGCAGTCAGGCTGCTGCGCCAGGCAACGCATTCAGATCTCCTGACCGCCAAGAATTATGTAGATCGGCTGTAGCGCATGGAACCCCTGCTCATTCCCATTCTGATCCTGGCGCTCGTCGGCGCCGGCGTGCTGCTGGCAACCCGCGCACTGGGCCGCCGGGGCCTCCGGCCGCGGCCGGAGGCCCCGGCGCAGCCCGGCCTGGACCCCGTGGAACTCGCCCGGGCAGCGGCAGCCAAGCTCAACCAGGAGCAGCACCGCCGCCTGTACGCCCTGATTGCGCAGGGACAGGCCATGGCCGCCATCAAGCTCTACTTCGAGGCCACGGGCGACGGCCTCCGGGCCTCCCGGGACGCCGTCGGCGCCCTGGCCGCGCATCCGCAGCCCTTCCGCCCCACAGTTCCGCAGCAAGCCGTCGCTGAAGACGAGGAAGACACGCCGCAGCGTTTCCCGTACCGCTACCGCGCGATCGCCAGCAAGGGCGATGTCACGCGGGAGGTCAGCAGCAACATGCTCAACGATGAGATCTACGGCAGGATCCGCACCCTGGCCAAAAGCGGCGATCCCGAGGCGGCCGCGGCGGCCCTGACCCGCCACTCGGACATTTCCATGAAGCAGGCCAGGGAATTCATCGCATTGCTCGACGACTGACCGTAATCCGGGTCGGCTCCGGCCGCTAGTGTCCGCCTGAGATTCCGGCGAGCAACTGCTCAAAGGGCAACGATTCCAGTACTGCCGGCTTCTGTTGTGGCTGCACACCTTCCAGCAGGCGGGCGAACTCCCCTGACGCCCGGTCTATCCGTACCGAGAGCGGCGATCCGCCGTCGTCGGCGTTCCCCCAGTCCTGCGGGCCGGCGAAAACCGCGGTAGCGGCTATCCGGGTGCGCAGGTAGGTGAACAGGGGCCGCATGGCGAAATCAAGCACCATCTGGTGCCGGTCCGTGCCCGCCGTGGCGCCGAGCAGCACGGCCTTTCCCGCCAGGGACTTGGGGTCCAGGACATCGATGAACGACTTGAACAGGCCGCTGTAGGAGGCACTGAAAACGGGACTGACCGCGATGATGCCGTCCGAGGCCTCGACGCCGGCGATAACCTCGGCCAGGCGAGGGGCGGCGTAGCCGGTCACAAAGTTATTCGCGATATCCACCGCCAGGTCCCGCAGTTCCACGACATCGACGGTAACGGCGTAGCCGGACGCCGAGAGCTGGCGTTCAGCCGAGGCCGCCAGCTGGTCCGCCAGCAGGCGGCTCGAGGACGGGACGCCGAGGCCGGCGGAGAGAACAGTGATGCGGCGGGTTTCCACGGAGTACTCCTTGGGTAGATAAATTCAAAACTGCAATACATGCGTTTGCATCTATCTATGGAAGGAGCGGGGCCCTACTTTTATTCCCGTTCCTGTCTTCCGCCCCGCCGCCGGACTACTGCAACGCGGGGTCACTTACGGCCCATCCGGGGCGGCACAATGGGCGCTATCTGACCCCGCATTGGTTCAGACAGCAGAAAGCCCCCGCCATCGGTTCCTCAGAGGAATCCGAAGGCGGGGGCTTCCGGGCAGTTCAGGACTGCCTGGCCACAGGCCGTAGTCGAAGGACTACTTGCCCGGAACTACGTCGAGTTCGATCACAGCGGCGACGTCGTCGTGGAGACGGACGTGCGCCTGGTAGGAACCGATCGACTTGATGTGTGCCGGCAGTTCCACCTTGCGCTTGTCGATGCGGCCAAGGCCAGCGGCCTCAACAGCGTCGGCTACGTCGGCCTGCTTGACGGTGCCGAACAGGCGTCCAGTTTCGCCGGCCTTGACGACCAGCTTGACCGGCTTGGCGGAGAGTGCAGCAGCCTGCTTCTGAGCGTCTTCCAGGGAAGCGTGCTCGCGGGCAACGCGGGCAGCCTTGATGGACTCAACCTGCTTCTCGCCACCCTTGGACCAGGTCAGGGCGAAGTTGCGGGGCAGCAGGTAGTTACGTGCGTAACCGTCCTTGACCTCGACAACGTCGCCAGCAGCACCGAGACCGGTTACTTCGTGGGTCAGTATGAGCTTTGCCATGTTAGTTAATCCCTTCCTTAGCCGCGGCCAGCGCCGGAGTAAGGCAGCAGAGCAACTTCGCGGGCGTTCTTGATTGCCTGGGCGATCTTGCGCTGTTCCTGCACCGTGACGCCGGTGACGCGACGGGCGCGGATCTTTCCGCGGTCGGAGATGAACTTGCGCAGCAATGCTACGTCCTTGTAGTCGATGACAGTGATGTCAGCGGCCTTCAAGGGGTTGGACTTTGGTTTGGGCTTACGGAGTTCAGCCTTAGCCATCGTGGAGCTCCTATTCGATGGAGCCCGTGGATATTGATCCACGGGATGGTGGTGGTCCGGCGTCGTCTGCGCCTGGCAGCCTTGCGGCGTCCTGGCGGGTTCCGCCGTCGGGCCTTAAATGTTGTTTAGAAGGGAGGTTCGGAATCCGGGCCGTTGCCCCAGCCGCCGGCATTGCTGACCCCGGGCGTAGCCCAAGGGTCTTCCTGCGCTGCGGGCTGGTTGCCACCCCAGGTCCCACCGGAGTTGCCGCCCTGGCTTCCACCAGAGCCGCCGCCGAAGCCGCCGCCGCTGTTGCCGCCGCCGAAGCCACCCTGGGCACCGTTTCCGGCGCCCCCGGCGCCGGAGCGCTGGGTGCGGTTGACCTTGGCGTTGGCGTAGCGCAGGCTCGGGCCGATCTCATCGACCTCAAGCTCGATTACGGTGCGCTTCTCGCCTTCTTTTGTCTCGTAGGAACGGCTCTTCAGGCGACCGGAAACAATCACACGCATGCCCTTTGTCAGGGATTCGGCGACGTTCTCGGCTGCTTCGCGCCATACCGATGCACGGAGGAACAGGGTTTCCCCGTCCTTCCACTCATTGGACTGGCGGTCGAAGGTGCGCGGGGTGGAAGCGATGGTGAAGTTCGCAACTGCCGAACCTGACGGCGTGAACCTCAGTTCGGGGTCATTGGTGAGATTACCGATGACCGTAATAGTGGTTTCGCCTGCCATCTACTGCCTCCTTGTTCGTTCCTGCGGGTGTGAAGCTTGAAAGTCGGGGGCTGAATTACTCAGCAACAACCTTCTGCACTTCGGGGCGGGTGATCTTGGTGCGCATGATGGTCTCATTGAGGCTCAGCTGGCGGTCAAGTTCCTTGGCGGTAGCCGGCTCAGCGGTGAAGTTCACCACGGCGTAGATACCTTCAGTTTTCTTCTGGATTTCGTAAGCCAGGCGACGGCGGCCCCAGATGTCAACCTTTTCGATGGTTCCACCATCGGTGGTGATGACACTCAGGAACTTCTGAAGCGTTGGCTCAACGGTACGCTCTTCGACCTCGGGGTCGATGATTACCATCAATTCGTAAGGACGCATATGTGAACCCACCTCCTTTGGGCTAAGCGGTTACGGCATTTCCGTAACAGGAGGTTCATTTGCGGTGCCGTGCAGTTCCCAGCCACCCGAACGGGGGCGTGGCGCAGCACAGACTTCAATATCTTAGTGCATTCCGGTGGGTTTCGGCGATTCCTTCCCTGCCCACGGTAGGCGCGGCAGCCGTGCGGACGGAAGCATTGCAGTCACCATGTGGATAACGCCGGGGTTCTCGTCTGTGCCCGGGCAGCGGGCCGGCGCTGTGCAATGGTCGCTGTGCAATGATCAGGGAATGAACACCGGATCACCGTCCCGAGGCGCCGTCCGCGCCCGGCGAAGCCGCCTCCGGTTCGCTGTCATGCTGCTGGCGGGGCTGCTTGCAGCGATGGCTGCGGGCCTGACCGGGCACTGGGTGGAGGCTCCGGCGATTGGCTGGAGCAGTGCGGCGCTGACCTACATGCTTTGGGTGTGGCTCGTGGTCGGGCGGCTGGACCCTGCGGAGACCCGGTCACACGCCACTGCCGAGGACCCTTCCCGCAGCACCACCGATTTGTTGATCCTGGCCGCGAACGTCGCCAGCCTGGCGGCGGTG
Organism: Arthrobacter sp. PAMC25564; assembly: GCF_004798705.1. NCBI lineage: Bacteria > Bacillati > Actinomycetota > Actinomycetes > Micrococcales > Micrococcaceae > Arthrobacter > Arthrobacter sp. PAMC25564. The sequence goes on along the minus strand of NZ_CP039290.1, from coordinate 748,411 downwards.
GCGGCGGTCGTCGTCGACTCCCACAGCAATACCGACGGCGCGTCCCGGCTCGGCGGCGGCCTGCTGGCTCTGACCTCGGTGGCCCTGTCCTGGATGCTGGTCCAGACGCTCTTCACGCTGCGCTACGCACAGCTTTACTACAGCACTGGCAGGAAAGCCGGGGCTGGGGTCGGCGGCATCGACTTCAACCAGACCCAGCCGCCGCAGTACACGGACTTCGCCTACCTGGCAACGAGCCTGGGCATGACGTACCAGGTCTCGGACACAGCCCTGCAGAACCATGGCATCCGTGCCGAGGCGCTGAAGCACAGCCTGCTGTCCTATCTCTTTGGCACGATCATCCTCGCCGCCACCCTCAACCTCGTGATCGGGCTGGCCGCCTAGCGGCCCACGGGACGGGCCGTCGCCCACGGGACGGGCCGTTGCCGGAAACGGCGCCGTCGATTCCTTGTCGAGGCCTTTCCAAGTATTTATGGCCTTCGCTACTCGTCTTCCGCGACAGCCCTACTCGATTCTTCCCGGGCCGTAGTAGTCCGGGGGAGCCAAAGCTATATTTGCAGCAGTAAAGCCATTTGGTCAGGGCTTGCGCTTCAACCCCGGAGCGTGATCCCGGACCTTTATTTTGGAAAAGCATTTGTCTGTTGCAGGCAAATACGTCAGTCAGGCTGCATTACTTCTTATGCGGAAATACAATGAAGCCAGGAGTGACGGTCTCTCGGGGATTAAATGGGGGGAACCATGGTCCTATTCGGCCGCGACAAGGAACTAGCCCGCATCGTTGCGTTAATCCGGAGTCCCCGGGAATCCGCAATGGTGGTCACCGGAAATCATGGAAGCGGGAAGTCCTCGCTCCTCGCGGAGATCCCGAAGCTCCATGATTTCCGCACCGTGCTCCTCCGCGCCAATCCTTCAGAATCGGATTGGCCCTTCTCCGGCCTGACGGCCCTGCTCAATGGCATCGACGACCCCGTGCTGGGCCCCATCACCGACCATGTGACCGACTCGGCTCGCCGCCTGCAGGATTCTTCGACCCTTGCAACAATGCTCCTGTCCGCGCTGCGACAACGGTCCGCGGCCAGGATAGTGGTGGTTATTGACGACGCCGACGAACTGGATTCCGCCAGCCAGACAGTTCTCGGATTCCTGGCCCGGCGTCTCGCAGGTACGGGCATCGTGCTCTTCGCCAGCATGCGCCGTGAGGCCCCGCAGAGCCCGTTTGCGCGGCTTACGTCCATTCATTTACAGGACCTCGGCCACAACGACACCGTGACAATGCTCCAATCCATTTCAGCAGGACAATCCAACAACGCCGTAATTCACGCTGTGGCTGCGGCTACGCAAGGAAATCCGCTCGCCTCGATTGAACTCTTCGATGCGCTGGTTCAACGGCAACGGCACGGAATGTACGCGCTGCCCATCCCCCTGCAGTGGAAGGGGAGCTTCGACGCTGATCTTGCCGCATCCATTTCGACAATTTCTCCCCGTGCACGACGCGCGCTGGACTTCCTGTCCCTTTCGTACCGCAGCCGGGTCGGTCTTTTGGAGCAAATGCCCGGCGATCTGTGGTCCGGAGTGGAGGAACTCCTCTCCGCCGGGATCGCCATCCGTGCAGGATCTTATGTGAATATTCAGAGCCAGATGCTGCGGTCCCATGTTTTCTCGGCTATGTCTCCCGGGCAAATAGCCGGCAGCCATCAGGCGTTGGCCGCGGCCGCGGAAACCGGGGATCCATTGGCGTGGCCCTGGCATCTGAGCTACACGCCGGCGGCACGACGGGACACATCATTCCGCCTGCTCCGCTTCGCCATTGAGCTGGTGAGGACCGGGCAGACTCAATCCGCCGTGGAGTACATCGAACGGGCGCTCACGATCAATCCGTGGGAAGAAGAGACAGCCGCGCGGCTGGGTACCATCGCCGAGGTGCTGTTCAGCAGGGGTGAGTTCGTCCACGCGAAGCGTTACCTGGACTGGGCACAGCGAACCACCCGAAACCGGGCTCTGACATTGCGCCTCACGGGCCTCGATTTCCAGATCGAACTCATGAAGGGCCATGCCGTGAGGCCGAGCATGATGCTGCGGCTGATCAAGGAATTCGGGCATCATGATCCGGCCTTCTCGGCCTGCCTCCTGTCCACCGGTGCGCTTTACCTGGCGGACCGCTGGCAGGTCGAGGACGCCGAGCGACTGCTTGAGCATGCAGAACAATTCCTGGGCTCGGCCTCCGGCGAATCCCTGGCGGTGAACCAGCGCGCCAGGCTCCTGACCGACGCGGTGAAAGGAAGCATTGAACGGATCCCGCGGTCAGCCGATGGGAGTGGCAACAGTTCAGTGGCGTCGCTGCTCCTGAAGGGCCGCGCCCTCAGCTACGCCGAGAACTATGAGGGCGCACGTGACCTCTTTGCCCTCGTCCGGAATCTGAACGCGGCCAGCGATGCCAACTGGAGCGAAACCGCCCGCTACTTCGCAGCCGACAACGAAATCCGTGCCGGGAATTTCCGCTCTGCGATCGCGCTGATTGACGAAATCGCCGGTTCGCCAACGAGCCAGCACTATCACCGTGGCCTGCGGAACAACCTGCTCCTCTGGCGCGCCCATGCGGCGGGGGACGAGGTGGAGGCGCAGTCGCGCCTCGCCGAGGCCCAACGGTTCGCCAGTGCTGACACCCCGGCGCAAGCCACAGCGCAACTTGTTGCCTGCCAGGGCCAGTTTGCGCTGATGCGCGGCGATCTTGCGGAGGCCGCGGCCATGCTCGCCCGGGCTTCGGAGATAGGCCTGGACTTCCCCAATCCCGCACTTCTGCGCTGTGAGTCCGATCTGGTCGAAGTACTGGTCAGGCTTGGCCGGCGCCGCGAAGCCACCCGGGCGCTGGCACGGCTGGAATACCGGTCAACCGGCCTGAAATCCCGGTGGCTGCGCATGGCCGTATCCCGGTCAAGGGCCCTGGTGGCGGAGGGTGACCAGTCCTTGGGGCTCTTCGCCCAGGCATTGGAGGCGTGGCAGAAAGGCGATTCTGTATTCGACCGGGCCCGGACGCTGCTCTGCTATGCCGAGCGCCTGAAGACCTCCGGCAGGCCCAAGGATGCGAAGGACTCACTCCTGAGGGCAAAAGCGCTTTTCGAGGAAGTCGGCGCTGCCGCATGGACGCAGCAAGTGGACACGTTGCTCCTCGGCGGCCGCGTCGCAGTGGTGCCGGAGATTCAAAACCCGGCCCTGCTGCTGCTCTCGGACCACGAACGCGAACTGGTGCAGCTGGTCTCCCGGGGCCGGCGCAACAAGGAAATCGCCGCATCGCTGTTCGTATCTGTTCGAACGGTAGAGGTGCGCCTGACGGGGATCTACCGGAAGTTGGGAGTCCAATCACGGTCCCAGCTCACCTCCCTGATATCTGCCAGGGAACCGTTGCCGGCGCCGGAGCCGGCCCGCGAGACGTCCCCGGTGGCCGTCTGACGGATTGTCTGCGGCTGAGGCCCCGGATCCGGATCCCGCGGATCCCGCAGATCCCGCATACTTCCCGCGCTTGAACCACATCGGCTCCCCGTTTCCGGTTTTCCCCCGCCCGTCGGGGCTAGCTTTTCCCTAGGCCCACCGAGCGAACTGCTGAACCGGGTCCATGTCGCCGGTATCCGCCGGCAGGTTCCGCAAAGAATCGGCGCCGCGCCGCGAAGGTTCGGCGAGAGAGAAGGTGGGGGATGGCGGTTTGGCCAGTTGCACGTCGGGACAGGCAATCCAGCGGGAACCGACCGGCGTCCGGTGCGGAGCGTCGCGTCGCACGGGCCGCGGCCGCCCGTCACAGATTCAATCCGGCCATTACCGGCCGGATTGCCGGGTCTGTTGCTGCACAACCGACCCGCGAACAGGAGCTGGCAGCATCCGGAGCTGACGGAACCCGAGTCCGGATGCTGCCAGCCAACCTCACCCCCGTGTCTACCGGGAGGGCTCCGCAGCCCTGCGCCGGTTTCCCGAAAATCGGGCTGGTGACCAGATGAGCGAGCTTTTGCTGATCGCCGCCACCGGCCTGGCCCGTGAGGTCCTGGCCACCGTTCGCAGCAGCGGACGCTACGACGTCGTCGGATTCCTTGATGACGCCGAGATGATCGGGAGCGATGTGGACGGAGCGCCCGTCCTTGGACCCATCGATGACTCTGTCCACTACACGCACGCCTTCTTTCTGGTCTGCCTGGATGCCGGCCGTCCCCGAGAGGCCCTGGTTGAACGTCTGAGTGCTCTCGGCATTGGCAGCAACCGCTATGCCACAGTGATCGACCCGTCGGTCCGGATGCCTGAGGGTTGCCGTATCGGCCGGGGCAGCATCCTGCTGCAGAACGTGACACTGACGGCCTCTGTCACCTTAGGTTCGCACGTGGTGGCCATGCCCGGGGTCACGTTTACGCACGACGACGCCGTGGCGGACTTCGCGACGTTTGCCGCCGGGACCACTCTTGGCGGCGGGGTCCGGATAGGCCGCGCCGCCCACCTTGGCATGAATTCCAGTGTGCGGGAACGGACGTTGATTGGCTCGTACGCTACGGTCGGCATGGGTGCCGCGGTCCTGAGTGACGTCCCCGACGGCGAAACGTGGGTGGGCGTCCCGGCACATCAGCTCAACCACGGTGGCGTCAACGGAGCGGCGGCTCAGCTGTGAACCGCGCGGCAATCCGGATTGGGTTCGGAAATCATCAGAAACCGACGGCACTGTTGCGTCGCCCGGTGGTTTCGGTCGTCATCCCGTGTTACAACTACGCCCGGTACCTCACAGAGGCTGTGGCGTCCGTCGTGAGCCAGGAGGGCGTCGATCTGGACGTCATCATTGTCGATGACGCCTCAACCGATGCCAGTCCGCGGGTTGCGAGGGAGCTTGCCGCCGGGGACGAGCGAATCAGCGTGGTTTTGCATAGTCAAAACCTGGGGCACATTGCGAGCTACAACGACGGCCTGTCGCGGGTCCGAGGCGAGTATGTTGTCCTGCTGTCAGCGGATGACTTGCTGGCACCCGGATCTCTGGCTCGATCCACAGCCCTGTTGGAAGCCCACCCCGAAGTCGGGCTGGCCTACGGCTATGCCCAGGAATTTCACGACAAGGTACCGCCGACCGGGGAGATGAGGAAGTCGTGGTCGCTCTGGACCGGCGAAGAATGGACCCGGATAATGTGCCGGCGAGGGTCCAATATCATCGTGAATCCAGAGGCGGTACTGCGCCGTTCCGTCATGGATCGGCTCGGCGGCTACAGGCCGGACATGCCGCATTCGGCGGATATGGAGCTTTGGCTGCGCGCCGCGGAGATTGGTTCAGTCGGACGAGTCAACGGAATCGTTCAAGCCTTCTACCGGGTCCATGGACTGAACATGCACCTGACGGATTTCGGTGGGGGACTCGCGGACATCCAGGCGCGGCGCCATGTCTTCGAAGATCTAGCGGGTATGCCGGGATCGGCCCTGAACCGTCACCCCGGACTGTTGCGCATGGCACGGCACGCACTGGCAGTTGAAGCAGTCCGCGCCGCCAACCAGGCCCTCGACAAAGGCGGGATGAACGCGGCTGCCGCAGAGGAGCTGGCCAAGTTCGCGGTGGAAACTGATGCCGGCATTACGGGCTCTGCGCCGTGGAGGGCATACCGCATTCGCGGGAAGGGCCGGATGCCCGCCTATCGGCGTCGGCTGTCCGGCAGGGTGGATAACTGGCGCTGGTCGTTGCGGTGGCGCCGCTGGAGGCGATTTGGCGTATGACGGCAACCGCATACCCCGGACTCCGGCAACGCATCGGACACGGACTCGCCTGGAGCAGCGTCAACAGCCTCGTTCTCCGCCTGAGCAGTTTCGCTGTGGGCATCGTCCTTGCGTGGCTCCTGGCGCCTGCCCAATTCGGGGTTTTCGCCGTGGCTCTGAGCGTTCAGGCGGTGTTGATATCGCTGGCCGATCTCGGAATGAGCGCAGACCTCGTCCGCTCAGAGGATCCTGTCCGTAAAGCGCCCACCGTCGCCAGCCTTGCCGCCGTCTCGGGAACCGTACTGACGGTGACGATGGCGGCGTCGGCCCAAGGACTGGCGGATCTTCTGGGTAGCCACGAGGCCGGCCCCGTCATTGCAGTCATGTCCCTCTCCCTGCTGCTCGCCAGCCTCGGTGTGGTGCCGTACGCGGCCCTGCAGCGGCTATTCGCGCAGAAGAAGATTTTTGGCATCTCGTGCGTAGAATTCGTTGTTGGGACATCGCTGACTATCGCACTCGTGCTTGCCGGGTGGGGGGTCATGGGCCTGGCCGTTGCCCGGATCTCCTCCCAGGCAGTTTCGCTGGTCCTTCAATTTGTCCTATCCGGGGAACGCCCCCGATTCGGTTTTGACCGGCACGTGGCCCCTGGAGTCCTGGACTACGGTCTGCCCGTAGCGGGTGCAAATATGTTGTCCTGGGCGCTGTTGAACGTTGACACCGTCGCCATCTCACGTCTTGCCGGGCCCGTGGCGCTCGGATTCTATTTCCTGGCATTCAATATCTCGAACTGGCCGATGAGCGCACTCGGCCAGGTGGTTCGTTCCGTTTCTATTCCAGCATTTGCCAGACTGGCACGGGGACGGTCGGATCAGAGCTTCGCGGCCATGCTTGGACCGGTGTGGGCCGTCTCCTTGCTAGCCGGTCTTATGTTGGCGGTTTTGGCCGGACCTGTGGTGCAACTCGTCTACGGGCCCAAATGGCTGCCCGCGTCATTGATCCTGGGCTGGCTTGGAATCTTCGGGGCACTCCGAACCCTATTTGACCTTTCAGCTTCGTATCTCCTCGCGCGGGGAGCAGCCCGGGTCACGCTGTTCGTTCAAGTTGCCTGGATCGCCGGCCTCATACCCGCCGTCCTGCTCGGCATCAGCCTGGATGGAACGGCCGGAGTGGCCGCAGCCCACCTGGCAACAGCCCTTCTTGTAGTTTGTCCGGCCTACGCCGTGTCCCTGAAGCGCAGCGGGGCAGACCTGCGGGCCGTGGCCTCCAAGCTCTGGCCACCCCTGGCCGCGGCCATACCGGCGGCTGCCGCCGCGATGGTCACGATATCCCTGCTCCCGACGCCGCTGACCCAACTCCTTGCCGGGGGCGCCGCCGGCACAGGTGTCTACATTCTGTTGCTGGCCCGGTGGTTCAGCAGACAAGTGCGTGCCGCTGCCCGTTGGGCATCAGACACCGAAACACCGGACCGCGGCAAAGAAGTATCGGAAACTCCAGCATCGACGAGCTGAAAGGAACATCATGACTACTCATCGCGTGCCACTGGTCGATTTGGCCCAACAACAGCGGCAGATCAACGACACAATTCGTGAGGGCTTCAACCGGGTCATCGCGGAAAGCAGCTTCGTCCTCGGACCCCAAGTCGGGGAGTTCGAAGAGGCCTGGGCAAGGTACTGCGGCGCCCAGTTCGCCGTCGGCGTGGGAAACGGGACCGACGCCATCGAGCTCGCCCTTCGGGCAACCGGCGTCAAGCCCGGAGATGAAGTGATTGTGCCGGCCAATACGTTCGTTGCCACGGCAGGCGCCGTCATGCGCGCGGGCGCCAAACTTGTCCTCGCGGACTGCGACACCGATTTCCTGGTGGAGCCCGGGAGCGTCGCGGAAAAGCTGACATCGCGGACCAAGGCTGTTATAGGCGTCCACTTGTTCGGCCAGGCGGCTCCCATGGAACTGCTTCGCCGTGCGACGAACGCGGACGTGGCCCTCGTTGAGGACATGGCCCAGGCCCAGGGCGCACAACGCTTCGGTGCCCGCGCAGGGTCGTTGGGCGACGTCGCCGCCACCAGCTTCTACCCGGGGAAGAATCTCGGAGCGTACGGGGATGCCGGGGCCGTCATGACGAGCTCGGCGGCAATTGCCGATCAACTCCGCAAGCTTCGCAACCACGGCGGAACAACCCGCTATGAGCACGGTGACATCGGCTTCAACTCGCGGATGGATTCCCTTCAGGCGGTGGTCCTGTCCGCCAAGCTCGCGCTCCTGGATCAATGGAACCAGCAGCGGGCGGAGGCTGCGGAGCTGTACGCCACGCTGCTGGAAGGTCTTGACGACGTCGTGCTGCCGGCCACCACGCCAGGCAACGAACACGTCTTCCACCTGTACGTCGTCCGTGTTCCCGGGCGCGACCGCGACCGTATTGTCGCCCGGCTGAACGAAAGCGGCGTTGGAGCCGGGGTCCACTATCCCCTGCCCGTCCATCTGCTGCCGGCCTATGAGTTCCTGGGCCACCGTCGGGGATCCTTTCCCGAGGCCGAGAAACACTCCCAGCAAATACTGTCCCTTCCCCTCTATCCGGGAATCACGGCGTCCCAGCAGGAATTCGTCGCCGAGCAACTGCGTACGTCGTTGGAGAAGTGAGAAAAATGGAGAATACGGTGCAAAGCGTTGATCGACGGATCCGGGTCAAGCCCCGGGCCGTACCGGAGCCGCCGGCAACTGTGACGGTCGTGGTTCCTTGTTACAACTACGCGAACTTCCTTCCCCAGGCCGTCCACAGCTGCCTTGCCCAGGAAGAGGTTGAGGTCGACGTGATCATCGTCGACGATGCCTCCACGGACTCCAGCCTGTCAGTCGCCAAAGGCCTAGCCGCAACGAACCCGAATGTCTCTGTGCTGTCGCACGAGCGAAACAAGGGGATGGTGGCGACATTCAATGACGGAGCAAAAATAGCCACGGGAGAGTTCCTGGTGCGGCTCGACGCGGACGATCTGCTCACTCCCGGGTCCCTTGCCCGTGCAACGCAGCTGGCCGGGGCGTACCCGTCCGTCGGACTCGTCTACGGTCACCCGATTCACTTTTCCACCGAGAGCCTGCCGGAGGCCCGGAGCCAGGCGTCGGCGTGGACCATCTGGCCCGGGCAGGACTGGCTGAGGGACCGGTGCCGCTCCGCGCAGAACGTCATCACGTCACCGGAGGCGCTCATGCGCCGTTCCGTTGTTGAACGCATCGGGTATCAGGCGCCGCTCCGCCATACACCGGATATGGAGTTGTGGTTTCGTATTTCCGCATTTGCGGACGTCGCCTACATCCACGGGGCTGACCAAGCCTGGCATCGGGACCATCCAAACAGCATGTCTGCCAAGGAAGTGGACGGCTGCCTGGATCTTGGCGAGCGGTATGAAGTCTTCGAAACCCTCTTCGGGGGTTTAGCCGGGCAGATACCCGGGGCCGAGGAGCTCCTTCGCGATGCCCGGACGGCGCTGGTCAACGAGGCGCTTTACACGGCGGGATTGGAACTCGACCGAGGCCTGCCCGATCCGGCCCTGTTCGCGGCGTACCGTGCGTTCGCGAAAGATGTGGATCCCGAAATCGAGGGATCGGCCCTGTGGGAAACTCTGTCCCGAAGGATCAACAACCCCGCTCCCGCTGCGGGCGCCAACGTGCTGCCTTTGCTGCGCCGCGTCAGGGGCCGCATCCGCACAAACAGGAATTGGCGCAAATGGCACAGAAACGGAGTGTTCTAAGGTGCAGAAGCAGTGGACCTCGATTCAACGCTTGAGTGCCAGGTTGCGGACCAACGGCGCGAGGGACGTCGCCCAGCGACTTGCCAAACGCACGGCCAGGAAGATCTCGACGACGTTCCGGACCGCAGAGCTGGATTTCCCGCTGCTGTATGCCGATATCGCCAACTCGACGGGCTTGCAACTGCCGACCCCTCAATCGCTCCCGTCTGAGGAGCCCCTCCGGATTGCCTGGATCTGCACTCCTCCCGGGCCTGGGAGCGGAGGCCATACGACGCTCTTCCGCATGGTCCAGGAACTGGAACGGCGCGGCCACGCCTGCACCCTGTTGCTCTACAACCGCCATGGATCCGAACTCCCTTACCACGCCGCTGTGATACGCCAGCACTGGCCATGGCTCCGCGCAGACATTCGCTACGTACCTGCCGAAATCGAGGGATATGACGCGACCGTGGCCAGCTCCTGGGAGACAGCCCACGTACTGGCCACGAGGGGGACCGCCGCGCAGCACAGGTTCTACTTCGTGCAAGACTTCGAGCCCTACTTCTACCCGCGCGGAAGTCTGTACGCGTTGGCCGAGGACACCTACAGGTTCGGCTTTCGGCACATCGCCGTCGGACACATGGTCCAGCACCTGATCAACGACGAAACCGGGGCGGCTTCCGTCGTCGCCCCCTTTGGCTGCGACACCGGCGTGTATCGCCTTGATAATACCGGACCACGCACTGGAGTCGTGTTCTTTTCGCGCCCTGACGTGGACCGGCGGGGTTTCCTGCTGGCCAAGTTGGCGCTGGAGGAATTTCACGCCAGGCATCCCGAGCAGTTGATCACGAGCTATGGGGACCGCCCGGAGAACTGGGATGTCCCCCATGTCCATGCAGGGAAGCTCTCGCCGTCTGATCTCAACAGGCTTTACAACCAGTCCGCTGCCGGACTCGCGCTCTCCTTCACCAACGTTTCCCTCGTCCCCGAGGAAATGCTCGCGGCCGGCACGACGCCGGTAGTCAACGACTCGCCCCTGGCCCGGATGGGCCTGAGCAATTCTCACGTGAACTGGGCCAACCCGACACCAGCCGGGCTCGCTGCCGCCCTGTGTAGCGCGGTGGAAGAGCCTCCATCGGCAGAACGGCTGGCGATGATCGCGGCGAGTGTGCGCTCCGGGTGGGAACCAGCGCAGCACGTTGTCGCGGGCGAACTCGAGCGCGCCTGCTATGGCTGCGGGTCGGCGCATTCAAAACCAGTAGGAGCAAGTGAACATGTTGAACGGTGACCTCACTACAGCGCCCAAAATAGCCGGCGGCGAAGCGTCTCATTTCGTCCTTACGCGCTTCAACGTGCGCTCGTTCTACCATGCGTCCGAACCGACTGATGCGTGGCTCCGCGAGCGGTTGCGGCTGTTCCGCCAGTATTGTTTACCCGCGTTGGCCGACCAGTCGTCCGCACAGTTTCTATGGCTGGTCTTCGTTGATGATCAAAGCCCGCAGTGGTTCCGGCAGGAAATCGAAAAGGATGCACGGGGAAGATTCGAAACAGTTTTCGTCTCCGGAGCATTCACCTCGAAGACCGTTTCGAAAGCCGTGGCGGCTCGAACGGATGCCCCTTACATTCTGACAACCAGGGTGGACAACGACGACGCCGTCGCACGGGACTTCGTTCAAACGATCCAGAACTGCTTCCAACGACAGGACTTCGAGTTCATCAACCTCGTCAACGGCGCCCAGTATGCCGACGGGAGGGTCTACTTGCGCCCATACACCAAGAATCCTTTCCTGTCCCTCGTCGAGGCTGCAGGAACGGCCGCGCCGGAGACCGTATTCGTAGAACATCATTACCGCGTCGATGAACGCGGCCCGGTGCGAAATATTCGCACCGCACATCCCATGTGGCTCCAAGTCATCCATGGCGGGAATGTCCTGAATGAAATTGTCGGACTCCGGGTCCCAGGGCATCGTATTGCCCGATTCTTTAACTGCGGCCTCGACTTCAATGACAGTTTTGTCGACTTGTTCACAGAGGTCTCCAAAGGAACGGCCCGTATTCTTTGGCGCATTGCGCGAAAGCCGTCTCGAGTCACCGAGCTTTGGCGGGCGACGTTCGCCAAGGGAATCAGCCGGAACTGAGCCTTGCAACATTCGCGGCTAACGCGCCGATCGCACCAATGAAGCTGATATCCCCAACATCATGAACAGCAGCCCTGCGGACATTGGGAAGCCCAGACCGTCGAAGAATGCGAACGTCAGGGCAGCGGCCGCCACGGACGCGGAGACCGCCGCGCCTAACTGGCGGAGGCCTGCATCGGTGGATCGGCGGGTAGCAGTCCACGGAATGATGATTGACATCGCCACAAGAACCAGGAATGCGGCGAGACCCAGCACGCCGACCTCGATCAACAAGCCCAAGAATTGATTATCAAGAATCAAATACTGCGGCAGGAAAGTGCTGAATCCCCGACCCACGAACGGGCTCCGCTGAGCTATATCAAAAGCAGCGGCGTATGAATTCGTTCTCGACACCGTGCTCGAATCATCGGCTACGCCAAGGAACATTCCCTTCAGCGTTCCTGCCATGCCGGGGACAACCGAATACATGATGACACCCAAACCGACTGCCGCAACAACGGCATACAAACGGACTCGCGCCGGCCAGCGGGGTAAAAGAACCAGAACGCCAGCGAGAACGCCAAGAAGTGCCGAGCGCGAGACCGAAAGCAGGGAGGCGAACATGATCACCGACACCGGAAGCCATCGAAGCAACATGCCGCGTTTGGTTTCGGTCATGGCCAAAGAGATCGCAAGCGGCAGTGACATGCATAGCACCACCCCATATTCCAGCGGGTGGGCCGCCGTTCCTTGCGGCCTGATGAACCCTCCTCGGCCCTCGACTCCGGAAAGGGAGGAATCCACGGCAAACCCAGGCAAAGAGATCCATTCGATTAATGATTCTCCCGTCCAGAACTGGGCGAGTCCCAATGAGGCCATCAGGGCGCCCGCCATCACGACGCGCCGGAGCAAAGTTTGCAGGCGTTCTCGCGTTTCGATTCCGTCGGAGGCAATCAAAGCAATGCCGACCCATCCCGCCAGCCGCAGCATTCCGCTGTCGGCCGGACTCGATTCCGAACCCGGCAGGCCACGGAAGTTTGCATACGCATAGCTGGCCAGAACACACCCGACGAACACCAGCAAGGCCGTCCGGATAACTCCGGAACCTCCCTTATAAGGAACAACTACCCCCACCCTGTTCCAGATCCACCAGAGAAGGCCCACCAGGCCCCAGAGTGTGGAGGGCCGGCCTGCTGACCCCAGCACCGGAATAGTCAGGTATGACGGGAGCGCGCAGACAAGCACCAGGTAGACCGTCAGAAATGAGGCAGCGTCCCATCCGGAACGCCTCCCCTGGTCAATCTCAGGCTGTGGCCGCGGACTGCGGCGCAATTTCAGTGGCACGGTGCCTCGTCCTTTCCGAGCGGCGACGACGTGATCGTGCCCATCTGTCAGAGAGGGCCGCTGCGCAGACGGTGAGGCTCAGGCCCAATACCCAAGCCGCGGCAGTGGCTTTGGCTTCACTCGTTCGATTGCGGGTGTAGACGAAGACCTCCGGCCGTAGAGGCACGGTCTCCATACCGATCCTTGCACTCCGTGCGACCCCACTTTCATCTTGAATGGAAGTCGACGCCGAAGAAATGTCGGCAACGACTTCATCCAAGGCAGCAGCCACGCGTTCGGGGCTGGAATCGACCGCTTGGATCCGGATGACGGGCGCATTGAAGATGCTTCCCCACTGCCCACCGGCATCAGCCAACGTGACGGACACTCCTTCCCGGACACCGAGTCCGTACAACTCGGCCGTCGGCGAGGAAAGCTTCACGGAGGGCCGTATCGCGTTGGTCCTTACCGCCACCACGCTGGTGAAATTTATCAGGGGTTCCGCGAACGCATCGTCAGTTCTCGACGACGCCACCCCTCCTGGCACGACAAAAACAACATCCATCTGCGCCGCATAGGCGCGGGGCGTGAGCATGAGAACTGCACAGGCAAGCGCCGTGCACGCAACCCCCGCGATGACCACGTACCAGCGTCGCCCCAATAGACGGAGCAGTTTGGCCATGGTCATGGGAGCATGGCGCGAACGTCGGTCTTCTCGGTTGGTTCGGCCGAATCCTCATCCCCCGGATCCGGGGCGAGCGGCTGGGACAGGGATGACTTTGACACTCCAGACCGCAACTGCCGTCGACGCAGGGATGGGTCTGGAGTTCCGCCCGGGCGCCCAGGGGCCGGACGCTCCAGGTTTCTGCGCGCGATTCCTCTGGCAAGGAGCAGCCCGTCCAGCATTCTGGCCAACAGCACAGTGCCTATGACGCCAACTCCCGCGGCGACGATCATGAGCTGAAGCTGGGCCTTGTTCTCCCTGGTTGGCTCGGGAGCCACGACTATCGTCTTCAGGTTAATCCTCGAGAAGTCCGCGACGGAAAGTTCGTCCTGCATGGTCTTGAGTGTGGCCGGGACTGTGGCCAAGGCGGCTTTCAGGCCGCCCATCGTTGCGCCTGGATCAGGGCCCGAAACCTTCACAACAACTATTGCCCCGCTCGTGGATCGGTCCGCGTCGATGCTGTAGGTCATGCCCGGAAACTGATTCAGGACAGGATCTCGCACCTCGGCTGCATTCGCCCGTCGTGTCAGGACGTCAAGTGCCTGCGACATTCCGACGAGGTAGAGGTAAGGGTTACCGGTGTCCCCCACCGTCGCCGACGGAGGCATGAGTACGAGGCTGCCGCTGGCTTCATATGTCGCCGGAACCTTCACGTACACCACAGAACACATACCTGCGGTCAGAACGAGACCGGCCAGCACCACGTACCAGCGTCTTGCGAGGCTCCTAATAAGTTCCTTCAGCCGCATCCGCTTCCCCCCTTACAGGGCCTGCCTTTCTGGCAGACAGCACTTCCTTGACCCTGCTAAGACCGTCCTTGCCCAAGACCATTATCATGAGGCATTTAACTGTCGATCTGCCATGTTCGCCCAGATATCGAGCGGGAGCTACCACCAGGTTTTCCCAGCGCAGTTCTCTGTCAGAAGGATAGCCGGTATCGGGTGGAATAACCGGAAAATTTTTCACATTAAGCAGGGACGAAACCATTCTTCCGCGAACCCGATTGCTGACATTCCCTCCGTGAACTACCTGCAACCAGGCCGGGGATCCAGCAATCTCCCGGACAGGCATGCTTTTACCGAGGAGATTGTGCCAGTCCGCCCAGCAAGTGACCGGCTCCTCCCACGATTCGACCACTGAACAAAACGCATTTCGGCGGTCGATTCGTGAGTAAAGGTCTTTTCCGGCCAGTATCAAGCCGCGGGAAAAATAAATCGCCGTCCGGACGCTCGGGATACTGGCCTGCATTTGAAGTCTTTCGCCAAAATCCACGGCCAATCCATCATCATTGTCAAGATTTGTCGTTACCAATCGTTTCCGCGGTTTTCCCACAACCTTGATCAGATCCGCCACCAGCTCATCGTGGTCGACGCTCGCCCTGAAGATCGGCACAAAGCCGCCATCGCCGGCCAGCTGTGGGATCCTCTCCTTCAGCCATGTCGGACTCTCGGGATCGAAATAGACAATCCAGCGGAAGTCCCCCGAAGTCTGTGCCCGGACAGACGGCAGGCAGAATCGCTCGAAGAGGTCAACCCTGTTCCTGAGCCAGCCCTCCTGCGCGCGGACCTGGCTCTCCCTGCCCGCCGTCGGCAGGTTGAAACGGGTCAGCAGCACATGATCCACATTGGACCCCGAAGAATCAGACACATCCATGTCGCTCAACCTTTCGTCGCACTTCCGGTCAGAGTGAAAACCGAGTTCGGTAGGGCCGTCAGGTTTGTTATCCCCGCGGCCATTAGCGGGCCTTCGACGGCCTCCATGTCACGCTCGGAATCGGTGGTGAACATTGAAAGCCGTATCGTCCCGCTCAGTCCCGCAAGCCGCACCGTCACCTTCACCGGTGAGTCGGAACTGTTCCGTCCGAAAACCGACACCCATCCTGACGCGGGGTCCTGGAAGGCCACGATCTCGACGCTTTCTTCACTGGACGACGCCGCAATGCGGACAGCATTGCGAGGCACGTAACGGATCAATTGCCGGAGGACGTAGTACGTTTTGCGTGGACTGTAAGTACCCTTTTCGGAGTCATAGGCGAGAAGTCCCCAGTAGCCGGTGCTTTCGTGGTGCTCGTAATAGCCGTCCCAGGCGTCATATTGCATAAGCCCGGCGGCGCCCTCCTGGAGGAGTCTGATGGCCAGGGAAGCTGTTTGCGCGGCAGACGACCAGTCGGCAGGGTTCGGTGACCCCGTGTCGCAGCCCGGACAGGGGCCGGAGAACTCGGTCACCCAGTAGTCCAGCCCAGGATGGGAGGACTTGGCCAGCGCCTCCGCCGCGCCTCCGGAGCCACCGTCGTAGCTGTGGATCCCGAAATGCGCCATCCGGGACATGACCAGGGAATCCGCGTTCAGCGCCTTCAGGTATTCGGAGCTGGCCTTGGCTGCGGACGCCGTGTCCGGCCCGACGAGCCGCATATCGCGAAGGCCCAGGCCGTCCAGACGGACCACAAGCTTGTGGAGGAGCCTCACATATTGCTCCGGCTCCACATGGGGTCCTTCGATCCCGTTCCAGTCGGTCTCGTTCATGGGGCTAAGCAAGGTGAAGTCCAGCCTCCGGACATTCCGTCCGTAGGCGACCATGGAAGCAATCATGCGGACCCACTGGTCCTCGGCTGCCGGGTCGATGTGGTTGCCACCCATCCACTCCGGCACGCCCCCCATAACGTTGACCATGACCTGTTGTCCGGGCTTGGACGAGATGTACTCGATGGTGTTCCACAAATCGGCCATCTTGCCGCGTTCATAAATGGGTGTGTAGCGGGACCAATCAATGGTGGCTGGATCAGACGGGTCCCTTTCCGCCACCCAGTCGGCCTTGTCGATGATCACGCGCCAGCTGACCTCGCCCAGATCGGCAATCATGTCGATCGCCGGCCGGAGCCGGCCGTTGTCCCAGCTGTGCACGTTCGCATTAACCCCCAGGCCTGAGACCGTCTGGAAACGCTCCGGACCGTCGGGGCTGGGGCTGTCCGGCTGCACTGCCGGGCCGCCGGGCGCTTGCTGGGACGCAACGTCCCGCCGAGCGTCTGCGACGCTGCCGGAACACGCGGTAATCAGCGCCAGGCACCCGACGACCACAGCCGCCCCGAAGCGTCCAACGGCTCTCATATGTGTTCCACTTTCCCCTTCACGACTATTATCTGACGACGACGTCGACCCAGTAGTTGGTGCTGTTGTAGCTGTCGGTGGGGAACGCCGTGGAGGTGCCATACCGGTAGACGCCGTTGGATCCGTCGGTGCCCGACGCGAGGCCATGCAAGGGCGCCGTGTCCGCCGCGTTGTTGAAGTAGCCGCCGTCAGCGGAGTACGACCCGTTCGGGGCGTAGTAGGACACCACATACGTGGTGTTCGCCGAGATCGGTACCGGCGTGGAGAACGCCGCCTGCTGCCAGCCCGAGTCCGTTTCCCCCGTGAACGTCACCGACGCCAGGAGCGTCCCGGTAGCCGTCCACAGATGCCCGACATGGGTTCCGCTGTTCGCCCCGCCCTTGTAAAACCGGACCCCCGTGACCGTCCCCGCCACATCCGAACGGAACTTCATCCCCAACTCCACGGCATTCGGATCATTGGCTACCAGGGTCGCAGGCACCGACGTCGGATTGAACACGGTGCACGGACACGATGACGGAGCCGCCGCCGTGGTGAACGTCCACGAATAGGGCGCCATGGTCTGCCCCGTCACATTCGTCGCACCGTTGACCGTGACCCCATATCTGGTGCTGAACGCCAGAGCACTCCCGGGAGTAAACGTCGCGGTCCTGGCCGCCGCGTCATACGCGGCAGTACCCGCCACCACAGCACCCCCCGCATCCTTCACAGTGAACACCACCGAGGACCCCGTCACCGCCTGATCAAACGTCGCAGCAGGCTTCGCCGCCACATCGACAGCCGAAGCACTGTCCGCCGGCGACACCGAGGAAACAACAGGCGCCGTGTTCGGGGCCGTGGTGGCGAGAACGACGTCGACCCAGTAGTTGGTGCTGTTGTAGCTGTCGGTGGGGAACGCCGTGGAGGTGCCATACCGGTAGACGCCGTTGGATCCGTCGGTGCCCGACGCGAGGCCATGCAAGGGCGCCGTGTCCGCCGCGTTGTTGAAGTAGCCGCCGTCAGCGGAGTACGACCCGTTCGGGGCGTAGTAGGACACCACATACGTGGTGTTCGCCGAGATCGGTACCGGCGTGGAGAACGCCGCCTGCTGCCAGCCCGAGTCCGTTTCCCCCGTGAACGTCACCGACGCCAGGAGCGTCCCGGTAGCCGTCCACAGATGCCCGACATGGGTTCCGCTGTTCGCCCCGCCCTTGTAAAACCGGACCCCCGTGACCGTCCCCGCCACATCCGAACGGAACTTCATCCCCAACTCCACGGCATTCGGATCATTGGCTACCAGGGTCGCAGGCACCGACGTCGGATTGAACACGGTGCACGGACACGATGACGGAGCCGCCGCCGTGGTGAACGTCCACGAATAGGGCGCCATGGTCTGCCCCGTCACATTCGTCGCACCGTTGACCGTGACCCCATATCTGGTGCTGAACGCCAGAGCACTCCCGGGAGTAAACGTCGCGGTCCTGGCCGCCGCGTCATACGCGGCAGTACCCGCCACCACAGCACCCCCCGCATCCTTCACAGTGAACACCACCGAGGACCCCGTCACCGCCTGATCAAACGTCGCAGCAGGCTTCGCCGCCACATCGACAGCCGAAGCACTGTCCGCCGGCGACACCGAGGAAACAACAGGCGCCGTGTTCGGGGCCGTGGTGGCGAGAACGACGTCGACCCAGTAGTTGGTGCTGTTGTAGCTGTCGGTGGGGAACGCCGTGGAGGTGCCATACCGGTAGACGCCGTTGGATCCGTCGGTGCCCGACGCGAGGCCATGCAAGGGCGCCGTGTCCGCCGCGTTGTTGAAGTAGCCGCCGTCAGCGGAGTACGACCCGTTCGGGGCGTAGTAGGACACCACATACGTGGTGTTCGCCGAGATCGGTACCGGCGTGGAGAACGCCGCCTGCTGCCAGCCCGAGTCCGTTTCCCCCGTGAACGTCACCGACGCCAGGAGCGTCCCGGTAGCCGTCCACAGATGCCCGACATGGGTTCCGCTGTTCGCCCCGCCCTTGTAAAACCGGACCCCCGTGACCGTCCCCGCCACATCCGAACGGAACTTCATCCCCAACTCCACGGCATTCGGATCATTGGTGGAAACAGTTGTTGGCACGGAGTTTGAGCTGAAAATATTACACGGGCAGGTGACGACAGCGGCCGTGGTGAACGTCCACGAATAGGGCGCCGCCATGGTCTGGCCCGTGGTGTTGGCAGCCCCACTGACGGTGGCAGTGTAGGTGGTCCCGGGGCTCAAGGCCGCACCTGGAGTAAACGTCGCGGTCCTGGCCGCCGCGTCATACGCGGCAGTACCCGCCACCACAGCACCCCCCGCATCCTTCACAGTGAACACCACCGAGGACCCCGTCACCGCCTGATCAAACGTCATGGACGGCTTCACTCCTGTGTCGACGCCAACGGCGCCGTTCGCTGGCGACACCGACGCCACCGTCGGCGCCGCCGGCGGCGCGGCCGTCGTAAACGTCCACGAATACGGCGCCGCCATGGACTGGTCCGCGGAATTCGTGGCACCACTCACCGTGGCCGTGTAGCTGGTGCTGAAGGCCAGGGACGTCCCAGGGGTGAACGTAGCCGTGTTCGTGGCCAAGTCGTATGCCACCGTCCCCTGGACCGCAGTGTTTGCCATGTCCTTCACTGTGAACACCACCGAGGACGCCGTCACGCCCTGATTAAACGTCCCGGAAGGCTTCGCCGCCACATCGACACCTGTCGCATTGTTGGACGGTGATACCGATGAAATTGCCGGTGCTGGGCTGCTCGACGGGCTGAAGACAGCGTCCATCCAGTAGTACTCTGCGTCGTACACCTGATCAGGGAATGAAGACGACTCGCCGTACCTGTAGAAGCCGTTCGGGCTGCCAGGCACGCTCCGGGTGAAGTGAAGCGGCGTGCCTCCCGTGCTGCCGTTCCCTGCGGGTGCCGGCGAGGGATGGTTGTAGAAATAGGCGGTGTCTTGGGCATAGTGACCGGCCGGAGCAAAGTAGGACACCACGTAATTCGTATTTGCGGTGACCTCGAGAGGCGGAGACAGGGTGGCACTCTGCCAGCCAGTCGCCGATTCCCCACTGAAAGTGACCGTGGCAAGCCGTTGCCCGGATTCGCTCCAGACGCTGCCTACGTGGGTGCCGGTATTCTTGGCGGACTTGTAGAACCGCAAGGCGCTGATGGTTCCCGCGACGTCGGAGAAGAATTTGGCCCCGACCTCGATTCCACTGCCGTCGCCGACGTCAGGAACAGCCGGGCTGACGTTAGTCCCGATCATGGAGCACGGACATGACACGTTCGTGACCCTGCCGGCCGTGGGCGATTCGATATTGCCGCTGTCATCAACGGCCCGGGAACGCAGAGTAGACGTCGGGCTCCCGTGCGCATTCCAACTGAAGGTCCAATTCGAGGTGCCCGTTGCCGGGCGCCAGGTTGCACCGCCATCCGTCGAGACCTCGACGCCGGCAACCACGCCGCCCACATCGGCGGCGGTCCCCGTCACGGTGACAATCGTGCCATCCGAAACAGTTGATCCTGCTGTAGGCGAAACGATGGTGGAAGTCGGAGCCGTCGAGTCTGTCGACGCCGACGCGGTCACCAAGCCAGCCGTGATCGTCGTAGCTTGCGTGCCCATGTCAGCAAGAAGGTTGACGGTGGCTTGCTGCATATTCTTGTCAGCTGCTTTTCCGGTGGTGAAGCCGTCCAGCCCCCAGGACCATTGCACCGTGCCGGCGCCGAAGACGAGGGCACCGCTGGGAGCCTTGTAGAGCGTGAGGTTATGGGTTGCGGCTTGGCCGTTCATCGTGCTGGACCCGTAGTCTGTGAAGACTTCCGCCGAGGAACTGACTGTGTTGGAAAGCCTGAACGAACCAGCTGGCCGGAACCCGTTGTCGGCGTCGATGTCCCACTCGTAGCCAAGGGTGCCGACTCCGGCCCCCAGGGTGGCCGAGGCGCCGGCGGCCAAGTTCGCAATCGAGGTCCCCCGCCATAGCCTGAGCTGTTTGTACGCTGCCGGGACCACGATGTCGGTGGTTCCGGAATTGACCATGAAGAATTGGCCTGTCAGGGAATTTTCCGGGTTACCCCCGCCACCGGTTGTCCCAAAACGCGGGTCCCGCCAGGTCCCGGTCCACGACACGGGATCGGTGGGTGCGTTGAAGTGCGTGTCTTTGTAGGCCACCAGAGTCCTGTCCGGTGTGTTCGTTCCGTCGGAGCTTGGTTCCAGCCGTGTCTTCCAGAACATTTCGTTCCCGCTGAAGAACGCCAGGTTCACGCCGGCGTCGCGAGCAGCCTCCACGTTGGCCCGTTGATCCCCTGTCCAGTATTCGTCGTGGCCCACTGACATAAAGACCTTGTGATTCAGCAGCAACGGGCCCCGGGTGGAGACGTCGACGCCGCTCATGTAGCTGACGTCGTAGCCGTTGGCCTCCATGAAACGGATCATCGGGTACTCGGCGTACATCAGCCAGCTTCTACCTTGGTCGTCCGCGGCGGAGTTGAAAGGCCTGTTGTACGAGACCTTGAACACGGCTTTGTATGTGAGTGGTTCTCCCGCCGGGCAGGCCACGGTGCAGCTGTACAGGCTATTGCCGCCGTAGGTGTTGTAGGCCTGCCACGTGGCATCAGAGGTCTGGAAGAGCATGGCGGAATGCGCGGCGTCATCGCGGACGATAAAGGGAACAACGCTTGCTTCACTAGTGTCATTGCGTACCAGCCGGGCCAGGTAAACGCCGGAAACCGCGGTATCCGGAACCTGCCAAGTGGCCGAAACTCCCCAGTTTCCGCAGTCGATCAGACCTGTGTCGGAGAACGTCGCACACGCCGGCTGGCTCTGCGGAAGGGCGGCGCTCGGCAGCACGTTCGCCGCGACCTTGCGGGCGCCCATCCCCTGGTAGTAGCCCAACCGGTAGACATCGATGTGGTACGAAGTGGACGGCGTGTTGACCTTGAACTCGATCGAGGCGCCGATATTGACGCTCATGGACGTGGCATAGCCTTGGATTGTGCTGCTGCCGGCCCCCGTGACCTGCCACTCCGACGCCGGGCTACCGGGCTGGGTGTTTTCGCAGGCTACTTTGCTCATGATCGGTGCCGTACACGGTCCGGCCGCATCCGCCGCCGGAACAGCGAAGACAGACAAGGCAGCAGCCAACAAGGCCGTAATCACGGCGTAAACTGTCGGCCGGACCAACCGGCGGGGCCAAACGATGTGTGCGGACTTCACGATGTACTCCCGACTCAGGCGCGATCATTCAAGGGCGCAGCCGCGGCGTCTGTACTGCCTTGGCCCCTCAAGGACGCCGACAAACCGGAGTCCTGCAGTTATGCGCCATCCAGCTATTTCAAACCGATCGCAGGTGGAGACGTCGAGGTGACTCTCCGCGGTAGTCCGGAACCTGAATCACCAACCTGCGGGGCTTCCATACGCCTTGAACTCTAAGCGCCCCCGGAACCCCTGCCAGGGCGTCGGAGTCAACTTTGTGGGTATCCGCAGGATCCATGTGGATGTGCAATTTGCGGGTCCGGCGTCCAATCGCAGAGGGACCCTGGGAACCGCGGTCATGAGGGGACTCGGAGCTGTTCTCATCCGGACTCCCTCGATGTACGAGGCCTCCGGCTATTGTCAGCTAAAGATGACGTCGACCCAGTAGTTGGCGTTGTTGTAGCTGTCGCTGGGGAAGGCAGTGGAGCCGTACCGGTAGACGCCGTTAAGGCCGTCGGTCCCGCTGGCCAGGCCATGCAGCGGCGCGTTGTCCGCGGCACTGCCGAAGTAGCCTCCGTTGGCGGAATAGAACCCGTTCGGCGCCTGGTACGAAACCACGTACGTGGTGTTGGCCGTGATGGCCACCGGGCTCGAGAAGGAGGCCTGCTGCCAGCCCGAGGCGGACTCACCCGCGAACGTCACCGAGGCCAGCAGCGTCCCGGAAGCGGACCACAAATGGCCCGTATGGGTCCCGGTATTGCTACTTCCCTTGTAGAACCGGACACCCGTGACAGTCCCTGCCACGTCGGAACGGAACTTCATCCCCAACTCCACGGCATTGGAGTCGTTGACTGTGACGGTGGACGGCACCGAAGTCGAACTGAACACGCTGCAGGGGCATCCGGCCGGAGCCGCGGCCGTGGTGAACAACCACGAATACGGAGCCGCCATCACCTGACCCGTGCTGTTCGTGGCACCGCTGACCGTCGCCGTGTACGTGATGCCGTACGCCAGGGCGCTCCCCGGAGTAAACGTCGCCGTGTTGCCCGCCGCATCATACGCAACCGTCCCCGCCACCGCAGCACCGCCGCTGTCCTTCACCGTGAACACCACCGACGAGCCAGTCACCGACTGATTGAACGTCGCAGCAGGCTTCACGGACACCGCCACACCCGTCGCCGCATTCACCGGAGACACCGACGACACCGCCGGCGCCGCATTCGAATTCGTGGCGAAGATGACGTCGACCCAGTAGTTGGCGTTGTTGTAGCTGTCGCTGGGGAAGGCAGTGGAGCCGTACCGGTAGACGCCGTTAAGGCCGTCGGTCCCGCTGGCCAGGCCATGCAGCGGCGCGTTGTCCGCGGCACTGCCGAAGTAGCCTCCGTTGGCGGAATAGAACCCGTTCGGCGCCTGGTACGAAACCACGTACGTGGTGTTGGCCGTGATGGCCACCGGGCTCGAGAAGGAGGCCTGCTGCCAGCCCGAGGCGGACTCACCCGCGAACGTCACCGAGGCCAGCAGCGTCCCGGAAGCGGACCACAAATGGCCCGTATGGGTCCCGGTATTGCTACTTCCCTTGTAGAACCGGACACCCGTGACAGTCCCTGCCACGTCGGAACGGAACTTCATCCCCAACTCCACGGCATTGGAGTCGTTGACTGTGACGGTGGACGGCACCGAAGTCGAACTGAACACGCTGCAGGGGCATCCGGCCGGAGCCGCGGCCGTGGTGAACAACCACGAATACGGAGCCGCCATCACCTGACCCGTGCTGTTCGTGGCACCGCTGACCGTCGCCGTGTACGTGATGCCGTACGCCAGGGCGCTCCCCGGAGTAAACGTCGCCGTGTTGCCCGCCGCATCATACGCAACCGTCCCCGCCACCGCAGCACCGCCGCTGTCCTTCACCGTGAACACCACCGACGAGCCAGTCACCGACTGATTGAACGTCGCAGCAGGCTTCACGGACACCGCCACACCCGTCGCCGCATTCACCGGAGACACCGACGACACAGCCGGCGCCGTCGGAGCCGCGGCCGTGGTGAACAACCACGAATACGGAGCCGCCATCACCTGACCCGTGCTGTTCGTGGCACCGCTGACCGTCGCCGTGTACGTGATGCCGTACGCCAGGGCGCTCCCCGGAGTAAACGTCGCCGTGTTGCCCGCCGCATCATACGCAACCGTCCCCGCCACCGCAGCACCGCCGCTGTCCTTCACCGTGAACACCACCGACGAGCCAGTCACCGACTGATTGAACGTCGCAGCAGGCTTCACGGACACCGCCACACCCGTCGCCGCATTCACCGGAGACACCGACGACACAGCCGGCGCCGTCGGAGCCGCGGCCGTGGTGAACAACCACGAATACGGAGCCGCCATCACCTGACCCGTGCTGTTCGTGGCACCGCTGACCGTCGCCGTGTACGTGATGCCGTACGCCAGGGCGCTCCCCGGAGTAAACGTCGCCGTGTTGCCCGCCGCATCATACGCAACCGTCCCCGCCACCGCAGCACCGCCGCTGTCCTTCACCGTGAACACCACCGACGAGCCAGTCACCGACTGATTGAACGTCGCAGCAGGCTTCACGGACACCGCCACACCCGTCGCCGCATTCACCGGAGACACCGACGACACCGCCGGCGCCGCCGGAGCCGACGGGCTAAAGACGGCGTCCACCCAGTAGTATTCCGCGTCGTAGATCTGGTTGGGGAAGGTGGACGAGCTGCCGTAGCGGTAGAAACCGTTGGGAGTGCCCGGCAGACTGCGGGTGAAATGCAACGGGGCGCTGTCGGTACTGTTATTTCCCGCAGGCGGTCCGGAGGGGTGGTTATAGAAGAATCCCGAGTCCTGGGAATAGTGGCCGGCAGGCGCATAGTACGAGACCACGTACATGGTGTTGGCGGTTACCGCCAGAGCCGGAGAGAGGGTGACGGTCTGCCAACCGCTGGAGGATTCACCGCTGAACGTGGCGGTGGCCAGGCGTTGCCCGGACATGCTCCAGATGTTTCCGATGTGCGTGCCGGTGTTCTTGGCGGCCTTGTAAAACCGTAGGGCGCTGATTGTTCCGGCCACGTCCGTGTAGAACTTCGCACCGACCTCAACGCCATTGGCATCGCCGGAATCGGGGGCCGCCGGTGCGGTATGAACGCCCACCAGTGAGCATGGGCACGAAATGTTCGTTACGAGACCGGGGGCGGGTGATTCGATGTTCCCGCTGTCGTCAACGGCACGGGACCGTAACGTGGATGTTGGACTTCCATGCGCGTTCCAGCTGAAGGTCCAGTTTGTTGTGCCGGTGGCAGGACGCCACGTCTTACCGCCATCGGTCGAAATCTCGACGCCCGCAACGACTCCGCCGGTGTCGGCAGCGGTGCCGCTGACCGTCACCACCGTGCCATCGGTTATGGTGGCTCCCCCCGCTGGTGAGGTGATGGCCGACGTCGGCGGAGTAGTATCCGTTGAGGCCTGGGCAGCGGACAGGCCAGAGATGATGGTCACCGGCTGTGACCCCATGTCGGCGAAGAGATTGACCGTGGCCTGCTGCATATTCTTGTCCACCGCCTTACCGGTCGTGAAGCCGTCCAGTCCCCAGGACCACTGCACGGTGCCGGCACCGAAGACCAAAGCGCCGCTTGCGGCCTTGTAGATCGTGAGGTTATGTGTTGCGGCTTGGCCGTTCATCGTGCTGGATCCGTAGTCGGTGAAGACCTCCGCCGATGTGCTGTTCGTTTGCGACAATTTAAAGGACCCTGCAGGCCTGAACCCATTGTCCGAATCGCTGTCCCATTCATAGCCGAGCGTGCCCAACCCCGCTCCCAAAGTCGCCGTGGCCCCCGAGGCCAGCCCGGCAATCGTGGTATTTCTCCACAGCCGCAGTTTGCTGAAACCGGAGGGCACAGTGATATCGGTGGTACCGGAGTTGACCAGGAAGAACTGTCCGGTCAGGGCGTTCTCAGGATTTCCTCCTCCCGTGGCGGTCCCGAAACGGGGGTCGCGCCAGGTCCCGGTCCACGACACGGGATCGGTGGGTGCGTTGAAGTGGGTGTCCTTGTAGGCCACCAGGGTGCGTCCTTGGGTGTTCGTGCCGTCGGCACTGGCTTCCCAGCGGGTGCGCCAGAAGGCTTCGTTGCCGCTGAAGAAGGCCAGATGCACGCCGGCGTCCCGGGCGGCCTCGACATTGGCCCGCTGGTCCCCGGACCAGTATTCATCGTGCCCCACAGACGTAAACACTTTGTGGTTCAACAGCAAAGGAGCCTTGGTGGCAACGTCCAGGCCGCTCATGTAGCTCACGTCGTAGCCGTTGGCCTCCATGAATCGGATCATCGGATATTCGGCGTACATCAGCCAGCTTCGTCCTTGGTCGTCCGCCGCGGAGTTGAAAGGCCTGTTGTACGAGACCTTGAACGCCGCCTTATACGCCATCGGGTTACCCGGAGGGCAGGACACCGTACACGAGTAGAGGCTGTTGCCGCCGTAGGTGTTGTACGCCTGCCACGTGGTATCCGAAGTCTGGAACAGGACGTCTGAGTGGGCCGCGTCGTCGCGGACGACAAAAGGAATCACGCTCGCGGCCGTCGCGTCATTGCGCACCAGCCGGGCTAGGTAAACTCCAGAGACGGCCGAAGTCGGGACCTGCCAGGTGGCCGAGATGCCCCAGTTGCCGCAGTCGATCAGCCCGGTGGCGGAGAAAGTGGCGCACGCCGGCTGGGACTGCGGAAGCACGGCGCTCGGCAGCACGTTGGCAGCGACCTTACGGGCGCCCAGCCCCTGGTAGTAGCCAAGACGGTACACATCGATGTGGTATGAGGTGGACGGCGTCTTGACCTTGAAATTCACGGTGCCGCCGACATTGACGCTCATGGACGTCGCATACCCCTGGATAGTGCTGTCGCCCGCGCCGGTGACCTGCCACTCCGAGGCCGGGTTACCCGGCTGGGTATTTTCGCAGGCCACCTTGCTCACAATCGGGGCAGTGCACGGTCCGGCCGCATTCGCCGTCGGGACTGCGAAGACCGACAACGTGGCGGCGAGGAGGGCCGTAATCACGGCGGAAACTGTCGGCCGGACAATCCGGCGGGGCAAGAAGGCATGTGCAGACTTCATGGTGGACTCCATGGTCGGGGGCGCGATCACTCAAGGGCGCGGCCGCGGTGTCTGCACCACCTTGGCCTGACGAGGACGCCGATACCTCGGAGTCCCGCTGTTTGGTGCTATCCAATTGTCTTGAAGCCAGCTGCAGGTGGAGACGTCGAGGTGACTCTCCGCGGCAGTCCGGAACCTGGACCACCTGCCTACGGGGCTTCCATACGCTTTGAACGTTAGGGCCGCTCCCGGGGCACCACCAGACGGCTGGAGTCAACTTTGTGGGTATCCACAGGATCTATGTGGGTCTGCAGGCTTCCGCTCAACCACCCGCTGACCTGCTGTTACGCCGCCGTACGGAAGAACAGCGCGGTCACCTTCGCCAACCGGTATGGGTCCTCGACGCCGCAGAGCTCGCGTGCGGAGTGCATCGAGAGCAGGGGCACTCCGACGTCGACTGTCCTGATCCCGAGCCTGGTTGCCGTCAGCGGGCCGATCGTGGAGCCGCAGGGCATCACGTTGTTGGACACGAATTCCTGGTACGGGATGCCGGCCGCGCTGCACAGCCGCGCCCAGCGGGCCGCGCCGGCGGCGTCCGTGGCGTAGCGCTGGTTGGCATTGATCTTCAGCAGCGGTCCGCCGTTCAGGGCCGGACGGTTGGCCGGGTCATGCCGCTCGGCGTAATTGGGGTGCACGGCGTGGCCCGCGTCCGCCGAGACACAGAACGACGCCGCGAACGCCTGCCGCCGCTGGCTCGCCGAGGCGCCCAGGCCGTCGGAGATGCGCACCAGGATGTCCTCGAGGACGGGCCCGCAGGCGCCGGAGCGGGAGGCGGAGCCGATTTCCTCGTGGTCGAAGGCGGCCAGCACGGCGATCGGGGCGCCCTCGGGCAGCGGTCTTGATGCGTGCGCGATCAGCGCCGCCAGACCGGCGTGCGTGGCGGAGAGGTTGTCCAGCCGCCCGGAGGCGAAGAACTCGCCCTTGGCGCCGAACACTGCCGGCGCCTGGGTGTCCGCGACGACGATGTCGTAGCCGCCGATCTGCGCAGGATCCACGCCTCCGCCCCGGACGCGCCCCGCCAGCAGCCCCAGCAGGTCCGCACCCGCGGGGTCACCGAGCCCGAAGACCGGATTCATGTGCTGCTGCTTGTCCAGCGCCAGGCCCTCGTTCACGGAGCGGTCCAGATGGATGGCCAGCTGGGGGAAGCGCAGCAGCGGCCCGGTGGCGGTGAGGTGCTGTGTGCCGTCCAGCATCACGAGCCGCCCGGCGAGCTGGAGTTCGCGGTCCAGCCACGAGTTCAGCAGGGGTCCGCCATAGACCTCGACGCCAGCCTGGAGCCAGCCGAACTTGCCGGTGGTGGGCTTGGGCTTGAGTTTAAAGGAAGGCGAATCCGTGTGCGCTCCCAGGATATTGAACCCCCTGGCCGGCCCGGCGCTGCCAGGCGCCACCCAAGCGATCAGGGCGCCGTCGCGGATCACGTAGTGCTTTCCGGCACCGTTTTTGGGGGCGGCACCGTCCCACGGCTCCAGCTCATCGAGGCCGGTGAAGCCCGCCTCATCCAGCCGGCGGGCGGCCTCATGGACGGCATGGAAGCTCGACGGCGACGCGGTGACGTACGCCCCGAGGTCCTGGATGTGGTCTGCGGCGGGGCTCTGTGTCGGCATGGCTCCGAGTCTATCCCCGCCCGATCCTGGGCTTCGCGCACCAAGACCTAGACGGTGACGTTCAGCCCGGCTGTGTTTCCCGCGGACACCGATCCCGTCATCGTCGCCGGCTGGTAGATCCCGCCGTCGTTGCCGAACACGTTGTTGGACTTCAGCGTGGTGCGGGGGAAGTTCCGCGCGCTGGATTCATAGCCGGCCGAGGCATAGAGCTCCTTGCAAGCCGCCTCGGTCAGCGCGATCTGGGAGACCGCAAGGACCTGGCCGGCCGCCGTCGCATTGCTCATGGACTCGAAGACCTCGAAGTGGATGTGCGGCCAGCGGCCGCTGTAGGCGCCGGGGTAGATAGTCGTGAAGGTGACCTGGCCGTTGGCGGCCCCGAGGAACATGCCCAGGGAACGGCGGCTGATCAGGGTGGAGAGATCGAATTCCAGCCCGCGGTCGTGGTTGGGGTGCGGGGGCTGCGGGGATGGGTTCATGGCTCTATGGAACCCCCGCACGCTATGCCGGAGCCAGTCCGCCGCTGTGAGCTGTGGTTTGCCCTCCCCGGACATGCCCTCTCGCGGCGGCAGGGAGTGGGCATGGTGCCCCTATGTCCACTCCCTGAGCGCCAGCACTGGGCATGTCCGGTGGTGGTTGAGAGGATTACGACGCGGGTCCGCCGCCGACAATGGCCTCTTGGCGGCTGGCGTCCTGGAGGGTGGACTCGGCCGGAATATCGGCGTTGGAGAGACGCGAGGCCTTCGCGCCGTTCTTGCGGTAGCGCCACAGACCGATGCCGACTACGACGGCGGCAAGGGCCAGTGAGAGCACGAGCGACTCCCGTGTGGTTTCGAGGATCACCATGCCGATCAGCAGGGCGACGATGCTTATGATGGCCAGCCAGGTGAGGTAGGGGAACAGCCACATCTTCAACTGGAGGTCCTTGGCAGCGGCACCCATCCGGCGGCGCAGGATCAGCTGGGAGCCTGCGATCACAAGCCACACGAACAGGGCGATGGCTCCCGAGGTGTTGACCAGGAACAGGAAGACCGTGTCCGGCGCGATGTAGTTCAGGCCGACGGTGACGAAGCCGACCACGGTCGAGGCCAGCACGGCGGCGGCGGGGACCCCCCGCTTGGAGATGCGCATCCAGGAGCGCGGGGCGTCGCCGCGGCGGGAAAGCGAGAACAGCATGCGGCTGGCAGTGTAGAGGCCGGAATTGAGGCAGGAGAGCACGGAGGTCAGCACCACGATGTCCATGATGGTGCCGGCACCCGGGATGCCGAAGAGCTCGATCACGGCGACATACGGGCTCTTGGCCACGGAGGCCGAGTTCCACGGCAGCAGGGTGACCACAACGGCGATGGAGCCGATATAGAAGACCAGGATGCGCCAGACGGTAGACTTCACGGCCTTCTTGACGGCGTCGACCGGGTTCTCGGATTCGCCGGCGGCGATAGTCGCGATTTCGGCTCCGAAGAAGGAGAAGACGACCACCAGGATGCCGGCCAGCACCGCGCCGGGGCCGTTGGGCATGAAACCGCCGTTGTCGATCAGGTTGCTCAAGCCCGGGGCGGGAACTCCGGGGACGAGGCCGAGGATGGCGGCCACGCCGAAGAGCAGGAACAGCGCGATCGCGGTCACCTTGATGGAGGCGAACCAGAATTCAAACTCGCCGAAGGACTTCACTGAGCCCAGGTTGGTGAGGGTCAGCAGCACCATCAGGAGGAGCGCCCAGACCCACTGGTCGATGCCCGGCACCCAGCGGTGCATGATCGCGGCTCCTGCCGTAGCCTCGATCCCCAGCACGATGATCCAGAACCAGGCGTAGAGCCAGCCGATACTGAATCCCGCCCAGCGGCCGAGTGCTTTGTCCGCGTAGGTGGAGAACGAGCCGGTCTCCGGGTTCGCGGCAGCCATTTCGCCGAGCATGCGCATGACCAGGATGACAACGAGTCCCGCCGCGGCGTAGGCGACCAGGATGCCGGGGCCGGCCTGCTGGATGGCGGCCCCGGACCCGACAAACAGTCCGGCGCCGATCACGCCGGCGATGGCGATCATGGACAGGTGCCTGGGTTTCAGGGATTTTGAAAGCTGTTGGTCAGCGTGCATTGAAGCGCCGTCCTTCGTGTATGGTGCGGGCCCGGATGCAGCGGGGTGTGTTGTGTTCCGGGCCACATGGTCGTTTCACCCTAGACGGGGCCGGTGATGGTCCGTCCTGTGCAGTTCCACAAATGACGCACCGGAAGACCGTGCGGTACTCCAAAAAGCGGCGAAGAAGGCAATAGAAGTTGCCTCAGAGGCAATTATGACATGTGCCTGAAACCACTGCTTCAGGACTCCGGGCGGTGAAGTAGTGAAGGACGCGTCAGCTTGGCGGGCCGGCGCGTCCTTCACTGCATCAAACATGTTCTGTGCCCAGAGGGCGGAGGCCCAGCCCTAAACGTCGCGCTTCTTGAGCAGCACGGCGGCCAAGAGCACCGGGATGACAACCCAGGCGCCGAGGACCAGACCGGCCTGCCACGCCTCCAGGGTGTCGGCGACATGGTCGGCGGCGGTCATGGGCGCCAGGGTGCTGTCCGGGATGAACTTGCGGAGTTCCTTGACGAAGTCGCCCTGGATAATCTGCAGGGCAATCGGCAGGACAAAGAAGATCCCGACGAGGCTCATGATGCCGCCCGCGGAGTTACGGATCAGGGCGCCCAGGGCCATGCCGATGGCGGCAACGGCGGCAACGTAGACACTGTTGATCACCAGCGTCCGGACGTAGTGGCCGCTGGAGATGTCCAGGGTGTGCCCATACTGGTCGAGGATGGGCGCTGCCACGAGGCCGGCCAGCCAGAGCGAAAAAGCCGTGACCAGGAAAGCGGCGACCACGACGACGAGGAGCTTGGCGAGGAAGGCCGGGGTCCGCTTCGGCACGGCCGTAAACGTTGAACGCGCCATGCCCGTGGTGAACTCGGAACTGATGATCAGCACGGCCAGCGACCCGAGAATCAGTTGCGCGAAGGAGATCCCGGCGCTGGGCGCCGAAGCTGCGATGTCCCCTTGGGCTGCCATGGCAGCGGCCCGCTGCGGATTCGCGCCGGAGGCCTGCAGTGCCTGGCCGATTCCCCACGCCGCGAGGGCGCCGACGCCCACAATGACGACGATCGTGGAGCCGAGCAGGATCAGCGTGGACAGCAGGGTGCGGAACTTGATGAATTCGGAATTCAGGACGCGTAGGAAGCTTGGGCCCGCGCCGGTGCTTGTGCCGTTGCCGGACAACGGGGGCCTGACGTCGGTTCCGGTGTGCGCGCCGCGGTGTGAGGGGATGGGTTCGAGGGTGGTGGAGCTCATGCCTGGTTGCCTCCGGACTGGACGGGAGCGGCAGCGCCCGTGGTGATCAGCGAGTGGTATTCGACCTCATCCTTGGTCAGTTCCATGTAGGCCTCCTCGAGGCTGGCCTGAAGCGGGGTGAGTTCGTAGATCATGACGTGGTTGTCCAGCGCGGCACTGGCGATCTGCCGCGGGTCCAGCCCCTTGACTTCGAGGAGCTCGCGCTCCTGGACCACCACCGAAGCGCCGGTACCGGCCAGCAGCTGCAGGAGCCGTTCCGGCTGGTCGGTGCGGACACGCGTGCGGCTCTGGCCCTTGCCGTTGATGATCTCCTCGATCGGGGCGTCGGCGATGATCCTGCCGCGGCCGATCACGATGAGGTGGTCCGCCGTGACGGCCATTTCGCTCATGAGGTGGCTGGACAGGAACACGGTGCGCCCCTCAGAGGCCAGATACTTGGCCAGGTTTCGGACCCAGACGACACCCTCCGGATCGAGGCCGTTGACCGGCTCGTCCAGGATGATTGTCTGCGGGTCGCCCAGCAGCGCCGCGGCGATTCCCAGCCGCTGGCCCATGCCCAGCGAGAAGCCCTTGACCTTCTTCCTGGCCACTTCCGCCAGTCCGGTCATCTCGATGACTTCGTGCACGCGCTTCTTCGGGATGCTGTGCGTGGCGGCCATCGCGAGCAAGTGGTTGTACGCGGTACGGCCGGTATGGACGGCCTTGGCATCCAGCAGCGCACCGACGTCGCGCAGCGGAGCGGTGTGCCTGGCGAACGCGGCACCGTTGACGGTGACGGAGCCCGACGTCGGACGGTCCAGTCCCATGATCATGCGCATGGTGGTGGATTTGCCGGCACCGTTGGGGCCCAGGAAGCCGGTGACCCGGCCGGCTTCGACGGTGAAGTTGACTCCGGCGACGGCGGTTTTATCGCCGTAGACCTTGGTCAGGCCTCTTGCTTCGATCATGGAAGCGTTCCTTTGCGTAGCAGGGGATGTGCGGAGCGTCGTGGACACGACTCGGTGTGCACACCCCACGCTACAGAGGCTGGCGGCGGATTCCGCCGGTCTCAGGGATGATTCAGGGTTGAATCAGGGTAATCCTCGCGGACGATCAACTCCCAGGCAGTGGCGAGTAATACTTGAGCGCGCCACGCTTCACCGAGAATTCGGCGGCGCGGACCCCCGGCATGACTTCGCCATCCACCGCCAGGACCATGGTCGAGTCCGCCGGCTCCACCCGGATGCTGGTGGTTTCCGTGAGGTGTGTGATCCGGGAGGTGGCCATGGTGCCCGTCAGCACGGCCCAGAGCAGGCGCAAGCGGGAAAACGGCTCGTCGGCGGTGATCATCCGCAGGTCCAGGACGCCGTCGTCCAGCACCGGACGCACCAGGGGTGCGTGGTCCCGGGGATAATAGCGGCCCCGGCCCACGTACATGATCCAGACCTTGTGCCGCACCCCGTCCACGATCAGCGAGGTGGGCGTCCCGGCCGCGAAGGTCCGGAACATCGCCACGACGCCCGCAAGTGGTTTGCCAAGCGCCGGCTGGAGCTGTTCCCGCCGTCGGACCAGGTTCGGGTAGAGGCCGATACTTGCCGTGTTGAGCATGGCCAGTTCCAGTCTCTCGGGGCTCTCCTGAAGGCCGCGTTCCACGGCCACGTGGCCGACGTCCGCCAGGGCGGCCCCGCCCGTGGAGGCCGCTTCGACTGCCGCGGCGAGGGTGGGCGTCCCGGCGTCGCGGGCGAAGTGGTTCAGTGTCCCGCCGGGCAGCACCAGCAGCGGGAGGGAGTGTTCGACGGCGGTTACGGCTGCGGTGCCGACCGTCCCGTCGCCGCCCCAGACGCCCAGGGCCACGACGCCTGGGCGGGACGCGACGGCGTCGATTTCGGTGGCAACATCCTCCTCCGGACCAATTTCCTTTATATACGCCTTCGGGAATACTTTGCGGAGGGCGTCCGCGGTCTCGTCGGCGTAGGAGCCGCCGAGAGTGTTCACCGCAATCCCCAATCCCTGCCCGTCGGCAAGTTCCGGGGCATGCACGCCGGTGCGGCTGGTCTCCGGGAAGGGCGGCCGGACGGGCCACCATTTCCGCGTCAGCAGGGCCGCGCCGGCGCCGATCACCGATCCGATCAGCACATCGGAGGGCCAGTGCGCCCCGGTGTGGACCCGGGAATAGGCGACGCCCGCCGCCGCGGGAGCCAGCGCCGCACCCAGTGCCGGGCGGACCATTCCAACCCCCAGCGTGAAGGCGACAGCCGAGGCGGAATGGCCCGAGGGCATCGAGGAACTCGTGGGCTGCGGACGGACGAAACGGAAAACGGGCAGCTGTTCGGGGAGCGGACGCGCCCGGGGGAGGAGTGTCTTGAACACCAGATTGGTCACACCGGAAGCCACCCCCTGTGCCAGGACGCCATGGAGGGCCGCGCGCCGGGTCTTCCCCGGAAAGAGCGCAAGAACGGAGGCGATGCCCAGCCATAGGCTGCCGTTGTTCGCGGCCGCCGACAGTTGCCGGAAGAAGTCATCGTGGCGCCCGCTTGGGAAGGCCGAGACAGCCCGCACCAGCTTGCGGTCCAATCTCGACAGGGGGCCCGGCGCTTTCCTCAGCATGCTTTTCATCTGACCACATTACTGCCGGCGAGCCGCTCCAGGGCCGGCAGACGCGCGGCTGTATCAGTCGGCCCGCAAGGGCTTCGCGGCGCCGGCGAGCAGCAGCGCCCCCAGGATGGGCACCCCGATGGCCAGCAGCGCCGGCCTGATTCCGGTGGCGTCGCCCAGGTAGCCGAGCAGCGGCGGCCCGGCGAGGAACGCGACGTAGCCGATCGTGGAAACGACGGACACCCGGGCAGCCGCACGCCTGGGATCGTCCGCCGCGGCGGACATGCCCACCGGGAAGGCGAGGGCGGCGCCGACGCCCCACAGGACGGCACCGGCCGTGGCGAGCCAGATGTTGCCGGCCAGCACAAAGAGCCCCAGCCCTGCAGCGGCCGCGGCCATGCTGGCACGCAGGACCGCCACCCGCCCGTAAGCGTCGATGGCCCGGCCGCCGAAAAAGCGAGTTGCTGTCATTGCCAGCACAAAAGCCGCGAACAAGAGGGCACCCGTGGACTGCGAGGCCCCGAGGCCGTCGACGACGGCCTTCGCGATCCAGTCATTGCCGGCGCCTTCGGTCAGCGTGGCGCCGAGGACAACGACGCCGATCAGCAGGGTGCGTCCATCGGTCCAGGCCGGGCGGCCCCTGGCTTCGTCCGTTTCCCCGGCCAGCGGGGCGGTTGCCGGGATATGGGGCAGGAAGTAGCGCGGGGCCAGCATGGTCAGCACGGCCACGACGCCGGCGATGACGAGCAGGTGCGCGGGGAGTCCGACGCCGAGGTTCGACAGTCCGGCCCCGATCAGGGCGCCCAGAAAGGCGCCGGCGCTGAAGGCCGCATGGAACTGCGGCATGATGGTGCGCCCGAGCCGGTGCTCGACGTCGGCCCCTTCAATGTTCTGGGAAACATCCCATAAACCGATGCCGATCCCGAAGAGGAACAGCGAAATGGCCGTCCCCGGGACGGAGGCCGCCATCAGGGACAACGCCACGCCGACACCGGCCGCCGCAGCAAAGAGTCCGGCACTCCGCACCGTATTGGCGGTGCCGATCCGGCCCACGACGAACCCGGCCGTGGGAAGGGCGATCAGCGAGCCGGCCGCCAGGCATAAGAGCAGGGTCCCCATCTGGCCGGACGTGACATGCAGAAGCTCGGTGACCGCCGGAATGCGCGCCGCCCAGCTGGCGAACACGAGGCCGTTGATCCCGAAAACGAGGAACGTCGCCGCGGCTGCGGCCTTGAGCTGGGCCGTGCGGGCTGCCGGGGAGAGCGCTGTCATGCCACCACTCTAGCGACAGCCCCCGGACATGCCTGCCGCTGCCAGGTGCCACCTCCACCAGCAACGCGGGGTCACTCCGCGCCCATAAAACTCCCCGGCTTGGGCGATATCTGACCCCGCGTTGTTGTGGACTAGCGGGTGCGCTCCACTCGTTTCTCGTCCCAGACGGGTTCCTCCGACTCGTAGACCTTGCCATCGGAGCCGAAGACCAGGAAACGGTCGAAGGTCCGGGCGAACCAGCGGTCGTGGGTGACGGCCAGGACGGTGCCCTCGAAGTGGTCGATCGCCCGTTCCAGCGCCTCGGCCGAGTGCAGGTCCAGGTTGTCGGTGGGCTCGTCCAGCAGCAGCAGCGTGGCGCCGGAGAGCTGCAGCAGCAGGATCTGGAAGCGGGCCTGCTGGCCGCCGGAGAGCGACTCGTACTTCTGCTCGGACTGCCCGGCCAGGCCGTAGCCGTCCAGGGCGCCGGCCGCGGCCTCGCGGCCCAGTCCGGAACGGTGTTCGTCGCCGCGGTGCAGGATCTCCAGCAGCGTCTTGCCCAAAAGGTCGGGCCGGACGTGCGTCTGGGCGAAGAAGCCGGGCCGGATGCGGGCGCCAAGTTTCACCGTGCCCTCATGCGGAACCTCAGCGATGTCGATGTCGGACACGGGCAGGTGCTCCCGCTCCGGATCGGTGCCGCCGGTGGCGAGGAGGCGCAGGAAGTGGCTTTTGCCGGAGCCGTTGGAGCCCAGGACGCCGACGCGGTCCCCGAACCACACCTCGGTGGAAAACGGCTTCATCAGGCCGGTCAGTTCCAGCTTCTCTGCCACGATGGCCCGCTTGGCGGTCCGGCCGCCCTTGAGCCGCATCTGGACATTCTGTTCGATCGGCAGCGCCTCAGGCGGACCGGCTTCCAGGAACTTCGCCAGCCGGGTCTGCGCGGCGTGGTACCGGTTGGCCATGTCGGAGCGGAACGCGGCCTTGTTCTTGTACATGTTGACGAGTTCCTTGAGCTTCACGTGCTCCTCGTCCCAGCGCTTGCGCAGCTCCTCGAAGCGGGCGTTCCGGTCCGCACGGGCGTCCACGTAGGAGCCGAAACCGCCACCGTGGACCCAAGCCCCGGCACCGTTGATGCCCGGTTCGAGCGTGACGATCCGGCCCGCGGCGTTATTGAGCAGCTCGCGGTCGTGGCTGATGAAGAACACCGTCTTCTTTGACTCGTTGAGCCTGGCCTCGAGCCAGCGCTTGCCCGGGACATCCAGGTAGTTGTCCGGTTCGTCGAGGAGCAGGAGCTCATCGGGGCCGGCGAAGAGCGCCTCGAGCACCAGGCGCTTCTGCTCGCCGCCGGAGAGGCTCGACGCCGGGCGGTGCTGGGCCCGGTCAAAGGGCAGGCCCAGGGCGGCCATGCAGACCTCGTCCCAGACGGTCTCGACGTCGTAGCCGCCGGCATCGCCCCAGTCCACGATCGCCTGGGCATATTTCATCTGGGTGGGCTCGTCGTCGAACTCCATCATCGCAAGTTCGGCCTCGTCGACGGCGCGCGCGGCGGCGGCCAGCGCGGGCGGGGCAGCTGAGACCAGCAGGTCACGGACCGTGGAATCGTCCCGGACCTGGCCGACGAACTGGCGCATGATGCCCATGTTGCCGGAACGGCCGATCACGCCTTCATCCGGGATGAGGTCGCCGGAGATGATCCGGAACAGCGTCGTCTTGCCGGTTCCGTTCGGCCCGATCAACGCCGTCTTGGTGCCGTCCGGGACCTTGAAGCTCACCCCGTTCAGGAGCTGGGTGCCGTCGGAGAGGTAGTAGTCGATGCCGGAAACGTCAATATGAGCCACGCGTTCAATCTTCCCACGGTTGCGCCCTCAGACCCCGCGCCGGCGGTGTCCTCAGCCGGCGGCGGTGAGGAACTCCTTGAGCAGCGGGCCGGACGTGGTGGCGCCGAGCCCGCCGTCCTCGACGAACACCGCCACGGCCAGGTCCCCGTGCACGGCCACGATCCAGGCGTGCGTCTTGGGCGGGTTGTCGTTGCCGAATTCCGCTGTTCCGGTCTTGGCCCCCACGGGTGCGCCCGGGACGGAGGCGAGGAACCCGGCATGCCCGGAGGTCACCACGGCGCGCATCATGTCGGCCAGCGAGGCGGCTTCTGCGGCGGTCAGCGGCGTACCGGAGCCCGTGGCGGGGGGAGCGGCGGAGGACGACGGCGAGGCGCCCGCCGCCGTCGGGTCCGCCCCCGCCGGAGCTGCCGGAGCGGTACCGGCGTCCGGATTCAGCACGAGCTGGGCCGAAACAGGGGATCCCTTCGCGACCGAGCCTGCCATGATGGCGGCCGCCAGCGGGGACATGAGCACCTTGCCCTGGCCGATCATGGAGGCGGCGTGCTCGGTACCCTCGGCCGCGCCGGGGACGGAGCCGAGGAAGGCCCCGGCACCCAGCGCCGGCGCCTCGGCGGCGACGCCCAGCGAGGTGGCCGCGGCTTCGAGCTGGGCCTGGCTGACGCCGTCGCGGGCGTTAATGAAGGCCGTGTTGCAGGAGTGGGCGAAGGCGTCGCGCAGGGTCACGGAGCCGAGGGAGGTCGCAGGGTAGCCTTCGGCGTTTTTGAAGGTCCGGCCGTCCACGGTGAGGGTGGCCGGGCAGTCGACCTTGGAATCCGGGGTCATCCCGTTGCGGAACATGGCCAGGGAATCCACGATCTTGAAGATGGAGCCGGGGGCGTACTGGCCCAGCATGGCGGTGTCGTAGCCGTTGCTGCCCGGCCCGGAGGCGGCCGCGAGGACTGCACCGGTCGAGGGGCGCAGTGCCACGATGGCCGAGGCCGGCCCGACCTTGCCCAGCACGTCCTCGGCCAGCTGCTGGAGTTTCGGATCCAGGGTGGTTTTCAGCGGGGTTCCGGCCTTGATGTCCACCCGGAACAGGAGCCTCCGCGGGTCGGGGGAGGCCGCCTTGATTTCTTCGGCCGTGAGCCCGGCCTTCTGTGCCCGGATCGTGATGCCGTCGGTGCCGCGCAGCTGCGCGTCGTATTGCTGTTGGAGGCCGCCGGTCCCAGTGGTGTCGCCGGCTTTGAGGACACCGCCGGACTTTTCGATCTGTTCCGCGCTGGCCTCGGCGGCGGTGCCCAGCAGGGCGCGTGCGAAGGTCCGGGTGGGTGCGAGCGGCAGCATGTCCTTGACGGCCCGGCCGCCGGGAATCGCGGAAATCTGCCCGTCCGTGATGGTCCGGGTGCCGTCGTCGCGCAGCGTGATGGCACTGACGAACGCCGCGGGGCCGGCCGCCGCGACCTGCGCGGCGTACACGGCGGGATCCACGCCCACCAGCTGGGCCAGCTTGGTGGCGGAGTCCGCCGCGTCGGCCCCGCCGAGCTGGGGTTTGTCGATCCCGACATTGACGACGGGGCGGTAGGTGACCAGTGGTACATCTCCGGCGCCCAGAATGGCGGCCCGTTGCGCGGGCTCGACGGAGCTGCTGAGCACCTCCCCCTCCGCCAGGTCCGGCACCAGGATGCCCGGGTTCCACACGGTCAGCCATTTATCGCCGGACTTCTTGAGCTGGGCGGATACCGTGTACTTCCACTCATCCGAACCGATCTTCCAGCTGTAGGCCAACGGGACGGTGGCCACACCGGATTCCAGCTTCAGCTCGCCGGCCTGCACCGATGGCTTAACCGGTTCAAGGGCCTTGAATACCTGTTTGAGCTGGTCGTTGGCTGCGCCGGAGTCGTTGCCCTCGAAGGCGACGGAGCCGACGTCGAGCGCGGCAACCGCGGCGGCAAGCTGCTTCACGGCATCCTGCGCGCCGGCGCGGCCGTCGTCGCAGGCCACAAGCGAGGCGCCAAGAATGAGTCCGACAAGGGCAAGTGAAAGTTTCGATGAGTTCCCCACCGCGCCATTATGCCTCGAGCCACGGACAATGCGCTTGTCATGCCATCCGGTCCGCCGAACCGGCGTTCAGTGGCGCCGGATAATCCGGCGCCGCGTGGCCACGGAGACCGCGGCGGTGCGGTTGTCCACGCCGAGCTTCCCGTAAATGTGCACCAGATGGGTCTTGACAGTTGCCTCGGAGATGAACAGCTGCTTCGCGATAGCCCGGTTGCCCAGGCCGCTGGCGAGCAGTTCCAGCAACTGGATCTCCCGGCCGGACAGGACCGGCTCCGGATTCCGGATCCTGCCCAACAGCCGGGCGGCCACCTCCGGTGCCAGGGCCGTCTGGCCCGCGGCTGCGGAGAGCACCGCCTGGCGGATCTGCCCGGGCGGCGCGTCCTTGAGCATGTACCCGCTGGCGCCGGCTTCCACCGCGGCAAGGATGTCGGCGTCGGAATCGTAGGTGGTGAGGATGAGCACCGGCGGGGCGGGCTGCCCGGCCTCGCCCGCCTTGATCCTGCCGGTCGCCGTAACGCCGTCCATTCCAGCGCCCATCTGCAGGTCCATGAGCACGACGTCGACCGGCTCGCCGAGGGTGCGGAGCCGGTTCAGCGCCGCCAGCGCGGCGCCGCCGTCGGCCGCTTCCGCGGCAACCGTAATGCCCTCAAAATCGCTCAGCATCGCCCTCAGCCCGGCCCGGACCACGGGGTGGTCGTCGACCAGCAGCACGCGGATGTCATTCACTGTTGTTGTTCCTTATCCAGGCGGCCATCCGGGTGGCCGGTGCCTGCCGCCGCGGGCGCCAGCGGCAGCCGGATGGCCACCACCGTTCCTTCCCCCGGCGCGGACTCGATGTCCATCCTGCCGGCCAGGGCGGCCACCCGTTCGCGCAGGGACTTCAGCCCATAGCCCGAACCGCCCGGGCGCCGCCGGGCCACACCGGCGGGATCGAACCCCACGCCGTCATCGTAAATATCCATCGCAACCTCGCTGCCGAGGAAGGACAGGGTCACGACGGCGGTACTCGCCTTCGCGTGCACCCACACGTTCGCGAGGCTCGCCTGCGCGGCCCGGAGCAGGGTGGTCCGGTACGGATTGGGGAGCTCCAGCGGCGTGCCTTCCAGGTCAAAACGGCACCGAAGCCCGGTGCCGTGCGCGGCCGCCTCGGTCTCGGTCCTTTCGCAGAGCCGGCGCAGGCTGTTCACCAGCGAACTCTCCTCCAGCGCCGGGGACTGCAGGCCGCGGACGAAGTTGCGGGCCTCGGCGAGGTTGGCGGAGGCCGTCTCCTGGACGGTCCGGAGCCTGTCCCGCGCGGTGACGGTGTCCCCGTCGTCGAGCGCCTTCTCGGCCGAGCGGCCCATCAGGACAATGCTGGACAAGCCCTGGGCCAGGGTGTCGTGGATCTCGCGGGCCAGCCGCGCCCGCTCGGCGAGGGTGCCGGCGTCGTGCTGGCTGCGGGCGAGTTCGGCGCGGGTCCGGCGGAGCTCTTCGGCCGCCCGCCGCTGGTGCTCCGCCTCACGGTAGAGCGCCCGGTAGGCAAGGCCGGTGACCACGGCGAACGCCGCCCCGAAGGCCGGGCCCAGCACCATCGGCAGTTGGAGGGCGGCATCCGCCGTTCCGCGATTGTGGAACCACAGCGCCACGATCACCAGCACCGTGCTGAGGACGATCGCCGGCAGGGCCAGGCGCCGGGGCAGCACGTGCAGCTGCAAGAAGAAGAGCGGGAAGGCCAGCCACACGAAGTCGGCGCTGGACCAGATGAGGAGCAGCCAGAGCAGGCAGGCGGCAGCCAGCCAACATGCGGCGAACGGTGCCGGGTCGAAGCGGGACGGGTCCTGGGCATGGCGTTTCTCCAGCACCGTGCCCGCCACGTAGACGGCCGCCAGAATCATGGCCGTGGCCAACGTCAGCGGTCCGTTGCCGTGGATTCCGGCCCCGGGCAGCCGGACCACCGCCACCAGCAGCAGCACCGCGAAACCGACGTGGAGGCTGACCCGCAGCACCCGCAGGATCCCGGCAGCACCGGTCGGTTCAACGGCAGAACCTGAAACCTCCACGTCCGCACTCCCGGCTTTGCCATCCATGGCTTCAGCGTAGTCCCCGGTCGCGGCCAATCCGCCCGAAAACGGCACGGCGCCGCGGCTATCAACCTATTGGTTGACAGCCGGATCATCCATCGCGTTCCCGGGGACCAACCGCCCGCCCGATGGCAGCGGCGCAGCGCCGCGGGAGAGTGGAAACACGGACACAATCCCCCGAAAAGGACAATCATGTTTCTTGCAATCCGCGATATCCGCTTCGCAAAAGGTCGATTCGCCCTGATGGGCGGGGTGGTCGCGCTCATCACCCTGCTGCTCGTTCTGCTCTCCGGCCTCACCGCCGGCCTGGGCAACCAGTCGACGTCGGCCATCGCCGCCCTCCCCGTTGACCAGATAGTTTTCGGCGCCCCGGCCGGGAGCAGCCCCAAGGCATCGTTCACCGAATCCGAGGTCACCCGACGGCAGCTCGCGGACTGGGCAGGACGTGGGGACGTCGCAAGCGCCGAGCTGCTGGGAATCACCCAGAGCCGTTTCCAGGCAATCGGCGCCGGTGGTGTCCCGGCAGGCACCGCAAACGTTGCCGTTTTCGGCACCGAAGAACCATTCGGCCCCGAAGAAACAGCTCCCCGCGGAATCGCCCCCGCACCGGTCGCCGAGGGAACCGTCGTGGTCGGCGAAGGCGTGGCCAAGGAACTGGACCTCCGGGCCGGCAGCCGCGCCACCGTCGGCGGCTCCGAACTGACCGTGTCCGCCGTGGTTCCGGACCAGTGGTATTCCCACACCGGAGTGGTCTGGACCTCGCTGGGCGAGTGGCGGAAGCTCGCCCACATCACGGGCAGCGAAGCCGCCGCGACGGTTATCGCCGTCACCTACGACGCCGGGGCAACGGCCGACGCCGACGCCGCCAACGCTGCGGCCGGTACGGTGAGCGCCAGCCGGGAGGGATCTTTCCAGGCCCTGGGATCCTACCGGAGCGAGAACGGCTCCCTGTTGCTCATGCAGGCGTTCCTCTACGGGATCTCGGCGCTCGTGATCGTCGCGTTCCTGACGGTCTGGACGGTCCAGCGAACCCGTGACATCGCGGTGCTGAAGGCCCTCGGCGGCTCCTCCGGCTATGTCCTCAAGGACGCCATGGTCCAGGCCGTGATCGTCCTGGTCGCCGGTGCCGCGGCGGGCGGCGGGATGGGTGTGCTGGGCGGTTTCCTGGCCGCTCAAGCAGCACCCTTCCTCATTACCCCGCAGACCACGCTTGTGCCGATCACGGGCATCGTGCTGCTGGGTCTGGCCGGGGCAGCGCTGGCGGTCCGGAATATCACCCGGGTCGATCCGCTCCTGGCCCTGGGCGGCAACTAGCGCCCGCCGGCTCTTCCCTGAAACATTCTGCGAAAGGCATACTTAATGAACACCGCTCTCAACCTCGTCAACGTCACGCTCGAATACCCGGACGGGGATGGCACCCTCAAGGCCCTCGATGGGA
This sequence comes from Arthrobacter sp. PAMC25564, assembly GCF_004798705.1. Classification (NCBI taxonomy): domain Bacteria; kingdom Bacillati; phylum Actinomycetota; class Actinomycetes; order Micrococcales; family Micrococcaceae; genus Arthrobacter; species Arthrobacter sp. PAMC25564. Next base: position 705,265 of record NZ_CP039290.1, on the reverse strand, counting down.
TCAGCCTCAAACTCGATCCGGGGGTGTTCCTGTCCCTCGTGGGTCCCTCGGGCTCCGGAAAGTCCTCTTTGCTGGCAGTAGCCGCCACCCTGATCAGGCCCACCGCGGGGCTGCTCGTCATCGATGGAAGGGACGCCGGGGCTCTCTCGGACGCCGACCGCACCTCGCTCCGCCGGGACAAGATCGGCGTCATCTTCCAACAGCCCAACCTGCTGCCCTCCCTGACCGCCGTCGAACAGCTCGTGATCGGCGACCACCTGCGCCGCAAGCCGGCCCGGAAGGCAGCCAGGCGCGCCGCCGATTTACTCGAACTGGTGGGCCTCGGGCCGGCCCTGGACAAGCGGCCGCATCAGCTCTCCGGCGGCCAGCGCCAGCGCGTCAACATTGCCCGGGCGCTGATGGGAAGTCCCGCGGTGCTGTTGGTGGACGAGCCGACGGCGGCCCTGGACCACGAACGCAGTGAAGCGGTGGTGCGTTTGCTGCGCCAGGTCACCGACGAATTCCAGGTCGCGACGGTGATGGTCACGCATGACACGGAGTTTGTCCCGCTGACGGACGCGGTCGCAAGCATGCGGGACGGACGCTTGTCCGCCGTCCGGATGCTGAGTCCGGCTGCGTCCTGACCTCGAAGGGCTAGGGCGCCAGCTCCGGAACGGGAAGCTTGAATATGTCCGCAAGGGCATATTTCGCCGCGTGGAAGCCGGGCATGCCGGTCACCCCGGGCCCCGGCGGTGTCGAGGAGGAGCACAGGTATACCCCTGGCAGCGGAGTCCGCCACGGCACCGGGCTCAGCACGGGCCGCCGCAGCAGGCCCCGGATGTCCATCAGGCCGGCACCGAAGTCGCCGCCCACGTAGTTTTCGTTGTACTCCGCCAGCCCGGCCGCCGTCGTCGTCCGGTGCTGGATCACGACGTCCCGGAATCCCGGGGCGAAGCGCTCCAGTTGCGCCATGACCGCCTCGGCCATGTCCACGCCGGACCCGGCCGGGACGTGGCAGTAGCTCCAAAGGATGTGCCGGCCGTCCGGGGCGCGTCCGGCGTCGAAACGGGAGGGCTGGGAGACCAGGACATAGGGCCGCTCCGGGTGGCGGCCGGCGGCCACGAGGTTCTCCGCCTCGGCCATTTCTTCCCTCGTTCCGCCCACGTGGACGGTTCCGGCGTCGGCCAGTCCGGGCGCGGACCATGGCACCGGACCGGAGAGAATGAAATCGACCTTGCAGGCCGCATTTCCGAACCGGAACGCTTCAAGCGCCCGTCGGTAGCGGCCCGGGAACCTGCCGCCCGCCAGCCGGAGCAGAGCAGGTGGGGCCACGTCCAGCAGGGTGGCGCGGACCGGCGGCAATTCGGCCAGGGAGCCGATCCGGGCCCCCGTCTCGACGACGCCGCCGTGCGCTTCGATGTCCGCCACCATGGCCCGGGCTATCGCCGCCGATCCGCCCTGCGGGATCGGCCAGCCGCCTACGTGGGCAAGTGTCCCCAGCATGAGGCCGGCGCCGGCGGGAGCGAGTCCCGGCAGCGGCGCGACGGCATGTGCGGCGGCCCCGGTCAGCAAGGCCGGGGCCAGGTCCTCCCGGAACCTCGCATCCCAGAGCCTTGTGCCTTGTTCCAGCGTCCGGAGGCCGAACACCGCCGCCGCCACGGGATCCCGCGGCACCCGCAGCAACTGGTTCAGGGTCAGTTCCGTGATGCCTTCCACACGCCGCACCAGCGGGGCCATCAGCCGGTGGTACGCGCCGCCGTCGCGCCCCAGCCCGGCCGCCGTCCGCTCAAGCGAGCGGTAGGCCAGGGCCGCCCGGCCGCCGACCAGGGGAGAGCCATAGGAGATCTCCGGCACGGTGAGAGAGATGCGCCGCGACAGTTCGAACTGCCGGAAAAAGGGCGACGCCAGAGCCATCGGATGCACGGCGGAGCATACGTCATGGAAGTGCCCCGGCTCCATCAGCTCCGCGGTGCGCAGACCGCCGCCCGGTGTAGGGGCTGCCTCGTAGACATGCACCTTGAGTCCGGCCCGCGCCATCGTCACGGCCGCGGCCAGTCCGTTGGGACCGGAGCCGACGACGGCGACGTCAGGCATCGGCCGCGGCCTTCCGCCAGGGCAGCAGCGACGCCGACGGCCGCAGGAGGTCCAGCCGCAACCAGTCCGGGGCGCGGTCGAACGGTCCCCCGTGAGGATCGTCCAGGTCGTGGCGGCGGATGACGTCGTACTCCGGCTCCCAGATGTCCCAGGCCACCCGCGCCATGAGGTAGCCGATAGCGATCATGTGGCAGACGACGGCCAGGACGTAGTAGGGCATGTCGATGTTGTGCTGGGCGACGCCGCCGCTGGTCACCTGTCCCAGATACATCCAGACGGCAGCCCAGTGCAGGCCTTCAATGGCCTGCCAGATCAGGAAATCCCGCCATCTGGGCCGGGCGAGGGCAAGCAGCGGAATGAGCCACAGGACGAACTGGGGGGAGTACACCTTGTTGGTAAGGATGAACGCGGCAACGATCAGGAAGGCCAGCTGCGCGATCCTGGGCCGCCGGGCAGCCGTGAGGGCCAGCACCGCGATCAGGACGCAGGCCAGGAGGAACAGGTCCAGGGCCAGGGCGTTGATGGCTTCGGACTCCAGCGGTGTCCAGCCGAGCCGCCCTGCCACCAGGTTGTAGGCGAACCAGGCTGAGCTGTAGCCGGCCGGGCGCTCCTCGGTGAACTGGTAGAAGTACTTCCAGCCCTCGGGGTTGAGCGCGGCAACGGGGAGGTTGACGGCAAGCCACGCAACCACGGCGGCACCGGCGGTGACCACGAGGGCCCGGATGCGGCCGGTGCGCAGGGCCAGCAGCAGGATGGCGCCCAGGATCAGCAGCGGGTAGAGCTTGGTTGCCGTCCCCAGGCCGATAAAGATGCCTGCAAGGACCAGTTTGTTCCGGGAAAAGAAGTACATGCCGACGGCAAGCAGCCCGACGGCCCACATGTCCCAATTAATGGTTCCTGCCAGGACAATGCCGGGGGCCAGCGCCACCATGGCCGCGTCCCAGGGGCGCCGGCGGGTCATCCGGGCCGTCGCCACCACCGTGACGATCCAGACGGCAGCGATCAGGGTGGCATTGATGTCAAAGTAGGCCAGGACGCGGGGGGCGCTGGCGCCGTCGCCGGGCACCAGCAGTGCGGTGGCGCCCGCGATGAACCCCATCAGGACGGGGTATTCGAAGAAGCTTCCGTGCGTAACGAAGGGGAAGACGCCGTCGCCGAGTCCCCGGTTCCTGAACAGCTCCGGGAAGTCCGAGTAGCACGTCGCGTAAAACTGGCCGGGAGATTCCCAGCCGTTGCTCCGGCAATAGTTCTTGATCAGGACCCCGAGCAGCGCAGCCAGGATGGTGAGCAGGATGAGGACCCGTTCAACGGTGAAGAAGCCCGGCGAGACGATGCCAGGTGCCGAGCGGTGGCCCATCGGCCCGCCGATGAGTTCGGTGAAGTTCCTTAGCAACAGATCGCTGCGGCTCGGAATGACCAGTCGGGCCCGTTTGCGGTGCTCCGCCGGCTTTGTCTCCTGCATGGTCTCGAGCTTACCGGTGAGGCCGGGGCTGCCGGCGGAGGAAGCCCGGCCGGGTGGTGTTTACAGGCCCCAGCGGACGATCGCAGGCGTCTTCTTGTCCCAGCCCAGCGTGCAGACTTTCGCGGTCCCGAGGATGAAGTGGCGGCCCTCGTGGGGATCGAGTCCGAGCCACCGGGCGGTCAGGATCCGGGAGAAGTGGCCGTGCGCCACGATCAGGATGTTGTCGAGGCCGGATTCGAGCACCCGGGCCACAATCTTGTCTGCCCGCGCGGCAACGTCGTCGAGGGATTCGCCGTTTGGTACGCCATGGGTCCAGATCAGGTAATCCGGATTGTCCTTGCGGATCAGGTCCGAGCTGATGCCCTCATAGTCGCCGTAGTCCCATTCCACCGCGAGCGGTTCGAGCTGGGCGTCGGGATAGCCGGCCAGTTCCGCCGTCCGCCGCGCCCGGCGGAGGGGAGAGCTCAGCACGAGGTCAAAATCGACGGTTTCCAGCACCTTGCGTGCCTCCACGGCCTGCTGCTCGCCCTCCACCGTGAGGGGAAGATCGGTGAGGCCGGTGTACTGCCCGCTCTTGGACCATTCAGTCTCGCCATGCCGCAGGATCCAGAGCTGCGGACGGGGACCGTTGGAAGGTGCAATCACTTAGGACTCCTCGGTGGTGGAAGGTTCGACGCCGGCGGCCACGGTGGCGGCCCCGTGTGACGTGCCTGTCTCAGACATTCCCGCCGGTGAAGCTGCTTCAGGCTGCGCTGCCCACCACTGACGCAGCCTGGCCTCGGCGACGGCCGGATCGAGCGGGCCGTGCTCCATTCTTTCCTCCAGCAGGAACTTGTAGGCCCGGCCCACGACGGGGCCCGGCCTGAGTCCGAGCAGCACCATGATCTGCCCGCCGTCGAGGTCGGGACGGACGGCCTCGAGGGATTCCTGCTCACGCAGGGCCGCGATCCTGGCCTCGAGATCGTCATAGGCGAAGGAGAGCCGGTCCGCCTTGCGCTGGTTGCGGGTGGTCACGTCCGAGCGGGTGAGCCGGTGCAGTCGCTCCAGCAGGGGCCCGGCGTCGGTGACGTAACGCCGGACGGCGGAATCGCTCCACCCTGCGTCCCCGTAGCCGTAGAACCGCATGTGCAGTTCCACCAGCCGGGCCGTGGCCTTGATGGTGTCGTTGTCGAAGCGGAGGGCCTTCATCCGCTTCGCGGTCAGCTTGGAGCCCACCATGTCGTGGTGCCGGAAGCTGACGGCGCCGCCGGGCTCGAAGCGGCGCGTGGCCGGCTTGCCGACGTCGTGCATCAGCGCGGCGAACCGCAGCACAAAGTCCGGGCCCGGAACCGGGCCGTCCGCCTCCGTTTCCAGGCCGGCCGCCTGCTCCAGGACCTGGAGCGAGTGCTGGTAGACGTCTTTGTGGCGGTGGTGCTCGTCGGACTCGAGGCGCAGGGCGGACACTTCAGGCAACACAAACTCGGCCAGCCCGGTATCCACCAGCAGGTCCACCCCCGCCCGCGGATGGGCCGAGCAGATGAGCTTGACCAGTTCATCGCGCACGCGTTCCGCGGAAATGATGGTGATCCGTTCGGCCATCCGGGTCATGGCCTCACGGACGTCGTCCCGGACCGCCACACCCAGTTGGGCGGCGAAGCGGGCGGCGCGCATCATCCGCAGCGGGTCATCGGAAAAGGAGATTTCGGGCGCTCCCGGCGTGGCGAGGACCGAGGCGTGCAGGTCCCGGACGCCGCCGAAGGGGTCCACGAGTTCGAGCGACGGCAGGCGCAGGGCCATGGCGTTGATGGTGAAATCCCGCCGCAGGAGGTCGTCGGTGAGTGAGTGCCCGAACGCCACCACCGGTTTGCGGGACTCCGGATCATAGGCGTCGGCCCGGTAGGTGGTGATCTCGATCTGGAACCCGGCCTTGCGCATCCCGATGGTCCCGAAGGCGCGCCCGATCTCCCAGTAGTTGTCCGCCCACTTCCTGATCAGCGCGACGGTCTGGTCCGGAGTGGCATCCGTGGTGAAGTCCAGGTCCAGGGCTGCCCGGCCCAGGAAGAGGTCGCGGACGGGCCCGCCCACCAGGGAGAGTTCATGGCCGGCTTCGACGAACCGCTGCCCAAGCTCCAGCACCACCGGATCCACCTGGAAGTCAACGGTGTGGGAGTCGATCTTGTGATGTGCGTGCGCCATAGTCTCTTAAGCTTGTCAGAAAACCGGGCCAGCACCACACCGAAACCGTTCGTGAATCCCTTTGTGGGTCCGGTTGCTGGTTCCGTCAGTGGGCCGGCGGCGGCAATCCACTTTCCCCGCAGTCCACTTTCCAGCCACGTTTAGGTCATCAACAGCGTGCAAGAGTAGTTAGAGTGGACTTCATGGCCCATCCCGTACCGAGCGCTCCCGGCAGGAGGACAAACGCACCGTTGCCGTCGGCAATCGGTGCCAATGTCGCGCCCGTCCAGCACTCGGGACAGGCCTCCCTGCCCACCGTGGAGGAAATCTCCGCCGGCGGCGTCGTTGTGGACACGTCCGACGCCGAACTCCGGGTCGCGATCATCGCCCGCCTCAACCGCGGGGGGCGCCTGGAATGGTGCCTGCCGAAGGGCCACCCGGAGGGCAAGGAAAGCAACGAGGAAGCCGCCGTGCGCGAAATCGCGGAGGAAACCGGGATTGAGGGCGATATCCTCGCGCCGCTGGGAAGCATCGACTACTGGTTCACCGTCAGCGGGCACCGTGTCCACAAGACCGTGCACCACTACCTGCTGCAGGCCACCGGCGGGGAACTCACGATTGACAACGATCCGGACAAAGAAGCCGTGGATGTCGCCTGGGTTCCCATCCATGAACTCGCACGCAAGCTCTCCTTCCCCAACGAGCGCCGCATCGCGGATCTCGCCAAAGAAGTGCTTCCCGGACACCACTGAGCGTACGGAAGGCGCCGCCGCCGGCCGCGGTGGCGCGCAAAACCACGCCCGGATGAGACGATGAAGACAATGTCATCAGCCAAACCCACCCCCGCATCCTCCGGCGCCGCCAATTCCCCGGCTGCCCATCCCGGAGAAGCCCGTTCCAGCGCCATCATGGCCGCCGGCACCCTGGTTTCACGTTTCCTGGGGTTCGGAAAGACCTGGATGTTGGGCGCCGCGCTTGGCCTGGGCTCCACCGTCAATGACACCTTCATCAACGCCAACAACCTGCCGAACCTGATCTTCCTGCTGGTGGCCGGCGGCGTCTTCAACGCCGTCCTGGTTCCCCAGATCATCAAGGCGAGCAAGGCCCCGGACAGGGGAGCGGACTACATCAGCCGGCTGCTGACCCTCGCCGTACTGGTGCTGCTGACATTAACGCTGTTGGTGACCCTGCTGGCGCCCTGGGTGATTGAACTGACCACGCAGGGCTACTCGCCCCAGCAGAAGTCCCTGGCCGTGTCCTTCGCGTTCTGGTGCCTCCCGCAGATCTTCTTCTACGGCCTGTACGCCCTGCTGACCCAGATCCTGAATGCCAACGGAGCCTTCGGGCCGGCCATGTGGGCGCCGATCCTGAACAACATCGTGGCGATCGCCGGGCTGGGCATGTTTATCGGCATCCTGGGCGCCAACGTTGCCAACCCCCACACGCTGGATAACTGGGGTTCCTTCCAGACCTTCCTCGTAGCCGGGTTCTCCACGATCGGTGTCATCGCCCAGACAGCCATCCTGCTGATCCCCGTGCTCCGGCTCCGGCTGGGCCTACGGCCGCGCTTTGGCTGGCGGGGTGTGGGACTGGGCCAGGCTGCCAGGCTGAGCGTCTGGACCCTGGCGACTGCCGCCGTCGGGCAGCTCGCCTTCCTGTATGTCATGCGCATCGCCACTATCCCGGGGGCCGAACGGCTCCGCCTGGAGCACGCCGGGGACCCGGCGGCGTCAAGCCTGCCGGGCAACGCCGTGCTGGAAGTGGCCAGCCAGCTTTACCTCCTGCCGCACTCCATCATCGCGCTCTCGCTGGCCACCGTGCTCTTCAACCGGATGACCAGGGCTTCGCAGGACGGAAACAGGAACGAACTGCGGAACGCCCTCTCGCACGGCCTGAGGACCATGGCCGTGGCCACCGTCTTCGGGGCCCTGGCGCTGTTTGCCCTCGCCGGGCCGCTGGGCATGTTCTTCTCCGGCGGCTTGCGCCAGGACGGCGTTATGCTGGCCCAGACGCTGACGATCCTGGCGCTGAGCACACCGTTCATGAGCGCCAACTTCATGATGTCCCGGGTGTTCTACGCCAATGAGGACGCACGGACGCCGTTCTTCATCCAGCTGGTGCTGGCCCTGGTCAACGTCGTTTCCGCCTTCCTGATCCAGTTCCTGCCCTTCGACCAGATCATCTTCGCGATCGCCATCCTGTACACGGGCGGAAACATCCTCTCCGTCATAGTGAGCGCGTTCTTCCTCCGCCGGCTCCTGGGACACCTGGACGGTCCCCGCATCGCCAACTCGTATATCCGGATGGGCTATGCGGCGCTCGGGTCCGCCATCGCCGGGACCGTGGCCTTGTGGCTGCTGGGCAGCTACAACCCGGACGGATTCGCCTGGAGCAACCGCATCGCAGCCCTGGTGACCATCGTCATCGTCGGGCCCATCATGCTGGCCGCCTACCTGTTTCTCCTGAAGATCTTCCACGTGACGGAACTGCGGGACCTGCTGCGGCCTTTGCTGGGCCGGCTGGGGCGCGGCCCGGCCGCCGAACCCGGGCCCCGCCCGGAAGGCGCCGTTCCGGCACATGCGACGCCGGAACGTGCCACCGTCTCGGTGGATACCGGCCTGATTCCGAGGATCTCCGGTGAATTCGACGCGGCGTCGTTCCGCGCCGGCCCGGATCTTCGGGGCCGGGAGGAATTCTTCGATCGACGCCCCTCCGGCCCGGAAGGCGGCTACCTCCCCTCCGAGGACGTTCCCAACACCGCCCAGGGCGGACTGGGACGGGAGGACATCCCGCTGCCGGGACGCAGGACCTACCAAGGCCCGGCCGGTCATAATCCGTATTTCCCGTTCGGCCGGAAAAAGAAAAAATAGCGGCCTGCAGGTTCGGCTGCGCGGTGCCCGCGTGGCCCGGACACCGCATCGGCTAGGATCGAAGACTAACAAGGGGAGTTGCAGACCAGGGGTCAACCGGCTTACCGGGGGACGTGCGGACACTGATGAGGTGGTCACGGTCAGTAACTCCCGGACAGTCTAGGAGGAGCCCGTGTCCCATCCGATCGATGTCGGATCAGTACTTGGCGGCCGCTACAAGGTCACTGCCACCGTACTGACCTCGCATGACCAGGATCTGGTGCTGGATGGTGTGGACCAGGTACTGAACCGTGCCGTGAGCATCCTTGTCGCCGGCCCGGGAAACGCCGATCAGGTAGCACAGAGCGCGCGCGAGGTGGCCACGGGCGAGCGTCCCGGGCACGTGCAGATCCTGGACCTTGGCCTGAGTGACTCCACGACGTACCTCATTACCAACCACACCTCGGCAGCTGATCTGTTGGACCTCGTGGTGTCCGCCAACCCGCCCTATGTGGAGCCGTTCTTCACGGACACGCTGGGCAGTGAAATCTTTGGGCAGGCCCGTTCGCAGGAGCCCGAAACATACGACGGACTCTACGACGACGAGGAAGTCGACGCCGGGTACATCAGCTACGGCCAGAACCAACCGCAGCAGCCAGGACGGCAGCCGACCGCCCCGCCTGTTCCGCCTTCCCGGGTGCCGGCGCCTGCGCCGGCGTCTGAGGCCGCGCCCCCGGCACCCTCCGCGGGCAACGGTGCTGCCGCCCTTGGCGCAGCAGGGCTGGGGGCAGGTGCGGCTGGGTACGCTGCGGCCGCCGCCTCGGATTCTCCCGATACCGCGCCCCAGGAAGCGACTCCGCATACGACGGCGCCCCAGCCGATCCAGAACGGCGCCGCGGACCATCCGGCCGGGCCGGCAACCGCTCCCGCTGCGGCCGAGCCGCCCAAGGTGTCCCTGTGGTCCGACGAAGACTACGACTACGACGCCGTCGAGCAGCCGGCTCACCCGGCTGAGCAAGGCTACATTGCGGAGCCCGCCGCGGCAGCCAGTGCCGGCCGGGGCACCTTTGACCGCGCCCCTGGCAACTTCCCGGCTTCCGCCCGGGGCAATGACGGCACCCGGGGCAATGACTCCGGCGAGGATTTCTACGACGAGGACGAAGAGCAAAGCCGCGAGCCGCGGTCCATGCGCTGGCTCGTCGGGGGCCTCCTCGCCGCCGTCCTGGTGGTCGGCCTGATCTTCGCCGTCACCAACCTGGGCAGCCTCTTCAAGAGCAGCCCGCAGCCCAACGCCGGAGCAGGCTCCGCCAGCTCCCCGGCTGAGACCTCTGCACAGCCATCCGGCACCGCCAGTTCGGCACCGGTGGCGGGGCCGCCGGTGATCGAAGGCGTCACCCGGCTGGGGAACTTCGATTTCGCGGGGACGTATGACGGGGACCTTGTCAAGACGTTCGACGGGAATGGGGCCAGCTACTGGTCGGACATGGAGTTCGCCACGGACAACTGGGGCGGCCTCGCCACCGAAGTCCCCCTGGTCGTCAAGCTGAAGGGCCCTTCAAAGGTTTCTTCGGTGACGCTGAGCCAGTTGGGAGCGTCTGGCGGAAGCATCAGCGTGTTCACCAACGACCGTCCCGCCCTGGATGGAGCCAAGCAGGTGGGCAGCAACAGCTTCACATCCCCGGATCTCACGATGCCCTTGCCGGAACCTGTCACGGCACAGTACGTGATCGTCTCCATCAAGACGCTCCCGAAGCTGGCAGCACCAAAGACCCGCTATGGATATGGCCTCCGGCTGGCCGAGATCAAGGTCCAGTAGGCAGCCGTAACAAGCCTCAATCCCCGGCGGTCTCCGGAGGGGAGCCGGTATCCTGAATGGTGGCGGGCTTCCGCGACGCCCGCGTCCGGCGGAATATTCAGCACCAAGTATCAGTTGTGCCATGTGGCCGGCCACGCAGGCGGGCGCATCGACAAAGGAAGAGGTTCACCGTTCAGTGAGCAACGCAGAAAACACCGCGTCCGAAGTACGTGATGTCATCATCGTAGGCTCCGGCCCGGCGGGCTATACCGCCGCGGTGTACACGGCACGGGCCAACCTGAAGCCGCTGCTCCTGGCAGGGTCCGTTACCGCCGGCGGCGAACTGATGAACACCACCGACGTCGAGAACTACCCCGGATTCCCCGAGGGAATCATGGGACCGGACCTGATGGAGAACTTCGAGAAACAGGCTGCCCGTTTCGGCACTGACATCCAGTTCGAGGATGTCACCGAACTGGATCTCGACGGCGACATCAAGACCGTGACGATCGCGACGGGGGAGACCTTCCGAGCCCGCTCGATCATTCTGTCCACAGGATCCGCCTACCGCGAGCTGGGCCTGCCGAACGAAAAGCGTCTCTCGGGCCACGGCGTCAGCTGGTGCGCAACCTGCGACGGTTTCTTCTTCAAGGGCCAGGACATCGCCGTTATTGGCGGCGGGGACTCCGCCATGGAAGAGGCGCTGTTCCTGACCAAGTTCGCGAAGTCCGTCACGGTGGTGCACCGGCGTGACTCCCTCAGGGCCTCCAAGATCATGGCCGACCGCGCCCAGGAGCACGAGAAAATCAACTTCGTCTGGAACACCGGCGTGGAGGACATCATCGGCCAGGACAAGGTCACCGGCCTGCGGCTGAAGAATCTGGTGAACGGCACCGAGTCTGAACTGCCCGTTACCGGCGTCTTCGTGGCGATCGGCAACGATCCGCGCACTGATCTGGTCAAGGACAAGCTGGACCTGACCCCGGCGGGAACCATCGCCGTCGAGGGGCGCAGCTCGAAGACCAGCATCAAGGGGGTCTTCGCAGCCGGTGATGTCATTGATCCGACCTACCGCCAGGCGATCACGGCGTCCGGGTCCGGCTGTGTGGCCGCCCTCGACGTCGAACACTACCTCGCAGACTTCCACGCCTAAACGGCGCGCAGCAACCAACCGAAGAGAGAGACAAGGTTATGAGCAACGCAAAAGACGTAACAGACGCAAGCTTCAGCACTGATGTGTTGGCCGCCGACAAGCCGGTCATCGTGGATTTCTGGGCCGAATGGTGCGGCCCGTGCCGCAAACTTGGTCCCATCCTCGACGAGATCTCCGTGGAGTACGGCGAGAAGGTCAACGTCGTCAAGGTCAACGTCGATGACAATCCGGCGATCGCCGCGCAGTACGGCATCACTTCCATCCCGGCGGTCTACCTGTTCCAGGGCGGCGAAGTGAAGAGCACCGTCATTGGCGCCAGGCCGAAGCAGTTCTTCGAGAAGGAATTCGCGGACGTGTTGTCCTAGTTTTGTTTAGGTCCGTGAGCCGCGCGGACTGAGTGGTGGCCCTCACTTCCTGGAAGTGGGGGCCGCCGCTGTCTTGTGCTCGTCCTGGCGATGCCGGGTTGCCCGATAATTGGTTACGGTGCCGGGGGATCCCCGGGCACTAATATTCACAAAAGCATCTCTTTCTGGTTGTGTGCCGCCTGGTTTTTCAATCAACGGGATTGGCTTGTTGACCAGCACCATCCCCTACTTGGGGTTGGGGGAAAATCGCTTCCACTGGGCCGGATTATGTGGCTCCGGGATGTTTCACGTGAAACACCAGTGAACGGGACCAAATTCCGATGGCCCAGGGCGGGTGGGCGCCGGTCCTGACGACGCCGATTCGGCGTTTGCGGGATTGCACCCGATACCGCCGGTTCCTGATGGAGGACCGCAGCCAGGCCAACCAGGGCCGGCAGGGGATCCGGCGAGATTCTCCGGGAGGCGGCAGTGTTTCACGTGAAACACCGGACGGCGCAGGTGCGGGCATCACCGCAATTGCAGACCGGCCTCTCGAGTTTCTGCAAGCCGCTTAGTCATGGGGGGCCGGTGTGGCCAGCACGCCCGGCACATGTTTCACGTGAAACACCGGACGGCGGAGGTGCGGGCATCACCGCAATTGCAGACCGGCCTCTCGAGTTTCTGTGAACCGCATAGTCATGGGGGGCCGGTGTGGCCAGCACGCCCGGCACATGTTTCACGTGAAACACCGGACGGCGGAGGTGCGGGCATCACCGCAATTGCAGACCGGCCTCTCGAGTTTCTGCAAGCCGCTTAGTCATGGGGGGCCGGTGTGGCCAGCACGCCCGGCACATGTTTCACGTGAAACCTTCTTTGCCGGCTCTCTCCGGCCAAGACATCGGCCGGTTCCTCGCTTCACGACAGGGGACTATCTCTCTGGGCTGGATGTCGCTCAATAGCACTATCTGAAATATTCCTATCATATTCTGTCCAGGCCGAGGTTGACTCGTATGCCGCGTGACGTTCCGTTTCACGTGAAACATGCTGCAGGGCCGGGAACTCTTAGGAAACATGGACCATTACAAGTCGCCTAAGCCGCTCGCCCGGCCACCGGACTGCACTTGCCGTTCTCCCGAGTGGCCGTGCCTCCTGCCCGATCTGGCTCTATGTCATTGGCGGACCAGCCACAGTGCCGTCCCGGGGCACCTGTTGGCTGGTCGCCCGCTCTCTGAGGGGCAAGGGGCTGCTGCCGAGTGGGGAACCGTGAAGAAAGGGATTCACACTCGTATGCTCCGGCAATCCGGCTCGTTCTCCAGTTAATCACCGTATCTTCAGGGACTGCTTCCTCGAGTTCTCCACAGAAGTTATTCACACCGTTATCCACAGGTATTGAGGTATTGCTCACAGCCGGTGTGACCGTGGGTCCGTTGCCCGCGCGCCCATTGCCAAGCGGGCCTAATAGGGTGAACCGGACCACGTATCGGAGCGCCCGTTTGGTGCTGAAGCCGCGAGGTAATGAGTAACGTTCGAAAACCCAGAAAACCGCGAGATCTCGGGGAAAATTGGCCCGCTGACGTGGACTCAGCTAGCGGCAGGGCTCGAGCAGTATGGCGGTAACCCCGGCATATCCATGTTTCACGTGAAACCCAAAGCGACATGAAGAAGCTGCCGTGACAGCACAACGGCCGTGAAACGGAATGCCCGCGCAACTGCCTCCGATACTGCCGCGGGAAAACCCATCCACACAGTTATCCACAGAAATATCCTCCGGATATTCCCGCTCACGCCAGACCCGGCGCGTGCCGATCGGATGTCCTTTAGATGCCTCTGCCGCCCACCCTAAATCAACGTGGACTTCGGGCAGTCAGCCCATCGGACAGGGACAGCAACAGAGGTTACGACGCAGCCCCGATGATGTCTCCACCAGGCCCAACGTCCGGGGGACAGGTCCGCGGACACCCTGGTAGCACTCCTGCGGGCTATCCCGGTTCGTCTGAACATTCCCCAACGCCAGCCCATGACGGAACCACGGCCACACTCCCAACGAGGGCCAGCCTGCAGCGCCCGCAGGCCGAGCCATCCAAACTGCTCTGACAACGAATCCGGCATCTGCCACCGTCGACCCACAGAACCCGGGGCCGCGTTCGCCGGATCCCTGGGGCTGGAACCCAACGGGGTGCTCATCGCGGCTGCGTCCGGATCCGGGCCGTCACCCGGCGGTGACAGATCCCGTCCGAGTGGTCCGGGTCGCGATGATGCGCCGGAACGTCAGCGGTGGATTCGGTCGGCTGGGGGACCATTCCCGGGACGCAGTCTGGTCGCACGAGGAAGATCTGATCCCTTCCTCTCCCGTGAAGACTCGCCCAACGCGAGGCCTCCCGGCTGCGGATCAAGGCCGCCAAGGCCGCCAATCCCGGGGTCCTCTTCGGCCCTGCGAGCGGGTGCGTGGCCCGCCTGCAGGAGGGGCCCATTCTCGAGGGAAACTCGCACAGGAACTGGTAAAGCTACGCCAAAACAGCCTGCTCCTAATCGATCTAGTCCAGCTTGCGCCTATGCCGAGGCAATCGCGGGCCGCCGGTTGAAACGATGGTTCTGGGTTTTGTCGTCCCGGCGGGCGCTCTGACGTCAGCAGAGTTTCCGTGGTGGGGGCCCGATTGCGGGACCAACAGTGCTTCCGCGAAGTAGTCGAACTGGAATATCGGCAACAAGAAGGAGGGCCGTGCACTGCTTCCGCTGTTGAACCATCTGCTGTAGACGGGCAGCGTCGACCGGACGCGTGTTTGCCCCACAGCGCTGACCGGGGGCGAACATCACTGCGATCCTGTCGCGGGAATGACCCCGGGTGCCGGCGGGGTTGGCCATCGTTGGGCTGGTCAGTTCACCCGGGTTACTCCCTTTCGGGCGAGGGCCTGGGTGAGGCGGACGGAATCGCCGCTGGTCTGACACACGTGTGCGTGGTGCAGCAGCCGGTCAACGACCCTGTAGAGGCCTTCGCCGGCGTCCATTGCCACCGGCCCATATCGTCAATGACCACAAGCTCGGCGCGCAGGATCCAGGACACAGCCCGGGTGACGCTGTCATCGGCGCGGTGGACCCGTATCAGGACGCCGAGGGCTTCGAGAAAGAACGTCTTCCCGGTGACGGAGCCGCCGCAGACTATGAGGTTCTCCCGCCGGGTGATCCATTCCACGGCCCCCAACGTCTGCCGGATCGGGGCCGGGACGGAGGATACGGCGGGGTCCCATGCGTCGAAGGTTTTCCCGGCCGGGAAGCCTGCGGCCTTCCGGCGGGAGGCGAGCATGGACCGGGCCCGTCCGGCGGCTTCTTCGGCGACGAGTGCCTTGATATCCTCGACCGGTTCCCGGCGCTGCGCCCGGGCAGCCGCGATCAGTTCCGGGGCCAGCGCCCGGGCAGGGGTCATTTTCAGGGACCGCATCAGGACCTCCAGATCCGCGGGCAGTCGTGGAGCGGCGGTGTTGGTCGTGGTGACCCGGCCCATCGGGCATCCTCCGCGGTGGCATTGCTGGCGGTTGGGTCGCCGATCGCTGCCCAGGCGCCTGTTGCCTGGGTCAGGGAGGTCGCATCGTTGGCGACGTGCGTGGTGGTGCGGCGGATGTTGACGTTCAGGATCGAGGCCGGGTCCGGGTGGCGAAGCGGCCGGGCAGTGCAGCGTCGCCCCGGGCCCGGTCGATCTGGGCAATGTTGGCGTCTTTAGCCATCGTGAGGGCTTCGGCCATTTTCACGTTGATCCCTGCCGTCCCGGCCACGGCGGCCTCGGCAGCCAGGCCCTAGCGCCCTCGCCGATGGTAAGGAATGGCGGCCTCGTCCGCGCTGCGGGCCCTCACGTCATGCTCGCCGAAGATTCGGGTCTTGGCCGCGGAGAATGGCTCATCGTTGATGGCAGGGCTGCCGGGCCGTGCCCTGTCGTGGCAGGCGACTTCAACCTGGCCGGAAGTGCCATGGTGGACTATGATGACCTGCTCGCCGGGCCCGGGCGCATGGCTGCGTACGAACACCCGGGCCCCGAACCGATGCGCAGGGACCGAGTATTTGGCATTCTCGAACGCGGCCGTCGGGGTGTTCTCCGGAACCGTGCGGGCTAGCCCGAACACGACCGTGCGGGCGGTACTGGGGATCAGGTGCAACCGCGGGGCCTCCTCGGCCAGCATGGCCGACGGTTTGCGCCGGGTCACCCGATGCTCACGGTTGTTCACCTCGTCCACGAATGCCGCTCGGGCTGCCTCCAGTTCGGCGAACGAGGCTTATTCGCCGCGGGGGTTGGTGTCCTTCGGCACGGTGTCGGCCTTGGCGAGCTTCACGGACGCTTCACCCCGCCCTTTGTTGCTGGGTCCGCTTGCTGGCAGGTCAGCACGGTCACCGCGTATTCTCTGAACTCGCCCAAGGGGATGCTCGGAGGTGTCGGTGATGATCAATTTCTCTTGGTGGAGGGCAACCCGAGAGAGACGGTCGGTTGGCCTGTGCGGCGACGTTGAGCTTGGGCGAGTTTGTCCTCGGCTCCGGCGAGACTGACCTGCAAGCCCTCGATCTCGCCGAGCCAGCCTTCGCGTTCGGCCTCGGCGATGCGGGCGAGGAGGTTGTCGCGGATCTCGAGGAGCCGGTCGTGCTGGGCAGGGTCGGGCCAGAGCATCGGGCAGCGGATGCAGGCGTGCTCGTGAATGCAGGGGGTTCCGAATGCTCGCCCGCAGGTCCCGGTCGCGACTTTGCGTTTTTCGAAGTGCCCGAGGAACTCCTCCCATTCCTCGTCGGTGGGGGTGCGGTACTCCTCGCTCGGCCGAAGTGATCGTCTGCGGGCCAGGAACGCCAGGTGGGCGTCGACAGCCTCGGTGGGGTAGACAGCCTTGTAGCCCATGGTGACGTTGATGTCGCGATGTCCGGCGATGATCTGCGCGATGTGCGGCGGCAGCCCGCTGAGGACCGCGTCGGTGATGAACAGCCTTCTGAAGTCGTGGGGTGTGAAGTGCAGCGGCTTGCCGGTGACCGGGTCGGTCAGGCCCGACTGTTCCAGGGCTTCGGTGAGCAGATCGCGGATCAGTCCTGGGTTTATCGCCCGCTGCTCGCCCACGTCGCTGCGCTGGAACAGGACCGGTGCGGCTGGCCTCCAGATTCGCTCATGCTGGTCGTATGCCTCGACCAGCGGAACGGCTCCGGACTTGGGGTTTTGGACGCGGCGGATGATGAGGCTGAGGACGTCGGCCAGTTCGGGACTGACCACCAGCAACCGCTCGGTGTCGGTCTTGGACGGGGCGATCTGCAGCAAAGGAACGAGCTCTCCGCTGGTGGGCAGCCGGTATTGGACCAGACTGTGGTGGGACAGCTCGGTTAGTTCCTCGACGCGGATCCCGGTGGCCCGAAGGACCTCGACTGCAGCGAAGGCCCAGAACGCGTGCTCTTCCTCGTGGCCCAGATCGCGCCACTGTCCGGTGTCGGGGTCGACCGCCCAGATCTTCGCGGCAGCCGATCGTGAGGGAGCCACTCGCATCAGTGTCTGACCGGCCGCGGTGAACATCGTTCCGGGGGCAGCCTCGTTTGCCGATTCCAGCAGCGCGGCGGCGTCCTTCCGGTGCCGGTTGACGCTCTCGACCAGGACGGGCAGTACCGGCAGTCGTTCTCGCGTGCGGGCGTCCATGCGGGACTTGCGGTGGCGCTTGGACTTGCGGCGGTCGATCTCCTCCCTTCCGATTGGGCAGGGAGCGACCCAGTGCGCCCAGCGGGCCGGGTCCTCGAGGGCCCACTGTGCCAAGTCGAGGTAGAGCGCACGGACAGGAGTCAGGCATTCGCGGTAGTTGACCCGCTCGACTTCGATGTTTCGCTTGCGTCCGTCGGGGCCGGTGACGGTACGGGTGATGGTGCGCAGCCGCCGCTTCCAGGCACCGGCGACGCCGGCGGGGAGGACGAGGCTGTCAATGCCGGGGTGATGGCGCTCCACCTCGGCCCAGAACAGGCCGGCCAGATGGTAAGCGATCGAGGTCAGACTGCGGTAGTCGAGAGTCGGCTGGCGTTCCTTGAGGTAGGCGACCAAGAGATCGCGGATGTGACGGGAGGAGAGTTGGTACTGGTCGATCAACTCTTCAGGGGTTTTCTGTCCGGCGACGCGCAAGTGACGCAATGTGGCTGGTGCGTCGGGTCCGAAGGAGCCCATCTCGTGCAGCAGCCGGTAGAACAGGCCGGTCGAGCCGACATTGGTGCCGCGCGCGTCGGCTTCGGCGTCCAACATCTCCAGGACATCACCAGGGGTGATGTCCTTGATCGTCCCGCCCTTTGCCGAGACCAAAGCCGCGGCGCGGTAAAGGTTACGGGTCAGTGCCGCCTGGGCGACCTTCGGGTCGGCTGAGCATCGGGCCCGCAGTTCGGCGAATCCGTCGGGATCACGCATGGCCGCCATCGTTCGGCCCAGTGATCCGGCCCCGAACGCCGCGACGCTCAACCAGGCAAGCGAGGGGCGGATCAGGTCGGCGCCGAACACGATGTGAAGGGAACGGAAGAACTGCTCCTCATCCCAGC
The DNA here is from genome assembly GCF_004798705.1 of Arthrobacter sp. PAMC25564. NCBI lineage: Bacteria > Bacillati > Actinomycetota > Actinomycetes > Micrococcales > Micrococcaceae > Arthrobacter > Arthrobacter sp. PAMC25564. The sequence continues at coordinate 686,913 of NZ_CP039290.1, read as the reverse complement.
GGCTCTCCCGGCCGAGGCTTCGCAGCCAGGCCAGGGGAATCTGCCGCCAGGGCCGACCCGCTGCTTCGACGCCGGACGCCAACCACCGCTCCTGCCAGGTCGCGCCCGGATGTTCGCCGAGCCAGTCGAGAACCCATCGGCTGCCCTGACGCGGGACGCTCATATGATCGCTCGCCTCGGCATGCCGCGATCGCATGCGGGTCAAGGCCTCCGGCCGGTCCAGCATCGTTGCGGGCCAGTCGGTGTCGGCCGCTCGGGCCCGAAGCGACCCGCTCAGCAGTGGCGCAGGCGCGGCGGAGATACCGTCTTGGGTTTGGGGATCGTCGGTGATCAGGACAGGCATGATGGTGACCCTCCGAACAGGACTTGCAGGGTCTCGGGCGCATAGCCCGGCGCTGGAACTGGAGCCGCCCGCCGCGGGGCTTGGCGGGTCTGTTGCTCGTGGTGGTCCAAGACGCGCCGGATCACTTCCTGCTTCCGCGGACTCAGGTAGATCTGCGTGGTCGTCAACAGCGCGTGCCCGAGCACGAACTGGACATCGGTCAATGGCAGGTTCGGGTCCTCAGCCATCCGGTAGGCCGCGGTATGCCGCAGTGCGTGGAGCGTCGCATCACTCCCTGCCGCGCGGACCGCCCGTTCGAACATTCGGTGCGCCGCATGGTAGGTCAGTGGACGATAGGGCTCCCGCAGCGTCCACCAGACCGGCTGCGACCGTCCTTTTGGCAGACGCCCTTGCATCTCGAGCTCATAGAGCCGCAGCCAGACGAACGCATCAGGTGAAGCCGGCAGTTCCTGACTCGCCCCCGAGCCCTTGCGGATGACCGTGATCACCTGCCTGCCAGGATCAACGCCGCTGCGCAGGGCCGACAGTAGCTCCGAGGCCCGGGCCCCCGTCGAGACATAGAAAGCGACCATCGCGCGATCCCGGTGTGAGGGCAGGCGAGCAAAGATCTCGTTGAACTTCTCGTCAGGAATGCTGCGCGGGATCCTCGAGGCAAGTCGCGGCCGGAACAAGCCGCTCCGTTCGTTCCGGTAGGGCTCCATTGGATTGTGATGGGCATGCGCACGACCCCCGCGCCGTGAACTCTCCAACGGGTTGAGCAGTGGCCCAGTCCCGGTCTCGAGATGGAAGTCGTAGAACCGGCGCAGCACCGTCTCGCTGTGCGCCCGGACCGCCGGCGAATACGGGACCGGCTTCGACCAACGCCGCACCGACTCATCGGGCCTGCGCCAATGCGATCGTTGCGGCTTGCCCGCCACCAGCATCCAGCGGGCGAAGTCACGGGCATCGACACGGCTCGCCCGGTTCCAGTCGACGTCGACCGCCCAGAGGAAGCGGAACCACCGCAGCAGGTCCATCCCGTAGGAACGCAGCGTCGAGGCCGATCTGCCCGCCGCCTGCAACTCGTCGAAGAACGCCGACACCGCCGCGATCGGCGCACCTCCGGCATCAACAAGCCGACACGGCCGACACGGGTCCCCTGTGCTCTCAACCGCCCCTACCAACGGCACCGACAGTCGAGCCAGGTCTCTGTCCACGTCTTCGCTCATCACAAAACAAGACCGTAGACACCGAACCAGAAACTAAGCGTCAACCAGCACAAACGCGTGTCGTAGTTCAGTAAACGGGTAGTAGCGGGCGAAGTCCAGGGTCCGCTGGTTCCGCAACGCGACCCCGGCAACATGGGCGGTGGTGACGGTCTTCACCCCGCCGATCCGTGGCCCGTCATCGACGTCGTACTGCATCCCACATCCCCGGCTCGGTGATCCAGGGCCGGTGGACTCGTGAATCGCACCGGGTTTGATGGAGACATCGGTTACCCGGAAGGATGATTCCCATCCCAGAACGGAAGTACCCGGTTGAGCTGCGTGAGCGGGCGACACGGATGGTCCTTGATGCACGGAAAGACCCTGCGACCAGGACCGGCGCATACCGCCGGATCGGCGAGCAGCTCGGGGTGAATCCCGAAGCGCTCCGGACCTGGGTGAGCCGGGCCGAGATCGACGAGGGCCTGCGCCCGGGGAACGACGACGGCGGACTCAGACCGGATTACTGAACTCGAGCGTGAGGTCCGCGAGCTGCGCCGGGCGAACACGATCCTGAAGCAGGCCTCGGCTTGTCTATCGCGGCGGAGCTCGACCGCCCGTCGAGGTGATGTGCGCCTTCGTGGAAGAACACCGCGTTGAGCACGGGGTCGAGCCGATCTGCAAGGCACTGCAGATCGCCCCGAGCACGTACTACGCCCACCGTTCCCGGCCCGAGTCCGCCAGAAGCATCAGGGACAGGGAGCTGGCCGAGGAGATCCAGGACATCCATAAGAGGAACTACGGTGTCTACGGGGCCCGGAAGATCCACGCGCAGCTGCGCAGGCAAGACATCCAGGCTGCCCGCTGCACCGTGGAGCGGCTCATGCGGGCCGAGGGCTTACGCGGGATATCGCGGGCCAAGGGGCCACGGACGACTAAACCGGCACCGGAGACCGGCAGGCCCTCGGATCTGGTCGAACGCCGGTTCCAGGCGGCGGCACCGAACCGGTTGTGGGTCGCCGACATCACGTACGTCCGCACGTTCGCCGGCTGGGTGTACGCGGCGTTCGTTCTGGATGTCTTCTCGCGCCGCATCGTAGGCTGGCAAGTCTCAACCAGCCTCTATACCGAGCTGGCCCTGGACGCCTTGGAAATGGGGATCTGGTCCCGCCGGAAGGACGGCGCCGACCTTGCCGGGCTGGTCCACCACAGCGACCGGGGGTCCAGTATCGGGCCATCCGCTACGCCGAGCGCCTCGCTGCCGAGGAGGCTGTGGCTTCGGTGGGCTCAAAGGGCGATAGTTACGACAATGCCATGGCGGAGGCTCTAAACTCGCTGTTCAAAGCCGAACTGGTCCGGAACAAGGGGCCATGGCGTGACATCAACCACCTCGAGGTCGCCGTCGCCGAATGGGTCGATTGGTACAACCACCGGCGTCTCCACGGCGAGTTAGGCCACGTCCCGCCAGCCGAATACGAGCACCTCCACGCCAGTCACACCGAACCAGAACTACTCACAATTTCCAATTAAAAATGTCTCCATCAAACCCGGGGCTTGACACATGTCAGGGGCGTCCCCGCGCCGGATCAGCGTGTCGGCAGCGGCCATTGCGGCGTCGAAGCCGGCGGATCCGGACGCGGCATCCACCGCGTTGAGCAGCCGCCGCCGATCCGTGGCAGTGGCTTGATCCAGCCAGTCGCGCACCGGATCGGTGACCAGGGCCCGCAGCGGGGAATGGGACCACGCACCGGGCTTGGTCACCAGCAACGGGACCAGAGACGCTGGTTCAAAGATCGTCTCGGTCTGCCGGCCGAAAGCCCGCGGGAAAGACCTCACGGGTTCGGAATGCTCGTCAAGGATCTCGATGACGTCGTGGCGCAACCCCACGGTCAGCATCCGCCCATGGAAGGAGGGCCCGGCGGCGTAGGTGTTCCCGTCGATGAGCAGGTTCCGGGTCTTGTCGGCCTTCCGGGACTCGTAGCGGACCGGGTCGAACCCTACCCCCGGCAACTCCAGGGATGCCGCCACGTCCTGGGCGAACAGTTCACCCAGCGGCAGGCCCTTGCGATAGTGCGTGTTGCTGGCCAGGGCGTCGCACCGGGCCAGCAGAACTTCGTTGAGGCCGGCCAACGTGGCCGCCTCGGGTTCGGGGACCATGAGGTTGCGGCGCAGGAACCCGACAGCGTTTTCCACGTTCCCTTTCTCATGTCCCGAATACGGGTTGCAGTACCTGGATTCTGCCCGGTAGTGCAGCTTGAACGCGCCGAAGAGTTTGGTCTCCACGACCTTGGTCCCGATGCGGCGTCCGATACCCGTGGCATTGTCAAAGACCATATGCCTCGGCACGGCCCCCACATGCTCGAACACCCTGCGCAGCCCGTGGCAGACGCATTCGGCGGTCTCGCCGCGGTATGCCTGGACGAAGCGCATGTTCGAGAACGGGAAGGTTGCCACAAGGATGTGCAGGACCTGCCGGATCCCGGCGATGATGGCCTCGGCCTGCCCGAAGTCGACCTGCACGGTGCCGGCCGGCCACACCAGTTCGGTGAAGCCCTCCCCGGCCTGCCGGTTCCGGGCCGTCCACTTCTTCACGTGGCGTTGCACCGGGGAATACGTGCCGCTGAAACCATGCTCATCCACGAGCCGGTCAAAGATCCGCTTGGCCGTATGCCGCTGCTTGCGCGGCCGGCGCTGGTCCTCGCCCAGCCACCGCTCAATGATGTGATCGAACCCTGTCAACACCGAGGCGCCGGGCCTGGCCAGCGGTGCCGGCGCCGCCGGGGAGAAGTCTTCCTGCTCGGCGTACTTGGCCACCGAAGCACGGCTGACGCCCAACGTGCGGGCGATCTCACGCACCGGGACTCCCTGGGAATCGAGCCTTCTGATATTTTCTTGTACGGACATGGGTACCGTCATCTGCTTTCCAGCCCTTCCGGCGCATACGCTTCGCAATGGCAGCGCCGTAAGGAACCTATCCGGGAGGTGGCGGGCCCATGTCCCTGACACTCTAGGAAGGGCCCCGGCCACCGGGTGATCTCTATCCAAGCCAGCCCCCGAAACAACGATTTTCAGGAGAAAAGACTGGCCTGATTCTTACCGCTCTTTTGGCCTGAAACAAGCCACCAACCTGGCTCAAATTCCTGGCTGAAACGGCCTACAGATAGTCGATCACACACGGCCCCGCTGCGTGAGCTGTTCACCCTTCTCAAGGGCCCTGCGGTGTGCGGGTCCCGGCAGATGACCCGGTTCGCTGGCCGGCTGGTCGTGGCCATGACGGCACGCAGATGGCCGTGGCCGACACCGAGGCCAACCGGGCCAGGTACCCCAAGCCGCGCGGCGGCCCCAACGGGGAGGCCGGATACCCGATCATCCGGCTGGTCGCGATCCTCACGGCCGGGACCCGTTCGGTGATCGACGCGGACTTCGGCACCGACGCCATAGGCGAGCTGACCTACGCCCGGCAGCCCATCTCCTGCCTGCAACCGGGCATGGTGCTGCTCGGGGACCGGAACTTCGCCACCTGCGACTTCTTCCGTGAAGTGGTCGCCACCGGAGCGGACTTCCTCTTCCGCGCCAGGACCGGTCTCAGCGCCATGAAACTCCCGGTCCTTCAGCAACTGGCCAACGGTTCCTACCTCTCCCATGCCGCCGGCCAACGCGTACGGGTCATCGACGCCGAACTCACGGTCACCACCGAGGGCAAAACGCTCACCGCCGAATACCGGCTGGTCACCACGCTGCTCGACCCGATCCCAGGCTCCCGCCCCGGGACTGGTCAGGCTCTACCATGAGCGTTGGGAGATCGAAACGGCGTACTGCGAATTGAAATCATGCATCCTGAACGGCCGGGTGCTGCGCGGCCGGCACCTTGCCGCGGTCATCCAGGAGACCTGGGCGCTGCTGTCCTGCTGCCAGGTGTTGCGCACCGCGATGACCGATGTGACGCTGCGGCATCCCGAGGTCGATCCGGACCGCCTGTCCTTCACCATCGGACTGAGGTCCGCCCGCGACCAGGTGGTCCAGGCCCGCGGGATCCTCAGCGGAACCGTGGTGGACCTGGTCGGTCGCCTCGGGCCGGCCGTGCTGGCCGAACCGCTGCCGCATCCGCTCCCGGCCCCGGCCCCGGGTGGTCAAACGCGCGATCTCCAAATACCGCGCCAAGGAACGGGATGTCGACCATCGGACCTATCCCGCAACACTCAACACCAGGATCTTGACACCGGATCCCGGCCCCTAACCGAACGGCATTGGGGTTATGGTGCTCCGCTCCGAGGCGTTGGATCGGCGGACCGGCCAGTCCACCCCGAGCGCCTTGAACGTACTGCCGCCCGCTGCAAACAGACTGGAAATGCGCGGCAAGGTAGGTTCCCTTGGTCAGCATCGCGGCCAGCCCGTGACATGCTCGTCCCGGAGCTGGGGAATTTCGGACTGTAGCCGCCCCAGCGACAGCTCGGCAAGGATCGCCGGCTCATTTTCCTCCGCGAGCATCGCCTCCAGGGCCGCCCCCACCGACTTCGTCAGGATCTTCGAGGCAACGCTGGAGAGCTTGATGCCGACGTCCTACAGAACCTTCTCCATCCCTTGGTCGGCTCGGCTACGTTCCTCCACCTGGGTCTACGACGATGCCTGGGCTTTCCGTCGCCGACGTAGTGTGTTCCCATCGGCGACCTGGGGTGGCTGAGAATCTCGGTGTCTTGCGGTCCGAAGAACATGATGGCGTCGTCGTCGGAAATGACGCGGACGGTTTCTCCGATGTGTTCTTCACCCATCGAAGGGCCCGGCGACTCCCCGTGCAGGTATTGATGCAGGGTCTGGTGGAAGTGTACGTTTTGGTGGTCTTGTAGGGCTTGCCGGTGATCGGTCGCATTCCCTTGGCCTTGAGGAATTCGACCATGGCGCCGCTGCGGCCACGCCGGGTCGGGTTCCGGGATGCCCCGTTGTCGGAAAGGAATTTCAGCGGCACACAGTGGCGTTCGATAGCCAGGGCGACGGCGGTGATCGCAGCGAGCATGGTTTTCCCGCTGGCCACCAGGGAGGCCAGCACGAGCCGGGAATGGTCATCGATGAGCTGGAAGACTGCTGTCTTCGTCCGGCCGGCAAGCAGCCACTCCGTCGGGTGGATTTGCCAGACGGCATTCGGCTACGGATTGACGACGCGCTTGTAGGCCGCTGCGCGGCTTCTTCCGGGGTTCCGGACCACCCGGCCCCGGAAGAAGATCATGGCCACGCTCGCCCGCGACGGCGGCGGGAAGCCCGGCCTGGTCAGCTTTGCCACCACCGGCGGCGGGGGCACGAACGAGGGCCGCACAAGGCCGTGTTCGACCAGTCGCGGTCTCAGGCTTCCCCTTAGATGCAGGCCGCCTGACCGTGCCCCGGTGGGCATCGAGCCCGACACAAGGTTGAGCGCCATCCCGTTGTCGGTCAGCAAGCGTTGCGGCACCCCATGGGCTGCGATGACCTTGGGCACGACCGCCAGGCCGCCTCGCTCGTTTCACCGGATGCTACGTGGGAGGCGACCGCGAGGCGTGAATGATCATCTTGCAGGTGGAAGATCACGCACTTGCGCCACCGGTGAGTACCTCCTCGGTGGCATCCAACCGCCAGCAGGCGTTCGGGCCGGGTAGACGAACCTGCGGTACGCGGCCCGGGGTTTCTTCTTCGGTTCGGAACGGGCCACGTTCTTCTCCCGAAAGATCCGCGCCAGCGAAGCCGGCGAGGGTACGTGCATCCCCAAGGACACCATTTTGTCGTACACACTGATCGGCGCATGATCCAGCCCGGAAGACTCCAGGGCGGCACGCACCTTCAGCCGTCCATGCTTGAGGACCTGGGACAGCCGGTCGGCGAAGTTTGCGGGCGGCGTGCCTATTCACCCGTCCTTCTTTGCCACCACCACTATGGGCCGGCCAAAACCCCGCCAACACCACCGGGAAGTGTCACCACCACAACCCTCGGAAGTGTCACCGGTCTCCTGAGGCAGAACTGTCACCGATGTCCTGAGAGATAACACGCCCCTTGAATTCGACGGACCACTGCCTTCCAAATACGAAAGTAAGGCTCGTCAGGCTGCGGTGGCCGGGGTGATGGTGACGTCGAAGCCGGGGCTGTTGAGCTTTTTGATGGCGTTGTTCCTGGCTTTGACCGGGTCCAGCCGGGTGAAGTGGTCGGGCCCGGGGCCGGCGTAACATTCGCCCTCGGCGAGCAGGTGCCAGGCCGCGGTGAGGATGGAGTGCTCCACGGCGACGAGGGCTTTCATCGGTCCCCGGCGGGCGGCGATGCGCCGGTATTTGGCGGCGAGGTAGGTGTCCTTGCTCCCGGAGGCGGAGAGGGCCGCGGTGCCGAGGGCGGCTTTGAGGTATTTGTTGCCGGGCAGGATGTGCGCGGATTTGATCCGGCCGGCTGATTCGTTGGAGCCGGGACAGACACCGGTCCAGGATGCGAGCCGGCCGGGGGTTTCGAAGCGGGTCATGTCCGCCCCGGTTTCGGCGATGATCACGTCGGCGACTTTGAGTGAGACTCCGGGGATGGTGGCCAGGAATTCCCTGGCGGTACGAAAGGGTGTCATCGCCTCCTCGATGCGCTCGGTGAGCTGCTCGATGATGCGGGTCTGGGCGTCGATCCGGTCCAGGTACAGCCGGGCCATGAACGCGTGGTGTTCCTTGAACCGGCCGGTCAGCGCGTCCACGAGTTCCGGGATTTTGGAGCGGAGGGTTCCCTTGGCGAGTCCGGCGAGGACTTCCGGGTTCCGTTCCCCGTTGATGAGGGCTTCGAGCATCGCTCGGGAGGAAACCCCGGTCAGGTCTGAGACCACCGCGGAGAGCTTGATCCCGGAGCCTTCCAGGAACTTCTCCAGGCGCTGGATTTCACGGGTCCGGTCACGGGTGGCGATGGACCGGGCCCGGGTCAGATCCCGCAGTTCACGGATCGGTTCCGGCGGGACGAACGAGGCCCGGAGCAGGCCGTGCGCGGCGAGCCGGGCCAGTCAGGCCGCGTCGGAGACGTCCGTCTTCCGGCCCGGGATGTTCCGGGCGGCCTTGGCGTTGACCAGCATCACCGGCAGCGTCTCCTCCAAAAGATAAAAGAAGGGTTTCCAGTAGCCGCTGGTCGCTTCCATCACCACCGTGGTGACGTGCTCGCGTTCCAGAAGCTCCCGCAGCTCAAGGATCTGCCTTGTCGTCGCACCCCAGGTGGTCACCGTTGAAGTGTAGGTCCCGGCCCGTTGCCCCGGCCGACGGAGACAAACCTTCGCGTCGCGCTTGGAAATATCCATTCCCGCGGCCCGTTCGTGCACGACATCCATGACTGTTCCTCCTGACACCTTGACCTGGTTTATGTCGGCGTCTGTCGCGGGGAGGACAGGGAAAATTCAGGAATCTAACACTCGTGCTCCAAGGCAACAATCCACGGTTCCCATGGGAGTCCTCCGCGCCACACTAATGGGCAGGCTCACCATCAGCACCAAGTACGCACCGGCGTCGACCGAGACAGACACCTCCATGATCCGCCTCGTCACGCACCAACTGCCAGAGGCAAAACGCGAGGCACCGGCAACATTCTCCCACCACGGCGCGACAGCGACGCTGGGCCGCTAATCGGGGTCCCGGACCGGCATGCCGCGGGCGCGACACTGTTTCACGTGAAACACTGCTCGTTAGGTATTTCCCCAAAGGAGCGCTATGGGTGCGCGACTACGCGCGAAGGCAGCGCCCACCACCATGGCTGGCGCTGCTTCGCCGCGTTTCCGGCGCAGGACCATGACGTTTTGATGGGTGTGCATACTCTCGGCGCATATGCGGTCGGCCCGGCGCACGGCCGCACCAGTGTCCGGCGGGCACGAAAAGCCGGCCGGTATGTCCGGGAACAAATCGCAGCGTCCCCGTCACCGATGGACCCCGGGCAGCACGACGACGGATCCTCCGTATGTGGATTCCCGCTCCTGCCGCCGTGGGCAAGGCAGGCGGCAAGCTTTTCGGCTGGGCACCGCCCGACGATGCGACCGGCTCAGGGAGACCCTGACCGGGCTGTCCGGCCATAGGGAAATCCAAGCATTCATCGCCTGGCACGCGGGTGCTCAGGTCTTCTGTTCATCCTGCCCGCCATCCCTTGGTGAAACTCAGAAAGGATCCCGTCAGATGGGCCCGGAAGTTTTCCGCCTGAACGGCTATTTTCGCCCGCAAAGCCCGGCCTGTTTCACGTGAAACAGCAGAAGCGATGGTGACATCCACGCGGGGGCGCCGCACGTGGAGGACAGCAATGCAAGGAACCGCAGCACAACAGGACCCGCGCAGACTCCTACCCCGCGCCCTCACCCGGAGACAGCTAAGGCCTGTTTCACGTGAAACAGGCCTTATCTGAACCGGACTGCTAGCCCGATGCGCCTGGCGACAGTACATCCATGATCCGATTGAGATCCTCAACGCTTGCAAATTCAATGCTGACGCGGCCCTTCCTGGCCCCCAGCGAGATCTTGACGTTCGTGTCCAGCCGGTCAGACAACGAAGATGCCAGGTAATCGAGCCGCTCATGGCGCGCGCCGGGACGCGGGATGTTGTTCTTCGCCGGTGAAGCCGGGCTCTGGTAGAGAGTCACCGCCTCCTCGGTGGCACGGACGGACATACCTTCGGCGACAATCTTCTGGGCCAGACGTTCCATCGCCGCAGCGTCGGGCAGCGCCAGGAGGGCGCGCGCATGGCCGGCCGAAATGACGCTTGCCGCAACGCGACGCTGGACTAGCGGCGGCAGCTTCAGCAGGCGGAGCGTGTTGGAAACCTGCGGGCGCGAGCGGCCGATGCGATCCGCCAACTGCTCATGGGTTGTCCCGAAGTCTTCCAGCAGCTGCTGGTAGGCCGCGGCCTCTTCGAGCGGGTTCAGCTGGCTGCGGTGGAGGTTCTCCAGCAAAGCATCCCTGAGGAGGTCGTCATCCGTAGTATCACGGACAATCGCCGGGATTGTTTCCATTCCCGCGGCCTGCACTGCCCGCCAGCGGCGCTCACCCATGACCAGCTCATAGGGTTCTCCACCCTTTTCCGTTGAGGTACGGACAACAATTGGCTGGAGGACGCCAATTTCCTTGACCGAGTGAACCAGCTCCGCCATGTCATCCTCATCGAAGATGGAACGCGGCTGTTTGCGGTTGGGGTGGATGTCGGTGACAGGAATTTCGGCGAACCGGACCCCGGGGACCTCAACCAGTTCCACCTCCGCCCCGGTGCCGAACTCAGGGGCAGAATCCTTGGCAGCCTGTGCGGCGACCTTCTTGGCGGCTGCCTTGGAAGCGGCCGGCGTCCGAACGGGCGCCTTCTTGGGTGCAGGAGTTGTACCGGCAGCCGCATCGCCGGCTTCATCTGCAGCAGCCGCAGAATCGGCAGCGGCCGGCTTTAACGAGAACAGTTGCGGCGCTGCCGCATCCTGCTTCAAGTTGGCTGGCAGTTTGTCCGCGATTACGGGAGTATCCTCGACGAGAGACTTCTTCCGGGACTCGGGAAAGAAGAGATCCACGGGCCGGGAAGGTGCAGCAGCATTTCCGGAGGCGTTAGCCGGGGCGGAACTTGGAATGAGTGCGCCAAGTCCACGGCCGAGGCCGCGTCGCTTATCGCTCATGGATAAATCCCTCCAGTGGAAGAGCCGGGCATCACCTGGCTCTGGCTAGTGCAAGTCTTGAAGATTCTAACGTTCAGCGATTTCCGCTGCGGCTTCCAGATATGACAGGGCCCCGCTGGACGAGGGGTCATATGTCATGACGGTTTGCTGGTAACTGGGTGCTTCGGAAATACGCACGGAGCGCGGAACTACAGCACCAAGTACTTGCTGCGGGAAATGTTCCCGGACCTCTGCAGCCACCTGGGCGGCAAGGTTGGTGCGGCCGTCGTACATGGTGAGCAGAATGGTGGAAACAACCAGATCCGCATTCAAATGCTTCTGGATCATCTCGATGTTCTTCAGCAACTGGCTCAGTCCCTCGAGTGCGTAGTACTCGCACTGAATCGGGATGAGGACCTCGTTGGCGGCACAGAAGGCATTGACGGTGAGGAGTCCCAGGCTGGGAGGGCAGTCGATGAAGATATAGTCGAGCCGCTCCTCACCATTTGCGGCGCGTTCCTTGGAATAGACATCGATCGCCCGGCGCAGCCGCTGTTCGCGGGCTACGAGGCTTACCAGCTCGATCTCGGCACCGGCCAGATGAATGGTGGCGGGGGCGCAGATCAGCTTGCCGATATCAGGGCAGGGAGCCACAACGTCCTTCAGCGGCATGTCGTTGATCAGGACATCGTAGATGCTGTCGACGTCGGCGTGGTGTTCAATCCCCAGAGCCGTCGAGGCGTTCCCTTGTGGGTCAATGTCGATCACCAGGACATTGAGTCCGGCGGCGGCCAGGGCGGCGGCGATGTTGACCGTTGTGGTGGTCTTGCCAACGCCACCCTTCTGGTTGGAGACGGTGAAGATCCGGGTCTTCTCCGGCTTTGGCAGGTTCCGGCCCAGCAACCGTTCACGGCGCCTGTTCTCGTGCGCGAGCTCCCGGGCAATGGGGCTGGAATCGTCGATGGAGTCCAGGACGTTACGGCTGGCAGAAACTGCTGTTTCACGTGAAACATTCGCCATGCCGGTGCTTCGTGCAACCGATGCCGTGTGATTTCCTGAGTAATCATGAGCGACTGCGGGCGCAACAAACGCCCTTGCGGACCCCAGGGACACAAACGGGGGGATCCGCTGTGTGGAGGCTTCGCTACTGGTCACTGTGACACACTCACTCTCGTCCGGCTTTCACTGCCGGTTACTAGCCTAACCTCTTCCCCTTGGACTCCACGGGCACCGGGCTGGTGCTAGGTAATCTTTCGAGGCTTCTTCACGACGATCCGGACAACGGTTGTGGGTTCCTCAAGAAGATCCCCACCGACCACCACCACGGATGTCTCGACGCCGCCCAGCTTCCGGATCACCTTGGCTGCCTTTTCGATCTCCTCGCCGGCGCTGCGTCCCTTGATCGCAATGACCTCACCGTTGCCGGCAAGCAGCGGAATGGTCAGTCCGGCAAGGTTTGACAGCGCAGACACGGCCCGGGCCGTCACCACATCGGCGTCGACCATACCGACGGCAAGTTCCGCGCGGGTGCGCATGACCGTGACATTCTTCAGGCCCAGATCATCCACTACTTCCTGCAGCCAGATGACACGTCGTTCAAGGGGCTCAATAAGCGTTAATTCCAGGTCCGGCCGCGCGATGGCCAGGCACAGACCAGGCAGCCCGGCCCCGCTGCCGACGTCGGCCACGTGGCTGCCCTGGGCAATCTGGCTCTCGATGACCGCACAGTTCAGCACATGCCGGCTCCACAGTCGGGGCACCTCCCGCGGGCCGATCAGGCCCCGTTCGGTGCCGGTTGTGGCTAGATGCTCTACATAGCGCTTCGCGAGGTCCAGGCGGTCGCCAAAAATCGATTGTGCTGCCTGCAGTTCGGCCGCAGAAATTTCAACCATCAAGCTACTCAACGGATTCAGTCTGCGGAAACGACGATGTGCCGGTCGGCGCCTTCGCCCTCGGACTCACTGACAAACCCGAGATCCGCGACGGCGTCGTGCACGATCTTCCGCTCATAAGCGCTCATCGGCGCCAGTGCGACGGACTCGCCGGACTCCTTGACGGAGGCCACCGCCTCCTCTGCGATCTTCTGCAGCTCACCGGAACGTTCCGCCCGGTAACCGTTGATGTCCAGCACCAGGCGCGACCGGTTCTCCGTGGCGGACAGGACCGCCAGGCGAGTCAGCTCCTGCAGTGCTTCGAGGACTTCGCCGTCCTGGCCCACCAGGTTCTCCAGGCCGGCCGATTCTTCCTCGGTAACGATCGAGATATAGGTGCGGCCGTTGCGGACCTCAATGTCGATGTCGCCGTCGATGTCAGCGATGTCCAGGAGTTCCTCGAGATAGTCGGCCGCCACGTCGCCTTCTTCTTCCAGGCGGCTTGGGGTCGCCTCCTCTTCGGAGTTCCCGGATTCCTGACCCGCATCCTGGACATCGTCCTGGCCAGCGTCCACAGTCTCGTCGTCGATGACCTCGGTGGAAAAAGTGTGTTCGGTGCTCTCGGCGGACATTACTTCCTCTTCCTGTTTTTACGTTGCGGCTGGATGCGCTGGCTCTTGGCCTCAGCCACAGCAGCGGCGGCAGCTTCGGCGGCCTCGGCGTCGGCCTTCTTGGCACCCATCAGCGGCAGGGCCGGCAGGCCCCGGGCGGCCCTGCGCTCAGCAAGTGCCTTCGCTGCGGGGGATCCCGGCGTCGGCATCCGGCGGATCACGAAGAACTGCTGGCCCATGGTCCAGAGGTTGGTGGTGGTCCAGTAGATCAGGACACCGATCGGGAAGTTGATGCCACCCACGCCAAAGACGAGCGGCAGGATGTAGAGCATCATCTTCTGCTGGCGCATGAACGGGCTGGCCATGGCCTCTTCGGACATGTTCTTGGCCATGATCTGCTTCTGCGTGATGAACTGCGAGGCCGTCATGGCCAGGATCATCACGATCGAGAGAACCCATACGACCATTTCCTGGTCCCCGCCGCCGCCATGCAGGAGGGAGGCCGACAGCGGAGCGCCGAAGATGCTTGACTCGTCGAACTGCTTGACCTGCTCGACGCTCATGGCGCCGATACCCTGGCCGCCCGCCTTGGCGGTGCTGATGCCGGAAAGAACCTGGAACAGGGCGAAGAAAAACGGCATCTGGATCAGCATGGGCAGGCAGGCCGAGAACGGGTTGGTGCCGTGCTTCTTGTACAGGGCCATCTGCTCCTGCGCCATGGCCTGGCGGGACAGCTGGTCGGTCTTGCCCTTGTACTTGTCCTGCATCTTCTTCAGGTCAGGCTGCAGCAACTGCATGCCACGCTGGGCCTTGATCTGCTTGACGAAGACCGGAATCAGGGCGGCGCGGATGACCAGCACCAGCCCGATGATGGACAGCGTCCACGTCCAGCCGTTGGCCGCCGGCAAGCCGATGACGCTCAGTCCGTCATGGAATCCGACCATAATGACCGAGACCAGCCACTTGAACGGAAACATGATTGTTCCAAAGAAGTCCATACGATATCCCTATTCGTCAGGCCGCAAAGCGGCCTTCTCCATCAGACTGAGCAGCCAGGTACTTGTCCGGGTTGTTCAACACAACAATTGTGGGGGTGCGGTCTTCGGGCCACTCCCGGTGGCCGGCGGGGACGTGGTCCACTCCACCGGCGTTCCAGGGATGGCAGCGCGCCAGGCGCCGGGCAGCGAGCCAGCTTCCCTTCACAGCACCATGGACCGTGATCGCCTCCAGGGCGTAGGCCGAGCAGCTGGGGAAGAAGCGGCATACCTGGCCGTACAGCGGTGAAATCACCTTGCGGTAGGCCATCAGCAGCAGAATGAGGATATTGCGCGGCAGGTTCCAGAGGGCAGTGCCCAACCAGAGCAGGGCTGATACCAGAGCCGCTGATTTCAGATGAGGGACGGCGGCAGTTGAGTTACGCACGCGGGGTCCCTTCCTGTGTTATCTCGTCAGAAACTGATGAAGCAGCCTGGGGAAGGCGGCTGCCCAGCCGTTTCATCGTTGTTTCCAAAGCGGCGTCATAGTCGGCAAGCAGTTGGTCCCAGCTGGCCCCCGCCGCGGCGGGCAGGGCCCTGACCACGATGGCGAACCCACTGCCGTATTTCTGCAACGACAAGGCGCCGGCTTCTCTCAGTCTCCTCTTAACGAGGTTCCTGACAACAGCGTTCCCGACACTCTTGGAAACGATGAATCCGATCCGGCTTGGTTCATCGGCAGCGCAAGCTGCCGTATATAACACTAAGTTCCGGCGTCCATTGCGGACGCCGGAACGTACAGTTGTTGAAAAATCGGTTGATGTCCTTAGACGGTTCCGGGTGGCTAGCACCGTTCAACTCGCACAGGGATGTGGACCGACGAGTCAGTATTTAGGCCGACAGTTCGGTGCGGCCCTTGCCACGACGGGCTGCCAGGATGGCACGGCCGGCACGGGTACGCATACGAAGGCGGAAGCCGTGCTTCTTGGCTCGACGGCGGTTATTCGGCTGAAAAGTCCGCTTGCTCACGTTAGTTACTCCAGTGGATCAAAGGTGCGCCCACCCGATCAAGGGGAAGAACTGGCCGACGCTTATGTGTATGTGCCGCTGCCCTGGACTCGCAAGACGCGGAGCGTCAGGGAGAGATTCAAATTAGGGCGGAAAGCGGACACAAAGGACTTCACAACGTTAGGGCAAAATCCCACCGAGAGTCAAACCGGGGGTCGCTTCGCAGACTATCCCCAGCTGTGGCTAACTTACGTGCCAGCCTGTGGATGAAATGGGTCACAGGGCCCGATCCAGAACCACAACGGTGTAATTATCCACAGGCCTCAACCCAGCTATCTTCTAGGCTTTTGATCCCCTAGAGTGGCTCAGTAGCCGATTATCCACGGACTGTGCATAACCCTGTGGATGAAGCCGGGGCCAGGGCACTGGTTCACGACTTGTGGCTGCAGTTAATGCAGACAAGCAAGTTTGAGGAACTGATTGATGACAGTAGACGAAGCCAACCAAGCCAACACTGTCGGAAGTTCCTGGCGGCGAGTAGTGAGCCTTCTCGAGAACGACCACCGTGTCTCACCCCGGCAGCGCGGCTTCGTTATCCTCGCCCAGGCGCAAGGACTGATCGGCTCCACCCTTCTCGTGGCAGTGCCGAACGAACTGACCCGGGAGGTCCTGCAGACCCAGGTCAAGGAAGCCCTCGACGACGCCCTCCGGAATGTCTTCTCCGACGAAATCCGCTGTGCGATCGACGTCGACACCGATCTGGTGCCGCTGCACACTGAACCGGAACCCGCCGTCGAACTTTCCCGCGGGGCGGACCCCACGGTGGAGCTCAAGCCGCAGCCGATGCTGCCTAGCACCTCCCACGAATTCGGCCGCCTCAATCCGAAGTACGTCTTCGACACCTTCGTGATCGGATCCTCCAACCGTTTCGCCCATGCGGCCGCCGTCGCCGTCGCCGAGGCACCGGCGAAGGCCTACAACCCATTGTTCATCTACGGCGATTCCGGACTGGGCAAGACCCACCTGCTGCACGCGATCGGCCACTATGCCCGCCGGCTCTACAGCGGCATCCGCGTCAGGTACGTGAACTCCGAGGAATTCACCAACGACTTCATCAACTCCATCCGGGACGACGAAGGCACCAGCTTCAAGACCACCTACCGCAACGTCGATGTCCTGCTCATTGATGACATCCAGTTCCTGGCCGGCAAGGACCGGACGCTGGAGGAGTTCTTCCACACCTTCAATGCCCTGCACAACAACAACAAGCAGGTCGTCATCACCTCCGACCAGCCGCCCAAGCTCCTGGCGGGTTTCGAAGACCGGATGAAATCACGCTTCGAGTGGGGCCTGCTGACGGACATCCAGCCGCCCGAGCTGGAAACCCGGATAGCGATTCTCCGGAAGAAGGCCCTCAGCGAGGGTCTCTCCGCACCGGATGATGCCCTGGAATACATCGCATCCAAGATTTCCAGCAACATCCGCGAACTCGAGGGCGCCCTGATCCGGGTCACCGCGTTCGCCAGCCTGAACCGCCAGCCGGTCGATGTGGCCCTGGCCGAAATGGTCCTCAAGGACCTCATCACCGATGACGGCGCCCAGGAAATCACCTCCGCGCAGATCCTGACGCAGACGGCGGACTACTTCAAGCTCAGCATGGAAGAGCTCTGCAGCAAATCCCGCACCCGCACCCTGGTCACCGCACGGCAGATCGCCATGTACCTGTGCCGCGAGCTCACGGACATGTCCCTTCCCAAGATCGGCCAGGAGCTCGGCGGCCGCGACCACACCACGGTGATCCATGCGGACCGCAAGATCCGCGAACTGATGGCCGAACGCCGTGTGATCTACAACCAGGTGACCGAGCTGACCAACCGGATCAAGCAGCAGCAGCGCAATTCCTGAGCCGTCCGGTCACACACTCCTACCTTATTAACAGGCACCTGTGGACAACCCTGTGGATAGTTAAGGGGACAACCGCGGTTAATGGGCTTAAAACCCTTAAGGCGTCTGTGGATCAGCGAATCAGCCGAAAAAGTTGTCCCCATCCACAGCCTGTTTAAAACCTGCTGAACCCACAGTCCATGAACAGGGCTTAACCGCGGAACGGCACCGCGAAACGGAGTTATCCACAGTTTCCACAGCAGTTATTAACACTACTAATCCCAAGAAAATGAAATTCCCTCAAACAACAGTTTCTTGTCCGGCCCCCCTGACACGGCCTGGCCGTCCCCGACAACGGCGAAGAACGGAGCCAGGAACAGCCTGCCGGAGCACCAGCGGTGCAACCCGGGGATGGGAGAAACTCACATCATGGGGCTAAGCTGTCTGCAGTGCGTCCGTCCCGGAAAAACTTGTGGTTCACAACTGGCCCGCGGCACCCGGAACGGGAGGCACTTCCCTTTGTGATGGAGCCCGGCCCTGCCGGAGCCCTTACGGTTCGATGTTTTTGGCGATGACAGCAGCAATGAAAGGCGGCACCCTTCCGTGAAGTTCAGAGTCGAGCGGGACGTCCTGGCCGAGGCCGTGACCTGGACCGCCCGGTCGTTGTCTCCGCGGCCGCCAGTGCCGGTACTTTCGGGCCTGCTGCTCAAGGCCGAAGCGGGCACCGTCAGCCTCTCGAGTTTCGATTATGAAACCTCTGCGAGGCTCGAAATCCCTGCCGACATCACCACCGAGGGCACCATCCTGGTCTCCGGACGCTTGCTCGCCGATATCTGCCGCAGCCTGCCATCCGCTCCCGTCGACATCGAAACCGACGGCAACAAGGTCACTCTGAGCTGCCGCCGAAGCAGCTTCCACCTGGCCACCATGCCGGAAGCCGAATACCCGCCGTTGCCTGCCCTGCCGCCGATCAGCGGCACCGTGCCGGGCGACACCTTCGCCCAGGCGGTTTCCCAGGTGATCATCGCTGCCAGCAAGGACGACACCCTCCCGATCCTCACCGGCGTCCGGATGGAGATCGAGGACGATCTCATCACGCTCCTCGCAACGGACCGCTATCGTCTGGCCATGCGCGAACTGCCCTGGAAGCCTGTCACCCCGGGAATTTCCACCACAGCCCTGGTCAAGGCAAAAACGCTCAACGAAGTGGCGAAGACCCTCGGCAGCAGCGGCGACATCAACCTCGCCCTTGCCGAAGACGACAGCCGGCTCATCGGCTTCGAAAGCGGCGGCCGCACCACGACCTCGCTCCTGGTCGACGGCGACTACCCCAAGATCCGCTCGCTCTTTCCGGAATCAACCCCGATCCACGCCACGGTCCAGTCCCAGGAACTGGTCGATGCAGTGCGCCGTGTCTCCCTCGTGGCCGAACGCAACACCCCCGTCCGGCTCGCGTTCACCCAGGGCCAGCTGCATCTGGACGCAGGCACCGGGGAAGATGCCCAGGCCTCGGAAGAGCTCGAGGCCCAGCTGACCGGCGATGACATCACGGTTGCCTTCAACCCGCATTACCTGATCGAGGGCCTGAGCGTCATCGAAACCAAGTTCGTGCGCTTCTCCTTCACAGCTGCCCCGAAGCCGGCGATGATCACGGCCCAGCAAGACGCGGACGGCGAGGACCAGGGCGATTACCGCTACCTGGTCATGCCGGTCCGGCTCCCCAACTAGCTCACAGACGTTGTCGTTTTGAACCCTCAAAACGGCAACTAGTGCGAGCCAGTTGGGTGACGTTCCAGCCTGAAATACCCCAGCGCAGAAAAGAGTTCATACCGTGCACATCGGACTGATCGGCCTTGGAAAAATGGGTTTCAACATGCGCGAACGGATGCGCAACGGTGGAATCCAAGTGACGGGTTTTGACCGCAACACCGACGTCACCGACGTCGCAAGCATCGACGAGCTCATCGCCGCTGTGCCGGCGCCGCGACTCATCTGGGTGATGGTCCCGTCAGGCGACATCACCGACGCCGTGATCACCGAACTCGGCAACAAGCTCGACGCCGGGGACCTCGTGATCGACGGCGGCAACTCCCGCTTCACCGAGGACCAGAAACACGGCGCGGCCCTGGCCCAAAAGAGCATCCGTTTCGCCGATTGCGGGGTTTCGGGCGGTGTCTGGGGGCTTCAGAACGGCTACGGCCTGATGGCAGGCGGGGACGCAGCGGACATCGAACGTGCCCTGCCGGTCTTCGACGTTCTTCGTCCCGAAGGCGACCGCGCCGACAGCTTCGTCCACGTCGGCGGGATCGGCGCCGGGCACTACGCCAAGATGGTCCACAACGGAATCGAATATGGCCTGATGCAGGCATACGCGGAAGGCTACGAACTCCTCGCCGCGAAGGACATCGTCACCGATCTTCCGGGAACCTTCCGGGCCTGGCAGAAAGGCACCGTCGTGCGGTCCTGGCTGCTGGACCTGATGGTCAAGGCGCTCGATGAAGACCCGGGCTTGGAATCCATTGACGACTACGTCGAGGATTCCGGCGAAGGACGCTGGACCGTCGAGGAGGCCATCGCCAATGCGGTGCCCGCACCGGCCATCACGGCGGCACTGTTCGCCCGCTTCTCCTCCCGGGAGGACACTTCGCCGGCAATGAAGATGGTTTCGGCCTTGCGCCACCAGTTCGGCGGGCATTCCACCCGTCCGGCGAAATAGTTCCGCCCTGAGATCCTGAACCCGGCGTGTATCTAGAAAAACTCTCCCTGTTTGATTTCCGCAGTTACGCCCAGGTGGACCTGAGCCTCGAGCC
This sequence comes from Arthrobacter sp. PAMC25564, assembly GCF_004798705.1. Taxonomy (NCBI): domain Bacteria; kingdom Bacillati; phylum Actinomycetota; class Actinomycetes; order Micrococcales; family Micrococcaceae; genus Arthrobacter; species Arthrobacter sp. PAMC25564. The sequence goes on along the minus strand of NZ_CP039290.1, from coordinate 666,649 downwards.
TGGCGTCACCGTCCTTGTCGGGTCCAACGGGATCGGCAAGACCAACCTGATGGAAGCGATCGGCTACCTTGCCACGCTCAGCTCGCACCGGGTCAGTTCCGATGCCCCGCTGCTTCGTTTCGGCACGGAAAGGGCGATGATCCGGGCCAAGCTGGTGCGCGGCGGGCAGTCCACCGTCCTGGAGCTCGAAATCAACGCCAGCCGTGCCAACCGTGCACGGATCAACCGGAGCAATCCTGTGCGCGCCCGCGACATCCTCGGCATCTGCCAGACCGTACTCTTCGCGCCGGAGGATCTGGCCCTGGTCAAGGGCGATCCGTCGAACCGCAGGCGATTCCTTGACGACCTCCTCGTCAGCCTGATCCCGCGCCATGCTGCCACCCGGGGCGACTATGACCGGGTCCTGAAACAGCGCAATGCGCTGCTCAAATCGGGCCGGAGCGGCAAGTTCAGCTCCGCCCATGAAGCCACGCTCGACGTCTGGGACCAGCACATGGCGAGGGCCGGTGCGGAACTGCTGCACGCGCGGCTTGAACTGGTGGAGCGGCTGCGTCCGCACCTGAAGAACGCCTACGCCCAGCTCACCGACGGGTCGAAGGAAGCCGGCGCCATCTACCGCTCCACGCTGCAGCATGCTACAGAGGACGACGGCCCCGCGCCCGCCGCCACAGACGGGACCGGGCAGGCTGAAGATCTCCGTTTGCTTTCGATCGATGAGCTGACGGACCGTTATGTCCAGGCCTTCGCGGCATCGCGCCGCAAAGAACTGGAGCGGGGCATCTCGCTGGTCGGGCCGCACCGCGATGAGCTCGAACTCGTGTTGGGCGTGGCACCGGCCAAGGGCTATGCCTCCCACGGGGAAACCTGGTCCATGTGCCTGTCCCTCCGGCTGGCCTCGTACTATGTGATGCTGGACGACGCCCGGACCGGCGGTTCCGCGCCGATCCTGATCCTGGATGATGTTTTTGCCGAGCTGGATGTCCAGCGGCGGCGTAAACTGGCGGCAATAGTATCCGGTGCCGAGCAGGTATTGGTCACTGCCGCCGTCGAGGACGATATCCCGGCGGAGCTGGCCGGACGGCGGGTGAAGGTCATCCCGGGAGGAATCGATGAGCCGGAATATCGATGAATAAGGACACCGACGGCGGCCTGCAACCGGGCCGCGACCCCGATGACATCGATGCTGCCCAGGCGGCTTTGAACAGGATGCGCGACGCGGCCGCTGCCCGCGGGGAGATCCGGCGGAAGGCCCCGCCACGGCCCGGTTCCAGCCCGCAGAAACCCGGCCGCGGCATCGGTGGGACCCGCGGATTTCGGCAGTTCCACTCCACCGGACGTGACCCGCTGGGGTTGGGAAAGGTCGTTGGGCGCCTCGTCGCGGAACGCGGCTGGAGTTCACCGGTGGCGGTTGGTTCCGTGATGGCTCAATGGGGAACCCTGGTGGGACCGGAAATCTCAGCCCACTGCACCCCCGAGAGTTTCGAGAACACGACCCTGCACGTGCGGTGTGATTCCACGGCCTGGGCCACGCAGCTTCGCCTGTTGAGCCTGAGCCTGCTGGAAAAGTTCCGCACCGAATTGGGCGACGGCATCGTGACCAGCATCAAGGTCCTCGGCCCCGCCGCGCCGAGCTGGCGGAAGGGCATCCGGACAGTCAACGGCCGCGGTCCCCGGGACACCTACGGGTAGTTACGCCGTGCCGGAAGCCTCCGGATCTGAAGCACTCCTTGCAAAAATGCTTGAAAATTCCGCAAGCCGCGTGTAGGGCGCTTTAACGCCCGGGAGCCGTATAGGAACCTAGGGCAGGACCCCTAACGCCGTGCAGGGGGAGCCAACGGCCTCCCAGCGGCACTTTCCAGCGCGTTTGAGGCCTCGGAATGCGGGATAACGCTCCCTCGCACGGTAGAATTGTGGTAGATAACTGGGCGCCGGTGAAACGTTGACTGAGTCCGTTTCCGACGCAATGTCTGCGTGCGGCGGACGGTTCCTCGAGTCAGCGGACCAGCCGGTGCAGTCAGCGACGTGCCTGTTGGCAAAAGCCTTTCCCCCGGGAAGTGGCAACGGCCGGCCTTCAACGAATAAAGAGGAGTCGAAAGCGCCTGTGGCTAACGACAATGCAGATATCCCGGCAGTGGAACCAGCAGCGGAGGACGCCCTCACGGCTGATGCGCTGCCGGAGGCCGATACCCCGGAGGCCGATACCCGTCATGGGTACGGAGCCAGCGATATTACGGTGCTGGAGGGACTGGAAGCCGTCCGCAAACGCCCGGGCATGTATATCGGATCCACGGGTCCGCGCGGATTGCACCACCTGGTCTATGAAGTCGTTGACAACTCGGTCGACGAAGCCCTGGCCGGCTACTGCACCCACATTGAAATCGTTCTGCAGGCCGACGGCGGGGTCAAGGTGGTCGACAACGGCCGCGGCATCCCGGTCGACATGCACCCGACGGAGCACAAGCCCACAGTCGAAGTCGTTATGACCATCCTGCACGCGGGCGGCAAGTTCGGCGGCGGCGGCTATGCCGTGTCCGGCGGCCTGCACGGCGTCGGCATTTCGGTGGTCAACGCGCTCTCCAGCCGCGTCGAGACGGAGGTCCGCCGGCAGGGCCACGTCTGGCGGATGACATTCGCCGACGGCGGCAAGCCGCAGGGCGGACTGGTCAAGGGCGGGGAAACCACCGAGACCGGCACGACGCAGACGTTCTACCCGGATGCCAGCATCTTTGAGAGCACGGAATTCGACTTTGAGACGCTGCGGGCCCGCTTCCAGCAGATGGCCTTCCTGAACAAGGGCCTTCGCATCACGCTGACCGACGAACGCCAGCCCGCCGGGGAACCGTCCGAGGACGCGGACCTGGACCTCGATGCGGTTCCCACCGAAGGCGAAGTCCCCGCCGAGCACCACACGGTCGTCTACCAGTACGACGACGGGCTGCTGGACTACGTCAAGCATTTGAACTCCGGTAAAAAGGTCGATGTGGTCCACGAGGACGTCATCTCCTTCGAAACCGAGGACAAGGAACGCCACATCGCGCTGGAAATGGCGATGCAGTGGACCACCGCGTATTCCGAGAGCGTCCATACCTACGCCAACACCATCAACACCCACGAGGGCGGCACCCACGAAGAGGGGTTCCGCGCCGCGATGACATCGCTGATCAACCGCTATGCGCGGGAGAAGAGCATCATCAAGGAAAAGGATGACAACCTCACCGGTGACGACATCCGTGAGGGCCTGACAGCGGTCATCTCCGTCAAGCTGGCGGAGCCCCAGTTTGAGGGGCAGACCAAGACAAAGCTTGGCAATTCCGAGGTCAAGGGCTTCGTCCAGCGCGTCGTTACGGATGGGCTCGGAGACTGGCTGGAACGTAATCCCGGTCCGGCCCGTGACGTCATCCGCAAGGCGATTTCCGCGGCCCAGGCCCGGATGGCTGCCCGCAAGGCCCGGGACAACGCACGCCGCAAGAGCCCGCTGGAGTCGTTCGGCATGCCCGGAAAACTCTCCGATTGCTCGTCCAAGGATCCCTCGAAGTGCGAGGTCTACATCGTGGAGGGCGATTCCGCCGGCGGTTCCGCCAAGCGCGGCCGCAACCCGGCAACCCAGGCGATCCTGCCGCTGCGTGGGAAGATCCTGAACGTGGAGCGGGCCAGGCTGGACAAGGCACTGGGCAACGCCGAGGTCCAGTCCATGATCACGGCCTTTGGCACCGGGATCGGCGAGGACTTCGACCTCGCCAAGCTGCGCTATCACAAGATCGTCCTGATGGCCGATGCCGACGTCGACGGCCAGCACATCACCACACTGCTGATGACCCTGCTGTTCCGCTATATGCGCCCGCTGATCGAAAACGGCTACGTCTACCTCGCCCAGCCGCCGCTGTACCGGATCAAGTGGTCGAACGCCCCGCACGACTACGTCTACAGCGACCGCGAACGCGATGCCAAACTTCTCTCCGGCCAGGCCGCCGGCCGCCGTATCCCCAAGGACAACGGGATCCAGCGCTACAAGGGCCTCGGCGAAATGGACTACACCGAACTCTGGGACACCACCATGGATCCGGACCACCGCACGCTGCTGCAGGTCACCATGGATGATGCCTTGGCGGCAGACCAGACCTTCTCCGTATTGATGGGCGAGGACGTGGAATCCCGCCGGAACTTCATTCAGCAGAACGCCAAGGACGTTCGGTTCCTCGATATCTAGCGGCCACCAGCCCTTGAATATTCCTGGACTGATATATACCTGAAACGGAAAATATAGACTATGAGTGACGAAACACCCGAGGTTCCGGCCGAATCTGCCGATGCCGCCGAACCCGTCCTAGAGGGTGATGTGCTGGTAGACCGCATCGAACAGGTGGATCTGCAGACCGAAATGCAGCGCTCCTACCTCGACTATGCGATGGCGGTGATCGTGGGACGTGCCCTGCCGGACGTCCGAGACGGTCTCAAGCCTGTCCACCGCCGTGTGCTGTACGCGATGTTCGACGGCGGTTACCGCCCGGAGCGCTCGTTCAACAAATGCGCCCGCGTGGTCGGCGAGGTCATGGGCCAGTACCACCCGCACGGTGACACGGCCATCTATGATGCGCTGGTCCGGCTGATCCAGGACTGGACCATGCGTTACCCGTTGGCGCTGGGACAGGGCAACTTCGGCTCGCCCGGCAACGACGGGGCAGCCGCACCGCGGTACACCGAAACCAAGATGGCCCCGCTTGCGATGGAGATGGTCCGCGACATCGACGAGGAAACCGTCGACTTCCAGGACAACTACGACGGCAAGAACCAGGAACCCACGATCCTGCCGTCGCGTTTCCCGAACCTGCTGGTCAACGGCTCCTCGGGCATCGCCGTCGGCATGGCCACCAATATCCCCCCGCACAACCTCCGGGAGGTGGCTGACGGCGTCCAGTGGTACCTGGCCAACCCGACAGCCAGCCGCGAGGAACTGCTCGAAGAGCTGATCCAGCGCATCAAGGGACCCGACTTCCCGACAGGCGCCACGATCCTGGGCCACAAAGGGATCGAGGATGCTTACCGCACGGGCCGCGGCTCGATCACCATGCGGGCCGTCGTCAACGTGGAGGAACTCCAGGGCCGCACCTGCCTCGTCGTCACGGAACTGCCCTACCAGGCCAACCCGGACAACCTGGCCATCAAGATCGCGGAACTTGTCAAGGACGGCAAGATCTCGGGAATCGCCGACCTCCGCGACGAAACCTCCGGACGCACGGGCCAGCGCCTCGTGATCGTGCTCAAGCGCGACGCCGTCGCCAAGGTCGTGCTGAACAACCTCTACAAGCACACCCAGCTGCAGGACAACTTCGCCGCGAACATGCTGGCGATTGTCGACGGGGTGCCCCGCACACTGAGCCTTGACGCGTTCATCCGCCACTGGGTAACCCACCAGCTGGACGTCATCGCCCGCAGGACGCGCTACCGCCTCCGCAAGGCCGAGGAGGAAGCGCACATCCTGCGCGCCCTGCTCAAGGCGCTGGACATGCTGGATGAGGTCATTGCCCTGATCCGCGCATCCAACACCACCGAGGCGGCCCGCGATGGCCTGATGCAGCTGCTGGACATTGACGAGCTCCAGGCCCGGGCGATCCTGGACATGCAGCTCCGCCGGCTGGCGGCCCTGGAACGCCAGAAGATCCAGGACCGCCACGCGGAGCTGGAAGCCATGATCACCGAGTACAACTCGATCCTGGCCTCCGAGGTGCGCCAGCGCGAAATCATCAGCAACGAGCTCGCCGAGATCGTCGCCAAGCACGGCGACGACCGCCGCACCAAGGTCCTGCTGGGCTTCGACGGCGACATGTCCATGGAAGACCTGATCCCCGAAGAGGAAATGGTCGTCACCATCACCCGCGGCGGCTATGTCAAGCGCACCCGCAGTGACAACTACCGCTCGCAGCAGCGCGGCGGCAAGGGGATCAAGGGCGCCCAGCTGCGCGGCGATGACGTCGTCGAACACTTCTTCGTCACGACGACGCACCACTGGCTGCTGTTCTTCACCAACCTGGGACGCGTCTACCGGGCCAAGGCCTACGAACTCGCGGAAGCCGGACGTGATGCCAAGGGCCAGCACGTGGCCAACCTGCTGGCCTTCCAGCCCGATGAGCACATCGCCCAGGTGCTGGACCTCCGGGACTACCAGCACTCACCCTACCTCGTGCTCGCCACCAAACGCGGTCTCGTCAAGAAGACCCGGCTGGAGGACTATGACACCAACCGGTCCGCCGGCGTCATCGCGATCAACCTGCGTGACGGCGACGAGTTGGTATCCGCCCAGCTGGTCTCGGAAACCGATGACCTGATGCTGGTGTCCCGCATGGGCCAGTCCATCCGCTTCACCGCGACCGATGAAGCCTTGCGCCCCATGGGCCGGGCAACGTCGGGTGTGACCGGAATGAAGTTCCGTGAGGACGATGAACTGCTGGCAGCCGACGTCGTCAAGGACGGTTCGTTCGTCTTCATCGTCACCGAAGGTGGCTACGCCAAACGCACCGCGGTGGAGGAATACCGGCTCCAGGGCCGCGGTGGACTCGGCATCAAGGTGGGCAAGTACCAGGAGGAGCGCGGACACCTCGTGGGCGCCCTGATTGTCCAGGAAGAGGATGAAGTACTGGTGGTCATGGAGGGCGGCAAGGTGGTCCGTTCCTCGGTGGCCGGTGTGCCCGCCAAGGGCAGGGACACCATGGGCGTCATCTTTGCCAAGCCTGACAAGAACGACCGCATCATCGAGGTTGCGCGCAACAGCGAACGCGGTCTGGACGGCGACGAATCGGACGATGACGTAACGTTGGCTGAAAATACCGGATCACATGAGCGGTCCGCAGAGGCAGAATCAGTACCGGCCCCGGAGTCAGATGAATCGGGCAATGCCGAGCTGGACGAAGACAATACCGGAGGTAACGAGTGAGTAATTCCGACTCATATCCCAAGCCAGGCAGCGGCGTTCCTGGCGGAACGCGGCAGCCTGCAGCCGCCCCGCGCGTGGGGGCTCCCACGCGTCCGCAGCAGCGCCCGGGCGTGCCCGGCCTGGCCCCGGATTCAACACAGCGTCCGCCGGCCCCCGGACAGCGGCCTGTGCAGGGCCAACGCCCTGCAGCGCCGGGACAGCGTCCGCAGTTTTCCGGGCAGCGGCCCGACCAGCAGGCGGGCCTGATCAAGCCGGCGCCCAAGGCGAAGGTGCGCCGTGCCCGCCTGCTGGTCAGCAAGGTGGAGCCATGGTCCGTCCTGAAGATGGCGTTCCTGCTCTCGGTGGCCTTGGGCATCGTGACCGTCGTGGCCGCGATCGTACTTTGGACAGTGCTGGACCTGACCGGGATCTTTGACCAGGTGGACAGCCTGCTCGGAACCCTGGCCGGCTCGGAGGGCGGCGGCTTCGAACTCAAGAAGGTCGCCTCGCTGGGCCAGGTGGCTTCCTTCGCCACCATCATCGCCGTGATCAACGTGGTGCTGCTGACGGCCCTCTCCGTGCTCTCGGCGGTGCTGTACAACATCTCCGCGACCCTGGTCGGCGGCATCGGCGTCACCCTCACGGACGACTAGGACCAGTATTTTTCCCGATTTTCCCGGGAAAATAGCCTCGATTTGAGATCGGGCCGGGATGTGCTGTACAGTCATATCTCGGCCCGATGAGGCATCGGGGCGTATAGCTCAGGCGGTTAGAGCGCTTCGCTGATAACGAAGAGGTCCCAGGTTCAAGTCCTGGTACGCCCACGGAACCTGTACAGGTTCTGTAGAGGTTGAGGTGATGGTCCAGGGTCAAGTGGGCCGGAACGGGGTGCAAGTGAAGAAGTTGCTGGTTATTGCAGCTACGATCGCAGGCGTCCTGCTCTACAGGAGAGTGCAGGAATCCGAAGCCCGGAAGACGGTCTGGAGCGAATCAACCGATACGGTTGACTAGTCGGGATTACCGGTACGGAGGCATGAAAGTGGCTTCCGGAACCAAGATATGATTGTCGGGTTGCTTCTTATGGGGGCATGGCGCAATTGGTAGCGCACCTGCTTTGCAAGCAGGGGGTTCGGGGTTCGAGTCCCCGTGCCTCCACCATAAGAAAGGCCCCGGATTGCGGAAACGCAGTCCGGGGCCTTTTGCATTTGCCAGATCCGGTCGACGGCGGGCTGCCTCATTCCTTGGGCTTGGCATAGTCCTCCATGCCCCGCCAGTCGATGAAGACGTACGGCTCGTCGCCCACTACCCATGGGTCGTGCCCCGGGGGTATTACGCCGAAGCCGCCCGGGCCGAACTCGCTTTCCTCGCCGTCGTCCATGACGACCTTGAGGCGGCCCGAGACGGTGTAGCCCTTGTGGGCAACCATGCAGCTGTCCGTCTGGACCATCGGTTTGACGTGCTGGGACCATTTCCATCCAGGCAGGAACGTCGCCCGGGCCACGGCGCCGGCGTCGAGATTAACGAGCTCCACCTGACCCATCCCGTCGTTGACGGGCGGGTTTCCTCCGGATTGTCCAGGTTCTTGCGGATGGTCGAAGCCATGATGGTCTCCTTTGTGGAGGATGGTGAGAACGGATTTAAGACCGGCACCGCCGCCGGCGGCCGCCAAGGATCCGGACATTCGCCACCGGCCACCCTTCGCGCCCCACTACTGTTGGACCGTGAACTTCTTCCTTGCCGCCCTCGGGGTGCTGGGGGTGGCGTCCTCCGGCCCGCTCATCGCAGCCACCCTGGGCGCGACGTCCGTCAGTGCCCTCGCCATCGCTTTTTGGCGCAACGCCATCGGGGCTGCCGTGATGGCCGCGCCCGTTCTGATCCGGCAGCCGCGCCAGTTCGCCCGCGTCACGGCCGTGGAGTTCCGCTGGTCACTGGCGGCCGCCGTTGCCCTGGCATTGCATTTCGCCTGTTTCATCACCTCCCTGCAGCTGACCTCCGTCGCTGCAGCCACGGCGCTGGTCTGCCTGCAGTCCGGCTGGATTGCCGTCTTCCAGCTGTTCCGGGGAGTCCGGCACCGGTGGCCGGTGCTGGCCGGCCTCGGCATCGCCTTTGGCGGTGTCGTGGCCATCACGGGGTTCGATATGGGCGCCTCGCCGGATGCCCTGCTGGGAGACCTTCTCGCCGTGGCTGGAGGCGCCCTGGCCGGCATCTACACCCTGGCGGGCGGGAAGGCCCGGCAGACGATGGGTACCGGCGTCTACACGACGCTGTGCTACGGCATGTGTGCCGCGCTGGTCGCGGTATTGGCGCTGGTCGCGCAGCAGCCTCTCGCAGGGTTCGACGCCGCCGGCTGGCTGGGCATCCTCGCCATCACCGTGTGCGCCCAGCTGGTGGGGCACACTGCTTTCAACCACCTGCTTGCGACGATGAGCCCGCTGCTGGTGTCCATGATCATCCTGCTGGAGATTCCCGGCGCAGCACTGCTTGCTGCGGCGTTTCTGGCGGAAAAGCTGCCCGCCGGGACCTACGGGGGACTGGCGATGATCCTGGTGGGGCTCGCCGTCGTGGTCGCCGGACAGCGGAGCTCCCGGTCGGTCAGACGCAATGCCGCCCGGCTGGCGGAACTCGGAACCGACTGACGGCGACGGCGGCTACTGGCCGCCGCGGCGTGCGGGCTGGGCAGTATTGACCGTGTGGATGGCCCGCAGCAGCTTCGCCGGGAAGTACACCGAGAAGAAGACGACCATGGGCGCCTTGAGCGCCATTTTCTTGACGTTGTGCGCCTTGTACGTGCGGTCGAAGCGCGTCACGTAATAGCGGTAGTCGCGGGGCGAATCCTCGAGCCGGCGCGCGGACATTCCGGAAACCATCTGCGGCCAGTACTGGATGCGCAGCTCATGGTCGGCCAGGTGCAGGGATAGGTCAATATCCTCATGCATCTCGTCCTTTTCATCCCGGCAGGTCTCGGTACGGATGATTTCCCAGGCGGAGCGGCGCAGGGCCATATTGGACCCAAAGAGGAAGTGATACTGATGTTTCGCGAGCTTGAGCATCAGTTGGCGCATCTTGTCATCGGCCTTGAGACCGAAGCGGCGCATCGGCATGTCGTAGTAGACTACCGGTCCCGTGGCCGCATGGACGGACCCATCCGCGAAGGCCTTTTGCACCTGTTCAACCCAGTCGGGTTCCAGCACAGAGTCTGCGTCGATCCGGCCCAGGACTTCGCCGGTGGCGTGGTCCAGGCCGAAATTCCGGGTGGGGATGAGGCCCTGGGCCAGGTCCTGGCTGAGCAGGATGATCCGGCTCTCCGGATACTCCTGCTGCATCTGCACCACGATGTCAGCTGTGCGGTCTTTGGACATGTTGTCCACCACGATGATCTCGTGCGCGGGGACGGACTGGTACACGGCGGCGATCAGGCACTGCCGGATGACGCTTTCCTCGTTGTACGCCGGGATGACAATGGAGACGGCCGGTGGCGTCACGGCAACGTTCAAGGCATCCTCGGAGGATCTATCGGGTGACATCTCCTCAAATCTAGCATCAACGGGGCAACAAGAAGGGAGGGATCCCGTCCACGACGGAATCCCTCCCTTTGCGGGCTGCAAGCGGCCCGCAGTTGAAGCTACTTGGACGTGCCGTCTTCTTTGGCTTCCTCGGCGGCGTCCGTGGCCTCTTCGGCCACACCGGCCACACCGGCGGCGGCGTCCGTCACGGAGCCGGCGAGATCGGCGGAGACCTCCGCGGCGGTGTCGGCAGCGGCAACGGCGGCGGAACCGGCCGCGTCAGCAACCTCGTGGACCTCTTTGGCCGCGTCATCCGTGGCCTCGTTGACAGTGGCCTCGTTGACAGCGGTCGCCGGCACCGGTGCAGGCGTTACCGGCGTCGGGGTCTTCCACGGATCCTCGACCGGCTTGGATGCCTTCCAGGCGGCAACACCGGCGGCGACCGCAGCGGCGATGACGCCGAAGATCAGCAGACCGCGGTGCTTGGGCTTCTGCGGCTGGGACAGTTCCCCGCTCACGGCCTTGCTGGCCTGGTCGGCCGCAGCCCTGAGATGCTTGCCCGCGGTCTGCGCCTGCTCCTGGATGTTGTGCACCACACCGGAGTCGACGAGCTTCTGGGCGACGGCATCCACATGGGCGGGCGCGCCTTCCAGCGTGCGGTGCACGGCCTCGGAGGCGTGGCCGATCTGGTCCGAAAGCCTCGGCAGGTATTCGACGACGACCCTGTCGCGGGCCTGGGCGATCACCGGCGTCGCCTTGTCCAGGGCCTCGTGGAGCCGCGGAGTGGCGACCTCCACGGCGTCGTGGATCTTCGGCGCCAGCTGGGCCAGGCCGTCCTGGATGCGCGGGGTTACGGTGGCGACGCCGTCAGCCAGGTTGTGGGCTGCCGATTTGAGCCCCTCCTGGATCTTGGGAGAAGCGCTATCGATGCCATGCTGAAGGCGCGGAACGGCCCAGTTAACGGCTGCCTCGACCCGCGGTGCCGCCCAGTCCTTGGCGTTCTCAACGCCGGTGCTGACCGACTGCTCAAGGTCACGGGCAATACGATCCGATTTCTTCACAACTACCTCCCGATTAATGTGACGGTTCTGCTGTTAGCCTACGTGTCCGGGACCGGACCGGCTATTCTTCAGGCGGATTTCGGGGTGATTTCACCCAGCGCGGAACTGGCTGTTCGGCCCTGTGTGCTTTGCCCCGCCATGGAAGAATGGGCCCTATGACTGCCATCGCAACTGCAAAAGCAACCATCCACACGAGCCTCGGCGACATCGTCGTCAACCTCTTCGGCAACCACGCTCCCAAGACCGTCGAAAACTTCGTCGGACTCGCCACCGGCGAGAAGGCCTGGACCCACCCCGAAACCGGCGAGGATAAGACCGGAACGCCGCTGTACAACGGCACCATCTTCCACCGCATCATCAAGGACTTCATGATCCAGGCCGGCGACCCGCTGGGCCGCGGTGTGGGCGGACCGGGCTACAAGTTCGACGACGAAATCCACCCGGAGCTGACCTTCAACGAGCCCTACAAGCTGGCCATGGCCAACGCCGGCATCCAGATGGGCCGCGGCACCAACGGATCCCAGTTCTTCATCACCACCATCCCCACCGGCTGGCTGCAGGGAAAGCACAGCATCTTCGGCGAGGTGGCGGACGAGGATTCCAAGAAGGTCGTTGACGCCATCGAGGGTGTCCGCACCGGCATGGGCGACCGTCCGGTCGAGGACGTCACCATCAACAGCATTGACGTCGTTAAGCTCTAAGCCCAGTCCATGAGCTACGGAATTCCGGCGGCCGAGCCGTCCGCGGAGATTCCGGTGTGCCCTCGGCACCCGGACCGGCCCGCCTATGTGCGCTGCCAGCGTTGCGGGCGCCCGGCCTGCCCGGACTGCCAGCGGGCGGCCGCCGTCGGATTCCAGTGTGTTGACTGCGTCAACGAAACAAAACGTATGACGCCGCAGGCCAGGACGGTTTACGGCGGCACGGTGGCCACCGGCAAGCCCCTGGTCACGTTCCTTATCATCGGGCTGTGCGCCCTGGTTTACGTCCTGCAGTGGCTGATCCCCAATGACGGGATCTACCAGGAGTTCGCCTACGCCCCCGCCTTCACGGACATCGAGCCCTGGCGGATGCTCACCTCGGCCTTCCTTCATTCGCAGGGCTTCGTTCTGCACATTGTGCTGAACATGTACATGCTGTGGATCTTCGGCCAGGCGCTGGAGCCGCTGCTGGGCCGGGTCCGATTCCTTGCCGTCTACCTCTTGTCCGCCATCGGCGGCTCGGTCGGCTTCCTGCTGCTGACGCCGGTTTATCCCGTGGACGGTCCGGTGGGAGTCATCGGGGCCTCCGGTGCAATCTTCGGCCTCTTCGGCGCCATGATGGTGGTACAAAACCGCCGCGGCGGCGACACGAGACAGCTGTGGGTACTGATCGCCATCAACGGTGTCATCGGCTTCATGGTCCCGGGGATTGCGTGGCAGGCCCATCTCGGCGGCCTGGTCACGGGAGCCCTGAGCGCGGCCGTCATCGCCTACTCGCCCCGCGGCCGCCGGCAAAGCCTGCTGCAGACCGGCGGCCTGGCCCTTGTCCTCGTGCTGCTGGTTGCCGCATCGGCCTTCCGCATGGCCACGTCCTAGAACACCGGTGCCCGGTGCCCGGTGCCCCGTGGACGCCCAGCACGGTAAGCCCCGGCCTGATCGGGTGGGCAGGCGGTTGTCCTGGCCGGCCCAGCAGCCCGCGAAACCTCCGATCCGGACATGTCCCATGCAGGGGCCGGCGCGTGGACATATTCCGGTTATGCCCGGTCCGGGGCGCGAGGAATGGATATGTCCTCCCGTCCACGCGCATCCCAAGGTGTCGGCCTAAGGGTTTTCCACAGGGGTTATCCACATTGTTGGTAACTTACACGACTGTATTTCACAGACGATGGCCGATCTGGCCGCCCGGGCTGGCGATTTTCTCCGGGGGCGATTCCTTTCTCCACAATTGTGGATAAGTCCTGTGGGTTGTCCTGTGGTTAAGTGGACAACTTTGCCCGTGGGACGGATGTCTTTGTGGAGCGGGAGGCCTCGGCCACACGTCCTTAGGTACGGCAGGGGCTTCGGTGCGGCTGGCCGTTGGAGGTGATGCCGGATTTCAACAGCGTTATTCACATTGTTAATAACTTCGTCTCCGCAGGAGCCGGACGGAAAACCCCTGTTTTCCGGGCTACGGAGGTCCTTGAACCACATAGCTGTCCGGGTTATCCCCATCTGTGGATAAGTTGTGGGTAGTCTCTTGTTGCTATGTGGATAACTTCCCTGACCGTGCGGAAATCGAGCGCCGGCGCGAAGAGGAAACCGGGGAGGGGTCCGCCGTCGGACGTCGAGGGCGCGGCTTGGCCGATCCCTGGGCGAGGGTGCCGCTTATCCACAGGAAATCCACACTGTTAATAACTTTCAGGGGTTTAATCCGGTCGCCATCCGGGGAAGGTCCCGGCCCTCCGAGGGCGCGAGGGCGGCAGGATGGCAGGGTGCGAGCAGAATTTTCCACGAAAGTTATCAACATTGTGGATAACCTTCCCCACAGCTGTGCACGGCAGTGCTGCCGTGGAAGGCGGACGCCTCAGCGCGGCCAGATGCCGGAGCTGCCGCGCCGGTGGCTGTCCAAGAGGTGCGTGTCGACCATGCCGATGGCTTCCATGAGGGCATACATGGTGGTGGGGCCGACAAAGGCGAACCCGCGCTTCCGCAGCGCCTTTGACAGCGCGATCGACTCCGCCGAGGTGGTCGGGATGTGGTCGAGGGCCGTGGGCTCGGGAGTGGTGTCCGGCTTGAACTGCCACACGAAATCAACCAGGCCGCCGTCGGACCGGAGCGCGATGGTGGCCTGGGCGTTCGTGATGGCGGCGCGGATCTTGAGCCGGTTCCGGACTATTCCGGCGTCCTGCAGCAGCCGCTGGACATCATCCTCGGTGTAGGCGGCGACGATGTCGGGCTGGAAGTCGTGGAATGCAGCCCGGAAGGCCGGCCGCTTCCGGAGGATCGTTGCCCAGGAGAGCCCGGCCTGGAAGGCCTCGAGGCTGATGCGTTCGTACAGGCCCTGCTCATCACGGACCGGCAGGCCCCATTCGGTGTCGTAGTACTCGCGCAGCATCGGGTCTACGGCGGCCCACACGGGCCGCGCGAATCCATCGTCGCCGATCACGGTGCCGTTGGCGGCCGGGGTCATCTGGAATCCTTCCTCGGGGGTATGGTGCTGCCGGAATTATCGATCGCCCGGGGGAACGGGATATTAACGAGGGGCCGGTACACAGTGTGTACCGGCCCCTCAGGGTAATTCCCACAGCGTGATGCTTGATCAGGAACGCCAGCGTGTCGTCATCAGGAAGCCCGCGATGGCGATGCCGAACCCGGCGACGATGTTCCACGATGCCCAGGCCTGGACGGGGAGGGTGCCTTCGCTGATGTAGAAGGTGATGATCCACAGCAGGCCGATAATCATCAGGCCGAACATAACCGGCTTGAACCATACGGGGTTGGGTTTGTAAGCCTGTGCGGCGGACGTCTGCTGTGCGACGCCGGCGGTCTTTTTTCGCGGCTTTGACTCGGGCACGGGTCCTCCTTGGCGGGCGGAACCAGGAGCGGCACCGCGGCTTGATATCCTGCAGGAAGGAAACGCCGGCGGCCAACGCGCTCATGGTCAAGTTTGGGATTCTTACTCGCAGCCAATTCTAGCTGTAGTTCAGGCCACACCGGCGTCAAGCGCGAACGCCGTCCAGGAGGGGAACCCAAGGTGCCGCAGCCAAAGCAGAGGTCCGCTGCCGCCCCAACCCGCGGCGCCGGCGTTCTTTCCCGCATGGTCCAGGTGGCCGGCGAGCTGCTTATCACCGCAGGGGTGATCCTGCTGCTCTTCGTCGCCTGGCAGCTGTGGTGGACCAACGTGGAATCCGACGCCAAACAGCGCGACGTCATCAAGGACTTCGCGCAGGATCTGAAGACCGTGCCGGCGGCGCCGTCGACTGCCGCCTCCGCTGACTCCTCCGCCGCCTACGGCCCGGCCACTGTCGCTGCCGAACCCGCCGCCGGCGGGACGATCGGCATACTCTATGTCCCGCGTTTCGGTGCGGACTACACGCGCCCCATCGTCCAGGGAACAACTGCCGGCGTGCTGGATTCGCTGGGCATCGGCCACTACGCGGGCACGGCGATGCCCGGCGCGGTGGGGAATTTCGCGGTGGCCGGGCACCGGCAGACGCACGGCGCCGTGCTGGATAACATTGATTCCCTGGTGCCCGGGGACAGGATCTACGTCCAGACGAAGGACGGCTACTACGTCTACGAATTCCGGAACAGCGAGATCGTTCTGCCCTCCCGAACGGATGTGCTGCTGCCGGTCCCGACCCAGCCGGCGGCAACACCGAAGGAAAGTTACCTCACGATGACCAGCTGCAACCCGCGCTTCGGCTCCCAGGAACGCATTATCGCGTACTCGCTGCTGGAACGGTGGCAACCCGCATCGGCGGGGCCGCCGCCGGAGATCTCCGCCCAAGTGGCCCGCACCACCGGGCAGGGCTGAGCCATGTACGGCTGGATCTTCCGCCATCTTCCCGGTCCCCTGTGGCTGCGCATTGTCACATCGCTGGTGCTGCTGGCGGGCGGGCTGGTATTGATGGTTCAGTTCCTTTTCCCCTGGATGGCACAATTCACCCAGTTCACCGATTCGACGATTAATTAAGCAAGGCACCCATGAGCACAACCAAGATCCTCGTCGTAGACAACTACGACAGCTTTGTCTACACCCTGGTGGGTTACCTCCAGGAACTCGGCGCGGAAACGACCGTGGTCCGGAACGACGACGTCACCCTGGCGGAGGCCATCGAGTTGGCGGAGGCGCGCGACGGCGTGCTCATCTCGCCCGGGCCGGGAACGCCCGCCGCCGCGGGGGTCTGCATCGAACTGATCAAGTGGTGCGGCAACAACAACAAGCCCATGCTGGGCGTGTGCCTCGGCCACCAGGCGCTGGCGGAGGCCTACGGCGGAACGGTGACGCACGCCCCGGAGCTTATGCACGGCAAGACCTCACTCGTGGAGCACAGCGGAACCAGCGTGTTCGCCGGTCTTCCCTCTCCGATCACGGCCACCCGCTACCACTCCCTGGCGGCCGTCAGGGAGAGTATCCCTGAGGTCCTGGAAATCACCGCCGAAACGGCTACCGGCGTCGTCATGGGGCTGCAGCACCGCACCGCGCCGCTCTGCGGCGTCCAGTTCCACCCTGAATCCGTGCTCACCGAGGGCGGTTACCAGATGCTGGGGAACTGGCTGGAGTCCTTGGGTATGGAGGGCGCCGCGCAGCGGGCCTCGGCATTGAGCCCGCTGATCAAGCACTGACCCGCCGGACACCGGCGTGGGCTGTGCCATCCGCCGCTCGCCCATGGGGACTTGAGGGGCGGGCGGTGGATGCGGCGGAAACCATCGGCGGTCAGGGCATGCGCATCGGCCGCGGCCGGCGGCTGTGACGTTCCGAGGACGACGGCGAGGCCCTGGCCGACGCCGATGCAGATCGCGGCGACGCCCCAGCGTTGGCCGGTGGCCTGCAGGGTGCGGGCCAGGGTGCCCAGGAGGCGGCCGCCGGAGGCGCCGAGCGGGTGGCCCATGGCGAACGCGCCGCCGTGCCGGTTCACGATCCCCGGGTCGATGCCCCAGGCGCTGATGCAGGCCAGGGACTGCGCGGCGAAGGCCTCGTTCAGTTCGACGGCGCCGACTTCATCCCAGCTGATGCCTCCGTGGCATGGTGGAGCGCGGCGAGCTCGGACGGAATTCCGGCAAAGGGTCCTACGACTACTCCATGAACTGCCAGGGTCATGCCTTTATTGATCGACGATTATCGATATACTCAGGGGAGAGTCGCACCATGCTGGTCACGTCCTCCCGGGACGACGGCCTGGATGAATGGGGCTCCGTGTTTCGGTATCGGATCGAACCACCATGAAGCCAAGGAGAACCGCATGCCTGTTATCCGAATCTACGAATCCGCCCTCTGCTGCGACACCGGCGTCTGCGGCCCCGACGTGGACCAGTCCTTGGTGGACGTGACCGCGGATGTGCGGCACCTCCAGGGCCTCGGTGCCGACATCGCCCGCCACAACCTGGCCAGCGAACCGACCGCTTTCGCGGAGGACGAGACGGTTCGTGGGTTCATGCACCTGGTCGGCTCCAAAGGCCTTCCACTCACTATCGTCGACGGCGTCACGGTCGCCACCGGCACCTACCCGAACAGGGAGCAGTTGCTGACTTTCGCCGGACTCGGTGAAGCTGCGGAGGAGCCGACGTCGCGCCCGGAGCTGGGCCTCACCGAAAAGCAGTCCGCCGGCTGCTGCGGCGGCTCGACGAGCTGCTGCTAGGTTCCGGCGTGAAGTTCCTCGAGAACACGCCCCGGTTCCTGTTCTTCACCGGCAAGGGTGGTGTGGGCAAGACCTCCGTGGCGTGTGCGGCAGCGCTCACCCTTGCGAAGGCCGGTGGAAAGGTTTTGCTGGTCAGCACCGACCCTGCGTCCAATGTCGGGCAGGTCTTCGGCGTGACCATCGGGAACACCGTCACTCCGATCCAGGATGCGCCGGGTCTTTCCGCGCTGGAAATCGATCCGGAACAGGCTGCCGAGGCCTACCGGGAACGGATCATCGCGCCGGTTCGTGGTCTCCTGCCCGAGGCTGAACTGGCCGGCATCGCCGAGAGCCTTTCAGGGTCCTGCACCACGGAGATCGCCTCCTTCGATGAGTTCACCAACCTGCTCGCGGACGACACGGCCTACGGGGAGTATGAGCACATCGTCTTCGATACCGCCCCGACCGGCCACACGATCCGTCTGCTGCAGCTGCCTGGCTCGTGGACCGGCTTCCTCGAGACGGGCAAGGGGGATCCGTCCTGCCTCGGCCCCCTGTCAGGGCTCGAGAAGCACAAGCAGGTGTACGCCAAAGCC
Organism: Arthrobacter sp. PAMC25564; assembly: GCF_004798705.1. Taxonomy (NCBI): domain Bacteria; kingdom Bacillati; phylum Actinomycetota; class Actinomycetes; order Micrococcales; family Micrococcaceae; genus Arthrobacter; species Arthrobacter sp. PAMC25564. Next base: position 648,284 of record NZ_CP039290.1, on the reverse strand, counting down.
GTCCAGGCCCTCACGGACCCGGCCCGGACCAGGCTTGTCCTGGTCAGCCGGGCCCAGACCTCGTCACTGAGTGAGATTGAGCGGACGTATCTGGAACTCAACCAGATCGGCATCGGAGGCGGTTACGTCGTCGTCAACGGCGTCCTGCCGGAAGCCGCCGGTGAGGAGGAACTGGCGCAGGCCCTGCGCGCCCGGGAGGCTGCGGCCATCGCTGCCATTCCCGAGACGGTCGCCGGTCTTCCACGCGATGTCCTGGATCTGAAACCGGGCAACATGGTCGGCATTCCCGCACTTGAGTCCCTGTTCGTGGCCACTTCCGCCGCCGACATCACGGCTGACGCAGCACTGGTCCCCGAGGTTGAGGACGCCCCGCTGGCGGCACTTGTGGATGAAGTGGAACTCGACGGCCACGGCCTCGTGATGTGCATGGGCAAGGGCGGCGTCGGCAAGACCACCGTCGCTGCCGCCATCGCGGCTGCCCTGGCCAAACGGGGGCATGCGGTCCACCTGACCACGACTGATCCCGCCGCGCACCTCACCGAGACACTGCACGGTTCCATCCCGGGCCTGACAGTTTCACGCATCGATCCGGAAGCGGCGATCCAGGAATATCGAAGCCATGTAATGGAGACCAAGGGCCGGAGCCTGGACGATGCAGGACGCTCGGCCCTGGCTGAGGACCTGATGTCCCCGTGCACCGACGAGGTGGCCGTGTTCCGGCAGTTCTCCAGGGTGGTCCAGGAATCCCGCCGGCACTTCGTGGTGATTGACACGGCACCGACCGGCCACACCCTGTTGCTCCTGGACGCCACGGGTTCGTACCACCGGGAGATCTCCCGCCAGGTCGGCGACACGATGGGGTTCGTGACACCGCTCATGCGGCTGCAGGACCCGGCGCAGACGAAGGTTGTCCTCGTCACGCTGGCCGAAACGACACCCGTGCTGGAAGCCGAAGAGCTGAAGAGTGACCTGGAACGGGCCGGGATCCACCCGTGGGCCTGGGTCATCAACAACTCGATCGCCGCCGCACACCCGCGGACGCCGTTCCTGCGGGCCCGCGCCGGGAGCGAAATCGAACAGATCACGAAGGTGCACACCCTGACGGACAGGGTAGCCCTCATACCGCTGCTGCCCGACGAACCCGTCGGTGAAGAGAAGCTATCGGCACTGACCGCCCTCAGCTCCCAGCCTGCCTGACGCGGATCCGGCCCCCGCCGCCCCCTGGGCGGCGGGGGCTGTGGCCCGTCTGGCTAGCCGCCCAGGCGCTGGGCCAGGATTGATTCGATGTCCCGGGCGGTGGCATCCAGCCTGGCAATCGTGTCGCGCTGGATCGACCGCAGGTACTCGGCATCAGACTCGCCGTCCTGGACCCAGTTCTCGTCGCCGGGTGAGTCCATCGTCTGGCGCGTGTTGGCGGTTGCCGCCCTGATGTTGTCCAGCATCGCGCGCAACCGGTCCTCGGTGGTGGGAGCCTCGGTGTTCATGGTGTCCTCCTTGCTTGCGGTCCTGTTGCCAGGTCCATAGGGCTACTTTGTCGCCGTCGTGGGCGTTGCAGAAGAACTAAAAGGCCGGGGTCCGCCGCTCGATCAGGACGGTGTCCCGCCATTGGCCGGCAGCAGGGCCGTGGGGCATCCGGGCAATCTTTTCCCGTCGCCCTACAACCCTGAAACCGTGTGCGAGGTGCAGCTTCAAGCTCGGCTCGTTCTCAGGAAAGATGCTGGCCTGGATGGTCCAAATGCCGTCTTCTTCCGTCGAGGCGATCAGGGACCGGAGGAGGACTGACCCTATCCGCCGGCCGCGGGCTGCCTCGGAAACGTAGATGGAGTGTTCGACGACGCCGGAGTACACCGGGCGGGCGGAAACGGCAGAGACAGCTGCCCAGCCAAGAATCCGGCCGGTGGGCGCCTGCGCCACCAGGCGGTGGGCGGTGAGCCTCGAATCGTCGAAACGGCGCCAGTCCGGCGCACCGGCCTCGAAGGTTGCCTGCCCGGTCGCGATTCCCTCGCGGTAGATCCGTTGGACCTCGGACCAATCTGATTCCTGCATCGGCCGGACAATGCCGTCGGACGCCGAACTGTGACTCACAGGGTGGCCAGGAGTCCGGCCGTCTGTTCCAGGGCGCCGGGAACCAGGGAGTAATAGGCCCACGTACCGCGCTTTTCGCGGTGCAGCAGTCCCGCGTCGACCAGGATCTTCAGGTGGTGGGAGACCGTGGGCTGGCCCAGATCCAGCGGTTCGGTCAGGTCGCACACGCAGGATTCACCAGAGGCTTCCGCCTTGACGATGGAGAGCAGCCGCAGACGGTTCGGATCGGCCAGAGCCTTGAAGACCAGGGCTTTCTGCTTCGCCTCCTCGGCGCCCAGGGCAGGCATTCCTGCCGGGGTGCAGCAGGCTTCATCCGTGGCCGGCTCGAGGATAGGCAGCGAGTTCATATACCCATTATGCCCGGATATTGACAATCATCAATGTTGAAGCGAAAGGCCTTGGGCCGGCGAATGCTATGAGCGGGCCGTCTGGGAACTGTGCGGGAGAACGACGTCGTCCGCGGCGCGGGCCGCAGACGGGAACAGGACGAGGAGGAGGCCAAGGCCTACTGCCGCGCCGATCAGCTGCGCCACGACGAAGCCGGGAACGGAAGCCGGTGCGATGCCGGCGAAGGTGTCACTGAAAATGCGGCCGACTGTCACGGCCGGGTTCGCGAACGATGTCGAGGACGTGAACCAGTACGCGGCTCCGATGTAGGCGCCCACCGCCGGCGCGGCGAGGACGCCGCGGGAGGTGGCGGCCAGGGCGAAGATCAGCAGGATGAGCCCGGCGGTCGCGACAACCTCACCGAGCAGATGCCCCGTGGTTGCGCGCTCCCTGGCGGAGATGGAGGTGCCCACCTCAAACATGGCGTTCGCGAGCACGCTGCCACTGACCGCACCCACGGTCTGGGCAACCACATAGGTGCCAAGCTCGGGCAGGGTGAGCCCGGAGCCGCTGCGTCGGCCCAGGATCCAGTCGGTGAGGGAGACCACCGGATTAAAATGTGCGCCGCTCACGGGCCCGAGTACCAGAATCAGCACCGTCAGGCCCAGGACCGTGGCGGTGCTGTTCTGCAGCAACTGCAGGCCAACGTCACCCGGGGAGAGCTGCTGCGCGGCGATCCCGGAGCCGACGACGATGGTCACGAGCAAGCCGGTGCCGAGCAGTTCAGCGATAGCACGACGCCATAGCGGCGGTTGGTTGGAAGTCATGGCACCAGCTTGACCGAAAGAGTTAACTCAGTCAAAATTGAACCAATGAGTATTGAGACAATTGACGGATTTCGGGCGAGGGTGGCCAAGCACGCGGCCCTCGCCGATCCTGCGCGGCTGCGCATCGTTGACCTGCTGACCCTGGGGGACTTCTCCCCGACCGAACTGCAGGCCGAACTGGAGATGCCGTCGAACCTGGTGTCCCACCACCTGCGCGTGCTGGAAGTGGCGGGGCTGGCAACCCGCCACCGCTCTGAAGCCGACAGGCGCCGCAGCTATCTGCGGCTTGCAGCCGGCGCCCTGGAGGGACTGGTGCCGGGGGCTGAACACGGGGCCCGCCGTGTCCTGTTCGTCTGCACAAAAAACAGTGCACGGTCCCAGCTGGCCGCCGCGCTCTGGCAGCAGGTCAGCGAAATCCCGTCCACGTCGGCGGGAACACACCCCGCGGAGCGCATCGCCCGGGGCGCCATCGAGGTCGCCCGCCGTCACGGCGTGGACCTTGCAGACCTTCCTCCGCGCAGGCTGGACCAGGTGGCCGGGGAGGGGGACTTCGTCGTGACCGTGTGCGACAACGCCCATGAGGAGCTGGTGGGATTGGGCGGAGTGCACTGGTCGGTGCCGGATCCGCTGCGACTGGGCACCGAGGAAGCCTTCGACAAGGCCTTCAATGACATCGCCCACCGCATCAATGACCTTGCACCGCGCGTGCTTGCTGCCTGACCGGCCGACACGGCCCGCCCGCTCCTTACCGCTGCAGAGACGGGGAATTTTGCCAGGCTTCATCCGGAGCGGGCCGGGATGACGAAGGCTGTATCCCGCAAATATTGACAATCATCAATTTATAGTCCGATACTCTCAGTATCGATCGGTATCAATGTTCAACTGAGCGCTGCAGCGGCGGACACGAAGACCTCAAACAGATCCGTCAACCCACTGATTCCAGGAGAAACCCCGTGAGCACCGAAAACGCCAAGAAGCCCTCCGTCCTCTTCGTCTGCGTCCACAACGCCGGCCGCTCCCAGATGGCAGCCGCGTTCCTCACCACCCTCGGCGAGGGGCGGATCGAGGTCCGCTCCGCCGGCTCCCAGCCCGCGGACAAGGTCAACCCGGCCGCCGTGGCGGCCATGGCCGAACTGGGCATCGACATGTCCGCCGAGATCCCCAAGGTCCTCACCACCGAGGCCGTGAAGGAATCCGATGTAGTCATCACGATGGGCTGCGGCGATGCCTGCCCGATCTTCCCGGGCAAGCGTTACGAGGACTGGGAACTCGAAGACCCCGCCGGCCAGGGCGTGGACGCCGTCCGCCCGATCCGCGACGACATCAAGGCCCGCATCGAGGACCTCATCGCATCCCTGACTCCCGCCGCCAAGTGACCGGCCCGGCCACCAACCGCCAAGGAGCACGACCGTGAGCGCTGAAACCGGCAACACTGAACCCGGCAACACTGAACCCGGCAACACTGAACCCGGCAACACTGAACCCGGCAACACTGAACCCGGCAACACTGAACCCGGCAACACTGAACAGCTGATCATCATCGGATCCGGCCCCGCCGGCTACACCGCGGCGATCTACGCCGCCCGTGCAGGCCTGGCACCCCTCGTGATCGCCGGAGCCGTCACCGCCGGCGGCGCCCTGATGAACACCACCGAGGTGGAAAACTTCCCCGGCTTCCCGGGCGGTGTCCAGGGACCCGAGCTGATGGACGGGCTCCAGCAGCAGGCCGAGAAATTCGGCGCGCGGGTGGTGTTCGACGACGTCACGGAGGTCACGCTGACCGGGCACCTCAAGCGCATGGTTACCGCAGCCGGCGAGACCCACGAGGCGCCCGCCGTCATCCTCGCCACCGGCTCCGCCTACAAGGAACTCGGGCTGCCCGAGGAGAAGAAGTTCAGCGGACATGGTGTCTCCTGGTGCGCCACCTGCGACGGCTTCTTCTTCCGCGACCAGGACATCATCGTCGTCGGCGGCGGGGACTCCGCGATGGAGGAAGCGACGTTCCTGACCCGCTTCGGGAAGTCCGTCACCGTCGTGGTGCGCAAGGGTGAGCTCCGGGCCTCCCGGATCATGGCCCAGCGGGCCAAGGACAATCCCAAGATCAGCTTCGCCTGGAACTCCGCGGTCACGGCGATCCACGGCGATGGCAAGGTCACCGGCGTGACGCTGCAGGACACCCGCACGGGCGAAACCCGGGAGCAGGCCGCCACCGGCATCTTCGTCGCGATCGGCCACGTGCCGCGCACCGAACTGCTGCACGGCCAGGTGGACCTCGACGCCGAGGGCTACATCAGGGTGGACGTCCCCGCCACGGTCACCAACCTCTCCGGCGTCTTTGCCTGCGGGGATGCCGTGGACCACCGCTACCGCCAGGCGATCACGGCCGCCGGCACCGGATGCGCCGCCGCACTGGACGCCGAACGCTACCTCGCCGCGCTGGACGACGCCGACAGCATCGCCACCGCCCTGGTCGAAGCCCCCACCCACGGCTGACCCGGCCTGCCCAACTCGGTAGCAGCAGGGGTCGTTTTGAGCCCTCAAAGGGGCCTTAAATGACACCTAGTTGGGCACCGAACCGTCACCCCACCGGATGAAACAGAGGACACCATGGCTGTACTCAACAACCTTCCCGTAGCTGTCATCGGAGCCGGCCCCGTCGGCCTCGCCGCCGCAGCGCACCTGATCGAACGCGGCATCGAACCGCTGATCCTGGAGACCGGTTCGACGGCGGGAGCCGCCATCGAACAGTGGCGCCACATCCGGCTCTTCTCCCCGTGGCGGTACAACACCGACGCGGCCGCCGTCCGCCTGCTCGCCGGGACGGGCTGGGAATCACCGGAACCGACGGTGCTGCCCACCGGCGGCGAACTCATCGACCAGTACCTCACCCCACTCGCCGCACTGCCGGCGATCGCGTCCCGCCTGACTACCGGCGCCCGCGTCGTGGCAGTGACCCGGCAGGGCATGGACAAAACCCACAGCCGCGACCGCAACACCACACCCTTCGTGGTCCGGGTCGAACACACCGACGGAGAAGTCCGCGACTACCAGGCCGCCGCCGTCATCGACGCGTCCGGCACCTGGTCCACGCGCAATCCGCTCGGCACCTCCGGCCTGCCCGCCCTCGGCGAGGCCGCCGCCGCTGACAGGATTTCCGCACCGCTGCCGGACGTCCTGGGCCACGACCGCAAGACGTTCGAGGGCCGCACGGCGCTCGTGGTGGGCGCCGGCCACTCGGCCGCCAACACCCTGATCAGCCTCTCCGAGCTCGCAGCCGAGGCGTCCGGGACGAAGATCGTGTGGGCGATCCGCGGGGCCTCCGCAGCCGGCTCGGCTCCCGCCTGCGCCGACTGGTCGAGGCCGGTACCATCGAACTGCACACCGGCTTCGGGATCGCCGCCGTCGCAGCGCCCGACGGCACCGTCACCTTGACCTCTACGGACGGCCGTACCCTCGAGGCCGACGTCGTGGTCCCTGCCACCGGCTTCCGTCCCGACCTGGGCATCCTCCGCGAACTCCGGCTCGAACTGGATCCAGCCGTCGAGGCACCTAGCGACCTCGGCCCGCTGATCGACCCCAAATTCCACTCCTGCGGCACGGTCGAACCCCACGGCGCCAGGCTGCTGGCCCACCCCGAGCAGGACTTCTACATCGTCGGCATGAAGTCCTACGGCCGGGCCCCGACCTTCCTGCTCGCCACCGGCTACGAACAGGTCCGCTCCGTCGCCGCGGCCCTGGCCGGGGACCAGGAAGCGGCCGACACCGTCCAGCTCGAACTCCCCGAAACCGGCGTCTGCAACCAGACATCATCCGTCAAGGAACCCACCATTGGAGTGCTGACATGACTGACCACCCTGAATACGGCCTGGGCCTGCAGGACAACACCGAACTCCTGCACCGGATCAGTGCCCGCCTGGCCGACCGGTTCTCCGGCGTGTTCGCCGCAGAGACCGTCGAACGCTACGTCTTCGAGTCCTACACGGCGCTGGCTCGGACCGCGAAGATCAAGGCCTTCCTGCCCGCCACCACAGAGCATTTCGCCAACGACCGCCTCCATGCCCTGGCCAAGTCCAAGGGTGCCGTCACCAGCGACGTCCCGGAGGTGTTGTTCGTCTGCGTGCAGAACGCCGGACGCTCCCAGATGGCCGCGGCACTCCTGAACGTCGAGGCCAAGGGCCGGATCCGGGTCCGGTCCGCCGGATCCTTGCCGGCCGCCCAGCTCGACCCGGCCGTCATGACCGTGATGTCCGAAATGGGATTGGATCTGTCCAAGGAATACCCCAAGCCCCTCACCGACGACGTCGTTCGCGCCTCTGACGTGGTCATCACCATGGGCTGCGGGGATTCCTGCCCGATCTACCCCGGCAAGCGCTACGAGGACTGGGACCTGATGGACCCGTCGGGACAAAGCCTCGAAACGGTCCGGGAGATCCGGGACCAGATCCACACCAAGGTCAAGACACTGGTCTCCTCCCTGCTCACGAAGGAAACAACGCTCCCATGACCCAGCAAACCACGGGCATATCGAAGACCCCGGCCGTGCTCTTCGTCTGCAGCAAGAACGGCGGGAAATCGCAGCTCGCCGCCGGACTGATGAACCAGCTCGCCGGCGGGGCCGTCACGGTCTACTCCGCCGGCACCAAACCTGGCCAATCCCTCAATCCCCAGGCAGTGGAGTCCTTGACCGACCTCGGTATCGACATCACCGGCGAACATCCCAAGCCCGTTACCGACGAAGTACTGAACGCGGTCGACGTGGTGGTCATTCTCGGGACCGAAGCGAAAGTCGAACCCCGGATGGGAAAACGATTCGAGATATGGGAGACCGACGAACCCTCCGAGCGCGGCATCGAAGGCATGGAACGCATGCGCCTGGTCCGGGATGACATCAAGGCCCGGGTCCAGAAGCTCTACGTGGAGCTCGCCGGGAACTAGACCATGCCCGCCGTTCTGGCGTTTGACGCCGGTTACTCCGCCGGAGCGAGCACCTTCAGCTCGAACCCTTCGTAACCGGCTTCGCGGACTTCGGCGAGCTTGTTCCGGTAGTTGCCGAGGCCTCCGAGGTAGAACATGACGGTCTTCGTCTTTCCCGGGATGTTGGCGCCGAAGATCCAGGAGTCGGCCTTCGGGAAGAGCGTCATGTCGGCGATCTCCTGGCAGGTCCGGGTCCAGGCTTCCTCGGCCTCGGCCGTCGGCTCCACGGAGGCAACCTGTCCGGTCTCGGCGTCGTTGATCAGCTGTGAGATCCACTCGACCTGGGCCTCGATGCTCGGCGGCAGATTGGTGAAGGGGCCGTTGGGGCCAAGGATCATGAACATGTTCGGGAATCCGGCGGTGGTGACGCCGAGGTAGCTGGTGGGCCCATGCTCCCAGTGCTGCTGGATCGTCTCGCCGCCGCGGCCACGGATGTCGATCCGTGTGTAGTTTCCGTCCACGGCGTCGAAGCCGTTGGCGAAGATCAGGACATCGAGCTCGTGCTCCACGCCGTCCGAGGTCCTGATGCCCGTGGGCGTCAGCTCGACGATCGGTGTCTCCTTGACCGACACCAGCTCGACGTTGTCCCGGTTGAAGGTGGCGTAGTAGCCGCTGTCGCACAGGGGGCGCTTGGCGTAAAGGTCGGTCGGGGTGAGCTTGCGGGCCGTCTCCGGGTCCTCGACGATCTCGGCGATCTTGCCGCGGACAAACGCTGCGGCGGCCTCGTTAGCGTCCCGGTCCGTGGCAATGTCGCCGAAGGTGTTGAACATGAAGCGGAATCCGCCGCCGGTCTCCCAGGCCTTCTGGAAGACAGCCTGCCGCTCCGTTGCGGAGACGCTCATGGCAGGAACGGTGCTTTCCTCGAACCCGAAAGCTACGCCGGAACCCCGGACCTGTTCCCAGATCCTGCTGTAGTCCTTCTTGACGGATGCCACGTATTCCGGCGTGACAGTGGTGTTGCCGACCGGGACGCTGTACTGCGGTGAGCGCTGGAAGACGGTGAGGTGTCCGACATTGGGGGCAATGGCGGTGATGATCTGCAGGCCGGTCGAGCCGGCGCCCATGACGGCCGGTCGGCGCGGTTGTGATGGGACACTTCAGCGACCGAATCGGCCGTAAACGCGTCATGTGTGGAGTTTAGCGCTTCGTGGCGGTCACAGACCTCCCCCCGTTTATCGCCAACCTCAACAGCGCAAGGAAATCGGGGCTTCTACCAAGCATTGACGGGCTGCTCGTCCCGTCTCGGTAACGGATCCCTCGGAGGGCCAAAGCTGCAAATTGCATCGACAAGTGGCGGTCATGTTGCGGCACTGTCTGTCAGCTGATGCCTCACATATTTGAGATGCCCTAACGGGGCGCAGCCGGCATGGATCCTGTGGCTGCCCAGCTGGCGAGTAGCCTCAGTCGCTCAGCGCTGGGTGAGCCGGGTTCGGCGGTGTAGATCATGAGGACGCAGCCTGGGTCGGCAGTGATAATGAGTTCTTCGTAGGCGAGAGTGAGTTCGCCGACGACGGGGTGGTTGAATCGTTTTGTGCCGGACCCGTGGGTCCGGACGTCATGGGCGCCCCACAGCTGCCGGAATATATCGCTGCGCGTGGACAGCTCACCAACGAGGTCCTGGAGACCTTTGTCGTTGGGGTCACGGCCGGCTTCGGTCCGCATGATCGCGACGCACATCTCAGCGAAGAGCTCCCAGTCTGGGTAAAAGTCCCGGGATGCAGGGTCGAGGAACTGGAACCGGGCCAGGTTCGGAGTGCGACCGCCGGCGCCGATGAGGGGTGAATAGAAAGCCCGGCCGAGCTCATTCGTGGCAAGGAGGTCCTGGTGTTGGTCGCGCACGAAGGCAACGCCGTCAGTGATCGTACTAAGCACCCAGTGGAGACTGGGCCGACTTACGGTGTTCTTCGTGGATCGTCGGCGGGGACGCCCGGATAGCGGAATGCCGTCGGCCGCACGGGCAAGGTCGAAGAGGTGGGTCCGCTCCGTGTCGTCGAGGAGAAGGGCGCGGGCGATGGCGTCAAGCACGGATGAGGAGGCTCCGCTGATAGCACCACGTTCGAGCTTGGCGTAGTACTCGACGCTGACGTCGGCGAGTGTCGCAACTTCCGTGCGGCGAAGCCCGGCAACTCGTCTGTTCGGCCCGGCAGGAAGCCCGGCCTGTTCGGGGGTCACCTTCGCGCGGCGCGACATCAGGAACTCCCGTACCTCGGCTTTATTATCCATGCCACGAGAATACGTCCCCTCGAACTTCGTTGGGGTCCCCTGCTGGTACACCCCCCGATAGAGACTCCTCCCCGGGACGGTTCGCGTGTTGACTGGTTAAGGGCTTGCCCAGCGGTACGACCCGGGCGGGCTTTTCGACCTGACCCTTTCCCGCTGAAAAATGCCGCCTCATCGCTAGGAAGGACGTTATGACCGTTATCGCCATCGTCGGCGCCGGCACAGGGCTCGGCGCAGCCGTCGCCCGCCGCTTCGGAACCGAAGGCTTCGGTATCGCCCTGATCTCCCGCAACCAGAAAAAGCTCGACCTGCTCGCCGATGAACTAACTGCCGAGGGCTTCACCGCCCGCGGCTACGCCGCCAATGTCCGTTACCCGGAAGCCCTCACCGCGGCGCTGGAGCAGGCCGCACAAGAGCTCGGCCCGATCGAGGTCCTTGAATACAGTCCGCTGCCGCAGAAGGAATTCCTGCGCCCCGTGCTGGAGACGACGGTGACGGATCTGGCCGCAGCGGTGGAGTTCTCCATCTACGGGCCCGTCACGGCCGTGCACCAGGTCCTCGGCGGCATGCGCAGTCTGGGACGCGGAACCGTCCTGTTCGTCAACGGCGGTTCCGCCGTCCGGCCGAACCCGTCAGTTGCCGGAACGTCCATCGCGTTCGCGGGTGAAGCCGGGCTGGCGACGATGCTCCACGACACCCTTGGCGCAGAGAACATTCACGTCGGACAGCTGATCATCTCCGGCGCGATCGAACCCGGACACCCGCAGAACGATCCCGGCGCCCTCGCGCAGCGGCTGTGGGAGCACCACACCCGCCGCGACACGTTCCGCGAGTACACCGAAACGTTCCCGACCAGCAAGTAGCCCCGCGCAACGCAGTCGCGGGCAAGGAGAAGAATGACCACCACCACCAGCGCTCCGGCGCCGGCCCTGGAATCTACTGAGAAGCCGAAACGGCTGCCGTTAGCCAGCCTGGCCGCTCTGGCGGTCATCGGCTTCGTCCTTGTCGCGATGGAGACCATGCCGGCGGGCCTGCTGCCGGTTATCGCCGCCGGGATGGGTGCCAGCGAAGGCGCCGTCGGGATGTTCGTCAGCGCCTACGCCCTGGGCACGGTGATCATCACGATCCCCGCCATCACCCTGACCCGGGGCATGCGCCGCAAGCCATTGCTCCTAGGCGCGATTCTCGGCCTCATCCTGGCCAACAGCACCACGGCCCTCTCGAGCGACGTGATCCTGTCGCTGGTGTCGCGTTTCGTCGCCGGTGCGTTCTCGGGAATCATCTGGGGCATGCTGGCCGCCTACGGCCGGAAGATCAGCCCGCCCTCCCGTGCAGGGCTGTCGTTGGCGATCGTCTCCGTCGGGGCGCCCGTCGGATTTGCCCTCGGCACACCCCTGGGGTCCTGGCTCGGAACGACCTTTGACTGGCGGTGGGCCTTCGCCGGTCTTACCGCTGTCGCCGTTATCGCCGGTGTGTTCATCGCTGCGATCGCGCCCGACGCCGAAGGGCAGCCGGGCACCGCCCGGCTTCCCCTGGTCCGGGTGTTCCGCATCCCCGGTATCGCCGTGATCCTGGCCGTCATCTTCACCTGGATGCTGGCCCACAACACCATCTACACCTACATCGCACCGTACCTGAGGACTACCGGCAGCAGCCTCACCCTCGACGTCGAACTCTTCATCTTCGGGGTCGCCTCGATCGCCGGAATCATCATCACGGGTGCGCTCCTGGACCGCCACCCGCGCCCGTTGCTGCACGGAAGCGTCGCCCTGTTCATCGTGGCCGCGGTGGTGCTGTTAGCCGGCCACACATCGGTCCCGGCGATCATCGTCGCGACCGTGCTGTGGGGGATCACGTTCGGCGGGGCGGCCGCCCAGCTCCAAGCCGCCCTCACTACCACCGGAGGCGCGGACTCGGACGTCGCGAATTCGTTCCTGCCGGTGGCGTTCAACCTCGCCATCTTCACAGCCGGCATCCTCGGCGCCGCCCTGCTGACGAATTTCGGCGGCCTGGTCCTTGCGGTCGTGATGATCGTCGCCGGCATGGCGGCTCTCATGCTGACCATCTACGGGCGCCGCACCGCATTCCCCGCCCGGCTCTAGCAAAATCGGCCGGCCCGCAGAATCGCCCTCCCCTCATCCCCGGAAAGGATCCTCATGAACACTCCCAAGCGTTTTTCACCGGGCAAAGCCTTGCGGCCAGGCGTCGTGGCGCTGGTTTTGATCTCTACCGCTACGGCTATCGCTATGGCTGGCTGCACCGGCAGCCCGGGCGGGAGCGCTGATGCACGGCCGCCCTCCCCGGGTTCAACGGCGGTCGATCCGACTGCCGCTCCGACCGAAACGTCAACTACCACGCCGATTGTCATCGAGCTCGATGGCCGGAGAATTGCAGGAGAACTCGACGGCAGCGCCACGTCAGTGTCGCTTCTGGCCCAGCTTCCCCTGACCCTGGCGTTCCGTGACTATGGCGGCCAGGAAAAGATCTCGGAACTTCCGGCCCCGCTGGACCTCGAGGGCGCACCAGAGGGAAGTGACGCCGCGCCGCTGACGCTCGGGTACTACGTCCCCGAGCGAAGCCTCGTCCTTTACTACCACCACGTCGGATACTTCGCCGGGATCGTGCCAATCGGCACCTACGAAAACACCGATGCCGTCAAAACCCAGACCACCGATTTCACCGCCACCATCCGTAAAGCTGACTGACCCAGTCCCATCCCATTTGATTCTTCGCACCCCCCGGCCACCACACATCTGGAGATAGCAATGAAAGCAACCTACATGTTCGGCCCCGGCGACGTCCGCATCGTCGACGCCCCCGACCCGGTCCTCAAAGACACCACCGACGCCGTAGTCCGGATCGTCCGGGCGTGCGTCTGCGGATCGGACCTGCACCCGTACCACAGCATGGCCAGCGCCCCCGACCGAGTGTCCATGGGACACGAGTTCATCGGCGTCGTCGACGAGATCGGAACCGACGTCCGCACCCTCGCACCGGGCGACCTCGTCATCGCCCCATTCGCGTACTCCGACGGAACCTGCGAATTCTGCAGGGAAGGACTCCACACATCGTGCCTGCACGGAGGATTCTGGGATGCACCCGGAATGGGCGGCGGCCAGGCTGAAGGCATCCGGGTTCCGTTCGCCGATGGGACCCTCGTGAAAGTACCCGGCGTCGACGAGAAGTCCCCGCTGCTGACCTCCCTGCTGACCCTGTCCGACGTGTACGGCACCGGATGGCACGCGGCCACCCGCGCCGGCGTCACCGACGGAGACACCGTTGCCGTCATTGGCGACGGCGCCGTGGGCCTGATGGCCGTGCTGTCCGCCAGGCAGCTGGGCGCCGAACGCATCATCCTGATGGGACGCCACCCATCCCGCACCGGCCTCGGCATCGAGTTCGGGGCAACCGATATCGTCGCCGAACGCGGCGAAGAAGGTATCGCGAAGGTCCGGGAACTCGCCGGCGGTCACGGTGTCCGGAAGGTGCTCGAGGCGGTCGGACACATGCCGGCCTACGAGCAGGCGTACGGCATCGTCCGCCCCGGCGGAATCATCAGCCGCGTCGGGGTTCCCCAGTACGAAGAAGCCCCCGTCGGCTTCGGCAGCCTCTTCGGCGGCAACATCACCCTTACCGGAGGTCCGGCACCCTTACGCGCCTACATCGAACAGCTGATGCCGGCGATCCTCGACGGCACCGTCAACCCCGGCAAAGTCTTCGACCGCACCGTTGGCCTCGACGAGGTCCCCGACGCCTACCGCGCCATGGACAACCGCGAAGCCCTCAAAGTGATGATCGCCTTCTAACCGATAAAGCGTTGCGGGGGCTGTGCCACGGGGAACTGCCCCGAGGCAAGCCCCTGTTAGCGACGCCGGACCGGCACAGCGCCAGGATCGGTGCCCCAGCGGCCCGCCATTCCCGCTCGCCCACGAGAACCAATGACCCCGCTGCAACCGTCAGTAGCCGCAGTACACCCACCGAAAGAAGGATCATCATGACTGACCAACCCAAGCAGGTAGGTGGAGGCCGGAACATGTTCGGTGACTTCGCCCAGAAGCTTGCCGGGCTCACCGACGACATGCTCTTCGAGGACGTCTGGAACCGGCCCGAACTGAGCGCACGGGACCGGAGCCTCATTACCGTGGCCGTGCTCACCGCTGGCGGAAACACCGAGCAGTTAGGGTCCCATCTCGGCCGCGCCATCGAGAACGGCCTAACCCAGGAGGAGCTCATCGAAGCCATCACCCATGTCACGCTCTATGCAGGCTGGCCCAAGGGCATGTCTGCGATGGGCGTCGCCAAGCAACTCTTCACAGACATCAAGCAAGGAAAATCATGAACATCGAACCCTCTGTGCCCACCTCGAAAAACCCGGCGGCCCAATTCGCTGGCGACGTCTGGCTCGACCCGATCGCTCTTCCCCACGAGTCCGACCAGACAATGGTCGTCGCGACCGTCCGTTTCGCGCCCGGAGCACGTACCGCCTGGCACTCCCACGAGCACGGCCAGTATCTGCGTGTCACCCAGGGCGTGGGCCGTTTCGGTACCCGTGACGGCAGGATCATCGAGGTCCACCCGGGCCAGACGCTTTACACGCCGCCCGGCGAGGAGCATTGGCACGCGGCTGCCCCAGGCTGCTTCATGGAACACATCGCGATGCTTCAGAACGGCGAGGACCCGTCAAAGACCACCACTTGGGGCGAACACATCACCGATGACGAGTACAACGGCAACTAGGTAGACCGAGACGGTTCGGGCCGGGGCCGACCCGTTGGCCGCGGCCGCTCCCAGCTGGGCCCGTTATGTGACTCGCAGCGATAAATGGCGGGTTTTTCGCAGCGTTATTTGTCAAATGTCACCTTCGGCGCCCCAGCATCAGCGGATGCTATCTACGCGTGCGAAGCCCAACTCGGGCACAAACTCCCTGACTACCTTTGGCAACTCCCGGCTGAGACGAGTGGCATCGAGGGCGAGTACGGACTTGGCCTACTTTGGAGCACGCAGCGGCTCGCTCACCCCGCGCGATTTCGGGACGGCTCCACTCTGGGACATACACCCCCCTTCTCGGTGACACCGGCGCCGGTCTCGGCGCGTCGGACCAGAGCGGCTGGACGGCCATGGGCGTCCACCTCATTTATCGCAGGGCCTCGCCGAGCGCGGGCATGCAGGGTCTTTTCGGGAAGGTCACAGCTTCGTTGCGTACGTTGAGATCATGTCCAGTACGATGGGGACCCACTCCGGGAGCCTGCCGGCCGACCCCCCGGGGGGACAAGAGCCAGCGGAGGTGCCCGCGGTCGGTCGTATGCCTGCCATCCGGCCCGAGCGGGCTCCCGTCCCCACGTCCGACGGCACCGTGGTTCTCGATGTCGCGCTCCCGGTGTACAACGAAGAAGCGGCCCTGGAGCCGGCGGTCCGGCGTCTGCATTCCTACCTCAAGGACAGTTTTCCGCACCGGTTTGTCATTACCATTGCGGATAACGCGAGCACGGACTCGACTCTGGAGATTGCCCGCAGCCTTTGCGCTGAACTCAGTGACGTTCGGGTCGTGCATCTGGACCGGAAGGGGCGCGGACGGGCGCTTCGGACGGTGTGGCTTGCGTCGGAGGCGGCAGTTTTGGCGTATATGGATGTTGATTTGTCCACTGACCTGGCTGCGCTCGGGCCGCTTATCGCACCGCTGCTGTCGGGGCATTCGGATTTGTCCGTCGGGACGAGGCTGAACCGGAACTCACGCGTGGTGCGGGGGGCCAAGCGGGAGTTCATCTCCCGAAGTTATAACCTGGTTCTCCGGGGTTCCCTGGGCGCCCGGTTTTCAGATGCCCAGTGCGGCTTCAAGGCCATCCGTTCCGACATTGCGCGGGCACTCCTGCCCTGGACGGCCGATGACGCCTGGTTTTTCGACACGGAGCTGCTGGTCATCGCTGAACGGGCGGGCCTGAGGGTGGCGGAAGTGCCGGTGGACTGGACTGATGACCCGGACTCGTCGGTTGATATTCTGCGGACTTCCATCGATGACCTGAAAGGGATCGTGCGGATCGGGCGAGACATGATGAGCGGACGCATTCCCGTCGCCGAGCTGCGCGACGCCCTGGGCCGCAATGCGACGGACAGAAGCAGCGGAGCCCTCCTGGGGCAAATGGTCCGCTTCGGTGTCATCGGGGCCTTCTCGACCCTGGCCTACCTTGCACTGTTTATTCTCATGCGTACGATTGCCGATGCCCAGGCGGCGAATTTAGTGGCGTTGCTGATCACTGCGGTCGCGAACACGGCGGCCAACCGGCGGTTGACGTTCGGAGTCGCCGGACGCACGGGCGCCGTGCGGCATCAGTTCCAGGGCCTTGTAGTCTTTGTTTTGGGCCTGGCGCTGACGTCCGGGGCGCTGTTCTGGCTTCATTCCGGACGCGAACCCTCCAGGGGCCTCGAAGTGGCGGTCGTCGTCGGCGCCAACCTCCTGGCCACCTTGCTGAAGTTTATTTTGTTCCGGGTCTGGGTCTTCAAGCACCCACGCCGCAACCTCGCCGTGCCGCCCCCGCCGGGGCCCACTGATGCGCCCATAATCAAGTGAAAGACACCATGAGCTCCGAATTTATCACCGAGACCCACCCCGCCCGCGATCAGGCCCCCGATGCTCGCCGGCAGGGCGCTTCCGCCGCACTGTGGAAGCGCCTGGCCTACGGCGAAGGGCAACCGCGCTGGGTTCGGCCCTCCGCCGCGGCATTGCTCCTGCTGACAGGGCTCATTTACCTATGGAATCTGACGAACTCCGGATACGCCAATGCCTTCTACGCGGCGGCCGTCCAGTCCGGGACGAAGGACTGGACGGCGTTGCTGTTCGCATCCCTGGACCCGGCCAATGCCATCACCGTCGATAAACCGCCGGCAGCTTTCTGGATCCCGGCTCTTTTGGGCCGGATCTTCGGGTTCAGTTCCTTCACCATGCTCCTGCCCGAAGCCGTCATGGGAATCGCATCCGTCGGGCTGCTTTATCTCGCGGTGAAACGGGCAGCCGGACCGGCCGCAGGCCTTATCGCCGGAGCTGCACTCGCCGCGACACCGGTAGCGGCCCTCATGTTCCGTTTCAACAACCCCGACGCCATGATGGTCTTCTGCCTCATGACCGCCGCCTGGATGACGGTGACCGCCACGCAAAAGGGCAGTCCCGTCTGGCTTTTCTGGGCAGGAACCTTTGTCGGTATGGCCTTTCTGAGCAAGATGCTCCAAGGATTCATGACCGTCCCGGCTTTCGGACTCGCCTACCTGATAGCGGCCCCCGTTCCCCTGAAGAAGAGGCTTCAGCACCTGCTCGCCGCCGCAGGCGGTATCACGGTCGTCGCCGGAGCCTACGCGCTGGTGTTCCAACTCTTCCCGGTCTCCGCCCGGCCCTACATGGCCGGTTCCCAAACTAACTCCCTCTGGGAACTCGTCTTCGGCTACAACGGGCTCAGCCGCATCCTCGGTGGCAACGCCGGGGGCCCGGGCGTTGGTGTGGTGCCGGATCTCCCCGGCAACCCCGGGGGCCCCGCAGGTGGCCTCCCGGGCTATCCCGGGGGCGCCGGCGGCTTCCCTGGTGCGGGCGGCTTCCCCGGCGCCGGCGGCGCCGGAGGCGGATTTTCCTTTGGAGGCCCTCCGAGCGTCCTACGCCTGTTCGGGGGGGAGTTCAGCGCTGAAGTGGCATGGCTGCTGCCCACGGCGATCGTCCTTCTCGCCGCCACGCTGTGGTTCATGCGTCGGGCTCCGCGAACTGATATGGCCCGCGCGTCGCTGATCATGTGGGGCATCTGGCTGCTCACCGTCGCCGTGGTTTTTTCCTTCATGAGCGGCATAATCCACCCCTACTACACGGTCCAACTTGCTCCTGCCGTGGCGGCCGTGATTGGTATCGCCGGGGTCCAGCTCTGGAGGCACCGGTCCCGGCCCGCCGTTCGGGCTGTCCTGGTGTCGGCACTCCTGGTCACGGCGGTCTGGTCTTTCGTCCTGCTCTCCAGCAGCCCCGGGTGGCTCCCGTGGCTCCGTTGGACCGTGCTCGCCGTCGGCATACTCAGCGCGGCCCTGATCGCGGCCGGTCCGGCCCGGACCGGGCGGGCAGGTGTTGCGGCGGCGACATTGGCACTCCTTTCTGCAGGCCTTGGCACGGGCGCGTGGACTATCGCCACTGCGGCAACCGGCCATACCGGCGCTATACCTTCCTCAGGCCCGGCCTCCGCGACAAACAACCAAACCATGGGGCTGGCCGGCATCAGCAGCCCGAACGGCGCTGATTCCCGCGGCGGGGCAGTACGCGGGCGTCCTGACTTCCGCGCCCCGGCTAACCTCCAGCCAGGAGCCGCGCCCGGAGGTTTCGCGGATGCCCCCAGCGACCCGGCGCTGAATGCACTGCTGCAAAAGGAAACGACAACATGGTCCGCTGCCACCGTCGGGGCGAATAGTGCAGCCGCTCTTGAGCTTGGGTCCAATACGTCAGTGATGGCCATCGGCGGTTTCATGGGCTCTGATCCGTTCCCGACGCTGGACCAGTTCAAGCAAATGGTGTCCGCAGGACAGATTGCCTATTTCATCCCCGGCAGTCCCTTCGGCGGCGGCCCGCGCGGTCCGGAAATGCCGGCCGGATCCGGTGGCGCCGAATCGCAGGACAGCGGCCCGGGGGCCGGAGCCGGGAGCAACGGTGGCCCCGACGGCCGCACACCCCCGGGCGGGGGCGGCACGTCCTCGGCCATCACCCAATGGGTCCAAGCGACATTCCCGCCCACAACGGTCGGAGGGAGCACCGTCTACCAGTTGCGCAAATAAAGTCAGTCAGCCAACATGACTGCCATGGGCCGTGCGTCGGAAGCCCAATATGAATACTCATGCCATCGCTTTCAGCGGCCGATTCCCGGCCGCTCAGAGCTCAACGCGCCGACGACGCGGCATGACCGCTCAGCGTGAATTTCCCTACCGGCTGGGGCTCGGCGGTCGTGCCGGCGATAGCCTGCGCGGACGTCGCCGGCCGCCTTTGTCCCCCTGCCCGGTAGGCGCACGCTCCGTCACTGCGTAAGAGCCGGCGCGTCCATGAGATGCGGGAAGGTATGCGCCATCTCCAGCGCCGCCAGGGTCACCGCCTGGTTCTCGTTGATGGGCCGGCCGAGTACCTCGGCGGCTCGTTTGACCCGGTACGCCACGGTGTTGGTGGCCAGATGCAGGGCCTGGGCGTCTCAGACATGTCCAGATCGGATTCACCCCGTCGTTACGGCCCTGGTTGGCGCCGGACTAAAGATATCAATTGATACTGAGAAGCCTCAGCGACTCCACCTGCCGCTGTCTTGGAAAACAGCAGTTTTTCCAGACAACCCTTCAGACCCGGGAACAGGGCCGCGGCTCCCCCCGCGATAACGCTGCTTTCCGCCAGGCGGCCTTGTCTCGGCAAGTCGTCTCATAGACGGGAGTGTCTCCGGCACGTCTTAAGGGGATGAAGAAATCCACAGGCGTAAGGCCTGTCTACGCCGCTGTTCCGTTCGCCACTGACGAGCCTTAGGCCCTCCGGCGCGGCCCATCACCGTGAACGAAAGCCCATCGGCTTACGGGCACCAAGGGCGACATTTAGCGCTGCGAAAATGCCGCCACTTATCGCTGCAATTCAAAAGCGTCATGCTTGCCACGGTTGTCCTGATGGGCATCGCATCCTTCGCCATCGGGTGTCTTCCGACGTACGACCAGGTGGGCCTGTTGGCTCCGGCACTGCTGGTGGTACTCCGCATCGTTCAAGGCTTCTCCGCGGGGGCCGAGTCGGCGGGAGCTTCGACATTGACCGTTGAACATTCCCCGGTCGGGCGCCGGGGATTCTTCACCAGTTTCGTCATGGTCGGCTACGCCGTCGGCTGCTCACTGGCGACCGTCGTGTTCCTGCCGGTGGCGCTCCTGCCCGTCGAGCAGTTGCACAGCTGGGGCTGGAGGGTCCACTTCTGGCTCAGCGCCGTCGTCGTCATTACCTACTACGTGCGAAGCCACCCGGACGAAACCCCGGTGTTCGCCGAAGCAAAAGAGGAAAGCGCCGTCCGCAGGCTGCCGCTGAACGACGTATTCAAGTACCACTGGCGCGATGTGATCCGTGTCGCGGGCGCATCACTGATGGCAGCGATGCAGGCCCTGTTCGCCGTGTTCAGCCTTTCGTACGCAACCTCGGTAGGGGTGGACCGGAGCGCGATGCTCGCCATCATCTCCGGACCGATAGCGTTGTCGATTGTCGGCATCCCTGCAGCCGGCTACCTCTCCGACGTCATCGGCCGGAAGCGGACGATGCTGATCGCCTCTGTCGGCTGTGCGCTCACCATCTTCGGGTACCTTTGGGCGATTTCGACAACTGCTGATCGCGATTTTCGCGTTCCTCAATATGACCCTGTCCTTCAGCGGCTATAACGGCGTGTGGACGTCGTTCTTCGCCGAGCAGTTCCCCACACCCGTCCGATTCACAGGTATGGCCGTCAGCAACCAGATCGGAAACCTTCTTGCAGGATTCGCGCCGCTGGTCGCTACGCTGCTCCTGACCCCAGGTCCAACCGGCCCGCTAGCAGGCCAGCAGATCAGCGACGTATCGAAGTTGGCTGACCCAGTGGTGTTCCTGGCCGCCCTCGTGGTTGTTGAAACGGTAGACCACCACCGACTTGGCAGGGGCTGCGGACGGGGCTGCTGCTGCGCCGGCCCCGTAGGCGTTGTACGCGGCAAAGACCGTTGACGGCGGGCAGACATCGTCCATTAGCGCCACAGAGAACAGCGCGGGCGCCGTTGCACGCCGGCCCAGGTGGACGCCGTCGAAGTAGTTCAGGACAGCCAGCATGGACTCATAGCGGTCCCGGTGGCGGGAGAGGAATCCCGCAATTTCCGGATACGGGCCGCGCGGGGCGATGTCGATGGCGCGAGGAAAGTCCTGCAGGAACGGCACGTCCGCCATGGTGCCCAGGACGCCGTCCAGGCGCCCCGCCGCCAACCCGGCGGCTGCGATGGCCAAACCGCCTCCCTGGCTCAGGCCCACCAGCAGCACCCTCCCGGCATCCACTTCGGAATGACTCTGCGCGGCCTCGATAGCCCGGAAGGCGTCAACGAAGACGAGGCGGTAGTAGTAGTCCTCCCTGGCGGAGATGCCGCGCGTCATCAGCCCGGCGTAGGACACCTCTCCGGCCGACGGATGCGGATCGGCGGTCTCGCCCAGCATGCCGCCGTAGCCCTGGCCCCGGGTATCCATGATGAAGTGCGCATACCCGGCCTGCGCCCATTTGGTGTCCTGCTGGACCAGGCCGCGCCCACCGGAATAGCCGATGTACTGAACGACCACGGGCAACGCGCCAGCGGTGTCCCGGTTTGCCGGCAGATGCAGCCAGCCCTTGATCCGGGCCCCGCCGAAGCCGGAGAAGGAGACATCAAAACTGTCAATGACCCGTAGATGGTTCTCGACCGGCGTATAGACGGCATCCAGCGGGAATTCCCGGGCTTCGGCAATGGTCTGTCCCCAGAACTCGTCGAAGTCTTCGGGTTCGACGGCGGATGAGGTGTATGCGCGCAGTTGGTCCAGTGGCATGTCAAAGAGGGGCATGGCGGTCTCCGGAGTCGGGGCATACGTTCGAAAGATGATCCTACGTCCCATCTGCAAGATTGCGGGGGATCTTCCCGCGGAACTTCCCTGTTCAGCCGTCGCGTTGACTTTCTCGGAGGTCTTGAAGTTTTTCTCAACATTAGGACAAAGGACGTCCCATCTCCGATAGGATGAAGGAGACTAGTAGCCGTGTCCAGAAGCGCGGCCGAAGGAGATGAAGTGACAGTAGCACCGCAAGCGGTGTCGTCGGCCCGATACAGCGCGCAAATCAGATCCCATGCCCTCCAGACCAGGATTATGGACCTGATTCTTGAGCAGGGGCTGGACGTGGGGGATGCCCTCCCGACCGAAAGTGAGCTGTCCGCCGTCCTCGGAGTGGGCCGAAATACCGTCCGGGAATCACTGAAAGTGCTGCAGGCGCTGGGCGTGATCGAGATCCGCCATGGCTTCGGAACCTTCGTGGCCCCCAACAACTTCAGCGCCCTGACCGACGGGCTGGTCTTCCGCGGGAGGCTGTCCCTGCGGCACCACGGCGAGGAAGCCATGGAGCTTGTCGACGTGCGGCAGGCCCTGGAATCGGGTCTAATCGGCCCGGCCATCGATCTCGTGACGGTCGAGCAGCTCGGCGACCTCCGCCTCGTCATGGAGGCCATGGAGGAAGCCGCCGCGGCCGGTGAGCCGCTGGCCGAGCTCGATGCTGAATTCCACCGCCGGCTCTATGCTCCCTTGAACAATGAGCTGCTGATGAACCTCATGGATGTCTTCTGGAAGGTGTACCGGCAGATCCATCAGGCCCTCGGCGCGGGTCCTGTGAACCTCGGCGATCAGGTCCGTGACCACTGGGAGATCTACGAGGCAGTCGCGGACAAGAACAAGACCGTGGCAGCCGAGCGACTGCAGCGGCACTTCGACGGCATCCGCCAAAAACTCAAGGACGTCGCGGCCCGATAGTCCGCCCGCAGCGCCCCTCCCACCACTGCCGGTTCCATCCGGAACCAACCTGTCCCAGAAAGTGCCTGTTGACATGGAATTCTTCGTAGTACCCGACGCCGCCTCAACGGGCGCAATAGCTGCTGGCATCCTGGCCGCCGTCATCCGCAGCAAGCCCGAGGCCGTCCTCGGCCTGGCCACCGGTGGCTCGCCGCTCCCTGTGTACGCCGCGTTGGCCGCCCACCGCCTCGACATGTCCGGTATCCGGGGCTTCGCGCTGGACGAGTACGTGGGGCTGCCGGCAGGCCATCCACAGAGCTACGCCGAGGTGATCCGCCGGGAAGTCACCGAGCGGCTGCACCTGGATCCGGCGAGGGTCTCAGTGCCCGCGGGTGCCGCTGTCGATCCCGAGCGCGCAGCCGCGGCCTACGATGCCGCGATCGCCCAGGCCGGCGGCATCGACGTACAGATTCTCGGCATCGGACACAATGGGCATGTGGCGTTCAACGAACCCGGCTCGGCCCTGGACTCCCGCACCCGGGTCGAAGCCCTCACGGAGCGCACGCGGCAAGCCAACGCCCGCTACTTCAGCTCGCCCGACGACGTGCCGGGCCGGTGCATCACCCAGGGCCTGGGCACGATACTTGAAGCCCGCCAGCTGCTGCTGGTGGTAAGCGGGGCGGACAAGGCCGACATCCTCCACACGGCACTCAGCGGACCGGTCACGACGGACTGCCCAGCCTCCATTCTCCAGCTTCACCCCCATGTGACTGTCGTCGCCGACGAGACGGCGGCAGCACGGCTCGGGTCTGCCTCGGCCTCGGCCGAAACCACCCCGGTGACGGTGCGCACGGGAGCCGTCGGCGTCTGACTCAGGCTGCGGGCCGGTCGAGCACCCGGCCGGCCCGCAGTACGGTGAGCAGGCTGAAGCCGCGGTCCACGGCAACGATGTCCGCGTGCATCCCGGCCCGCAGGCTCCCGATCCGGGAGTCGAGTCCGAGCAGCTTCGCCGGCACCGCCGTTGCGGCCTGCACCGCATCGGCGGGGCTCACCCCCGCCCCGATTGTCCGGCGCACAACTTCGAGCAGGGTGGCGGTGCCGCCGGCCAGGGCGCCGTTGCCCTGCAGGGTGGCGGTGCCGCCGTGCACCACCACGGCAGAGGGCCCCAGTTCGTAGTCGCCGTCGGGCAGCCCGGTTGCCGCCATTGAATCGGTCACGAGTGCGACGTTGCCGGCTCCGACCAGCTCGAACACCATCCGCACCGTCTCCGGGTCCAGATGCACGCCGTCGCCGATGAGCTCCACGGCCACGGTGCCGGCGCGGGCCAGCCGGAGGCACGCCGCGACAGGACCGGGGCTCCGGTGGTGCAGCGGCGGCATGCCGTTGAACAGGTGGGTCACCGTCGGCCGGGCGCCCGCCCCGAATCCCCGCGCACCTGCGCCGGCGGTGCGGGCCGCGTGTTCCGCCGCCAGGAGGTCCGCGGCATCCGTCAGCGAGGCGGCGGCCGTGCGCGCATCCGCGTCGGTGTGGCCCAATGACGGCGTGACGCCGTGCCTGGCCAGCATGGCGAGGAGCTCGCGGGCCCCGGGCAGCTCAGGGGCATAGGTCATGGTTTTCAAGGTGCCGCCGGCCGCCCGCAGCAGTTCGCTGAGCAACGCCGGATCCGGGTCACGCAGCCAGCGCGGGTTCTGCGCCCCGCAGCGCGCGTGGGACAGGAAGGGGCCTTCGGAGTGGATTCCGGCGATGAGCCCCTCGGTAGCCAGGGGCCGCAGTATCGCCAGGGCATTCAGGAGGTCCGCGCTGGAGGCGGTGACCAGGCTGGCCAGCAGCGTGGTGGTGCCGCTGCGGTGCAGGAAGTCGACCGCGGCCCGGCAGGCCCGGCTGTCCCCGGTGGGGAAGTCCCCGCCGGCCGCGCCGTGGCAGTGCAGGTCGATCAGGCCGGGCAGGATCGAACTCCCCGGCGGCAGGCTGATCTCCTCAGCATTGGGGAAGTCCGCGGCCCTGAAACCACTTCGCGGCCCGGCATAGGCGATCCGTCCGCCGGTGACGGCCACCACGGAGCCTGGGTGTGCCTGGCCGTCCGAGATCAGCGTCCCGGACAGGAAGTACGCCGCAGGGCTGGTGGCATCATGGGGTTCCGGGCTGTGCATGGGTGTCCCTTTCACGGGTGGCGGCTTAGCTGGTCGGCATCAAAGAAGGTTCAGGAGCGCAACGCCTCCGCGAACCAGCCGGTGACGGTGGCCGGGTGTGTGATGGCGGTGCCGACGACGACGGCGAACGCGCCGGCATCGAGCGCCTGCTTCGCCTGGGCGGGGGTGTGGATGCGGCCCTCCGCCATGAGCGGCCGGCCGAGGCCGGCGGACGCGATCTGCTCCAGCAGCTCCAGATCGGGGCCCTGCGTCTTGGGCCGTTCGCCTGTGTAGCCGGCCAGGGTGGTGCCGATCAGGTCAGCGCCGGCCTCAATGGCGGCCGCGGCATCGGCGTAGGATCCGCAGTCAGCCATCACCAAGGCGTGGGATTCGGCATGGATGCCGGCCACCGTCTGGGCCAGGCTCAGCCCGTCCGGCCGCTGGCGGCGCGTGCCGTCGACGGCGACCACATGGGCGCCCGCGTGGGCCACCGCCACGGCATGGCGGAGGGTGGGGGTGATGAAGACGCCGTCGTGCCCGTCCTTCCAGAGCCCGATCACGGGGACCTCTACCGCGGCGCGGGTGTGCTGCACATCCGCGAGGCCCTGGACGCGGACCGCGGCGGCGCCGCCGAGGACCGCCGACGCCGCCAACTGCGCCGTGGTGCGGGGGTCCCGCATCGGCTCGCCGGGATACGCCTGGCACGAAACGATCAGTTGGGAGCGGAGGGACTCGAGGTCCCCGGGTGTCAGGATCATGGGGGTTCCTAGGTAGTCGAAGGGGTGTGCTGAGGCGTCAACGTAGTCAGTACAGCACGAGTCTGGCGGCGCCGGTGATGGCTGCGGAGTTTCCGAGCCCGGCGCGGAGCACCGGGACCCTTACCAGCGGGTCCAGCAATTCCCTGCGCAGTGCGGTTTTCATCGGCCCCCACCAGGCCCCTCCGGCGTCCGCGAGGCCGCCGGAGACGACGACGACGGCGGGATCCAGGATGTTGATCAGACCCGCCAGTGCCTGGCCCGCTGCCTGGGCGCCGGCCAGGATTGCCAGGCTTGCTTCAGCATTGCCCTCCTCTGCCAGGGCGAAGACGGCGCGGGTGTCGGCTGCCTCAGAAGAACCGCCCAGGCGGCGGAACGCCGCGTGGATGGCCGGTCCTGAAGCGACTGCCTCGAGATGGCCCGCGCCGCCGCACACACACGGCAACGGCTTTCCGTCGTGATAGGCATACGGCGAGGCGAAGTGGCCGACGTGGCCGCCGACGTAGCGGTGCCCGAGCACCGGCTTGCCGTCCAGGACCAGGCTCCCGCCAACGCCCGTGCCGAAGGCCACCAGCAGCGAGCTTGCTGTGCCGGCTGCCGCACCGTGCCACGCCTCACCCAGGGCGTGGGCATGGACATCGTTGACGGCCCGGACAGCCTCCGCGGCAAGCCCGAGCCGCTTGGCCAGCCCTTCCGTAAGTGCCGTGCCCGCCCAGCCGTGGATCGCTTCGGTAGCCGAGACCACAACTCCGCGCCCGGCATCGATCACTCCGGCAGATCCGACGCCCACCCGGGAGATGGGCATGCCCTCCGCAGCGGCCCGCTCCCGCAGCCCTGCAACCAGGGCTGCGGTCGCATCCAGAATCGCCTCGCCCCCGGCCCGGTTGAGAGTCGGAACTGTCTCTATAAACAGCACCTCCCCGGCCTCCGAAACAACCCCGGCAGCAGTCTTCGTCCCACCCAGGTCAACACCGATTGCGTACATCATTTTCCTAACAGAGGGATCCCGACGGCCCGCAGCGCACGGGGCAGGGCTAGACGAGGCCGTTGCGTTCCAGGATGACCTTGATCGCCGTCGTCTCGTCCTCGTTCAATGCCAGCATGGGCGTGCTCATGGTGTTGGATTCGATCACGCCCATGATCTGCAGGGCGGTCTTGAAGGCGCCGAGTCCTGCGGCTCCGCCGGAGACACGTCCGTTGGGGGTGTAGACGATCTCGAACAGGTCTGCCAGCCGGTCCTGTTCGGCAGCGGCCTTGGCCCAGTCGCCCGCGGCTGCGGCCTCGACGAGGTTGCGGTAGCCGCGCGGGTCCACGTTGCCCAGGCCCGGTACCACGCCCTGGGCGCCGCCGAGCAGTGCGCCGTCGACGACAACCTCGTGGCCGGTAAAGATGTCGAAGTTCGGGATGTCCCGGGCCGCCAGGAGCAGTTGGCGGAAGGCGACGTCGTCGCCTGAGGAGTCCTTGACTCCGGCGATTACGCCGTCGCGGCCGAGACGGACCAGCAGTTCGGTGGGCAGCTTGAAGTGGGTGCGGACGGGGACGTCGTAGGCGAAGACCGGCGTGCTGACGGCGTCGTGGATGGTGCGGAAGTGGGTTTCAGTCTCGTCCGCGTTGCCGATGGCGTAGTACATCGAGGTCACCACGATTGCGTCGGCGCCGAGGTCAATGACTTTCCTGGCCTCGTCGATGACGCGGTTGGTGGTCTGCTCGTTGGCGCCGACGATCAGCGGCACGGTGCCGGCGTTCGCCGCGGCGATGGTGCTGACGACGAGTTCACGCTCGGCGTTCGTCAGGTAGGGAACCTCTGCGGACGAGCCGAGGACGAAGAGTCCGGATACGCCGCCGTCGAGCAGGTGCCGGGTGAGGTTCTGCAGTGAATCGGTGTCGATGCTGCCGTCCGCGTGGCGGGGGGTGACGACGGGCGGGATGACGCCCTGGAATCGGGTGGACACAGGAAACTCCAATGATGGGTGGTTGAACGGGGTAAAAGCTGAAAGGGAAGAATCAGGGGTGCAGCAGGCTGGGCGCGGCGCCGAGCAGCTTCTTGGTGTAGTCGTTGCGGGGGTCGCCAAAGACCTCGGCCGCGGGTCCTTCTTCCACGATTTCGCCGAAGTACATGACGCAGATCCGGTCCGAGACGTAGCGGACGGTCTGGATGTCGTGGGAAATGAACACCAGCCCCAGGTTCAGTTGCATCTTGAGGTCGGCCAGCAGGTTCAGCACCTGCGCCCGCACCGAGACGTCCAGGGCCGACGTCGGCTCGTCCGCCACGATGATGTCCGGATCCAGGGCGAGGGCGCGGGCAATCGCAACGCGCTGGCGCTGGCCGCCGGACACCTGTGAGGGGGTGACTTCGGCCGCGGACTGGGGCAGCCCGACGAGGGCCAGCAGCTCTTTGCTTCTGGCGGCGCGGGAGGCTGCCGTCCCGATCCCGTGGATCTGGAGCGGGTCGGTGAGGATGTCCTGGATGGTCATCCGCGGGTTCAGGGCCGTGGCCGGGTCCTGGAAGACCACGGCGACGGAGCGGCCGAATTCCTTGCGCAGGGCGGCGTTCCGTTTGATGGCCGGCCGGCCGCGGAACAGGACCTCGCCGGAGGTGGGCGCCTGCAGGCCCACGAGCACGGAGGCCAGGGTGGACTTGCCGCAGCCCGATTCGCCCACGATCCCGACGGTCTCGCCGCGGCTGATGCTGAAGTCCACGCCGTTGACGGCCTTGACGATGTTGGGCCGGAAGAACCCGCCGGTCCGTGCCCGGTGGTGGACCTTGACGTTCTTCAGTTCGATCACGGGGGTGGCGGTTGACGTGCTCACTTGGCGTCCTCTTTCAGATGGCTGGCCCAGTAGTGGTCGGAATTCCCGCTGACGGGGGTCAGCACGAGGTGCTGGTCCGGGTCGGCGTCGGACCGTTGCGAGCGGGAGGCGAACCTGTCGCCGGCGGCGAAGGCGCCCGGCGACGGCACGGTACCGGGGATCTGGTGCAGGCGCACGGCGTCGGCCTCGATGGAGAGGACGGCACCGAGCAGGCCGCGGGTGTATTCGTGCTTCGGGTTCTGCAGCAGCGCGGATGCCCGTGCGGATTCCACCACCTGCCCGGCGTACATCACCGTGATGCGGTGCGCGAGCGACGCCACGAGGGCAAGGTCGTGGCTGACGAACACCATGGCGAAGCCCAGCTGCTCACGCAGTTCGTTGAGCAGCTCCACCACCTGGTGCTGCACGGTGACGTCCAGTGCCGTGGTGGGCTCGTCCGCCACCACGATCCTTGGCGAGCGGGACAGCGCCATGGCGATGAGGACGCGCTGGCGCTGGCCGCCGGAGAGCTCGTGGGGGTAGCTGGCGAGGGTGCGGACGGGATCCAGCTTGACCATTTCGAGCAGCTCGGTGGGGGTCTTGCGGCCGCCGCGCCGGGTCAGCTGCTCCAGCTGGTCCTTGATCTTCATGGACGGGTTCAGGGAACTGAGGGCATCCTGATAGACCATGGCGATCTGCTGGCCACGCAGCCCCTCGTACGCCTTGGCGCTGCTGCCCCCGGCCGCCGAATCGAGCAGTTCCTTGCCGTCGAAGGTGATGGATCCGGAGATCTTCGCGGTCTTGGGCAGGAGGCCCATGATCGCGAGGGAGGTGATGGACTTGCCGCAGCCGGATTCGCCCACGAGCCCCATGGTTTCTCCTTCGCGGACGGTGAAGGAGACGTTGTCCACGATGGCGGTGTCGCCGAAACGGGCAGGGAAGCGGATGGAAAGGTTCTTCACCTCCAGCACGGTCCGGGCTCCGGCCGGGACCTGGGGGAGCCGGTCGGTGCGGGTGGCTTCGACGGCGGCCAGCAGCCGCAGTTCCGCATCGAGCAGCGCGTGCGGGTCGCCGAAGGCGGCATCCTGGTCCTGAAGCAGCCCGGCTTCCGGATCCGCGTCGCCGGACGCGGCGCGGACGCCGTCGAGTTCATGCTGTTCCGCCACGGACCCTTGGGCCACGGACGTACCGATCTCCGTATCGACGGCGACGGCGGCCGCCGCGGCGGAGGAGCCGTCGTCGTCTTTCACGACCGGGGCGCGGCGGAGCTTCGGGTTCACCATGGCGTCGGTGAGGCCCTCGGCAAGGATGTTCAGGGCGAGCACGGTCAGCAGGATGGTGAGGCCCGCGAAGGTGGTGGCCCACCAGCCGCCGGAGAGCACCAGGTTGCGGCCGTAGGAGATCACGTTGCCCCAGGACGGTGCGGGATCCTGGACCCCGGCACCGAGGAAGGACAGTGATGCCTCCAGGATGATGGCGTCCGCGACCATGACCGTGGCGAACACCAGGACCGGGGCCGCGGTGTTGCGCACGATGTGCCTGAGCAGGATGTAGAAGCGGCCCGCGCCGATCACCCGCTCGGCGCGGACGTAGTCCTCGCCGTACTGGGAGAGCACATTGGCGCGGACCACGCGGGCCAGCTGCGGGGTGTAGATGATCGCGATGGCGACAATGATCGTGGGCACCGTGTTGCCGAAGGCAGCCAGCAGCACGGCGGCCAGGGCGATCCCCGGAAAGGCCATCAGGATGTCCATGAGCCGCATGATCAGTTCGTTCACGGCCTTGCTCGAGGTCGCGGCGAGCGAGCCCAGCAGGGCTCCGGCCGCGACGGCCAGCGTGACCGCACCCAGGCCGATCATCAGCGAGGACTGGGATCCGTAGAGCAGCCGGGAGAAGATGTCGCGCCCCAGCCGGTCGGTGCCGAATAGGTGCTCGCCGCCGGGTGCGGTGGCGGGAATGAAGGATTGCAGCGGATCGTGCGGGGCGATGAGGGGCGCGAAGATGGCGGCAAGGGTAATGACCACCAGGAAGACGAGGGCCAGCCGGGAGCTCCAGGGCAGGGCCCGGAAGCGGATCCCCGGGGCGCTCAGGCGTTCAGCGAGTTTGCTGCGCATGGGTCAGACCGTCCTGATTCGGGGGTTGATGAGCAGGTAGAGAAGGTCGACGGCGATGTTCACCAGGACAAAGGTGACGGAGATGGTCAGGACCACGCCCTGCACCAGGTTGACGTCCAGGTTGGTGATGCCGTTGAGGATCAGCTGGCCCATGCCCGGAAGGGCAAAGATCATCTCAATCACGACGGCGCCGCCCAGCAGGTAGCCGATCCGCAGGCCCAGCACGGTCACCGGGGTGACCAGGGCGTTGCGGAGCACATTCCTGGACACCACCTCACGGTAGGGGACGCCGTTGCCGACGGCGGTGCGGACGTAGTCGCGGTCCAGTTCCTCGACCATGGAGGTCCGGACCACCCGGATCAGCGAGGCCGAGACCGGGATGCCGAGCGCCAGGGCCGGCAGTGCCATCGAGTTCAGCCAGCCGCCGAAGCCTGATTCCGGCGTCGCGATGCCGCCCGAGGGAAACAGGGGGCTGTCGCCCAGGGCGAACCACTGGATGAGCAGGATGCCCAGCCAGAAGGACGGCGTCGCAACGGCGGCGATCGAGAAGATCCGGACCAGCTGGTCCTGCCACTTGTCCCGGTAGAGCGCCCCCACGATCCCGAACCCCAGGGACAGCACTATGGCGATCAGGACGCCGAGGAAGGTGAGCTGCAGGGTCAGCGGGAAGGCCGATCCGATCATGGCAGCCACGGACTTCGCCGGCGGCGTGGTCACGCCGAGATCAAGCTGGAGCAGCCTGCCCAGGAATCGGAAGTACTGCAGCACCAACGGATCGTTCAGTCCGTTGCTCTGGCGGTATTGTGCCTTGGCGTCCTCGCTGGCACCGTCGCCCAGCGCGCTGCTCGCCTGATCGCCTGGGGCAGCCTGCAAGACGAGGAAAACCAGCAGGGTAATGCCCAGGACCATCAACGGCAGTGCTGCGAGCCTGCGGCCCAGCAGACGCAATATCGTGACCAATGTTGTCTCCGGAATTCGTGGAAGGTTGTCCCGGCTTCAGCCGGTGTGGGGGATAAGGCATGTAGGTCCGGGCGGGAGGGGGGAGCCGCCCGGACCGGCGGTCAGCCTGAATCAGGCTGTGCGTCCGACGCCGATGAAGCCGACGCCGGTGGTGGGCAGAGGCTTGAAGCCGCTGAGCTTCTTGGCGTCCCAGGCACTCGGGAGCTGGCGGTGGAAGATCGGGTAGAGCGGGACCTCTTCGGAGACGAGGTCCACGATGTCGCCGGTGAGCTTCCGGGCGTCGGCCTTGGCTGACTGGCCGGCCTTGGCCATCAGGTCCACAAGTTGGGCCCGTTCCGGGGTGGCGGCCCAGTAGGCGCGGCCTTTCATCCAGGTGTCGCCGGCGTAGAACCAGCTCAGCAGCAGGTCCGCGTCGTTGCCGAACACGGACGGATCGCCAGGGGCCGCGACGACTGAGAAGTCTGCCTTGCCGACGCGGTCGGTGTACAGGGCGCCGGACTGCATGGTCTTGAGCGTGACCTTGACGCCGGGGATCTTGTTCCAGGATTCGAGCATCAGCGGGGCGACGTCCTTGACCCAGGCGGTGTCGGTGGTCAGGAGTTCGAATTCCAGGCTCGTGGCTCCCGCCTGCTTCAGCAGGTCCGATGCCTTCTGGGGGTCGTAGCCGTAGACGTTCCTGGCCTTGACGTAGTCCGGGTGGCCTTCCTGGAAGTAGGAGCTGGCGGCCTTGGCGTTGCCGAACAGGGCCTTCTTGATGATGGAGTCCTTGTCCAGCCCGTAGTGCAGGGCCTGGCGGACCAGCTTGTTATCGAACGGAGCCTTGGCGCAGTTGAACATCAGGAAGAGCATGCCGAAGGACTGGACGGATTCCACCGTGGCCTTGGACTTCAGTCCCTCGATGTCCAGGTACGGGACGTCCTCGATGGCCTGCACGCGGCCGGACTGCATCGCCGTGACGCGGGCGGCAGCGTCGGAGAGCAGCAGCCAGGTCATGCCCTTGGCCAGGGCGGGCATCGGTCCGTTGTAGTCGGCGTTCGCCTCGAACACGATCTTGTCGTCCTTGACGGCGGAGACCAGCTTGTACGGTCCCGTGCCGACCGGCTTGGCGTCGAATGCCTTGAGCTGGTCGGAGCCCAGCGGGAAGTTGGTGAGTGCCTTGGGTACGATCTTGACGACGGAGATCCGCGGGGCGAAGCCGGGGAAGGCATACGCCAGCGAGAACTCGACGGTCTTCGCGTCGAGAGCCTTGACGTCCTTGATGAACGGGATGAACTGCGAGAAGAGCGACTTGTTGGCCGGGTCCATAACGCGGGTGAAGGAGAACACGACGTCTTCGGCGGTGACCGGGGCGCCGTTGTGGAACTTGGCTCCGTCTCGGAGGGCCACCTGGTAGGTGGTGTCGTTGACCATCTTCGGGTCGGCGGCGGCCAGCGCGTTGTAGGGCTCCCGGGTCGCCGGGTGCAGCTCCACGAGACCCTCGTAGACATGAAGGTTGGCTGCCAGGGGAGTGGCCCCGGAGGATGACAGGGGATCGAATCCGGTGGAAAGAGCGTAGGAGATGCCGGCCTCGATGATGAGGTCCTTGTTGATCGGCGCCGTGTTCGCGGCCGCCCCCGTGGTCGTGGCGGCCGGGGCGCCGCAGGCGGCCAGGGAGGTAGTGAACGCCGCCGCCGCGCCCAGGGCGCCCGACAGCTTGAGGAAGCTCCGGCGGCTGGCATCGTTGGCCAACGGCAGGTTCTTGAGGGTCTTGCTCATGTGATGCCTCACCATTCCAGTAAATTTATCGGATGTAGGACGTCCGATGCTCGTATGGAAAACTGTAAGGGGCGTCACAGCACCTCGTCAAGGCGGAACCCCTGAGCCGGGGGCGGGGTGGGAGCATTTTGGTCGAGCTGTCCATCACAGGCTTCAAGACCGGACTGCCGCAGGACGCTGTGGCACCCGGGGAGCGGGCCGCGCGCCGACGGTAAATGTACGATTTGATCACCGACGCATCGGCCAACCTGGTCAGCAGGCGGGACTCTCCTCCACTTGAACCGCACCTGTTGCCATGTCGAAATGGAATCTTCGCCCGAGGCGCACGACCGTACCCTCGCATGTTCCTTCCACAGCAAAGACCAGCTTGAGAGCGCCCCGCGCCACATCCTCCTCGGTCACGGTGTAGCTCGGTGTGAAATAGAGGGCTTCGTCACCGGGCGCAAGGTCAGCAGATGGGAATGCCCCGGCCCCCGGTCCTGACAGCCGGACAGCCGTCGCCGCCTGGGACCCTTCATTTCGAACGCGCCCGGTGAAAGCAAGGATGTCGCCCGCCTTATAGCCCGGGATGATCGGACCATAGTTCAGATCCTGCGCCTCCCGGCTTCCGATCACCTGAACCCGTTCCGGCGAATAGCCCTGCCCGATTTCCTTCCAGGTGTGGACCCCCCAGTCACCACCCGGAGCAATGATGTGGAACTCCCCGGCATTCTGCCAGACAGGGGGGAGGCCAGGAGTGATGGAGCGCAGTTCCATGTGGAAGAGCAGGCCAGGGCCGGCACCGGGCGACGGAGTCTCCTTTGCCGCAGTGAGTTGATCTGTGAGCTGCTCGGCAGGGAGGGAAATGAATACTATTTCCCGGTATCCCTGCCGCTCATACAGGACCCCGATATTGCCGTCCGGCAGCCGTGCAGCCGTCGAATACGCGGAGCTTCCGGGGCACAGGAGCAGCTTGGCAGGCCAGGTCAGGCCGTTGTCAGGGGAAAGGCTGAGGACCGTGTTGCGTCGCAGCTGGGCGTCCTGGTTGTTGCTGGCCAGGAGCCAGGAGCCAGTGGACTCCGAAGCGAAAGCCCTCAACGCTGGCACGCCGTCAAAACGCACCAGCGAACCGTTGTCGCTTGGATCCGGCAGGTCCTCGACTGGAATCAACGGGCTCCAGCTATGGCCGCCCTCCTCCGACATAGCCGCCAGACGACGGGGAGTGGCCCGACTATGCAGCAGAAGCCGGCCGTCTGCGAGGACGGCGACCTTGTTCTCGTTGGGACCGATGCCGTCGGGCCCGGCGCCGATGAGATCCCCGAGCATCCAATTCTCGCCGTGGTCATCGCTATACGCCGAGGCTGCCATGATCTCCCCGCCGGCCAGGACGACAAACTGCTGCACCAACCTGCCTTGGAAAGGCCCGGCATGAATTTGAACGCCCTGCCCGGCCGATGCGAAGAGCCCTGTGATATCCGGGCCGCCCGCGCCGCCAGTGGCCGGGCGGAGCTTCAACTGTCCGGTGATCCGGCGATGCTGCCAGGTCAAACCGTCGTCATCGGAGAAGCTGATATCGCAGTGCTGGACATCATCATCCGGCTGCAGCCCGGCCGCGGCTTCGAAGAAGCCGGCACGCGTCCCCGCAGCATGGAAAATGAAAATCCGTCCGGTTTCAGCATCAACCAGGAGGCTCGGGTCACCGTAGCCGTTAAGCCCGACGCCGGTGCGCACGACCTGCTGGCTTTCCCAGGTCCGTCCGCTGTCAGTACTGCGGCGCAGCAGGAGATCGATCGGGCTGGGCAGGTCATCAAGGTTGGGACGCCCATCGTAGGCCGCCAGCACGGTGCCCTGCAGCGACACCGCCAAGGCCGGGATCCGGTATTGCCGGTATCCACCGACACCTCGGACCGCAAGGACGTGTTCAACCTCGGGATCAACCAGCGGTATAGGCGCGGCATCAACCGATGGAAGGTAGGATGTCATATCTACATCGTAAGGGGTCAGGAAATGCAGGGAAGAAATGCAGCCCGGAATCTCCCGCCGGACCCGGCCCAAAGATCATCGGTGGATCAAGGCTGAGGCAGGCTAGGGGAGGAGCTGGCCCAGGCTGAGGCCTTCCGTGTTGCTCTTGCTGCTCCTGGTCGATGTCGGCGTCGATGTAGGTGTGGGCGTGGGCGTGGGTGTTGGCGGGGGCGGCGGGGCCTTCGCCACCGTAACCGTGATGTTCTTGCCCTGTTCGATCTGGGCGTCCGCGGCGTCACTCTGCGCGGTCACCTTCCCCGGTTCCACCTGGGAGTTTTCGACTTCCTTGACCGTCATGGCCAGCCCGAGGTCCTTAAGCGCCGCTTCAGCCTCGGCCAGCGGCAGCCCGATCAGCTGCGGCATGGCTACCTTGCCGTTGGACACCACGAGTTCCACCGTGCTCCCCACGGCCACGTTCTGCCCCGGGGCAGGTTTGGTGGTGATGACGACGCCGGCCGGAACCGTGGGGCTGTTCGTCATGGTTGTGAAGGGCACACCGGCCAGCCCTTTCTGGCGCAGGTCATCGCGCGCGGCCGCCTCGGTACGGCCAGGCAGATCCGCGGGGATGGTGATGACGCCCGGGCCCTCCGATATGTTGAGCGTGATGTTCGAATTGCGTTCCACCGAGCTCCCCGAATCCGGAACCGTGCCGATGGCAATGCCCTTGGCGATGGTTGCGTGCCGGAGCCTGTTGAGCTGCGGCTGGATGCCGGCGTTGTAGAGCTTCTGCAGGGCCTCGGACTCGGTCAGCGATGTCACCGAAGGGACCACGACCTTCGCCACCGGCGCGGGCTGCTGGTTCATCATGTTGTACAGCCACAGGCCGCCACCGGTCAGGACCAGGACGGTGAGAATCACGAGCGTGGCAATCCAGGTCCGGCGGCGCGACCGCTGAAGCTGGGTGTGTTCGCGGGCGGCTGGCAGAACCAGCGGAAGACTGCCCGTGTCCGCGGCGGGATAGACCTCGGTATCATGGGCCGGAATGGCTGCGTCATCGCCCAAGCCGAGACGCGTCGGATGCGGCCGGCCAGTAAGTGCCTGATCCGGGGACTTTGCCCCGGTTGGCGAGAATGCGGCGGTCGGCGCAATGCCGCTGGACCCATCGACGGTGTTGGTGGGGCTGGTGGGAATCTCGTTCAATCCCAGCGGGTCCACGCCGACGCCGGCGCGCGCCGCACGGAGGGCGCGCCCGAAGGCCGCCGCATCCTGGAACCGGTCCGCCCGGTTCTTCTGCAGTGCCTTCACCAGCACGCTGTCCAGGGCTTCGGAAATCTCAGGGTTCAGACTGCTGGCCAGTTCCGGGATCTCGCGCACGTGCTGGTAGGCCACGGAAACGGGGCTGTCCCCGACGAACGGCGGGCGGCCGGCCAGCATTTCATACAGCAGGCAGCCGGCAGAATACAGGTCGCTGCGGGCGTCCACGGTTTCTCCGCGTGCCTGCTCCGGGGAGAGGTACTGGGCCGTGCCCACCACGGCCTGGGTCTGCGTCATGGTCGCGGCCGAGTCCGCCATGGCCCGCGCGATGCCGAAGTCCATGACCTTGATGCTGTTGGAGTCAGGACAGAACATCACGTTGGCCGGCTTGATATCGCGGTGGACGATCCCTGCCTTGTGACTGTAGTCGAGGGCTGCGAGCACCCCCAGGGTGAAGTCGATCGCCTGATCGATCGTGACTTCCTTCGCCCTGATCAGCTCACGGATCGTCTTGCCGGAAACGAACTCCATCACGATGTAAGGCACCCGGATGCTGTCGTCGTGATCGCCCGGGACCGCGTGGTCTCCGGTGTCATAAACGGCCACGATCGAGTGGTGGTTCAGCGCGGCCACGGCCTGCGCCTCGCGCTTGAACCGCGCCTGGAATTGCGGATCCCTGGCCAGATCCGAACGCAGCAGCTTTACGGCCACGGTGCGTCCCAGCCGGGTGTCGACCCCGCGGAAAACATCCGCCATTCCGCCCCGGCCGATCAGATCACCCAGCTCATAGCGCCCGCTGAGGACGCGCTGCGTGTTCTCAGGGCGGCGGTCCTCCCTGTGTGACGGTGTGCGGGGTGAAGTCGACATGGTTGCCTAGGGTGTCGACTTTGTGGTGGGAGTTGTTGCGGCTTTGGCCAGGTGGTAAGTCACCACGGAACCGGCGGTGACGTCGCTGCCGGGTGCAGGGTCGGAGCTGACAAACGTGCCTTCGGCTTCCTTGTTGATGGGGTCGACATCGGCGCCCTTGACCCAGCGCAGCCCCGCGTTCTGGATGGCCAACTGCACGTCCGCCTCCTTCGCGCCGGACTTGATCGAGGGAACCGTAGCCGGCTGGGGCCCCTTGGAGTAGCTCACCTTGATGGTTTGACCGGGCTGGACCGGCCCGGACGGGTCGATATCGATCACGGTGCCGGGGGTCGCATTATTGAAGACCTCGGCGCCGGTGACGCCCAGCTTCAGGCCGATCAGCTCATTGCGGACCTCGTTGTACGGCCGGCCGCGGTAAGCATCCGGAATCAGGTTGATGGCCACAGGGGTGGACTGGGTGGGCGTCGCGGAGCTGGGGGAAGGGCTGGGGGTGGGGGTCGCCGACGTCGGCGAGGCACTCGTGGAGCTGGGCTTTGCGCTGCTGGCGGCGGCGCTGCTGCTGGACGAGGACTGCGCGGGGAAGAGGATGCCGGCCTGGCTGAGGAAAACACCGACCAGGGCGAAGACCACAAGCAGGATCAGGGCAATCAGCGGCCACGTCCAGGGGCTGCGACCGCGGCCGCGGCGTTCCGGTTCATCCAGTGGCTCCTCGTATTCCTCGTCCTCCTGCACCCAGTTCCGCTCCGCTGCCAGGGCATCGGCGCGGGAGAGCGCGTCGCGGGCCCCGTAGCCGCTGGCCGCGGCAGCTCCGGCGGCCAGCCCTGCCGCGGCGCCGGCACCGGCGGCGCCGAGGACGGGCAGCGCCGAGGTGGCCGACGTCGAGCTGTCCCCTGCTGCGCTGGCGCCGATGACGCTCGTCGCCGCAGTGGGGACCTCCACGGGTGCCGTGATGGGCCCCGTTGCCGCCTCGAAGAGAAGCATGCCGGGAACGGCGGCGTGGGCGGCGGCGATGTCACCCCTGCGGATGGCCTCCGCTGCCTCGGAGAGTTTGATGGCGTTGGCCGGGCGGTTCTTCGGGTCCTTGGCCAGCATGGACATCAGCAGGGCCCGGACCGGCTTGGGCAGGTTTTCCGGCAGCGGCGGGGGAGCATCGTTGACCTGGGCCAGGGCAATGGCGATCTGGGATTCGCCGGAGAATGGACGGTGTCCGGCGAGGCACTCGTAGCCGATCACGCCGAGCGAATAGATGTCGGAGGCGCCGGTCGCCGTCTGGCCGGTGGCCTGTTCCGGGGCCAGGTACTGGGCGGTACCCATCACCTGCCCGGTCTGCGTCAGGGGGACCTGGTCGGCCAGGCGGGCGATACCGAAGTCGGTGACCTTGACGCGGCCGTCCGGGGTGATCAGCAGGTTGCCCGGCTTGATGTCGCGGTGCACGAGGCCCTGCGCGTGGGCGATTGAGAGCGCCCGCGCGGTCTGGGCGATCAGGGAGAGGGTACGGTCCGGCGAGAGCACCTGTTCATGTTCGATGATGCTGCTCAGCGGCTGCCCTGGGACCAGTTCCATCACGAGGTAGGCGGAGCCCTCTTCCTCGCCGTAGTCAAAGACGTTGGCGATGCCCACGTGGTTCAGGAGCGCGGTGTGCCGCGCCTCGGCCCGGAACCGCTGGAGGAACCCGGGATCGCCCGTGTACTCCTCCTTGAGCACCTTGATGGCGACGATGCGGCCAAGGATCAGGTCTTTGGCTTTCCAGACTTCTCCCATGCCGCCGATCGCAATGCGCGTGGTCAGCTGGAATCTGCCGCCGAGGGTGATTCCTGATGTAGGCCTCACTTATTCAACACCGCCTCAAAAATCTTCTTCGCGTTCGGACTGGTTAGCTGTGCGCCGGTGGTGATGTCTACGCCTTGCATGACGATGGTGACGGCCACTTGCGGGTCATTCGCCGGGGCAAACCCGGTAAACCATGAGTTGTTCAGGCCGGTGCCGAGTTCAGCGGTGCCGGTTTTTCCGGCAACCTGGACCCCATTCACCGCCGCGCCCCGGGCGATGCCGTCACTGACGACGCTCGTCATCCACTCGGTGATCTGCTTCGAGATTTCCGGCGTGGTGGACGTCCGCAGCGCCTGGGGCTTCGGCTCGCTGATGGCCCGCAGATCCGGTGAACGCACGGCCTTGATCAGGTTCGGTTGCATCTGTACGCCCCCGTTCGCGATCGCCGCGGTCATCATGTTGATCTGGAGCGGCGTGGCCCGGACGTCGCGCTGGCCGATTGCGGACTGTGCCAGCCCGGCCTGGTCGAGGTCTTTCGGGAAGACACTCGGGGCGAAGTCCAGCTTCAGCTGGTCGCCCCAGTCCTGGCCGAAGCCGAACTTTTCCGCCTGGTCGGCAATTGCCTTCTCCCCCAGATCGAGGGCGATGCTGGCGAACGGGGTATTGCAGGACTGCTGCAGCGCGAAGGCGAAAGTCGCCGTCGTCCGCGTATAGCAATTGCCGCCCGCGTAGTTGGGGAGCTTGTACTGGATGCCGGGGAAGGGCATTTCCGCCGGGTTGGGCAGCTCGCTGTCCTTGTTGTACTTGCCCGAGGTGAGTGCCGCAGCCGTGTCAACCAGTTTGAAGACCGATCCGGGAGCCAACAGGGCGCCGGTCGGTCCGCTGACGTTCTGGTTCAGGTTGATCCCGGGGATCTTGTTCAGCGCGTTGATGTTCTCCTGTTCGGCATCCGGATCCTGGGTGGCGATCAGGTTGGGATCGTAGGACGGCTTGGACACCATCGCGAGGATCGCGCCGGTCTTAGGGTTGGTCACCACGATCGAGCCGCGCTGCCCCTCAGGGATGAGATCGTAGGCAAGCTTCTGGATCTTGGGATCGAGGGTGAGCTCCACCGAGGCGCCCTTGGGCTGGTTTCCGAGGAAGAGCTGGCCGATCCGGTCCAGGAAGAGCTGGTCCGAGCTGCCGGCAAGCTGGCCGTCCATGGACTTCTCAAGCCCGGACAGTCCGTAGTTCTTGGAGAAATAGCCGGTGATCCCTGCGTACAGCTCGGGCTGGGTGTAAGTGCGCTGGAACTTGCAGCTCTCTGTGGCGGGAACGGACTGTGCAATCGGGGTGCCGCCGACGATGATCGCGCCGCGGTCATTGCAGTAGTTCTGAAGAAGGGCGCGCTTGTTCCAGGCATTGGCCTTGAGCTCGTCCGCCCCGATGACCTGGACGTAGCTGAGGGCACCGAAGATCAGGGCGAACATCGCGATCGCGGCAATCCATGAATTGCGGATGGCCTGGTTCACAGGTGCTTCACCGCCTCGGTGGGTGCGTCGGGAGTTGTCAGCTTGCCGGGGACCGCAGCCGGCTTCGAAGGCATGGCAGGGGTTCCCTTCCTGGTTCCCGGATCCTGTCCGGGCTGCATTGGGGTGGTGTCCACCGGGCTCCGCGCGGTGTGCGAGATCATCAGCAGCAGCCCGACGATGATCCAGTTAGCCAGCAGGGAGGAGCCGCCGGCGGCCAGGAACGGGGTGGTCAGGCCGGTGAGCGGGATGAGCCGGGTGACGCCGCCGATCACGACGAAACACTGCAGGGCGATGGCGAACGAGAGCCCGGTGGCCAGCAGCTTGCCAAAGGCGTCCCGGGTGCCGAGGGCGGCGCGGAAGCCGCGGGTGAAGAGCAGCAAGTACATCAGGACGATCGCGAAGAGGCCAATCAGTCCGAGCTCTTCGCCGAAGGAGGCGATGATCATGTCGCTGTTGGCGAAGGGCACGAGGTTGGGGCGTCCCTGGCCGAGGCCGGTACCGACCAGTCCGCCGTTGGCCATGCCGAACAGGCCTTCGACAATCTGAAGGCTTCCGCCGAACTGCCGCCCATAGACCTCGGGGGTGAAGGCGTTGATCCACCCGTCGATCCGGAGGGCCACGTGCGAGAAGACCTTTGATGCCACGAAGCCGCCGCCGGCCATAAGTACGACGCCGATGATCACCCAGCTGATGCGGCTCGTAGCGACGTAGATCATCGCCAGGAACAAGCCGAAGAACAGGATTGAGGTGCCGAGGTCACGCTGGAAGACGAGCACGCCGATGCTCACGAGCCACGCCGTAATCATTGGTCCCATGTCCTTGAACCGGGGGAACTGCAACGGCCCGATCTTGCGGCCCGCCAGCAGGATCAGGTCCCGGTTGGACGAAAGATACCCGGCGAAGAATACGGCCAGGGTGACCTTGGCGATCTCACCCGGCTGGAAGGTCATGGAACCGATCCTGATCCAGACGCTGGCGCCCAGGACCTCGCCGGCGGAGATGCCCGGCACGAGCGGCAGGACCAGCAGGACGGCGCTGAGGGCCAGTGAAATGAAGGTGAAACGGCGCAGGATCCGGTGGTCCTTCAGGAACCAGATGACGGCGATGGACACTGCCATGGCGACCAGCGTCCAGCGGAGCTGGTTGTTTCCGGTATCTTCGCCCACCCGGTCCAGGCGGTGGATCATCGCGAATCCGAGGCCGTTCAGGGCCACCACGATGGGAAGTATTACCGGATCAGCATACTTAGCCCGGATACGGAGCACCACGTGGAAAGCCAGGGCAGCCGCTGCCAGGAGGCTCGACTGGAACCAGAAGTCGGTGTCGAAGGCCTTCTGCCGGTCCACGCCCACGAGGGCGTTCGCGCCGATGCCGACGGCGAGGGCCAGGATCAGCAGGACCAGTTCCACGTTGCGTCGCGGCTTGGGTGCGGTGTCGATCGGTGTCATTTTCCGCCCTCACAAATCGGAGCAGTCTGCGTCGGCGAGGCCGACGGCTGGGCCGCTCCGGAGGTTCCGGGGCTGGCGGTTGCGCCAGGGGCCGGGGCCGAGCCGGCGACGGTCGGACTGGGGGAGGGCGTCAGGCATTCATCCGCGGGGGCCGTGGTGCCGGTGCGCTCAAGGTTCTTGACGATCCGTTGGGCGTCGTAGAGGTCCCGGGCCGGCACCGTCTGGCGCACGCGCTGCTGGGAGAATTCGGGGAGGTCTGACATCCGGATATCGGTCACCGTTTCGAGGGTGGAAAGCTGGATGGGCCCCAGGCGCTGGGAGACCCCGTTGAAGATGGCCACATGCTGGTCGTGTTCGCCGATGTAGTAGCGGGTTTGGGTCCACGCGTAGCCGAGCCACAGGCCGATGGCGAGGAGGGCGACGATGGCCGCCGCGATCGCGACGGTCAGCCAGCGGCGGGGGCGGCCAGCCGGCTTGTATTCCTCGGCGTCGTCGCGCGCCTGGTCCGACTTATGGGTCAGGACGGTGGCTGCCCGGCGGGACAACGTGCGCCCGGCGATGGACGGGATG
Source organism: Arthrobacter sp. PAMC25564 (assembly GCF_004798705.1). Taxonomy (NCBI): domain Bacteria; kingdom Bacillati; phylum Actinomycetota; class Actinomycetes; order Micrococcales; family Micrococcaceae; genus Arthrobacter; species Arthrobacter sp. PAMC25564. Next base: position 605,494 of record NZ_CP039290.1, on the reverse strand, counting down.
GAACCGGATTCGGCGGCGCTGGCGGCAGCGCCAACAAGTTCGTGTGGGCGGCTGGAGAGTTCCTCGCGCAGGACCTCGGCGGAAAGATGCTCGCCGAGGTGCGGATCGGTCGTGGGCTCGGGCTCCTTGTCCGCAGCCTTATCCGCTTCCTCACCGGCTCCCGGAGAACCAGGGGAAGAGGCCGCGGCCGGCGTGCCCGTTGTGGCCGCGGCAGCGGAACCGGCGGCATCCTTTTTTGGTGATCCGTCGGGGGACTCCGCGGCACCGAAGGTGCTGCCGCTCAGCGGTCCGGCCGGCGCAGCGGGCGCTGACGTCGTGGCGGGGACGGCTGGCGGCACGGGGACGATGTCGACGGCGGCGGTGCTCACATCGTCGGGAGTCTGTTCGGCGATCTCCAGCATCACGACCGTCACGTTGTCCGGCGCACCGGCCTCAAGGGTGAGGTCGACGAGGAGTTCGGCGCATTCCCGGAGGTTCTTTGTCTCCCGGACGGTGCGCTCGACGACGTGTCCGGCGACGTAGTTGAGGCCGTCCGAGCAGAGCAGCCAGCGTTCGCCGGGTTGGACCTCGAGAGTGTCGAGGTCCAGCTCCGGACTCGCATCAACGTCGCCCAGGACCCGCATCAGGACGTTCTTGTGCGGGTGCGTTTCCGCCTCTTCCGGGCGGAGCCGGCCTTCGTCGATGAGGCGCTGGACGAAGGTGTGGTCAACACTGACCTGCTCGAATTCGCCGTTGCGCAGTCGGTAGGCGCGCGAGTCGCCGATGTGGGCGAAGTGGAGCTTGCCTTCGGCCAGCAGCAGTGCTGTGACGGTGGTTCCCATCCCGGCGAGCTTGGGGTTGATGTGGACCAGTTCGGAAAGCAGCGAATTGGCGGTCTGGATCTCATCCGCAAGGATGGTGCCGGCGTCGCCGTCGTAGTCGTCATGGTCCAGGTGGATCATATCCAGGACGGTGGCCGCCGAGGCGACGTCACCGCCGGCATGGCCGCCCATGCCGTCGGCAACGACGGCGAGATGCCGGCCGACGTAGGCTGAGTCGTCATTTTTCGCACGCACGCGGCCGACGTCGGAACGCGCGGCGTAGCGCATGATGAGCGGCCGCTTCGGGGCAGCTGATTTGCCTGCTGCCTGGCCTGCGGGGATGTCCGGTGCAGCCATGGCTACGGCCTCAATTCGATGACCGTCTTGCCGATTCTCACGGGGACACCCAGCTCCACCGGAAGGGCCCGGGTCAGCTGCTGGTCGGCCAGATACGTGCCGTTGGTGGAGCCGAGATCCTCGATGAACCAGCGGCTGCCCTGCGGGAACAGGCGCGCGTGCCGGCCGGAGGCGTAGTCGTCCTCCAACACAAGCGTGGCTTCCTGTGCCCGGCCGAGCAGGATAGGACTCGCGGCCAAGGGGATTGTGGTCCCCTTGAGGGGGCCTTCGGTTACGACCAACTGACGGGCCTGCTGCTTCACGGGAGCCGGGGCGGGCTCGGCCAGGGCGGGGTTCTTACGCACCTGGCGTGCGGTGGGGGCCCCGGCGGCGGCTTTGCTCCCGATCATCAGGTCCCGGCGCATGGCGGAGACGATGCTGAAGATCAGCACCCAGAGAAGGAGGAGGAAACCGAAACGCAGGGCCGTGATCGTCAGTTCACTCATGCGCGGCCGCCGGGGTTGGCGGGCAGGAAGCGGAAGATGATCTTGGTCCGTCCCATCGTTATGGTGGAGCCGTCGGTCAGGTCCGAACTGCCCACAATCTTGTGGCCGTTGACGTAGCTGCCATTGGTGGAACCCAGGTCAATGGCCTGGGCGGTGCCTTGGCCCGTGCGGATTTCCAGATGGCGCCGTGACACGCCGGTGTCATCAACGAGGATATCGGCGTCAGTGGAACGGCCCAGGACGATGGAAGGGGCATTCAGGGAATAGCGCTGGCCGTCAATATCCAGCACCGGCTGAAGCCGGGAGGGCTGGCGGGTTGGGGCAACGGGCAGCGTGCCGTGGAGGCCGGGCTGCGCCGGTGCAGACGGAGCGGAGGCCTTCTCGGTCCGGGAGGTGATTTCGAAGTCCCCGGCCCGGCGCTCTTCATCCCGGCGGAAACTGATGCGGACCGGCCCCTGAAGGGTGTAGCCCTGGCTGCGGACGTGGTTGATGACGACGTCGCACAGTTCCTCCGCGAGGGGTGTGCCCCATTCCTGGGCCCGGTGGAAATCGTCATCACTGAGAAGGACGTCGAAGACGTTCGGGGCCAAGGTGCGTCCCGCGGCGATCGTCATGGCTTTATGGTCCACTTCGCGGCGGAGGCGGCTGGCGATCTCGACGGGCTCAACCTGGGCACGGGAACCGGTGGAGAAGACTCCACGGACGGCCTTTTCGATGCCGCGCTCGACTTTGTCCAGCAATCCCATGGTCCTTCTCCTTTCCTGATGGCTGCAGGGCAGCATTCGTTCCGGAACTCGGTTTCCAACATGTGCAGGTGCCCACAGATAACGGGCACTCCTACATCAGATACTACTGGGCGAGGCTGGGAATGGCCTTAATGGGCGCCGTCACCCCGTGCCGAAAAACAGCTGCGGGGCCGTCCTGACATGCGGTGACACTCCCGGCAACGTTCGTGCACGCGTTAGTGCGGCCATGAAAGACGGTGCGCCTAAACAGACCAGCCGAGCAGGATCCAACCGGAGCGAGGCCGCCGGAGGGAGGGCCGCACGCCGCACCCTTTCAGCCATTCAGCGGCAGGGTTTGATACCCCAGGGACAGGTTCAGCTACGGGGTGGAGTGGCCGAATCCGATGCGAGCTTGTACGGGGGTGTGGGGGAGGCGGCCGGGCGGCCGGAGAGCTGGATCACGCCGTAAACTGCCAGGGCCCCGGCTGCCAGGAAGACGAAGATTGCCCACAGCGGTGCGCTGGCTGCTTCACCGAGCACGACGATTCCGATGGTGACCCCGATCATGGGGTCGATAACTGTGAGGCCCGCGACGACGAGATCGGGGGGCCCGGAGGAGTACGCGGTTTGCACAAAGTATGACCCCAGGAGTGCGGCCGCAACTATCCCGACGAGACACACAATGGTGAGTCCGTCGTCCGGCGTGAGGTGAAAACCTGTCTGAATCAGTGTGTGGACGCGGTCGATGATGACCTTGGCGAGCGTCGCGACAAATCCGAAAACAACGCCCGCACCGACAATGTAGAAGATGGCCGTGAATCGTTTGCGAAAGAGGACGAACGCCAGGGCCAGGGCTGCGAGGACACACGCGAGGATGATGAGGACCACCCGCAATTGAAGCGCGTCGATGGGCAGAGACGTTGTGGTGAGCGCTGCTACCGTGACGAAGAGTCCGATACCCCCAACGCAGAAAGTGATGGCCTTGATCGTGGCCCCGGTGAGCGGTCTCTTGCCGCCATGTGCGTTCATGATCGACGTGACGACCAACGCGACTGCACCCAAGGGCTGCACGACGGTCAAGGGGGCAAGAAACAAGCTGATCAGCTGAAGTACGATCGCGAGGCCGAGCATCAGCGTCCCGCTGACCCACGATGGGCGACGCGTCAGTGCTAGCAGTTGACTGAGGTGAAGACCCCTTTTGGCATTACCCGAGGTTGAGGCATTCACCTTGGTGACACCGCGGTGTTGAAATTCGGCGCCCAGGGCCAGGCAGACCGACCCCGCGAGAGCTATCGGGATGCCCAGTGCCTGCATCGGGGACAACGAAATGATTTCTAATGCCATCAGGCCAACGTACCTCCTAGTTCGAAGCTGGCGGCCTGCCCCGAATGGAGTTACCCCGCTGCCACGCCGTCCCAGCTGACGTGAACCCACCGCTGCCCCTCGCCATCCCAGGACTCCGAATGCCCCAGCAGTGCGATGTCCTCAAAAGTGGAGTGGATTCCATGGTGCTGAAGAGTGTCCCGGAGTTCCTGCGTGGCCTCCCGGACCGCTGAAGTCACGACCTCATGGTCATCGGACGTGACAAGACGGGAGGCAGCATAGGTGGGGGTCATGGACACTATCTTCCCGGTTCCTTCCCTCCAAGGGAAACGGTCCGGGGGTGCAATACCGGATCGCGGCGCTATCCCAGCGGGAGGGCAAGGACCGGCCCATTGACGTCCGAACAACAGCCCCGGCAGCCCACGAGGTCCTCGATTGGTGTTTTGCCGCAGTTGTCCGTTATGCTTGATCTCGCTGCTTTTACGAGGTTGGCGGACCGGAAATCGGGCCGAAAACCGGGTAGGAGAAGTTGCGCGCGAGTGGCGGAACGGCAGACGCGCTGGCTTCAGGTGCCAGTGTCCGAAAGGGCGTGGGGGTTCAAATCCCCCCTCGCGCACGCAATTAGGGACCCCGGGAAATCAATGATTTCCCGGGGTCCTTTTATTTTGCCCGCGACCCCTTGGGTGTTATAGGAGCCCGGGACGAAGCAGGTAGTTGTCCGGACGAAGCAGGTAGCAAAGGAGCCTGCGTTCCTGGATTAGCTGCAGAACCCCAGTGTTCGCTACTCATGACCCGTTGGGACCTGGCCGTTAGGATCCGAAGTGGCTTGTTGACGCACCATGCCAACTGTTCGGAATCCGGGCGATTCCTTAGGCGTCGGGCGATATGCCGCCACGACGCACCAGAAGATTCACTGTGGCTGACAGTCCAATGTCCGGTGACGCGGGGGGAGCCGGCACGGCGCAGCCGCACTACCGAACTGCGGGATGCAGACATGAAATTCACGAGTCACAAATTTTCCTTTCGGCCCACAACCGGGACCACAACCGAGCCCACACCGCGGGCCACCGCCACTGGAACTGTCAAGGTCCGGGGCAGGTGGCTGGCCGCGGGCAGCGTGGTGGGGGTCATGGCCAGCTTCTTGATGAGCGCCGTATTTGCGGTCCCGGCCCAGGCCGCCGACCCTCCGGCCGTTTCGCTGACGTTTGATGACGCCAACGGCGATCAGATGGCCGCGGCGCAGATTCTGAACGCGGCGGGCCTGAAGGGTACCTTCTTCACCCCCTCGGGCTTCCTGGATGCGACAGGTTATATGACTACGGCGCAGGCTCTGGCCCTCCAGGCTGCAGGCAATGAGATCGGCGGCCACACCGTGACGCACCCGGACCTGGCGCAAATGGGCCCGGACGAGGTCATGCGACAGGTCTGTAACGACCGCGTCAACCTGACAGCCAAGGGTTTCCGGGTCACGAGTTTTGCCTATCCGTTCGCATCGTTGACGCCTGCGGTGGAGCAGACGGTGAAGGACTGCGGGTTCAACAGTGCCCGGGGCCTGGGAGATCTGGAAAGCAAAGTGCCTGGCACCGCCGGTCTCGGGTTTGCCGAGACGGTTCCGCCCGCGGACCCGTGGCTGACCATGGCCCCGGATGAGGTTGACAACACCTGGACCCTTTTGGACCTGCAGAACCTTGTCACGAATGCGCAGCCGGGAGGCGGGTGGGTGCAGATCACCTTCCACCACATCGGCACGGGAGTTGATCCGACGTCTAACATTGCCGACCCGCTGACGGTGTCCACGGACGTCTACACGCAGTTTGTGCAGTGGCTCGCAGCGCAGCAGTCTGCCGGGCTCGCCACCGTCAAGACCGTGGACCAGGTGATCGGCGGAACGGTGCAGGCAGCCGTCAGCGGGCCGGCCGCACCGGCGCCCCAGACCACCGGGAACCTGTTCAAGAATCCGAGCCTGGAGACCGCCGGACCTCTCGCCACGGGCCTGCCCCAGTGCTGGGCCGGCGGCGGGTACGGAACCAACACGCGGGTCTTCACCACCGTGGCCCCGGGCCATACCGGAGCCGTTGCCGAGCAGATGGATGTGACGGGCTTCGCCAGCGGTGACGGCAAGCTCCTGCCGACATTGGATCTGGGTGAATGCGCCCCCAGCGCCACCCCCGGCCACAGCTACCAGATGAAGGCCTGGTTCAAGTCCACGGCTGCCACCCAGTTTGAGCTGTATTACCGCACTGGCCTGGGCACCTGGCATTACTGGACAGCCAGCCCCCAGGTGTTGCCGGCGGCGGACTGGACCCAGACCGCGTGGACGTCGCCGCCCGTGCCGGCCGGGGCTTCCGCCATCAGCATGGGTCTGAACCTGGTTGGTAACGGCACCCTGGTGACCGACGATTACGAGCTGACGGACGTCGCAGCGACGGCCCCGGCACCGTGAAATAGCCGGCGCAGTTCTTCCCCTTGGGCGGCAGGGATGCCCGTCCCCGGGGGAAGCGCCCGCTACGTCCGGAGCGCCCCGAATCCCGTAATGAGCGCTTCCAGTCCCAGGCTGAACGCGACGTCGGCCGGGTTTTCGAAGCCCTGCCGGGCCAGGCTCTCGACGGCGGAGGTGAAGTTGGGCGTCGAGGCCGCCATGCTGCCGGAATCAAAGATGTCCGCCGGTGCGGTGACGTCGTAGGCGGAGCCGAAGATGAAGGACTCCAGCGCCACGATGGCCGGGATGATGCGCTCCGTCGGGAAACCGGCCCTGCCGAAGCCCGCGCTGACGGCCTCATACATGGCCAGGGTCTTCGGCGCGTCGGTGACCGGCAGCACGGCGATGACCGGGATCAGCGGCGTGTGCTTGGAGAACACATCCCGGTAGCTCCAGGCCCACTCCCTGACGGCCTGGTCCCAGGTCCCGGTGTCGAATGCTGACACGTCCACGAACGAGGTCAAGTGGTCCTGGACGAGGACCAGCACGTCCCGCTTGGAGGAGACGTGGTTGTAGAGGGCCGACGGCGCGACGTTCAGCGTGCGGGCAAGGGCGGCCATGGTGAAGCCGTCGTAGCCGCTCTTGCGGATCAGCTGCAGGGCGGCGGCGGTGATGCCGTCCTGGTCCAGGACGGCGGCCGGCGGCCTGCCGACCCGCCGCCGCGGTTTGGCGTCCGCGGGGTGGGAATCTGCTGGGGCGCTCGTGGCTGCCGGCATTCCTGGCCTTTCTGCTGGGGGTATCCCAAGGATTATTCCATTGTGCGCTTCCCGGGCTGTGCACTTCCTAGCCCGCCGGGTCTTCCCTGTTCCGAACTAAGCCGCTATAGTCATTCTAAATGAATGACATTCATTTAGTGGTTCGCATCACTCTAGCGGCCACGGAGAGGACATCATGCTGGAACTTGACCGCGACGTCGTCATCGTCGGAGCCGGCCCCGCCGGGCTGACCGCAGCCCGGGAACTGAAGACGGCCGGACTGAGCGTGGCCGTACTGGAGGCCCGCGACCGGGTCGGCGGGCGCACCTGGACCGACACCATTGACGGCGCCATGCTCGAAATCGGCGGCCAGTGGGTCTCGCCGGACCAGACCGAACTGCTGGCACTGCTGGACGAGCTCGGCCTGAAGACCTACTCCCGCTACCGCGACGGCAAATCCGTCTACATCGGCTCCGACGGCAAGCGCACCCTTTATACAGGCGACACCTTCCCGGTCAGCGGCACCACCGCCGCGGAGATGAACAAACTCACCGCCCTGCTGGATACCCTCGCCGCCGAGATCGGCCCCACCGAACCATGGGCGCACCCCAAGGCCCGCGCCCTCGACACCATTTCCTTCCACCACTGGCTGCGCGAGAACTCCTCCGACGAGGAAGCCTGCAACAACATCGGGCTGTTCATCGCCGGCGGCATGCTCACCAAGCCGGCGCACGCCTTCTCGGCGCTGCAGGCCGTGCTGATGGCGGCCTCCGCCGGATCCTTCACGCACCTGACCGATGAGGATTTCATCCTGGACAAGCGGGTCATCGGGGGGATGCAGCAGGTCTCCCTGCTGCAGGCCGCTGAACTGGGCGACGACGTCGTCCTGGACAGCCCGGTCCGCACCATCAACTGGGGTGTGGACGCAGGCGGGGACCATCGCGTGAGCGCCGTTTCCGAACGCGCCACGGTAAACGCGCGCTTCGTGATCATGGCCGTGCCGCCGAACCTGTACTCCCGGGTGTCCTTCAACCCGCCGCTGCCGCGCCGCCAGCACCAGATGCACCAGCACCAGTCGCTGGGCCTGGTCATTAAGGTGCACGCCGTCTACAGCTCGCCGTTCTGGCGCGAGGACGGACTGTCCGGAACCTGCTTCGGCGCCGGCGCGCTGGTCCAGGAGGTCTACGACAACACCAACCACGAGGATCCCCGCGGCACGCTGGTCGGCTTCGTCTCGGACGAGAAGGCCGACGCGATGTTCGAGCTCAGCGCCGAGGACCGCCGCCGCGCCATCCTCGAATCGATGGCCGGATTCCTGGGCGGGAAGGCCCTGACGCCCGAGGTCTACTACGAGTCCGACTGGGGTTCGGAGGAATGGACCCGCGGCGCGTACGCCTCCAGCTACGACCTCGGCGGCCTGCACCGCTACGGCAAGGACCAGTTGGCGCCGGTGGGACCGATCTACTGGTCCTCCTCCGACCTGGCAGCCGAGGGCTACCAGCATGTCGACGGCGCCGTACGGATGGGACGCCAGACGGCGGCCCGCATCGTGGCGGCGGCAGACCGTGCATCCGTCACTTCCTAGAATTCCGCCCAGCAGCTCAGAAAGGACCACCGGATGCGATACGTAGTGGGGTATTCAGCCAACGCCAGGGGTCATGATGCCGTCAATCTGGCCATCTCGCTCGCCCGGGGCCGGGGCGCCAGCCTGGATCTTGTGCTGGTGGTTCCCGAGGTTTCGCAGTTCGGGGCCGCCCATGCGCCCAAGGCCGGATTCGAGAACCTGCTCAACGAGCAGGCCCGCGAATGGCTCGACGAAGCGCTGGCCCTGGTTCCCGCCGACGTCCCGGCGGAAGCACATGTCCGCAGCGGTGATTCCGAGGCGCACGCGCTGATCGACGCGACCGAGGAACTGCACGCGGAAATGCTCATCATCGGGGCGGCCAGCAGCGGACTGTTCAAAAGGTTCACGGTCGGTTCGGTGGCCAGCGCCCTGCTCCACGCAGCGTCTGTTCCGGTGGCTCTCGCGCCCCATGGATACCACCGCCAGGAGGCTTTGACCCGGCTCAGCTGCGGACTCGGCACGCGTGCGGGCGCCGAGAAGCTGCTGGACGTCGCGGTCGAGATGGCCGCCCAGCGGAAAGTGCCGCTGCGGGTGGTGTCGCTCCTGGCGCTCGACGGCGGCGACTCGCCGGTCGCGGCCGAAGCCGCGCGCGAGTACGCAGCGAAACACGTGGCTGCGGCGGCGGGCAGCCCGTCGGGAGCCCGGCCTGCCATCCAGGCCGACGTCGTGGTGGCCCAGGGCCGGAGCATCGAGGAAGCCGTGGACCGCCTCGACTGGGAGGACGGCGAAGTCCTGCTGATCGGATCCAGCCGGCTGGCCCGGAACCGCTCCATCTTCCTGGGGAGCACAGCCAGCCGGATCCTGCGGGCGCTGCCGGTGCCGATGATCGTGGTCCCCGGCGATTACGAAAGCAAACATGAGCCGGACGGCTCGACCCATTCAACGACGAATGACCCCTCCGGAGAGGCACACCAATGAGCACCGAACACGCGACGTCCGAGACGTTACCCAAGGAACACAAAGGCCTGAGCGACAAGGGGCTGAAGGCAGGATCGGTGGGACTGATCGGCGCCGTCGTCATCGGCGTGTCCTGCATCGCGCCCGCTTACACGCTCACTGCGGCCCTGGGCCCCACCGTGTCCGAAGTGGGGGTGCACCTGCCGGCGATCTTCCTCGTGGGCTTTGTCCCGATGCTGCTCGTGGCGCTCGGCTACCGCGAACTCAACAACGCCATGCCCGACGCCGGCACCTCCTTCACCTGGGCCTCCCGGGCGTTCGGGCCGTGGATCGGCTGGATGGGAGGCTGGGGCCTGATCGCGGCGACCATCATCGTGCTCTCCAATCTGGCGGCCGTGGCGGTCGACTTCTTCTACCTCATGCTGGCCCAGCTGTTCGGGAACCCGGACCTGGCCGGGCTGAGCAAGATTCTGCCGCTTAACATCGCCACGACGCTGGTGTTCATTGCGCTGGCCTGCTGGATCTCCTACCGCGGCATGGAAACCACCAAGGGTGTGCAGTACGTGCTGGTCGCGTTCCAGCTGCTGGTCCTGGGCTGGTTCGCGGTGGCCGCCTTCAGCCACGTCGCCAACGGCACTGCGTTCGACGCCACCGCCATCACGCCGGACTGGTTCAACCCGTTTGCCGTCGATTCCTTCTCTTCCTTCGCCGCCGGCGTATCGCTGTCGATCTTTATCTACTGGGGCTGGGACGTCACGCTGACCATGAACGAGGAGACGAAGAACCCGGAGAAGACACCGGGCCGTGCCGCCACCGTCACCGTGCTGGTGATCGTCATCATCTACATGACCGTCGCGCTGGCTACCCTGTCCTTCGCCGGCATCGGCGACACCGGACTGGGCGCCGGAAACCCGGAGAACCAGGGCAGCATCTTCGCCGTCCTCGCCGGACCCGTGATGGGCCCGTTCGCCATCCTGATGTCCCTGGCCATCCTGAGCAGCTCCGCCGCCTCGCTGCAGTCCACCTTCGTCTCCCCGGCCCGGACGCTGCTGGCCATGGGCCACTACAAAGCGCTGCCGCACAAGTTCAGCAGGATCAGCCCCACCCACAAGTCCCCGAGCTACGCCACGATTGCTGCGGCCGTGGCCGCCGCAGCCTTCTACGTCATCACGCGGACCACATCCGAGAACGCCCTGTGGGACACCATCACGGCCCTGGGCATGATGATCTGCTTCTACTACGGCATTACCGCACTGGCCTGCGTCTGGTTCTTCCGTGCCCAGGCTTTCAGCGGCGCCCAGGCGTTCTTCTTCAAGTTCCTGGCACCCCTGCTCGGCGGCGTCATCCTGCTGGTGATGTTCTTCAAGACCGCCTACGACTCCATGGATCCGGATTACGGCTCCGGATCATCGATCGGCGGCCTGGGACTCGTCTTCATCCTGGGCATGGGCGTGATCCTGCTCGGCGTGGTGCTCATGCTGGTCATGTACAAGCTCCGGCCCGAGTTCTTCAAGGGTCAGGTCCTGGCCCGGGGGATTTGAGTCCCTTCTAGCGGGGCACCGGGCTCAGTCGATGACCTTCAGTCCGGTGCCCCAGTTGAAGTTCTCGTACGCGGGGTTGGCCTGCAGCGCCATGATCAGGAGCTGGAATCCCTCCAGTTCCCGGGCATGGCGCAGTCCGCCGACCTGGAGCGGACGGAGCCCGGCCGCGCTGGCGAAGGCCGCCACCTCGTTGCGGGCCTTTTCGGAGTCGGAGGCGATGAAGACATCCAACGGCATCCCGCCGGTGGTGCCCGCGGCGAGGGGACCTGCAAAAGTCGTGTTGAAGGCCTTCACCACGCGTGCGCCGGGAAGCAAGGCGGCGATCTCTTCGGCGGCGGACGTGCCGGGTTCGACGACGAGGGAGTCGAAGGTTTCCATGTTGATCGGGTTGCTGATTTCGATCACGGTCTTGTCGCTCAGGGTATCCCCGTAATGCGTAGCGACTTCCTTAGCCGGACCAAAGTAGAGGGCCAACACCACGATGTCGCCGTCGGGGATGTCGCCGAGGCTCCCGGACGTGGTGTTGCCGCCGAGCTCCGTCGCGAGCTTGGCGGCATTTTCAGGGGTCCGGTCCAGGATCTGGACCTCGCGGCCGGCCGCCACGGCACGCGTGCCGATCGCCCGAGCCATGTTTCCGCTGCCGATGATGGTGATGTCTGTCATGGTGCTTCCTTCCGGGAAATGGTGCAGGGATTCAGCTCAATAGGGAAGCATTCAGGTTCACGCCGGCGGCGCGTTCGGCCTCGGCCAGGGCCTGTTCCAGCCGCCGGACTGCCGGGACGTAGCCGGCGTCGTTTCCGTCCCGCCGGTGCCCGGCACTCAGCCGTTCCGCCGCTTTCATCGCTTTGATGAGGGCAGCCGTTTCCGGTTGCCGCGGATCACTCATCGCAGGGAAGTCGATGCAGTAGCCCGGGTCGAGCTCGTAGCGCTGCCACCTTTCCAGCACCCTCCGGTGCAGGGCGGCGGCAGCCTCATCGGCAGTCACGGCTTCCCGGGAAGTGCGGCGGGCCCCCTGCCGGCTGATCAGCCCTGGGGCCAGCCGGTAGGCGGCAACGGCGGTCCCCGCCGCAAGGAGCCCAAGCATCATTCCGGCCCAGGGCGAGGCGAGGGAGGGGAGGATCACTGCCGGCACAACGACGGCGAGTCCCGCGAAACTGTCCCAGAACACCGCATCCGGCAACCCGGTGTCGTCGTTCAGGTGTTTCCGGGCCAAGTAGACAGAGCCGGCCACCGCGCACACAACGAGGACGGCGAGGGCGGCCAACTGCCACATCCCGAGCGGGAAGGATCCTGAGAGCGACGGCATTCCAACACACCTCCAGGACACGTTGACGGGGAACCTGCCCGGGCGGGCGCGGTTCCGCTAGTTCCATTGGAATCCCTGCGGACCCGGCCGTCAATGGCGTTCACAGCCGGGGCCCTCCTGACGTAGCCTTGGCCGCATGCGATTGAAAATGTGCAGCATCCACGTCAAGGATCCCGCCGCGGCCCACGAGTTCTACACCGGTACCCTCGGGTTCGAAACCCTGCTGGCCCTGCCGGAACACAACCTCTACATTGTGAAGGATCCGGGCGGCGGGAAATCCGCAGGCCTATTGTTGGAGCCCAGCGACAACCCGATCGGCGCCAACTACATGAACGCATGCCACGACGCCGGGATGCCGGCGATCGTCCTCGGTGTGCTTGATGTCCGGGCCGAATACGACCGGCTCGCGGCGAAGGGCGTCGTGTTCCAGGGCGAACCGACTGAGGGTCCCGCCGGAACCTCGGTGGTGCTCGATGACGGCTGTGGCAACTTCGTCCAGCTGCACCAGGACTGACGGCCACTTTCCAACGGCCCCGCCCTACCGGTCCAGCTTGCGCTCGTCCGGGTGCTCGTCGCCGATGTGCCCGGGGGCGTTGGCGGCGAGGACCCGCTCGACGAACGCGCCGAACTCCTCCATAAAGTGCCGGAGGAAGGTCTCGGTGCCGGGGTCGCTGACCTCGCCGTCGTCCCCGTAGATCGCGGGGTCGAACCGGATGTACGCTTCCGGCGCGTTGAGCTGGGGAGCGTCCAGGAAGCTCAGGACGCTACGGAACGAGGACTGCATGACGGCCGTGCCGATGCCGCCGGGGGAGGTGCCGATGATTCCGGTGGGCTTGCGGGCGAAGGAATTCGTGCCCCAGGGCCGGGATCCCCAGTCGATGGCGTTCTTCAGGGCCCCGGGGATGGAGCGGTTGTATTCCGGGGAGATGAACAGGATCCCGTCCGATCCTTCGACGGCCGTTTTGAGGGCCTGCCCCTCGGGCGGGTAGGCGGCGTCGAAGTCCGGGCTGTACAGCGGGAGGTCCCGGATCGGGATTTCCGTGAACTCCAGCCCTGCCGGGGCGAGCCTGATCAAGGCCTTGGAGAGCTTCCGGTTGATCGATACGCTGGACAGGCTACCGACAAAGTAACCAATTTTGTGCGTAGGCATAACGGGGTCCCTTCCGAAGTGCCGCCGGTGCGGTAACCGGGTTTTCGGGGGCCACCGCGCTGCGGATCTGACTCATTCCGCGAGCATAGTCCTGCGCGGGCGCCATGAGAACAGCCTTCGGGAACGGCGTTGCGTGCTACTCGGCCGCGGTGCGTGCCTTCTTAGCGTCCTTCTTCACGGCCTCGTCCTTGACCCGCTGGGCTTCGGCGCGGACGGCGGCGTGGGTGGAGCGCTCGGCCACCAGCCACGCGGGCGGAGCCTGCAGCAGCGCGGTGATTTCCGCCGTCGTAAGGGCCTCTTCGACGCCGCCGCGGGCAAGGCCGCTAATGGAGACGTTCAGCTTCTGCGCCACCACGGGGCGCGGGTGCGGGCCGTTGCGGCGGAGTTCCGCGAGCCACTCCGGCGGGTTGGCCTGGAGCTCGGCGAAATCGGCGCGGGTAATGAGCGAATCCTGAAACTCCTGGGGTGTTGCGGGCAGGTAGATGCCAAGCTTCTTGGCAACGGTCGCCGGCTTCATGGACTGGGAGTTTTCAGAGGTCATGCTTCAAGGGTATCCGGCGTGGAGGCCTGCAAGGCACCAACACCGGTACCATACTCCAGCACTGGCGGTACTGTGAACGTGTGTCCGCTGAAGATGAATCACCCCAAAACGCCTCCCCGTCCGAGCCGTCCGAGCCCGAAGCGCGGGAGCTGCGGTTCGCGTACGTTGCCGGCGTGACCCCGGGCAAGTGGATCCGGCGCTGGGAAGAGCGGATGCCTGATGTTCCGCTGCGCTCCTTTATGTCCGACGACGGGGCCCAGCTCGCGGTGTTGCGCGAGGGTACCGCGGACCTGAGCTTCGTCCGTCTTCCGGTGGAGCGCGAAGGCCTGAGCGTCATTCCCCTCTACGAGGAGCAGCCCGTGGTGGTCGGGCCCAAGGGCCACGAGATTTCCCTGTTCGAGGAAGTGGCGCTGGCGGACCTGTCGCAGGAGACCTTCCTGGATGTGCAGGAACTGGGCGGCCCCCAGATGGCCCTCCAGATGGTGGCTTCCGGCGCCGGCCTGGTGATCCTGCCGATGTCCGTGGCACGCCATTTCAACGTCAAGGACACCGTGGCGCGCAAGCTCACGGGGGCGCCTGTCACGGAAATCGCGCTGGCATGGCCCAGCGAAACCACGGATGAAGTGATCGAGGAGTTCATCGGGATTGTCCGAGGCCGCACCGCGGCCAGCTCACGCCAGCCCTCCGCCCAGCAGGAGAAGCCCAAGCGGGAACCGAAGCCGGACCGGCGGGGCCCCGCCGTGAAGAAGCCCAAGGTGGCCCAGCGCTATGCGCCCAACCCCGACAAGGGCCGCGGCAAGGGATCCCGGAAGAAGGGCAAGCGCTAAGCCGCGCAGGCGTCCCTGAGGGACTTCACCGCGTCCGCCGGAACCTGGTCTCCCGAGGCTGCGATCTGCCGCAGCGCCGCGGTGATGTCCGCCCGAACCCCCGAGGTCTCCGCCCCGGCGACAAGCCCGCGGAGCAGTTCCTTGTCCTTGATGCTGACCAGCCCGTCGTCCACGAGGGCACAGGCCTGCTTCTTCACCTCGCTGGCGGCTGCAGTGGCGAGCTGCGAGGCGCCGTCGCTGACGGCCTTGTTAGCGGCGTCCTGCACCTGGCCGCACCCGGTCAGCACCACCAGGAGCGACGCAGCGGACAAAGCGGCCAAGGTTGCTTTCATAACGTCAGCATAGTGGTGAGCCGCCGCGCAGAACCCGCGCTGGACGCGTGACCCGGATCCGGCGTTGCTCATGCAGGCCAACGCAAGCTGCAGGAAATGTCCCCCGACTATGCTGGGCACTACCGCGGCGCTTGTCGGCCGGGGTATTGCCTTGTCCGGAAGGGATTCCGTCACGCACCTGTTGCCCCGGGAGCAGGAGAAGCTCATGATCGTGGTCGCGGCGGACCTTGCCCGTCGACGGCAGGCCCGGGGTCTGAAGCTGAACTTCACCGAGGCCGTGGCGCTCATCAGTTACGAACTGATCGAGGGCGCGCGGGACGGCCGGACTGTGGCGGAGCTGATGAGTTACGGCACCACGCTGCTTGGCCGCGGCGACGTCATGGAGGGCGTTCCGGAGATGATCCACGATGTCCAGATCGAAGCCACCTTCCCGGAGGGCACCAAGCACGTCACCGTCCACGATCCCATCCGCTAGGAGCACGTTGATGATTCCCGGAGAATACGTCCTTGGGGCCGCGCCGCTGGTGACTAACGCCGGCCGCGAGTCGATCGACGTCGCCGTCACCAACACCGGCGACCGGCCCATTCAGGTGGGTTCACATTTTCACTTTGCCGAGGCCAACGCCGCCCTTGAATTTGACCGTACCGCTGCCTATGGCCGCCGCCTGGACATCCCGGCCGGGACCGCGGCCCGGTTCGAACCGGGGGACAGCAGGACGGTCCGGCTGATCGCCTACCGGGAGGCCAGTTACCGGCAGAACACCCACATCATGCTGCGGCCGCCGCCGGGCCAGGCTGGGCGTGGGTTTCACGTTCAGCCTGGGCCACGGGCGGGTCAGCGCAGGATCACAGTCCGGTTTCCATCGAGCAGGATTCGGCCCTCGCAGTGCCAGCGCACGGCCGTGCTCAAGGCTGCGCACTCGGCGTCCCGGCCGACGGCGACAAGGTCCTCAGCGGTGTAGGTGTGGTCGACCTCGATGACCTTTTGCGAAATGATCGGGCCCTCGTCGAGCTCGGCGTTGACGTAGTGGGCGGTTGCTCCGACTGTTTTTACGCCGCGTTCGTAGGCCTGATGATAGGGCTTGGCACCCTTGAAGCTTGGCAGGAAGGAATGGTGGATGTTAATGGTCCGTCCCGTCAGCTTGGCCGACAGCTCGTCGCTGAGGACCTGCATGTAGCGGGCGAGGACCACGAGTTCGACGTCGAATTCGTCCACGAGCTCCAGTAGCCTTGCCTCCTGGGCGGCTTTGGTCTCCTTCGTGACCGGAAGGTGGAAGAAGGGGATGCCGTGCCACTTGACGAGCTCCTCATGGTCACGGTGGTTGGACACGACGGCCACGATATCCACTGGAAGGTCGCCCGTGCGCGTCCGGAACAGCAGATCATTGAGGCAATGCCCGAACTTGGACACCATAACGAGGACCCGGCGTTTACGGCCGTGCGGCTCCAGCTGCCAGTTCATTTGCCATTTCTCGGCCAAGGGTGCGAAGTCGGTGCGCAGCTCCTCCGTGCTGAAGGCCTTGCTCCCGGACGCGAAATGCATCCGCATAAAGAACTGCTTTTCCGGGCGGTCGCCGAAGTGCTTGGTGTCTATGATGTCGCAGTCGTGGTCCAGCAGGTACCCGGTGACCGCGTGGACGATCCCCGGGGATTCGGCACAGTTGACGGTGAGAACGTGTTCGGTTTCCATGACTCAGCCTTCCCGCTGTGTCTTCTCGCCGGCAAGGTCCTGCTGGAAGGCCGCGTAGCGGGCCAGGTGGGCCGGGCGCCGGCGCAGGACGAGCCAGGCGGCACCGAGCAGGATGAACCAGACCGGGGTGATCAGGAGTGCCAGAAGGGTATCCGGCTGCGTGGTCAGCGCCCACAGGACGAACGCGAAGAAAGCGAAGACCAGCCAGATCATGGGCCTGCCGCCGGGCATCTTGTACTTGGACGCCTCGTGCAGGTGCGGACGGCGGGCCCGGAAGGCAAGGTAGCTGGCCAGGATGATCGACCAGACGAAGACGAAGCAGACCGCGGATACCGTGGTCACCATGTCAAAGGCCTTGCCGATGTCCTGTCCCGCGTACATCAGCACAACGCCGGAGAGCAGCAGGACGCAGGACAGGAACAGCGCGTTCTGCGGGACCTTGCGCCGGGACAGTCCGCCGAACAGGGCCGGGGCATCGCCCTCCTGGGCCAGGCCGTAAACCATGCGCGACGTGGAGTAGATGCCCGAGTTGGCCGAGGACATCGCCGATGTCAGCACCACCAGGTTGACCACGGTGGCGGCAGCTCCCAGGCCGGCCAGGGAGAACATGGCTATGAAGGGGCTGTGCCCGGCCTGGAACTGGGTCCACGGGGTGACGGACATCAGGATGATGAGGGCGCCCACGTAGAAAAGCAGTACGCGGATCGGGATGGAGTTGATGGCCTTGGGCAGGTTCTTTTCCGGGTCCTTGGCCTCCGCGGCCGTGGTGCCTACCAGTTCAATGCCCACAAAGGCGAAGACGGCGATCTGGAACCCGGCCACGAAGCCCATGAATTCATTCGGGAAGAAGCCTCCGTGGCTCCACAGGTTGGTGAAGGTGGCCGGTCCGGCGTCGGAGCTGAACCCGCTGAAGATCATGAACAGGCCAACCACAATCAGGGCCGCGATGGCGATGATCTTGATGAGGGCGAACCAGAATTCGGTCTCCCCGAAGGCCTTCACCGTGGTGAGGTTGAGGAGCAGTAGGATGGCGATGGTCGCCAGGCCCGGAATCCAGAGCGGCAGCCCCGGCCAGAGTTCCTGCGAGTAGCCGGCGATGGCAATGACGTCGGCGATTCCAGTGATCACCCAGCAGAACCAGTAGGTCCAGCCGGTGAAGAACCCGGCCCAGGGGCCCAAGAGGTCGGCGGCAAAATCGCTGAAGGATTTGTAGTGCAGGTTGCTCAGCAGCAGTTCGCCCATCGCCCGCATAACGAAGAACAGCATGAAGCCGATGATCATGTAGACGAAGATGACGGAGGGGCCGGCGGCGGAGATCGTCTTGCCCGAGCCCATAAAGAGCCCCGTACCGATGGCACCGCCAATGGCGATGAGCTGGATGTGCCGGTTGCTGAGCTGGCGCTCAAGATGCGGCGCCTGCTGGGCCGTAACAGTTTCAGATGACACTTGCTGCTCCTCGAATCAATGCGGGCTGGAGTGCTGCTGGGGTTGACGCCGGAAACGGTTCATCGGAAACCGAATCCAGGTTGTTGAAGCTGTAGAGATGGATGCCCGCGATGC
The DNA here is from genome assembly GCF_004798705.1 of Arthrobacter sp. PAMC25564. Classification (NCBI taxonomy): domain Bacteria; kingdom Bacillati; phylum Actinomycetota; class Actinomycetes; order Micrococcales; family Micrococcaceae; genus Arthrobacter; species Arthrobacter sp. PAMC25564. The sequence goes on along the minus strand of NZ_CP039290.1, from coordinate 587,162 downwards.
TGCCGGGCTGGATTTCGAGCCCGGCCACCAGGTTGTGGGGCGAGTAGCGGTCCCCGCTCAGGAGCTTGCGGGCCAGCGGCCCCTTGCGGCTGAGGAACTTCAGGGAACTTCCGACGCCGATCTGGGTGGCCAGGGAGACCAGCTTGGTCCGCGGGACGGACCCCGCCACCCCGGCCCAGACGGGCAGCTGCACGCCCTCGCGGCGCAGGAGCGCCGCGTAGTCCAGGACCGTCGGGGCGGAGAAGCACATCTGCGTCACGACGTGGGTGGCCAGGTGCTGCTTGGCCAGCAGCGCGTCCAGCAGGTCCAGGGGGCCCACAGCGGGGTGGCCCTCCGGGTAGCCCGCAATGCCGGCCCGCATCGCGCCGCCGGAGTGTTGCGCGATGTCTTCCAGGAGCGGGAGAGCGGACTGGTACGGCCCCGCGGGCTGCTTCCGGTCGCCGCCGATCACGAACACTTCACCGATGCCGGCGACATTGCAGTCCCGCATGATGCCGGTCAGCTCGGCACGGCTATGCAGGCTCCGCGCCGCGAGGTGCGGGATGACCCGGTAACCGAGCATGCTGAGCTGCACCGCGGCGCGCATCGTCCGCTCGATGCCGTGATGGGGCAGGCACGTCACCGTGAGCGTGGTGGTCAACGGCACCACGGCCTGGACCTGTTCAACGATTCCCTCTGAAGGGATGATTTCGATTCTGGTGGGGAACATCATTGGTCCTCTCTGGATATTACATGGTTCCGGGTGCTGTACCGGGTGTCAGGCGTGCGCCGCGAGCAGGGAGCTGGCTTCCTGGCGGGTGCTGCCGGAGGACTCGATGTGGGCGAGGTGGGCGGGGATTTCCCGGCCCTTCTTGCGCATCGCGGTGGCCCAGAGCCGGCCGGCGCGGTACGAGGAGCGCACCAGCGGGCCGGACATGACGCCGAGGAAGCCGATCTCGTCGGCTTCGTGCTGCAGGTCCACGAATTCCTGCGGCTTGACCCAGCGGTCCACCGGCAGGTGCCGCTCGGAGGGGCGCAGGTACTGGGTGATGGTGATCAGGTCGCAGCCGGCGTCGTGCAGGTCCTGCAGGGCCGCGGAGATCTCCTCGCGGGTTTCGCCCATGCCCAGGATCAGGTTGGACTTGGTGACCATGCCCAGGGCCCGGCCCTGGGTGATGACGTCCAGGGAACGGTCGTAGCGGAACGCGGGGCGGATGCGCTTGAAGATCCGCGGCACGGTCTCGACGTTGTGGGCGAAGACCTCCGGTTGGGAGTCGCAGATCGCCTGAATGTGTTCGGGCTTGCCGGAGAAGTCCGGAATCAGGAGTTCCACGCCGGTGCCCGGGTTCAGTTCGTGGATCTTGCGGACCGTCTCGGCGTAGAGCCAGACGCCCTCGTCGGCGAGGTCATCGCGCGCCACGCCCGTGACGGTGGCGTAGCGCAGCGCCATGGCCTGGACCGAGCGGGCCACCTTGGTGGGCTCGAACACGTCCACCGGAGAGGGCTTGCCGGTATCGATCTGGCAGAAGTCGCAGCGCCGGGTGCACTCGGAGCCGCCGATCAGGAACGTCGCCTCCTTGTCTTCCCAGCATTCGAAGATGTTGGGGCAGCCGGCCTCCTCACACACCGTGTGCAGGCCTTCCTTCTTCACCAGGTTCTTGAGCTGGACGAACTCGGGGCCCATCTGGACCTTGGCCTTGATCCACTCCGGCTTCCGCTCCACGGGTACAGCCGAGTTACGCTGTTCAACGCGCAGCAGCTTCCGGCCTTCTGGTGCCAATGTCATTTGATCTCTCCCCTTAGCATTCGACGACGTTGACGGCGAGGCCGCCCATGGCGGTTTCCTTGTATTTGGAGGACATGTCCTTGCCGGTTTCGCGCATGGTCACGATCACCTCGTCCAGGGAGACCCGGTGGGTGCCGTCGCCCCAGAGCGCCATTTTGGCGGCGTTGATGGCCTTCGCGGCGGCGATCGCGTTGCGTTCGATGCAGGGGATCTGCACGAGCCCGCCGATCGGGTCGCAGGTCAGGCCCAGGTTGTGTTCCATCGCGATTTCCGCGGCGTTTTCCACCTGCGCGGGGGTGCCGCCCATGACCTCGGCCAGGCCCGCGGCCGCCATCGAGGACGCCGAACCGACCTCGCCCTGGCAGCCGACCTCGGCGCCCGAAATGGACGCCTGTTCCTTGTAGAGCACCCCGACGGCGGCGGCGGTCAGCAGGAACCTGACCACAACGTCGTCGCGGTCCCCCTGGCTGGCCTGGTCCATGCCGGGCGCGAAATGCAGCGCGTAGTACAGGACGGCCGGGATGATGCCGGCCGCGCCGTTGGTCGGGGCGGTGACCACCCGGCCGCCGGAGGCGTTTTCCTCGTTCACGGCCAGGGCGATCAGGTTCACCCATTCCTGCCAGTACTTCGGGTCCCGGTCCTTGTCCTCTTTCATCAGCCGTTCGTGCCAGTCAGGGGCACGACGGCGGACCTTCAGCCCGCCGGGCAGCAAACCTTCGCGTTTGAGGCTGACCTGCACGCAGCCTTCCATGACGGAGTAGATGTGCAGCAGGCCTTCACGGATCTCGGCCTCGGTCCGGGAGGCGCGTTCGTTCACGAGCATGACCTGCCCGATGGACAGGCCCGTGGAGGCGCAGTGCTCCAGGAGTTCCGCCGCGGTCCGGAAGGGCAGCGGCAGGCCCTGTTTGGAGGCGTCGAGTTCCTTCAGCGCCGCGTCCTCTTCGCCCTCGCGGACGATGAAGCCGCCGCCGACGGAGAAGAACGTCGCCGTATGCAGGACCTGCCCGCCGGCGTCCGAGACGGTGAACGTCATCCCGTTGGTATGCCGCGGCAGGATCGTCAGCGGCCGCAGGACCATGTCCTTCACCCCGTACGGCAGGGCTAGGGCACCGGCCAGCTGCAGGGTCCCGGTCCCGGCGATCGCGGCGAGGCGGTCCTCGACCTCCTCCGGGAGGATCTTTTCGGGATGGAAACCCTCCAGGCCCAGCAGGATCGCCGTCATGGTCCCGTGGCCATGGCCCGTTGCCGCGAGGGAACCGTAGAGGTCAACCCGCAGCGACGCCACCTTCTCCAGCACCCCGGAGGCCCTGAGTTCCTCGGCGAACACCGCAGCAGCCCGCATCGGGCCCACCGTGTGTGAACTGGAGGGCCCTATTCCGATGGAAAAAAGATCAAAGACGCCAACAGCCATAGCCGGGTTCCTTACTGGATAGGTGTGCGGACGGAGCGGTGGGGAGGACGAGCGGGCACGCGTGAAAAGTCCGGTCCGCCGGCGCCGGAGCCGACCCAAAAAGAGATCAGTCCCGGGATGACATCAGCCGAGGTTGGCAACCGAGGGGTAGAGCGGGTGGGCGGCGGCGAGGGCCTCCACCCGGGTGCGCAGGCCGGAGAGGTCCGCGCCGGCGTCGGCCATCAGGGCCTCGGCGATGATGTCCGCGACCTCGGCGAAGGCAGCCTCGCCGAAGCCGCGGGTGGCCAGGGCCGGGGTGCCGATCCGCAGGCCCGAGGTGACCATCGGCGGGCGCGGGTCGAACGGCACGGCGTTGCGGTTCACGGTGATGTCAATCGCGGCCAGGCGGTCCTCGGCCTGCTGGCCATCCAGCTCGCAGTCGCGCAGGTCCACCAGGACCAGATGGACGTCGGTGCCGCCGGAGACCACGTTGATCCCCTTCGCGGTGACGTCGTCCCGGGCCAGGCGGTCGGCCAGGATCCTGGCACCGGCCAGCACACGTTCCTGGCGTTCCTTGAACTCCGGGGACGCGGCGATCTTGAAGGCCACCGCCTTGCCGGCGATGACGTGCTCCAGCGGTCCGCCCTGCTGGCCCGGGAACACCGCGGAGTTGATCTTCTTCGCGATGTCCGCGTCGTTGCTCAGGATGATCCCGCCGCGCGGACCGGCGAGGGTCTTGTGCGTCGTGGAGGTGGTGACGTGGGCGTGCGGCACCGGGGACGGGTGCAGGCCCGCGGCCACCAGGCCGGCGAAGTGCGCCATGTCCACCATCAGGTACGCGCCCACCAGATCGGCGATCCTACGGAACTCCGCAAAATCCAGCTGCCGGGCGTACGCGGACCAGCCGGCCACGATCAGGGCCGGCCTGGTCTCCAGCGCCAGGCGCTCCACCTCGGCCATGTCGATCCGGTGGTCATCCTCGCGGACCTGGTACGGGACAACGTGGTAGAGCCTGCCGGAGAAGTTGATCTTCATCCCGTGGGTCAGGTGCCCGCCGTGGGCCAGGTTCAGGCCCATGATGGTGTCCCCGGGCTTGATCAACGCGTGCATCACCGAGGCGTTCGCCTGCGCGCCGGAGTGCGGCTGGACGTTCGCGAACCCGGCACCGAACAGGGCCTTGACCCGGTCAATGGCGAGCTGTTCGATCACGTCCACGTGCTCGCAGCCGCCGTAGTAGCGCTTGCCCGGGTACCCCTCGGCATACTTGTTCGTCAGCACCGAGCCCTGCGCCTGCATCACAGCCACCGCGGTGTGGTTCTCCGAGGCGATCATCTCCAGCCCGTCCCGCTGCCGGCCCAGCTCCGCATCAATCCGGGACGCGACCTCCGGATCCAGGACCGACAGATCCGCATCCAGGGACCGGGAAACCACCTGCTGGAACGCCGTCGTTCCCATCGCGGCGCCGCTCACAGTTCGCCGCCGTTGGCTGCAGCATAGTCCGCGGCCGACAGCAGCGGACCCTCTTCCGTCACGGTCACCTTGAACAGCCAGCCCGCACCGTACGGGTCGGAATTGATGACTGCCGGATCGCTGACGACGCCGTCATTGACCTCGATGACCTCGCCCGTGACCGGGGAGTACAGGTCCGAAACAGACTTCGTGGACTCGATCTCGCCGCAGGTTTCGCCAGCGGTCACCGTCGCGCCGACCTCGGGCAGGTCCACGTACACGATGTCGCCGAGGGCCTCAGCGGCAACAGCGGACACGCCAACTACGGACGGGCCGGAGCCATCAGTGGCGATCCACTCGTGCTCGGCGGAGTATTTCAGTTCAGCAGCTACTTTAGCCATGGTGTCATTCCTTAAAGTTTTGGTGTTTGCGAAAAGTGACGGAGCGTCGGTCCAAACCTTGCGAAAGGTGAGGGAGCGTCGGATTTTTAAGCGGGAGGGCTACTTTTGGCGCTTGTAGAACGGCAGGGTTACAACCTCGAAGGGCTCTGCCTTGCCCCGGAGGTCGATGTCCAGGGCGGTGCCCGGTTCGGCGTGCTCGACGTCGACGTAGGCCATCGCGACCGGGTAGCCGAGGGTGGGTGAGGGCTGGCCGGAGGTGACTTCGCCAACCACTGCGCCGTCCTTGAGGACCGGGTAGTGGCCGCGGCCGGCACGGCGTCCCAGGCCCTTCAATCCGACCAGCTTGCGCTTGGAACCGGCTTCCTTGGCTGCTTCCAGCGCGGAGCGGCCCACGAAGTCGCCTTCCTTGCTCTTGAGCGCCACAACCGGGCCCAGGCCGGCGTCGAACGGTGAGCGCTCGAGGGACAGCTCGTTGCCGTACAGCGGCATGCCGGCCTCGAGCCGGAGCGAGTCGCGGGAGGCGAGGCCGCACGGGATGATGCCGAACTCGGCCCCTGCTTCGGCGACCTTTGCCCACAGGTCAGCGGCGCCGTCGTTCGGTACAAAGAGCTCGAAGCCGTCCTCGCCGGTGTAACCGGTGCGGGCCAGGATGACGTCGTGGCCGGCCACGGTGAGCTCGTTGAACGCGTAGTACTTCAGCTCGGTGATCAGCGCGTGCTGGGCCTCATCGGTGAGCTTGAGCAGGATGGCCTCGGCCTTGGGACCCTGCACGGCGATCAGCGAGGTCGCCGCGGAGGCGTCCTCCACCGTCACGTCGAAGTTCGCTGCGCGCTCGGCCAGGGCAGCTGCGACGACCTTGGCGTTGCCGGCGTTGGGGACCACCAGGTACTTCTCGTCACCGAAACGGTAGGTGATGAGGTCATCGATGATGCCGCCGTCGGCGTTGCAGATGAGCGAGTATTTGGCCTTGCCGTCCGCAATGGCGGAGAGTTTCCCGACCAGGGCGTAGTCCAGGAAAGCGCCGGCTTCGGGGCCGGTGACCCAGACTTCGCCCATGTGGGAGAGGTCGAACAAGCCTGCGGACTTGCGGACGGCGTGGTGCTCGGCCAGCTCGGAGCTGTACTTCAGCGGCATCTGCCAGCCACCGAAATCGGTGAAGGAGGCACCGAGTTTCTTGTGCTCTTCGTAGAGAGCCGTGTAGTTCTCAGTCATTTCTGGCTGTCCTTAGTTCGCGGCGTCGTCGGAGTGGTCCTCGAAGTCTTCGAGGGGCGGGCAGGAGCAGATCAGGTGGCGGTCCCCGGCGGCGCCGTCGATCCGGCCCACGGGCGGGAAGTACTTGTCCTGCTTGAGGTGGTGGACCGGGAAGACGGCCTGCTCGCGGGAGTAGTCACGGGCCCAGCCGGTGCTGACGACGGCGGCCGCGGTGTGTGGTGCGTTGCGCAGCGGGCTGTCCTCGACGGTGAAGTCACCGTTGGCGACCTGGTCGATTTCGGCGCGGATGGTGATCATCGCGTCGATGAAGCGGTCGATCTCGGCCAGGTCCTCGGACTCGGTGGGCTCCACCATCAGGGTCCCGGCCACCGGGAATGCCAGGGTGGGGGCGTGGAAGCCGTAGTCGATGAGGCGCTTGGCGACGTCCTCGGCCGTGACCCCGGTCCTCGCGGTCAGTTCGCGCAGGTCCAGGATGCACTCGTGCGCCACGAGTCCGCCCTCACCGGTGTACAGGACCGGGAAGTACTCGTTCAACCGGGCCGCGATGTAGTTGGCCGCCAGGAGCGCGGACTTGGTGGCCTCGGTCAGGCCTTCAGCGCCCATGAGCTTCACGTACGCCCAGGAGATCGGCAGGACACCGGCGGAGCCGAAACGGGAGGCGCTGATGGCCACGCCGTGGCCTGCCTCGTGCGCTGCCTTGTTCGCGTCACCGGGCATAAACGGTGCCAGGTGGGCCTTGGCCGCGACCGGGCCGACGCCGGGTCCGCCGCCGCCGTGCGGGATGCAGAAGGTCTTGTGCAGGTTCAGGTGCGAGACGTCGCCGCCGAACTGGCCCGGCTGGGCCAGGCCCACGAGCGCGTTGAGGTTGGCGCCGTCCACGTAGACCTGGCCGCCGGCGGCATGCACCGCGTCGCAGACCTCCCGGACGTCGGCGTCGTAGACCCCGTGGGTGGACGGGTAGGTGATCATGATGGCGGCCAACGCGTCCTTGTGCAGCTCAATCTTGGCCGTGAGGTCGGCGTGGTCGATGGTGCCGTCCGAGGACGTCGCGACCACAACGACCTTCATGCCGGCCAGGACCGCGGACGCGGCGTTGGTGCCGTGCGCGGAGGCCGGGATCAGGCAGATGTTGCGCTGGGCCTCGCCGCGGGAGTGGTGGTAGCCGCGGATGGCCAGCAGGCCCGCGAGCTCGCCCTGGGAACCGGCGTTCGGCTGGATGGAGACCTGGTCGTAGCCGGTGATCTCGGTCAGCTGGGCTTCGAGGTCCTCGATCAGCTCACGCCAGCCGGCGGTCTGGGAGTCCGGGGCGAACGGATGGATGGAGGCGAACTCCGGCCAGGAAATCGCTTCCATCTCCGCGGTGGCATTCAGCTTCATCGTGCACGAACCCAGCGGAATCATGGTGCGGTCCAGCGCCAGGTCACGGTCCGAAAGCCGGCGGATATAACGCAGCAGCTGGGTCTCGGAGCGGTGCGTGTTGAACACCGGGTGCTGCAGGTACTCGGAGGTACGGAGCACTGCTTGGGGCAGGTCAAAGCCCTTCGCGTCGACAACCGGACCGGCACCGAAGGCGACGGCGATGGCGGAGAGGACCTCCGTCGTCGTGGTTTCATCAGCGGAGACGCCGATGGTGTCGTCGTCGATGTGGCGCAGGTTGATGCCGCGTGCTTCGGCGGCGGCGATGACCTTGGCGGCCTTGCCCGGGACGCGGACCGTGACGGTGTCGAAGAAGGTCCCGGTGACCAGTTCGCGGCCGGCGACCTGAAGGGTGGTGGCCAGGCTGCGGGCGTTGTTGTGGACCCTCTCGGCGATGGCCTTCAGTCCGTCCGGGCCGTGGTAGACCGCGTAGAACGAGGACACGATGGCAAGCAGCGCCTGCGCGGTGCAGATGTTGGACGTGGCCTTCTCGCGGCGGATGTGCTGCTCGCGGGTCTGCAGGGCCAGGCGGTACGCGGGCATCCCGGCGTTGTCCTTGGACACGCCGACCAGGCGGCCCGGCATGGACCGCTCCAGGCCCTTCGCCACCGCCATGTAGGCCGCGTGCGGGCCGCCGAAGAACAACGGGACACCGAAACGCTGGGAGGAACCGACGGCGATGTCGGCGCCCTGCTCACCCGGAGGCGTGATCAGGGTCAGCGCGAGCAGGTCGGCGGCGACCGTGACGAGCGCACCACGCTCCTTGGCCTCGGCGATGACGGCGGAGTGGTCGAAGACCCGGCCGGACACGCCGGGCTGCTGCAGCACAATGCCGTTGATGACGCCCTCCGGCAGGCCCTGGGACAGGTCCGCGACCTCAACCTCGAAGCCCAGGGCCTCGGCGCGGCCCTTGACGATCGCGATGGTCTGCGGGAGGCAGTCGGCGTCCAGGACGGTCTTGCCGTCGTGGGCTTCCTTGTTCTTGTTGGCGCGGCGCATCATCAGCACGGCCTCGGCCACCGCCGTTGCTTCATCGAGCAGGGACGCGTTCGCGATCGGCAGGCCCACCAGGTCCTGGACCATGGTCTGGAAGTTCAGCAGCGCCTCGAGCCGGCCCTGCGAGATCTCCGGCTGGTACGGGGTGTACGCGGTGTACCAGGCCGCGGCCTCCAGGATGTTCCGGCGGATCACCGCAGGGGTGACCGTGTCGTAGTAGCCCTGCCCGATCATCTGTACAGCCGTCTTGTTCCTGGACGCAATCCTGCGCAGCTCCGCAAGGACCTCGACCTCGCTGAGGGCTTCGGGGAGAGCCAGCGGCTTTGCCTGGCGGATGGAGTCGGGGACGGCAACGTCCACGAGGCCATCAACGCTGTCATAGCCGACGGTCTTGAGCATGGCGTCGACGTCAGACTGGCGGCGCGCGCCAATATGCCGGTCGGCAAAAGCGCTGGATTTGGATTGAACGGTCATGAGGAACTCCATAATTCAGGTAGCGCAAAAGCGCCACGATGATTCGGGTTCCTCCCCGCTCTGTCTGGGACCTGAGAGTTTCCGCATTGCCCGCTGTCGCAGGACGCCACTTGCACCGTCGGTGAGTCCGGTCTCCCGGACTGCTTTCCAGAGTTGCCTTGCCGCGGCGGTACGTGGGCCTGAGAGATTCCTGGGGAGGATTTGCTCCTACGGCGCCTGCTGAATGTACCGGCAGGACTCTCCCGCCGCAGATCATAAGCACGATCACTTGTCAGTGATACGCCTCACAACTTAGCCGAAGTTTGGGCGGCACGCAACAGACCGCGAAATCACACCGACTATTACGCCCACCTCAGCCCACAGCACATCCGGCCCTCACTCCCCGTGGACGGCGCTCTGCTTCGCCTCGGACCGGTCCAGATACGCGAGGAGCAGGTCACCGGCACGGTCCAGTTCGCTGGCCTCCAGTGCTGCGCAGATTTCCTCGTTGTCGCGCAGGTAGCCGCGGTAAAAGTCCGCCTCCAGCGTCGCCTTATGGAAGAAGAGCCGCATTTCGGCCAGCACCTGGGACATGATGGTGTCCAGCCGCCGGCTCCCGGCCAGCGCCACGATGGCGCCGTGGAAATGCTGGTTTGCGTTTCCGAGCGCCTCGTCGTCGTTGACGGCCGCCGCTGCGCGGCCTTCCTGCACCGCCGCCCGGACCGCAGCGATGCGCTCGGGGCTGCCGCCGCCGCGGATCGCACTGACTTCGATCGCCCGGCGCACGGTGTAGACATCGTGGATATCGCCGGGTTCCAGGCTCGCGACAAACACCCCGCGGTTGGGATGCCGGACCACAAGGCGTTCGGCGGCGAGTTCGGCAAACGCCTCGCGGACGGTATTGCGGGAGACGCCCAGCTCCTCCGCAATCGCTGATTCCGTCAGCCTGGTACCCGGGAGCAGCCTTCCCTCCGCCAACTGCAGGCGCAGTTCAGCGGCCACCCGGTCCGCCACCGAGGGGACCGCGACGCGGAGGCGTGCGGCGGCGCCCAGGGTTACCCCCGGGGCGGGGGCTTCGGAAGTCGTCATGCCCCGAATCTACACGATTGTCACATCGTGGAATCGAAGGATTGTTGAACAATCAGAGTTTTTGGTACATCCTAGATAGGGGCCCATCAATGAGACGAGGATCACAATGGCAACCATCGACCTGAACAGCGACGTCGGGGAGTCCTACGGACGCTGGAGCCTGGGCGACGACACGGCAATGTTCCGTTCCGTCACGAGCGCCAATGTGGCCTGCGGTTTCCACGCCGGGGACCCGTCCGTGATCCGCCGGACCTGCCGTGAAGCGGTCGCCGCAGGCGTAATGATCGGCGCCCACGTCGGCTACCGCGACCTCGCCGGCTTCGGCCGCCGGTTCCTGGATATCGACCCGAACGAGCTGGCGGACGACGTCGTCTACCAGATCGGCGCGCTGCAGGCCCTGGCCGCAGCCGAGGGCGGCAAGGTCAGGTACGTGAAACCGCACGGCGGTCTGTACAACGCGATCGTCGCGCACACCGCGCAGGCGAAGGCCGTCGTCGACGCCGTACGGTCCGTCGACCCCAACCTCCCCATCCTGGGCCTGCCGGGCTCGGAAGTACTCCGGCTGGCCGAGGCCGCCGGGCTCCGCGCGGTGACCGAAGCCTTTGCAGACCGGGCCTACAACCCGGACGGCACCCTTGTTTCCCGGACCCTCCCCGGAGCCGTCCTGATGGATCCGGCGCTGGTCACCGAGCATGTCCTCCGGATGGCCGCCGATTCCGCCGTCCGCACCATTGACGGCTCCATCCTGAAGATCCGCGCCGAGAGCATCTGCGTCCACGGCGACTCCCCGGGAGCCGTCACCATGGCTGCCGCGGTGCGGAAGGCGCTCTCCGACGCCGGCATCATCACCGCCGCCTTCGTCTAAGCCGCACGCGCCCCCCGGCGCCCCCGCACGTCACCCACCAAGCAGCAACAGGCAGCACCCGCACACCTGGAGGAACAGTCATGACCGCAGCACACCCGGCCACCCCGGCCACTGCCAAGAGGAGGCTGCCGCCCGGCGCCCTGAAGGCCTACATCGCCAGCCTCACCGGCACCTCGCTGGAGTACTACGACTTCGCGATCTACTCCGTGGCCTCGGCCCTCGTATTCCCCAAGATCTTCTTCCCCGGCAACAACGAGTTTGTCGGCCTCCTGCTCTCCTTCTCCGCGTTCGCCGTCGGCTACCTGGCCCGCCCTATCGGCGGCGTCATCTTCGGCCGGCTCGGTGACAAGATCGGCCGCAAGCAGGTCCTCGTCGCCACCCTTATGCTGATCGGTGCCGCCACTGTGCTGATTGGCGTGCTTCCGGATTACTCGGTCATCGGCGTCGCAGCCCCCATCCTGCTGGTCCTGTTGCGGCTGGCCCAGGGCATCGGCGTCGGCGGCGAATGGGGCGGTGCCGTCCTGCTGTCCAGCGAATTCGGCAACGCCAGCAAGCGCGGCTTCTGGTCCTCGGCAGCACAGATCGGGCCGCCCGCCGGAAACCTGATGGCCAATGGCGTCCTGGCGCTGCTCGCCGCCACCCTGACCAACACGGAATTCCTGTCCTGGGGCTGGCGCGTGGCCTTCCTGGCCTCCGCCCTGCTGGTGGTCTTCGGTCTGCTGATCCGGCTCAAGCTGGAGGAAACCCCCGTATTCAAGGCCATCCAGGCCCACGGTGAGGCGCCGAAGGCCCCCATCAAAGAGGTCTTCACCAAGGAACCCCGCGCCCTCGTGGCCGCCGCGCTGTCCCGTGTCTGCCCCGACGTGCTGTACGCCCTCTTCACCGTCTTTGTGGCCGTCTACGCCACCAAGGAACTTGGCATGACCACGGGCAACGTGCTCGGCGCCATCCTGATCGGCTCCGCGTTCCAGCTGGGGCTGATCCCCGCGGCCGGCGCCCTCACGGACCGCTTCAACCGCCGCCTCGTCTACGGCATCGCGGCCGCCGGCACCGCCGTGTACATCCCGCTGTTCTTCCTGATGATCCAGGGCAGGTCCGTCCTGATGCTGACCATCGGCGTCGTGATCGGCCTGGCCTTCCACGCCTTCATGTACGGTCCGCAGGCCGCCTACATCACCGAGCAGTTCCCGGCCCGGCTGCGCTACGCCGGCAGCTCGCTGGCCTACACCCTCGCCGGTGTGATCGGCGGCGCCGTCGCACCGCTGATCTTCACGGCCCTGTACGCCGCCACGGGCAACTGGTACCTGATCGCGGGCTATCTCCTGCTGGCCTCCGTGGTGACCGTCGTAGGCCTGGCCCTCGGCCGGAACCCGCAGACCCAGGAAGAAGAGCGGCTCCTGCAGGAAGCCCGAGCCTGAGGGCGCGGTAAAACGGATGATGGAGTCAGCAATGGAAGCCTTGACCGTGCACAAGGTCCGCGCCGTGCGGGCCGTGGGAACACGCGCGGTGCTCGCCGAGCTCTCCGGCACCCAGGATGTGCTGGCCCTGCAGTCGCTGCTCCTCGGGAAGCCGCTGCCGGGCCAGCTGGACGTGCTGGCCGCGGCCCAGACGGTCCTGGTCACGGCCGACTCGCCGGCCTCGGCCCGGCGGATCGCCGCCCGACTGCTGCAGCTCGACCTCACCGCTCCCGTCCAGCGTGACGGCGAACTGGTTGTCATCGACACCGTGTACGACGGCGAGGACCTCGCCGAAGTCGGCAGGCTGACCGGCCTCAGAACCGAGGGCGTGATCGCAGCCCATTCCGGCCAGCTCTGGACCGTGGCCTTCGCCGGTTTCGCGCCCGGATTCGGGTACATGGTGGGGGAGACCCAGCAACTGGAAGTGCCCCGTCGCAGCTCCCCGCGCACCGCCGTCCCGGCGGGCTCGGTGGCTCTGGCCGGGAACTATTCGGCCGTGTATCCGCGCAGCTCACCCGGCGGCTGGCAGCTGATCGGCCGGACGGGCGCGAAGATGTGGGACCTGGGCCGGGAGCAGCCCGCACTGGCCGCCCCCGGTCACCGCGTGCGGTTCCGCGCGGTCCGGGACGTTGTGGCACTGGTGCCGGAACACCCGGCCCAGCGTGCTGCTCCGGAGGCGGCTTCGGGCCTGCGGGTTCTCTCGCCGGGGCTGCAGAGCCTCGTCCAGGACCTTGGCCGGCATGGCCATTCGGCCCTGGGCGTCTCCACCGCCGGCGCGTTGGACCGTGCCTCACTGCGCCGTGCCAACCGCCTCGTCGGCAACGCGCCGTCGGCGGCCGCGATCGAAACCGTGGCCGGGGGACTCAGGGTGCAGGCCTTCGGGGACCAGGTCATCGCCGTCGCCGGGGCGCCGTCCGAGCTGATCATTGAGTCGCCGTCGGACTCCGGGCCACTGCGCACGGTGCCGGTGGCCACGCCCTTTGCCCTGCTCGAGGGGGAAATCCTGAGCATCGGTGCGCCGGCAAGCGGCTTCCGCAGCTACCTCGCCGTCCGCGGCGGCGTGGATGCCGCCCCGGTGCTGGGCAGCCGCTCCACGGACACCATGTCCGGGATCGGCCCCGCCCCGCTGGCCGCGGGGCAGCTGCTTGCCGCCGGTGGCGAGGCCGAATCCGGCGTCGTCGGACACCCGGAACTGCAGCCGGACTTCCCTGGCTGCGGGGTGACCGTGCTCGACGTCGTCCCCGGCCCGCGCGCCGACTGGTTCGACCAGGCGGCGCTGGACTCCTTCACCGGGCAGGAATGGGAAGTGACGCCGCAGTCCAACCGGGTGGGCATGCGCCTGCGGGGCACCCCGCTGCAGCGCAACCGCCAGGGCGAACTGCCCAGCGAGGGGACCGTGGCGGGCGCCCTGCAGGTCCCGCCGGAGGGGCTCCCCGTACTCTTCCTGGCCGACCACCCGGTCACCGGCGGCTACCCGGTGATCGCCGTGGTGGTCGACTCCCAGCTGGATCTCGCCGCGCAGGTCCCCATCGGCGGCACGATCCGCTTCCGCTGGGCGGCCTCCGAAAAGAGCACGGCCCCATCCAACACCGTAAACACCACTTCCGAACGAAAAGCGAGTAACTGATGCGCAAGGTCCTGATCGCCAACCGTGGCGAAATCGCGGTCCGGATAGCCCGGGCCTGTGACGACGCGCAGCTGGCGTCCGTCGCCGTGTACGCGGACATCGACGCCGACGCGCTGCACGTCTCCGCCGCGGATGAAGCCTTCAGCCTCAACGGGAACGCCCCGGCGGACACCTACCTGAACATCCCGAAGCTGCTCGCCATTGCCGCCGTAGCAGGGGCGGACGCCGTCCACCCCGGCTACGGTTTCCTCTCCGAGAACGCGGACTTCGCCCAGGCCGTCCTCGCCGCCGGGCTGACCTGGATCGGGCCGAGCCCGGACGCCATCCGCCTGCTCGGCAACAAGATCACCGCCCGCGACGCGGCCCTCCGGGCCGGCGCCCCGCTCGTGGCCGGGAGCGACGGCCCGGTGGAGACCGCCGCGGAGGCCCGGGCCTTCGCCGAACAGCATGGCCTGCCGATCGCCATCAAGGCGGCCTTCGGCGGAGGCGGCCGCGGCATGAAGGTGGTCCGCGGCCTGGACGAGGTCGAGGAAGCCTTCGACTCCGCGGTCCGCGAGGCCGTCGCCGCCTTCGGCCGGGGCGAATGCTTCGTTGAGCGCTACCTGGACCGCCCGCGCCACGTCGAGGCGCAGGTCCTGGCCGACGCGCACGGCAACGTCGTCGTCGTCGGAACCCGCGACTGCTCGCTCCAGCGCCGGCACCAGAAGCTCCTGGAGGAGGCCCCCGCACCGTTCCTGACGGAACGACAGACCCGCCAGATCTACGACGCCGCCAAAGCCGTCTGCCGGGAGGCGGGCTATTCCGGAGCCGGCACGGTGGAATTCCTCGTCGCGGCCGACGGCACCGTCGCGTTCCTTGAGGTGAACACCCGCCTGCAGGTGGAGCACCCCATCACCGAGGAGACCACCGGGATCGACCTCGTGCAGGAACAGTTCCGCATCGCCGCGGGGGAGCCGCTGCGCTTCACCGAAGACCCGGCGCCCCGCGGGCACTCTTTCGAATTCCGGCTCAACGCCGAGGACGTCGGCCGCGGCTTCCTCCCCTCGCCCGGGACCATCACCGGGTTCTCCGGCCCCACCGGCCCGGGAATCCGGCTCGACACGGGGGTCCGTTCGGGCTCCTTCGTGGCGCCGCAGTTCGATTCCCTCCTCGCGAAGCTCATTGTCACCGGCGCCGACCGCCAGCAGGCCCTGCGCCGGGCCCGCCGGGCACTGGCCGAGATGAGCATCACCGGGGTGGCGACCGTGCTGCCGTTCCACCGTGCGGTGCTCGAATCCCCGGACTTCACCTCCGAAACCGGCCTGGGCATCCACACCCGCTGGATCGAAACCGACTTCGCGGACAGTATCTCCATCCCGGCCGACCCGGGCTACGGCACCACGGCGCCCGACGGCGAACGCCGCACCATCACCGTCGAGGTGGACGGCCGCCGTCTCGCCGTCGGGCTTCCCGCTGAGCTGCTGGACGGCTGGGCACGCTCCGGCGGCGCTGTTCCGGCCGGGGTGCCGTTACATCCGGCGTCCGACGGCGGCGCTGCCGCAGGCGCCGCTTTGGGCATAGAGGACCTTGACCCGGAGGAGTTGCGCGCGGACATGGCCGGGACCGTGGTGAAGTGGCTCGTTGAGCCCGGCGCCGAGGTGTCCGCCGGCGATCCCGTCGTTGTGCTGGAAGCGATGAAGATGGAAACCCAGGTCTCCGCGCACCGCGACGGCACCGTCACGGGTGTCCGCGCGGAAGCCGGCGGCGTGGTTGCAGCGGGCGCGGTGCTCGCGCTGATCGGGTAATGGCCGATCGGACAGCCGCGGCCCGGAGCCGCCGTCCGGTCCTTCACGCAGAAGGGGTCCGGCCGGTACGGAACCGGACGGACCCCTTATCGGCGTGGGGGTGCCGCTATCCGATGTGGCCCGACAGGGCGACAAGGACGCCCGCCGTCGGCGCTGGCCACGGCCGCGGGTCCGGGGTCCCGGGTATTCCCCGTTGCCCTTGGTTGCAAGGCCAGCGCAGCGTTCCGGGGACTGCCGGGACATTGGCCGCACTATTTTCGGCCCGGGCCGGCCCGGCCCTTTCCGCCCGGCGTTTTCCGCTGGCCGGTTCCGCTGGACGGAAGCGCCGGCTTGCCCGCGCCCTCGTGGGAGGGCAGGCTGGCAGGATGACCAAACTGCAGCCTGCTGCCAACCACTCCGGCCTGGATGCCTCCGCGGGAATCGAGGCGGAGCCCGACGGTGTCATCGCCCTCGACCCGGTGTTGGCCGCCCTCTGGGAGCTCGCCGCACCGTTCCTGAAGGTGCGGGACAACGACGCCCATACGCTCTACGCCTTCGGGCTCGCCCGCGCCCTGCTGGACGCGCACCCGGAGGCGGACGCCGCCGTCGTCCTTCCTGCGATCATGCTGCACGACATCGGCTGGTCGCAGGTGCCGCCGGCGGAGGTCCTGCAGGCGATTGCCCCCGGCGGGGGCAGGCCGGACCTGGTGCTGCTGCACGAGAAGGAGGGTGCCCGGCTGGCCGCCGGCATCCTTGAACAGGCCGGGTACGACGCCGCGAAGGTGCCGGCCATCCTGGCCATCATCGACGGCCATGACTCCCGGCGCGAGGCCCTCTCGATCGAGGACTCGATCGTCAAGGACGCCGACAAAACCTGGCGGCTCAGCCCCCACGGCATCGACACCGTGATGGACTGGTTCGGCCTGGACCGCGGGCAGGCCCTCCGCCTCTGCAGCCAGCGCGTCCACGGTCACCTGTTCACGCCGGAAGCGCGTGCCATGGCGCGGGCGCTGTCCGCGCTCGAATCCGTGACCCTGTGGCCGCAGCGGCAGGTGCTCTTGCGCTGAAGGGAACGCTCGAAACAGACGGGCAAACCCGGTGCCCGCGAGGGCCCCAGTCAGGTGCCGACGTAGGCCGCCAGGTGCTCGCCGGTGAGGGTGGACCGGGCCGCGACGAGGTCCGCGGGGGTGCCCTCGAAGACGATCCTGCCGCCGTCGTGCCCGGCGCCGGGGCCGAGGTCGATGATCCAGTCGGCGTGCGCCATGACCGCCTGGTGGTGCTCGATGACGACGACTGACTTGCCGGAGTCGACGAGCCGGTCGAGCAGGCCAAGCAGGTTCCGGACATCGGCGAGGTGCAGGCCGGTGGTGGGCTCGTCGAGGACGTAGACGTCACCCTTCTCGGCCATCTGGGTGGCCAGCTTGACGCGCTGCCGCTCGCCGCCGGACAGTGTCGTGAGCGGCTGGCCGAGGCTGAGGTAGCCGAGCCCGACATCCACGAGCCGGTCAAGGATCTTGTGCGCCGCCGGCGTACGGGCCTCTCCCTCGCCAAAGAACACCTCGGCCTCGGTCATCGACATTGCCAGTACCTCGGCGATGTTGCGGCCAGCCAGCTTGTATTCCAGGACTGACGCCAGGAACCTCCTGCCCTCGCAGTCTTCGCAGGTGGACTCGACGGTGGCCATAACGCCCAGGTCGGTGAAGATGACACCCGCACCGTTGCACGTGGGACAGGCGCCTTCCGAGTTGGAGCTGAACAGCGCCGGCTTCACGCCGTTGGCCTTCGCGAACGCCTTGCGGATCGGCTCGAGAAGGCCTGTGTACGTCGCAGGGTTGCTGCGCCGCGACCCCTTGATGGCACCCTGGTCGATCACCACAACACCGTCGCGGCCGGCCACGGAGCCTTGGATCAGCGAGCTCTTGCCCGAGCCCGCCACCCCGGTGACGACGGCCAGGACCCCGAGCGGGATGTCGACGTCGACGTCCTTGAGGTTGTGCGTCGATGCGCCACGCACCTCGAGCGCGCCCGAGGGCGTGCGCACCGTCGCCTTAACCGTGGCGCGGTCGTCGAAGCGGCGGCCCGTGATGGTGTCACTGTCCCGCAGCCCCTCGACGGTGCCCTCAAACACGACCTCGCCGCCCTCAGTGCCTGCGCCCGGGCCGAGGTCAACGACGTGGTCAGCGATGACGATGGTCTCCGGTTTGTGCTCGACGACGAGCACCGTGTTGCCCTTGTCCCGCAGCTGCAGCAGCAGCTGGTTCATCCGCTCGATGTCATGCGGGTGCAGGCCGATCGTTGGCTCGTCGAAGACGTAGGTGATGTCCGTCAGGGACGAGCCCAGGTGCCGGATCATCTTGGTGCGCTGGGCCTCTCCCCCGGACAGGGTGCCCGCAGGCCGGTCGAGCGAGAGGTAACCCAGCCCGATTTCGGCGAACGACTCAAGCAGGTGCCGCAGGCCTTTGAGGAGCGGCGCGACCGAAGGCTCGTTGAGCCCGCGGACCCAGATGGCCAGGTCGCTGATCTGCATCTCGCACAATTCGGCGATGTTCTTGCCCTGGATCTTCGAGGACCTGGCCTCCGGGCTGAGCCGCGTGCCGTTGCACTCGGGGCAGGCCTGAAACGTGATGGCGCGCTCCACGAACGCCCGGATGTGCGGCTGCATCGCGTCGACATCCTTGGAGAGCATCGATTTTTGGATCTTCGGGATCAGACCCTCATAGGTGAGGTTGATGCCCTCCACCTTGATCTTGGTGGGCTCTTTGTAGAGCAGGTCGTTCAATTCCCTTTTGGTGTACTTCGCGATGGGCTTGTCCATGTCGAAGCCAGCGCCGCTGAAGATGCGGCCGTACCAGCCGTCCATGCTGTATCCGGGGATCGTGAGCGCACCCTCGCTGAGCGACTTGCTGTCGTCGTAGAGCGCAGTGAGGTCGAAGTCCGAGACCGATCCCATGCCCTCGCACCGCGGACACATACCGCCAAGGTAGACGGCGTTTTGGACGACGCTTTTCTCCACCCTGCCGCTCTTCTCGGTGCTCATCACCCCGCTCGCCTTCCGGGTCGGAACGTTGAAGGAGAACGCCGTGGGGGGCCCCACATGCGGCGATCCGAGCCGGCTGAAGAGGATCCGGAGCATGGCATTGGCGTCGGTGGCGGTGCCGACCGTGGAGCGGGGGTTGGCGCCCATCCGCTCCTGGTCGACGATGATTGCGGTCGTCAGGCCTTCGAGGATGTCGACGTCGGGCCGTGCCAGTGTGGGCATAAAGCCCTGCACAAAGGCGCTGTAAGTTTCGTTGATCATCCGCTGCGATTCCGCGGCGATCGTGGCGAACACGAGCGAGCTCTTACCCGAGCCGGAGACGCCGGTGAACACCGTCAGCCGGCGCTTCGGGATCTCGACGCTGATGTCCTTGAGGTTGTTCTCGCGCGCACCCTGCACGCGGATCAGCTCGTGGCTGTCGGCGGGATGCGGCGATGCCGGCGTCGTGGTGGTGATGTCCATGGCGCGATCATACTAGTGGCGGGCCGGCCCGTTCCTGATCGACGGCGGGAAGCGGACTAGACTACTAGACTCGGATCCGGGCTGCCAGCTGGCCCGGTTGACGGCCGCATCCGGGCGGTAAAACCCTGCGACAAGGAGGTCAGGATGGCCGGCGGCAGCCGCGAACCCGGCAGGACCGTGACCTCGAAAGTCCTCTCCATCCTGGAAGCCTTCGAAAAGTCGCGGGGTGCCCTCAGCCTGACCGATATCGCGGAAAAATCCGGGCTGCCGCTGAGCACCGCGCACCGGCTGGTCACTGAACTGGCGGACTGGGGCTTCCTCACGCGCCAACCCAACGGCCGCTACCAGCTTGGGATCCGCCTCTGGGAGCTCGCCCAAAACACCGGCCGGCAGCTCCGCGATGCGGCCCGCCCCTATGTCCAGGACCTGTTCTCGCTCACCGGCGAAACCGCGCACCTGGCCGTCCGGGCCGGCCACGAGGTGCTCTACATCGACCGCGTCTACGGCTCCAAGCGGGTGCCCCGCGCCGGCCGGGTCGGCGGCCGGCTGCCCATGCACGCGACCGCCGTCGGGAAGGTCATCCTGGCCTTCGAGGAGGACTGGGTCCGGGACGCGTACCTGAACCGGCAGCTGGAGCGGCATACTGCGCATACCCACGTGGACCGCAAGCGGCTGGCCGCGGAACTGGCGCAGATCCATGAGCAGGGCTACGCGACCACCCTGGAGGAAGTCCGGCTCGGCTCCTGCTCCATCGCCGTCCCGGTCTTCCACACCGGCAGGATCGGCGCCTCGATCGGCCTGGTGCTGCCCACGAACCAGGCCGCCACGATGACCCGGCACCTGCCGGTCCTGAAGGGCATCGCGGCCCAGATCGAGCGGGCCACGGCCCGGATCCCGCTCGAGACGCTGCTGGGCAGCAACGTCGCGGGGACGGACTGAGCCAGAGTCCCCGCCCCACAAGGACGGAAAGAAACTGACTTCCACTCAGTGGAAGCGACCACTGCCATTCCGAGGTGATGGGGGCCACACTGATGACTAAGAACCCCCGGCATGCACAGCCGCCGCCGGCGGGACCGAACACCAAGGAGCCCAGATGTCATCGTCGACTGAAACGGCCGGCCGCTGTCCCATTGGGCACGGCGCCGAAGCCCCCGCCGGGCACCACGGCTACGAGCCGTTCCAGATGAAGGATCCCTTCCCCGCCTACGCCGAACTCCGGGCCGAGCAGCCCGTCATGTTCGACGAGCGGATCGGCCTGTATGTCGTCTCCCGCTATGACGACATCAAGGCCGTCTTCGAAGACTGGGAGACCTTCTCCAGCGAAAACGCCCAGGCCCCAGTCCGCGAACGCGGAGCCGCGGCCAAGAAGATCATGGAAGACGGCGGCTTCACCGCCTACTCGGGCCTGTCCGCCCGACGCCCGCCGGAGCACACCCGCATCCGCGCGGTCGTCCAGAAGGCCTTCACGCCCCGCCGGTACAAGGCGCTCGAACCCTTCATCCGGCAGAACGTCGTCGAACTCCTCGAGAAGATGCTGGCCCGCCCGGAACACCGCGGCGACATGGTCAAGGACCTCGCCTACGACGTCCCCACCATCACCATCCTGACCCTCATCGGCGCGGACGTCTCCCAGGTGGACACCTTCAAGCGCTGGTCCGACTCCCGCGCCGCGATGACCTGGGGCGACCTGTCCGACGAGGAGCAGATCCCGCACGCCCACAACCTCGTGGAGTACTGGCAGGAGTGCCTGCGCCTGGTCAAGGTCGCCCACGAGGAAGGCGGCGACAACCTCACCGCGGACCTGGTCAAGGCGCAGCAGGAAGGCGCCGAGATCTCGGACCATGAGATCGCCTCCGTCCTCTACAGCCTGCTCTTCGCCGGGCACGAGACCACCACCACGCTGATCTCCAACGCCCTGCGCGAACTCCTGGGCCGCCCCGAGCAGTGGAAGCAGCTCGTCCAGGACCCCAAGAAGATCCCCGCCGCGATCGACGAGGTCCTGCGCTACGCCGGCTCGATTGTCGGCTGGCGCCGCAAGGCCCTCAAGGATACAGAGGTGGGTGGGGTGAAGATCCCCGAAGGGGCGCAGCTGCTGCTCCTGATGGGCTCCGCCAACCGCGACGACACCAAGTTCGACGCCGGCGAGGACTTCGACATCACCCGCCCGAACGCCCGTGAGCACCTCTCCTTCGGGTTCGGCATCCACTACTGCCTGGGCAACATGCTCGCCAAGCTCCAGGCCAAAATCGCGCTCGAGGAAGTGGCCCGGCTCGCCCCGGAGCTGCAGCTGGAGAACCCGGAGGCCATCACCTTCCGTGAAAACCTCTCCTTCCGCGTCCCCGAGACCGTCCCCGTCAGCTGGAAGGCCTAACACCGATGGAAAGCAACGAATACATCCAGTTCTTCGACGGCGGCATTGAGCCGGCGCTCGAAAACCTCGGCGGCAAGGGCGCCTCCCTGGTCACCATGACTTCCGCCGGCATGCCCGTCCCGCCCGGCTTCGTGGTCACCACCGCCCAGTTCGACGCCTTTATGGAGGAAGCCGGGATCACCAGGCACATCCACCAGCTCCTGGCTGATCTGGACCCCGAGGACATGGGCCAGGTGGACAAGGTCTCCTCCGCCATCCGCGAGGACATCTGCTCCCGCCCGGTGCCGCAGGCGATGCGCGAACTCACCGTCGGCGCCTACGAATCCCTGATGTCCCGCTTCGAAGCGCCCGTCCCGGTCGCCGTGCGCTCCAGCGCCACCGCCGAGGACCTGCCGGACGCCTCCTTCGCCGGCCAGCAGGACACCTACCTCTGGCTCGACGGCGTCAAGGCCGTCACCGAACACATCCGCCAGTGCTGGGCCTCGCTCTTCACCTCCCGCGCCATCATCTACCGGCTCAAGAACAACATCCCCAACGAGGGCCTTTCGATGGCCGTGGTGGTGCAGAAGATGGTCAACGCACGCGTCTCCGGCGTCGCCATCACTATGGATCCCACTAACGGCGACCGCTCCAAGATCACCATCGACTCCTCCTACGGGGTGGGGGAGATGGTGGTCTCCGGGCAGGTTACCCCGGACAACATCAAGCTCGACAAGGTCACCTTGACCGTCATCACCGAGCACCTCGGCGACAAGCATGCCGAACTCGTCCCGGACGCCGTCGCCGGCCGCCTCGTGGAGCGGGAGGTCGACGCCGAACGCCGCGGCCGCCGCAGCCTCACCGACGCCGAACTCACCGCCGTCGCACAGATGGCCAAGCGCGCCGAAAAGCACTACAAGTGCCCGCAGGACATCGAATGGGCCCTCGACGCGGACCTGCCCGACGGCGAAAACCTGCTCCTGCTGCAGTCCCGCCCGGAAACCGTGCACTCCTCCAAGCCCGCCGTTCCGACGGCCGCCAGCACCGGCGGCTACTTCAGCGGGCTCAGCCCCTCGACGGTTGCAACGGCACCGGCAGCCACCCGAAAAGTTTGACCCGCTAGTCCGCTCCATCACCCAGGCTCAACGCCGAGCCCGTATTGAAAGGACCGCTATGTCCCTGAAGTCCTTCCCCAAGCCCTCCGAGCTCCCGGTACCCGCCGGCGCCGAGGGCTGGGAAAAGATCTACCCCTACTACCTCGTCTTCCAGGACAAGCTCAAGGAGCAGGAGGACGCCAAGTTCTGGTTCTGCGACAGCCAGCACTGGCCCACCGTGTTCAAGCCCTTCGAGACCATCGGCGGCGAGTTCGCGGTCAAGTGCCTGGGCCAGTACAACGCCCGCCACCTGATGATCCCCAACGCCAACGGCATCGAGTTCCGCATCCACCTCGGCTATCTCTACATGTCGCCGATCCCGGTGCCGGAAGACCAGATCGCCGCCCGTGTGCCGCTGTTCGAGCAGCGCGTCGGCCACTACTTCCAGAACTGGGAACAGCTGCTCAAGCAGTGGCATGTCAAGGTCAAGGGCACCATCGACGAGATGGAAACCATCTCCTTCCCCAAGCTCCCGGACGTCGTGCCGATCGAGGACATCCTCTCCGGCAAGGGCAAGGACGGCTCCGAGAAGCTGCTGGAAAGCTACGACCGGCTGATCCAGCTGGCCTACCAGAACTGGCAGTACCACTTCGAGTTCCTGAACCTCGGCTACATCGCGTACCTGGACTTCTTCAATTTCTGCAAGCAGGTCTTCCCCAGCATCCCGGACCAGTCCATCGCGACCATGGTGCAGGGCGTGGACATGGAACTCTTCCGCCCGGATGACGAGCTCAAGCAGCTCGCGAAGCTCGCCGTCGAGCTGGGGCTGCAGGCTCATTTCAGCAACACGGACGACGTCGACGCCACCCTGGCTGCCATCGCCGCCGCCCCGGGCGGAGACCGCTGGACCGCCCAGTACGAGGGCGCGAAGGACCCGTGGTTCAACTTCACCGTGGGCAACGGCTTCTACGGCCACGACAAGTACTGGAACGAGCACCAGGAGATCCCGCTGGGCTACATCGCCGACTACATCCGGCGCGTGGACGAGGGCCAGGAAATCATGCGCCCGGTCGAGGCCCTGATCACCGAACGCGACCGCATCATCGAGGAATACCGCGAGCTGCTGGAAGGCGAAAACCAGGCCCTCTTCGATGCCAAGCGCGGACTCGCCGCCACCGCGTACCCGTACGTGGAAAACCACAACTTCTACATCGAGCACTGGACCATGGGCGTCTTCTGGCGCAAGATCCGCGAGCTGTCCCGGATGATGCAGGCCGAAGGCTTCTGGACCCAACCGGACGACCTGCTGTACCTGGGCCGCAACGAGGTCCGCGACGCGCTCTTCGACCTCGTCACCGGCTGGGGTGTCGGCGCCAAGCCGATCGGCCCGGACTACTGGCCCGAAGAGATCGAACGCCGCCGCGGGATTGTGGACGCGCTCAAGACCGCCCGCCCTGCCCCGGCCCTGAACACCCCGCCGGAGTCCATCACCGAACCCTTCACCCGGATGCTCTGGGGCATCACCACCGAGCAGGTCCAGCAGTGGCTGGGTGCCGGCGAAGCGGTCGAAGGCGGCGGCCTGCGCGGCATGGCGGCCTCGCCTGGCGTCGTCGAAGGCCTGGCCCGCGTCATCACCGACGCGGACCAGCTCTCCGAGGTGCAGCAGGGCGAGATCCTTGTTGCCACGGTCACGGCGCCGTCCTGGGGCCCGATCTTCGGCAAGATCAAGGCCACCGTTACGGACATCGGCGGCATGATGAGCCACGCGGCCATCGTCTGCCGCGAATACGGCCTGCCGGCCGTGACCGGCACCGGCTCGGCCTCGACCACCATCAAGACCGGGCAGCGGCTCCGGGTGGACGGCACCAAGGGCACGGTCCAGATCCTCGACGACGATGCCGAGCTGCAGGTCGCCGGACCCGGGGCACACAGCCACAGCCATGTCTGATCCGAACATGCCTGATCCGCAGCAGGATGGTGCGGGCCGGCCGGCCCGCACCATCCTGATCACCGGTGCCGCCGGCGGGCTGGGCCGGGCGTTCGCGCTCGGCTTCGCCCGCCGCGGCTACCGCGTGGCGGTGGCCGACGTGAACCTCGCCGGCGCGGAGGAAACCGCCAAGCTGGTGCTGGATACCGGGGCCGATGCGGCCGCCTTCCATGCCGACGTCACGAGCGTCGACTCCACCGAAGCCCTCGCGAAAAGCTGCGCGGACTTCGGCAACGGAAGCATCGACGTCGTGCTCAACAACGCCGCGGTGTACGCGGGGGTGACCCGCAGCCCGTTCGAGGACATCGACCCGGCCGAATGGGACCTGGTCATGAACGTGAACCTCAAAGGCCCCTGGCTCGTCACCCGCGCGGCGAGCCCCTATCTGCCCGAGGGCGGGCGCGTCATCAACCTCTCCAGCGCCACGATCTTCAGCGGCTCGGAACAGTGGCTGCACTACGTCGCCTCCAAGGGCGGTGTGGTGGCCCTGACCCGGGTGATGGCCAAGGAACTCGGCCGGCGGGGGATCACGGTCAACACGATCGCCCCCGGCTTCACGCTCACCGAGGCCAGCTACGGGCTGATGGAGAACGCCGAGAACTACGGCGTGGACCGCGGAGCGATCAAGCGGGCCAGCCAGCCCGAGGACATCGTCGGCGCCGCACTGTTCCTTGCCGGCCCGGACAGTTCCTACTACACGGGCCAGACCATGGTGGTCGACGGCGGCCGCCAGTTCATCTGACTGTGCCCGATCTCCCGACTTTCCGACTTCAACCCTAAGGAGGGCCAATGCCAACGGTCCATTTTACCGACGCCGAAGGCGCGGTCCGCGACGTCCAGGGCAACGCCGGCGACTCCGTCATGGAAACTGCGGTGCGCAACGGGGTCCCCGGCATCGTGGCCGAATGTGGCGGCTCGCTGTCCTGCGCCACCTGCCACGTCTTTGTCCGCGAGGACTGCCTCTCCCAGCTCCCGCCGATGGAGGACATGGAGGACGAAATGCTCTACGGCACCGCCGTGGACCGCGAGGACAACTCGCGGCTGTCCTGCCAGCTGCGCCTGAGCGACGATATCGAACTGTTCGTCACCACCCCGGAAACCCAGGTGTAGCCGTGAGCACCCACGCAGTTGAGCAGTCATCCGCCGGGGCAGCAACGGGCGCCGCAACCGAGGGCGCAACGCCGTCAGAGACTCCCGCCCGGACCGGCCTGCTGATCATCGGGGCGAGCCAGTCCGGCGTCCAGCTCGCCGTGTCCCTCCGGGCGCTCGGGTTCGAGGAGCACATCACCCTGCTCGGCGACGAGGACCACCGCCCCTACCAGCGGCCCGCCCTGTCCAAGGAGTTCCTACAGGGCACGGTGGAGAGCGAATCGCTGATCTTCCGTTCCAACGAGTACTGGGCCGAGCACAACGTGGACCTGGTCAAGGGCGAATACATCGTCCGGATCGACAAGGAAGCGGACGGCTCCGGCGTCGCGCACTCCTCCTCCGGCAAGCAGTTCCCCTTCAAGCGGCTAGCCCTCACCGTGGGCGCCCGTGCCCGCAAGCTCGAGATCGAGGGCGGGGACCTCGACGGCGTGCTGTACCTGCGCAATGCCGATGACGCCCTGGCGCTCAAGGCCCGGGTGGGGGACGCGCAGGACGTTGTGGTGATCGGCGGCGGCTTCATCGGCCTCGAAGCCGCGTCCAGCCTGCAGAAGATGGGCAAGAACGTCACCGTGCTGGAGTTCGGGCCGCGGCTCGTGGGCCGCGCCGTCGGCGAGGAAACCGCCGAGTACTTTCTGCAGGCGCACCGCTCCCGCGGCCTGGACATCCGGCTCAGCACAAGCGCCAAACGGTTCACCGCGGACGGCGCCGCCGGCGACGGTCGTCGTGCGGTCGCCGGCGTCGAACTCCAGGACGGCACCGTGCTGCCGGCGCAGATCGTACTGATCGGCATCGGCGTCATCCCCAACACCCAGCTGGCCGAACAGCTCGGGCTGGCGGTGGACAACGGGATCGTGGTGGACCGCTTCGCGCTGGCCTCGGACGGGACCACGGTGGCGATCGGGGACTGCGCCAACATGCCCAACCCGGTGCCCGGCTCCGCGCCTGGCGAGCGGATCCGGCTGGAAAGCGTCAACAACGCGATCGAACACGCCAAGGTGGCCGCCTACTCGCTGACCGGACGGCGCGAGGAATACGCGGGCATCCCGTGGTTCTGGTCCAACCAGGCGGACCTCAAGCTGCAGATCGCCGGCCTCTGCAACGGCTACGACCAGACCGTCCTCCGGCGGGATCCGGAACGCGGGAAGTTCAGCGTCCTCTACTACCGCCAGGGCCAGGTCATCGCCGCGGACTGCGTCAACGCGCCACTGGACTTCATGGCCGTCAAGAACGCCCTCGCCAAGGGCCAGAACGTCCCGGCCGCCGCGGCCGCGGACCCGGCCACACCCCTCAAGACGATCACGACGGACAGCTAGCCACTCCGGCCGGCCGCCCGCGAAGGAGCATTATGACCACGCCCAAGACTCCGGTTGCCGACGTCGGCAACGCCGGCGCAGCCGGCACCGCGCCCGTGCACCCTGCGGACGTCAATCCCGCGGACGTTCACCCCGCGGCTGCGGACTTCGCCGCCGCCTATCCGGTCCGCCCCGTCCCGGCTCCGGGCCCGGTGGACACCGACCCGATCGCCACCACCCCGGCCGCCGTCGAGGAACTCGACGGGCTCTGGAAGGCCGTGGTGCAGGAAACCCGGACCCGCGGCAACGACATCCACCTGCCGATCTCCCTCGCCTTCGCCGAACGCCTCTGCCGGGCCTACCCCGACGCCGACGCCGAACTGGTGCGGGTGGCCACCCTGCTGCACGACACCGGCTGGGCGCACGTGGACGAATCCCGCATCCTCTCCGAGGGCTTCACCGGCGACTGGCGCAAGGCCACCATCCGCTACGAGCACGAGAAGCAGGGTTGCGACGTCGCCCGCCGGGTCCTGCCCGGGCTCGGCTACTCCGCGGAATTCATCGAACGCGTCTGCGCCATCATCGACGGCCACGACACCCGGCCCGTGGCGCACTCGCTGGAAGATGCCCTGATGCGCGACGCCGACAGGCTGTGGCGCTTCGACCAGGCCGGGATCGCCCTCGCGTCCTCCTGGTTCAACATGGACCCGGCCACCTACACCGACCGCCTCGCCGCGGAAATCATCCCGGAACTCATCACCCAGGCAGCCGTGGACATGGCCACCGCGGACCTGAACCGCTCCACCGCCCTGCTCAAGACGGCGGTCATCCGATGACGTCCCCAACCCCCTCCGCAACGCACGACGCCCTCGCGGCCCGCGCCGCGTTGTCCCTGCCGTACACAAACGTCGACGACATCTTCATCGACGGCGCCTGGACCCCGGCGCGCGGCACCGGCCGCAACCCGGTCACCGACCCCGCCACGGGCGAAGTCTGGGGTTCGGTGCCGGACGGCACCGTTGAGGATGTGGACGCCGCCGTCGCGTCCGCCCGCAGGGCGTTCGACGGCGGATGGCCGCGGCTGGCGCCGTCCGAGCGGGCCGCGTACCTGCTGCGCATCGCCGAGGAGGTGGAGAAGCGCGCGGAGGAGCTCTCGCTGACCAATACCCGCGAGAACGGCTCGCCGGTCGCCGAATCTTCCGGTGCGGCAGCGAACGCCGCCGGCATCTTCCGCTACTTCGCCACTCTCGCCGGGTACCTCGAGCGCGAGGACGTGCGGGCTTTCCCCAAGGGCGGCGGCGAATCCGTGGTCCGGCGTGACCCTTTGGGGGTCTGCGCGCTGATCGCACCGTGGAACTTCCCGATCAACCTGGTGGTCATCAAACTGGCCCCGGCGCTGCTGGCCGGCTGCACCGTGGTGATCAAGCCGGCGTCGCCCACCCCGCTGTCCCTGCGGGTGATCATCGACGCGGTGGCCGCCGCCGGTGTCCCGGCCGGCGTCGTCAACCTGGTCACCGGTTCCGGCCGGCTGGGGGACGCGCTGGTGAAGCACCCGGGCGTGGACAAGGTCGCCTTCACCGGGTCGACGCCGGTGGGCCGGAAAATCGCCGCCGCCTGCGGGGAACTGCTGCGCCCCGTCACCCTGGAACTCGGCGGGAAGTCCAGCGCGATCGTGCTGCCGGACGCGGACCTGGACGCGATGTCCAAGGTGCTGATCCGCTCCTCGATGCGCAACACCGGGCAGACCTGCTACATCTCCACCCGGATCCTGGCCCCGGCCAGCCGGTACGAGGAGGTGGTGGACATGGTCACCAAGACCATCGCCGCCGGCAAACAGGGCGACCCGCTGGACCCGGACACCGTGTTCGGGCCCTGCGCGACGGAATCCCAGTACCGGACCGTGCTGGAGTACGTTGAATCGGGCCTGGCCGAAGGCGCCCGCGCCACCACCGGCGGACGCGCAGCGTCGCTCGGCGGCGGCCTGGAAGGCGGCTATTTTGTGGAACCCACCGTCTTTGCCGACGTCACCCCGGAGATGCGGATCTCCCGCGAGGAGATCTTCGGCCCGGTGATCTGCATCCTGAAGTACAACGACGCCGGCGGCAGTGCCGATGAGGCGGTTGAGTTGGCAAACAACACCGAGTTCGGCCTGGGCGGGCTGGTGTTCGGAGGCGATCCGGAGGCGGCGTTGGCCGTGGCCGACAGGATGGATACCGGCTCCGTCGGCATCAATTTCTTCGCCTCCAACCACGCCGCACCCTTCGGCGGCCGGCACGATTCCGGCCTCGGCACCGAGTACGGCATCGAGGGCCTGAACGCGTACCTGAGCTACAAGTCGATCCACCGGAAGGTGTGATTGCTCCAACGCGATTACTCCAACGCGGGGTCACTTAGCGCCCATCCGAGGCCGCGGGATGGGCCGTAGGTGACCCCGCGTTGCTGGGTGGCGGCCGCCGTCGGGCAGAAGGGCCCTACCGCCGTCCGGGGGACGGGAAGATAATCGGGGTATCCATCCCCTCAATCCACCCCGTGCAGAAAATGGAGGCGATCGACGTGTCGGTTTACACGCTGGGAATCTGGTTGGTACACCCGGGCCGCGAGAACGATTTTGTGCAGGCCTGGCGTGATCTGGCCCGGAAGACGCAGGAGGATTTCCCGCACGCCAAGGCCGTGCTGATGCATGACCATGACGTGCCGAACCGGTTCATCAGTACCGGCCCATGGGAGTCGCTGGAACAGGCTGAAGTGTGGCGGGCGTCCGAGATGTTCAAACAGAGCATGGAAGGCATGCGCGAAATGCTGGAGCATTTCGAGGCACGCACCCTGGACGAGGCAGCCAGCATCGGCTGAGGCGGTGAGCCTCCGGTCAGCCTGCCGTCAGCGCCTCGAGGACGGCAGGGAGGAGCACGCCATTCCGTCCCCAGACCGGGTCGAAGACCTCGACATACCAGGAGTCTGCCAGCACGAGCGCCAGGCTTTCGTTGGCTTCCTCTGACCAGTCCCGGAGCTGATCATCGCCGACCGGGCCCTCGCTGCTGCCCAGCACCGTCACGACCTCACCATCGCGCAGGGTCACGGGGATTGACGACTGGCTGGCTTCGCCGGGGGCGTGGGCGACGGTCACCAGATCGGTCCGCCCGGACAACTCCAGCAGCGCCGCCGCTGACTCGACACTGCAAAAGCCGGCCACATAAGCGCGCTGGGCGTGCCCTTCGGCGAGAACCCCGGGCTGGGATTCCTTGGTGAAGAGGCCGCTCCGGTTGAGTCCCGCAAGCGCGCCGGCAATGGGCCGGGTTTCCTCATCAAAGCCGGGAGCTGATGTCCCCGGCTGATACTGGCTGCGTCCCTCCAGCCATCGTGCAGTCAGCTCGCCGGCCGCCGGGATGGTGGCCGCCTGCCGCCAGACCTCACGGTCGGCCAGGAGCCGGCCGAAACGGTCCTGTTCGGTGGTGTACCGGTCCGTCGCCATCTTCAGCTACGCCTCCCGCCCAGCAGAGTGCTGCTGCAGCAGTTGGGCGAGGCGCTCGGAGCTGAGCCGCAGCGCCTCAAGCTCGCGCCGGCTGAACTCGTCGATGTTCCGGTTGACCCGCTCCGCGAGCTCCTCGACGTCGGCGCCGGCGTCCAGTTCGTATTCGTGGCTGAGCGTCACCAGGGACTGCCCGTCTGCGCGGTGGATTTCCCATTCACCGCGCAGCGCGTGGAAGGGAGCCTCGACGTCTAGCTGGCGGAACTGTGCACGGTGGCGGTCCGCATCGAAAACCCGGCGGCAGTAGCTGGAGCTGAGGGACCCGTTGGCGACGATCGAGATCCGCAGTTCGTGGATGGAATCGTCGCCGCTGACGCGCTCGGCGTAGACGGTGAGACCATCAAGGTACGGCCAGTGTGCGGCCTCCCGCAACAGGCCGAAAATGACGTCCTCCGGGGCATCGATGCTGAGCCGGTGCGTGGTCCGGCGCGTGGTCAGTGACATGTCCGGCCCTCCTGTTCGTGTGGTCTTCTAAGCAGGCTAGGCGCAGCGGGGCCCCGCCGGGTAGAAATTCGTCCCGCCGCGTCACGGAGGGCAACCTGCGGTAACACTGGGCCACCCCAGGTCATTTCCAGGCCTCCGGGTTAACCGCGGTTACCCCCTGTATCCCTTGGTTTCACCGCCTTTTGACCGGCATCCGGCCAGCCCGGATAGTTGCTGGCATGAGCAGTAATCCACGAACTTCCACGGGGAGAAAAATGTCCAGAAAATCGTCCACAGCGTTCAGATCCGGTGTCAGCGTGGCTCTTGCCGCCACCACCCTGCTGGGCCTGGCCGCCTGCTCCGACCCCGGCGCGTCGGCCGCCGGCAGCGCCAACCCGGCCACGCCGTCGTCCTCCTCCACCGGAGTCAAGACCTTCAACCTTTCCCCGCAGCAGGACCGGGTGAAGGCCACCGTCGACAAGGCCGCCGCCGCCCTTGTCCCGGACGCCATCAAAAAGGACGGCAAGCTGACCGTGGCAGTCAGCCCCTTCGCCGCACCGCTGGCCGTCTATGCCACGGACAACAAGACGCCGGTCGGCAACGAGGTGGATCTCGCCGTCGCACTGGCCGAGTCGCTGGGCCTGGAAGCCGACATCGTTCCCACGGCCTGGGCCGACTGGCCCCTCGGCGTCGACTCCGGCAAATATGAGGCCGTCATCTCCAACGTCACCGTCACGGAGGAGCGCAAGCTCAAGTTCGACTTCGCCAGCTACCGCGAGGACAAGCTCGGCTTCTACGCCAAGGCTGACAGCGCAATCGGCAAGGTGGAAACCGCGGCCGACGTCGCCGGTAAGCGCGTGATCGTCGGATCCGGCACCAACCAGGAGGCCATCCTGCTGCGCTGGGACGAGGAGAACAAGAAGAACGGCCTGAAGCCGGTTGAGTTCCAGTACTACGACGACGACTCCGCGTCCCAGCTTGCCCTCCAGTCGGGCCGTGCGGACCTGACCTTCGGCCCCAACGCCACGGCAGCCTTCAAGGCCGCCTCGGACGCCAAGACCAAGCTCGTGGGCCTCGTCGACGGCGGCTGGCCGCTGAAAGCCAACATCGCCGTCACGAGCAAGAAGGACAATGGCTTCGCTGCCGCGGCCGCGGCCGGCCTGAACCACCTGATCGAGGACGGCAGCTACGCGAAGATCCTGGACCGCTGGGGGCTGGGCGATGAGGCTGTGAAGAAGTCCGAGGTCAACCCGGCAGGCCTGCCCAAGACGTAGCTCCCAGGCCACCAGAGGACCAACGCGGGGTCAGATCGCGCCCATCCCGGAGGGGATTATGGGCGCGATCTGACCCCGCGTTGCTGTGGCCTCCGGAGAGTCCTCCAGCTCTCTCCAGATGGACGCCGCACGCATTATCGTGATTACCCAATCGAGGAAAGGATCAAGGATGTTCACGCTGCAGGTAGGTTATCCGGTCCGGGACTATGCCGCATGGAAGCAGGTGTTCGATAGTGATCCCGCAGGCCGTGCCGCCTCGGGCGCCCGCTCGATCCGGGTATTTCGGGACACCGACGACGGGAACAGTGTGGCCGTGCACCTGGACTTCGACACGAAGGACGCCGCGGCGGCGTTTCTGGAGCGGCTACGCACCAATGTGTGGAATAACCCGGAAGTGATGGAGCCGCTGATGGCGGGATCGCCGGCAGCCAGGATCCTGGAGCAAGTGGGCAGCGAAAATCCGGCCGCGGGCTGACCTGTTCCGGGGCTGATGCATCGATCGCTCCGTAACTGCCCTTCCGGGGCGTGAAAAGGGCGGGTGCGGAGCAATCGATGTGGGTTAGAGGTTCTGCTGCCAGATCGTCAACTGCAGCCTGATGGTGTCGGCGCTGTTGTTGCTCCGGGGGCCATTGCCGCTGCTTACGCCGGCGGTGCCGGACTCTGCCGCGCCCATTGCCTAGACCCGCACTGCGTTGGCAACGGCTTCGGCCGCGGCGACGGGGCGGACAGGGGTGGCCAGTCCGAGGTTTTCCCGCAGCGTGGTGCCGGCGTATTCACTCGGGTACACGCCGCGTTCCTGCAGGGCGGGCACCAGATGGTTGACGATGTCATCCAGGCCGCTCGGGATGAGCCAGGGCGAAATGTTGAACCCGTCGACGGCGCCGGTGCGGGCATACTCCGCGAGGCGGTCCGCCACCTCGGCGTAGGAGCCGGTGAAGGTGGAGTCCCCGCGGGAGGTCTTCGCGGAGACGAACTGGCGGATGGACAGGCCCTTCTCCTTGGCCTCGGCCCGCCACTGGTCCGCGAGCTGCCGGGCCTTGGCGCCGTGGAAGCCGCTGCCGCGGGTTTCGGACGTTTCCTCCACTACGGGGTCGATCTCCGGAAGCGGCCCGTCAGGATCAAAGCCCTGCAGTTCGCGGCCCCAGAACTGCTCCAGATAGGCAATGGCCTGCTGCGGGCCGATCTGCAGCTCACGGACCCAGGCCTTCTTCTCGAGCGCCTCCTCCGGTGTGGCGGCCAGGATGAACTCGCTGGCGGGCATGATCTTGACGTCGTTGGCTCCCCGGCCGGCCTTGAGCGTGCGCTCGACGATGTCGCGGCGGAACTGCAGCGCGTCCTCAAGCTGCGGGTGGGCCGAGAAGATGACGTCCGCCTGACGTGCGGCGAAGTCACGGCCGTCCGGGGAGTCCCCGGCCTGGAACAGGACCGGCCGGTACTGGGCGCTGCGCGGCAGCCCCGGGGTGACATCCACGGTGTAGTGCCGGCCGGTGTGGTGCACCCGGCGGACGGCACCGGGGGCGGCCCAGCGGTCCGCCGACGGCGAGGAGGCGACGGCGTCCTCGTCCCAGGCATCCCAGATCCGCTTGGCCGTTTGCACGAAGGCCTCGGCATGGACGTAACGGTCCGCATGGTCGAGGTAGCCGCCGCGGCGGAAGTTGGCCCCGGTCCAGGCGTTGTCCGTGGTGACGATGTTCCAGGCCGCGCGGCCTCCGGAGATCAGGTCCAGGGAGGAGAGCCGGTGGGCCAGGTCTGCCGGGTCGTTGTACGTGGTGTTCTGGGTGGCCACCAGGCCGATGTGCGAGGTCACGGCGGCCAGGGCGGCCAGGGCGGTCTGTGCATCGGGCCGGCCGGCGACGTCGAGGGCGTGCGGGCGGCCGAGGTGCTCCCGCAGCCGCAGCCCTTCGCCGAGGAAGAACGCGGAGAACAGCCCGCGCTCGGCGGTCTGGGCGAGGCGCCGGAATGATTCGAAGTCCGTCTGGGAACCGGACTCAGCGGATTTCCAGATGGTTCCCGAGTTGACGCCCTGGAAGAAGACGCCCAGGCTGAGCTGCCCGGAGGGCGTGGATTCCCGGGCCGGATTCGGGTACGGATTGTGGCTCACGGTTCTCTCCTTAGTTTCCTGCGGCGGGTGTGGCGGCGTGGCGGCTGGCCGGCCGCGCGAGGCCGAGCTGGTCCCGGAACGAGGCGTCCAGGACCACCGGCGCCAGGATTCCGCGGCGGCGCAGTTCGGGAAGCACCAGCCGGGACAGCTCTTCAAGGTCGGTGTCCAGCACGGCCGGGTGCAGCCGGACGCCGTCGGCGACGGCGAGGACCTCGGCCAGCAGCTCGGTCAGCCCGGTGGCGGTGCCAAGGAAGCGTGCCCGCGTGCTGTCCCAGGGTGTGTGCGCGTCCAGTGCGGCGAGCCTTTCGGCGGCAGCCTGCCCCCGGGCGTCCAGGACGACGTCGAGCTCGGCGATCAAGGCCGGCGCAGCGCCCGCGCCGAACGCGGCGAGGGCTTCCCGTGTTTCCGTGAGTTCGGCGGAGAGGAGCTCGGGGGTCGGGGCAGAGACCAGCAGCCCATCAACAGCCCCGGCAACGAGCTCCTCGGGTGCGAGCAGCCCCGCCGGCGCCAGCACGGGAAGCTGGCCCTGGAGCGGCCGCGGGACGATTGACGGACCCTTCACGGCGTAGTTCCCGCCCTCGAAATCGCTGTAGTGCAGCTTGTCCACGTCCAGATAGCGCCCGGTGGGGACGTCGCGGATCACCGCGTCGTCCTCCCAGGAGTCCCAGAGACGGCGGCTGACCTCGATGGCGTCCGCGGCTTCCTGCGCCAGCCGGCCCCCGCGCACCGTTTCACGGCCGACGGCGGCGGCGTCGGCGGAGCTGGTCGAGGCGGCGACGAGCCAGCCGGCCCGCCCGCCGGAGACATAGTCCAGGCTGGCGAGCTGGGTGGAGATGTGGAACGGCTCCGTGTAGACAGTATCCACTTCCGGGATCAGGGCGATGGAACGCGTGATGGGTCCGGCAAAGGCGGCGCGCTGCAGGGCGTTGAGCCGCGCAGCGGCATCCGGCCCCTCGGGGAGCCGGCCGTCGGCAATCGTTGCGCCGTGGAATCCGGCGGATTCGGCGGCCAGGATGACGTCGCGGAGACGTGCGGGGGTGAGCACGGCCTCCGGCCGGGAGCGGGAAGCCCGCCATGCCGCCGGGTGGGCTCCGGCGCCGTCGAGCTCCAGCAGCAGGAGAGCGTGCCCCTGCCCGGGGTGGTTCTGGGAAGCTTGGCTCATGACGCGTCCTGACGCTCGTAAGGGATCTTTTCTCCGGCCTCGACGGCCACGGGCAGGCGGTTTTCCGCCGGAGGCAGCGGGCAGGTCGCCAGGTCCGTGTAGGCGCAGGGCAGGTTCACAGCCCGGTTGAAATCGAGCGTGACGGTGCCGTCCGGGCCGGGGGCTGCGATGGTGAGCGAGCGGTTGGCCGCATAGGTGGTCTTGCCCGAGGTCGCGTCGGTGAACAGCACGGACAGGGTTCCGGGGGTGTGGCCGTTGAAGGCGGTCAGGACCAGGTCCTGGCCTGCCAGCCGGAAGTGGAGCTCGCCGGAGGCTTCGTAGACGTGCTGGATGCCTTCGACCGCGGCGCCGACGGTGGTGGGACGTGGTTCGGCGAACGGAAGAAATATGCCCGTAACGGAATA
The DNA here is from genome assembly GCF_004798705.1 of Arthrobacter sp. PAMC25564. NCBI lineage: Bacteria > Bacillati > Actinomycetota > Actinomycetes > Micrococcales > Micrococcaceae > Arthrobacter > Arthrobacter sp. PAMC25564. Next base: position 551,018 of record NZ_CP039290.1, on the reverse strand, counting down.
TTTAGAGTCCGGTGCGTACGCGGGCGTTCCGCGGTAGCCGGTGAGCAGCGGATTGAGGGGATGCCGCGGCCGCACGACATAGCGGCCGCCGCGTTTGGCGAGCTCGATCACGGTGTGCCCGGCGCCGGCGTCCTCCACGCGCAGGGTGAGCCCGTCGCGCTCGGGAACCGGGCCGAGGAACACGGTGGCTCCGGTGTCGTCGGGGTTCAGGTCCTGCCCGTCCAGGAGGACGTGTTCGCCTGCCCCCAAAACCAGGCGGACGACGTCGTTCTCCACACTCCAGATGCCGGGCGCCCCGTCCAGGCGGGACGGCTCGGCGTCAAGCCAGTGCAGGTGGGTGACGGCGAGGAAGCCGTGCGGCTCCGCCCGGTGGCGTTCGTGCGCGGCGTGCCAGTCTGTCCAGATCGTGGCGAAGGAATCGTAGCTCGCGGCGGGACCGGCAGTGTCAGTGGGCGTAGACATGGGAGCTCCTGTAGCTGTTGTGGTCGGCAGTGACGCGGGCCGCGGCGTCGGGTTCGGTGCCTGACTTGCCGGCGAGGCTGGACTCCGGGCGGCCGGCGAAGGGATCATCCTCGGACCAGAGCGTGGTGGGCGCCGCGGCGCGGAGGGCCGGGATGACCTCAAGCGCGAACCGTTCCAGGATCTCCAGCTGCTGCTCGAACGGCTGCGTGGTCGGAAGGGCGATGGACTGCAGGTCGTGGCCGTAGAGCTCGTGGTAGCTGAGGATCTTGTCAATCACCTGTTCCGGGCTGCCCACCAGGGCAGGGCCTTCGGCGACGGCGTGGTCGATGTCCCGGTAGGGGGAGTTGTTGCCGGGAACGTCGCGGCCCGAGGTGAGGGCCTCGTAGACCGGGCCGAACTGGCGCTTGGCTTCCTGCGTGGTGTCCGCGATGAACACCCCGCCCGCGCCGGAACCGGAGCCCAGGTACTGGTGCCGGGGATCGTGGCCGTGGCGTTCGTATTCTTCGCGGTAGTGGTCAATCAGCACCTTGTAGTTTTCGCGCGGCTGGATCGCGTTGGCGGTGAACAGAGGATCGCCCCATTTGGCGGCAAGCGCCGCGGAGGTCAGGCTCGTCGCCGAGCCGTGCCAGATGCGCGGAGCCCCGGCGAACGGCCGCGGCGTGGTGGTGGTGGGCTCGGTCAGCGCCGGGCGGAACGTCCCGGACCATGTGACGTTCTCCTCGGTCCAGAGCCGCCGCAGCAGGCCGTATTTCTCCGCCAGCAGCGTCCACTGGTCAGCCAGGTCCAGGCCGAAGAGGGGGTACTGCAGCACCTCGTTGCCCTTGCCGATCACCAGCTCGAGCCGGCCGCGGCTGAGCTGGTCGATCGTGGCGTAGTCCTCCGCGACCCGCACCGGGTCCAGCACGGACAGCACGGTTACGCCGCTTTGCAGCCGGATGGTGGACGTCACGGCCGCGATGGCTGCCAGTACCGTGGTGGGGGAGGAGGAAATGAACTCGCCCGCGTGGCGTTCCCCGACGGAGAAGGCGTCGTAGCCAAGTTCCTCGGCTCGGCGGGCCGTCTGGACCACCTGGTTGAGCCGGTCCGCGGTGGAGACAATCTCCCCGGTGACCGGGTTCTTCAGGTGGGGGATGATGTCAAGGACCTGGAACCTCATTTGCCGGTCCCGAAGTTCGCCTCGGTGACGGTCTTGGACTCGGGGAGTGCTTCCTCGGAGAGTCCCCAGCGCTCCAGGACCTTGCCATAGGAGCCGTCCTTGATGACCGCGTTCAGGGCATCGGTGATCACCGGGGCCAGGCCGTTGCCCTTGAGCGTCGTGGCGGCGACGAGGGTCTCGGACGGCCAGCCGGCGTTGACCTTGCCCACGACCTTGAGGTCATCGCGGGTGTTCTCGCGGTAGGAGACCGTGGGGTAGGGGGCGAGGTTGAGGTCGGTGCGGCCCGAGGCAAGAGCCAGGACGGTGTCGGCATCGTTGGAGTAGTACTGCAGCTCCGCGGGGGCCTTGCCCTTGGCCTCGAGCTCCTTGTTCCAGGCGATCAGGATCTTCTCCTGGTTGGTACCGGAGCCGACGGAGACCTTCAGGCCGGAGATGTCATCGGAGCCCTTGATGTTGTAGCTGGAGTTCTTCTTCGCCTCGAAGCCCATGTAGGCGGCGCGGTAGCTGGCGAAGTCGAACAGCTTCACCCGGGCGGCATTGATGCCGACGTTGGAGAATACGGCCTCGAAGTCGCCGGACTGGGTCTTCAGCGGCCAGTTCTCCCAGGATGTGATCTGCAGGTCCAGGTCCAGGCCCAGCTTGTCCGCGACGAGCTGGGCCAGGTCCACCTCGACGCCGATGGTTGTTTTGTCATCGGTGGCGTGGAAGGTCAGCGGGATGGAGCCGGCGGTGGTGGCCACGGTCAGCTTGCCGTCCTTGCTGATCAGCGCGGGAACCTTCGCCGCCAGGGCCGTGTCCTTCTCCGCGCGGATCCGGTTCTGGTCCGGTGAGGTGTTGTAGACGACGCCGTTCTTGGCAGCTGTCGCAGTGCCGCTGGACGCGGAACCGGCCGCCGAGGCGCCGGGATCGGAGCAGCCGCTCAGCGCCAGCGTGCCGGAAAGAGTGCCGATGAGGGCGACGACGGGCAGCGCCGCGAGTTTGCGCAGCCGGGCTGGGAGCGGGGTGATGAAAGATGCCATGGGGGAGTTCCTTAGATGTTGAAAGCGGGTTCGATCACCTTGGAGAAGAAACTCCGGGTGCGCTCTTCCTGCGGGTTGGTGAAAATTGCCTGGGGGGTGCCCTGTTCGACGATCTGGCCCTGGTCCATGAAGACCACGGTGTCCGCGACGTCCCGGGCGAAGCCCATCTCGTGTGTGACGATGATCAGCGTGGTGCCGGACTTGGCGAGCTCGCGGATGACGTCCAAGACCTCGTTGACCAGTTCCGGGTCCAGCGCCGAGGTGGGCTCGTCGAAGAGCAGGATCTTGGGGTCCAGCGCCAGCGCGCGGGCGATCGCGACGCGCTGCTGCTGGCCGCCGGAGAGCTGCCGGGGGTAGGCGCCGGCCCGGTCCTTCAGGCCCACGCGGTCCAGCAGTTCAAGGCCGCGTTCCCGGGCTTCGGCCTTCGAGAGCCGGGGCTTTCCGGAACGCGGCGCGACGACGGGTGCCTCCACCACGTTTTCCAGCGCCGTGAGGTGCGGGAACAGGTTGAAGTTCTGGAACACCATGCCGATTTCGGTGCGCTGCTTCAGGATGTCCTTTTCGCGCAGCTCGTGGAGTTTGCTGCCGCGGATCTCGTAGCCCACGAGCGTGCCGTCGATGGCGATGAAGCCGCCGTCGAGCTTTTCCAGGTGGTTGATGGTGCGCAGGAGGGTGGACTTGCCGGAACCGGAGGGACCGACGATGACTGCCACGCCGCCGGGCTCGACGGTCAGCGTGACGCCCTTGAGGACTTCGACTGCCCCGAAGGACTTGCGGACCTTGGTGATTTCCACGAGGCCGCGGGTGGCTTCCGTGACTGCGGTGCTCATCGGAGTCCCTTCACTCGGGTGTCGGTGGCGTGGGTGGACAGGAACTTCCGGACCTTCTGCAGCGGTGTCAGCGGCAGCGTGCGGACGGCGCCCCTGGAGTAGTGCCGCTCGATGTAGTACTGGAAGATGCTCAGGACCGAGGTGATCGCGACGTACCAAAGCGTGGCCACGAGCAGCAGCGGCAACACCTGCTGGGTGCGGTTGTAGATGACCTGGACGGTGTAGAACAGCTCGGAGTAGGCCAGCACATAGACGATCGAGGTGCCCTTGACCAGACCGATCACTTCATTGAAGGCCGTTGGCAGGATGGCCCGCATGGCCTGGGGCAGGACGATCCGGGTGGAGCGACGCCAAGCCGGGATGCCGAGTGCCGCGGCGGCCTCCAGTTGGCCCTGGTCCACGGAGAGGATGCCGCCCCGGATGATTTCGGCGGAGTAGGCCGCCTGGTTGAGGGTCAGGCCGAGCACCGCCGCTGCGAACTGGCTGATCAGTGTGGTGGTCTGCACCTCGAAGAACCGGATGTCCGTGAAGGGGATGCCTAAGCTGACCTTCTCGTACAGGTAGCCCAGGTTGTACCAGAGCAGCATCTGTACCAGCAGCGGGGTGGAGCGGAAGATCCAGGAGAACGTCCAGGACACGGAGAGCAGCAGAGGGGACGCGGACAGGCGCATCAGGGCCAGGATGAAACCCAGGATGAAGCCGAGGGCTCCGGAGATCGCGGTCAGCTTGAGCGTCTCCAGCAGGCCGTTGAGGATCGACTTGGCGGTGAACCACTGCGCGACGACGCCCCATTCCCAGCGCGGGTTCGTGGCGAGGGACCAGGCGATGCCTAGGACGCCGAGGGCCACCAGGACGGTGCCTACCCAGCGCCACGGGTGGCGGGCCGTGATCACGCGGTAGTCGGCGTAGTCGGTCGCCGGCCCGCGGGACTCCGGTGCGGTCCCGGTGCCGACGGGACCGGCGCCGTCGTCCCCTGGCAGGGTCTGCGCCATCGTGGTTACTGTCGAACTCATGCGCCACCTCGCTTCTTCCGGTTGGTTTGTGGGGTTCAGATTGGTGCAAATCTAGGGGCGCCCGGATGGCGCGGCAAGGCGGGAAGTTGCATTCGTTCACGGGGGCTCTCGCGGCGTCATGAGTCGTTTTCTTGCCCCGTCTTACGCGCGGTGACGCGGGGTGAACAGCCGTGAACGGCGCCTCGACCGGGGCCCTGGCCGGTGCCTAGCATGGGGCCCTGAACCACCCGAATTATGTGCCGTCCTGATCAGGAGTCCCCATGCCAGCGAATCCACCAGCCGTTGTCTTTGTCGGCGGGGGTCCCCGCGCTGCCGGAATCCTGGAGCGTCTCGCCGCCAACCGGCCGGAACTCTTCGAGGGACCGCTGGACGTCCACGTGGTCGAGCCGCACGAGCCCGGCTCCGGGCGGATCTGGCGCTACGGGCAGGACCCTGGCCTGATGCTCAATTCGGCCGCCGCGGACGTCACAATGTTCACCGACTCCTCCGTGCAGTGCGAAGGCCCTGCCTCGGACGGTCCCGGGCTGTCCGAGTGGGCCTCCGGTGTGCTGGATGGCTCCATCACGGATGTGCAGGAGCTGCCGGCGGAACTCGTCCGTCAGTTGCGGTCCCTGACCGGGGCCACGTTTCCCACCCGACAGCTGCAGAGCAAGTACCTGGAATGGTTCTTCCGCCGCGCGGTCGCCGCCCTCGGAACCGCCGTCACCGTCACGGTTCACCGGGACTGGGCCATAGGCATCGAGGCAGGCAATGAGCCCGACGCCGGTGCGTACCTCGTTCGGCTGGCCGGCGGCGCAGTGCTGCGGGCCGACGTCGTGGTCACCGCCCTGGGGCACACTGATTCGCTGCCGGACGCGGCGTCCGCTGCCTGGGGCGACTTCGCCGCCCGCCACGGCGGGTATCACGCGGCACCCAGCTACACCACCGACGTCGACTACTCACCAATCGCGCCCGGGCAGGACGTGATCGTCTCCGGCATGGGCCTGGCGTTCGTTGACCTGCTGGTCCTGCTGATGGAGGGCCGGGGCGGACGCTTCGAGGAGGCGCCCGACGGCGGCCTGCGGTACCTGCCGTCCGGCGCGGAACCGCGCCTCTGGGCCGGATCGCGGCGCGGCGTGCCCTATCACTCCAAGATCTCCTCCACCCTCCGCGGCGAACCCGTCGGTGCCCCGAGGTTTTTCACGACGGCCGCCGTCGGGGCACTGCTGGCGGTGCACGGCGAGCTCGATTTCCGCAGCCAGCTCTGGCCGCTGATCGCGAAGGACGCCGGCTACGCGTACTACCGCGAGCTCTTCACCGGCCATCCGGAGCGGGTCAGCATCGGCTGGACCGAGTTCGCGGAACGCTTCACAGCGGCTGACTGGTACAGCGCGGAACGGGTCCGGCTCGTAACCGAGTCCGTCCCGGACGGGGAACTGCACCTGGACCTGGAACGGCTGGACCACCCCTTTGCCGGCCGCGGTTTCGCCGGACATGACGAGGTCCAGGCGGCGGTGGCGGCGTACATCGAAAACGACCTCCGGCTGCGGACAGGGCCGGAGCATTCCGAGACGCTGGCCCTCTTCCACGGACTGCTCAGGGTCTACATGGACCTGGGCCGCCTGGTGCCGGCCGAGCGGCTGAACGCCCGCTCCCAGCAGGCAGTGCACGGCTGGTGGCACGGCTTCTTCAGCTTCGTGGACTCCGGGCCGCCGCCGCGCCGGCTGAAGGAGATGCTCGCGATCCACCGCGCCGGACTGCTGGAGTTCATCGGCCCCGGGCTGCAGATCTCGGCCGACGAGGAATCGGGCCGGTTCGTGGCCGGCTCGGCCCGCTCCGGCGTGAGCGTGTCCGCCACGGCGCTGATCGAGGCACGGCTGCCGGCACCCTCCGTGGCGCGGTCCGCGAACCCCCTGCTGCGCCACCTGCACGGCTCGGGTCTCGGGACCGAACAGGAGCTGCTCACCGCGGAAGGCCTGCACGCGACGGGACGTCTGCTGGTATCAAGGGAAAACGAGCTGCTCAGCCCCCTGGGCGAACCCCGCCCCCGGGTGTTCGGCGTCGGCCCTGGCACCTCTGGCTGGGGGGCAGGCGCCTTCGCGCGGCCCGGCATCAATGCCGCACCCTTCCGGGAAAACGATGCCCTCGCACGGCGTGTCCTCAAAGTCCTGGCACAGGACGACAACCACTCGGCGGGGGCGCCCGCCGCCGTTTCTGAAAAGGCCTGACAATGATCCGCCAAACGATTCCAGCAGCCGTGCGCCCTTCGGAACTCACGGTTTTGGACCTGCCCCTGGCCGATCCCCGCGTCCGCCCGCTCCTGGATGAGCTGGCCTGGGAGTACGAGACCCGGTACAGCGGGCTGTTCGGTCCCGGGGCAGCTGCCGAGGAGCTGAGCCGCTACCCGGCGGACGAGTTCGCGGCCCCCGACGGCGCCCTGCTGATCGTGCAGGAGAACGGCGAATCCATTGCCGGCGGGGCATTCCGGCGTCACGGGCCCGCGACCGCCGAGTTCAAGAGGATCTGGACGCACTCGGCCCACCGCCGCCGTGGCCTGGCCCGGTTTGTGCTCGCCGAGCTCGAGGCGTTGGCTGCCGCGCGCGGCTACCGGACTGTGTACCTCACTACCGGCCCGCGGCAGCCCGAAGCCAAGCACCTCTACCTGAACACAGGCTACGAGGCGCAGTTCGACCTCTCTGCAGACCCCGAAACCATCGGCCCGCTGGCCTTCACCAAGGCTCTCGCGGCAAAGAGGGGCCCGGAAAACCCCAACGCGGGGTCACCTGGCGCCCATCACGGGGCCCCGGATGAGCGCCACGTGACCCCGCGATGGGGTGAAGGATAGAGTTCAGACTGGGGGTCTGCCCCAGACAAAATTTTGAGCACCCGCCACGAATCAGCGGCGGAGAAGTACCCGGGAGTCATCAGTGCGGCATGGATCCAGGCCCACCATCCGCGACGTCGCGGAGTCGGCAGGTGTATCACTCACCACCGTCTCCTACGTGCTCTCCGGCCGGCCCGGCGGCACCACCCGGATCAGCCAGCCCACCCAGGACCGCGTCCATGCCGCCGTCCGGGAACTGGGCTACGTGGCCAACCGGGCGGCCCGCGGAATGCGGCGGGGCCGGACGGACCTTGTGGCAGTCGCCGTCGCTGACCTCGAAGACCCCCGGGACCGGGTCCTGGCCGCCGCGGTAGCGCGGCTCCTGCCGCAGCACGGGTACCAGCCGGTCATCCTGCTGGGCGAGGGCTGGCGGCAGTTCATGCTCTCCGGCGGTGCCGACGGCGTGATCCTGGCGGTTCGCGGCGAGGACACCGACGACGTCGAGACCCTCGCGGAACTGGCCCGGCGCGGCGTCGCCCAGCTGGTTTTCTCGGACACCCTGCAGCCCGCGGGTTTCGACGTTTTGGCGGCGGGGACCGCAGCGGAGGAAGACTTCGCGGAGCGCGCCGTCGCTATTCTGATCAGCCGCCTGCGCGCCTAAGCGCCGCGGCTGGGTGCCGGCCTCTCAGCGTCCCGCAGCGGGCGCCGGGCCAGCCAGGCTGCCACGATCGCACCCGAAACGTTGTGCCAGAGCGAGAATACGGCGGACGGCAGGGCGGCCAGCGGGCTGAAGTGGGCGGTGGCCAGCGTGGCGGCCAGGCCCGAGTTCTGCATTCCGACCTCGAAGGCCAATGCCCTGCGGGCCTTGTCGTCGAGGCGGCCCAGCTTCCCGGCGAGGTAGCCCAGGCCCAGGCCGAAGCCGTTGTGGAGCACCACGGCGAGGAAGACGATGCCGCCGGCGGCCACGATCTTGCTGGCGCTTCCGGCCACCACGATCGCCACGATCAGGGAAATCACGACGGCGGAGGCCCACGGCAGTGCCGTCAGCACCCTGGCCACCAGTTTCCTGAGGAACAGCCTGGCCAAAAGGCCTGCGATCACCGGCAGGAGCACGGTCTTGACGATGTCCAGCACCATGCCGCCGGCGTCGATGTCCAGGAAGGAACCGGCCAGGAACAGCACCAGCAGCGGTGTCACAACCGGGGCGATCAGGGTGGAAACGGAGGCGACTGCCACGGAAAGGGCAACGTCGCCCTTGGCCAGGAACGCCATAACGTTGGAAGCCGTGCCGGACGGGGCGCAGCCTACCAGGATCAGGCCCACGGCCAGTTCCGGTTCCAAGTGGAGGCCGACGGCGATCACCCAGCCGGCGCCGGGCATGATGACGTAGTGCGCAACGATGCCCAGGACGACGGCCCAGGGCCGCTTGGCCACGGAGGCGAAGTCCGGCGGCGTCAGGGTCAGGCCCATGCAGAACATGATGATGCCCAGCAGGTACGGAACGCCCGGTGCCAGGGGTTTGAACGCGCCCGGCAGGAGGAAACCGGCCACGCCGGCCAGCACCACCAGGATCGGGAAGACGGTCACCGCGACGCGGGCAATCCTTGCCTCGGCGGCCAGGGCGGGATTGGCCGGAACGCCAGTGTCGGTGCTGGGTTTCAGGAGGGATGTGGGGGATTTAGTTGCCTCAAGCATCCAAGTATGGTTCCACCGCGGCCGGACCGTGGCCAGTTCATGACCGCAGCCCGGAAAAGTATGTCAGATTACTTTCGCCGCTCGCCCGCGTTCCTGCCCGGTTGCTTCGGCCCGGACGCTGAAAAGCCCGGGCGTGTCCTTGGTGGCACGCCGGGCGACCGGTCAGCTACCGGGCAGGAACGCAGGCTCCCGGCCCCGGACCTGACTAGTGTGCCGCGACGGCTCCGGTTTCAGAGGGGTCCCGCAGCGGGTCGACGAAGGCCTCGGCGTCGGGCTGGGTGTCGCGCACCCCGTGCAGGCCGATCAGGGTGAGCAGCGCTGCTGCACCTGCCGCGATGGCACACACGAGGAATGCCTGGGAGAAGCCGTTTCCGAGGGCCAGCAGTGCTATTTCGTGCGCTGCGGAGCCGGGAGCTCCCGGCGGCAGGCTGTTGAGCGCGATGGGGCCGCCGGCCTGGGCGATGGCCGCGGCTGCTCCCGCCTGGTCAGCGGGAAGGCCGGCACCCGGAAGGGCGGCACCCAGCCGGGCTCCGGCCGCGCTCAGGGCCACGGCGCCGGCCAGCACGGGGCCGAGGGCGAAGCCCAGGTCGCGGAGCAGGTTGGTGGTGGCGCTGGCCATGCCGGCCAGGTGCAGCGGGACGGTGTTCAAGGCAATGGCCGTCATCGGGCTGAGCGTCAGGGCGAAGCCGACCCCGATCAGCAGGGCCGGGGCCATGAATGGGGTCATGCTCATGTTGGTGACATCCAGGGCCGAGGCCATCAGCGCACCGATGGTCATCAGGAAGAAGCCAGCGGTCAGCAGCCAGCGGCCTGCGACGCGGGTGAGCAGCCGGGAGATCAGCGGAACCAGGACGAAGGTGGGGCCCTGCAGCAGGAGGAACAGCAGGCCCACGTTGAGCGGGCTCTGGTGCTGGACCGGACCGAGCCACATGCTCAGGGAGAACAGGCTGCCCAGGAATGCGAACATGCCGACGACGGCGACGATGGAGGAGACCGTGAAGCCGCGGTTGAGGAAGAGCCGAAGATCCAGCAGCGGGGACTTGACGCGGGTTTCGATGATGACGAACGCGGCCAGCAGGACGATGCCGGCGACGAAGGCGAAGACGACGTGGGACGCGCCCCAGCCGTCTTCCGGTCCCTGGACCAGGCCGAAGAGGACCAGGATCAGGCCGAGGGCAAAGGTGATCTGGCCCCACCAGTCCGGCTTGCGGCCCTGGGCGGCCTTGTGTTCTGCCGCCACGAGGAGCGCCACGATCACGGTCAGGACGCTGAGGACGGCGACCACGATGTACGCCGCGCGCCATGAGCCAAGGCTGGCCAGAGTGCCGCCGAGCAGCGGAGACAGGGCCGCGCCCACGGACAGGAAGCCTGCCCACATGGCGATGCCCCTGGCCCGCTCACGCGCATTTGTGGTGACGGCCGCGACGAGGGCCAGGGAGGCGGGGAAGATGGCTCCCGCGCCGAGCCCGTTCAGGGCCGAACCGATCCACATTCCCTCAATGCTGGCGGACAGGGCGCAGACCAGAGATCCGATAACCAGCAGCGCGGAGCCGCCGATGACGAGCTTCTTGTGGCCGAGCTTGTCGCCCAGCAGGCCGAAGGTCAGCTCGAACACGACCACGGGGATCATGAAGGCTGCCGTGATCCAGGTCAGCTGTGACCCCACGGTGTTGAACGTCTGCTGGAACACCCCGTTGAGGGATCCTGGCAGCGCGTTGGCGATCTGCGCGATCATGACGGCGACGGCGGCAGCGGCGAGGGTGCCCTTTACACGGAGGGGCGCGAGTGATGCCGCCGCTGCCAGTGCAGATGGAGGAGGTGCCTGCTGCGGCGGGTAGGTCTGGAGTGGAACGGTCCCGGAATCGTGACTCATGGAAAACTCCTTTGTTCTCTTGCTTAATCGGCGATGAGTTACCGATGTGATGTCTATTACAAAGCTACTGTTCACTAGACATTGCGTCAAGTGAGTTATCAGTATGATGGCAGGTGGGGCATGAGCCGCGTACCGTCCCGCCAGATGGGGGAGCGCACCTGCATTACGCTGGCCTTGTGGCAAGCATTAGAGAAGCTCAGAAACAGATGACCCGCCGGCTGTTGCTCGAGAAGGCCCTGGAGCTCTTCGAACGGAAGGGGTACGCGGCAACGACCGTCGATGACATTGCCGCCGGTGTCGGGACCACCAGGGCCACCTTCTACGCGCATTTCCCCTCCAAGGGGCAGCTCATGCAGTCGCTTGTCACCCGCTCCAATGAGATGCTCACGGCGGCGGATGCGCCGTCCTTGCAGTCGGTGGTGGAGTCAGGCGACCGTGGGCAGATCAGGGTGTGGCTGGAGCGAAAGTTCGAGCAATGGGCCGAAATCCGCCCCTATGTCACTGCTGCGCATCAGGCTGCCGCGAGTGAACCTGAAATTCAGGCGGCCCTGGATGAGTGGTTCGACGGCGCCATCGATGAGATGCAGGCCGGATTGGACCGGGCCGGGCGGTTCGAGCCGGCCAGTCGACGCGTCCGCTGCTCGCTCGCCTTCGGCGACCTGGAGTTCATTTCGCGGCGGTGGATGCGGCTCGGCTGGACCGTGGACCGCGACATCTCGCTGGACCTGATGGTTGACACCTGGTGCTTCCTGCTCACCGATTAGTCAGCGGGGGCGCCGCTGCCGGGGCGGTGTTGCTGAGCCGGCGCAGCTTGGGAATGGGGATCCGGTAATTGATCGCCACCGCGGTGCCCGAACCGTCCTCGTGGGACCAGCGCATGAGGGCCGGGCCGTCATGAGGATTGCCTTCGACGAATCCTGGCGGGCCTGCCAGGGGAAGGAAGCCGCTCGCCTTCAGATTGAGGCCGAACTGTTCGGTCCAGAAGTACGGCTGGAAGTCGAGCTCCGGGGCGTCATCGCCCTGGACCAGTGCCAGCGCCCCGACCTTGCTCTGCTCGATGGCGCTCGTCCACAGCGGGACCCGACGGATGCCATGCCGGGTCGGGAACGCTGCAACATCTCCCGCGGCGACAACGTCGGGCCGAAGCCGCCCGCGGGTGTCGACTTCGAGCCTTCCGTTGCTCAGGAGCCCGCTGGTCGACAGCCACTCAAGGTTGGGTACGTCTCCTACTGCGCTGATCACGAGTTCAGCCTCGATGACCGAACCGTCGGCGAGCAGTACCTGGCGGTGCCCGCCGGCATCGCGCAGTCCGACCGCCCGGGACGACGCGACCTTCAGCCCATCGCGGTGGGCTGAAGCGACGAAGACATCTGACAGGTAAGGACCGAGCTGCTGGACCAGCGGACGGTCGCGCGACACGAGGGTGACCTCGCACCCCGCGGAGAGGCAACCGGAGGCGATCTCCATCCCGAGTGCGCCGCCACCGAGGACAACGACCGAGGGCTTGCTGATGAGCCGTTTCCGGAGGGTGAGCGCGTCCTCGAGGTTGCGCAGCGTCAGCTGCTCCACCTCAGGGCCGTCAAGGTCAGCGTTGCCCAGCCGCCGTGCACGCGAGCCGGTGGCGATGACGACGGCGTCGTACGGAACGTCCGTGCCGTCGTCGAGAATCACGGCCTTCCGGGCGACATCGAGCCGCGAGGCGCTCACGCCAAGGATCTCCTGTGCCCCGTGACCTGAGGGCGGAAGATGATGGGATGTCATCTCCCCGCCGTCCAGGAGCGCGGCTTTGGACAGCGCGGGCCGGCTGTACGGCGCATGGTTCTCGTCGCCCACGATGGTGAGTTCGCCGTCGAAACCGGCGGCCCTCAAGGAATCGCTTGTGGTGAGGCCGGCGATTCCGTTGCCCACAACGACGACACGTTTCAGTGGCTGCATCGTCAGGCCACGCGGAGCGCGGCAACCGGGCAGACGCGGACGGCGGCCTTCGCGGCTTCGAGGTCGCCATTGTCAACGGCCTCGACGTCCAGGACCAGTTCGCCATCGTCGTCCAAATGCATCAGCTGCGGCGCGGCTTCCTCGCACAGGCCGTGGCCTTCACAGCGCGGCCGATCAAGGACAATCTTCATTTCTTCCTCCGGGTGTGTCCAGGGTGTGGCTACGTTGCCAGCCCCGTCCCAAAAGTGTGACAGCGGCCATATAGTTCGGCAAATGAATATTGATTATCCGTTAAATGCATCAGATGAATTATTGAACGCGGCAGGCACTGTTCCGCCGGCCAGTCCCGTCATCGCGGCGGTGACCCCGGAAGCCCTCCCGGCCCCGCGCCTATGCTTATGGAATGGAAAGTGTTGAAGCAAGCACAACGCCGGCACAAGCCATGGACCACCGGGCCCTGGCCGTGGCGCTGCTCGACATCTCCTCCGATGTCCGCCGGAAATCCCACAACGATACGGGAGTCCGGCCACTGTCAAACGGTGTGCTCGAAATCCTCCGGGTCATCGAAAGCCATCCGGGGATCACCGTCGCCGAGGTCGCCTCCCGCCTGGGCCGGCAATTCAGCAATGTCAGCGTGCAGTTGCGCGAGCTCGTGGCCGGAAATCTTGTCACCCGTACGCGCGACGCGGCTGACAAGCGTTATGTCGCCCTGCATCCGACGGCGGAGTCCCAGCGCATCAAAGCGCTGCTCGAGGGCGCGTGGGCGGAAGCGCTGGCCTCCGCGAGTTCCCGTCTGTTGCCGGCGGAACGCGAGCAAATAGCCGCCAGCCTACCGGCCCTGCAGCGGCTCGCCGCGGTCCTCGCCGAACCCGAGTAGTCACCCCCGTCACTTCAATTCCGGACGTGATCACTTTCCTCCAGTAATTATACTTGTATAAGTATAATTACCTTGAAGAATGGAGACAGCGTGGCGACACAGTTGGCAAACGCGGGCGTGCAGCAGGGCAGCCGGCCGGTCTGGGGAGCGCTGGTGTTCCTGGCCCTGGCGCAATTCATGGTCGTGCTGGACGGAACGATCGTGAACCTGGCGCTGCCGCGTCTCCAGACCGAGATGGGGATCAGCGATTCGACGCGTTCCTGGGTGGTCACGGCCTACGCGCTGGTCTTCGGTGCTTTCCTGCTGCTCGGCGGGCGCATCGCGGATTTCTGGGGACGGAAGCGGACCTTCATCGTGGCCGCGGCGGGTTTTGCCCTCGCGTCCCTCATCGGCGGCATCGCACAACAGCCGTGGGAACTGATCAGCGCCCGGGCGCTGCAGGGTGTGTTCGCGGCGCTGCTGGCTCCGGCCGCGCTGGCGCTCCTGACCGTCGCGTTCCCCGGCGGCAAGGACCGTGGCACGGCGTTCGCGATCTTCGGCTCCATCACCGGCGTCGGCGCCGCCGCCGGCGTCCTGCTGGGCGGGTTCCTGACCGAACACGTGACCTGGCGCTGGTGCTTCTTCGTTAATGTGCCGATCGCCGCCATCGCCCTCGTCGGCGTGTGGTCACTCGTCAGCGAAAGCAAGGCCCAGGGGTCCACCAAGTACGACTGGCCCGGCGTTGTGCTGGCCGCGCTGGGCCTGGGGTCCCTGGTCTACGGTTTCACCAACGCGGAGCACGGCTGGGACGCCCCCGAAGCCTGGGGCTTTATCCTCGCCGGCGTCGTTCTGATGGTGCTGTTCGTCGTCGTCGAACGGAAAGTCAAGCACCCGCTCCTGCCGCTGCGCGTGGCAACCGAACGCAACCGCGGAGCGGCGTTCCTGGCCTCGTTCCTGTCCGGTGCGGTGCTCATCGGCGGCGTCCTGTTCATCAACTTCTACATCCAGATCGTTCTCGGGTTTGCACCCTTCCTCGCCGGTCTTGCCTCCCTGCCCATGACGGTGGCGGTGCTCATCACGGCAGCGCTCGTCGCGAAGAACCTGCCGAAACTGGGCGCAAAGATCCCCACGGCACTCGGCCCGGTCTTCATGGCGTCCGCCATGCTGTGGCTCACCCAGGTGGGTGCGGACGGCAGCTACGTCGTCAACATGCTGCCTGCCCTGCTTCTGATGGGCGCGGGCCTGGGGATGGTCTTCGTTCCGATGCAGAACCTGGCCCTGTTCGGCGTGGACAAGGATGATTCGGGCGTTGCCAGTGCCTTGGTCAACGCGTCTCAGCAGATCGGCGGCTCCCTGGGGATTGCCTTCTTCAGCACCGTCGCTGCCGCGGCCACCGCCGGTGGCGTCTCGTTGGCGGCGCTCAGCACCGGCTATGCGGCGGTCTTTCTCTGGGCCGCCGGAGTCGCCATCCTGATCGCCCCGATCGCCCTGCTGCTCATCAACATCGACCGCAAGAAGTTCAGCGGAACCGAAGGCGACGCCCCCGTCCACCTGGGCTGAACCGCGTCCCCAAGGCGGTCACGGTCCTTCATGATGCGCACATTCCCTGACGCAGCCGGTATTCCGGTAGCGCCGGGGAACTTGCGCATCGCCCAGAGGAAATCCTCCGCGCTGTGGAACATTGAGCCGACCTCGTCCCAGCTCCGGACGAGGTCGCGGACCTCGGGATCGTCGGCCCGCTTGCCTGCCGTCAGGTAGCCCAGGCCCTCCTCGACGAGGCCGGCCCAGCGGGTCCTGGCGTCAGAAGTGGGGAGAACCGGCACAGCTCCTGGTCAGCGCGCGCCAAGCCCTACCCTTGCGTGAGCCGGTACCGCTCGATCTGCTTGAGCCGCCGCAGGAGGCTGTCCCGCCGCGGGTGCGGCACGGCGTCGGCCGGTTCCGCGGTGAGCTCAATGTGCTCGGTGCCGTACTGCCAGAGCAGCAGGTCATCCAGCAGCCGGTCCGGGCCGGGCGAGTAGCGGTGGTCCAGGGCCTTGCGGACTTCGGTGATCCGGTTGGCACTGAGCAGTCCGGCGAGCTGCATGGTCTGGTTGAGGCCGTGGGCTGCCATCAGCTCCGCGGCCCAGCCCCAGTCGTCGTCGACCTTCCGGTCCACGTGCGGCAGCAGGGTGCGCCAGACGTCCCGGATCCGGTTCGGCGTGAGCTGGGCTGCGCCTTCGCCGTCCATGTCCCAGTAGCTGCGGACCTCTTCGTAGCGGTCGTGGAGGTCCGAGAATGCGCTCTCCACCGTTTCCAGCATGGCCGCCGTGGCGGTGAACTGGCGGTCGAAGTGCGGTGTCCACGCGCGCGGATCCTCGGCCTTGAACCGGATGTCGTGCTCGATTTCGCTCCAGGCATGGGCAAAGACCGTGCGGATCTGGCATTCGAAGAAGTAGCTGCCGTTGGGCGGGACGTCCGGGTTGAAGACCTGCTGGTAATCCTTGACCACTTCGTTCTGGATGGTCCGCAGGATCAGGTGCCGGCTGGAATAGCCGTAGGTCCCGGACTCGATCGAACCGATGTCCTTCTCCCGGTCCCCGCGGCAGTCGAAGAGGTGGCGCTGACGCTTGATAAGGTTGGCCACCGCCGCGTTCTCAGCCGGAAGCTTCGTGATCACCCGGATGCCCACCATGTCATTGAGCGTCCGGAAAGGGTCCGGGAACTTGAGGATCCGGGGGCCGCCGGGTTCCAGCGGCTCCTCCGTCCGCGAGATCTTTTCCCGGAAGGACTCCACCGTCTTGGTGCGGCCGGTGACAAACAGCGGCGTCACGTCGGTGCCCTTGAGCATGGTCCGCAGCATCAGCAAGACCTCGCGGGTGATGAGTTTCAGGGCAGGGCGCACCCGTTCGTAGAGTTCCACGTTTTCCTGCACGGATGCGCGCAGGACGGGGTCCAGACGGTCCCAATTGCTAGCCATGCGATTAGCTTACGGCGCAGCTACGACGGCGGCCGGGTGACACCCCCGCCCGCCGTTGCCCTACGCGGTGCCGCGCGGCGCCCAAGGTAGGCTCAGCACATGGCTCACGTGCGGCGTCGGCCTGTCACCGCAGCCGCAGCGGCGGTGACACTGGGGACAGTCTCCGCCGGCTCATAACCGGGCCCCGAGGAGGACACAGTGATGCGGCACAAGTACCACTACGGGGATGATCCCAGCCAATGGGGTGAGCTGTTCCTGCCGGAAACCGCGCCCAAGGGCATTGTCGTCGTCATCCACGGCGGCTACTGGCGTTCACAGTATGGCGCCGAACTCGGAGAGCCGCTGGCCAAGGACCTCGCGGCGCACGGCATGGCTGCCTGGAACCTGGAATACCGGCGCGCCGGCAACGGAGGCGGCTGGCCGAACACCTTTGCGGATGTGCTGGCCGGCATCGACAAGCTTCGCGACGTAGCGGCCGAGCACGGCCTCGGCCTGGAGCGCGTCGTTGCGCTGGGGCACTCCGCCGGCGGCCATCTGGCCGTCTGGGCGGCGGGACGCAGCCGGCTGGACCGGCTCGGCGCCCCGGAGGCGGACCGCCAGCTGCTGCGAAACCTCGACGGCGGCGCGGTGCAGCTCACCGGCGTCGTGAGCCAGTCCGGGGTGCTCAACCTGGCGGCCGCCGAGCGGCTCAACCTCAGCAACGGCGCCGTCAGCAACCTGCTCGGAGGATCCTCCGAGAAATACCCCAAAAGGCATAAATACACGGACCCGATGAGCGCCGTGCCGTTGGGGGTTCCGGTCTATGCCGTTCACGGCACAGAGGATGACACCGTCCCGGTGAGCCAGTCCGAGTCGTATGCCGCAGCGGCGAAGGCTGCCGGCTCCCCGGTCCAATTGCTGAAGATCCCCGGTGATCACTTTGCCCTGATCGATCCGAAGGCCGCCGCCTACCGGAAGTGCCGCGAACTCGTCCAGCAACTGCTCGGCTGAGCCCCGGCCCGTTTGCGGATAGACTAGCAACAGGTGCGCCGGGAAGTCTGGTCGGCATAGTTCAGTCGACCCAACTTTTAGGACCCCATGAGCGCCACGCCTCCTCCCGTCCCGCCGCGTTTCACCGTCTTTGGCCGCGGCAGCTACGCCGAATCGCTGCGGATCGGGGAAATCCTGCGCAAGGAAACGGTGGGCGGCGCCCTGCTGGTCGCGGCCGCCGTGATCGCCCTCATCTGGGCCAACTCTCCGGCCTCGGGCAGCTACTTTGCGCTCCGGGACTTCCGGATTGGCTACGCACCCTGGCACCTTGAGCTGAGCCTGGCGGCGTGGGCTTCCGACGGACTGCTGGCCATCTTCTTCTTCCTCGTCGGGCTCGAGCTCAAACGGGAGTTCATCGCGGGCGACCTGCGGCAGCCGAGCAAATCGGTCGTGCCCGTCGCCGCGGCGGTGGGCGGCGTCATCGTTCCCGCCCTGATCTTCGCCCTGGTCAACCTCGCCAGCCCGGAGACCCTGCGGGGCTGGGCCATCCCCACCGCCACCGATATCGCCTTCGCCGTCGCGGTGCTGGCGATCGTGGGCTCGCACCTGCCCAGCGCCCTGCGGATCTTCCTGCTCACCCTCGCAGTGGTGGACGACCTCCTGGCCATCTGCATCATCGCGGTCTTCTACTCCAGCAACCTTCAGCCCCTGCCGCTGCTGCTGGCGCTCATCCCGCTGGGCCTCTATACCTTCCTGGCGCAGAAGTACCGGCGCTTCTTCGGCACCCACCCCATGGCCGCATGGCTGATCCTGCTGCCCCTCGGCATCGCAACCTGGGCGCTCGTACACTCCTCGGGCATCCACGCCACGGTGGCCGGCGTCCTGCTCGGCTTCGCGATCCCGGTGATCCGCTCCCGGGCCAGCGGCGGCCCCGAGGCCGGGCCGGGCCTGGCCGAAATTTTTGAACACCGCTTCCGCCCGATTTCCGCCGGGGTGGCCGTTCCGGTCTTCGCCTTCTTCTCCGCCGGCGTCGCGGTGGGTGGCTGGGAGGGACTCGGCTCGGCGCTGACCGATCCGGTGGCGGTGGGCATCATCCTGGCCCTGGTGCTGGGCAAGCCGGCAGGGATCCTTGGGACGACCTGGCTTCTTACCAAGGCCACCAGGGCACGGCTGGATGCGTCCTTCAAATGGATCGATATCTTCGGGGTCTCCATCCTGGCGGGCATCGGTTTCACCGTGTCCCTGCTCGTCGCCGAGCTGAGCTTCGGCCAGGGCAGCGTCCACGATGACCACGCGAAGGTCGCGATCCTGGTGGCATCGCTGCTGGCGGCGCTGCTGGCCACCGCGGTGCTGCGGACCCGGAACCGCCAGTACCGCCGGGCAGAGGAAGAGGAAAAGGTCGATTCGGACCACGACGGCATCCCGGACCTCTACCAGCAGGACGCATACCAGCAGGACGGCGCCGCGGGCCAGCATCGCCAGCCCTAGCCAGCCGGGCGGCCCCGGCCCCGCCGACCGGCTTGATTTCGCACGCCCAGGGGCCATGATGGGAACCATGGACGTCATCGTGATCGAAACTCCCCAGTTGGGGGACCGGAGCTATCTGGTCCACGACGGCTCGGTGGCGCTGGTCATCGACCCGCAGCGGGACACCGACCGCGTCGAAGCCGCGGCCAGGGAAGCCGGCGTCGTCATCACGCACGTGGCTGAGACGCACGTCCACAACGACTACATCACCGGCGGCCTGGAGCTGGCCAAGGCGCACGGCGCGCAGTACCTCGTGAACGCCGCGGACCCGGTGACGTTCGATCGCCAGCCCATCACCGACGGCCAGACCGTCAGGGTGGGCTCGCTGACGGTCAGGGCCGTCGCCACCCCCGGCCACACCCACACGCACCTGTCCTTCATCGTCGACGACGGCGGGAGGCAGGCCGTCTTCTCCGGCGGAAGCCTGCTGTACGGATCCGTCGGCCGGACCGACCTCGTCGCAGCGGAGGACACGGTCGGCCTCACCCACGACCAGTACGCCTCGGTACGGCGCCTCGTTGCCCAGGCCGGGCACGACGCCGCGCTGTTCCCGACGCATGGCTTCGGCTCGTTCTGCTCGTCCGGGCCGGCGTCCGGCGCCGGATCCTCCACGATCGGCGAGCAGCTGACCGCGAACCATGCCCTGACGGACCCGGACGAGGAGCACTTCGTCCGCGAACTCATTGCCAACCTCACGGCCTACCCCTCGTACTACGCGCACATGGGCGTCGCCAACGCACAGGGCCCCGGCCCGGCGGTGCTGGCCGTGGCGGAGTCGCTCGACGCCGCGGAGCTCGCCCGGCGCCTCCACGACGGGGAGTGGGTGGTGGATCTGCGCCACCGCGTGGCGTTCGCCAGCAACCACCTCCAGGGCAGCGTGAGCTTCGAATACGGGAACAGCTTCAGCACCTACCTGGGCTGGGTGATGCCATGGGGTGAGAAGCTCACCCTCGTCGGCTCGCACGGGGACGTCGAACACGCCATCCGGGACCTCACCCGCATCGGCATCGAATCCCCGGATGCCGCCGTCGGTACGGATCCGCACGCCCTGGCCCCGGAGTCCGCCCTGGCCTCCTACCCCCGCGTGGGCTGGGATGAGGTGCTGGCGGGCCGGGCCGGCGCAGACACCGTCCTGGACGTGCGGCGCGCCGACGAATACGCCAAGTCGCGGGTGGCCGGTGCGGTGAATGTCCCGCTGCACGAACTCCTGCTGCGCCTGACGGACATCCCGGCCGGAAAACTCTGGATCCACTGCGCATCCGGTTACCGGGCCGGCATCGCCGCCAGCCTGCTGCAGCGCGCCGGCAAGGACGTGGTCCTCATCGATGCGAGGTACCGGGATGCCGAGGCCGCCGGGATACGGATGGACACGTCCCGCCCCCTCCCCGGCTGAGCGGCATGCCGGGTCCGTCAATCGGACGCCGCAAAACAGGGGCGCCGGGCTGCGTTCTCTGGCAGAGTATGAGCATGCTCACAGTTATTGGCGAGGGCCTGGTCGATGTCGTCCAGCGCTCCTCCGGGACCCAGGCCCATGTCGGCGGCAGCCCCCTGAACGTGGCGGTGGGGCTGGCCAGGCTGGACCACCCGGTGCAGTTCGTCGGCCGCTACGGGCGGGACGCCTACGGTGAATCCCTCGCCGCCCACCTTAAATCCAGCTCCGTGCTGCTGCCCGTGGCCCCGGACGGACTACCCACCTCCGTGGCCACCGCGCAGATCGGCGACGACGGCGCCGCCAGCTATACGTTCGACCTCGCCTGGGAGCTGCCCGGCTTGGCGGAGCGGCTGCCCTTCCTGCTGCAGGGCACCACCCTGCTGCACACCGGATCGATTGCCACCATGCTGGCGCCCGGCGCCGCCGCGGTGCTGGCCGCCGTCGAACATGCCCATCCTTCAACGACGGTCAGTTTCGATCCAAACTGCCGGCCGAGCATCATCGCCGATGTGGACTACGCGCGCGGACAGGCGGAGAAATTCGTCGCCCTGGCGGACATCGTGAAGGCCTCCGACGAGGACCTTGAATGGCTGTACCCCGGAGTGGATCCGCTCGACTCGGCGCGCCGCTGGCTCGCGCTGGGCGGCGCGGAAGGCCCGGCGATGGTCGTGGTGACCCGCGGCGCCGAGGGCCCCTGGGGCGTCAATGCCGCCGGCGAAGCGCACTTCCCCGCCCCCGCGGTGACCGTGGCGGACACCGTCGGTGCCGGGGACTCCTTTATGGCCGCGCTGCTGTCCGGCGTGGTGGACCGGGGCCTGGACGGTGCACAGAACCGCAAGGCCCTCCGCGAATTGTCCGCCGGCTCGATGCGCGAACTCCTGGCGCACGCGGCCGCCGCGGCGGCGGCGACCGTGTCCCGCGCCGGCGCGAACCCGCCCACCCGGGAGGAACTGAAGCTGGCGGAGGCCGGTGCGCCCCTGCCGGCCTCAACTGCAAGGGAAAGGCAGCCATGACAACCCGTGATCCCCACGAAGCCCGGCACGGCAACTCTGCCTTTACACTGGGCAGCGAATCGTTCGACGACGGGCAGACCCTCCCGGCCGCGCAACGCGGCGCCGCGACCGGACCCGGCGGCAGCGACGAATCGCCACAACTGAGCTGGCGCGGCGCCCCCGCCGGCACCAGGAGCTATGCCGTCACCATGTTTGATCCGGACGCCCCGGGCCACGGCGGATTCTGGCACTGGGCCGTGCTGGACATCCCCGCGGACGTCACCTCCTTGGCGGCGGGCGCGGGTTCCCGGCACGGCGGCGGCCTGCCGCGGGGCGCCTTCCAGTTGAGGAACGACGGCGGGTCGGCCGGCTATCTGGGGGCCGCGCCGCCCAAGGGCCACGGGCCGCACCGTTACATCGTCACCGTCCATGCCCTGGATGTTGCGCAGTCCGGGCTCGACGCCGGCGCCTCCCCGGCGAAGCTGGAAGCGAAGCTCGGCCCGCACACGCTGGCCAAGTCGACGCTGACCGGAATCTACGAACGGCGCTAGCCCCCGGCCCGGGGTGCTGGCCGGTCCCGACGCCGAAATCGCCGGAATCCTGCGAATTCGCCGTAATTTTCCGGCGATCCGGCACGCTTCCGGCGGTTTCGCGCTCGCGGCAGGCCTGCCGCGTCAGACCGCCGTCGTCAGCTTCTCCTGTACTTCGGCGCTTGACCGCGCCTCCGGGGCGGCCGGCCGCATGGCGGCCACGGCGGCACCGGCCACGAGGACCACGACGCCGACACCCATGTAGAGCATGGAAGCCGTCCAGTGCGCATCAAGCAGGGCGCCGGTCATCAACGGGGCGACGATCGCGCCAACCCGTCCGATCCCGATTGCCCAGCCCACGCCGGTGCTCCGCACGGACGCGCCGTAGAGCGCCGGGGTGATGGTGTACATGCCCGCGATGCAGCCGTTGATCAGCATGCCCACCACGCCGCCGGCCACGAAGGCGAGGGCGAGGACGCCCGCGGTGGAAATGAACATCACCATGGTGGCGGCGGACAGGACAGCAAAGGCGATCATCACCTTCCGGCTGTTCCAGCGGATGGTTAGCAGGCCGTAGAGCAGGGACCCAAAGGTGCCGCCGAGGGTCAGCATCAGCCCACCGACGACTCCCTGGCTCTCGGTCATACCGGCCGTGACGAGGAGCCGCGGCGTCCAGCTGTTCACGAAGTAGAAGCCGAACATAGTGGCAAAGAAGGCCAGCCAGACGAGCCACGTGGAGCGGCGGTTGCCTGCCGTGAACAGTTCGGAGAGTTTGTTCTCGCGGTCCGCCTTGACGGCGGCTGCGGGGAGCTCCGTCACGGCCGGCTGTCCGATCTTGCGGGCGATCTTGTTGAGGCGATCAAGGACATTGCGGGGACGGCGGGTGGCCAGGAAGTCCACGGACTCGGGCAGCAGGACCGCCAGCAGGACGAAGGTGGCGGCTGTGCAGATGCCACCGAACAGGAAGACCGAGCGCCAGCCGAAGCTTGCCTGCAGGGTCACCGCAGCAGTGCCGCCCAAGGTCGCCCCGATGCCGTAGCCGGCGGTGTAAATGCTGATGGCCAGCCCACGCCAACGCTTTGACGAGTACTCGCTGGCGATCACATTGGTGCAGGCGAGGATCCCGCCGATGCCGAGGCCCGTGACCACGCGCCAGATCCCGAGTTCAACGGCGGAATGCGACAGGGAAGCCAGCAGCATCCCGGTGGTGGCGAGACCGACGGAGACCAGAACCATGGGCCGGCGTCCGATAAGGTCGGCGAAGGGGGCCAAGCCCAGCGAGCCGATGGCCATGCCGACCAGTCCGGCGCTGAGCAGAATGCCAAGTTCTGCGCCGCTGAGGCCGAATTCGCGGGTGACGCTGTTGGCTGTGAAGGCCATGGCCAGGACGTCGAAGCCGTCAAGGGCATTGAGGACGATGCACAGTCCCACAATCAACCATTGGTACAGGGACATGCGTGACGCGTCGATGCGTTCTTGGAGTTGCATGGGACTACTTTCTGGAGGCCTCGGGCGGTCCGGGCGGATGCTTAACTGCGGGTACGGAAGGGGAGGTGTGGCTTTCCGGAGCCAGCGGCCGGACCTCATCGTTGAAGGAGCGGCAGCAGGGCAAACTATCTATACTGATAGTTATATGTGGCGCGAGACACAGCATAACTATGAATGTAGATAGTTGACAAGGGGTTTAATGGAGGCTGCGTCCGGTCCTGCCGAAAGGCATCGGCACCGCGGCGCCCTGACGGAGAGGATCGGTGGCAGGTGAGTCTGCGTTACGCCCTACTTGCATTGCTGACGTCCCAACCCCTGACGGGCTATGACGTTTTCAAGCACTTCGAACAGTCTGTCGGCTACGTCTGGCATGCCCCGGATTCTCAGATCTACCCCGAGCTCCGCCGGATGGAAAAGGATGGACTCCTCCGTGGTGTCGAGGAGCCCTGGGGTAAAAAGGGCAAGAAAAAGCGTTACCACATCACCCCGGAAGGGGTCGAGGCTTTCCGGGCCTGGATGAACACCACCCTGGACTATGCGCGGGAGCGCGACCCGATCCACCTCAAGGCGGCTTACCTGGAGTGGGCCGAACCCGAGGCGGCGCGGGCCCAGATGCGCGCTCACATGGCGTACCACTCCTCCCGTGCACGGCAATGGCAGGAGATGATCGAGGCACTGGAGGACCGCAGCAACCCCATCCTGGCAAGGCGCCTCGAATCGGCACCCGAAGTGGATCGGGCCAAGATTGCCGGGTATAAGATCTTCACCTACGAAGGCATGATTGACCGCGCCAAGGCGGAGATAGCATGGGCCCAAAGAGGCCTGGAGTTGATTGACAAACTCGAATCCTGATCGCCGAAAGGCCCGGAAACCGAAGGTGTCCGGGCCTTTCGCATTCCCGCTGCCCTGTGCCATTTTCCGTGCGGATCGGGAAGGGTTGCAACTAACTATCAACATAGGTATGCTGTGATCCAGACCACTACCTATGTATATAGGTATAGCGTGACGGGAAGGAATAACCATGACCGCGCTGATGCAGTCCATGAGTTCGACAACCAACAAAGTGCTGGGCTACCCGCTGAATGCCTGGTACGTGGCCGCCTGGGACCATGAAGTTACCCGAAAGCCGATGTCGCGTCGGATCGCCGACCGGCCCCTGGCCCTGTACCGCACCGAGGACGGCAGGGCCGTGGCCCTCGCGGACGCATGCTGGCACCGGCTGGCACCCCTGTCCATGGGTAAGACGCTCGGCAAGGACCAGATCCAGTGCCCCTACCACGGCATCGTCTACAACTCCGCGGGCCGCTGTGTCTCCATGCCGGCGCAGGAAACCGTCAACCCGAGCGCCACCGTGCCGTCCTTCCCCGTGGTCGAGCGCTACCGCTACCTCTGGGTGTGGCTGGGCGATCCGACCCGGGCAGATCCGGACCTGATCCCGGACATGCACCAGATGAGCTCGGACGAATGGGCCGGCGACGGGGAGACCATCTTCGCCCCCTGCAACTACCAGCTGGTGCTGGACAACCTGATGGACCTGACCCACGAGGAATTCGTGCACTCGTC
The DNA here is from genome assembly GCF_004798705.1 of Arthrobacter sp. PAMC25564. NCBI lineage: Bacteria > Bacillati > Actinomycetota > Actinomycetes > Micrococcales > Micrococcaceae > Arthrobacter > Arthrobacter sp. PAMC25564. Next base: position 525,919 of record NZ_CP039290.1, on the reverse strand, counting down.
CTCGATCGGGCAGGACGAGCTGAGCGAATCTGATTTCGTCGTGACCCAGGATGGCAACACCGTCACTGTGTCCCGCTGGATGCTCGACATCGATGCACCGCCGTTCTGGCTCAAGAACATGCGGGACAAGTTCCCCGGTTTTGACGGCAAGGTGGACCGCTGGCAGATCATCACCTTCCAGTCGCCGTCGACCATCAACATCGACGTCGGCGTCGCGATGGCCGGCACGGGTGCCCCGGAAGGTGACCGCAGCCAGGGCGTGAACGGCTTCGTCATGAACACCATTTCCCCGGAGACCGCCAAGACCTGCCACTATTTTTGGGCCTTCATGCGCAACTACCGGCTGGAGAGCCAGCTCATCACCACCCAGCTGCGCAACGGGGTGCACGGCGTGTTCGGCGAGGATGAGGCCATGCTCAAAGCCCAGCAGGAGGCCATCGACGCCAACCCGGACTATGAGTTCTACAACCTCAATATCGACGCCGGCGGCATGTGGGTGCGGCGGCTGATCGAGCGCCAGCTCGTCGCCGAAGGCCGCCTCATCCCGACCGTCTGACCGTACCGGCACCGAGAAGTTAGAAGAAGCCATGGCAGCAACGAACCTAGAGATCTGGCAGACAGGCACTGTCGTCGAGGCGGAGTCCATCACCGCGGAGACCCGCCGCCTGGTCCTGTCCCAGTCCCTGCCCAAGCGGGCGGAGCCCGGCTCGCACATCGACGTGATGGTGACGATCGACGGCGAACGGCACAAGCGCTCCTATTCCGCGGTGGATTCCAGCGAGGACGGCCAGCGTGTGGCGATTAGCGTCTTCCGGACCCCGCAATCACGCGGCGGCTCGGTGTTCATGCAAGGTCTTGAGATCGGGGACCAGCTTGAGATCACCCAGTCCCTGCAGAACTTCCCGCTCCGGGTGGGCGCACCGCGTTACGTGCTGCTGGCCGGCGGCATCGGCATCACCGCGATGGTCAACATGGCCCGCGTGCTCCGCAACACCAAGGCGGACTACACCCTCGTCTACTCCGGCCGCAGCCGTGACGCGATGGCCTACCTGCCCCAGCTGGAGGGGCTCCACGGCGACGCACTTCGCGTTCACGTGGACGACGAAGGCACGGCACTGCAGGTCGATGAGCTGCTAGCTTCGGTGGATCCGGAGACGGAACTCTATATGTGCGGTCCGATCCGGCTGATGGATGCCGTCAAGCGCGGCTGGGACACGCTCGGGCTCAGCATGCCGAACCTCCGGTACGAGACCTTCGGCAACAGCGGCTGGTTCGACCCGGAGGAATTCCTCGTCCGCGTGCCGCGCCTGGGCGTCGAGGCGACTGTGGGTCCCGGGAAGTCCATGCTGGAGGCCCTCGAGGATGCCGGCGTCGACATGATGTTCGACTGCCGCAAGGGTGAGTGCGGGCTCTGCGAAGTGCGGTTGCTGGGCCTGCAGGGTTCCATCGACCACCGCGACGTCTTCTACAGTGAGCGCCAGCAGCACGCCGCGGCGAAGATGTGCTGCTGCGTCTCGCGGGCCGTCAGTTCCGAAACCGGGGCGCGGGCGGACTCGGGCGGGGAACGCGCCGTCGTCACGATCGACGTCTGAGCCGCACCCTGCGGCCGTCGGCCCGCGAGCCGGACGCAGCGCAGACCGGAGCGGGCCGGGAATCCGCCCCGACAAGCCAACGTAGACTGGCAGTATGCGGCTCGTAGCAAGTGACATTGACGGAACGATCCTCGGCCACGACGGCAAGATCAGTGCCCGCACTGTCCGGGCGTTCCAGGCCTGCCGCGACGCCGGGGTCGAACTGGTCTTTGTGACCGGGCGCCCGCCGCGCTGGCTGAACCCCCTGCGCGAGCAGCTGGGCCACACCGGAACCGTGATCTGCTCCAACGGTGCGGTGGTATGGGACCTCGAGGCGGACCGGATGGTATCGGCCCGGGCCCTGGAACTGGACGCCGTGTTCGAGGCGCGCCGCATCATCCGACGGCTTCGCCCCGCGGCACTGTTCGCCGCCGAAACCCTGACCGGCTTCCACCTGGAACCGGGGTTCATCGAGAACGGCTCCGGCCGCCTGCTCGCCGAGTACACGCCTGCAGCGCTGCACACCACGCTGACCGCCGCGGATTCCGTTGTGAAGTTCCTGGCAATCGTCCGCGAGGGGACCGCGGATGATTTCCTGGCCGAGGTGACCCCTGCCGTCGCACACCTGGCAGCGGCCACCCACTCGGCGCCGAACATGGCGCTTCTGGAACTCTCCCTCCCCGGTGTGAACAAGGCCGTCACCCTCGCCGAATATGCCGCGTCGCTGGGCATCGGGGCCGGCGACGTGGTGGCATTCGGGGACATGCCCAACGACATCGAGATGCTGCGCTGGGCCGGCGACGGCTATGCGATGGCCAGCGGCCACCCGGAGGCCATCCGCGCCGCCGGCCAGCAGGCCCCGCATTTCGACGACGACGGCGTGGCCCAGATCCTTGAGGCCAAACTCGCTGCCCGGGGCGTCCGGCTTCCCTGATCCTCCCCGCTGACGGGCCGCCACCCGTTTCCCGGCGGCCCGTCAACTGCCGTTCACCTTGGCCTCCTACGCTGAAGCTTCGCGACGGGTTTATTGAGCAATGGTGGGGAAATCATGGCCAGGTACCGTATGGAAAACAGGGACGAGCAGCCTCTGCGCCGGGTGGATCCGGACGAGCACTGGAAGAGCCTGCGCCAGGGTGACCGGGTCCGGGTCCGGCTCTTGCCCGGCTATGAAGCCACTGGCCTGGTGGCCGCCGTCACCTCGGACCACACCGCCGTCTGGGTGGACCTCGACGGCGGCCGCGGCCGCACCCTGCTGCACTGCAGCGACGGCGTGGACATCCTCCCGAACCCCTCCTGATTCCGCCCAAGGAGTCGAAGCCGGAGCCGGACCGGGGCTCCGGCTCCGGCAGGCGGGGCTCCGGTACGCTTCAGGAGTGAGCGATCCGCATCCCTTCTTCGCGGCCGGCGGCTTGAATGATGAGGGCCCCGCGGCGCCCCTCGCGATGGCACACCGCGGCTTCTCCCGGGACGGCCTGGAAAACTCGATGGCCGCGTTCCGCGCCGCCGTCGAGCTGGGGTTCCGGCACCTGGAGACGGACGTCCACACCACGGCCGACGGCGTCCTGCTGCTCTTCCATGACGAAACCCTGGACCGGGTCACGGACGGACGGGGCAGGATCTCGGAACTGTCCGCGGAGACGGTCGCGCTCGCGCGGATCAACGGCGCGGAGCCGATCCCGCTGTTCGAGGAGCTGATCACGGCCTTTCCTGAGGTCCGGCTCAACCTCGACGTCAAGGACTGGGGCTCGGTGGCACCCCTGGCCGCAGCGATCGAACGGTACGGGCTACACGACCGGGTGCTGATCGCCAGCTTTTCGGACCGCCGTCGCCGCGCCGTGCTCAGGCAGCTGAGCCGGCCCGCCGCCGGCTCGGGCGGCATCGTCTCCAACGCGCTGTTCGTTCTGCTGGGGCCGGTGCTGCCGGCGCCGCTGCTGCGGCTCGTGGCGGGGCGGGCGCTCCGCGGTGTCCACGCCCTGCAGGTCCCGGTCCGCTACGGCGCCGTGACGGTGGTGACGCCGGGCCTGGTCCGCCGCGCGCACCGGCACGGCCTGCAGGTCCATGTCTGGACCATCAACGAGACCGCGGAAATGCACCGCTTGCTCGACCTCGGCGTCGACGGGATCGTCACCGACCGCGCGGACCTGCTCAAGGAGGTCCTGCAGGAGCGCGGGCTGTGGGACTGAGCACCATGGCAGCCGCTGTCGGCCCCGGCTGGCAGGATAGTGCCATGCGCATCCTCATCGCCCCGGACAAGTTCAAGGGCTCCCTCACCGCCGCCGAAGCCGCCTCCGCCATCGCCGAAGGCGCCCTCCGGGTCTATCCCGACGCCGAGGCCATCCAGTTTCCCGTGGCCGACGGCGGCGAAGGAACCCTGGCGGCAGCCGTCGCCGCCGGGTACGAGGAGCGGCTCAACGCCGTCGTCGGCCCGATCCTGGCTCCGGTCGGCGCCGCCTGGGCCATCCGCAAGGACGCGTTCGGCGGGGCCACCGCGGTGATTGAAACGGCGCAGGCATCCGGCCTGGCGCACATGGAACCCACACCGGCCAACGCCCTGCGCGCCCACAGCTACGGCTGCGGGCAGCTGATCGCCGCGGCGCTGGACGCCGGCGCCACGGAGATCGTGCTGGGCCTGGGCGGCTCGGCCATGAGCGACGGCGGCAGCGGCGCCCTCCGCGCGCTGGGGCTCACGCCTCTGGACGCCGCCGGCAACGTCGTTCCCCTGGGCGGCGGTTCGCTGGCGGATGTAGTGTCCGTGGATGCCGGCGGCCTCGATCCCCGGCTGTCCGCCGTGAAGTTCCGGATCGCCGTGGATGTGCAGAACCCGCTTTTCGGCAGCGACGGGGCAGCGCAGGTGTTCGCTCCCCAGAAGGGTGCCGACGAGGACGCCGTGGATCTGCTCGACGCGGGACTGCGGAACTGGGCCTCGGTCCTGCGCCAGGCCACCGGCCGGGACGTCAACATCCCCGGTGCCGGAGCGGCCGGTGGCTTCCCGGCGTCGTTCCTGGCCTTCACCAACGCCGCCCTGGAAGGCGGGTTCCAGCTGGTGGCAGGTCTCACCGGCCTCGCTGCCAGGCTCGCCGGGGCGGACCTCGTGATCACCGGTGAGGGATCCCTGGATTCCCAGTCCCTGACCGGCAAGGCACCGATTGCCCTCGCCGATGCAGCGCAGGAACGCGGCATCCCGGTGATCGTGGTCGCCGGACGGATACTGGTCACACCGGAGGAGCTTGCCGGGCATGGCGTGGTGGCGGCGGCGCAGTTGCTGGACCTGGCCGGGAGCCCGGACGATGCCCTCGCGAACGCCGCGAAGTACCTCAGCCGGGCGACCAGCCAGGTGCTCGAAGGGGCCTAAGGGCGCGCCCGGCCTGCGATGCCTTGGTCACTTTCGTGCCTGCCGGCGGAGCCTGGCCGGGAGATAGACCAGCAGGACCAGGAGCACGGCCAGCAATGCCGCGCCGGCGGTGAGCCCTGCAGTCCGTCCGGCTGCGACGTCGAAGACCAGGGCCGAGGTGCCCACGCTGAGCAGGCCGACGCCGGCCAGCGCCACCTTCGCGATCCTGTCCGCGCTGGACACCAGCGTGGATTTCAGGTGCATCCTGAACAGCCGCCGGTGCACACTCACCGGCAGCAGGATTAGGGCCGTGGTAAGCGCGGCCAGGACGACGTTGGCGAGATAGAGCGTTGTCTCGAAGCGGTCCAGGGTCTCGAACCTCGACTGGAACGGCAACGTCAGGAGAAAGCCCGCGAGGATCTGCACCCCGGTCTGCAGGACGCGGAGCTCCTGGAGCAGTTCGAGCCAGTTGCGGTCCAGCTGCTCTTCGACCGACTCATGCCGCCCGTCGTCGGCGGACTCCTCCGTATGGGACACTGGCACACCTCCGGGCGGGGCAGAACCGGTCTATGGGACGGCAGTCTACTCTCAGGCCAGGCGGCGGGCGGACAGCGCGGCCGCCACGGCCAGGGCCGAGCATACTGCCATGGAGATGGCCATCGGCACCGCCGACTGCTGGCCGGCCAGTCCGGTCAGCGGGCTCACGAGGCCTCCGAAGATGAACTGGACCAGGCCCAGCACCGCCGAGCCCGCGCCGGCCCGCCCCGGGGCCCGCCCCTGGGCGAGGCCCACGGCGTTGCCGAAGACGAAACCCAGGCAGGACTGGCTGACGAAAAGGTGTACCAGCGTGGGCCAGCCGGTGATCCCGGCCAGGACGAGACCGAGGCCCGCGACGTTGACCGCACCCACGATCACGACCGCCGTGCGCAGGATGGTGCCGGGCTCGATGCGGTCGAGCAGCCGGGTATTGACGATGGCCCCGAGGATGGAGCCGCCCGCGTTTACGGCGAAGATCACGGAGTAGCCCAGGGCGGAGAAGCCCAGCACGTTCTGCACCACGAACGAGGAAGCGGAGATGTAGGAGAACAGGGAGCCGAACGCGAAACCGAAGGTCAGGGCGTAGGCCATGAACGAGGGGGTGCGCATGACCGCCCAGGAGGTGCCGACGACGGCGCGCAGTCCACCGCGGTGGCGCTTTTCCGGCGGCAGCGTCTCCGGGATGACGAATAGGGAGCAGGCGAGCATCAGCAGGCCGAACCCGGAGAGCGCGTAGAACACGGCCTGCCACGGGGCGACGGTGGCAATGACCCCGCCGAGCAGGGGGGCCACGGCAGGGGCGAAGGAGGTGATGGTCGCCAGCACCGAGAAGAGTTTCGCTGCCTGCCGCCCGGTGGCGATATCGGCGACCACGGCCCGGGCGATCACCACGCCCGCGGCGCCGGCCAGGCCCTGGACCGCGCGCAGCGCGATGACCACCTCGATGCTGGGGGAGAGGACGGCCGCCAGGGAACTGAGCAGGAACAGCACATTGCCCGCCACCATGAGTCGGCGCCGGCCCACCACATCGGAGACCGGGCCCAGCAGGAACTGCCCGAGTGCCATGCCGACCATGTAGGTGGTCAGGGTCAGCTGCACCGCCGTGGCCGAGGTCCCGAAGTACTCGGCCATGCGGGGCATGGACGCCAGGTACATGTCCGTGGCCATCGGGCTGACCGCGCTCAGGATGCCGAGCGCCACCACGAGCGCGACCCGGTCCTTGCGGCCGGAGAGGTTGAGCCGGGAGCGGACGCGGTCCTCGAGGTGCGGTGCCGTCATGGGTCATCCTTCGAGCGGGAAGCAGGCGGGGTGCCGGGTGTGCCGGAGCCAGTCCATGCTATCCCAGCGGAACCGCGGGAACGCCTGCGTCGCTGGGCGGGGGCATCCGGGGACGCATTGGTACTAAGTTTACTGACTATTTCCGCGTAGGCTGGAACTGTCTGCTTCGCCGGGCCATTCCGAGGGGCCTGCTTCGCCGGGTCCGGAGGAAGGCACCCATACACAGGAGGACTGAAATGACGCAGGAGAACCAGCAAGGAAGCCGCATCGAGGAGCCGGGCGGCTACGGAACGCCGACCCCCGAAGAGGAGATGCCGGGCGCAGCCGGGAACAAGCCGGACGCAGCGGTGCCTTCCACTGACGCCGAGATGGACGCCTCCAACACGGAGAAGCCAGACGCAGAGGGCCCCGTCTCCTCGGAGCCCGGCCAGGACGCGGCCGGCCTGCCCGACGGAAGCGGCACCGACCTTCCTGGCAGCAAGGCGCCGAAGGACCGTGACAGCGACGACAAGGAATCCTTCGACGCCGGCTGAGCACCGCCGTCGGACGTCCCGCCGCATGCTGACAACAAAGGCCGGCATCCCGTCGCTCTTCAGCGGCAGGATGCCGGCCTTTTGTCCGGCGCGGGCCAGAGGCTAGCGGCGCTTCCTGGCCGCGCGCTTCGCCGCGGCGCTCGCTGCAGCCTTGACCGCGGGAGGCAGGACGGAACCCTCGGTCTCGGGCTCGGCCACCGTGCCGCGTGCCTTCCCGATGGCCTTCATGCCGTGGTAGATCACCAGGGCGGCGGCGGAGCCCAGGGCAATGCCGTTGAACGTCAGGTCGCCGACGGCCCAGGTGTAGTCCGCGATGCCGATGATCAGTGCGACGGCGGCCGTGGTGAGGTTGACAGGGTTGGAGAAGTTAACCTTGTTCTGGACCCAGATCTTCACGCCCAGGACGCCGATCATGCCGTAGAGCATCGTGGCCGCGCCGCCCAGCACGCCAACCGGAACGGTCGCGATGAGCTCACCGAACTTCGGCGAGAAGCTCAGCACTACGGCAAAGATGCCGGCCACCCAGTAGGCCGCCGTCGAATACACCTTGGTGGCGGCCATTACGCCGATGTTTTCCGCATAAGTCGTGGTGCCCGAGCCGCCGCCGAAGCCGGCCAGCACGGTGGCCGCGCCGTCGGCCATCAGCGCGCGTCCGGAGACTCCGTCGAGGTTCTGTCCGGTCATGGCGGACACGGACTTCACATGGCCGATGTTCTCTGCGACGAGCACCAGCACGACCGGCACGAAGAGTCCCACGACGCCGAGGTGGAATTCGGGGGTCTGGAAGTACGGCAGCCCGATCCAGGCGGCGCCGTCCATCTTGGAGAAATCGACTTCGCCGCGCATCATTGCGACGATATAGCCCACCACGACGCCCACCAGGATGCTCAACCGGCCCAGGATGCCGCGGAAGAAGACGCTGACCAGGATGATCGTGGCGAGGGTGATCACGGCCGTGACGGGGGCGGCGGCGAAGTTGTTTTTGGCAGCCGGGGCCAGGTTGAGGCCGATCAGGGCGACGATGGTGCCCGTGACGATCGGCGGCATCAGCCGGTTGATCCAGCCCGCGCCGAACTTCTGCACGAGGGCGCCGATCAGGGCCAGCCCGACGCCGGCCAGCACGACGCCGCCGAGCGCGCCCGGGATGCCGAACTGGTGCTGCGAGGCCATTATCGGCGCGATGAAAGCGAAGCTGGAGCCGAGGTAGCTCGGCACCTGGCCCTTCGTGATGACCAGGAACAGGAGTGTGCCGATGCCGGAGAAGAAGAGCGTGGTGGCGGGCGGCATGCCGGTGATGATCGGGACCAGGAAGGTGGCGCCGAACATGGCGACAACGTGCTGCATCCCGACGCCGATGGTGAGGGGCCAGGCAAGGCGCTCGTCCGGCTTGACGACTTCACCGGGGCGGATCGACTTGCCGTTGCCGTGGAGCTTCCATTTGGTACCGAGCATGCTCATTGCCGGGAGCCTTTCAGAGAATAGGGCGGGGCGGGGAAGGAATCTTCCGCAGCAACTTTACCGCGCGGCCCGTTCCGGCCCGCGCGGTCCTGTCCTGTGCGGTCCTGTCCCTTGCAGGGGCATGTGCCGAAGGTCATGGGCGGACACGGGAAGTGGAGGACCGGCGCCGGGGTTGTAATTATGGAAGCAGAACGCCAGCCATCACCCGGATGCGCGGGCCCAGCGAAAGGGATGCGAATGACAATCGCCCATGACGAAGCAGCAATCGACGCAGCGGCCGTAGACGCAATCTTTGCCGAAGCCCGCACTGCCAACGCCTTCACCGGGGAGGTTACGGACGAGCAGGCGCGCGCCATCTACGAGCTGACCAAGTTTGGCCCCACCGCGTTCAACTCGCAGCCGCTGCGCGTCACCTACGTCCGCTCTGAGGCGGCCCGCGCCACCCTCGTGGGCACCCTCTCCAACGGCAACCGTGCCAAGACGGCGTCCGCGCCGCTCGTGGCGGTCCTCAGCTACGACACGTCCTGGCAGGAACAGTGGGACAGCTTCCTCCCCGGCTACAACGCGCCCAAGGCCATGTACGATGCCGCTCCGGACCTCGCCGCCGCCACCGGCAACAACAACGCCCACCTGCAGGCCGGCTACTTCATCCTCGCCGTCCGCTCCCTCGGATTCGCCGCCGGTCCCATGACGGGGGCGGACTTCCCCGCGATTGACGCCGCTTTCTTCCCCGACGGCAGCCAGAAGAGCTTCCTCGTGGTCAACATCGGCCTGCCCGGTGTGGACGCGTGGGGTGAGGCCAAGCCGAAGTTTGCTTACGAGGACGTCGTCCGCACCGTCTAAGGGTTTTCGCGGAGGTGCCTCCGGCACCATGGGGGACAGGCCGGAGGCACACGGGACGCAAATATGCGGTTGAGCGCAAGGCCTGCATCCAGGGCCACTTCACATCTTAGTCCGCAGCGGAGCCCGGGCCATAGGGCGTTGCGCGCTGCCGTGGCAGACTTGCCCCATGCGGAACCTGATCGTGGTGGCCTTCCTGGAGCCCGTCACCGAGGGGCTCGAATTCCCCCGGGATGACTGGCCGCTTCACATCACCCTGGTGAAGTTCGACGTCGTCGGGCCCCGGATCGCAGCGGGCGAAGGTGCGCGGGGTGCCCCCGTGGCGCCCCCAGCGGAGCCCGATCCGGGTGATCCGCTCGCCGAACGGATCGCCGCCTTGATGGACGCCCCGGTCGCGGCGGCGCTGGGTAGCCCGATGACCGTCGGCGCGGAGGCTGGCTTCGGCCGGACCGGGGCGGTCCCGGTCAGCCTGATTGAGCCCAGCGGCGCGCTGCAGACCCTGCATGAGGCCCTGGTGCAGGTCGTGGGGGCACTGCCCGGCCGGATCCCCACCCCGGGCTACACCCTCGGCGGCTACCGCCCGCACGTCTCCCACCTCCGCGAAAAGCGGCTCAGTGCGGGCGACGTGCTGGTCCTGGACCTGATCGGGCTGGTGGACATGGCGCCCGACGGCGGGCACGCTACCCGGCGGGTCCTACGGCTCTGGAGCGCCTGACCCGTAGCCCGGCGTCACAGTTTTCGGGCCGGGGTGCCATACTGGGGTCAATTGCGATGCTGGGTCGATCACTATCGGGCCATCGAGTGTGGACCGGGGGGTCACGACATGACGCTGGACACGTCGACGCTTCGGGTTGCGTTCGCTATCGTGTCGCTGACGCTGCTGCTGCTCTTCTATTTCATCACCTTCCGCCGGACCCGTGCGGCCTACAGTGGCTGGTGGTGCCTGGCGCTGACCCTTTTCCTTACCGGCTCCGCCGCGTATCTGCTGAACGGCACCGTGCACCAGGTATGGGCAAACCCGCTGGGGAACGTGGTGCTCGTTGCCGGCTCGGCCAGCGTGTGGGCGGGAGCCCGTTCGCTACGGACTGCCGTGCCAGGGATCTGGTACCTCGCGGCCGGTCCTGCGGCAGCCGCGGTGGCCTCGCTGCTTGACCACCCCGCGACGAACAACTGGGCCGGGGGTGCCGTCTTCCTCGCGCTGATGGCAATCCTGATCGGGCTATCGTCCCGGGAATTGTTCCTGCTGGACCACAGCTACTCCCGCGTGCACCGTCCCCTGGCCGTGGCCACATGCATCCTGGCCGCCTACTATCTGGGCCGTCTGGTGGCCTTTGTGGTGGAGGGGCGCGACGGCCGGATCTTCACCTCGGTCTTCGGATCCGCCGCAACCACCATTGTCTCGTCGGTGCTCCTCGTCGTCGCGTCCTTCTCGATGGCCGAGCTGAGCTACGAACAGCAGACGCAGGACCTCCGGGCCCGGGCGACGGTGGACGGGCTGACCGGGCTGCTCAACCGTACGGCGTTCATGGACCTTGCCCGGGACGAGCTGCGCAGGCTCAACCGGGCCAGGACCACCGCCACGCTGATCCTGGCCGATCTGGACCATTTCAAGTTGATCAACGACCAGTTCGGGCACTCCGCCGGAGACACCGCGCTGCAGGCCTTCGCAGACGCCTGCACTGCCGCGGTGCGTTCCACGGACCTCGTGGGCCGGTACGGCGGGGAGGAATTCATCCTGCTCCTGCCCGGAGTGCCGCCCGAACGTGCCAGCGAAATCGCGGCGGACATCAGCCGGCGGCTCCAGTCCCACCAGTCCACGCTGGTCCCTCGGCTGCCCACCGTGAGCTATGGGATTGCCGGCACCGCCCCCGGCCGTGTGGACCTTGAGGCGCTGGCCGCGTCGGCGGACGCGGCCCTCTACCGGGCCAAGACCCTTGGGCGGAACCGCTCGGTGCTGGCCGCGAGTCTCCTCGAGGACAAATCAGCCTGACGGCGGCCCGCCCGCGGGGCGGCGCCTGAGCCCTAGGAAATGACCCCGTCCACGAGTGCCTTGGCCTCGGCCTGGACCTGCTTGAGGTGCTCCGCGCCCTTGAAGGACTCGGCGTAGATCTTGTAGACGTCCTCGGTGCCGGATGGCCGCGCCGCGAACCAGGCGTTCTCGGTGACCACCTTGAGCCCGCCGATGGCCGCGCCGTTGCCGGGCGCCTCGGTCAGCTTGGCGATGATGGGTTCGCCTGCCAGTTCCGTTGCGGTGACGTCCGACGACGACAGCTTGCCCAGCGCGGCCTTCTGCTCACGGGTGGCAGCGGCGTCGATCCGGGCGTAGACGGGGTCGCCGAACTGGTCGGTGAGGCCCTTGTAGAGCTGGGAGGGCGACTTGCCGGTGACCGCGGTGATCTCCGAGGCAAGCAGCGCCAGCAGGATGCCGTCCTTGTCCGTGGTCCAGACGCTGCCGTCCATCTTGTTGAAGGAAGCGCCCGCGGACTCCTCGCCCCCGAAGGCCCCTTCGCCGGAGAGCAGGCCCGGAACGAACCATTTGAAGCCGACCGGGACCTCGACGAGCTTGCGGCCCAGGCTTGCGGCCACGCGGTCGATGATCGAGGAGGACACCAGGGTCTTGCCGATCACGGACTTCGGGTTCCAACCGGTCCGGTGGCGGTAGAGGTAGTCGATCGCGACGGCGAGGTAGTGGTTCGGGTTCATCAGCCCGCCGTCCGGTGTGACAATGCCGTGCCGGTCGGCGTCGGCGTCGTTTCCGGTCGCGATGTCGAACGGCGTCTTGCCGGAACTGTCGGCGGCCATCCGGCTGATCAGCGACGCCATGGCCGAGGGCGAGGAGCAGTCCATCCGGATCTTCTCGTCCCAGTCGAGGGTCATGAAGGCCCACTGGGGATCGACGGTGGGATTCACTACGGTGAGGTTCAGGTGGTGGCGTTCGCCGATTTCGCCCCAGTAGTCCACGGACGCGCCGCCCATGGGATCGGCGCCGATCCGCACGCCGGCCTCGCGGATGGCAGTCAGGTCCAGTACCGAGGGGAGGTCGTCCACATAGCTGCTGAGAAAGTCGAACTTGCCGGTGGTGTCGGCGGCCAGGGCGTCCGCCACGGGTATGCGCTTGACTCCGCGGAGCCCGTTTTCCAGCAATTCGTTGGCGCGGTTGGCGATCCATCCTGTGGCGTCGGTGTCCGCCGGGCCGCCATGGGGGGGGTTGTACTTGAAGCCGCCGTCGCCGGGAGGGTTGTGGCTGGGGGTGACCACGATGCCGTCGGCCTGCGGTGCCCCGGCCGGGGAGTTGTTGTTATGGGTGAGGATGGCGTGGCTCAGGGCCGGGGTAGGGGTGTAGCCGTGGCGGGCGTCGATCAGTACGTGGACGCCGTTGGCCGCGAGTACCTCCAAGGCGGAGTTCTGCGCCGGTTCGCTCAGGCCATGGGTGTCCTTCGCCATGTACAGCGGGCCGGTTATGCCCTGGCCCGCACGGTATTCCACGATCGCCTGGGTGATGGCGAGGATGTGGGGTTCGTTGAAGGACGCCTTTAGGCTCGAGCCACGGTGCCCGGAGGTGCCGAAGGCCACCCGCTGGCCCGGGTCCCCCAGGTCCGGCGAAACGTCGTAGTACGCATCAAGGAGCGCAGTGAGGTCAACAAGGTCTTGGGGTTGGGCAACTGTGCCCGCGCGGCTAGCCATGGCACCAGCATGCCAGACGACGGCGGACGGCAACACGATTTAGGCGGAATCCGGTCCCTGTGACGCGGAAAATATCCTGCTCTTTGGTTCGGGGCGGCGGTACCCTGAGTCCAGAGACTTCACGAGGGGACGATCCACGGGGTGACGATCCATGACTGACCAGCCGAAACAGGGTAACGACGGGATGCCGGAGGGCTACGGACCGCCGCCCCATATCCCGGCCCAGGATCCGTACGGCCAGCCGGGAAGCCCCTATGGCACCGCCTACGGTGCGCCGACCCCGCAGCCGTACGGCGCACCGACCCCGCAGCCGTACGGCGCACCGACCCCGCAGCCGTACGGCGCACCGACCCCGCAGCCGTACGGCGCACCGACCCCGCAGCCGTACGGCGCACCGACCCCGCAGCCGTACGGCGCACCGACCCAGCAGCCGTACGGCCAGCCGGGAAGCACCTACAACGCGTACGGCCAGCCGGGCTACTACGGGGTGCCGCCCGCGCCCAAGAGCCTGAGCATCGCGAGCCTGTGCTGCGGCATCGCCGTGTTCCTGGGGTTCGGGTTCTTCATCCTGACGCAGATCGCCGCGGTCATCCTGGGGCACCTGGCCTTGACCCGGGAGCCTGCCGGCAAGGGCATGGCCATTGCGGGCCTTGTTCTGGGCTACGTGGGAATCGCGATCACCGTGCTGGTAATCGTGATCTTTTCGCTGGCCATGGGCAGTGCCAGGTATCGCGGCTACGGCGCCTAAAGCCGGCTTCCAGCACCGGAGGCTTTTTGCCACCGCCAACTGCCAGCCCGATCTGTCGGTTCCGAAGTCAGAAAATGGACAGGCCGGTTCGCGTGGTGAACTCGTCGAGGGCGGCGACTCCTGCAACGGAATTTCCCGAACGCCCAAGCCCGGGGCTCCATACACAGATGGTGCAGTTGTTGGGCACCACAGCGATGATCCCGCCGCCTACACCGCTCTTGCCGGGAAGGCCCACGCGGTAGGCGAATTCACCTGCGGCATCGTAGGTTCCACAGGTAAGCATCACTGCATTGATTCTCTTGGTCTGGGCCGGGGAAAGCAGGGCAGTGCCGTCTGCGCGTAGCCCGTTGCGGGCCAGGAATCTGCTGGCCAACGCCAGATCGGTGCAGCTCATCGCCAAGGAACACTGACTAATGTAGGCGTCGAGGACTTCTTCCACCGGGTTGTCCAGGTTTCCGCAGCTGGCCAGGAAGTGCGCCAGCGAGGCATTCCGGTTGCTGTTCCGGGCCTCCGAATCGGCCACTATGGAGTCGATCTGGATCGAGCCGTTTCCGCTTTCGGTCCGGAGCAGATCGCGAACAGCCGTGGAAGCGTCCTGGGAGACGCTCAGGAGCCTGTCCGTGACCACGAGTGCGCCCGCGTTGATGAAAGGGTTACGGGGAATGCCGTCCTCGTGCTCAAGCTGAACCAGCGAATTGAACGGATTGCCGGACGGCTCCCGGAACACGCGCTTCCAGATCCTGTCGCCGTCGCCGGCGAGCACCAGCGCCAGCGCATACACCTTTGAAATGCTCTGGATCGAGAATGCCATTTCCGAGTCCCCGGAGGAGAACACTTCCCCATCGCCGGTTGCTACAGAAATTCCGAAGTGATCGGCCCGCACTGAGCCGAGCTCGGGGATATAGCCCGCTACTTCCCCCTGGCCGATATGGGGTTTGATCGAGCCGACGATATCGTCCAGCAGGTTTTGGATGTCCATGATTCTCTACTTCTGTTTCGGGGGATGTGCACGTGCTGGCAGGGATGACCACGTGCGTAATCGCGGTGATTGCTGGATGAATTGTTGATACTTTCAGCCGGCTGCCGGGGCGAGCTCTCCGTGGCTTACAGACTGTTACCGGTTTTCGGATTCCGTCCAGAGCCGGATTTGAAGATGGGCGAGTAACCGCTGGCCCGGATCCTGGAGGTCGATGCCCGCGACCTCGCAGGATCGGCGGAGCCGGTAGTGGACAGTGTTCCGGTGGATCAGGAGCTGCTCAGCGCACTGGTTCACGTCGCCGAAGGACTCGAGGTATGCCAGCAGCGTGATGGCAAATTCGGGGTATCGCGCGCAGAGCAGCGTGATGCCTTTGTGGCGAAGACGGTCATTGGAACCGATCAGTTCAAGCAATTCGTTGACCAGGACCGTCGTCTCCACCTCGCTGAAAGAGGCCACGCGCATGGACGGAGTGTCCTTGAGGACCTTCAGCACGTTGCGGACGTGTTCAAGCGAAGTATGCAGGCGGTCCAGCCGCTCGACTACGGGTCCGATGGCAGCCTGCACCTGTAGGCCAAGGTGGGTGCCGGCGTCTCTGACAATCAAATTGACGAGCCTGCTGATAGCCGCGGGTGACTTATCCGGGTCCAGATCCGGCAAGATGATTGCTGTCTCGAGTCCAAGCGTGCCCACTACGGCGCCGTGCCTGAAGGCGGCGGTATGAATGGAGATCAGGTTGGCCAGCTCTCCCCGTCTCAGCTGCAGTCCGGGGGCTGCCTGATTCAGGCCACCTGATGAAACGAGCACAAGGGCTGCAGGCTTGGACGGATCGAGCCCTGCGGATTGGGCCTGGGAATGACTCTGGGCAGTGCTGCTGAGCAGGCTTGAAACACGGTCCCGACGCATGGACTGGGATTGTTCATTGCGGTGCCGCACCAGTTCGATTGCTGCATGGCGGGCAGATCCCACCAGGATCCTGTCGGTGTTGGGAGCAAGGCCTTCGGTTCCTTCCTGCAGCCAGATGTAGCCCAGAACCCTCCGACCTGCATGAATGGCAATCGCGACACGTTCGCGGAGGCCCTCTTCAGGATTTGCCGGGATGTGGATTGGCGCCTCACCGGCCTGCAGGTGTTTGTAAACGCCGGATTCCTTGAGTAGTTTCTGGTAGCGCTCCGGCCCCCGTCTCGCCAAGATCGACAGCCTGCGCAGTTCATCCACGTCGTTGGACGCGGGGGAGTACGCCAGGACCCTGTTGGCGGTGTCCTCTATGATTACGTGCCCGTGCGCGAGCGTTGCCGTCGTCTGCGCGATCCCGAAGAGATCCCGTTGCATCAACGTGGAGGTATCCCCGGAAGGGAGCGATTCCCTGATGCGGTCAATCGCTATGCCCTCGATCTGGCCCCACCGCGTCGACGGCGAAACGGCAATAAGGCCGATTCCCGTTGGACGCAGGAGTTCCAGAACCGCCGCGAGCTCGCTATCGGTGCCCTTGACCGCTATGGCCACGGGGTTGTCCGGGATCAATTCCCGAATCTTGGGCAGTGCTGCCCGGCCCCTCGCGCCAACGAGAAGGACAAGCGCCCCCGGGCGGACAGGGTCCCTGTCCTCGGAATCAACGATGACTGTCTCGCTGACTCTTTCGTTGTCAGCCGCAGGAGCTATCAGCAACTGACCGTTATCCACACCGATGTCTTCAAGAATATCGCTGAGCGTGACACTGACAGCGACCCCATCGAGTTCCTCAGGTTCCACTGCTGCGTTCAGGCCCTTCCCCGTCGAAGTTGTCAATGATGGCCAGTGCCACAGCCATGAACGTTACTCGCCCATCGGATCAACAAAGTTGGCATCCGGCACAATTCTGCATTTGTGAATTTGTCGGCCCTGCCAAGTTAAATTTATCGCCCTGGATCTAGAGTTGGATACCGTCCTCCCATCGCAAAGGTGCGCAGGGAGCGGCAAGAACGCTTCAACTTTTCCACCGCTGAGCGCGGTACAGGAGTCAAAGGAGACCCCAGTAGTGACAAGCTCGCTAAGACCGCACGTCCGTTCAGTTTTGCAGCCGCGGTGACATTGAAGCGGCACTGAACGCTTTACCTCCCGCCTCCCCGGCCCCGCCTGGGAGGACCTCACACAGCGGGGACTTCGCCTCGCAAATCGGCGAGCAGGACCTTCCTTGGCGGTACTTCGTCCTGCCCCGGCTGACACTCGCTTGTCTCCTCCAACAAATTTTGGGAATCTCATGAAAACCAACGACTTGGATCCACAGCTAGACCGGGCGGATGCCCTAGAGAACAGCAGGGAACTGCTCGGCGACAGATTGATGGCCGCGCAGGATTTCTCCAACGAGGAAACCGGCTACCACAAGACCCTCAAGCCCCGGCAGATCCAGATGATCGCGATCGGCGGTGCCATCGGCACGGGGTTGTTCATGGGCGCCGGCGGCCGGCTCAACGGTTCAGGACCGGCGTTGATCCTGGTTTATGCCGTCTGCGGCTTCTTCGCTTTTCTCATCCTGCGCGCGCTGGGTGAGTTGGTGCTCTACCGCCCGTCGTCGGGATCCTTTGTTTCCTACGCACGGGAGTTCTACGGCGAAAAAATGGCGCACACCGCTGGGTGGCTATACTTCCTCAACTGGGCGATGACCTCCATCGTGGACGTAACAGCCGTGGCCCTCTACGTGAAGTTCTGGGCGCCGTACTGGGAGCCGGTCCGGGACGTTCCGCAGTGGCTGATCGCCTTGGTTGCACTGGTTGTGGTGCTCGGACTGAATCTGGTTTCGGTCAAGGTATTCGGTGAGATGGAGTTCTGGTTTGCACTGACCAAGGTTGCCGCGCTTGTCGCGTTTCTCATCGTCGGCGTGTGCTTCATCGTCCTGGGCGGCAAGACCGACGTCGGAACACCGGGTTTTGGCGTCATCCTGGACAACGGCGGGGTGTTCCCCACCGGGGCTGTGGCGCCTCTCTTGGCCATCAGCGGCGTCGTGTTTGCCTACGCGGCGATTGAACTCGTCGGTACCGCCGCGGGCGAAACA
Organism: Arthrobacter sp. PAMC25564; assembly: GCF_004798705.1. Taxonomy (NCBI): domain Bacteria; kingdom Bacillati; phylum Actinomycetota; class Actinomycetes; order Micrococcales; family Micrococcaceae; genus Arthrobacter; species Arthrobacter sp. PAMC25564. The sequence continues at coordinate 507,932 of NZ_CP039290.1, read as the reverse complement.
GCGAATCCGGCAAAGGTCATGCCCAAGGCCGTCAACACGGTAGTTGTGAGGATTGCCGTCTTCTACGTCGGATCCGTCCTGTTGCTGTCCATGTTGCTGCCGTTCACGGCATACAAGGCCGGCGAATCTCCCTTCGTGACGTTCTTCTCCCATTTGGGTTCCGCAGAAACCGGAGCAGTCTCGGCCTCGATCATGAACTTCGTGGTCCTCACGGCCGCTTTGTCCAGCCTTAACGCCGGGCTGTACTCCACGGGCCGGATTCTACGGTCCATGGCGGTCAACGGATCGGCTCCCGCTTTCACAGCCAGGATGAGCCGGAACGGGGTCCCCTACGGCGGGATCCTGCTCACCGCCGTCGTCACCCTTGTCGGTGTGGGACTGAACGCCTTGGTGCCGTCGCAGGTCTTTGAGATCGTGTTGGAGATATCGGCCGTGGGAATCATCGGCGGGTGGGGAACCATCATCCTCTGCCACATCAGACTTCAGAAATGGGTCAGGCAGGGCAGGGCACAACGTCCATCGTTTCGGCTTTTCGGTGCGCCCTACACCTCCTATCTCACGCTCGGCTTCCTCGCCTTCGTCCTGGTGACGATGGGTTTCTCGGAAACCGGCCGCTGGGTGCTGGCGTCCCTTTTGCTTCTGATCCCGCTGCTGTCCCTTGGCTGGTACGCATCCCAGCGGCGGAGACGGCACTCTGACGCGACGGCGGCTGCTCATCTGGAGACGACTCCCTAGGCAACGTCCCAGAACGAACACGCATTCCACCCCGGACTCTACGAGAAAGCATGAAAATCCAAGACATGAACAATGACGCCGCCTCCTCATCACATCGCGTCGAACCGGAAATGAGCACCCCGAGCCGGGCCTGGCGCGTCCGTGCCGACGCGTGGGATTTCCTCGGCTACGCCATGAAACAGTTGAGCGCGGCAGACTCGTCCCCGGGAAACCAGAACGGCCTTCATGGCCAGGTTCGGCGGGCCCTCGGATTGCTGGACGCCATCGAGCTGTACTGGTCGTCTCCAGGGCTGGAGGCCGTGGCCCGCTTGCGCCGCTGCATCAGCGCAGGTGACTACGGCGAGGCTTTTGACCTGGTGGAAAGGGTCAAGCGCCGGGTGTGCCGTATCCAGTCTGCGCCGGAACAGTTCCAACACGGCCTGGAGCCGCACGTCCCGGTCGAAAACGGGGCCCCGGAAGGACCTGAGCTGTTTCCGGACCGGCCCACGTTCGAAGTGCTGGTGGTTGACGACATCACAGAGCAGGAAGCGGAGGCACTGAAGAGCGACATGCTCGGCCAGCGCAGGCCGGCGGATGCCTTCAGCTACGAAGTCAACGTTGTTCCTTCCTATGAGGACGCACTCATTGCGGTCCTGCTCAATCCCGACATCCAAGCGTGCGTCCTCCGGCCAGGCTTCACCAACCATAGCGGCCAGCCGACAGGAACGGACCTGTTGCAGTTCCTCGCCCGGCACCTCGAGGACGATCTTGAAGCCCTCCGCCCCATCGACCGGATTTTGCGGCTGGCCGAACGGATCGCCGGGCTCCGGCCAGAGCTGGACGTCTATCTTGTGGCGGGCGTTGCCATCGAAGGCCTTGCAGGCTCGTTGACCCGCAGGTTCGCCAGGATCTTCCGGCGCGAGGATCGCCTGGATCTGCATCTGTCCTTGCTGGCTGGAGTGGCGGACCGCTACGAGACGCCGTTCTTCACGGCGTTGCAGGAATACAGCCGCCGACCAGCCAGTGTCTTCCATGCCCTCCCGATTTCCCGCGGCGGTTCCGTTGGCAACTCACCGTGGATCAAGGACATGGCCGATTTTTACGGGCTGAACCTGCTTCTGGCTGAAACATCGGCCACCTCCGGGGGTCTCGACTCCCTGCTGGACCCGCACGGTTCAATCAAGAAAGCCCAGACGCTGGCGGCACGGGCGTTGGGCGGAGAAGACATTCTTCGTCACCAACGGAACCTCCACCGCGAACAAGATCGTCCACCAGTCCATCGTCGCCCCTGGCGACGTAGTCCTGGTCGACCGTAATTGCCACAAGTCCCACCACTACGCCTTGATGCTCTCCGGTGCGCAGGTGGCCTATCTCGATGCCTACCCGTTGGACCAGTACTCCTTTTACGGGGCCGTGCCGCTGGCCAGCATCAAGAAGATGCTCCTTGACTACCGGCGTGCGGGGCGGCTGGATGACGTCAAAATGATCGCCCTGACAAACTGCACTTTCGACGGCATTGTCTATGACGCCGAGCGGGTCATGGAGGAGTGCCTGGCCATCAAACCTGACCTGGTGTTCCTGTGGGATGAAGCCTGGTTCGCCTTCGCGGGTTTCCACCCCGTCTACCGGCGCCGGACAGCAATGGCGGCGGCCAGGAAGCTTGAGTCCGAATTCAGGGATCCCGATTTTGCGCTCCGTCACGCCGAACAGGCTGAATCGCTTTGGGACCAGGAAACGGGGGAACCAGCCGATGACGAGGCCTGGCTCAGGACCCGGCTGATCCCGGATCCGGCCAAGGCGCGGCTTCGGGTCTACGCCACCCAGTCAACGCACAAGACCCTGACGTCTTTGCGGCAAGGATCCATGGTTCACGTGTTCGATCAGGACTTCGAGCATCTGAACGGAGAGGCATTCCGCGAAGCCTATATGACGCATACGTCGACGTCGCCGAACTACCAGATCCTCGCCTCACTCGACATTGGCCGGCGCCAGGTGGAGTTGGAGGGCTATTCGCTGGTGCAGAAGCAGGCTGATCTTGCGGTCAGCATCGCCCAGGCCGTGGCCCGGAATCCGCTGCTGAAAAAGTACTTCCGGGTCCTGGGATCGAGGGAGCTCATTCCGGCCGAATACCGGGAAACGGATTGCTCCATGCCGCTTAGCCAAGGTCTGTCTGTCCTTGACGAGGCCTGGCGGCGGGACGAATTCGTGGTCGACCCCAGCCGCCTGACGCTGGACATCGGACTGACCGGAATCGACGGTGACACTTTCAAACACGATCACCTGATGGACAAATACGGGATACAGGTCAACAAGACCTCCCGCAACAGCGTGCTCTTTATGACCAACATCGGCACGTCGCGCAGCGCCGTTGCGTATCTCGTGGAGGTGCTCGTCAAGCTCGCCGAATCTTTCGATACGGAGCAGCGGACCCTTGGTCCGCGTGGGCTGACGGCACGCGCTGCCCGTGTAAGCGCCCTCAGCAGCGCACCGCCCGCGCTCCCGGATTTCAGCCGGTTCGCCGATCGCTTCCGGCATGACGACGCGACGCCTGACGGGAACCTGCGGGCCGCCTACTTCGAGACCTACAAGGCCGGCGCGACTGAATACATGGCGCCGGACGAGCTGGACAGAAGGGTCTCCTCGGGAGCCGAAGTGGTCTCCGCCGGCTTCGTGACGCCGTATCCGCCCGGGTTCCCCATTCTGGTGCCGGGGCAGGTGATCACTGCAAACACGTTGAACTTCATGGCAGCCTTGGATACCCGCGAGGTCCACGGGTATGATCCTGACCTCGGCTTCAGGGTGTTTACGGAATCCGGCATGCCCGACACAGCGGGCGCCGGACATGGTGCGGAGGGACGTACGACGCCCGTCGGGCACGGAGCCGGGCAACTGCACTGCGCTTCGGTCAGTCCATGAGTGCCGCGAGCAGCCGCCCGGCGTTCATCGGGTCAGCGTACGCCGCCCATGAGTTTCCTGATCGCGGGCGAGGCGGCAGCCAGGCCCACGGCCAGAAGCATGGCGGTTCCGCCGATGCCGATGAAGTAGGGCAGCTCGTCCTTCGGGTTGTACAGGCCGGACAGGATGCCGGCCAGCGTGGTGCCCAGCGACACGGAGAGGAAGAACAGCGCCACCATCTGGGTGTGGAAGGCCTTGGGTGCCAGCTTGGTGGTCACGGACAGGCCGATGGGGGAGAGGAACAGCTCCGCCAGCGTGAACAGGAACAGGATCCCCACGAGCGCCAGCAGCGGGGTCTTGCCGCCGCCGGCCAGCGGGATGAAGGCCAGGAACGCCAGGCCCATCACGAACAGGCCGATCGAGAACTTCAGCGCGGAACCGGGCTGCTTGCGGCCGAGCCTGGTCCACAGGGCGGCCATGATGCCGGCGAAGACGATGATGAACACCGGGTTGATGGACTGCACCCAGGCGGCCGGCATCTCCCAACCGAACAGGTTCCGGTCCAGCTTCTCCTCCGAGTACACGGCGATGAAGGTGAACTGCTGCTGGAACAGCGCCCAGAACGCGGCCGAGGCGATGTACAGCGGGATGAACGCCGTCACGCGGCGGCGCTCGGTGGCACTGACCTTCCTGCTGCTGAAAATCAGGGCAAAGTACAGCACGGACGCGCCGATGGCCGCGTAGGCCATGGACAGGGCGAGGTTGCCGGCGTTCACGGTGCCGGTCACCAGCAGCACCGCGATGGCCACGGCGAGCCCTAAGAAGATCAGCCCGTACCGCGTGCGCTCCGCGGCGGGCAGGGGGTTCGGCACCCGGTGGGTTTCTGCGGGGAGTTTCTTGCGGCCCAGCGAGTAGATCACGAGGCCCAAGGCCATGCCGACGGCGGCGGCGCCGAAGCCCCAGTGGAACCCCTGGCTTTCCTGGAGCCACCCGGTGACCAGCGGGCCGATCAGCGCGCCGGCGTTGATGCCCATATAGAAGATGGAGAAACCGGCGTCGCGGCGTTCGTCCTTCTCGCCGTACAGGCTGCCGACCAGGGCGGTGGCGTTGGCTTTCAGCCCGCCGGAGCCGACGCCCACCAGCACGAGCCCGGTGATCAGGCCGGGAATGCCGGGCACGAGCGCCAGGGCGACGTGGCCGGCCATGATCATGATGGCCGAGCCGAACAGCACGCGCTCGGAACCGAAGAGCCGGTCCGCGAGCCAGGCGCCGAGGATGGTGGAGAGGTAAACGCCGCCGCCGTAGGCGCCGACGAGGCCGGCCGCCAGGCCCTGCTCAATCTCCAGCCCGCCCTTGGCGGCCGAGAAGTACATGTAGTAGAGCAGGATTCCCTGCATGCCGTAGAAGGAGAATCGCTCCCACATTTCTACGGAGAAGAGGCTGGCCAGCATCTTTGGGTGGCCGAAAAAGGAGGTATCGCCCTGCGTTGGGGCGGCGGGCCTGGATAAATGAGTTGTGCTCATTTACTTAATGCTGACAGTGTGACGCGGGATTGTCACATTCGGGCGGGCCAGGGGCAAACAGCCCGGACCATGTTTTGCCTCCCCTGCGCCGGATTTCCGAAGGCGTGCCGGGCTGGGCGGGGCTTATTCTCCACAGCGTCCACGGCGTTGAACATGATGACCTGCCGGACGGCTTTTCCGTCGGCCAGCTGGTCTGTGGCCTCGTTGATGTCGGCGCATTCGATCACGAACTTGGCTTTGACACCGTCCTTCGTTGCGGTCCGCTCACCAGGAAGGCAGTGCCGGCACCGGGCCGTCCACATCAATGTTTTCGGCGTCCCCGCGGGCCAGCCACTGGAGCAGGCCCTCGCGATCGGACACAACGTGCAAGCCGCCGTCGCCGATGACCCACTCGTCACGCTCTTCGGTCACGAGTGTCATTCCCGGGGCGCCCTTGGCACGCAGCGACCGCACCACGGCTTCGAGGGCGTTCAACAGCGAATCGGGGTCGGCCTCCTCGAGGGTCCAGGCAGTGTTGAGGTCATGGTGATGCACCACCACCTCGGCAATTCGAAGCGCCACGATGGAAGTGGCGGGGATCGTCTTGCCGCTCACCTGCACTTCCGGGGCTGCGAGCTCCCCGCCCAGCCGCTGGGCCTGCTCGGCAAAGTTCCGGGCGGATTCCCGCAGTTCTCCAATGAGCTCCTCCCGCGGCAGGGCCGCCAGGGCGGAGATCGCTTGGGAGCGGGCCTCGCTTGAGGCGTACAGGGTGCGTTCCTCACCGGAGGAAGCCCAATCGATGAGCTTTACCAGGGCGCGGCGCTGGATGCGACGTGGGCGATGACATCGGCCCGGGTCCATCCCTCGCACAGCGAGGGCGCGGTCATCTCCTCGTCGGACAAGGACGCGACGGTGGCCAGGAACATGTCCGTTTCCCTGCCCAGGCGGGACAGGTCTGAGTGCAGGCGTGCGCGGTTGATCATCCTGCCAGCCTATACACGCGTCCGAACCCGTACCAGCGTTCCTGCCCCGGCGTTCCATATCCAGATCGTATGGACTGATACGGTCCCTGCGCCCACAGGCCACGACGCCCAGCGGCTCACCGAAAGCCTTCAGGCTCGATTCGGCGTTTCTCTCTCGAATTTCCGCTAGCAGCCTTCCTTTACCAATTGAGTGCATAAAACGTTCCGTTGATAATCGAAAACATCTCAATACCACCCCGGCCAAAACCCGGACATTTACCTCATATGGCATGCGTCACACTTCTGTCAGGCTGGAAGCACTCGGAGGACGGCCCCTCGGATCCTCCCGGCGCCGCAGCGCCTCCACTTCGCCCAGAGAGGACTTGGGGACCGTGACACAATCGCATGTCGATATCGCCGAAAATCCACGAAAGGAGGCGCGCACGGCCAATTGGGTCGCCTTCATCATCTGCACAGCCCTCTTGTTTGACGGGTACGATCTCGTCGTTTACGGCACTGTCCTTCCGGGTTTGCTCGCGGACCCAAGCCAGATCGGACCGTTTGATGCAGCCGCAGCTGGCCTCCTCGGGTCCTGGGCCCTCATCGGAGTACTCGTGGGCTCACTGATCTGCGGCGCCGTCGGCGACTTTTTCGGTCGGCGCCGGCTGATGCTCCTGGGCATCGCCTGGTTCTCCGTCGGCATGTTCGCCACGGCCCTGACCACAAGCGTCCCTGCTTTCGGTGCCATGCGGTTTGTGACCGGACTCGGCCTGGGACTGGTCATTGCCAGTGCCGGCGCCACCATGGCTGAGTTCGCGCCCGCGGGAAGGCGGCAGTTCTACAACGCAATTGTTTATTCAGGGGTCCCGGCAGGCGGCGTCCTGGCATCAATCCTGGGCATCCTGTTCCTTGACAGCATCGGCTGGCGCGGCCTGTTCATCATCGGCTCCCTGCCGCTCGTCGTTCTCCTGCCCATTGCCTGGCGCAAGCTCCCGGAATCACCGCGTTGGCTGCTGTCCCGGGGCCGTGAACAGGACGCCCTGGCCGCCGCGCAGCGCACCGGCGTCCCGCTCATCGAAGAGCGGGTGATCCTTCAGGTGGGCGCCGCGCCGCACAAGTCCGGCTTTGCAGCCGTATTTTCCCGCCAGTTCGCCGTGGCATCCATTCTGCTGGGCCTGATGTCCTTCTCAGGCCTTCTGCTGACTTACGGACTCAACACGTGGTTGCCAAAAATCATGGAGGGCTACGGCTACGGGCGGACGTACTCCCTGTTCTTCCCACTGGCACTCAACCTTGGCGCGGTGGTCGGCGGTTTGCTCGCGTCCCGTTTCGCGGACAAGAGTGGCCCCCAGCGGGTCATCGCCGCCACCTTCGTACTGGCCACCATCTCCCTGACGCTCATGACCTTCAGCTTTCCGCTGCCGCTGTTCTTTGCCTTTATCGCCCTCGCGGGGGTTGGAACACTGGGCACCCAGGTACTGGTTTACGGGTTCCAGTCCAACTACTTCACCACCAATGCCCGGGCGGCCGGGGTCGCGTGGTGCGCAAGCGTGGGACGGCTGGGCGGGGTGCTCGGTCCGATCATCGGCGGCTGGCTCGCCGCCGCGGGGGTCGGCGGGTCCACGGCCTTCTACATCTACGGGGCAGTGGCACTTATCGGGGCCGTGGTGACCGTCCTGGTCCCCCGCCAGCGCAGGCTGGAGGAGGCCGGGCATAAAGTCGAGGCGATCGCCGAAAGCCGGGCAGAGGACGGCATCCCTGCTGGACAGCTCAGATAGTCGGTCGGTGGCTGCCCTGACAATATTACGTCTGCGAAATATACTAGTAGGGCTCTTTAGGGATATTCTTTGAATCAATCACGGGCCCAGGGCAGCACCATCGGGGCCGGTCGGGCGGAAGGACGGCATCACGTTGGACATCCGGCAGCTGAACTATTTCATCGCGGTTGCCGAGGAGCGGCACTTCGGCCGCGCGGCCAAGCGCCTGCATATGGCCCAGCCACCCCTGTCGCAGCAGATCCGCCAATTGGAGGATCAGCTTGGAGTCCGGTTGCTCAACCGCACCACCCGCAGAGTGGACCTCACAGCGGCAGGCCAACTCCTGCTGGACCGCGGACGGCAGATCGTCAACGACGTAGCGACGCTTCAGGCCGATGTCTATCAGGTCGGGAGGGGCGCCACCGGCGTCCTGCGGGTGGGCTTCTCAGGGTCCGCAACCTACGGCGTCATGCCCCGCATCGCCCGCCTCGCCAGACAGCTCCTGCCGGGCCTGTCCCTTGCGCTGCACGGCGAAATGCTCACGCCTTCCATGGAAGCGGGGCTGCGGGACGGCACTTTGGACGCGGCATTGCTGCGTCCCCCTGTTGCTTCCCAGGACATCGACTACCGGATTGTGACCCGGGAGCCGCTCGTCGTCGCGCTTCCCTCGTTCAGCGCCCTGGCCGTGGATCGGCCCGTGGCCATGCACGAACTGCAGGACCAGGACTTCATCGCCTACCCGCCCGAATCTGCGCTCTCCCGCACCACCTCAGACCTGTGCCGCCAGGCGGGCTTCCAGCCACGCATCACCCAGGTCGTAGGCGAGACCTCCACGATGCTGGCGTTCGTAGCCGCAGGGGGCGGGGTGGCCGTCATGCCGTCCAGCGTGCGGGCCTTCCAGCTCGAAGGCGTCGCCTACCGGGAGATCGAAAACGTCCCCGCGGTGGAGCTCGCTGTCGCCTGGCTGCGCGGGCACCCCTCCGCGCTGCTACAGAACTTCCTGGACGTCGTGGATACCGCGACTGCAGGACCCCCGGCGCCTGCCCCGGCCCCCGGCAGCGCGCCGTTTCCCACTGATGAAAGGCTTACCCGCTCATGAAGATCGCAGCCATTGAGGCGATTCCCTACTCGATCCCCTATCTTCATCCACTGCACTTCGCCTCCGGTTCCGTGCACGAGGCAGACCATGTGCTGATAAGGCTTCGCACGGACGATGGGGTGGTGGGCACCGCCGACACCCCGCCGCGCCCCTACACCTACGGTGAGACGCAGAAGTCCATCGTTGCGGTGGTGGAGGATGTTTTTGCCCCGCAGCTGATCGGCGTCGACATCTTTGACCGCGAGAAAATTCAGGCGATCCTGCACCGGACGGTGCACAACCAGACCGCCAAAGGCGCCGTGGATATCGCCCTGTGGGACGTCATTGGCAAGGCTCTCGGACAGCCGGTGACAAAACTGCTGGGCGGATATACTGACTCGCTGCGGGTCTCCCACATGCTCGGATTCAAGCCCGCACAGGAGTTGCTGGCATTGGCTCTGGAGTTCCGTGAGACGTATGGCATCAACACGTTCAAGCTCAAGACCGGCCGCCGCCCCCTTCACCTTGACATCGAGGCCGCCCGGGTATTACGGGAGGGTCTGGGTGAAGACGCCGAGCTCTACATGGACGCCAACCGCGGCTGGTCCGCCAACGAGGCCGCCGAGGTACTGCGCCGCACGGCGGACCTGGGCCTGCAGTTCCTTGAGGAACCCGACGACGCCCGCGAAGTCCTCGGCCGCCGCCGTCTCGTGGAGAACTCCCCCATCCCCATCGCCGCGGACGAATCTGCCGCCAACCTTGGCGAGGCCGCGCGGGAAATCCTCACCGGCGGCGCGAACCTCCTGGCGGTAAAGACGGCCCGGTCCGGTTTTACCGAGGCCGCCAAAATCGTCGGGATGGCCGAGGGCATGGGCATCGACGTCTATATCGGCAACCAGATCGACACCCAGGTCGGCACGGTCGCATCGGTGGTCTTCGGCGCCGCCTTCGCCCACACGGCCAAGCGCGCAGCGGAGCTGTCCAACTACCTGGACATGGCCGACGACCTTTTGGCCGAGCCTTTGGCCATCACCGGCGGGCGCATCCGTGTTCCCGAGGGCCCGGGCGCGGGAACCGCTGTTGACGAGGACAAGCTCTCCCTCTACCGCACAGACCGATAACCGCACCTTCCACCGAAAGGACATCCATGAAGTACCTGGTCCACATGGACGTAAAACTGCCCGTCGACCTGCCCGCCGACGAGGCTGCGGAGATCAAGGCCAGGGAGAAGGCCTACTCGCAGCAGTTGCAGCACTCGGGCAAGTGGCCGGAAATCTGGCGCGTGGTGGGCGAATACGCCAACTACTCGATCTTCGACGTCGGCTCGAACGACGAACTCCATGAGATCCTGCAGGACCTGCCGCTGTTCCCCTACATGGACATCTCTGTGGTGCCGCTCGCCAAGCACCCCTCCGACGTCAAGTAAACACCGGCGTGTGGGCTCAGTACCGGCTGTGTTTCGGGTCAGTCCTTGGCGCGGAACGCGGCCGCGAGTTCACTGCGGGAGCGGATTCCCATTTTCCTGTAGAGCCGCGTCAGGTGGTACTGCACCGTTTTCTCCGCCACGAACAGAGCCCGGGCCGCCTCCTTGTTGGTAGCCCCGGTCGCCACCAGCCTGGCCACCGCCTGCTCCTGCGCAGTGAGCTGAACCTGGTGGCGGCTGACGGCAGTGAGCACGGGGTCGGCCGGGTCGGGCATGTTCCCGACGTCGAGGCCTGTGGCCGCCAACTCCCGGTCGCACCGTTCCACGTAGGTGGCCGCCCCCAGGGAGTCGTACAGGTCACGGGCCGCGCGCAGGACTGTGGACGCCAGACGCCGTTTGCCCGCCCGCCGCATGCTCTGGCCAAAGGCAAAACTTACCCGGGCCCGTAGATACGGCCGGTTGAGCCCCCGGAGGTGGCCCAGGGATGCCTCAAAATGTTCCCTGGCCGTGTCGGGGTCCCCCTGCGCGGCCACGAGCCGGCCCCTGGCCCAGGCCATGCGCGCCAGGTCCGAGGGTATTTCCCGCTCGCGCGGCACGCGCTCGAACGCCGTGAGGAACGAGTCGGCAGCGTCGAGCTGGTCAGTCATGACAAGCGCGTTGACATATGTGTCCTGCCACGGCCAGAAGGACACCCGGTTCTCCGTCCACGGGTCCAGCTCCGTCAGCGGCTGCAGCACAGCCAAAGCGCTTTCATAGTCGGCCCTCGCCTCGTGAAAGCGGGCACGGGCGAGGCTTGCCGGCACCTGCATGGCACAGTACGTCCCCGGCTGCACCGCGGCCTGCGAAACGTAGTATCGGGCCCGCTCCCAGTCTCCGCGCATGGACCAGAGCTCGGCCGCGGTCCAGTAGAGCAGGGGGCGGATCAGCGGCATCCGCGAGGTCTCGAGGCGCACGGATGCGCGCGCCACGGTGGCGGCGGCGGCATCCCAGTTGCCGAGGATCAGGTGGGTGCGCGCCAGCCAGGCCTCGGCCCACAGGGAAATCCGCATCGAACCGCCGCGGTACTCCGTGGGAGCAGCGGACTCGAAGTTCACCAGCGCTGACTCAACGTTGTCAAGGCGCAGTGCCAGCCAGCCGGCACCCATCTGGACCCGCTGCTTCTGGGCGTTCTCGGCAGCGTGTTCGAAGGCCCGGTTATAGGAGGCCTCCGCCTCTGCCAGCCGGCCCTGCGCATACAGGCCCAGGCCGTAGATCGCCTCTGACTCAATGTGGGCGGGGGTTTCCGGCTGCGTAAGTTCCATGGCCCGCTCTGCCCAACCGGTAATCAGCGGGCCGTCCCAGGACGCTACCCCGTGCAGAACGAAGCGCTGCGCTACTTGCGCTGCGGCGGAGGGATCACGCTGCGGGTTGCAGGTCCGCCACGCCATCTCCAGCTGCGTCTGCGCGCTGCCGTTCTGTCCCGACGCCGTGGAGAGGTAGCCCAACACGGAGGAGCGGAGCGACGAGGACGGCAGGGCGTCCACGGCTGCGGCCCACATCTGCGCCTGGGCAATGTCGCCGGAACCCACCAGGGCATCCACGGCCCTCAGGAGCCTGTCGTTCCGGGAGCGGATGTCCCGGGAAAGCCGGGACGCGGAGAACAGAGCTGTTGAGGCATCCTGCCACGCTCCCACCAGGGCTTGGCAGCGGGCGAACTCCTCCAACTCCTCGGCCAGGGCCTCGTCTGCACCGGGCGTCGCGGAGACACGGTGGCCCAACCGTTCGCCCTCGGGCTGCACGGCCTCAGCGGCCAGCCGGTGCAGCGCAATGCGCCGGCTGGGAACGATCTGTTCGTAGATGGCCTCGGCGGTGCCAGGTTCAAAGAAAACGACCGCGGAACGGGCCTGATCAACAGACAACCCCAGCAGCCCGGCGCGGTGTCCTTCGTCCAGGACTTCCATGACGGACTCCACCCCGCTGACTTGGGAAACCTCTGCCAGGCCGGCGCTGCGCCCGAGCAAGGATGCAGCCTCCGCGATAGAGACCAGCCCCGGGGACGCTGCGCCGAGGATACTGCGCACCCGGGCACGCACCCGGGAAGTGGGAGGCAGCGAGGGAAACCACCTCTGCCAGGTCTCCGGCGGCAACTCGCGCAGCAGCTCCACGATCGGTTGCGCAAGCCCTCCGGTGTGCTGGACCAGGCGGTGGGCCGCCGTCACGCTGAGGTCGATGCCGAGCACCCGCCGGGCGAGATCCTGGACCTGCTGCGGGGTGAGCGGATCCAGCGGGATACGGGTGACCTGGTGGCCCGTGAGAAAGTCCAGCGCACCTGCGGGGACCCGGGGCGCGTCCTCAGGGTTGAGCGTGAGTACGAACATGATCCGTTTTCCGTGCAGCCGGCGCATGACGAAGGTGAGGATGCGCAGGCTCTCCACGTCGAGTTTGTGAACGTCGTCGACGGCGACAACTACGCTGCCGTGGGACTGCAGTCCTTCGAGATGGGTGGTGAGGGTCGAGGCGTAATTGACCACCTGGGCGGGGGTAAGAGCCGCGACGGGGCCCGCGGGCAAGGCCGGGCCGCCGTCGTAATCCTTTGCCGAGCGCGGCGGCAACGTGAGCATGAGCTGGGAGTAGCCGGCGAGGGCAAACTGCGCCTCCCATTCGTCGCCCGTGGCGGACAGGACACGGACACCACGGGCCACCGTGCGGCAGTGCTCAAGGAAGAACTCCAGGACGGCGGTCTTCCCGGACCCGGATGGACCGGTGATCACCACTGCGCCCACATTGCCCTTGCGGACCGTGCGGAGAATTTCCAACAGCTCCTCGAAGACCCCGGACCGGCCAAGGAGCGGCAAATCCTCCGCCATTTCACCGTATATGGAGCCCGCCGTCATGACGGCAAGTCTACCGGAGCGGGCCGCCCGGCCCTGGCGGCGGGCATCCATCACCGGCGGCCTTAGCCCAGGTCTCCGCCAGCGACTGGAAGGATGCTGCCGGTCAGGTAGGACGCTTCATCTGATCCGAGGAATACGATGGGCGCGGCCTGTTCGTCCAGGGTTCCGTAGCGCTTCAAAAAGGACGACTCCACGGTTTGGTCAACGATCGCCTGGTACCAAGCCTTTTCCGTGGTGGACTCAGCCTCCGGCCCACGCTTGACCTTGCGGGGCGGTGCCTCGGTGCCGCCCGGGGCGGTCGCGACCACGCGGATGCCGCGTCCGCCCACCTCCATCGCCAACGACTGCGTCAGGGCATTAACGCCACCCTTCGCAGCCGCGTAAGGCACGCGGTGCAAACCGCGGGTGGCCACCGAGGAAACGTTGACGATGGTGCCCGAACCCTGTTGCAGCATGGCCGGCAGCACAGCCCGGCAGGTCCAGAGGGTGGGAAAGAGCGAGCGGCGGATCTCCTTCTCGATCTTGTCCTCGTCGTACTCTTCGTAGGGGCGGGCCCAGATGGTGCCGCCTACATTGTTGACCAGCACGTCGACCCGGCCGTGGGCGGCCAGCGCCGCCTCGACGGCTTGCTGCGCCCCTGCGAAGGTCTCGAGATCAGCGGTCACAGCGGTAGCCGAGCCTCCTGAACCGGAACCCTGTGCGGCCTCCTGGATCTCCCGTGCCACGTCATGGACCAGTCCGGACCGGTCCACCAGGACCACCGCGCCGCCCTCGGCACCGATCCGCTCGGCCACTTTCTGGCCAATACCCTGGGCGGAGCCCGTCACGACGGCTACCTTGCCGGCGTACCGGCCCGGAGTAACGAACTGTCCCGCATAAGGGCGCGACATCAGCGGCCGGCCTTGGCATCGATCGCCGCGGCCATGGTTTCCTTGGCGTCCCGTGCGTGGGCCATCATGACCTCCCGCACCCGAGCCTTGTCCTGGCGCTCGAAGGCATCAACGATATCAAGGTGGTCCTGCGTGACCCGCTCGAAGATTCGGGTCCCCGGTTCGAAGGCCGCAGCCATCTGTGCGTGGACGTCGAGCCTGCGGTAGGACTCAAGCAGCATGGGGTTGTCGCAGACAATGAAGAGGTATTCGTGGAACTCCTCGTTGGTCCGCGCGAACTCATCCGGTTCCCGGACGGTGCCGGCAGCCACAGAGCGCGTGGTGGCTTCGGCGAGCCGCCGGAACTGGGACAGCTGTTCCTCGCTGAGGCGGCCCAGCATCAGCTCGCTCACCGCGAGCTCCAGGCCCATGCGGGCGTCCAGTTGGGCGAAGCTGTCCTCCTTGCGGAAATCCAGCCGGCCGGTCTCCAGGGAGGAGACGGCCTCGCTGCGGGTCATCGTGTCGCCTTCGGCCTGGATCTTCTCCGTGGGTGCCGGTGCCCCCGTTTCGGCGTCGCCGCCGGTGGCCTCTTTCGGGGCAAAGCGCTCGAAGTAGAAGTTGGCGGGCTTGATGCCCTCGGAGTCCAGCCACTTCGAAACGGCATTGACCATGGGCGGCGGGCCGCACAGGTAGATGTCAACATCGCCGTCGTTCAGGTGGGAGGGTTCGATGATCTGTGGGACATAGCCCGTGTGGGGAGCGGACGTGCCGGGTTCGGAAGCAATGTAGTCCCAGGTGAATCCGGGTACCTTCGCCTCATATTCCCGCAGCCAGTCCAGCCCGGCGATGTCCGCCTCGCGGGACACGCCGTAAATCAGATGGACCGGTACCGACGGCGGGTTCTCGGAGAGCTTCTCGAGGATGGACAGGAGCGGGGCCAGGCCCGTGCCGCCTGCCAGGAGCAGCAGGGGGCGCTTGGGCTCCCGCAGGAAGAACGAGCCGTACGGACCGGTGAACTCGATGGTGTCGCCCACCGCCGCCCTGTCGCGCAGGTATTCGGACATCGCGCCCTGCGGTGTGACCCGCACCATGAACGAGGCATCCTGCACCTCGGGGCCGCTGCTGAAGGAGTAGGAGCGCTCCGCGTCGGTTCCGGGGACCTTGAGGTTGACGTACTGGCCCGGGAGGAAGGCCAGGGCGTCCCGGTTTTCGACCTCAAGGGCGAAGGAAACCGTGGTTTCCGAGTGCTTGTTGAGTTCCTTCATGGTGGATGTGAAGGTGGAGGCTGAGGTTTTCGCGGATTCCGACGTGGCAGGAATCTGGATGGCCAGATCCGACTCCGGGACAGCCTGGCAGGTGAGCAGGTAGCCCTTTTCGAGCTCTTCCTCCGTCATCGCGTCGTCAATGTAGTCGCCCGGGTCAAAGGTGCCGGAATCACAGAAGGCCTTGCAGGTGCCGCAGGCACCGTCCCGACAGTCTGATGGAATGTTGATGCGTGCCTTGTACGCGGCGTCCATCACGGTCTCGTGGTCGCCGACCTTGATGACTTTGGTGACGCCATCCTCGAAGCTGAGGGCTACTTTGTGGCCCATGGTTTCCTCCTGGCTGGGGGTCGTTGTCGTCGCGACCCGGGAAAGTGCGGACATGCCCGGCGGGCACGGGTTTCGGAACGGTCGAGGCCGGTGCCCGGGAGGTGCCGGGCACCGGCGTGTGGCCGTCAGATCATGTAGACGTCCACCACGTGGTGGATGTAGTCGTTCTTCAGAACGACCTTCTTTTTCATGATTACCGGCTCGGCGCCGGCGAGGTCGATCGTGTAGAAGCTGGTCCCGAAGTACGTGTCTGTGGTGTTGTAGCGGAAGTACAGGGTGAACCAGTTGAAGCGCACCTTCACTTGGTCACCGTCGTGCCCCACGATCTCGATGTCTGTGATGTTGTGCCCGGTACGGGGCTCCGGGAGGGAGGTGGCTGAAGACCGGTCCGTCTTGATCCGGAAGACACGGTCTTCAATGCCGCCGCGGTTGTCGTAGTAGATGAGCGAGATCTCGTTCTGCGGGTCCTCGGTCAGACGGTCGTCGACGTCCCATGCGGGCATCCAGAACTCGGAGTCCGGGTGGTAGCACTGAAGCCACTCGTCGAACTGGCGCTCGTCCAGCAGGCGGGCTTCCTTGTACAGAAAGGCACGGACAGTTTCGAGGGTGGCGATCTCCTCGACGGTCTTGAGTGCCGCAGTTGGTCTGGTCAGGTTTGTCATGGGTTATGCACTCTCTCTGGTTCGACGTGGACGCGGTCAGGCGGTGACGGGAACGGTATGCAGTGCGGAGTGCTCCTCTTCCGCCAGCGCCCGGTCCATGACTTCCTTCCAGTACCCGTGCTGGACGGGGTAGAGCCCCTCGTCCTCGGTGCGCACCCCGGAAGCGATGACCTTGGTCATGCCCAGCGCCTGGGCCTGTTCGTCGGGGCCGGCAATCTCATGGGTGGACCCGCGGGTCATGTCGTTCCATGGGGCCGAGGTGGCCCAGTAGGTCTTGTTGCAGGACCGGAACTCCTCAAGGTCGTCGGGTGTGGCCATGCCGGTGGCGTTGAAGAAGTCCTCGTACTGTCGGATGCGCTTGGACCGGTTCTCCTGCGATTCACCCTTGGGCGCGATGCAGTAAATCGTCACCTCGGTCTGGTCCGCGGAGATGGGACGGAAGTGGCGGATCTGCGAGGAGAATTGGTCCATGATGTAGACATTGGGGTACAGGCAGAGGTTCCGCGAGATGTTGATCATGAAGTTCGCCATCTCCTCGCCGTACTTTGCAACGAGCTCCTCGCGGCGGTCCCACAGAGGACGGTCCTCCGGGTTGGTCCATTCCTGCCACAGCAGCAGGTGTCCGTGTTCGTAGGAATAGAAACCGCCCTTGACCTTGCCCCACTTGCCGGCGTCCATGGCCTTGGTGGTGTTGGCGGAGTCGCCAGCGCTGCGGCGGGCCGTGGTGGCGGCGTAGTTCCAGTGCACGGCCGTGACATGGTAGCCGTCGGCGCCGTTCTCGGCCTGCACCTTCCAGTTGCCGTCATAGGTATAGGTGGACGACCCGCGCAGCACCTCAAGTCCCTCCGGGGACTGGTCCACGATGGAGTCGATCACCTTGGTAGCGTCCCCCAGGTGCTCCTCGAGCGGGAGCACATCCGCCTTCAAGGAACCAAAGAGGAAGCCGCGGTAGGAGTCGAAGCGGGCGACCTTGGTGAGGTCGTGGGAGCCCTCTTTGTTGAAAGTCTCCGGGTAGCCGGCGTTGCGGGAGTCTTTGACCTTCAGCAGCTCACCGGAGTTCTTGAACGTCCAGCCGTGGAACGGGCAGGTGAAAGTGGTGCGGTTATCCGTCTTGCGACGGCACAGCATGGCGCCGCGGTGTGAGCAGGCGTTGACGATGCAATTGAGGTTTTCGTCCTTGTCGCGGGTGATCACCACGGGAGTGCGGCCGATGTTGGTGGTGAAGTAGTCCCCGACGTTGGGGATCTGGGACTCGTGGGCGAGATAAACCCAGTTGCCCTCGAAGATGTGTTTCATCTCCAGTTCAAAAATATCTTCATCGGTAAAAATTTCGCGCTTGGCCCGGATGACGCCGTTCTCACGGTCGTCGATCACGGCGTCTGCAAGGACCTCGCGGACATGGGTCAGGTTCTCGGTCATGGCGTGCTCCTTCATTGGAGAGTGCTGGACGGATGGTCGGGAGGTCCGCGCCAGGCGGCGGTGGGTGCCCCGGGGACGTTGTGAGGCAATTCTTCCCTATCGTGACCGCACTCACATCAGGCAAACACCTAGGTTCGACCAAGGGTGCCTTTATGTACGCTTTATGACAAAAAACCGGCCAAATCGATATTTGTAGCGTTCTTATTTCATGCCTACGATGAGACAGACATCACGCGAAGCGGCGTTGCAGCAGGTTGAAGCCTGCGCCCAGCGCTTCGCAGCGGGTGCAGGAGCCCTTCCTGGCCCCTTTTCAATGAGGACTATGGAGATCACCATGACTGAGACCCAAGCGGAGAGCCGCAAAGAGAACGAGGGCACGGCCGTCGAGGCCGGCTCAAAGGCCACCGAGCGTTTCACCGCCTCGGGCAAGCTTGCGCGGCTGGATGTGCCGAAGGAAAGGGTGAGCCTGCTGGCGGGGGCACTCATCAAAGCCGCCAATGACATCGTCGTCGAACACCAGGTCACGTACGAGGAGTACAACGCACTCAAAGCCTGGCTCATTAAGGTGGGAACTGACGGTGAATGGCCGCTGTTCCTCGACGTGTGGCTGGAGCACACTGTGGAGGACGTCAACTCCCAGGACCGCCCCGGCACCGTGGGTACCATCGAAGGACCCTACTACGTGCCGGGCTCCCCGGTGCTCCAGACCCCGGGCACTGTCGAAATGCGTGAGGACGAGGAAGGCACCCCGCTGCACTTCAGCGGCCGCTTCACCGATACGGATGGCAACCCGATCCAGAACGCCCAGGTGGAGATCTGGCACGCCGACAGCGCCGGTTTCTACTCCCAGTACGCGCCGGGCCTCCCCGACTGGCTCTTCCGCGCCACGGTCAAGGCAGACGACGACGGCCGCTTCGAAATCAACACGATGCGCCCGGCGCCCTACCAGATTCCCACGGACGGGGCCTGCGGGCAGCTGATCAGCGCAGCAGGCTGGCACGCCTGGCGTCCGGCGCACATCCACATCAAGGTTTCCGCGCCTGGCTTCCAGCCCGTAACCCAGCAGCTGTACTTCCCCGGTGATCCCCACAACGCGGATGACATCGCCTCGGCAGTCAAGCCTGAGCTCATGCTTGACCCGAAGCCGCGCACGGACGGCGGGGCAGGCGAAGAAGTGGTCTATGACTATGTCCTCGCCAAAGAGGGCCAGCACAAGTAAGGGCCACCGCTCAGGACTTGGTGCCGGCGCCTCCGCCCGGCACCGAAGGCGCCCCGGAGTGCAAACTCCGGGGCGCCTGTACTTTTTTGCCGCCCTTGCCAGGAGCCCGAATGCCGCCATCCCATCAGGAGCCACCCGCAGTCACCCCGTGGGAGCCGCCGTGGCTCGGGCCCGAGAGCGGTCAGCCTGGCCGTTGGAGCGGCGGGGGGCTTTACTTAGGGCCAGCTTGCGTCCTGGGTGTTTGGCAGCTGGTCTGGTCCCCGTCAGCGAACCCCTGGCGCTTATCGCACCCTGGTGACAACCCCCGTTACTTTGTTAAGAGCTCCTGGGACCGATACGGGCTTGGGGTTGCGGGCCAGCAACCCCGATTCTTGCTCGTTCAGGGGCTATAAGAAAGGTAACGGGGTGGCGGTGGCGGACCGGTAGGAGCATTGTCATCGTCGATCAGGAGCAACCATGCCCAGTCCAGCCTCAGAGCCGCCCACACGGGAACCCGGGGGGCCTGCCGCGGCGCCCAAGCGTTCACCGCTGCTCGAACGCCCCGCGCTCCGGCCCGCCGGGGTGCGCGACCTGATGCGCGACATCGCCCCGCAGTATGTCAGCAATGGGGTGATCGGGCTGATCTTTTCCGCCTCCGGGCCCATCGCGGTGACCCTGGCCGTCGGCGCGGCCGGCGGTCTGAGCCAGGCCGAGCTGGCCTCGTGGGTGTTCGGCATCTTCCTCTCCGCCGGCCTCGCAACCCTGGTGATGTCCCTGCTCTACCGCCAGCCCCTCGGGTTCGCGTGGTCCATCCCCGGCACGGTGCTGCTGGGCCCGTCCCTGCAGCACCTGACTTTCCCGGAAGTGGTGGGAGCGTTCTTCGTCTCCGGGGTGCTCATCCTCGCCCTGGGCGCAACCGGGCTGGTGCGACGGATCATGGCGGCCATTCCCATGCCCATCGTCATGGCCATGGTCGCGGCCGTGTTCCTGCGCTTCGGCACCGACATCGTCGCCTCTTCCCAGGCCAACCCTGTGGTCGCCGGGCCGATGGTGCTGGCTTTCATCGTCCTGACCGCCGTGCCAGCCCTAGGCAAGTACCTCCCGCCGGTGTTGGGCACCCTGGTGGTCGGCATCGTCGCCGTAGCGGTGAGCGGGCAGTTCGCGATGGAGTCCGGAGCCGGGCCCGTCATCGCTACCCCGGTGTTCACCCCACCCGAGTTCACCTGGGCAGCGCAACTGGAACTGGTGGTGCCACTGGCTATCACCGTCCTGATCGTGCAGAACGGCCAGGGCGTGGTCGTTCTGCGCGCCGCCGGCCACCATCCACCGGTCAACGCCTTCGCCATTGCCTCCGGCGGGTTCTCCGTGCTCAACGCCGGATTCGGCGCCGTCTCGGCGTGTGTGACGGGCCCGACCAACGCCCTGCTGACCTCCTCCGGGGACAAACACCGCCAGTACACAGGTGCGGTGGTCTATGGCCTGCTGTCACTGGTATGTGCGCTGCTGGCCCCGACCCTGACCCGGTTCATGCTCGCCACCCCCGAGGCCTTCGTCCTGGCCCTGGGCGGCATTGCCATGCTCAAGGCCCTCCAGCAGGCCTTCGTCACCGCGTTCTCCACGACCTTCACCCTCGGCTCACTGGTGACCTTCGTCGTCACGATCTCGGGTCTGAATCTGCTCAACATCCACGCCGCGTTCTGGGGCATCCTCATCGGCTACGCTGTCTCCCGCCTGCTCGAGCGGCACGACCACTCCGCCTCGCCACAGTTGGCATCACCAAACGATCAGTCCGGCGCCTCGTAAAACCACAGTTTGATATGAAACTGGGTGACTGTTGACTTCGTTTGGGGGCATTTTCACAGTTGGGAAGGGCGGTTCCTGTTGACGCCGGACCCGAGATTTCCCCGCACGGCACTGCAGGCTGTCCGCGACACGAGGTCCGGAACCGCCATTCGAGGCTGAAAGAAAACCGCCATTCCCAACCAACAGCCACGCGCGGGTCAGAAACCCAGCTGGGCAGCCACCTGCAGCAGCAGCGCCTCGGACCCCATCGGCCCGATCAGCTGGATGCCCATCGGCAGGCCGGCACCTTTGGCGCCGCCGGTCCAGTGCACCGGGATGCTGACGGCCGGCAGCCCGCACACGTTCACCATCGAGGACCAGGGCGCGTATTCGCACTGCTTGCGGTAGTCGCCGTCGGCGTCTCCCGTCCACTCGGCCGCGGGCCAGTAGCCGTCGCCGTGGGCGGCACCGGTGAACCAGCCCACCGGGCGGGGGGTCTGGGCCAGTGCGGGCGTCAGGATGAGGTCCCAGGCGGAATACTGGGCGATCGTGTCCCGCTGGAACTGCCGCAGGAACCCGAGGGCGTCGCTGAGCCTGGCTGGACTGCGCTGGTGGGCGCGCCGCCGGAACGTCCGTGTGAGCGGGGTCAGCAGCGCCTCGCGTTGGGGAGCGATCCGGGCGCTTCCGACGCCGGCGGTCCAGGCCGTCGTGAACGCGTCCGGGTAGCGGTTGTCGTAGCGGATGGCGGCTTCCGTGGTTTCGTGGCCGGCCGCCTCCAATAATCTGATGCCTTCCGCCAGGGCGTCGAGCGACTCGTCCTCCGGGGCGCAGGGGAAGAGCGCGTGCCACGGGCTGTCCAGGCTGACGCCGATCCGCAGCCTGCGCGGTTCCCGGGAGGCCTGCGCAAGGTAGCCGGGCCCGGGGGTCCCGGGCGTCTCCGGAACCAGCGCATCGAGCATCAGCGCCGCGTCCGCGGCGGAGCGGGCCAGCGGACCCGCGACCACCAGGCCGGCCGGATCTCCGCTGCTTTCTCCCGCGGGCACAAGCCCCCGGCCGGGTTTCAGCCCGACGAGGCCGCAGGCCGCCGCGGGAATGCGGACCGAGCCGCCGCCGTCGCTCCCGGGGGCGAAGGGCAGCAGCTCCGCGGCCACGGCGGCAGCACTGCCGCCGGAGGAGCCCCCGGAGCTGCGGCTGAGCGCGTACGGGTTGCGTGAGGGCGGTGCGATCCGGTTTTCGCTGTACGCCGTCAACCCGAACTCCGGAACCTGCGTCTTGCCCAGCGAGATGGCACCTATACCCTTGAGCCCGGCGGCCAGGGCCCCGTCGGCCAGCGGGGGCCTGCGCTCGAGGGCGGCACTGCCGTGGGTGGTGACGACGCCGGCCACGTCCGTCAGGTCTTTGAAGGCGACCGGCACGCCGTGAAGCATGGGCACGGTCCCTGCCCTTGCGGCGCCGGCATAGGATTCATCCGCCGCAGCCGCATCTTTGAGGGCCTGCTCGGCCGTGACGGTGATGAAAGCGCCCAGGTGCGGGTTCCCGGCTGCGATCCGGTCCAGGAAATGAGCCGCCGCCTGTTGGGCCGAGAGTTCGCCCGAGCGCAGCGCGTCACGCAGCCGCACGGCCGAGAGCTCGTGGATTTCAGCCACGGATGGGGTCTCCTCTCCACACTCCTGAATCCCTGAAGCGTAACCTGCCGCCTGCTAGGGCATGGCGCGGGCCGCGGGCGATACGCTGGGACGGACCCTTAGATTTCCGGAAAGGACTTCCATGAGCCACCTCGATACCGTGAAAGTGTCCGAGATCCCCGACGGGGCCACGATCCTGGACGTCCGTGAAGACTACGAATGGGTTGCGGGACACGCCGAAGGCGCCCTGCACATTCCCCTGGACCAGCTTCCGTCCCGGATCGACGAGCTCGACCCGGATGAGGATCTCTACGTCATCTGCCGCACCGGCGGACGGTCCTTCCGCGCGGCCCAGTGGCTCGTGGGCCAGGGCTATTCCGCGCTGAACGTCGCGGGCGGCATGGACCAGTGGCTTGAAACCGGAATGCCGCTGGTGTCCGACAACGGACTCAAGCCGGTCATCCTTTAACCGCAGAAAGAAGTGCCGATGTCCGCTCCAACCGTCACCTACACATTCCTCGGACCCGAGGGCACCTTTACCGAGGCAGCCCTGATGCAGGTCCCGGACGCGGCGGACGCCATCCGCGTCCCGTCCTCGAATGTGAACACGGCGCTGGACAAGGTCCGGGCCGGTTCGGCGGACGCGGCCATGGTGCCGATTGAGAACTCCGTCGAGGGCGGCGTCACGGCGACCCTCGACGCCATCGCAACAGGCCCGGAGCTGCGGATCCTCCGCGAAGCCCTCGTGCCGATCAGCTTTGTCCTCGTGGCCAGGCCCGGCACCCGGATCGAGGATATCCGCCGCATCTCGACCCACGGCCACGCCTGGGCACAGTGCAGGTTCTGGGTTGACACGAATATTCCTGATGTTGAATATATCCCCGGGTCGTCCACGGCCGCCGCCGCACTGGGCCTCCTGGCGGACGGAGCCCGCCACGACGCCGCGATCTGCGCTCCGATTGTGGCCACCCAGCAGCCTGGCCTGGCCGTGCTGGCAGAAGACATCGGCGACAATCCCGGCGCCGTCACCCGCTTCGTCCTGGTGGGCCGGCCCGGCGTGCTGCCCGAGCGGACAGGCGCGGACAAGACCACCGTGGTGGTGCCGTTGCCCAAGGACCGCCCGGGCGCGCTGATGGAGATCCTGGACCAGTTCGCCACCCGCGGCGTGAACCTGAGCCGGATCGAATCCCGTCCCACCGGCCAGTACCTCGGCCACTACTTCTTCAGTATCGACGCGGATGGCCACGTTGCCGATGCCAGGATGGCGGATGCCCTCGCGGGCCTGCACCGGATCAGCCCGGCAACCCGGTTCCTGGGTTCCTACGGACGCGCCGACAGCCACCGGACGAACGTGGCACCGCATACCTCGGACCAGGCATTCCGGGCGGCGCATGCATGGGTGAAAAGCATTCTCACCGGCGCATCAGTGGCCCCTGGACAGGCGCCGGAGGCTTCGCCCACAGCGTAGACAAATGCCAGATGGGGCACTTCCGCCCCTAGAAAACTGTGCGTATGCTTGCCTGATCCATATTGGGGAAGTCCTCTACCAGAGGGAGCAGGTCATGTCAGGCACCAGTACCGAAAATGACGGCCAGGGAATGATTGTCAATCCCAAGCCGACTGCTGAAAACCAGGACTGGGACGGCGACGACGCCGACCGTGCGGACCGGCTGCGCTTCGAAGAGGAGCAGGCAATGATCCGTGAGCAGTCCGAGGCCCGGGCCGCGAAGGCCGCTGCTGAGGCGAAAAAGTCCGCCGCTGCGAAAGACGAAGCCGCGAAGAAGCAAGCCAGCGCCTAGCCCGCTTCGGTGCCTTCCTTCACCCTGACCAGCAGCGAGCCCGGCGCCACCTGGACGGTGACCTTGGTGGCCTCGCCCGAGGGGTCGCCGTCGATCTGCGTCGGCATCGGCTCCGCGCACCGGATCGTGATCTTGCCGGAGCGGTAGTACGTCATCACCGGCAGGGTCCGCTTGTGTTTCAGGACGATCTTCCAGTACATCGCCAGCCAGCCGATCGCGCTGCGCGGGCTCATCACCACCACGTCCAGCATGCCGTCATCGATCATCGCCTGCGGGATGAAGTCGATTCCTCCGGGGATGAGCCCGCAGTTCGCGAACAGCACGCTGCGGATCTTCCGGGTCTGCTCGGCCTGGCCATCCAGCGAAATGGAAACTTTTTTGCGGCGGCCGGGCAGGTGCCGGACTCCCGCCTCGGTGTAGGCCAGCCAGCCAACGGCCTTCTTCAGCCCGTCATGGGTGTCGCCGATGACCTCGGCGTCCATACCGATGCCGGCGATTACCAGGAAGAGGTGTTCCGCGGACTCCGCGGTCCGTGAGTTCTCCACCCTCATGCGCGCCGTATCGATGAAGCGCTGATGCCCGAACAAGGCTGTCTGCACGCTGCCTTGGAGATCGGAGACGTCCAGATGCACATTGCGGGCAAGCAGATTGCCGGTACCGAGCGGGATCAGTCCCATGGCAATGTCGGTGCCGGCCAGGACCGCTGCCACGACGCGCACGGTGCCGTCGCCGCCGCCCACCAGGACGACGTCGGCCCCGTAGTCCACGGCCTGCCGGGCCTGCGAGAAGCCTGGATCCGCGGCGGTGGTGTCAAAGAAGCGGGGCGGGTCCCAACCGGCAGCACGGCAGGCATTGCTGATCAGCACCCGGGCCTCTGCCGACTTGGCTTTGATCGGGTTCATGACGACGGCGACCTTCTGCCGCCCCAGGCCGGGACGGTGTGTTTCTTCCCAGACCGCGCTGCGGGTGTGCTTCGCCTTCAACCGGCGCACGCCCCACCAGCTGGAGGCGGCGAAGGCCAGGACTCCAGCAATGATGAGGTAGAGCAGCCAATCGCGCATGGTGCTCCAACACTATCCCGCCGTTGCCCCGTGGCAGGGTTGCCCACCTGCGGCACCGGATTGGATAGTCTTATCCGGTGATCGACGTAAAAGACCTCAGCGAAAATCCGGACAAGTTCCGGGCCAGCCAGCGCGCCCGCGGCGCAGATGAATCCGTCGTGGACGCGATCATCGCCGCGGACTCGGCCCGGCGCGCGGCACTGATCCGCTTCGAGAACCTGAGGGCCGAGCAGAACGCCTTCGGCAAGAAGGTCGCGAAGGCCAAGGGCGAGGAGAAGCAGGCCCTGCTCGCCGATGTCAAGGTCCTGGCCGCCTCTGTCAAGGCTGCCTCCGCGGAAGCCGACGTCGCACAGGCCACCCATGAGGAGCTGCTCCGGGTGGTCCCCAACCTGATTGAGGACGGCGTCCCGGCCGGCGGCGAGGATGACTACATCGTGGTCAAAACGGTCGGCACGCCGCGCGGGTTCACCGACTTCGAGCCCAGGGACCATCTGGAAATCGGTGAGCTGATCGGCGCGATCGACATGGAACGCGGCGCCAAGGTCTCCGGCTCGCGCTTCTACTTCCTCCGCGGCGTCGGGGCCCGGCTGGAGATGGCGCTGATGCAGATGGCGATGGAGCAGGCCATCGACGTGGGCTTCGTGCCCATGATCACACCCACGCTGGTCCGCCCCGAAATCATGCAGGGGACCGGGTTCGACGTCAAGCACGACGCCGAGATCTACCGTCTCGCCGAGGACGACCTTTACCTCGTGGGCACCTCGGAAGTGGCCCTGGCCGGCTACCACTCGGACGAGATCCTGGACCTCACCGCCGGGCCTATCCGCTTCGCCGGGCAGAGTTCCTGCTACCGCCGCGAGGCCGGTTCGCACGGCAAGGACACCCGCGGCATCATCCGGGTGCACCAGTTCAACAAGATCGAGATGTTCGTCTACACCACGGTGCAGGAGGCGGCCGCCGAGCATGCCCGGCTGCTGGCGTGGGAAGAGGAGATGCTGGCCAAGTGCGAACTGCCGTACCGGGTGATCGACACCGCCGCCGGCGATCTGGGCAATTCCGCGGCCCGCAAGTTCGACTGCGAGGCCTGGGTCCCGACCCAGGGCGCCTACCGGGAGCTGACCTCGACGTCCAACTGCACGACCTTCCAGGCGCGCCGCCTGAATATCCGCGAACGCGTGTTCAACGAGGACGGCGCGCCCAAGGGCACCCGGGCCGTGGCCACGCTGAACGGCACCCTGGCCACCACGCGCTGGATCGTCGCGATCCTGGAACACCACCAGAACCCGGACGGCTCCGTCAACATCCCCGCCGCGCTGCAGAAATACCTCGGCGGGATGACCGTCTTCCCCGTCCTCTGATCCCGCGGGCCCCAGGACACGGAAGTTTCACCCCACGTTCACGCCCTGCTGTGGCGTGCATCCTAGCGGCTCCCGGGGGTCTCTGTTCTACTTGTTGAATGACTACATTGACTGAAACCTCAGTCGCCGGCAACGATGACCAGCGCAACGATGACCAGCGAAACAACAAGCAGAACACCGACGGCGGGAAACTGATGATCGCCCTCGACGTCGACGGCACCCTCGTGGACCACGACGGCCACATGTCGGTCCCCGTCCGCGAAGCCGCCCAGGACGTTGTGGCCGCGGGCCATCACGTCATGATCGCGACGGGCCGCTCGCTCAAGGCCACGCTGCCCATCATCGAGCACATCGGCATTGAGAACGGCTATGCCGTGTGCTCCAACGGCGGCGTTACCCTGCGCCTCGATTCCAGCCTTTCCGAGGGCTACGAGGTGCTGCACAAGGCCACGTTTGATCCGGGGCCGGCCCTCCGCGCCCTGCGCAAGCGGCTGCCCTCGGCCAAGTACGCCCTGGAGGACGAGGACGGCAACTTCCTCTCCACGGAGCGCTTCCAGGACGCGAGCTTCGGCGTCGAGGCAATCGGCGTCGACTTCCAGACGATGCTGGAGGCCACCGCCGTGCGCGTTGTGGTGTTCAGTTCCGAAAACACCCCCGAGGAATTCACGAAGGCCATCCGCCACATCGGGCTGGCCGGCGTGACCTACTCGGTGGGCTGGACGGCATGGCTCGATATCGCCGCCGCGGGCGTCACCAAGGCCAGTGCCCTGGAGCATCTCCGCGGCAGGCTGAGCATCGAGGCCCACCGCACGGTCGCCGTCGGCGACGGCCGCAATGACATCGAGATGCTCACCTGGGCTGCCCGTGGCGTGGCCATGGGCCAGGCACCCGAGGAAGTCATCGCCGCCGCGGACGAGGTCACCCACTCGGTTTACGACGACGGCGCCGCCCACGTCCTGCGCAGTATCCTCCGCCCGGAGTCCGCGCTCAGGGAAAACAGCTAGCGGGCCTCGAGAATAAGACCCAGCAGCCGGGCCGCCGCGGGCCGCGCGGCGTGTTCCTCGTTCCACTGGGCCCGCGCAACGGCCTTGCTGACAGCCTGGGTGGTAATGCCGAGTTCTGCCGCGACGGCCTTCTGCTGTCCACGCACGCCAGGGGTCAGCAGATCCAGCACCCGCCATTCCGCGGGACTCCGGTCCAGCACAATATGGCCCAGCAGGCGCAGGACGGCCTCCGCTTCGGCGGCCAGTTCGGCCAGCGGGCCCTCCACTGCCACCGGGACACGGTCCTTGCCGTGGCGCAGCCGGTCCACGGCGCGCCGGGCATAGACCAGCCCGTGGCCGGAGGCGTCCTTGATCTGGTTCGGCAGGGGCTCATTGACCGGCCCGACGCCGATTCCGACGTACCAGCTGCCGCTGCGCAGGCCGATCATCGCCGCTTCCACGGCCTGGCGGGGGCAGTCCAGGATGCCCTGGACCTCGTCCTCCACGGAGCGGTCGAAATCGAGGCGCGCCGGAATATGCCGCAGGTCCTTGAGGAGCTGGGGCACACGATCGCCGTCGCGCCGGCTGTCGATTTGGTTGATGGTCAGCGTGAACATACTGCCTCAAACACTACCTGCTGTCCGGGTGGTTGCCAGGGCAAGGATCCGCAGCCGGACCCTCCCTTAAACCAGCCACGCGGGGTCACTTACGGCCCATTCCGGGTGTCCGGATGGGCCGTAAGTGACCCCGCGTTGGGGTGCAGGAGGGGAAGCGTCAGTGCGCGGCCGGCACGTAGCGTTTGATGGAAGCCTCAAGCTCGGCTTCGGCGGCGGCGCGGTCGCCCCAGCCCTCGGCCTTGACCCACTTGCCCGGCTCCAGGTCCTTGTAGCGGGTGAAGAAGTGCTCGATTTCCCTGATCAGGAACTCGCTGACATCGCTGATCTCGTTGATGTGGTCGAAGCGGGCATCGGCCGGGACGCACAGGACCTTGGCGTCTCCGCCGCCGTCGTCGGTCATGTTGAACACGCCGATGGGGCGGGCCTCAACGATCACGCCGGGGTGCAGATCGAAGTCCTGCAGGAGCACCAGCGCATCCAACGGGTCGCCGTCCTCACCAAGGGTGTTCTCGAAGAAACCGTAGTGTGTGGGGTACTGCATCGAGGTGAACAGGACGCGGTCCAGACGGATGCGGCCGGTCTCGTGGTCGACTTCGTACTTGACGCGTGATCCCTTGGGGATCTCGATGGTCACGTCATGCTTCATGGAATGCTCCTTGACGATTTCGGGGGTGCGCGGCACACAAAAAGGACTGCCGGTGCCGCCGACTACTATTGAGGATATAGCGAGAGGCCCAGGTTTCAGGAACTAGTGGGGACATTTCAGGACTAAAGGACCAGCAGCAGCATGAAACGCAGAGCCAGCCGCGCAGGCACGGACCCGGTGGCGGGCCTGCTGCGGGGCATCCTCCCGATGCTGTTCCTGACCCTCCTGGTGGTGGCGCTCGCGATCCCTGCCGGCCTGGCAATCGCGCCTGCCTTCCACCGTCCGGACAGCTCCGCGGCCGCCGCAGACACGCCCGCTCCCTGGCAGCAGGTCCCCACCCGCCTGAGTCCACCCGGCGGCACCGGCGCCGGGGCGGTCCAGCCGCTCAGCAGTTCCGCGCCCGTCCCTGGCCCCGGTGCCCTCGCCGCCCAGCTTAACGACGCCCTGAAAACCGACGGCGCCGGAGCCTTCACCGGTGTGGTGCAGGACGCCGCCACCGGAGCGCTGCTCTTTGACCGCGCAGGGGACGAGACCCGCGTACCGGCGTCCAACATGAAGCTCCTGACCGCGGTTTCGGCGCTGCGCGTCCTGGGCCCGGACCGGCGCTTCAGTACCAAGGTGGTGGCGGGGTCCGCTCCCGGCTCCGTGGTCCTCACCGGCGGAGGAGACGTCCTCCTGGGCGCCGGCGAGTCAGCCCCGGACGCAGTCCTCGGCCATGCCGGGCTCGCCACGCTCGCAAAGGCGACCGTCCAGGCCCTCCGGCACGACGGCGCGGCCGGCACCGTATCGGTGCAGCTGGATGACTCCCTCTTCACCGGGCCTTCCCTCAACCCGGCCTGGAGCCCCGATGACGTCGCGGCCGGGGAGACGGCCCCGCTGTTCCCTCTGGCCTTGAACTCGGCACGCTTCGACCCGGCCAGCACCACCGGCCCCCGACCCCAGGACGCCGCGATGGGCGCGGCCGAGGCGTTCTCCGCCCAGCTCGCAACCGCCGCCGCGGCGGCGGGACTGACGGTGGCGCCCGGCGTCGAACGGGTACCGGCGCCGGTACCGTCCGGCAACGCGCGGATCCTGGCGGAGGTCCAGTCCGCGACGGTAGGCCAGCAGGTGGACCTGCTGCTGCGGACCTCGGACAACTTCCTCGCCGAGGTGATGGGCCGGATGTCCGCCCTCGCCAGCGGCCGGCCCGGGAGCAACGACGGCGCCATCGCAACCGTCCTGCAGCAACTGGGGGAGCTGGGCATCCCCACGGAAACCCTCCATGCGGCCGACGTCTCCGGCCTCGCCCTGGCCAACCAGGTCTCCGCCCGCCAGCTCACCGAAGTGGTCCGCGCCATAACCTCCGGCCCGGACCCGCGGCTCCGCGCCGCCCTTGCCGGGTTCCCGGTGGCCGCCCTCACGGGAACGCTGGGGGACCGCTACACCGATGCGTCCACGGCACGCGGCGCGGGCCTGGTCCGCGCCAAGACGGGCACGCTGAACACCGTGATCGCGCTCAGCGGCTATGTCGTCGACGCCGACGGCCGGCTGCTCGTGTTCTCCTTCATCGGCAACGGGCTGACTCCGGGCGCCGCCAACAAGCCCGCCCTGGACCGGGCCGCGTCACTCCTGGCCGGCTGCGGCTGCCGCTGACGCGGCCTTCGCCGGTCAGCGGACTCGTTCGCCGGTCAGCGAACTTAAGGCGGAACGCCAGCCCGCTGTGATCTGATGGATCCTATGGAGTCCTCTGCACGCGAGACATCAGCCCAAGCCCAAAACCTCGTCAACTGGGAACTTGCCGCTGCGACGGCCGCCCGCCTGGCGCCTGCCGGGCCCACCCTGGGATCCGCCGAAATCGGTGCCGCGGTGGACAATCTGCGGCTCATGGCCGAGATCTCCGTGCCCCACGTCCACGACATCACCGGACTCGAGGCCGCTCGGGACCTGCGGGACTCCTCGGTCCTAGTGGTGGACCGGGCATCCTGGGCCAGGGCGAACACCCAGAGCTTCGCCGTCATGCTCCAGCCCGCGATGGAAAGGATGCTCGAGGGCCGCCGCGGCACCGTCAGTACAGGCGCGGCCAGCGTCAGCGGCGCCATCACCGGCGGGCAGCTCGGCGCGGTCCTGGCCTTCCTCTCCAGCAAGGTCCTGGGCCAGTACGATCCCTTCTCCGCGCTGGCCGAAAACTCCACGGCCCCCGCCGCCGGACGCCTGCTGCTCGTGGCCCCGAACATCATCTCCGTGGAACGCGACCTCAACGTAGAACCCGCTGATTTCCGGCTCTGGGTCTGCCTGCATGAACAAACCCACCGGGTGCAGTTCGCGGCCGCCCCGTGGCTGCGGCACCACATGCTGGACGAGATTGAGAACCTCAGCGGCCAGCTGCTGGGCAACGTCGATTCCCTCATGGAGCGGGCCTCGGCTGCGGCAAAGTCGCTCAAGGACCGGGCCGCGCCCGGTGCCGTCCCCGGCCGCGGCGCCATCCTTGACCTGCTGCAGAATCCGGAGGAAAAAGCCGCGCTCTCCCGCCTCACGGCCCTCATGAGCCTGCTCGAAGGTCACGCCAACGTGGTGATGGACGCCGTCGACGCCGGCATCGTCCCCTCGGTGAAGACCATCCGGCAGCGCTTCAACTCGCGCGGCAAGAACCACGGCGTGATCGAGAAGTTCATCCGCAACCTCCTGGGCCTCGATGCCAAGATGCGCCAGTACAGCGACGGCGCAAAGTTCGTCCGAGAGGTCGTCGCCGTGGCGGGGATGGAAGGCTTCAACAGGGTCTGGGACTCCGCGGCCCAGCTGCCAACCGAAACCGAGATCCACGATTCGAAGCTCTGGCTCGAACGGATGGGGCTCTAGTCCCGGTGCCTGCCAGCAAACCCCCCGCCGCACCTCCAGGCCCACCTCCCGCCGCCGGCGGCCCCGCCGTTCCCACCGGACGACGCAGGCCCGGCCGGCTCGCGCCCGTCGTCGGCACGGCGCGGAAAATGCTGCAGGACGCACTGGCCGCCGCCGGCTACCCGGAGCGTGTGCTCGTCGCCTGCAGCGGCGGCCCCGATTCGCTGGCCCTCGCGGCCGTCGCCGCCTACTTCGCCCGCCGCGGGCACGTGGACGGCCGCCCGGTGTCCGTTGGCGCCGTCGTCGTTGACCACCAGCTGCAGCCGGGCTCCGCCGCGGTGGCCGCCACCACGGCCCGGGTGCTCCGGGAACTGGGACTCGCACCCGTCGCGGTCCGGGCCGTCGAGGTCGCCGCCACCGGCATGGGCCCGGAAGCAGCTGCCCGGGACGCCCGCCATGCGGCGCTCGAAGGCATCGCCGACGAAACCGGCGCAGGGGCGATCCTGCTCGGGCACACCCTCGATGACCAGGCCGAACAGGTCCTCTTGGGGCTGGCGCGGGGTTCCGGGACCCGGTCCCTTGCCGGGATGCGTCCGGCCCGCGGCCGACTGCTCCGGCCCTTCCTCGGCCTGCGCCGGGACCAGACCCTGGAGATCTGCGCCGTGGAGGGCCTGGATCCCTGGCATGATCCCAGCAACGCCGATCCGGCCTTTGCCAGGTCCCGGACACGCGTCGAGGTGTTGCCGCTGCTCGAGAAAAAGCTCGGACCGGGAGTCGCCGAGTCGCTGGCCAGGACCGCCGCCATCCTGCAGCTCGACGCCGATTTCCTTGAGGACGTGGCGAACGACACCTTTGCCCGGCTGCGGGAGCAGTCCGGGGCTGAGATCAGCCTCCCCGAGGACGCCCTGCGCGAACTGGCCCCGGCCGTGAGGTTCCGGGTCATCGCCAAGGCGGCCGCCGCCGTCGGCGGTCAACAGCCCAGTTACCAGCGCCTGCTCGCCGCGGAAGCGCTGCTGCGCCGGCAGGGATCGGCCGGCCCGGTGGAGCTCCCCGGCGGGGTCAGCGTCTACCGGCTCTCGCTCGCGCGACTGCTCACGGCGGGGCAGTCCGACGCCGCCGGCGTGCCCCGGCAGGGCGCGCGCTGTGGGAAGCTTGTATTCCGGCCTCACAAACCGCCCCTTATCTAGTCGACCCCGCATCTACACAGGAGCCATTGGTGGATTCAAACGACGTCCAGGCAGACCTCAAGCACGTTCTGTACTCCAAGGAACAGATCCAGACCCGGATCACCGAACTCGCTGCCGAGATCGACAAGGACTATGAAGGCCGTGATCTGTTGATCGTCGGCGTGCTCAAGGGCGCCGTCATGGTCATGGCAGACCTGGCCCGGGCCCTGCACAGCCACGTCTCGATGGACTGGATGGCCGTCTCCTCCTACGGCTCCGGCACGCAGTCCTCCGGCGTCGTCCGCATCCTCAAGGACCTCGACACGGACCTGATGGGCAAGGACGTCCTGATCGTCGAGGACATCATCGACTCCGGCCTGACGCTGTCCTGGCTCAAGACCAACCTGGAATCACGCGGCACGGCCTCGGTCGAAATCTGCACCGCCTTCCGCAAGCCCACGGCCGCCAAGGTCAAGATCGACGTCAAGTACGTCGGCTACGACATCCCCAACGAGTTCGTCGTGGGTTACGGCCTGGACTACGCAGAGAAGTACCGCAACCTGGACTTCGTCGGCACCCTCGCACCGCACGTCTACGAGTAGCGGCGCGCCTGCCCCGGCCCGGTGATGCGCCATTCCTGTGACCCGGCTGGGTCTGTCCTGAGTCAAAACCGTCCCGGTCCGCTACGCCCAGAGGGAACTTTTGGACTTCACCGTGCGTGAGTTATTGCGACGGTGTATAGCTAGACACTGACGCAGCACCACACGCGCGCAGAACGGTCGCCGTGCAGCACTACCAGGAGGGACGGGGCCAGCCCCGAACAGATGAAAGCTAAGAGTTTCTTCAAGGGCCCGGGCATCTGGATTGTCGTCGTTGTCGGTATGCTGCTTCTGGCCTTTGCCACCCTGGCACCGGGCGGCTCAAACCGGATCGATACGGACAAGGGCCTTGGACTGCTGACCGCAGGCGGCAAGGTTGAACAGGCCAAGATTTTCGACGCCGAGAACCGTGTGGACCTGGTGCTCAAGGACAACCTTTCGGTCGACGGCCAGGACAAGGGCAAGAACGTCCAGTTCTATTACGTCAACGCCCGTGCCCAGGACGTCGTCAAGGCCGTCACGGATTCCAAGCCGCCGAGCGGCTTCACCGACCAGCCGGTCGAGAACAACTGGTTCTCCGGGCTGTTCTCGCTCCTGATCCCCGTGCTTCTGCTGGGCGTCCTCTTCTGGTTCCTGCTCTCCCGCATGCAGGGCGGCGGCTCCAAGGTCATGCAATTCGGTAAGTCCAAGGCCAAGCTGGTCAACAAGGACATGCCACAGGTCACCTTCAGTGACGTCGCCGGCGCCGACGAGGCCGTCGAAGAACTCGAAGAAATCAAGGAATTCCTCCAGGAGCCGGCCAAGTTCCAGGCCGTTGGCGCCAAGATCCCCAAGGGCGTGCTGCTCTACGGCCCTCCGGGCACCGGAAAGACCCTCCTGGCCCGCGCCGTTGCGGGTGAGGCCGGGGTGCCCTTCTTCTCCATCTCCGGTTCCGACTTCGTGGAAATGTTCGTCGGCGTCGGCGCCTCCCGCGTCCGCGACCTGTTCGAACAGGCCAAGGCGAACGCGCCGGCCATCATCTTCGTGGACGAGATCGACGCCGTCGGCCGCCACCGCGGTGCCGGCATCGGCGGCGGCAACGACGAACGCGAGCAGACCCTCAACCAGCTGCTGGTTGAAATGGACGGCTTCGACGTCAAGACCAACGTCATCCTGATCGCGGCCACCAACCGCCCCGACGTGCTCGACCCGGCCCTGCTGCGCCCGGGCCGCTTCGACCGCCAGATCTCCGTCGAGGCCCCCGACCTGATCGGCCGCGACCAGATCCTGAAGGTCCACGCGAAGGGAAAGCCGATGGCTCCGGGCGTGGACCTGCGGGCCGTGGCAAAGAAGACCCCCGGCTACACCGGCGCGGACCTGGCCAACGTGCTCAACGAGGCCGCCCTGCTGACCGCACGCTCCAACGCCAACCTGATCGACGACCGCGCCCTCGACGAGGCCATCGACCGGGTCATGGCCGGCCCGCAGAAGCGCAGCCGGGTCATGAAGGAACACGAGCGCAAGGTCACCGCCTACCACGAAGGCGGACACGCCCTCGTGGCGGCGGCCCTGCGGAACTCGGCGCCGGTCACCAAGATCACCATCCTGCCGCGTGGCCGCGCCCTGGGTTACACCATGGTGGTCCCGGAAAACGACAAGTACTCGGTCACCCGCAACGAGCTGCTCGACCAGATGGCGTACGCCATGGGCGGCCGCGTCGCGGAAGAGCTCGTCTTCCACGATCCGTCCACGGGCGCGTCCAACGACATCGAAAAGGCCACCGGGATCGCCCGGAAGATGGTCACCGAGTTCGGCATGAGTGAGCGCGTCGGGGCCGTGCGCCTCGGCCAGGGCGGCGGCGAGCCCTTCCTGGGCCGCGACGCCGGCCACGAGCGCAACTATTCGGACCAGATCGCCTACATCGTCGATGAGGAAGTCCGCCGCCTGATCGAAGGCGCCCACGACGAGGCTTACGCCATCCTGACCGAAAACCGCGACGTCCTGGACTCGCTGGCCCTTGAGCTGCTGGAACGCGAAACCCTGAACCAGGCCGAGATTGCCCAGGTCTTCACCAACATCCGCAAGCGCGATTTCCGTGAGATCTGGCTCTCCAAGGAGACCCGCCCGATCCAGGGTGCCGGTCCGGTGGAATCCCGGATGGAGAAGGCCGAGCGGGAAGCCCAGGAGGAAGCCACGCACGCCCGGCTCGAGGAACCGCTGGACACGTTCCCGCCGCACGCCCAGGGCGTCGCCAGCCAGGAGCCCTTCCAGGGCGGTGTCACGGATCTGGGGCCCGACGGCCATCCCGGCTAGGCTGTTTCCGTGACTTTCATCTTTGACGACGACAATATTCCTGCCACCGCCGCCCCGATGACGGGGGATGCGTCCACGCCCGTTTCGGCCGTGGACCGCCCCCGGATCGAGGCGGCGGTGCGGGAAATCCTGCTGGCCATCGGCGAGGACCCGGACCGCTCCGGACTCGTGGACACCCCGAAGCGGGTGGCCAAGGCCTACACCGAGATGTTCGCCGGCCTGCACCATGATCCGGCTGAAATCCTGGCCACCACCTTCGACCTCGACCATGAGGAACTGGTGCTGGTCAAGGACATTCCCTTCTACTCCACCTGCGAGCACCACCTCGTGCCGTTCCACGGGGTGGCGCACGTCGGCTACATCCCCTCGCACGACGGCAAGGTCACCGGCCTGAGCAAGCTGGCGCGGCTGGTGGACATGTTCGCCCGCCGCCCGCAGGTCCAGGAACGGCTGACCACCCAGATCGTCGAAGCCCTCGTCGCCCACCTCAAACCGCGCGGCGCGATCGTCGTCATCGAATGCGAACACCTCTGCATGTCCATGCGCGGCATCCGCAAGCCCGGTGCCAAGACCGTCACCAGCGCGGTACGCGGGCAACTGCATGACCCGGCCACCCGTGCCGAAGCCATGAGCCTCATCATCGGAAGGTAATACAACAGACAATGGACTCCCTCGCTGCAGCCCCTGGAACCGGGCCGGCAACCTCGCCCCTGCCCATCCTGCGCAAGCCCCGCCCGGTGGCGCGCTTCAAGGACCTGCCCACGGACCGGACCCTCGTGATGGGCATCCTGAACGTCACCCCGGACTCCTTCAGCGACGGCGGCAAGCACCCGACGGCGGATACCGCCATCGCCGCCGGGCTGCGGATGTTCTACGCGGGGGCCGACATCATCGACGTCGGCGGGGAGTCAACGCGCCCCGGCGCGGCCGAGGTCAGCGTCGAAGAGGAGAAGCGGCGCGTCCTGCCGGTCATCGAGGCGCTCGTGAAGGCCGGCGCCCTGGTCAGCATCGACACGACCCACGCGGCCACCGCGGCCGCCGCGCTCGAAGCCGGCGCTGCGGTCATCAACGACGTCTCCGGGCTGACCATGGAGCCGGAGATGGCCGAACTGGCTGCCCGCACCAAGGTCCCCTACATCCTGACGCACCGCCGCGGAAATGCGAGCACCATGGACTCGCTGACGGACTACCGGAACGTGGCGGAAGACGTCGCCGCGGAAATCGCCGGCGTCCGGGACAAGCTCTATGCCGCCGGCGTCGCCCCGGAGCAGATCATCGTGGATCCGGGCCTGGGCTTCGCCAAGACCGATGTGCAGAACTGGGAACTCCTGAAGCACCTGGACGTCCTTCAGGCCCTGGGCCACAAGGTCCTCGTGGCCGCCTCGCGCAAGCGCTTCCTTGGCACCCTCCTGACGGTGGCCGGCAAGGCCGCCCTGCCACCGGAACGCGATGCCGCCACCGCCGCCATCACCGCGATCAGCGCCTTCCGCGGCGCCTGGGCAGTCCGCGTGCACGACGTCGGCCCCAGCCTTGACGCTGTCAAGGTCGCCGCACACATGGCACCTTCAGCCCCCGCGGCGACTAAGCCGGCCGCCCCCGGCCATAACTGATCCGGCCGCCGCCATGGACCAGATCACGCTGAGCGGTGTCACCGCCGTCGGCCATCACGGGGTGTTCGACTTCGAACGCCGCAACGGACAGCCTTTCGTTGTTGACGCCGTGCTGCACCTCGATTTCGGCAAGGCCGCCGTCTCTGACGACGTCCTGGACACCGCGCACTACGGTGAAGTGGCCGACTGCATCCGGAGCTGGATCACGGGGGAGCCGCTGAACCTGATCGAGGCACTGGCCGTGCGGATCGCCGACGACGTGCTCGCGAAGTTCCCCGTCACCGCCGTGGACATCACCGTGCACAAACCCAAGGCGCCCATCGAGGTCGAATTCGCCGACGTCGCCGTCAGCGTGCACCGCGTGCAGCAGTCCCCGTCATGAGCCCCGCCTACACCCGCGCCGTGATAGCGCTCGGCAGCAACCTGGGGGAGCGTAACGACACCCTGACCGCCGCCGTCGCCGATCTCGTTGATCCGCCCGAGGTCCGGCTGCTGGCCATCTCGCCGATCGTCCAGACGAAGGCGGTGGGCGGCCCGCCGGACCAGCCGGACTTCCTGAACATGGTCATCGCCGTCGAGACCAGCCTCACCGCGGCGGAGCTGCTCAGCCACTGCCACGCCGTGGAGCAGCAGCACCTGAGGGTGCGTGGCGTCCGGTGGGGCCCGCGGACCCTGGACGTGGACATCATCACGTACGGGGACCTCGTAAGTTCGGACCCCGCGCTTACGCTGCCACATCCACGTGCCGCCGAGCGGGCCTTCGTGCTCTATCCGTGGTCGCTGATCGATCCCGCGGCCGAGCTGAACGGCGAGCCGGTCGGCGATCTCGCCGCCAAAGCCGCGGATTTCGCCGACCTGACGCCGTTCGACGGCTTCCAGCACGCCAGCGGCGTGGCAGGAGCGGAGCAGCCGTGAAGCTGACCAATCCCTGGCTCCTCGTGGTCATCTGCGTGGCCCTGGTCGGGGCAGGCTGGGCCGCAACCATAATGACCACCCGCTACGGCCTGGCGACGCCGGTGCTGCCGCTTACGGCGCTCATCACCATGGGCGTGATCCTGGTCCTGACCCTGGTGCTGGGCATCCGGGTGCTCCGCTGGCGCAACGGCAAGAAAAAGAAGATGCTCAACCCCATCCTGGCCGTCTGGACCCTCGTCCTGGCCCAGGCCTGCGCGTACACGGGAACCGTGTTGCTGGGCTGGCACGCCGGGATCTTCGCGGAGCAGCTGCGGCTCTGGAACCTGCGCAGCAACCAGGCCATCACCTGGCAGGCACTCGCCATGGCCGGCGGCGGGCTGGCCATGATCGTCGTCGGCCTCGTCGTGGAACGGTTCTGCCGGATTCCGCCCGAAGACGGCGACGCCGACTCGGCCCCCGGGCTGCAAGGAAAACGCAAGCCGACCGCGGAAGGCGAATATGCATACCGAGGCGATTGACCCGCCGGGAATCACCTGGCTGCGGGTCTCGCCCAGATACATCACGGTGCGCCTCGCGGGCTGGGCCCTCGGAAACCTCATCGCTGTCGCCGTGCTGTCGCTGCCGCTCGTGTTTGTCCTGGCCGGATCGTGGACGTGGCCCCCGCTGTGGCTGGCGGTTGCCGTGCCCGTTGCGATGCTGCTCCTGGCCCTCTGGCGGCTGGTGCTCATCCCGCGCCAGGTGCGTTCCATCGGTTACGCCGAGCGCGAGGACGACCTGCTCATCCGCCGCGGCATCTTTTTCCAGCGCACGCTTGTGGTCCCCTATGGCCGCATGCAGTACGTGGATATCGGTGCGGGGCCGGTGGAGCGCGGCCTGGGCCTGTGCACCGTGAAACTGCACACCGCCTCCGCCGGGACCACGGCCGGGATTCCTGGCCTGCCGGCCGCCGAGGGCGCGCGGCTCCGCGAGCAGCTGTCCGTCCGCGGCGAAGCCCGCCTGGCCGGGCTGTGACGGATCCGCAGTGACGGCCTGGCCATGAGGGACCTGTTGTGATGCCCGGCGGCAACGGGGTTGCCCCGCAGCTGTCCGACGGGGCCGGGACGGATCAAACGCCCGACGGCGGCTGGCGGCGGGTGCACCCGGCGTCGCCCTTCGTCCGGGGCTGGGTGGCGCTGGCCGCGATGGGATTCTTCTTCGGCCGCGACACCTTCGAGCGGCTCCTGCAGGGGGCTCCGCTGGTGGACGAGCGGCTCGCGGGCCGGGCGCCGTGGCTGCTGCTCGGCGGCGGGGCGGTGCTGCTGCTGACCGTGCTCGGCTACATCCTGAGCTGGTACTTCACCCGCTATCAGGTGGCGCAGGGCTACGTCCGCGTCAACACCGGTTTCCTCTTCAAGCAGCAGCGGCAGGCCCGGCTGGACCGGGTGCAGGCGATCGACGTCGTGCAGCCGCTGCTGGCCCGGATCTTCGGACTGGCCGAGCTCAGGTTTGAGGTAGCCGACGCCGGGGAGTCGGCCGTGCGGCTCGCATACCTCCGGATGGAGGAGGCGCGGCAGTTGCGTGCGACGATCCTGGCCCGCGCGGCCGGCGTCGCGCCGGATCCGGAGCGCCCCGGGGCAGCCGCCGCCGAGGCCCCCGAACAGGCGGTGCTGACCGTACCGCCGTCGCGCCTTGCCGGATCGCTGGTCCTGAGCGAGCAGAGCGTCGGTGTGGTGCTGGGCGCCGTTGCCTCCGTGGTGCTGTCCGCCGTCACCGAGAACCGCGGTTTCTACCTCTACCTGATCCCGGCGGCGCTGGGCCTGGTGGCCGCCTACTGGTCGATGTTCAGCAAGGGCTACAACTTCACCGCCGCCGTGTCCCCGGACGGCATCAGGCTGCGTTACGGGCTGCTGGACACCCGGGCGCAGACGCTGCCGCCGGGCAGGATCCAGGCGCTGCGGGTCAGCCAGCCGCCGCTGTGGCGGATCTTCGGCTGGTACCGGATGCAGGTCAACGTGGCCGGCTACGGGGCCGCGGGAAACAGCGGGGAGGGCTCGGCCCGGACAACGCTCCTGCCCGTCGGGACCGTGGCCGACGTGCTGTCGATGCTCTCCCTGGTCCTGCCCGATCCCGGGACCCCGGACCCGGTGCGGGTCTTCACCGCGGGCCTCACCGGGTTGGCGGACCGGACACGCGCGGCTAGGCGGGACGCCGACGCCGGGTTCATTACGACGCCGCGCCGCGCCCGCCTGCTCGCGCCGCTGGGCTGGCGCCGCAACGGCTTCACCGCCACGGACACCGCCCTGCTGATCCGCTCGGGACGCTGGTGGCGGCACCTGGTGGTGGTGCCGCATCAGCGTACGCAGTCGATCGCGCTCGAACAGGGTCCGCTGGCCCGGCGCTTCAGGGTGGTTGACCTGGTCCTGCACACCACGGCCGGGCCGGTGTCCCCGAGGCTCGTCCAGGCCGGCCTGGACGAAGGCCGGGCACTGTTCGAGGCGCAGTCCGTCCGCGCCCGCGCCGCCCGGAAACTCCAGAGGAGTGAACACTGGCTGGCGCAGGCGCGGCCGGCTCCCAAGCAACAGGAAGGCCCGCAACATGGCTAAGCCAGGACGCCTCGGCGTCGGAATCATCGGTGCCGGCAAGGTCGGCGCCGTGCTCGGTGCGGCCCTGCGCGGCGCCGAGCACGCCATCATCGGGGTGTCCGCCGTCTCCGAGGCCAGCCTCGAACGCGCCGCAACCCTGCTCCCCGGGGTGCCCGTCCTCGCGGTGCAGGACATCGTGGAACGCGCCGAACTGGTACTGCTGGCGGTCCCGGATGACGCCCTTGGCCCGCTCGTGGAAGGCCTTGCCAAGCTCGGCGCCTGGCAGCCCGGCCAGCTCGTGGCGCACACCTCCGGCCGTTTCGGGGTCGGCATCCTGCATCCGGTCCGCGCCGCCGGTGCGGTGCCGCTGGCACTGCACCCGGCGATGACCTTCACCGGCATGAGCCTGGACCTCACCCGGCTGCTGGACTGTACCTTCGGTGTCACGGCGGACCCTGCGATGCTGCCGATCGCCCAGGCGCTTGTGGTGGAAATGGGCGCCGAGCCTGTGGCGATCGCCGAGGGCGATCGCGTGCTCTACCACGCGGCCCTCGCGCACGGCTCGAACCACCTGGTCACCCTCGTGGCGCAGGCCTCGCAGCTCCTCCGGGAGGTCGGCGTCGACGCCCCGGAGCGGATGCTGGGGCCGCTGCTGCGGGCCACCCTGGAAAACGCCCTCGCCTCGGGGGAATCGGCACTGACCGGGCCGGTGGCACGCGGGGACGCGGGCACCGTGGCGGCGCACGCGGAGGCCCTCCGCGAGCACGACGGCGGTTCCGGCGGGGATATTCTGGAGGCGTACCTGGCCATGGCCCGTGCGACGGCCCGCCGGGCAGGAAGCCGGGGACTGCTGCGGCCGGAACAACTTGACGGCATCAGGCAGGCGCTTGACACCGCAGGCCAAGAGCCGGGCGGTGACGTCGACGGCGGCGACCCCGACGCTGAAGCGGCGCAACCCTAAGGAAGGACCCTGACATGGCAATCCAACTCGTGACGACGGCGGCCGAATTGCGCGCCCAAAGCACCCGGCTGCTCTCGCGGAAGCGCGGCGCGTCCCAGGGCCTGGTCCCCACCATGGGCGCCCTGCACGAGGGGCATGCCCAGCTGGCGCGCACCGCCGTCGGCCAGAACGACGTCGTGGTGGCGAGCATCTTCGTCAACCCGCTGCAGTTCGGCGAGGCCGCGGACCTGGACCGTTACCCCCGCACCCTGGATGCGGACCTGGCCCTGCTGGAGGCCGAGGGCGTGGACCTGGCGTTCGCACCTTCGGTGGATGAGGTCTACCCCGGCGGAGAGCCGCTGGTGCGGATCACCGCGGGGCCGATGGGGGAGAAGTGGGAGGGCACCTCCCGTCCCGGACACTTCGACGGCGCCCTGACCGTTGTGGCAAAGCTGCTGCACTATGGGATGCCCGGGGCGGGCCTCTCCGCGTACCGGGCCTATTTCGGCCAGAAGGATGCGCAGCAGCTGGCCCTGGTCAGGCGCATGGTCGAAGACCTGAACTTCCCGGTGGAGATCGTGGCCGTGCCGATCGTGCGCTCCGCGGACGGCCTCGCGCTGTCCAGCCGCAACCGATTCCTGTCCGGGACGGAGCGTGAGGCGGCGCTCGTGCTGTCCCGGGCCCTGCGGCTGATCGAGGAACGGGCCAAGGCCCATGAGCCGCTGGACCTGGAATCTGCGCGGGCGCTGGTGGAATCGCAGCCGCTCGTGGGGCTGGACTATTTCGAGGTCGTGGATCCGCGCACCCTCGAACCGCTCGCCGAGAACTGCAAGGACACCCCGTTCCGCGGCGAGGGACTGGCCATCATCGCAGCCAAGGTCGGCCCGGTGCGGCTGATCGACAACGTGCCGCTGGACTCCTGAACTAAAGGCAACGCGGGGTCACCTGGCGCCCATCCGGTGGCTCTCCATGGGCCGTGTCTGACCCCGCGTTGCCTTCAGACGGGAATGCGGCCGGGGCTTAGGCTGTTTGAACCTGCAGCAGCGCCGACGCTCGCCGGACCCACACCCAACTCCCTGAGGGAATACCCATGTCGACAGACGTCACCACCAACGCCGCCCCGGCGAAGATCTCCCGGGAATCCGTCACGATCATCGTCACGTTGTTGGTGGCCACGTTCGTCGTGATCCTCAACGAGACCATCATGAACGTGGCCCTGCAGCGGCTGATGGTGGACCTGGACATCGAT
This sequence comes from Arthrobacter sp. PAMC25564, assembly GCF_004798705.1. Lineage (NCBI taxonomy): Bacteria > Bacillati > Actinomycetota > Actinomycetes > Micrococcales > Micrococcaceae > Arthrobacter > Arthrobacter sp. PAMC25564. Next base: position 464,971 of record NZ_CP039290.1, on the reverse strand, counting down.
GCGCCCACCGTGCAGTGGCTGTCCACGGGCTTCATGCTGACGATGGCCGTCGTGATTCCCACCACCGGGTTCATCCTGCAGCGTCTCTCCACCCGTGCCGTGTTCATGCTCGCGATGGGCCTGTTCTCCGGCGGCACGCTGCTGGCTGCCCTGGCGCCGGGCTTCGAAGTCCTGCTGCTGGCCCGCATCGTCCAGGCCTGCGGCACGGCGATCATGCTTCCACTCCTGATGACCACCATCCTCACGCTCGTGCCGGTGGAGCGCCGCGGCGCCGTGATGGGCAACGTGAGCATCGCCATCTCGGTCGCGCCGGCGATGGGCCCCACGGTTTCCGGCCTGATCCTGGAGCACTTTTCCTGGCGCTTTATGTTCGTCTTTGTCCTGCCGATCGCCCTCGCCGCGTTTGCCATCGGCGCCAGGTTCCTGAGGAACGTCGGCGAAACGGAGAAGACCCGGCTGGATGCCCTGTCCGTCGTGCTGACGGTGCCTGCCTTTGGTGGGCTCGTGTACGGGCTGAGCCAGATCGGCGGCGGCAGCGCAGGATCCGGCAGCCCTGCCGTCATTGCGCTCGCCGTCGGCGTCGTGGCAATGCTGGCTTTCGTGCTTCGCCAGCTGAGGCTGCAGAGGTCCGACGCGCCGCTGCTGGACCTGCGTGCGTTCAACTTCCGGATGTTCACCGTGTCCGTGCTGCTGCTGGTGGTGGCCATGATCGCCCTGTTCGGCGTGGTGATCCTGCTGCCGCTGTACCTGCAGGAAATCCGCGGGCTGAAGTCGCTGGAGACGGGCCTTGCCCTGTTGCCCGGGGGCCTCGCGATGGGCCTGCTGGGTCCGTTCATCGGCCGGCTCTTCGACAAGGTCGGGCCGCTGCCCCTGACGGTCACCGGCTCGGTCCTGATGGTGCTGGCCCTGTGGCAGTTCTCCATGCTCGATGCGGGCACGCCTGTCTGGTGGATCATTGCGTTGCATGTGGCCCTGAGCCTGGGCCTGGCACTCCTGTTCACGCCGGCCTTCACCACCGGGCTGAACCCGCTGCCGCCGCACCTCTACTCCCACGGTTCGGCGATCATGAGCACACTGCAGCAGGTGGCCGGCGCCGCCGGTACGGCGCTCCTGGTTTCGATCTACGCCGTTGTATCCGCCGCCGCGGGAATCGTCGCCGGCATGCACGCCGCGTTCCTGACGGCGGCAGTCATTGCCCTCGCCGCCGTCGTGCTGTCCGTCATGATGCGCAAGACCGCCGGGGCCGAACAGCCGGCCGCCAAATAACGCAACGCGGGGTCACGTAGCGCCGGTGCCGCCGGGCAACATGGGCCGCATCTGACCCCGCGTTGCCTTAGCCGGCGAAGAAGGCGCTCAGCTCGGAGATCAGCCGGTCCGGGGCCTTGTTGACGCCGTCGTGCCCCATGCCCGGCAGGATCGTGTAGCTCGAGCCGGAAAGCACATCGTGGATCTGGGCGCAGGCCACGCCAAAGTACGCGGGGCTCTTCTCGCCCACAATGATGAGCGTTTCCAGGGGCAGTTCCAGGAACGGCTCGGCCGGCATGTCGGCGGCGATGATGGCCTTGATCTCGCGGACGCCGGTCTGCATGAGCTCGCGCAACTGCTTGCCGAGCGGCGTGCCGGACGCCAGCTTGTTGGCCAGGGTCAGCATGGACAGCGGCATTCGGGACAGGGCGCTGCCGGTTTCGAGGCCCTTGACCAGCACCGCGAGGGCGCGGTCGTCGTCGCCGGCCGCCGTCGCGCGCTCATATTCCGCGGTCCAGTCGGCGGTGACGCTGTGGTTCACCGAGACGGCCGGGTCGTAGACGGCCAGCCGTTCCACCGGCAGGGTGCGGGCCGCGTGCAGGGCCACCGCGCCGCCGAAACTGTGTCCGAAGACATCGGTGCTGGAGGTGTGTTTCATCACCGCGTGGAGGTCGCGGATGTCCACGTCCAGGGTGTAGTCCTCCGGCTGCGGGGAGGAGGAGCCGCGTCCGCGCCGGTTGAAGGTGTGCACGGGCCTGCCGAGCGAGGCGCTCAGCTTCTGCGCGAAGCGCGTGTAATCGGCGGCTGTCACCATGGAGGCCGGAACGACGACGACGCCCGAGCCTGCCGAGGCCAGCTCGGCACCCGTGCTGAAAAGCTCAATCGTTCCGCCGTCGGGGGTTCTGATGTTCTCGCGGGTCATGGTCCGAGCCTAGCCGAGGCATCCGTAAGCGCGCAGCCCGCCGGCCTCCTTATGGGCCCGGGCGGAAGCGCCGCCGGCGTCCGGGGAGCGGGCCGGCGCTGCCGGGTGCGCCAAGGAGGAACCTCGCCGTGGTCAGGGCGAGCCGGTTGCCGGGACGGATGGGGCCCTCGTGCAGCTGCCCCGGAACCAACGCGAATTCGATGGCCGGGACCGCCGCCGCGAGCTGCCGCGCGGTCTCGGCGAAGTACGCGGGACTCCAGCCGCCGCTGAGCATCAGCGTGGGAGTGGTGACGGCGCTGAAGTCTGCCAGCTCCGCGTCGGCGTCGAGCACGGCACGCATCTCCGCGACGGCGGTGGGCAGCAGTTCGCGCATTTCGGCACCCAGGCTGGTCCGGGCGGAGAGGATGCTGAGCATGCGCAGCGCGCCGAGCGGCAGTTTGGATACCGGCCCCGCTGTTTCCAGCCCTTGGACCAGATGCGCCCAGGCGTCATCGAGCTGCCCGGCCGCCACCGAACGCTCCAGCTCGGGGCGCCAGCGCCGGTTGAGGTTTCCGGACAGGGACACCGCCGCGTCATAGGTCACCATCCGGCGGATGGGGACGGCCAGCGCCGTCTGCATGGCCACGAAGCCGCCGTAGCTGTGCGCCACGACGTCGGTCGAACCGGTCTCGCGCAGCACAGTGGCCAGGTCGGCGGTTTCCGTCGCGGCGGAGTAGCCCGGCGGCTGGGGCGAGGATCCGGCGCGCCCGCGCCGGTTGTAGCAGTGCACCGGCCGCCCCAGCAGGCGGCCGAGCTTCCGGGCGAAGGGCCGGTAGAGCGCGTCGGTGACCAGCGTCCCGTGAACCACGACGACGCCGGCACCCTCCGGGGCCCCCGCGCCGCCGGGCGCTGCCGGCGCCATGCCCGCGGCGGCCGGGCGGAACGTGTGCACCTCCAGGTGCCCGCCGCCGTCGTCAGTGCCCACCGTCCAGGTCTCCACAGCCCTGAGTCTATTCCCGAACGCCTTCCCGGCTGCGGGAACCGGTGCGGGCGGAACTCCCGGTAAACTTGGGGATTGTGACTTCCCAAAACACCCCCGCCCCGATCACCGCCGCCGAACCAGCCGACGCCAGCGAACAGATGCGCATCCGGATGGAGAAGCGTGCCAAGCTGATCGAGCGCGGCATCGAGGCGTATCCGGTGGGTGTCGAGCGCACCCATTCGCTGGGTGAAATCCGCGAAAAGTACGCCCACCTTCAGGCCGACGAGACCACCGGCGAGATCGTCGGCGTGACCGGCCGCATCGTGTTCATCCGGAACACCGGAAAGCTGTGCTTCGTCACCCTCCAGGAGGGCGGCGCGGAGGGCAAGGCGGTCCGGTTGCAGGCCATGCTGAGCCTGGCCAACATCGGCGAGGAAGCCCTCGCGGACTGGAAGTCCCTCGTGGACCTGGGCGACCACGTCTTCATCAAGGGCGAGGTCATCTCCTCCCGGCGCGGCGAACTTTCCGTGATGGCCGAATCCTGGGCCATGGCGTCGAAGGCACTGCGCCCCATGCCCGTGCTGTACGCCGAACTTAATGAGGAAACCCGCGTCCGCCAGCGCTACGTTGACCTCATGGTCCGCGATGAGGCCCGCGAAATGGTCTACACCCGGGCGGCGATCACCCGCTCCATCCGCGAGACCCTGCACCGCCAGGGCTACGTCGAGGTGGAAACGCCGATGCTGCAGCTGGTCCACGGCGGCGCCACGGCCCGCCCGTTCGAGACCCACATGAACGCGTTCGACCAGAAGATGACGCTGCGCATCGCCACGGAGCTGTATCTCAAGCGCACCGTGGTCGGCGGGATCGACCGGGTCTATGACATGGGCCGCGTGTTCCGCAACGAGGGCGTCGACTCCACCCACAGCCCCGAGTTCACCACCCTGGAAAGCTACGAGGCCTGGGCCGACCAGTTCGTTATGGCGGACCGGATCAAGGAGATCATCCTTGATGCCGCCGACGCAGCCGGCGTGGGCCGCGTCCTGCAGACCGAGGCCGGGGAGATCAACCTCGACGGCGACTGGGCCTGGATGGCGGTCTACCCCGGCTTGTCCGAAACCGTGGGCCGGGAGATCACTCCGGACACCCCCGCCGCGGAGTTGTTGGAACTGGCCGCCACGCACGAAGTCAAGGTCGATGCCAACTGGGATGCCGAGAAGCTCGTCGTCGAGCTCTTCGGTGAACTCGTGGAGCCGACGCTGCTGAACCCCACCTTCGTCTACGACTACCCGCCGTCCGCGCAGCCGCTGGCCCGCCAGCACCGCGAGGATGACCGGCTGATCGAAGCCTGGGACCTGATCATCGGCGGCATGGAACGCGGCACGGCCTTCTCCGAACTGATTGATCCTGTGATCCAGCGCGAACGCCTCACCGAGCAGTCCCGACGCTCCGCCGCGGGCGATGTCGAGGCCATGCAGCTGGACGAGGACTTTCTCCGTGCCCTGGAATACGGCGCCCCGCCGATGGGCGGCATCGGCCTTGGCATCGACAGGCTGGTGATGCTGTTCACCGGCGCCGGAATCCGCGAGACCATCCTGTTCCCCCTGCTGAAGCCCGAAGGACACTGAGCGTGGACTACATTGCCGTATTGCTGCCGTCCGTCGTCGTCGGCCTTATTTTCTGGTTCGCCATGAAATCGATCTTCAACGCGGACAAATCGGAGCGCCAGGCTGAGGCCCGCGCCCAGGCTGAAGCCGAAGCGCGTGGCCAGGATGCCGGTCCGGCAGAAGGGCATTCCGCAGGGAATAGCAAATAGCGGCTAATCCGGCCTTTGGTTTTCCTTTGGCCGGAGTTTTCCACTTTGACGCCTTGCCATAAAGCAGAGGATACTTTTCATATACACATCCTGCTTTGTTAAAAAGCTCGTCCTTTTGGAAAGAGAGTCTTTATGGCACAGAAAGTAAAAATCATCCTCGTGGATGATCTGGATGGGGGATCCGCGGACGAAACTGTCCGGTTTGGCCTAGATGGCGTCAGCTATGAGATCGACCTGTCGGCAGGCAATGCTTCAGAACTCCGCTCGGCCGTTGAGCGGTTTATAAACCATGCACGCAAAACATCAACCGGCCGCGCCACGCGGACCAAGATTTCAAGCGGACGGAATCAGGATTCCGCTCAGATCCGTCAGTGGGCCCGGGACAACGGCTATGCGGTAAACAGCCGCGGCCGTATCCAGGCTGAAATTCAGGAAGCCTACCAGAAGGCCAATTCCTAGATTTTCCCGGGTCTGACCGCCACACACGCCAGTGCCCCCGCCACCCGGTGGGGGCACTGGCGTGTGTGGGCCCCGGTTGCGGCCTGTCGACGCCCCTCCGGGGCAGCCTTGCCGGGGGTTGTGTGTCGGCGCGGATGCCTCCGGGTTTCCCCTGTGGCGAACAAACCCCAAATCTTGTAGCCAGCCACGTAGCATCAGAGTAAGTCGTAGCTAGGAGTGTGGCGAAATGTTTGAGCGATTTACGGACCGTGCCCGTCGAGTAGTTGTGCTTGCCCAAGAAGAGGCACGCATGCTGAACCACAATTACATTGGTACCGAACACATCCTCTTGGGTCTGATCCATGAGGGTGAAGGTGTGGCCGCCAAAGCCCTTGAGTCCTTGGGCATTTCGCTCGACGGCGTCCGCGAGCAGGTGCAGGAGATCATCGGACAGGGCCAGCAGGCCCCGTCCGGCCACATTCCCTTCACGCCGCGCGCCAAGAAGGTGCTGGAGCTCTCGCTGCGCGAGGCCCTGCAGCTGGGGCATAACTACATCGGAACCGAGCACATCCTGCTCGGCCTCATCCGCGAGGGTGAAGGCGTTGCCGCCCAGGTGCTGGTCAAGCTCGGCGCGGACCTGAACCGTGTCCGCCAGCAGGTCATCCAGCTGCTCTCGGGCTACCAGGGCAAGGAAACCACCGGCGCCGGCGTCGGCCCGGGCCAGGCCGAAGGCACCCCTGCCGGTTCCGTGGTCCTGGACCAGTTCGGCCGCAACCTCACCCAGGCTGCGCGCGAGAACAAGCTGGACCCGGTGATCGGGCGCGAATCCGAAATGGAACGCGTCATGCAGGTCCTGTCCCGCCGTACCAAGAACAACCCGGTGCTGATCGGCGAGCCCGGCGTCGGCAAGACCGCCGTCGTCGAGGGCCTGGCCCAGGCGATTGTCCGCGGCGACGTGCCCGAGACCATCAAGGACAAGCAGCTGTACACCCTGGACCTCGGGTCCCTCGTGGCCGGCTCCCGCTACCGCGGTGACTTCGAAGAGCGCCTCAAGAAGGTCCTCAAGGAGATCCGCACCCGCGGCGACATCATCCTGTTCATCGATGAGATCCATACCCTCGTCGGTGCCGGTGCGGCCGAAGGCGCCATCGACGCGGCGTCGATCCTGAAGCCCATGCTGGCCCGCGGCGAGCTCCAGACCATCGGTGCGACCACATTGGATGAATACCGCAAGCACATCGAGAAGGATGCTGCCCTGGAACGCCGCTTCCAGCCGATCCAGGTCAAGGAACCCTCTGTCGCACATACGATCGAGATCCTCAAGGGCCTCCGCGACCGGTATGAGGCACACCACCGCGTCACCATCACCGACGGCGCCCTCGCGGCGGCCGCGAGCCTGTCCGAACGCTACATCTCAGACCGTTTCCTTCCGGACAAGGCGATCGACCTGATCGATGAGGCCGGCGCCCGGCTGCGCATCCGCCGGATGACGGCCCCGCCGGAGCTGAAGATCATGGACGAGAAGATCTCCGCCATGAAGCTGGAGAAGGAATCCGCGATCGATGCCCAAGACTTCGAAGGCGCCGCATCGCTGCGCGACAAGGAGCAGAAGCTCATTGCCGAACGCGCCGAGAAGGAACGCCAGTGGAAGTCCGGCGGCATGGACGACATCTCCGAGGTGGATGAGGAACTCATCGCCGAGGTGCTGGCGAACTCCACCGGCATCCCGGTCTTCAAGCTCACCGAGGAGGAGTCCTCGCGCCTGCTGAAGATGGAAGACGAACTGCACAAGCGCGTCGTCGGCCAGGACGCGGCCATCAAGTCGCTGTCGCAGGCCATCCGCCGCACCCGTGCAGGCCTAAAGGACCCGAAGCGTCCGGGCGGCTCGTTCATCTTCGCCGGCCCCACCGGCGTCGGCAAGACCGAACTCGCCAAGGCCCTTGCCGAATTCCTGTTCGGTGACGAAGATGCCCTGATCACCCTGGACATGTCCGAGTACTCGGAGAAGCACACGGTGTCACGGCTCTTCGGTGCCCCTCCGGGCTATGTGGGCTACGAGGAAGGCGGGCAGCTGACCGAGAAGGTCCGCCGTCGTCCGTTCTCCGTGGTGCTCTTCGACGAAGTGGAGAAGGCCCACGCCGATCTCTTCAACTCACTGTTGCAGATCCTGGAAGACGGCCGCCTGACCGATTCCCAGGGCCGCGTGGTGGACTTCAAGAACACGGTGATCATCATGACCACCAACCTCGGCACCCGGGACATCTCCAAGAGCGTGGCCACCGGCTTCCAGTCCGGCACGGACACCCAGACCGGCTACAACCGGATGCGGGCCCGGGTCACGGAGGAGCTCAAGCAGCACTTCCGTCCGGAGTTCCTGAACCGTGTTGATGACGTTGTGGTCTTCCCGCAGCTGACCCAGGACGAGATCATCGAGATCGTGGACATGATGATCGGACGGCTGGAGAAGCGCCTCAAGGACAAGGACATGGGCATCGAGCTCACGCCGGCGGCCAAGGTGCTGCTGGCAACCCGCGGCTACGATCCCGCCATGGGTGCCCGGCCGTTGCGCCGCACCATCCAGCGCGAGATCGAGGACCAGCTCTCCGAGAGGATCCTCTTCGGCGAGCTCAACGCCGGTGACATCGTGGTGGTGGATGTGGACGGCCAAGGCGACGAGGCCAAGTTCACCTTCGCCGGCACCTCCAAGCCGCGGATCCCGGAGATCGCTCCGAGCGTCTAGGTACCAAATGCGAGGGCCCCGCCAGCTCCGAAAGGAGTTGGCGGGGCCTTTGCCGTGTCGCCGCTGTGCACGGGCGGGGCGCCGGAAAGACGGCGGCGCCGTAGGATTGGGCTGTGACTGAGACGATCCGCATCCGCCCTGCCCGCACCAGTGATGTAGCGGCCATCAAGTCGCTGGTGGCGCCGCTGGCCGATCAGCGGATCCTCATGGCGAAGGAGACTGTGGCGTATTACGAAAGCCTGCAGGAATTCCGGATAGCCGAATCCCCTGACGGTGAAGTGATCGGCTGCGGCGCTCTTCACGTCATGTGGGAGGACCTGGCCGAGGTGCGGACGCTCGCGGCAGCGTCGTCCTGGCGGGGCACGGGAGTAGGGCACCGGCTTGTCGAACGGCTGCTGGAGGATGCCAAGGACCTGGGAGTCTCCCGTGTTTTCTGCCTGACCTTCGAAGTGGGGTTCTTCAAGAAGCACGGTTTTGAAGTCATGGCGGACCAGACGGCCGTGGACCCGGAGGTTTATTCGGAACTGCTGCGCTCGCATGACGAGGGCGTCGCCGAGTTTCTGGATTTGGCCAGGGTGAAGCCCAACACCCTTGGCAATACCAGGATGATCAAGGCCCTCTAACGGCTCCAAAACCGCATTAAATGCGGCCGGCGACAAGCCCCGAAGATGCATTGCCCCGCGGCCCGGCTCCGGGACTTCCGCTCAATAAACTTGGTGGATAAACTGATCCCGGCCCAGGGGGCGGGCCGTCATCTTCCGGAGGCAAAGAAATTGCACAAAGACCTAATTTTTCCAGGTTTCTCGGCATTTCAAATGACTGCCGCCGGAGCGCCCGCGGGGCCGGACTTCCGGCATGGGCGGACAGGCGGCCCTGACTGACGACGTCCCCCGGACACCAGCAGATCCTGGGATTTCCGCAGTCTCCAGGCTCCGCTTCAGCCGTTTGGAACCGGTGCCTACCACTGGCAGGGTCCCGGTAGTAGGGTCTAGACAAGCAGCCAGGACACCATCCAGGGAGCACCGCCATGAAGAAGCTCATCAATGATCCCCGCGCCGTGGTCGACGAGTCAGTGGAGGGGTTCGGGCTTGCCCATGCCGACCTCGTGACCGTCTTCGCGGACCCGAAGTACATCGTCCGCAAGGATGCGCCGGTGGCAGGCAAGGTGGGGCTCGTTTCCGGCGGAGGCAGCGGCCACGAGCCGTTGCATGGCGGCTATGTGGGGATGGGCATGCTCGACGCCGCCGTGCCCGGCGCCGTGTTCACCTCGCCCACCCCGGACCAGATCCTGCCGGCCACGCTCGCCGTGAACTCCGGCGCCGGCGTCGTGCATATCGTGAAGAACTACACCGGCGACGTGCTCAACTTCGAGACCGCAGCGGAACTGGCGCAGGCCGAAGGCGTGGAGATCCGCACGGTCCTGGTCAACGACGACGTCGCGGTGCAGGACTCGCTGTACACCGCGGGGCGCCGCGGCGTGGGCGGCACCGTGCTCGTGGAGAAGATCGCCGGGGCGGCCGCCGAGCGCGGGGACAACCTCGACGCCGTCGCCGCCATCGGTGACCGCGTGAACCAGAACGTCCGCAGCATGGGCGTCGCCTTGACCGCCTGCACCGTCCCGCATGCGGGCGTGCCCAGCTTCGAGCTGGAGGAAAACGAGATCGAGATCGGCATCGGCATCCACGGTGAGCCCGGCCGGCACCGCATCCCGATGGAAAACGCCGACGGCATCACGGACCGGCTGCTGGACCCGGTCATCAGCGACCTCGGTGTGGCCTCCGGCGACAAGGTGCTCCTGTTCGTCAACGGCATGGGCGGGACGCCGCTGAGCGAGCTGTATATCGTCTACCGCCGGGCCGCGCAGGTGCTCGCCGGGAAGGGCGTCACCGTGGCCCGCTCGCTGGTGGGGAACTACATCACCTCCCTCGAAATGCAGGGCTGCTCCATCACGGTCCTGCGCCTTGACGACGAGATGACGGCACTGTGGGACGCTCCCGTCCACACCCCCGCCCTCCGTTGGGGCGTCTGACCGTGGGGCTGGACGTCAACTGGGCGGTGCGGTGGCTCACCCTGTCGGCCCAGGCAATGTCGGACCACCGGGTGGAACTGATTGAGCTGGACCGGCCGATCGGGGATTCCGACCACGGCGAGAACATGGACCGCGGCTTCAGGGCCGTGATGGAAAAACTGGCAGAGTTGCCCCCGGAAACCCCCGCGGCGGCGCTGAAGCTGACGGCGATGACCCTGATGTCCAAGGTGGGCGGTGCGGCCGGCCCACTGTACGGGACGGCCTTCCTGCGGGCGTCCACAGCGCTCGGGGACCTCGCCGACGTCGACGCCGCCACGCTGGCGACGGCCCTGCAGGCCGCCCGCGACGGTATTGTCGCCCGAGGAAAGGCAGAGTCCGGGGACAAGACGATGGTGGACGCGTGGACGCCGGCAATAGAAGCGGCCGCGGCTGCCGCCCGAGGCGGCGATGTCCACAAGGTGCTGCTGGCCGCGGCGGAGGCGGCCGAGGCCGGGGCCGTGTCCACGGATCCCATGCTCGCCCGAAAGGGACGCGCCAGCTACCTGGGGGAGCGCAGCATCGGCCACCGTGACCCCGGCGCCGTCTCCAGCGCCCTGATCCTGCGCGCCGCGGCCGGAGCCGCCGAATGACGGTCCGGCTCGTCGTCGTTTCACACAGCGGGAAGATCGCCGACGGCGCCGTCGAACTTGCCGCCCAGATGGCGCCCGACGTCATGATTCTCCCGGCCGGAGGCACCGACGATGGCAGGATCGGCACGAGCCTGGAAAAGATCATGGCAGCACTGGAACAGGCCGCCGGCGGCGCGGATGCCGGCGACGGAGTCGTCATACTGACGGATCTGGGCTCGGCGGTGATGACCGCGGAGTCGGCAGTGGAATTCGCGGCGGATCCGGAGTCGGTGCTGCTCGCCGATGCCCCGCTAGTGGAGGGGCTCGTCGCGGCCGCCGTCGCGGCGCAGGCCGGGGCCGACGCGCAAGCCGTGAAGGAAGCCGCCGAGGCGGTCTACCGGCCCCCGCCGGTCCCCGAAATGCCGGCACGCGAGCATCAGCAGCCGCCGGACGCGACGGGCGACTTCGAGCTCGTGAACCAGGCCGGAATGCACGCACGGCCGGCGGCGAAGATTGCGGGCGGGCTGTCCGGCATGGACGTCGAGGTGACGGTCAACGGCGTTGACGGCACCTCGATGACGGAGCTCATGATGCTCGGGGCGCCCAAGGGAACCGTGCTCCATGTGGAGGCGAGCGGGCCGGACGCCGCCAAGGCGATGCGCTATGTCGGCGGCCTGGTCGAGTCGGGCTTCGGGGAACCATAGGGCCCTGCCGCTATTCCGTAGGGCCCAAGGGTTACCCCGGAGCGGGCCGGACCGGGGCCGGCGCCTCGGGACCCTGCCGAAGGCCGCCGGCATCCAGCACGAGGCCGGCTGTGATGAACCGGCCGCACTTCTCGCCGAAGGGGTAGGCCACGCGCGGCGTGAACGTGAGCGTCCGGACCGGCAGCGGGAGGCCGCCGGGATCCGTTCCGGTGGACGTCGCCTCGATACTGTCTCCGGTCAGGCCATCAAACATCAGCATTCCCCGGAGCGTGCCGTCAGGGGAAGAGCTTGCCGAACAGGGCCGCTCGCCGTCCTCCGGACCGGGTCCACAGCCCTGGTCCACGGTCGTGTACCCCGGTACGAGCTGAAGGTCAGCCTCCGCGCAGCGGCCGGCCTGGCATGCCCTAAGGTGGACGGTCCGCACCGAAGCGGCGTAGTCCTTGGCAACGGTCAGGGCGACCAGGGGCGCCTGGCCGATCGCGGGGCAGACCGTCCCGGCCCGGCATCCGCTCATCAGGAGCGCGCCGGTGAGCGAAATGCCGGTCAGGGCTACGGCCGCCGCGGACTTGCGCATGCTTCAGCGTAGTGCGGTGGGGCGTGCCCGGCCAGGTCCCGGGGGCCAGGTCCCGGGGGCCAGATCCCGGGGGCCAAGAGTCCCGGGAGTCACGCCGGGAGCCGGAAGCCGCCCAGATGGAGTTCCGCCAGCCCGTCGCTCAAGAGGCCGGCCAGGGCGCGTTCAAGCTGCTCGGGAGCCGAGTTGAGCCGGTGCAAAGCGGCGAGCGGAATGCCGATCCCCTCCGGCGCGAAGCCAAGGTCCGCCGGGGCGCGCTGGAATAGTTCCGGCTCCACCGGCGCCTCGGCCATCCGGAGGACCGCCATCACGGCGCCGCGGACCTGCCGGTCCGTTCCGTGCCAGGACTGCCCCTTGGGCGTATACGTCGGCGGCGGCTCGCCGGCTGCGAGCCAGGCGCAGGAGCTGCGCACCGGGCATTCCCCGCACTTCGGCGCCCGCGCCGTGCACACGAGCGCCCCCAGCTCCATGACGGCGGCGTTCCAGCGCACCGAAGCGCCGACGTCGTCCGGGAGAACCTGTGCCGCGAGCCGCATTTCAGCGGCGGTCAGGGCCTGCGCCGGCAAGGCTGTGCCGGAGAGCAGGCGGGCGTGGACCCGGCGGATATTGGTGTCCACCACCGTTTCCCGGCGGCCGAATGCGAAGGCGGCAACGGCCGCGGCGGTGTAGTTGCCCACGCCGGGCAGCTCGAGCAGCTCCGCATGGCTGGCCGGCACGTCGCCGCCATGGTTGTTGACGATGGCGGCGGCGGCCGCGTGCAGCCGCAGGGCCCGGCGGGGATAACCCAGCCGCCCCCAGGACCGGACCGCCTCCCCGGCGGGTTCCCGGGCCAGGCCGGCCGGTTCCGGCCAGCGCCGCAGCCACTCCTCCCACACGGGCAGGACACGGACCACCGGTGTCTGCTGGAGCATGATCTCGCTGACGAGCACGCCCCAGGGGGTGCGGTCCGCGGCCCGCCACGGAAGTTCCCGGGCATGGGCCCGGAACCAGTCAGCCAGTGCTTCATGGAGCACGGCCAGGGGCGGCCCGCCGGCAGGAGTGCCGGCGGGCGCTGTGGTGGGATCGGCGAGGGCTTTGATCCAAATACTCTAGTAGATCGGCACGCCGGACGCCGCCGGGATCCCGGATGCGGGGTCAGAGTTCGAAGTCGACCGAGAGGATCTGCTCGCTGTTGGGGAACGAGTACTGCTTGAGCGGCTCGTGCAGCGGGTGGGTGTTGTAGACCGCGATGTCCTCGAGCCGGTCGAAGTCCGCCACGATGGCGTAATCGAAGGACCGCTGCTGGTTCACGACATCCGGGCCGTGCGTGAGTTTCAGCAGCCCCGGAATGTTGCCGTCCATCCGGTCCAGTCCGTCAATCCAGGCCTGCCGGTCCGCGGGCGGGAAACCGGGCTTGAACTTGAACAGGACTGTATGGCGGATCATGCGTGCGTCCCGGCAAGCTCGGTGGCCGCGGTGTACTCCGCCGGCTGCCCGGCGATGGTGCGGCCCGCGAGGTAGCCCATGGTCATGATCGGGCCCAGGGTGGCGCCCGCGCCGGGGTAGCCCGCGGCATAGGCGTTTTCGGTGGTGTTGCCGGCCGCGAAGAGCCCACCGATCGGCTGGTCGTCGACATCCAGCACCCGGCCGAGGCCATCGGTGGCGACTCCGCCGTTGGAGCCGAAGGCTCCGTTGACTACCTCCAGGGCGTAGAACGGCCCGGACTGCAGCGGCCCCAGCGAAGGGTTCGGCCACGGGCATTCCTCATCGCCCCAGTACTTGTCGTAGGCGCTCTCCCCACGGCCGAAGTCCGGATCCTCGCCCAGCACCGCGTGTTCGTTGAACCGCTCCACGGTGGCTTCCAGGGCGGCTGCGGGAACACCGATCTTCTCGGCCAGCCCGGCCAGGGTCGGGGCCTCGATCAGGTAGTCCGGCGTGGGCTGGCCGGCCCGGTGGGCCAGGATGCCGTAGCGCTCGAGGTAGCTCTCGTCGAACACGACGTGCGCCGGGGTGTTAAGGGTCTGGTTGTTCGGAGAGTCCCAGGACTGAAGGCAGCGGGCCAGGTCGTTGTAGTTCTGGGATTCGTTGGCGAAGCGCTCGCCGTGGCGGTTGACCATGATCGAGCCGGGACCCTGGCGCTCGAAGCGCAGCAGGGTGCCGATCGGCTGGCCGTCGCGGGTGTCACCGGTGATGGCCATCGGGGCCCACCAGGCTTCGCGGGTGCCGCGGGTCTGGCTGCCGAGCCGCTGGGCCATCTTCAGGCCGTCACCGGTGTTTCCGGGAGGCGAGCACATGATGTAAAGGCGCGAGGCCAGCAGGGAATCAGCGAGCTTCCTGTCCCATTCGAACCCGCCGGTGGCGAGCACGACGCCGTCGTTGGCTTCGAAGATCTCACCGCTTTCCAGCTCGACGCCGGTGACGCGGACCCCGTCGGTGAGCAGGCGGTGGCCGCGGGCGCCGACCACCAGTGAGGCGCCGTCGCGGACCAGGCTGCCCAGGAGCATGGTGACCAGCGCATGGCCCTTGGCCACCAGCCCGTCAGCCTGGCGCCGGTTCAGGTCATCCCAGGGAAACTTGGTGAACGCACCCCAGTTCTCGTATTCCTGCATGGTGAAGGGCGCGCGGCCGTCAGAGCGGACATGTGCGGCCAGCTCCCCGAGGGTCTCGCGGATATTGGCCAGTTGGGGCTCCACGGTGCGGCCGCCGTCGACAGCGCCGGGCAGATCCTGGCGGTAGTCCGGGAAGTTATCGAGGAAGATGAACTTCACCCCGCACTCATCTTCCGTGAACCGCAGCATGGTGTCCCCATAGTCCAGGGCGGCGTCGAGCAGTTCGTCCCGGCCGCGCCCGCGGGCAACGGCGCGGACGTACTCGGCGGCCGCTTCCTTGGAATCCGCGATGCCCGCGGCCCTGGCGTAGTGGTTGTCGGCAATCCAGAGCATGCCGCCGGAGACGGCCGAGGTGCCGCCGAGGAGCTCGGTTTTTTCCAGTACGACGACGGACTTGCCGGCGCGGGCCGCGGTCGCGGCGGCGGTCAGGGCGCCGGCGCCCGAGCCAACGACGACGACGTCGTAGCGGTTGGTTTCGGTTCCGTTCAGGAATTTCATGGTGGGACCTTTCGGGTGGATCAGGTGCTGGGGAGGCTGGCTGGTGCGGGGAACCCCTGATGGGGAGCCCTCTGACAGTTGTGGTTCTGGCGGGGTGCGGCCTCAGACGGCGGTGTAGCCGCCGTCGATGACGAGCTCGGAGCCGGTGGTGAAGCGGGACTCGTCCGAGGCCAGGTAGAGCACGCCGTAGGCGATTTCATCGGGTTCGCCCTGGCGGGGGAGCGGGTTCGAGCCGACCAGCTGCTTGTAGTAAGCCTCGGCGCCGATCGAGGACTGTTCGGCGGAACGCCGGCTCATCCGGGTGTCCATCGAGCCCGGGTGGATCGAGTTCACCCTGACGCCGTGCTCGCCGTAGGTGGCGGCATCGGACTTGGACAGCAGCCGGACGGCGCCCTTTGTGGCGTGGTAGAGCGGGACGTTCCTGCCGCCGGTTATCCCGTGGATGGAGGAGAAGTTGATGATGCTCCCGGCGCCCTGCTCGATCATGGCCGGGACCACGTACTTGGTCATCAGCCAGACGCCTTTGACGTTGACGTCGAAGATCAGGTTGAAGTCATCGACCGATGCGGTGTGGGAGGCCCCGGCGCGGCCGATGATTCCGGCGGCATTGACCAGGACGCCCGGTGCTCCGAGCTCGTCCCGGATCCGCGCCACGGCGTCGGCGACGCTGTCCTCGCTGGTGACGTCGACGTCGTACTGGGTCACTCCGGGGTGCGGTTCACCGGCGGGGATACCGGCGACGTCCAGGCTGGCGACCTTCGCTCCGTGCTCGGCCAGCAGGCGGACAGTGGCGCCGCCAAGGTCCCCGCGTCCGCCTGTCACGATTGCGATTTTTCCTGCCACGCGTCCGGCTGAAATTTCCATGTTGTCGCTCTCCTCGGCCGCTACGCTGCGGCTGGTCCGGTGCTTCTGGCCTGTGTCCTGAGCAACGGTGACACAGAGCACATCGGCCGCAATATGGGCCTTACCGATGAACGGAAGAATGTTCCTTGGGTGGGAGACTGTGAGGGTGGCTAACTCTCCCTCCGGTGATTCGGTCATCGGCCGCGTCGTCCGGCTGATGAGCGCTTTTGACCGCCAGATGCCCTCAATGTCGCTCTCCGGACTTGCCCGGCGGGCCGGCCTGCCGCTGACCACCGCCCACCGCCTGGTGGAAGAGCTGGCCAGGCACGGGCTGATCGAGCGCTCCGACGACGGCGAACTGCGGGTCGGGATGCGTATGTGGGAGCTCGCGGCACGCGGCTCGCAGGCGCTGAACCTGCATGAAGTTGCTTTGCCCTTCATGGAGGATGTCCAGGCGGCGGTGCACCAGCACACCACCCTGGCCGTGCTGGACCGCGGCACGGTGCTCTATGTGGAGCGGCTCTCCGCCGCCGACTCCGCTCTGGACTCGGCCCACATTGCCCAGCGGATGCCCGTCCATGCCGCCTCATCCGGGCTCGTCCTGCTGGCCTATTCCCCGCCCTCCCGCCAGGACGAAGTCCTCGCCGGGCGGTTGGAGCAGGTGACCCCGGAGACCATCACGGATCCCCTGATTATCCGGAAACACCTTGCCGAGATCCGGCAGCGCGGATTCGTCGCGCTGCCGGGCATCGGCGTCACCGACTGGCTGGGAATCGCAGTCCCCGTCTTCGGCCCCGAGAACAAGATAGTCGCCGCACTGAACGCGATTGTTCCGCGGGGTGAGGCCGATGTGCCCATCACCGTTCCGGCGTTGCTCACCGCTGCGCACGGAATCTCGCGCGGGCTTGGAGCGGAAAACCGTCCGCGGGGATCCCGCCGCCTCTAGCCACCCCCGCCGTCCCTGGCGGTCCCTGGCGGTCCCTGGCGGCCCCTGGCGGCCCCTGGCCGCAGCGACCGGGCGGCCCGGTCCACTTTTTCCGATCATCGGAAGCGGGGTAGGTCTCTTCCTGCCCGGTTGCCATTCTGGGTGGAGACGCAGATCACCATCCCGGCCCAGTCGGAGCCCAACTCGACGTCCAGCGGGAAACGGGATCCATCGGCCCGGCGGAATGATCCCCGGCGGTCGCCAAACAATCCCATTGCCATCAGAATCCGTCAGCCGTCCTGGCTTCAGGACGGCCGGAAACAACTTCGAAAGAAGGACAACGATGTCCGCAATCACGCACACCGCGATTCCCGAGGCCCAGGCCGCCGGAGAGCTTCCCCCGTATTCCCATGAACTGGCCTGGCCTGGGCACCTCGCACCTTTCAAGGTGGTCGACGACGGAACCCAGGGCGACCCCTACGAGCACTACGCCTGGATGCGGGAGAACGCCCCGGTACTGCGCGCCCACTCGCCCGCCTCCGACGTCTGGTTCATCTCCCGGTTCGACGACGTCCGAAAGGCCATGCGGGCACCGAAGATCTTCTCCTCACAGGTGGTGGACCCGGTCCCGCTGACCTTCCTCACCCTCTTCGATGCGCCGAACCACACGCGGCTGCGCCAGGTGGTGGCCCAGGCCTTCACACCGAAAGCCATCGCCCGGTTTGAGGGCCGGGTGCGGGAAAACGCCCACAAGTACCTTGACGCGATGATCGCCAAGGGCGGCGGCGACGCCGTGGAGGACTTCGCGATTCCGCTGAGCATGTCCACCATCAGCGCCCTCCTGGACGTCCCGGCCGCAGACTTCGAGAAGATGAAGTTCTGGTCCGATGAGACCTTCAGCTACTTCGGCCGGCTGGCGCGCAACGCCCCCGGCACCGGCACCGACGAGCAGAGCACCTTCGAGTTCTTCGCCTACCTGAAGGAGACCATGGAGCGTCTCTACCGGGAGGAGAACGACTCCGTGGGCGGCCACATCGCCCGGATGTGGAAGGACGGGCTGCTCTCGGAAAAGGAAGCCAAGGAGCTTTGCGCCTTCGTCTTCGTCGCCGGCCATGACACCACGACCATCCTGCTCGCCAACGCCTTCCGCATCTACAGCGAACAGCCCGGCCTGCTGGCCCGGATCCGCGAGACTCCCGCCGACGCGGACGCCTTCGTTGAAGAACTTGCCCGCTTCCGCGGAACCGTACAGCGGGCCAGCCGCATCACCACCGAAGAGGTGGAGGTTGCCGGCGTCACCATCCCCAAGGGTGCCATCGTGCGGCTGCTGCCCGCGGCTGCCAACCATGACGACGCCAAGTATCCCGACGGCGGAAGATTCGACATCGACCGCGATGCCAGCGGCCACCTCGGCTTCGGCCACGGCGTCCACAGCTGCCTCGGGTCCCCGCTGGCCCGGCTGGAAACCCGCGTCACGGTTGAACTCCTGGCGGAAAAACTGGGCTCCATCAAACTGGATCCGAACAAGCCCATCACCTACGTCCGGGGTAACAACCTGACCAACTCCGGACCCGAAACCCTGCACGTGGAACTGGAGACGTCCAATGGTTGAGAACCACGCCACCGAGCCCATCATCATCGTCGGAGCAGGCCATGCCGGAGTCGCAGTCGCCGCCGGACTGCGCACCCGGGGCTGGCAAGGAGGCATCCTGCTCGTCGACGCCGAGAAGGAAGTGCCCTACGAGCGCCCCCCGCTGTCCAAGGAACTGCTCAAGCCGGGGGCGCCGGAGGAGCCCACCCTGCTGCGCAGGGAAAAGTATTACGAGGACAAGGCAATTGAACGGATCGGCGGCCTCACCGTGGAATCCCTCGACCGTGCCGGCCGCACGGTGCTGCTTTCCGACGGCAGCCGCCGCGGCTACCACCGCCTCGTCATCGCCACGGGTTCCCGGGCACGGGCGTTGCCGGTCCCCGGCGCCGATCTCCCGGGCGTCCAGGCGCTGCGCACCCGGGACGATGCCCTCGAACTCAAGCGCGCCCTGGTCGCCGGGGCCCGTGTGGTCATTATCGGAGCCGGCTACATCGGCCTCGAAGTGGCCGCAGCTGCCGCGAAGTCCGGCTGCGAGGTCACCGTGCTGGAATTCCAGGACCGCGTGATGAGCCGGGTGACCTCAGAACCGGTGTCACGATTCTTCGAAAGCCTGCATCAGGCCAACGGCGTCCGCTTCGTCTTTGGAGCGGCGGTGACCGCGGTCGAGGGAACCGATCGGGCCGAGCGCGTCATCACGGCCGATGGGTCCTCTTACGGCGCCGACGTCGTGATTGCCGGCATCGGCGTGGTTCCCAACCAGGAACTGGCCGAGCAGGCTGGCATCGATTCCCGGGACGGGATCCTGGTCGATGGACACGGCCTCACCTCGGACCCCTACGTCTACGCAGCGGGTGACGTGACCCGCTTCACGAGCCCCTGGGACGGGGCCAGCCAACGCCTCGAATGTATCCAGAGCGCATTGGCGCAGGCCGACGGCGTGGCCGAAGCCATCGCCGGAGGCGCCCCTAAAACCACCGAAATTCCCTGGTTCTGGACGGTCCAGCACGGAGTTCGGCTGCAGACAGCCGGCGTCCGGCACCCCGATGACGAGACGGTTGTGCGCGGCACCCCCGCCGAAGGGAAGTTTTCCGTGGTTTATCTCCGGAACGGCAGGCTGTCCGCCGTGGACACAATCGGCGGGCTCACGGACTTCCGTCCGGCCAAGAAGCTCATAGCCGAGGGAGCCCGCATCGATCCCGCACTCGCCGCCAATCCCGCCGTCAGCCTCGCCGAGGCCGCCGCAGCAACCGATCCGAAGAATTGAGAGCAACCGCGATGAGCAACAACGAAGTGAATGTCATCGACCGCGAAGGTGCAGCACGTCCCATCGAGTGGGAGCCGGAACAGTCCCTGATGGAAGCGCTCCGCGACGCCGACCTGCCGGTCCTGGCGTCCTGCGGCGGCACGGCCTCCTGCGCCACCTGCCATGTGTTCCTCGAGAAAGAGGTCTTCGACGCCCTCGGGGAGCGCAGCGAGGACGAAATCGAACTGCTCGTGGACGCCGAAGGGTACCGCGAGGATGCCTCCAGGCTCTCCTGCCAGGTCGGGTTCGAAAGCCATTTGGACGGCCTGACCGTCACGCTGGCCCCGGAAGACTAGCCGGCGGTGGGGAGACAGGGGTCTCACCGTGCCGCTCCGCCTGCAACCGGCGTGGTGGTTCCCCGGAACGCCGGCCACTCTCTAGCCTAGAAGAATGGTCAGGCAAGGCAACTCAGGAACGAACGGTCCACGGCGGAAACCCTCGCGGAAGCCGGCCAGTCCCGTTTTCCGCCGCCGCCGTCTGTTCGTGGGCGCCGCCCTGCTGCTGGTGATCGCCATCGCCATCGGCGGCTTCGCCGCAATCTCCAGCGCCCTCGCCGGCGGCCAGGCCTCCACGGACGCGGGCGGATCCGCCACGGTGGGCACGCAGGCCGCTCCCTCGGATGCGGCCTCGCCTGCGGCCACGGCGCCCGCCGCCTCGGCGACCCCCACGCCTCCCAGCTGCGAGCAGAATCTGGTGACGGTGACGGCCGCGACGGACAAGGCCGCCTATGCCGACGGCGAGAACCCGCTGCTGACCCTGAAGGTCACGAACGGCAACAGGGTCCCGTGCGAGGTGAACATCGGAACATCACAGATGGAGTTCCTGATCACCAGCGGTTCGGACCGGATCTTCTCCTCCCAGGACTGCCAGGCGGACAGCACCGATCTGGTGAAGACCATCGCGCCGGGACAGAGTGAAACCGCGAATTTCCCCTGGGAACGGAACCGCACGGTGCAGGGCTGCGCCCCCATCCAGGCGAAGCCCGGCGCCGGCGGCGCCTATTACGTCTTCACGGCGCGACTGGCGAACAAGACGAGCCCCAAGGCTGTGTTCCAGCTCCACTGAGTCAGAGGAACCGGTCCAGGAGGCTCGCCTCGGCCATCCGGCTCAGGCCCTCGCGGACCGTCCGGGCGCGCTGGTCGCCGATCCCGTCAACGGTCATAAGGTCATCGATGGTGGCGGCCATGAGGAACTGCAGTCCGCCGAAGTGGTCCACGAGGCGGTCGGCAACGGCCTTCGGCACTGCCTTCAGCCCGGAAAGCAGGCGGTAGCCGCGCGGCTGGACGACGGCGTCGAGGTTCGCCTCGCCGCCGGCGAAGCCGACGATCCCGGCAATCCTGCCCAGATCGATCAGTTCGGTGGGGCCCAGGCCCACGAGCGACTTGACCGCGTTCTCAATGTCCGCGGCAGAGGCGTCCGGGCCGGAGTAGTCGCGGATGATCACGTCGCTGCCCGGGCCGCGGCCCACGGTCAGTTCGTCCAGTTGCAAGGAGAGCAGCCGGCCGTCTTCGCCGAGTTCGAGCACATACTGCGAAATCTCCTCGGAAATCCGGCGCACCATTTCCTGGCGCTGCAGCGTCACGGCGACGTCGCGCACCGTCACCATGGCTTCGATTTCCAGGGCCGAGAGCGAGCTGGTCACCTGGTCCAGGCGCGACCGGTAGCGCTCCAGAGTGGCCAGCGCCTGGTTGGCGCGGGCCAGGACTTTTTCGGAGCCCTCCAGGACGTGGCGGAGCCCGTTCACGTAGAGGGCGATGATCTGCATCGACTGGCTGACCGAGATGACCGGGACTCCGGTCTGGATGGCGACCCGCTCCGCGGTCCGGTGCCGGGTGCCCGATTCCTGGGTTGCGATGCTGGAGTCTGGGACCAGCTGGACGGCCGCCCGCAGGATGTTGCTGGCATCCTTGTCGCAGATGATGGCGCCGTCCATTTTGGCCAGTTCGCGCAGGCGGGTGGGGGAGAAGTCGATCCCGATGTCAAAGCCGCCGGAACAGATGGATTCAATGGTCTTGTCAATGCCCAGGACGATCAGGGCGCCGGTGCGTCCCCGGAGGATGCGCTCGAGGCCGTCCCGGAGGGCCGTGCCCGGCGCCACCCTGCCCAGAGTCGCCTTGAGTGAATCTTCAGGGCTCCGAGCCATGGTTTTCCCTTCAAAGGTGCGGGCTGCCGCCCGCAAGTGCGCCGGTTTCCAGTGTTGGCCGGCAGGATCAAAAGTACTCGGTTTTCCGCTCTCACCATAGTACGGGTACGGTGCCGCCTTAACCGCACAGGCAAGCCTCAAAGTGCTCCATCGGGACGCTCCCCGGGGCGCTTCCCGGATGGCCTTGGCGGCCCCTTTCCGGGGCGGCACTTTCAGCAGGCAGCACGGCGGGTCCGCGGCCTGCGATAAACTTGGAGTCTCGGGTGTACCGCGGGCTCTCCGCCGATCCCCTCCCCACAGCCACAGCGAAAGTAGCACCGTGTCTCAAGAAGTCGTTAGCCCCGCACGAGTCCAGGAGATTCACAAGCAGGCGGCCCGGCGTCGGACTTTCGCGGTCATTTCCCATCCCGACGCCGGCAAGTCCACGCTGACCGAGGCGCTCGCGCTGCACGCCAAGGTGATCGGCACGGCCGGTGCGTCCAGCGGCAAGGCCAACCGCAAGGAAACGGTCTCGGACTGGATGCAGATGGAAAAGGACCGCGGCATCTCCATCAGTTCGGCCGCCCTGCAGTTCGCCTACCGGGACACCGTGATCAACCTCCTGGACACCCCGGGCCACGCCGACTTCTCCGAGGACACCTACCGGGTGCTGGCCGCCGTGGACTGCGCCGTGATGCTCGTGGACGCCGCCAAGGGCCTGGAAACGCAGACCATGAAGCTCTTCGAGGTCTGCAAGCAGCGCAACCTGCCCATCATCACCGTGATCAACAAATGGGACCGGCCCGGCCTGGACGCCCTGGCGCTGATGGACGAGATCACCGAGCGCACCGGGCTCCAGCCCATGCCGCTGACCTGGGCCGTCGGCATTTCCGGCGACTTCCGCGGCGTGTGGGACCTGCGCAACGACCGCTTCGCGAAGTTCCAGCGCAACAACGCCGGCGCCAACATCGCCATCACCGAGTACTTCACCCCGGAGCAGGCCGCTGCCAGCCAGGGCAATGACTGGTCCAACGCCGTGGACGAGGCCGGGCTCGTCATCGAATCCAACCTCGGGTTCGACGTCGAGGCCTTCCACTCCGGCCAGGCCACGCCGATCCTGTTCAGCTCGGCCGCCCTGAACTTCGGCGTGAAGGAAATCCTCGACGCCCTCGTGGACTTCGCGCCGCCCGCCGCTCCGCGGCCCGACGTCGACGGCGCCCCGCGCCCCGTCGACGCACCCTTCGCCGGCTTCGTCTTCAAGGTCCAGGCGGGCATGAACAAGGCCCACCGCGACCACGTCGCCTTCATTCGGGTCTGCTCCGGCATCTTCGAGCGCGGCATGGTGGTCACGCAGGGCCGGACGGGAAAGTCTTTCGCCACGAAGTACGCGCAGCAGGTCTTCGGCCGCGAACGCGAGGTCATCGACGAGGCCTTCCCCGGCGATGTCGTCGGGCTTGTGAACGCCTCCTCACTGCGGGTCGGAGACAGCCTGTTCCTGGACGAGCCGGTGGAATTCCCCGCGATCCCGCTGTTCGCCCCGGAGCACTTCCAAGTGGCCCGGTCCAAGGACCCCAGCCGCTTCAAGCAGTTCCGCCGCGGCATCGAACAGCTCGAGCACGAGGGCGTCATCCAGGTGCTCCGCTCCGACATCCGTGGCGACCAGGCCCCCGTGCTGGCCGCCGTCGGCCCGATGCAGTTCGAGGTGGTCGAAGACCGTATGGCGCACGATTTCAGCGCGCCGATGCGGCTGGAGCGGCTGCCGTATTCGATCGCCCGGATCTCGACGGCGGATGCCATGCCGGCGCTGGCCAACGTGCCCGGCGCGGAGGTGCTGCTGCGTTCCGACGGCGAGTACCTGGCGCTGTTCAACGACGTCTGGGCGCTGCGCCGGATCGAAAAGAACCACCCGGACCTGACCCTGCTGCCGATCGGCACGCACAACCCGGCGAAATAGCGGCAAGGAGCCCGGCGGCTTAGCGCCCGCCCTGCTTAACTCCTGCCCTGCTCAACGCCTGCCGGCGAGGAGGGCCAGCTCCAGCTCGAACCGTGCCTCCGGATCCTCCAGGGCGTCGCCGAAGAGCTCGCGCAGCTGCGCCGCCCGGTAGCCCACGGTCTGCGGATGGATTCCGAGTTCGGCCGCGACCGGACCACGTTGGCCCCAGTGCCGGAGCCAGGAGAGCAGGGTTTCCGCCAGCCGCTCGCGCTGGGCGGGGCGCAGGCCCTCCAGGGGCGCCAGCCGGCGGTTGGCCAGCTCGGCGATCGCGGAGGGCTCCGCGCCCAGAATTACCTCCGCCAGATGCTCGTCCGCCCAGATAGGCGGGTCTTCCGGCCCGTCCCGCGGAGGCAGGACGGAGGCCGCCAGCACGGCAAGGCGCAGCGAATCCGGGACTTTTTCCCAGCTGCCGGCCGGCCCCACGGATGCGCCACGCCCCAGCAGGGCCTTGTCCAGGTCCGCGCGCGCGGACCTGGACTGCTGCGCCGGGACGAGGGCGACGGCGTCGGTTTCGCGTTCGACGACGAGCGTGCGGGCTCCCAGCCGCACCCGCAAGCCGGCCGAGCGTTCCACCGGCAGGGTCACCACCACCATCCGCTGCGGCAGGGACCAGTCGGCCATGGCGGCCGTCTGGCGCAGGGCGGCTTCATCCGCCTGCCCGAGCAACAACAGATCCAGCAGCTCGGTGCGGCGCCGGTCCACCGCCCCGGCGCGCTCGGACTGTTCGACGGCGTAGGCCTCGGCGCTCACCGCCGACAGCTCGTCAATGTACGCCAGGATCGATTCGCCCAGGTCCACGACCACGCTCTGGCCGAGCTGGCGTTCGACGGACATCCGGGACATCTCCCGGAAGACCACCCGGGCGCCCATCCGGTAGGCGCTCAGCAGGGCGTCCATGCTCCGGCCCTGCCGGAACTCGCCGCTGCCAAGACCGGCCACCAGTTGCCTGCTCTCCTCGGACAGGGCCGGAAGCCGGGTCCCGGGCAGCTGCAGGAACCGGTCCAAGGCTGCGGCCACGCCCCGCCGGAGGCCGCGGCCGAACCGGCCTTCAATGGGCCTCGCATAGGCGGGAACCAGTTGCGGCACGGCATCGATGATCGCCTCCACAATGCCGGGCATCATGGGCCGGAGCATGTCGCTGACCTCCCGCGGCAGCGCCAGCCAAGGGGGGTCATACGCGGGGGGTGCGGGGCGGCTTTCGGCTGGTGAATTCATGGGCAGATCCAAAATTTGTTTCTCGGCGATAGTTTCCAGGAAATGATCGTATGCCTTGGGTGAAGAGTTATGACCCGGACTGACATAAGCTGGAAGCATGATCCGGCTCCGTAAGCTGGCGCGCGCCGCATCGATACTGACCACCCCCCTGGCTCCAGAAGACATTCTGTCGCTGTTCAACCCTGTGTTTTCTGCCCGCCAACTGCGCGGCGTAGTCACCCGGGTGGTCCCCGAAACGGCCGATTCCGCCACCATTTTCTTCCGTCCCGGCCGCGGCTGGCAAGCGCACCTTGCCGGCCAGTGGGCCCGCATCGGCGTCGAACTCGACGGCGTCCGCCATTGGCGTTCCTACTCGCTCAGCGCCCCGGCCGGCATGGACCCGGCCATCACGGTCACCGACATGGGCGCCGTCTCCGGGACCCTCGTGCATTCCACCAAACCCGGCGATGTCCTCTTCCTGGCACCCCCGCAGGGCGACTTCGTCCTGCCGGAACACCCCCGTCCGCTGCTCATGCTGACCGCCGGCAGCGGAATCACGCCGGTGATGTCGATGATCCGCACGCTCGTGCCGCACCGCCCCGACTCCGACGTCGTGCTCATCCACACCGCCCGGACCGCCGCGGACGCCATCTTCCGTGAGGAACTCGCCGAACTCGCCGACCAGTTCCCCAACTTCCGCGTCACCCACTGGTTCACCGGGGAACGCGGCCGGCAGGACTTCAGTTCCGCCGACGAGCTGGAAGCGCTCTGCCCCGACTGGCGCCGGCGCGCCGCCTATGCCTGCGGCCCCGAAGGCTTCCTTGACGACGCCGAGGCGCTCTGGGCGGCCGAAACCGCTGGCGCTGCCGGCGATGCGGAGGGTGCCACCCTGACCATCGAACGTTTCAGCACCAAGCTTGCCGGCGGCGACGGACACGACGGCGGACTGGTCACCTTTGAGGCCTCGGACCGCGAAGTCGAAGCGGATGGCGACACGCCCCTGCTCGACGTCGGCGAAGACGCCGGGGTGCTGATGCCCAGCGGCTGCCGCATGGGAATCTGCCACAGCTGCCTGATTCCGCTCCGGGCCGGCCAGATCCGTGACCTGCGTACAGGCGAAATCCACGGCGAGCCTGGCCAACTAATCCAGACGTGCGTTTCGGCAGCCGCCGGACCCGTTAACCTCGACCTCTGAGGAGTACCACCGCATGACGATCGTTACCAACAAACCGGACGTTTCCGAGGGCGGTGCCTCCGACGGCGGCGCTTCCCCGAAGAAGGTGCCCGCCGTGAAGACGCGGCCCGGCGCCCTCGCCGAGTCCGGCAGCCCGCTGGTCCGCCCCCCGGCCGCCGCGCACCTCTCCGACGAGCAGGTCGCCGAGCTGGGCCGCGAACTCGACGCCATCCGCGACGAGGTCCTGGCCAAGCGCGGGGCATCCGACGCCGCCTACATCCGCCGCGTCATCAAGATCCAGCGCGGGCTGGAGATTTCCGGCCGCGCGGCGCTGCTGGTGAGCAAGAACAAGGGCGCCTGGATTGCCGGCACCACCCTGCTGAGCCTCGCCAAGATCCTGGAAAACATGGAGATCGGGCACAACGTGCTGCACGGCCAGTGGGACTGGATGCGGGACCCTGATATCCACTCCACCACGTGGGAATGGGACTTCGTGACGCCGGCCCGCGCCTGGCAGCACACCCACAACGACCTGCACCACCGCTGGACCAACGTGGTGGGCAAGGACAACGACGTCGGATACAACCTGCTCCGGATGGACCCTGACCAGGAATGGAAGCCCTTCAACCTGGGCAACCCGCTCTATAACGCCCTGCTGGCGCCGGTCTTCGAGTGGGGCATTGCGATCTACGACCTCGAGCTGCAGGACTACAAGGAGGGCAAGAAGACCAAGGCCGCCCTGGTCAAGGACCTCAAGGCCCTGGGGCGCAAGGCCCTCAAGCAGTTCACCAAGGACTACGCCGCCACCCCCGCCGTCGCCATGCTCACCGGCTCCGGCAAGCAGGCGCTCTACGGCACCCTGACGGCGAACGCGGTCCGCAACGTCTGGGCCCACGCGGTGATCTTCTGTGGGCACTTCCCGGAGGGGACGGACACCTTCACCGAGGACATGGTCGAAGGCGAGACCCGCGGCGACTGGTACGTCCGGCAGATGATCGGATCCGCCAACATCTCCGGCTCCAAGTTCATGCACTTCATGACCGGCAACCTTTCGCACCAGATCGAGCACCACCTCTTCCCGGACATTCCGTCCAACCGCTACGCCGAGGTGGCGCCAAAGGTCCAGGAAATCTGCCAGCGCTACGGACTGACGTACATTTCGGGTCCGCTCCTGAAGCAGGTCGGCTCCACCTGGGCCAAGGTCTTCAAGCTTGCGCTGCCGCCCAGGAAGAAGGCCTAAGCACCGCGTCTCCGGCCGCTGCCGGACCTAGCTGATCAGCAGGCCCAGCGCCTCGGCCAGGTGCCCGACCTCCCGCACGGAGAACCCGGCGGGGACCGGGCCGGGGCCGTTGGGGCTGGCCGGGACGACGGCGTGCGTGAACCCCAGCCGGTGGGCTTCCTGGATGCGCTGGTTGATCCCGGGCACCGGCCGGACTTCGCCGGCCAGGCCCACCTCGCCGAAGGCGATGAGCCGCTGAGGCAGCGGCTTTTTGGCTTTGGCGGACGCGACGGCCAGTGCCACCGCCAGGTCCGTGGCCGGTTCGCTGAGCTTCACACCGCCCACGGTGGCCACGTAGGAATCATCCTTGTGCAGCAGGCAGCCGGCGCGCTGCTGCAGCACGGCGAGCAGCATCGCAACCCTTGAGCTGTCCAGCCCGCTGGTGGCCCGGCGCGGCTGCGAGCTTGAGCTTTCGGCCAGCAGGGACTGCACCTCGGCCAGCAGCGGCCGGCGCCCTTCCAAAGTCACCGTGATGCAGGTGCCGGAGACAGGCTCCTTGGTCCGCGAGACGAACAGCCCGCTCGGATCGGCGAGGCCCACGATGCCGTCCTCATTCAGGTCGAAGCAGCCGACGTCATCCGTGGGCCCGTAACGGTTCTTGACGGCGCGGAGCAGCCTGAGCCTGGAGTGGCGCTCGCCCTCGAACTGGCACACCACGTCCACGAGGTGCTCCAGCAGCCGCGGCCCGGCGATGGAGCCGTCCTTGGTCACGTGCCCCACCAGGAGTGTGGTCATGTTGCGGCGCTTGGCCGCGGCGATGAGGGAGGCCGCGACCTCGCGCACCTGCGAGACGCCGCCAGCGCTGCCTTCAACATCGGCGCTGCTCAGGGTCTGGACCGAGTCCACCACCAGCAGCCGCGGCTCAAGCTTCTCCACCTGCCCCAAGGCCTGGCCAAGGTCGGTTTCCGCGGAGAGATACAGGGATTCGGCGACGGCGTCGATCCGGTCCGCGCGGAGCTTCACCTGCGCTGCGGATTCCTCCCCGGTGATGTACAGGACATCCTGCGCGGTGCGGGCGAACTTGGCCGCAACATCCAGGAGCAGCGTGGACTTGCCCACGCCGGGTTCGCCGGCGAGCAGGATGACGGCGCCGGGGACCAGCCCGCCGCCGAGGACCCGGTCCAGTTCGTCCACACCGGTGGGCAGGAACGCCGCCGTCGTGGCATCGATGTCGGCGATCCGGCGGGCCGGCTCCAGCACGGTGGTTGCCGCCGTCGTCCGGGCGACGGCGCCGCCGGTCTCCTCGACGCTGCCCCAGGCCTGGCACTCGCCGCAGCGGCCCACCCACTTTGCCGTGGTCCAGCCGCATTCGGCGCATTTGTAGCCCGGTGCCTTGGATGCGCGGGAAGTCTTCGTAGCCATTGCTCCACACTATCCGGGGGCAGCGACATCCATGGCCGGTGACAGGGCCGGCCCCGGTCCGCCCCGGACAGCGGCGGCCTACAGCGGCGGCAGGATGTCCCGGGCTTCCTTGGAGTCCACCCCGGCGGCCTCGAGCAGGTCCACCATGAGCGGACGGAACAGCATGACCACCGTTTCGCCCTCGAGCAGCTGGACGTCCAGGAGCCGGGGATGCAGCCGGCCGGCGATCTCCCGCAGGTCCGTCCGGGCCGTCCGCAGGTGCGCCCGCCGGACGCCGTCGTGCAGCTCCGCCAGGCCCAGGGAGAGTTCGTCGATGGCGGCGGCTGTTTCGTCCAGCACCTCGGCGATGTTCTCCGTTGCCTCGTCCGTGAGGGCGGCATGGTTGATGGCGCTGGTCAGCCGGCGGGCAAAGACACGGCTGTTGCGCAGGGCAAGATCGATGAAGTCCACCGATTGCTCCAGCCGGTCCAGCTCGTCCCGGTGCCGCCGGTAGGCCGGGGCCAGGGTGGCCACCTCGCCGGAGGTGCGCAGGGTCTGGCGCATGGAATCGACGAGCGGCTGGACGTTGCGTCCGCGGATCAGGGCGTGCCAGGCCTGGGTGGAATCGCTGTACCGCAGGGCGGAGGAACATTCCCGCAGTACCTCGGCCAGCTCGTGCAGGAGTTTCTTCACGTCGTTGCGCGGTTCCCGGCGCGGGTCTTTCGGGACGAGGAAGGTCACCAGCAGGGCGAAGGTCCCGCCGACGAGCGCGTCGATGCTGCGGGTGAACGGGCCACCGGCCGGCGCGGGTAGCAGCACCACCAGGAGGGACTGCAGCCCCAGCTGGGTAGTGAAGATCACGCCGCGGTCCAGGAAGCGCGCCAGCAGGATGGAGAAGAAGAGGACGACGGCGGCCTGCCAGATTCCGGCCCCCAGCCAGTGCAGCAGCAAATCACCCACCACGATGCCCAGGGTGCAGCCCAGGCCCACCTCCACCACCCTGCGCAGCCGGGGCTCGCGGGAGAAACCGAGCGCAATAAGGGAGGAAGTGGCGGCAAAGAGCGGACCCGTATGGCCCAGGACGTATTCCGCGAAGGCATAGGCCCCCACGGCGCAGACGGTCATCTGGACGGCCGGCAGCAGGGAGTTGCGGCTCCTGACAATACCGGTGCGGACCCGGCCCCGCAGGAATCGTGCGCTTGCGGAGAGTCCAGTACCGGAGGCCATGCCCACCAGTCTATTTGCTGGCAACACCCGCCGGGCACCCGCACGGCACGCGCCCCCGCCACTACGACTGTGACCCACATAACGCAATGGGAACCCGGCAGTTGTAAGCCACTGTCCCGGCGCCGTTCACCTTCCGTTAACTTTGGACCCCAATTCTCTTCATCTGGGGCACCTACCTTCGATAAAGGTACAAAAAGTACTCACAGTCTTTTGTCCGGACGCCTCCGGTCCGGCACGCATCAGAAAATCCCTGGAAGGGGTACATCTAGTGAAGGCACTTCGCATCGGCCGCCACGCGGCTGTCGCTGTTATCGCAGCCGGCGCACTCGCGCTCACCGCTTGTGGTTCAGACAACGCCACGAACGCCACCCAGTCCGCAACGCCGTCCGCGGCCGCCGTGAAGGTCACCGGCACGCTGACGGGCATCGGCTCCTCCGCGCAGGGTGCAGCCATGGACGTGTGGAAGACCAACTTTGCCTCGGCAAACCAGGGTGCCACCGTGCAGTACTCCCCGGACGGCTCCGGCGCCGGACGCAAGGCGATCCTCGACGGTTCCGCCCAGTTCGCCGGCTCCGATGCTTACCTCAAGGATGACGAGTTCGCCAGCTCCAAGGACAAGTGCGGCCCTGACGGCGCCATCAACATCCCGGTCTACATTTCCCCGATCGCCGTGGCCTTCAACCTCCCGGACGTCAAGGAACTGAAGCTCGACGCCGACACCGTTGCCAAGATCTTCCGTGGCTCCATCGCCAACTGGAACGACCCGGCCATTGCAGCCCTGAACCCGGACGTCAAGCTTCCGGACCTCAAGGTGACCCCGGTCAACCGCTCGGATGACTCCGGAACCACCCAGAACTTCACGGACTACCTGGCCGCCGCTGCCCCCACCGTCTGGACCGACAAGGCTGCCGGCATCTGGCCCGCATCCCTCAAGGGGGAGAACGCCAAGGGCACCTCCGGCGTCGTCAAGACCGTCACCGACACCCCCGGTGCCGTCACCTACGCCGATGACTCCGCCGTCAGCGGCAAGCTCGGCACCGCCCAGATCAAGGTCGGCTCGTCCTTCACCAAGATCTCCGCAGACGCCGCCGCCAAGGCAGTCGACGCCGGCAAGGCTGTTGACGGCCGCAACGCCAACGACCTCTCCATCAAGCTGGACCGTACGACCACCATCGAGGGCGCCTACCCGATCGTGCTCGTCTCCTTCCACGTCGTTTGCGCCACCTACGCCACGCAGGCAACTGCTGACCTGGTCAAGGCCTTCGAAAGCTACGTAGTCTCCGACTCCGGCCAGAAGGCTGCCGCTGACGCCGCCAAGTCTGCACCGCTGTCCAAGACCCTGCAGGACAAGGCACTCAAATCCATCACCGCCATCAAGGCCAAGGCCTAGGGATACGACGCACTCCAAGGCATAGTGGAAACACCAGCCTGACTCAGGTTCCCTGTCCCGGTCCGGGCGGTCACAGACCGCCCGCCGGGGCAGGGAACTTAAGTGTTTCTCCCCAGCTTCAAAAACTTTCCACCGCTGCCGACGCCAGAGAGATCCTGGACAGGCAGTCGATTCTGATCGAACCCTAAGGATCGCTTGTGACCACCAACTCCCTGACAAGATCCCAGGGCGCAGGACGCGCCGGGGACAAAGTCTTTTCCGGAGCCACCTTGGCCGCTGGGTGCCTGATCCTTGCCGTGCTCTTCGGTGTTGCACTGTTCCTGGTGATCCAGTCGATCCCCGCGCTGGTGGCGTCGCCTGACAAGATCCAGGGCGGGGCAGGCTTCTTTGCCTACATCTGGCCGATCGTCATCGGCACGCTCATCGCGGCAGTCATCGCCCTCGTGATCGCCACGCCCGTCGCAATGGGCGTGGCCCTCTTCATCTCCCACTATGCGCCCCGCCAGCTGGCAAACGGCCTTGGCTACGTGATCGACCTGCTGGCCGCCATCCCTTCCGTTGTCTACGGTGCCTGGGGCGCGGCATTCCTTGCCAAGGAGATCTCACCGGCCTACAACTGGCTGGCGGCCAACATGGGGTGGCTGCCCATCTTCCAGGGCCCCGCCTCGGCCACCGGCAAAACCATCCTCACGGCCGGCATCGTGCTCGCCGTTATGGTGCTGCCCATCATCACCTCCCTGACCCGCGAAATCTTCCTGCAGACCCCCAAGCTGCACGAGGAAGCCGCGCTGGCACTCGGAGCCACGCGCTGGGAGATGATCAAGATGGCCGTCCTGCCGTTCGGCCGCCCGGGAATCATCAGCGCCGTCATGCTGGGCCTGGGCCGTGCGCTCGGCGAGACCATGGCCGTCGCGCTGGTGCTGTCCTCCGGCGCCCTCACCGCCAGCCTGATCACGTCCGGAAACCAGACCATCGCCGCCGAAATCGCACTGAACTTCCCTGAGGCCAGCGGCCTGAAGGTGAGCACACTGATCGCGGCCGGCCTGGTCCTGTTCCTGATTACCCTGGGCGTAAACATGATCGCCCGCTGGATCATCACCCGGCACAAAGAATTCTCGGGAGCCAACTAAATGACCTCCACGCTTTCCCCAGTCCGCAAGCGCTCCGCCCTGACCAAGGGCCAGCTGCCCAAGTTTGCCCCGTACGTGGTCCTGGCCCTCGCCCTCATCATCGGCGCCGCCATCCTCGCCGTGATCGGCTTCAATGCCTTCGGCTGGGGGATCGTCTCGGCTATCCTCTTCGCCGCCGGCCTGACCGGCTGGAGCGCCGCCGTCGAGGGCTCCCGCAGGGCCAAGGACAAACTGGCCACCTGCCTTGTCATGGGATCCTTCCTTATTGCGCTGCTGCCGCTGATCTCCGTGATCTGGACCGTACTGGTCAACGGACTCCCGGGCATCGCCGCCCCCGGATTCCTCGGCACCTCCATGAACGGCGTGACGGGTTCCTTCGACAACAAGAGCGTCGAGGAAGGCGCCCCGGTGGTCGGCGGCATTTACCACGCGCTTATGGGCACCGTCCAGATCACGCTGCTCGCGACCGTCATCTCCGTGCCGGTGGGCCTGCTGACCGCGATCTACCTCGTTGAGTACGGCAACGACCGGCGGCTGGCCCGCGCCATCACCTTCTTCGTGGACGTCATGACCGGCATCCCGTCGATCGTGGCCGGCCTGTTCGCCGCCGCCTTCTTCTTCGCCGTAGTGGGGCCGGGCACCAAGACCGGCGCCGTCGCCGCCGTCGCGCTGTCCGTGCTGATGATCCCGGTGGTGGTCCGCTCCAGCGAGGAAATGCTCAAAATCGTCCCCAACGAACTCCGTGAGGCGGCCTACGCCCTCGGCGTCCGGAAATGGCGCACCATCCTCAAGGTGGTCATCCCGACGGCGATTTCCGGCATTGCCTCCGGCGTCACCCTCGCGATCGCCCGCGTGATCGGGGAGACCGCCCCGATCCTGGTCACGGCCGGCTTTGCCACCACGATCAACACCAACGTGTTCGGGGGCTGGATGGCTTCGCTCCCCACGTTCATCTACACCCAGATCCTCAACCCCACCTCGCCGTCGAACCCGGACCCGTCATCGCAGCGGGCCTGGGGAGCGGCCCTGGTGCTCATCATCCTGGTGATGCTGCTGAACCTGGGGGCGCGCCTGATCGCCAGGATCTTCGCCCCCAAGTCCGGGCGCTAGCCCCGGCGGCGCGACTAAACTTCAATCCGTACCTCCAGCAAGTGAAGGAAAATCATGTCTAAGCGCATCGACGTCAAGGACTTGAACGTCTACTACAGCAAATTCCTGGCCGTCGAAGACGTCAACATCAACATCGACGCCAAGTCGGTCACCGCATTCATCGGCCCCTCAGGCTGCGGCAAGTCCACCTTCCTGCGCACCCTGAACCGCATGCACGAGGTCATTCCCGGCGCCCGCGTCGAAGGAGAGGTCCTGCTGGACGGGGACAACCTTTACGGCCCGGGCGTGGACCCGGTCACGGTACGCTCGCAGATCGGCATGGTATTCCAGCGCCCCAACCCGTTCCCCACGATGTCCATCCGTGACAACGTGCTGGCAGGCGTGAAGCTGAACAACCAGAAGATCTCCAAGGGCGAGGCCGATGCCCTCGTGGAGCGCTCGCTGCGCGGCGCGAACCTGTGGAACGAAGTCAAGGACCGCCTCGGCAAACCCGGCTCCGGCCTCTCCGGCGGGCAGCAGCAGCGCCTGTGCATCGCCCGCGCCATCGCCGTGGAGCCCCAGGTGATCCTGATGGACGAGCCCTGCTCCGCCCTGGACCCGATCTCCACGCTGGCCATTGAGGACCTCATCAACGAGCTCAAGGACCAGTACACCGTGGTGATCGTGACCCACAACATGCAGCAGGCGGCCCGTGTTTCGGACAAGACGGCCTTCTTCAACATCGCCGGCACGGGCAAGCCGGGCAAACTGATCGAATACGGCGAAACCCACACCATCTTCAGTAACCCGACCCAGAAGGCCACCGAGGACTACGTTTCCGGCCGCTTCGGATAACCACTCGGGGTAGGCCGAGCTGAAATCTTACAGCCGCGCCAGGGGCGAGAGCGAGAGTCCCAGGATGAACGCGACGGCGGCGGTGACCGCCGGGGTCAGCACCCAGAAGGCCAGGATGCGGATCACCAGCCAGCGGTTGGTCGCGGGGAATCCCTGGTTGGTGCCGGCACCGAGGACCGACGAGGTCACGGTGTGGGTGGTGGAAATGGGCCAGTGCAGCCCGATCGCCCCCACCAGCAGGATCAGCGAGCTGTACAGCTGGGCCACGGACCCGCGCAAGGGATCGATCCGGGTCAGCCGGTAGCCGATGGTGTAGGAAACCCGCCAGCCGCCGGCCAGCGTCCCGGCCGTCAGCATCCCGGCGGTGAGCAGCACCACCCACAGGGGCAGGGAGGCGCCGTCGGACAGTCCGGAAGCCAGCAGCGCCAGAATCACGACGGCGCTTGTGCGCTGGCCGTCCTGCAGCCCGTGGCCGAGGGCCACGGCGCCGGCGGCGACCGCCTGCGCGCGCCGGGACCGCCGGTTCACGACGTTCGGCGGCGTATAGCGCGCCACCCAGACGGCGGGCCAGACCAGGAGATAGGCGCCCAGGAAAGCGATCGCCGGCGACAGCACCAGCGGCAGTACCACCTGGAAGATCAAGGAGTCGTCCACTCCGGTGACGGGGTGGCCGCCCACTGCGATGCTCGCGATCCCGGCTCCGGCCACCCCGCCGACCAGGGCATGTGTGGATGAGGACGGGATGCCCCGCCACCAGCTGTAGATTCCCCAGATCACCGCGCTGAGGAGCCCGGCCAGGAGAATGACCAGGCCGTTCTCCCCACGCGGAAGCGTTATCCAGCTCCGGCTGATCTCCAGCGCCAGCGTGGCGCTCACCGCGGCACCGACAAAGTTGAACAAGCCGGCCAGCAGCACCGCCACGGTGGGGGTCAGGGCACGTGTCCGCACTGCCAGGGCCACGGAGGCGGAGGCGTCCCGGAAGCCGTTGAGAAACGCAAACGCCCCGGCGAAGACCACCACCAGGGCGAAGAAGGTGAGCGCCACGTCAGGATTCCTTGACGATGATGCTGCCCACCTGGGTTGCGATCCGCTTCATGTCCCTCGTGACTTCCACCAGCTGGTTGGCGATGTCGCGGTTGCGGACATACGGGGCCCACTTCATGTCATTGAGCATGTCCGCCATCCAGACCCGGTGGGTGCGCTCCGCACGCTTGGACAGGCGCAGGATCTCGATCCAGTAGTCCTCCAGCTCGTCCAGGTTGTTCAGTTGCCGCATGGCCTCAACGGTGAGCTCGGCCTGCCTGCTGATGATTTCCAGCTGGTCCGCGGCCCGCTTGGGCAGCCGTTCCAGCCGGTAGAGGGATATCAGCTCGGCGGCGGCGTCGAGCTTCTCCATCGCCTCGTTGAGGTAGCGGGAGAGGGCATACAGGTCCTCGCGTGGGAGCACGTTCACGAAGCTGGTCCGCATGTGCGTCAGGAGGGCAAAGTGCAGCTCGGCAGATTTCGCCTCGTGGTTGTGCATGTCCTCCACCAGGCGGGCGTGCTCGCTGGCCGGGACACCGATGATCTCCGAGAGTGTGCCTGTCGCGAGCATGATCTGGCGGGCCATCGTGGACAGCAGGTTCAACCCGGCCGGTTCCTGGGGGAAAAAGCGCAGCTTCACGCGGGGTTGCCGGGCTTCGGGAGGGACGTGCTCGGGTATGGTCGGCCGGCTCTATGACGTGACGATGACCCGCTCATAAGCATTACTTTACCGTCCATGGTGTGGGGACCGGGACATCCGGCGGGGCGCCGCCGGGCATGTGGGGACTCCGGGCTCCGGGCGCGTGGGGCGGGCATAAAAATGGTGCCGAACCGGATACGCCTCTCGGCGGTAGGCCGCTCTAGGCGGCTATTTGTTGAAGCCCGGGGGTTTCGCGGTTCGGCACCGCCTTTAGTTTTCTACGTCGCCCGCACCAAGTCAACATTGACAGCCCGGCGCCGGCGTGCGCGGCTCAGTCCAGTTCGCCCAGCCGCCACGCGTTGGCGGCGTGTTCCAGGTCCTCGGCGGTCTTGACCAGCAGGTGCGAATTGCGGGTCAGCTTGCTCGCATGATTCTCATTGCTGTGTTCCGCGCCGTCGGCGAGGGTGGCCTGGCCGAGTGCCACCACCCGGCAGAACGCGGCGGAGCGTTCCAACGCGACGTCGAAGTCGCCGTCGAAAGCTCCGGACAGGATGGCGTCCGCCATTGACTTCATCTCGTCCGCCCCGGGCGGCTCTGCGGCGCCGGCGACCACATGGGAGACCTGTGCGGTGTCCTTGCCGGCCCTGAAGTAGACGGAGATCCGTTCGGGATCCTGGATGGTGGCGGCCCGCAGGGCGTACAGCCGCCACAGGGCACCCGGGAGGGACCGCGCCGGGCTCTCGGCCCACATCTCGGCGATGGCTTCGAGGCCTTGCTCGTCGGCCAGCTTCACCAGCCGCTTGGTGACCGTGGGATCGTCGCTGTCCCGGCCGCGGCGCACAAGCGCCTGCGCCGCCAAATGGGCGGCCTCCGAGACCCGGGCAGGATCGGCCCCGCCGGCGAACGGTTCAAAGTCCATGGGCGCGAAGGGCTTCGGCTTGTGGGGCCGGTGCGGTCCGGAGGTGCTGGATCCTGCTTGCTCGGTCATTCCACCACGCTACTCCAGTGCCGTCCGGTAATCGAGGATGCCGGCGCAGCCATCCGGAGACCCGAAGGGATGGACTATTGAAGCGGCGTCGGAATACGACGGCGGCGCCCACGCCTGCGTGCGAAAGCCGGCTCCGGTCTGGGGTACAGTATTAACGTTCAGAAATGGACTGGGCTGATCGGCTTTGGAATGGTGGATTCATCCGCAATTCCGGGGCATTCAGTTGGGGCCTTTAGCTCAGTTGGTAGAGCATCGGACTTTTAATCCGTGGGTCGTGGGTTCGATCCCCACAGGGCCCACTCTTTTAGCGAAGAGTGGAAAACCCCCGGCATCCTGGCGAAAGGATGCCGGGGGTTTTTGTTTGTGCCGGCTGCTCAGCCCACCGGGTGGCTGGCCGGTGCCGGGCCCACCATGGCCCGGTTCCGCCCGGCTGCCTTCGCCGCGTACAGGGCGCCGTCCGCCTCACGGATCAGGCGCTGCAGGCCGGCGTTCCTGCCGCGTGTGTCGACGACGCCGAAACTCGCCGTGGGCGCAGGGGCCCCCTCGGGCAGTGATCTGTGCGCAGCCAGGGCTGTATTGATCCGGTCGGCGATCCGGGCGCCCTCCTCGGCGTCGACTCCGGTCAGCAGCATGGCAAATTCCTCGCCCCCGTAGCGCCCCACAAGGTCCGCCGTCCTGACGGTCGAACGGCAGGCCTCGCTGAAGGCACGGAGAACACCGTCCCCGGCGGCGTGGCCGTAACCGTCGTTGATGGCCTTGAAACAGTCCAGGTCTGCCATCACGATCGCCGTGTCGACGCCGGCGTCCAGATTGGCGCGGAGGCGCAGCTGTGCCTTGTTGATGAATTCGCCGCGGTTCAGGAGGCCGGTGAGTGCATCGCGGGAGGCGCGCTCTTTGAGATCCTGGGTCCGGCGGGCGGTGTTCAGGGACGTGATGCTGGAGGAGACCACCACCAGCAGGACCATGGCCATGAGCAGGCCCACGCCAGCCCCGAACAGCAGCTGGAAGAGCGCGCCCTCGGGATCCAGCAGGAGCAGGCCCGCCGTGCGGCTGAGGTAGTAGAGGGCGCAGGCGGCCGCAGCGATGGCCAGGGAGCGCTCGACGTTCCAGGAGCTTTGACGCTCACGCCACAGCTCCAGCGACGCCAGGCCGAGCGCCGTCCCCATCAGGGCCAGGCATGCGATGCTGGCGGACCTGGTGTCGGTGGCAAAGCGGACGGCGAAGACCACGACAGTGGGAACTGCCAGCAACCAGGGACGCACCTGGCGCCCGGCCAGGGACCGGGTTCCGGCCCAGACGCAGCCGGAGCCGAGCACCATCACGCCGTTGCCGATGCTCGGCGCCCAGGCCTCGTTCCAGGCTTCGCCCATCAGATAGAAGAGCGCGGCGCTGAAGAAGGAGCCGACGGCAACGCACCACCAGGCGGCGAAAACGGCCCGCGACTTGCGGTACGTATCGAAGTAGAACAGCACCAGCATGGTCAGGGTCAGTACGGCAAAGACCACCATGAGCGTCGACTTGTCGAGCAACACCATCCGCGAACGATTCCCATCTGCCGGTGGCCGCCCCGCAGACCGTCGGCGTAATTGCCCCGCCGGATCAGGCCCCGGCCGGGTCCAGTCTCCCAGAACCTCCGCCGCCGCCCAAGCTGCGACACCATGGTTGCCGAAGCTGCACAGGTCCGCGTAAAGCATGCCGTCCCGCCAGTTAGGTAGCATTGGCTTTCCAACGACCATGGCGGAAAGGGAAAGGGTGCCCTGCATGCCGTCTTGCCAGGCACCGGACTCCGCGATTGTCCGGAAACTGCGGGCCGCCGGTTGCGTTTTTGCTGAAGACGAAGCCCGCCTGCTGACGGAGACCGCTCAGACGGCGCGGCAGCTCGAGCAGATGGTGGAGCGCAGGGTCTCCGGACTTCCGCTGGAGCACATCCTGGGTTGGGCGGAGTTCTGCGGGTTGAGGATTGCGGTGGAAACGGGGGTCTTTGTGCCCCGCCGCCGCACCGAGTTCCTCGTCCGGCGGGCCGTCCGGCTCCTGAAGCACTCCGGCGCCGTCGGTCCGGTGCCCGTCGTCGTCGACCTCTGTTGCGGTACCGGTGCCGTCGGGGCTGCGATCGCCTCGCTGGCGGGCGCCGTGGAGCTGCACGCTTCCGACGTCGACCCGGCAGCGGTGGCGTGCGCACGCCGGAACATCGTACCGCTGGGCGGGGAAGTCCACGAGGGCGACCTCTTTGACCCGCTGCCGGCCCGGCTCCACGGTGCGGTCCGGGTGCTTGCGGTCAACGCGCCCTACGTGCCGTCGGCGGCGATCGGGACCATGCCGCCCCGAAGCCCGCCTGCACGAGCCCAGGGCCTGCCTGGACGGCGGTGCCGACGGGCTGGACGTGCAACGGCGGGTGGCCGCCGCGGCCCCGCAATGGCTGGCACCGGGCGGCCACCTGCTGATCGAGACGAGCCGGCGGCAGGCTCCCAGGACCGCCGATCTGTTCCACCGGAGCGGGCTCACCGCCCGGATGCTCAGCTCCGCGGAACTGGACGCAACCGTGGTGGTGGGCGGGATCCGTACGGACCGCTAGGACACCTTGTCCGGGTCGACGTGCCTTGCACGAAAAAACCGGCCCCGGGAAGAATCCCGGGGCCGGTTTCCGGCCAGGCTCCGCTTTAGCGCACTGAGCGCTTGGTGATCATGCCATAGATCAGCAGGACGATGATCGCACCGCCGATGGCCAGCAGCCAGGTCGACAGCGAGAAGAACTCATTGAGGCCCGTGCCGAACAGCGCGCCGCCAATCCAACCGCCAAGAATGGCGCCGACAACGCCGAGCAGCAGCGTCATGAAGATGCCGCCGCCCTGGCGTCCCGGAAGGATTGCCTTAGCGATTGCTCCGGCGATGAGGCCCAGAATCAGAAATGCGAAAAAACCCATTTTGTCGTTCCTTCTTCTTTCTAGTGAGGAGACACCCGGGTTGCCGGGTGCGCTTCATCCTTCTCCCCTAATAGTAATCATGCTTACTATAAAAGGGCCACCCGGTGCGTGGAAATCTGTCCCGGCGCCTGGCCGGCTGTCACCAGGCGTAGTCCTCCGGCGCGGTCCGGTGGCCCGGGAAGATCCCGTCGAGGCGCTGGAGCGCGGCGGCGTCGAGCGTCACGGTCAGGGCGCGGATGGCGGCGTCGAGCTGCTCCCGGGTGCGCGGGCCGACGATGGGAGCGGTCACGGCGGGCTGGTGCAGGAGCCAGGCCAGGGCCACGTCGCCGGGTTCGTGGCCCAGTTCGTCGGCGAACTCCTCGTATTGCCGGATCTGGTCCTGGTGGGTCTTGAGGGTTTCGAAGGCGCGGCCTTTGGCGCGGCGGACGCCGTCGCGCTCCTTCTTCAGCACGCCTCCCAGCAGTCCGCCGTGCAGCGGCGACCACGGGAGGAGCCCCAGCCCGTACTGCTGCGCGGCCGGGACGACTTCCAGCTCCACGTTGCGGGTGAGCAGGTTGTAGATGGACTGTTCGCTGACCAGGCCGTTGTAGCGGCGGCGGCTGGCGGCTTCCTGGGCCTGGGCAATGTGCCAGCCGGCGAAGTTGCTGCTGCCCGAGTAGAGGATCTTTCCCTGCTGGACCGCGACGTCGGTCGCCTGCCAGATCTCATCCCAGGGGGTGTTCCGGTCCACGTGGTGGAACTGGTAGAGATCGATGTAGTCCGTCTGCAGCCGCTTCAGGCTTGCATCCAGCGCCCGGCGGATGTTCAGGGCGGACAGCCTGGACTCGTTGGGCCGGTCCGTCATGGTGCCGTAGAGCTTGGTGGCGAGCACGGTGCGTTCCCGGCGCTCGCCACCCTTGGCGAACCAGCGGCCCAGGATTTCTTCGGTCCAGCCCCGGTGTCCCGTTCCGCCGTAGACGTTGGCGGTGTCGAAGAAGTTGATGCCGGACTCCTGCGCCGAGTCCATGATGGCGTGGGCGTCCGCCTCTTCGGTCTGCGGGCCGAAGTTCATCGTGCCCAGGCAGAGGCGGGACACTGACAGGCCGGAGCGGCCCAGATGGGTGTACTGCATGGCTTTCCTCGTCTTCCCGGGGAAGCGGCCGCCGGCGCGCCGTCCCCCGTGGGAGCCCCGGAACGGGGGGCCGTGCGGGGGACCGGCGCTCCGGTGCCGGATCTCAGCGCTCCAGGCGGAACCCGAGCTTGATGGTCACCTGCCAGTCGGAAACCTCGCCATTGTTCAGGTGCCCGCGGATCTCCTTGACCTCAAACCAGTCCAGGTTCCGGAGGGTCTTGGCGGCCTCCGCAATGCCGTTGCGCACGGCAGCGTCAACGCCCTCGTTCGAGGTTCCGACAATTTCAGAAATGCTGTAGGTGTGATTAGACAACTTCGCTCCTCGTGATCGCCTTTTTGATACCGGCTGTGGGCCGTTCCTGCAGACTAGCGGACGGATCACGGCCGGACTAGGGGTGGGGGATGCCCGCCGCAGGGTCCGGGGCGGTGCTGCCGGACCCGGAAACGGGGCCGGCAGCGGACCCGGAAACCGGCCCGGGTTCGGGCCGCTTGGCCGTCAGCGGCGCCTCATCGGCGCGTGGCCTGATCCGGCTCACCATCCAGGGGAAGAGGTAATGCGTCGCCCAGGCCAGGTCGCCGGCGCGGGTCTCCCGCCAGCTGCCGGCGGGCATCGGCTTGGGTTCCAACGGCCGCAGGCCGTGCGGCACATTGAGGGTGTCCAGCACCATCGTGGCGATGGTGTGGTGTCCCAGCGGCGAGAAGTGAAGCCGGTCCGGATCCCACATCTGCGGGTGCGCCAACTGCCGCAGCGTCCATAAATCGGCAATGATGCCGTTGTGCCGGGCCGCTATGGTGCGGATGTTCTCGTTGAAGACGGCCACTTTGCCGCGGGTGTGGCCCAGCAGGGGAGTCTCGCCCCAATCGGGCCCGGTAAACAGCACGACGGTCGCGCCGGTGGCGGCCAGCTGCCGCACCGCGGCGTCCAGGGCGACGGCGAGCCGGTCCGGGTCGCTCCGGTGGAACACCAGATCATTCCCGCCGGCGGACAGGGTCACCAGGTCGGGCTTGAGTTCCAGGGCCGGCCCGAGCTGCTGGTCCAGGATCTGCCGCAGCAGGAGGCCGTTGATGGCGAGGTTGGCGTAGGCAAAGTCGTCGCGGCGCGCGCTGAGCTCCTCTGCGGTACGGTCCGCCCAGCCCCGAATGCCGCCGGGGCTCAACGGTTCCGGATCCCCGAGTCCTGCCGTGAAGGAGTCCCCCATCGCGACATACCGGCTCCAGGACCCCGGGGTGGGTCCGGTGTTGCCGGTGCTGCCGGCCCCCGGCTTGAAGCTGGCGGCGTTCACATCCCCAGCATTACGCCGGTATTTCCTGCCGCGCTAGGTACTTAGGTCCCTAGCGCGGTGGCGCCAGGCGTCGTAGGCGCCGGCACCACGCATCCGCTCATACCCCAATGGGGTATAAAATACTGAGGGGGGTATAGAATTAAGCGAAGCCTGTGAACCCGGAGGTACCCATGGAACTCGATCCCACCGACATGAAGCCCGTCATCAACCGGCTCCGCCGCGCGCAGGGGCAGCTCGCCGCTGTCACCCGGATGATCGAAGAGGGCCGCGACTGCAAGAGCGTCGTCACCCAGCTCGCCGCCGTCTCAAGCGCCCTGGACAAGGCGGGATTCTCGATCATCGCCACCGGCCTGCAGCAGTGCATGCAGCAGGAGGACCCCAGCCTGGACCGGGCCGAACTGGAGAAACTCTTCCTCTCGCTTGCCTGAGCGGGCTGCCGGGTAACCCCGGCGCCTCGGTCCGGGCCCGATCAGGCCGGACGGTCCGCCAGGACATAGGTCTTCAGGTCATCCAGCGTCTGCTGCATGTGCGCGTCCATGGCCTCGCGGGCACGCCGCGGATCGCGGGAGGCCAAGGCATCCACAATGGTCTGGTGGTGCCCGATGGCATGCGCCTGGATATCCGGCACTTTGGACGTTTCCGTCCGCCGCTTTTCCAGGATCCGGTGCAGCGGTTCGAACAACACGCCGACGAACACGTTCTCCGAGGCCTGCAGGATGAGGTCGTGGAACGCCAGGTCCGCCTCCACAAATGCCGCGACGTCGTTGTTGCCGTGCGCCAGCCGCATCGTTTCCAGTTGCCCGTAGAGGCCCTGGATATCGGCGTCGCTGATCCGTCCGGCCGCCAGTTCGCAGGCGCCGGTTTCCAGCATCCGGCGGAGCTCAATCAGCTGGATGGCGGCGGAGGCATCGTTTTTTCCTTCGGATGCTGC
This sequence comes from Arthrobacter sp. PAMC25564, assembly GCF_004798705.1. Classification (NCBI taxonomy): domain Bacteria; kingdom Bacillati; phylum Actinomycetota; class Actinomycetes; order Micrococcales; family Micrococcaceae; genus Arthrobacter; species Arthrobacter sp. PAMC25564. The sequence continues at coordinate 421,498 of NZ_CP039290.1, read as the reverse complement.
GCGCAGGACGGCTTCCAGGGAGGCCCAGCGGTTCAGCGGATTCACGAAGGTCCCCCGGCCGCGCTCCACGCTGAGGATTCTCTGGGCTTCAAGGGTCTTCATTGCCTCGCGGACGGTCATGCGGCTGACCTCGTGCCGGGCGCTGAGTTCGAGCTCCCCGGGGACACTCGCCCCCGGCGGGAACTCGCCGGCAATGATCCGGTCCAGCAGTTCATCCGCCACCACGCCGACTAACGATTTCCTGGCCAATTTTCCCCGTTCAGCGCCTCACTCCTGCCTGAGGGACAAGTCTACTTGCGCGTTTTTGTACTGCATGTCACACTATCATCAGTCATCAGATGTCAGACATCTTACAAATACCTATCTGGCGATACCAAGTACCGCAGACTTACACACAATGGAGTGCAAAGTGCACGTTGAAGCAGAAGTGCTGGCCGCCTTCCCCGCGGAAGTGCAGATCCCCGCCCGGCTCGTGGCAGAGGGCCTGGACGCGTCCTCCGGGACTTCGCCCCGGGTCTTCGTCGTGCTCGACGACGACCCCACCGGAACCCAGTCCGTCGCGGACCTGCCGGTCCTTACCCGGTGGGAAGTGGCGGACTTCGCCTGGGCCTTCGCCCACGAAATCAACGGCCGGCGCCAGCGCGCCGTCTACGTGCTGACCAATACCCGGAGCCTGGACCCGGCAGGGGCGGCGGCCCGCAACGGGGCAGTCGTCCGGAATGCCCTCGCGGCGGCCGCATCGGCTGACCCGGCGCTGCGGCTCAGCTTCGTCAGCCGCAGCGATTCCACCCTCCGCGGCCACTACCCGCTCGAACCGGACGTCATCGCCGCCACCGTCACCGAGGTTAACGGCGAGACGAGCGACGGCGTCGTGATTGTTCCCGCGTTCCCCGACGCCGGACGCGTGACCATCGGCGGGGTGCACTACATGCGCGGCACCGGCGACGACGCCGGACACCTCACCCCCGTGGCCGAGACCGAATTCGCCCGGGACGCCAGTTTCGGCTTCGCCAACTCGGAGATGGCCAAGTACGTGGAGGAAAAGTCGAAGGGCCGCTTCCCCGCGGACTCGGTGATCGTGCTGGACCTGAACATCATCCGGGCCGCGGGACCGGACGGCGACCCGGCCGTCTCTGCCAAAGCCATCGCCGACGCCCTCGATGCAGCCACGGACTCCACCCCGATCGTGGCGGACATCGTCACCGAAAACGATCTCCGCGCCCTTGCCCTGGGTCTGGAGGAAGCCGAGCGCCGCGGCAAGAAACTGCTCTACCGCGTGGGCCCGCCCTTCGTGCGGGCCCGGATCGGCCAGGAGATCCGCGCCGAACTCAGCGGCGAGGAAGCCTTCGCCCGCACTACCCCCTCCGAAGCCGGCGGCCTGATCATCGTCGGCTCGCACGTCGGCGTCACCACCCGCCAGCTCAAGGCGCTGACCGAACAGCACAGCGCCGCGCGCATCGTGGAGATCGACGTCGAGAAGCTGCTTGCCGCCGAAACCGAAACAGGCGGCGCCGACGGCTACCTGGATGAGACCGTGGACGCCGTGGTGCAGGCCCTCCACGGCGGTGACGTGATCGTCCACACCAGCCGGCTGCTGATCAAAGCCGGCGACGCCGCCGAAAGCCTCCGGATCGCCCGCACGGTGTCCGCCGCCGTCGTCGCGGTGGTGAACCGCACGCTCAACACGTTCCCGCCGCGCTTCGTGATTGCCAAGGGCGGCATCACCTCCTCGGACGTCGCCGCACATGGCCTGGAAATCCGGCACGCCATTGTCCGCGGCCCCATGCTGCCGGGCATCGTGAGCCTGTGGGAGCCGGTGGACGGGCCCGCCGAGGGCATCCCGTACGTCGTCTTCGCCGGGAACGTCGGCGATGACCAGTCCCTGGTCCAGGTCACCCGCAAGCTCAGCAACACCTTCTAGACTGCCTCGATTTCAACGGAGAAAACCATGACTGCAAACTACAAAGTCACCGTCCTGGGCCTCGGCGCCATGGGCCTGCCGATGGCCACCCGCCTCGCCACCCGGCTGACCGTGCACGGCTTCGACATCGCCGAGCCCCGCCTCAGGCTGGCCGAAGAGGCCGGCATCCGGACCTTCACTTCCGCCCGGGAAGCTGCCGAGGGCGCCGACGCCCTGCTCCTGGCCGTGCGCAACGGCGAGCAGCTCGACGAGGTCCTCTTCGGCGAAAACGGCGTGGCCTCCGTGCTGAAGCCCGGCGCCGTCGTGATCCTTGGCAGCACGGTGGGCACCGAGGCCATCCCGGAGACCGTCGCCCGCCTGGCCGGATCCGGCGTCGCCCTGGTCGACGCACCCCTCTCCGGCGGTCCCAAGCGCGCCGGCGAAGGTGACCTGCTGATCGTCGTCGGCGCCGAGCCCGCCGCCCTGGAAACGGCCCGACCGGTCCTGGAACTGCTGGCCTCCACGCTCACCGTCGTGGGCGACAAGCCCGGCGACGGGCAGGCCCTCAAGACGGTCAACCAGCTGTTGTGCGGCATCCACATCGCGGCGGCCGCCGAGGCCATGGCCCTCGCGGACGCGCTGGGCCTGGACCAGGCAAAGACCCTCGCGGCCCTCGAAGCCGGCGCCGCAGGGTCGTTTATGCTCTCCAACCGCGGACCCCGGATCCTCGAGGCGTACACCGAGGGGGGCGCCGAGGTCCTCAGCCGCCTGGACATCTTCGTCAAGGACATGGGGATCGTCGGCAAGGCCACCCGCGCCGCCGGCCTCGCCGCTCCGGTGGCCGCGGCCGCAGAACAGCTCTACCTCCTGGGCCAGGCCCAGGGCCTCGCCGCCGCCGACGACTCCGCCGTCATCAGGGTCCTCGCGCCCACTAAACACACCGCCTAGCCCTCGCTTAAAACGGGCCCCGGGCCCACACCACCAAGCCCGGCGACGGCGGATCCCCCCTTCCGCCGCCGCCGACCCCTCCCGTCGTTACCCTTTTCCAAGACTGTCCTGTCAAAGGAGACACCCCACCATGACACCCTTGATCAACTCCTTGATGGTGAGGGCCGCCGATGCGCCCGTCATCAAGCCGGCCGTAGAGCTGGGTACTCCGCTGCTGCTGACCATCGCTGCTGCCGGCGTCGCGCTGTTGCTGCTCATGATCATCCGCTTCAAGATCCAGGCCTTCGTGGCCCTGCTGACCGTCAGTATCCTGGTCGCCGTGGCCGCGCAGATCCCGCTCAAGGATGTCTTTACCGTGGTGGCCAACGGGGTCGGCAGCACCCTGGGTAAGGTGGCAATCCTGATTGCCCTCGGCGCGGTGCTCGGCCGGATGATCGAGGTCTCCGGCGGCGTGCAGTCGCTGGCGGACCACTTCACCCGGAAACTGGGCGCCAGGCGGGTGGCCGTGGCCTTGACCGCCGTCGGCTTCCTCGTCGCGATTCCGGTCTTCTTCGAGGTGGGCATCATTGTGCTGGTGCCGATCGTCTACGCCTTCGCCAAGATCGCGAACGCGCACCCGGTGAAGTTCGGCCTGCCCATGGCCGGCATCATGCTTTCCATCCACGTGGCGGTACCGCCGCACCCGGGCATTGTTGCCGGCGCGGGCGTGCTCGGCGCCGACATCGGCCTGATCGCCCTGATCTCGCTGTCCATCTGTGTCCCGCTCGGATTCCTGTCCTACTGGGTGGCCAGCATCATGAACCGCAAAGACTACGAGCTGCTGCCCGCCGTCAAGACGCAGGTGGACGAGTTCGGCTCCGATTCCCTGGTCCGCGCCGGCCACGCCGGCCCCGGCCACCATGCCATCGCCCCACCCCGTCCGGGCCTGATCATTTTCCTCATCGCCGCCCCGATCACCCAGATCCTGCTCGGCACCATCGGCACACTCCTGATCGACAAGAAGGACTACTGGTACGGAGTCGCAGCGTTCGTCGGCAACCCGTTCCTGGCCCTCCTTGTGGCGGTGGCGCTCTCCTTCTTCCTCCTTGCCGTCCGCCGGAACTGGTCCCTGAAGGAGACCGGTGAAATTTTCGAGGGCGCACTGCCCCCGATCGCCTCGATCCTCATGGTGGTGGCCGCCGGCGGCGTGTTCGGCGGGGTACTGCAGGTGTCCGGCATCGGCGCGGCGCTCTCCGAAACCCTGGACAAACTCGGCGTGCCCCTGCTCCTGCTCGGTTTCATCATTTCGCTGGCCCTCCGCGCAGCCCAGGGCTCGGCCACCGTGGCCATCGTGACCACCACGGGCCTGCTCTCCGCCGCCGTGGCCAACGGCGGCTACACCCCGGCGCAGATCGCCGTGATCGTGATCGCCATCGGCTTCGGTTCCCTCGGCCTTTCCCACGTCACCGACGCCGGCTTCTGGGTGGTGGTCCGCTATTACGGACTGACCGTCGCCGACGGGCTCAGGACCTGGACCGTCCTCACCACCGTGCTGGGGCTGGCGGGCTTCGCGCTGACCTTTGTGGCCTGGATCCTGGTCGGAGGCCTCGGCGTCTGATGCGTGCCAACCTTGACCAGCTGGTCGCCTCCGCCCTGCAGCACGGCTCCGCAGTTCCGGCCTTCACCTGCTACGACTTCACCACCGCGCTCGCCGTGGTAGGTGCGGCCGAACAGGCAGGCCGCGGGGCCATCCTGCTGGTGGCACCGAAGACTGCCGCGACGCCCAAGGGCCTGCGGCTGATCGCGGCCCTCCGCGGACTCGCGGACGGCGCCGCCGTTCCGATCGCCGTCCAGCTGGACCACGCCTCCGACCTCCGGGTGATAGCCGACGCCGTCACCGCCGGGGCGGATTCGGTGCTGGTGGACGGGTCATCCTTGCCGTACGAGGAAAACATCGCCCTGGTACGGGACGCACGGGCTGCCCTGGACGCCCAGGGGAGTACCGGCGTCGTGATCGAAGCGGAACTCGGCGGCCTCGCCGGTGACGAGGACCGCGCCTTCGGTGCGGACCGGTCCGGCGTTGCCGTGGCGGGTCTGACGGACTCCGCGCAGGTGGAGGATTTTGTTGCCCGCACCGGCGCCCAGTTGCTGGCCGTGGCCGTGGGCAACGTCCACGGGAAGTACCAAGGGGAGCCGCAGCTGCGCTGGGACGTGCTGCAGGACATCGCGGTGCGGACCCGCATCCCGCTGGTGCTGCACGGCGCCTCCGGGATCCCGTCGGAGGAACTGGTCAAGGCCGCTGCCATGAACGTGGGCAAGGTGAACTTCAATACGGAGCTCCGCACCCGGGTGCTGGCCACGCTGGAGGAAAAGACCCCGGCGTACCGTGCCGACGGCGAGAACCTCCAGGGACTGCTGGCCGACTGGGACGCCGCGGCCAGGGACTTCGCCGCCGCGGCGCTGGGCACGCTCTCGCGCTGAGACGGGCTGCCTATGGGCTGGCAGTTGACCGCGGCAAGGCCGAGAATGGAGGCACAGCGGCACAATGAGCGGCCGCGTCCGTTCTATTGGCAGTTTCCTAAGGGGCGCAATGGGTGTTCCGCAGCTTGGGGCAGGCGGCGGACCGGCAACCAGGCCGGAACGCGACCTGGTGATCGACCTTGCCAGGTTCTTCTGCCTTGGCATCGTGGTGGTGGGACACACCATGATGGTCAGCCCGGTTCTGCACGCTGACGGCACCGTGACCACGGAAAACACCCTGGGCAATCAGCGCTGGTTCGAGCCGGTCGTCTGGGTCCTGCAGGTGATGCCGCTCTTCTTCGTCGCCGGCGGCATCACCGGGCTGCGGTCCTGGCAACGGCTCCGCGCCCGCGGCGGCAACGCCTTCGACTTCATCCAGGCAAGGATGCTGCGCCTGATCCGTCCCGCGGCCGTGCTGCTGGCCGTGATGTTCACCGGGCTGTGGGCCGCCCGGCTGGCAGGGGTGGACCCCGAGGTCATCCAACTGCTGACCGCCGGGGCCGGCATGCCGCTATGGTTCCTCGCCGCCTACCTGGCCGCCCAGCTGAACCTTCCGCTCCTGGCCGGCCTGCACTCCCGGGCCCCCTGGCTGACCCTTGCCGGCCTCGTCGCGCTCGTGGTGACCGTGGACTGCCTGCGAGGAACCCTGCCGCTGCTGGCCTATGCCAACATGATCTTCCTGTGGTGCGCCGTGCAGCAGCTCGGCTTCATCATTTCGGACAGCTGGTTGCTGAACCTGCGCCGGTCCGCGCTGGCGGGCATCATCGTGGCCAGCAACCTGGTGCTCGGACTGCTTGTGCTGCTGGGGCTCTACCCGGGAAACATGCTGGTCAACCTCAATCCGCCCAACTTGACCCTGCTGTTCCTGGGCATCTCGCAGGCCGCCGCCCTCCAGCTGTTCCGGCCGGTCCTCGCCCGGCTGGCGCGCGTCGGATGGGTACAAAAGGTCGTGGCCTTGGCCGGCCGGCGGGCCATGACCGTCTACCTGTGGCACCTGCCGCTGCTTGCGGCCATGTCCGGGCTCCTGCTGTTGACCAGGTTCCCCCAGCCGGCGGGCGGTACCGCCGCCTGGTGGTGGGCGCGGCCGCTTGTGCTGCTGGCCGTCATCGTCCTCCTGCTGCCGGTGCTGGCGCTGTTCGGCCGGCTGGAAGAGCGTCCGACGTCGTCCGGCCACGCGCGCCCCCGGCCGGCGGCCGCCGTGGTGACGGCTGCCGTCGTCGTTTTTGTCCCGGTGTCCGACGCCGCCCTCAACGGGCTCACGCTGGGACTCCTCGGCGGGGGAGCAGCGTGTTTCGTCCTCGCCACCCTGCTCCTTGGCCGGGTCCCGGCCCGGAGTCCGGCGGATGCGCCGCCCGGCGGTTCCGGACCGCCATTGCCACACCCGCCATTAAGTGCCAATGTCGAACCATGACGGAGAACTCGGCAGCCATTGAAGACACGTTCAGCCCGGACGTCACAACAACCCGAAACGATGAGTTGCACCGCTATGAGCTGCACAGCGGCGGCAAGCTGGCTGTCCAGATCCGCTTCATCGACAGGCCCGGCCATGTGGATTTCATCCATACCGACACGGCGGAGCAATTCCAGGGCCAGGGGCTCGGCAAAGTGCTGGCCCACTTCGCCCTGGATGACGTCGTGGCGGCAGGCAAAAGGATCATCCCGGACTGCCCGTTCATGTACCGGTACCTGCGCAAACACGAGGTCTACCACCAGTGCGTGGACTGGCCGGAGCAGGCTCCGGAAGGAGCCTGAGGCCGGCACCGACGAGCTCCAAAGCCGCCGCCACGGTTAGGCTGTCGCCATGACGTCAACTCCCCAGACAACCACTGCCCTGATTACCGGAGCGACCGCCGGTATCGGCGCGGAATTTGCCCGCCAGCTCGCCGAACAAGGCCACAACGTCGTGCTCGTGGCCCGGGACGCAGCCCGGCTCCAGGCGGGCGCGGCGGAGCTGGAGAAACGGTACAGCATCCGTGCCGAGGTGATCGCCGCGGACCTGACGGAGGACGACGGCGTGGCCGCCGTCGTCGCGCGGCTTGCGGACCCGGCGCGGCCGGTGGAGATCCTCGTGAACAACGCCGGAACCGGGCTGCTGCATTCCTTCGCCGAGAACGACATTGCCGAGGAGAAACGGCACCTCAGGCTGCACGTCGGGACCGCCATGGAGCTCACCCACGCCGCGCTGCAGGGCATGCTGGCGCGCCGCTCCGGGCGGATTATCAACGTGGCCAGCGTGGCGGCGTTCCTGCCCCGCGGAACGTATTCGGCCGCGAAGGCATGGCTCCTTAGCTTCAGCCGCTGGGCCAACCTCGACTACGCCAGGCAGGGTGTCAGGGTGACGGCGGTCTGCCCCGGATTCACGCACACCGAGTTCCACGACCGCATGGGCATGGACAAGGCGGTGGCACCGCGCTGGATGTGGCTGCAGGCGGAGCGCGTGGTGCGGGAAGGACTGGCTGACAATGAACGCGGCAAGGCCGTCTCCATCCCCACCAGGCGCTACAAGCTGCTGACCGTGGCCGCCCGGATCCTGCCGGCCCGGCTGGTGGCAGGACCGCCCAGAAGGACCAAATAGCGCCGGTTTGAATCAGCGGGCCGGATCCATAACGCCCGGGACCGGGGGCCGCCGGCTGCGGATCAGGACCACTACGGCGATGCCGACGGCGGCGCCGAGCAGCGTCTCGATGGCGCGCTCCGTTACCAGAAGGTCGGGATCTGCGGGGGCGGCGAGCTGCGTCATCAGCAGGATCAGCGGCGTGAACGAGACCATGGCAAGGCCGTAGTGCCGGGTCATGAACAGCTCGGTAGTGAATTGCAGGACGATCACCAGTATGGCCAGGACGGCGGCCTCGTGCCCCGGGAAACCCTTCAGCGGGGACCCGTCCCAGGGGAACAGGACGATCGCGACCACCACGAGGCCAAGGAGCGTCCCGACGATCCGGTGGATGCCCCGGTAGACGCTGCTGGGCATGTCCGCCCCGGCAAGCGGCACGGCCGCCGCGGCCATCGCCCAATGCGGATGCCCGCTTCCGCTGAGGACCCCGATGGACCCGGCAGCCCCCACCGCGGCCACGTAGCGGGCCGCATGGATCCAGGCCGCCCGGCGTCGGACACCACGCCACGGCGCGATATCCCGCGCGGCGCCGCGCTTCCAGCTGCGCACCCGGACCCAGCCGCCGAAGCCGACGGCGAGGGAGAAGGCGGCGGACACGGCGCCGATCAGCATGGCGGCATACCAGGGAACGGTGGTGGGAACCGAGGCGCAGGCGCCCAAGGCCAGGATCCCGAAGAAAGGGCCGTTGGGCTTGAGCCCCACTTTGTCAGCGAACAGTGATCCGGCGCCGGCCAGCACCGTTTCGATCGCCACCAGCGCCCAGGAATGGAGATGGTTGACCGAAAGGAACACTCCCACCCCTGTCCCGGAAAGGAGCAGGAAGGCCGCCTGGCCCTGGTGCCGGAGCCTGAGCTGGTGCGGCTCGGTGCGGCCGTACATGCCCGTCAAAGCGCCGAAAACGGCGTAGATGATGAGGTCCGGGCGCCCCGCCGCCAGCAGCGCCAGGGACGGTACGGCCACGCTGATCGCGACACGCAGCGCGGAGAGGTGGTCGCGGTCGGCAGGAGCAAGACGGTGCAGCCTGCGGACATGCCGAAGAGCGGACTGCATCCGGCACGCCTCCTCTCGCTCTTTCCAACCTTCAAGTCTGCCAGACGCGCCTGAGGCCTGCTGAGGTGCTGTCACAAGGAGCAACACGCAGAGCAGGCCTCACCGGGCGGGGCTTGAGCTACCGCAAGCCTAGGCCCGGGCCGGAACCAATATGTCTTCGCTGACGGAATCCGTGGCCGGCGCCACGAAGGGCATCTCCATCTCCTCGAGATCGATCAGCGGATTCTCGTCCTGCGTGGCAACCAACTCGCGGGCCTCGGCCTGGGTGTCCACGCTGGGCATGGAGCCCGGCAGCGGACGCTGGGCCGATTCCTTGAGGAAGTAGATCGCGACGGCGCCGATCGCCGAGGTGGCCATCAGGTAGTAGGCGGGCATCATGTCATTGCCGGTGGCAGCGATGAGGGCCGCGATGATGAACGGTGTGGTGCCGCCAAAGATGGCCACGGAGAAGTTGTATGCGATCCCCATGGCACCGTAGCGGCTTGACGTCGGGAACTGGGCCGGCAGGGCGGAGGCGAGGTTGGCGACGTAGAACGTCACCGGGAAGGCGATCAGGCCCAGTCCCAGCATGGTGGACCAGATTTCGCCGACGCCGATCAGCGCGAATGCGGGGGCGGACAGGACTACGGTGCTGACGGCTCCGATCCAGAGCACGGGGCGGCGGCCGATCCGGTCAGAGAGCTTGCCGGTCAGCGGAATGCAGAGGCTCATGATGACCAGTACGGGGATCGTCAGCAGGGTGCCGTGGACCGGGTCATAGCCCTTGGACTCCGTGAGGTAGGTCGGCATATACGACGTGAGGGCGTAGCCCGCGGTATTGGCGGCTGCCACCAGGATCATCGCAACGATGATGGAACGCCAGTAGGCCTTCACAATGCCCACCGGGCCCTTGGCCGCGGCGGCATCGCCGGCAGTGGCGTCCTTGGCGATTTCTTCCTGGGCGTCCAAAGTCGCCTGGAACTGCGGGGATTCCTCAATCTTGCTCCGGAAGTACACTGCGATCAGTCCGAGCGGGCCGGCGACCAGGAACGGGATCCGCCAGCCCCACTCCTCCATGGCGGCCTGGCCCAGAGTCAGCTGCAGCACGGAGACGAGGGCGGCACCCAGGGCGAAGCCGAGGTAGCTGCCCATGTCCAGGAAGCTGGCGAAGAATCCGCGGCGCTTGTCCGGGGAGTATTCACTCACGAAGGTGGTGGCACCGGCGTACTCGCCGCCGGTGGAGAAACCCTGGACCACCTTGAGCAGCACCAGCAAGGCGGCTGCCCACATGCCGATCTGCGCATAGCCGGGCAGCAGGCCAACGGCGAAGGTGCTCGCGGCCATGATCATCAGGGTCGTGGCCAGGATTTTCTGGCGGCCGATCTTGTCGCCGAGCCAGCCGAAGATCACGCCGCCGAGGGGCCGGGCAATGAAGGTGGCGGCGAAGGTTCCCAGCAGGAACAGGGTCTGAACGGACTTGTCCGCGTCCGGCAGGAATACCGGTCCCATGGTGGTGATCAGGTAGCCGAACACGCCGACGTCGTACCACTCCATGGTGTTACCCACGATCGTGCCGCCGAGTGCCTTCTTGAGCATCGGCTGGTCCACAACGTTTACGTCGGACTCTTTGAGCCGACGGCGTGCCAGTAGCTTTGGTTTTCTCACACCCTGGGGTGCGGTTTGGTTGGTTCTGCCGGCGTTCACAACGCCTGCTGAAGAGTCGGTCGTGCTTCGGTCTGTGGGCATTTGGGCCACTCCTAGGGAGGTCATTTGCTTGCGACTTGTAGCTGCCCCGCTCCGGGCAGGCTTTCAATTTTACGTGACTTCTATGGCTTTTTCGATTTTGGTGCCGTATGATGCGGTGATTTGGCGCCCGATCGGCCCCGATCGGCAGGATTCTTTTCCCCGGTTTCACCGCCCGGCTGCTGGGAACGGCCGGCGTTTGCGGTGAAGTGTCCAAATTTTTCCGCCGACGGCGTCCGGCAGCCGGTTTTCAGGCCAGGATCGCGGTCCGGGGACCGGCGGAAGGAGGGTGTTCAGGGGGTTCCCACACCGCATAAAGTGGATCCACCGGGGTGCCGGGACGAGGCCGGACGAAACGGCCATACAAGGAGAGCGTTCCATGACTGACAAAGACAGCAAGAAAAGCGACACTTCAGAAGGCAAAGACGGCGGGAAGCAGCGCGGAGCCGAGACTCCGGACACGGGCATCAAATCCCGCCTGACCGATGCCCAGAAGGAAATGCTCGCCAGCAAATCGCGGGGCGGCGCCGGCTCGCAGAGCGTCGGGCACAGCCATAAGCCCACCCACGCCAGCGGAAAGCAGGGACCTGCGGAGAAAAAAGTCCGCTGGTAGCGCTACAGACATCTCCTCCCTGCGGACCTACCATGGGTGGACACTTCATTTCACAGCATTAATTGGCACAGCGGAAGGAAGAGCAATGGCGGATCATCACTCCGGAGAAGAAATCGAACCTGAGGTGGCCAGCCACTTGGCTGAGTCCATGGATGAGGCCCCCGGGCCGGAACCGGTGCATCCCCTTCCACCCCCCGCGTCCGAGGGACACTCGTGGCCCGATGGCAGCGGCAAACACCGCCACCCGAAGGATCGCGACGAGGTCCACGGACGGCAGAGCCAGCAGGTTGCGGAGGCAGCCGAGCACCGGACCAGCCGGCCGGACATCCCGCACCGGGACAAATGACACACCACCGCCGGCCGGGTGGAGTCCAGGCTCAGCGCCGGGCCCGGCGGATGGACATATCCCGGTTGCGCCCGGTCCCGGGCGCGAAGAATGGGCATGTCCTCCCGATCCGAAGAGGTACTGGCCCCTAAACCCTGCCCCCTGACGGATTAACGAAAACGGCCGCTAGGGACCACCCACCGGCCCCGTGGTGGAGGCGCGTTCGATGAGCGTGCTGGCCAGGGTCCGCTGCGGTTCGGTGAGCACACCGCCGCGCATCAGCTTCCTCAGCGCCTGGCCCGCCTCCTCGCCGAGCGCCGCCGCCGGCAGGTGCACGCTGGTCAGTGCCGGGCTGCTGGTGGACGAATACGGCAGATCGTCGAACCCGGCCACGGCCAGCCGCGCCGGAATCGCTATGCCGGCAACCCGCGCCTCCTGGAGTACGCCGTAGGCATGGGTGTCCGTGCAGCAGACGACGGCGGTAATCCCGCTGCGCTGCCAGGCGGGCCAGGCGGCGGCAAAGGCGGCGGCCGCGGCACCGACGTCGATGGGGGTGCTGGCGAAGGCGCCGTCGGGCACCTGGATGCCGCTGGCGGCGGCCTGAGCCAGAAATGCCTCCCGGCGCACCCGGAACGTGGCAGTCCCGCTGGTGCTGTCCAGATACGCCACCCGGACATGGCCCAGGGCCGCCAGGTGCTTGGCGAGCTCGCGGGCACCGTGGCCGACATCGAAGTTGACGGACGGGGCATAACCCTCAACCCCGGGCGCATCCATCAGCACCACTGGCGCGGTGCTGTGCAGCCGGTCCAGGAACGCTGCATCCGGGGCGTCCACGAGCAGCCCGGCCGGCCGCAGCGACATCAGGGCGCGGACCTCCTCCGGGGTGGGCAGCTGGCCCGGATCGCTGACCGCCAGAAGCAGCTGGTAGTCGGCGCCCAGGGCGCTGCGCACGCCGCCGATCACCTTGGCAAAGAAAGGGTTGGCAACGTCGGGGGCGGCCAGAATGACCAGGTTGCTGCCGCCGCGGGCCAGCGAGCTGCCGATGCCGTCCACCACATAGCCGAGTTCCTCGATGGCGGCCGTGACGCGGGCGATGTTCTCCGCCGAGACGCGGCCCTCCGTCTTGCCGTTGGCCACGAGGGAGACGGTTGCGGTCGAGACGCCTGCCCGGGCGGCCACCATGGCGGCTGTGACGCGCGCACCGGGCATGCCGGCCACGGCTGTAGCTGCCGTGCGGGCCGGGGCGGCGCGGGGTTTGGGGGTGGATTCGTTACTGGGCCGCATGCCTCGATGGTATCGGCCAGACATCGTTCTTCGCGGGATTCACGCGGGATATGGCGTCAAGCGCTTGACGCATTTCACGTTAAGCGCTTGACGTGACGGCGTTGTGGTGCCACACTTTTTCTAAATGACTCTGCATGCCCCTGTGCAGAGGCCCCAAAGACGTGGAGTAATCATGACTGTTACATCTGCACCACCGCGTACATCTGCACCACCGCGCAAGATCATCCTGGACTGCGATCCCGGCCACGATGACGCCGTCGCCCTCTTGCTGGCGCACGGCAACCCGAACATCGAGCTGCTGGCCGTGACCACCGTGGTCGGCAACCAGACGCTGGAGAAGGTGACCCGCAATGCCCTGGCCGTGGGCACCATCGCCGGCATCACCGGCGTCCCGTTCGCCGCCGGCTGCGACCGCCCGCTGGTGCGCACCATCGAGAACGCACCCGACATCCACGGCGACTCCGGCATGGACGGCCCCGACCAGCCCGAGTCCAGGATCGAGCTGGACCCGCGCCACGCCGTCGACCTCATCATTGAGACGATCATGGCCCACGAGCCAGGCACCGTGACCCTGGTTCCCACCGCGGGGCTGACCAACGTTGCCATGGCCGCCCGCAAGGAGCCGCGCATCGTTGACCGTGTGCAGGAAGTTGTCCTGATGGGCGGCGGCTACCACGTGGGCAACTGGAGCGCCGTGGCGGAGTTCAACATCAAGATCGACCCCGAGGCCGCGCACATCGTCTTCAACGAGAAGTGGCCCGTGGTCATGGTGGGCCTGGACCTGACACACCAGGCGCTGGCCACCCCCGAGGTGGTGGCGCAGATCGAGGCCGTGGGCACCAAACCGGCCAAGTTTGTGATGGAACTGATGGAGTTCTTCACCAAGACCTACAAGGACGCCCAGGGCTTCGACTACCCGCCGGTGCACGATCCCTGCGCCGTGGCCTACGTCATTGACCCCACCGTCATGACCACCCGCAAGGTGCCGGTGGACATCGAGCTCACCGGCATGCACACTCTCGGCATGACCGTGGCTGATTTCCGTGCTCCGGCCCCCGCTGACTGCCACACCTCCGTGGCCGTGGACCTGGACCATGCGAAGTTCTGGAACCTGGTGACGGACGCCCTCGTGCGCATCGGGGAGGTCGACCTGTGAGCACCTCCCTGATCGGCTCAAAGTCCGGCACCGCCAACATCGCCGCACTGATGACGGCGCTGCTGGCCGCCTGCGTGGCGTTCCAGCTCAATGCCTCCATGCTCAGCCCCGCCCTGGTCACGATGGGCAGGGAGTTGCACACGGACCAGGCCACCATTGGCCTGTCCCAGACCTCCTTCTTCACCGCGGCGGCCCTGTTCTCGCTGTTCCTGCCGCGCCTGAGCGACATCGTGGGCCGCAAGAAGATCCTGGTCATCATGATGGTCCTGATGGCTGCCGGCTCCGTGATTTCCGCCCTGGCACCCGACGTCACCTGGCTCTTTGTGGGACGCATCGTCCAGGGCGTCAGCGGCCCCACGGTGCCGCTGTGCCTGATCATGCTGCACTCGGCCGTCAGCGAGCCGAAGAAGTACGGCGTGCTGATGGGCCTTATCACCGCAGTTAACGGCGGCATCGCCGGCGTCGATTCCTTTGTGGGCGGCTACTTTGCCGAGCACTATGGCTTCCGCAGCATTTTTTGGCTGATGGTGGCCTTGGCCGTCGTCGCCACGGGCCTGATTGTCTGGCTGGCCGGCGAAAGCAAGCCCGGCGAGGGCACCAGGATGGACTGGGCCGGCGTGTTCTTCATTGTGGTGGCCGTGGGCGCCCTGCTGACGGCGCTCAACCAGGCCTCCGGCCTGCTGGCCGGTTTCTCTGCCGCAACGCTGGCCTGGTCCGTGGGCCTGGCCGTCGTCGCCGTCGTCGCCTTTGCACTGTTCTGGAACACGGAAAAGCGTTCCAAGCACCCCATGGTGGAGGTGGCCCACTTGCGCCAGCGCGCCACCTGGGCACCCCTACTGACCACCACGCTGACCATGACGGGCATCTTCGCCGTCATCAATGGCATTGTGCCCGCCTTCGTGCAGGCGGCTGACCCCGGCTTCGGGATCGGTGCCACGGAGATGTCGCTGCTGATCCTCACCCCGTACGCCCTGCTGGGCTGGGTCTTTGGCCCGGTCAGCGGCCGGCTGGCCCCCATGCTGGGCTACACCCGCGTACTGCGCATCGGCATGGTGGGCTCGCTGGTGGCACTGGCCATCATCGGCTTCTTTGGCCTGCACAGCCTGGGGCTGATGATCACCGGAACCGTGCTGCTGGGCATCATGTACGCCGGGACTGTGAACATCATGCTCAACGGCCTGGGCGTGGTGCTCTCGCCCAAGGGCAACCCCGGGTTCCTGCCGGGCATGAACGCCGGAGCCTTCAACCTGGGTGCCGGGCTGAGCTTCCTGGTGCTGCCGGCCGTGCTGGTGGCCGCGGGATCCATGGGCGGCGCGGGCTCGTACCTGGCCACCGTAGTCGTGGCCCTGGTGGTCACCGCGCTGGCGCTGGGCGCCTCGATGCTGATCCCCAAGCCGGTTGAGGCCGAGGTGGCGCACTGACCATGGAGGCACCGACCAAGACCGGAAACGCCGGCCGCATTGTGGTGGTGGGCTCCTTGAACGCGGACCTGACCATCTACACTGAACGGCTGCCGCTGCCGGGCGAAACCCTGCACGGCAGCGGCTTTGCCGTGAATCCGGGTGGCAAGAGCGCCAACCAGGCCGTGGCCGCGGCCCGGCTCGGTGGCGCCGTCACGCTGATCGGTGCGGTGGGCAATGACGCGAACGGCGCAATGCTGCTGGCCTCCACGGCAGGGGCGGGCGTGGACGTCACGCGCGTCCGGCACACGGCCGAGCCCACCGGCGTCGCGGTGATTTCCGTTGACGCGGCCGGGGAGAACTCCATCATCATCGCCGCTGGCGCCAACGGAACGCTGGCATCGGAGCATGTGGACCCGGCCGCCTTCGACGGCGCCGCCGTCGTCGGGCTGTGCCTGGAGGTGCCGCTGGCGACGGTGCAGGCGGCCGCGCAGGCCGGGCACAACGCTGGCGCCCGGGTGCTGCTGAACCTCTCGCCGTATGCGCAGATTCCGCAGGCGCTGGCGGGGCTGACTGATGTGCTGCTGGTCAACGCCCACGAGGCCTCGCAGTTCCTGGGCGGCTTCGACATGCCGTCGCCGGAGGCGCCGGAAACCGAGTGGGAGGCCGCCGTGGCGCAGTTTGCCGCCTACGGGCTGGCGCAGGTGCTGGTGACGTTAGGCTCGCAGGGCTCCGTGGTGCTGGACTCAACCTCCGACACCCCGGTGGTGCGGATTGCGCCCACCCGGGTGGACGCCGTGGACACCACCGGCGCCGGAGACGCCTTCACCGGTGCCGTTGCCGCGCGCCTGGCCGCCGGGGACGCGCTGGTGGACGCCGCCCGCTATGCCTCCGTGGCCGCGGCCATGGCGGCCACGCGCAAGGGCACCCAGACCGCCTACCCCACCGCGGCCGAGGTCAGCGCCTTCCGCTGACTCAGGTCGCTTTCCTCGCGCCTGGCGTGATTGCGGCGGACGCTCAGCCGGGCTCCATCACCACGTCGGCCGGTGCCTTGTCCAGCCGCCAGCCACGCCACACCGGGTGCCGGAGCTTGCCGCTTCCGGTCCATTCCGCGTAGCTCACTTCCCCGACGAGCTTGGCACGCACCCACTGGGCGTCCGCGGCATCAGCGGCCGGCACCTCGCCGAAGGGGGAGGTCTTCCGCGGCATGGCATCGAGCTGCTGCCGGAGTTCCTTGAGTTCACGGGTGCTGAAGCCAGTGCCCACCCGCCCCACGTACCGCAGCCTGGCGCCTTCGGGGATGCCGAGCAGGAGTGACCCTACGGAGTGCTCCCGCTCGCCCTTCCCCGGGCGCCAGCCGCCGACCACCACCTCCTGGGTGCGTTCGAGCTTGAGCTTGAGCCAGGACCTGCTGCGCTGCCCGACGTAGCGGCCGTCCGTCCGCTTGGCCATCACCCCTTCAAGCCCCAGCTCCGCGGCGCTCTCCAGAATGTACCTGGCGTCGCCGGCGACCAGTCCTGAGAGCTCGACCGGGCAAGCCGAGTGCCGGAAGAACCTCTCCAGGCGGGGCCGGCGGTCCCGCAGGGGCAGTCGGCGAAGGTCCTCGCCGCCGTCGGACAGCAGATCGAACAGCATCAGCCGCACGGGGGTGGAGGACAGCGCCTTGGCGACGTCGTCCGGTTTGGTGAGTTTCATCCGCCCTTGCAGGAGCCCGAAATCGGGCCGGCCGGAGGGTCCGACGGCGACGATCTCGCCGTCGGCGGTGAAGTCCCGTTCGGGCCAGCAGATGCGGTCGGTCAGCTCCGGGTACGTCGCGGACATGTCCTTGCCGTTGCGGCTGATGAGACGGATCTTCCCGGCGTCGCCGACGATCAGCGCGCGCACCCCGTCCCACTTGAGTTCAAACTGCCAGTCCTTGCCAGCCAGGTCCGCGGTGGTCCCGGAACTGGCCAGCATCGGCCGGAACTCCGCGGAACCGGCGGCCGGTTCGGATCGGCCCGCGCCGGCGGTGGCCGGCGCAGCGGTGTGCCCCTTCGCCTGCCCTGGCGGGTCCATCAGGTGGATGAGCCACTGGTCGTTGCCCTGGCCGGTGTGGATCAGGGCGAACCTGCGCGTGCCGCCCAGGCCGCCGTCGTCTGCTCCCGTGAGGGTGGCGATGACTTCCTTGCCGGCGACCCATTTTTCACATTCGTAGTAACCGTGGTCCCAGATGCTGACCGTGCCGGCGCCGTATTGGCCTTTCGGGATGGTGCCCTCGAAGTCGGCATAGTCCATCGGGTGGTCCTCGGTCTGGACCGCGAGGTGGTTCTGCGTCTTGCTGGTGGGGACGCCCCTGGGCAGGGCCCAGGACACCAGCACGCCGTCGCGCTCCAGCCGGAAGTCGTGGTGCAGCCGGCGGGCATGGTGCTCCTGGATCACGAACTTTTCCCGCTGCGTGCCGCCGTCAGCCTCGCCGTCGTGCCGTTCCGCCGTGAACGGCTCGGGGGTGCCGGCCGCGTCCCGTTTGCTGCGGTACAGCTCCAGGCGTGGGTCCGCGTCGCCGCCGTCGCCCGGGCCTTCCGCGTGGCCGCCCGTCTGGTCTTCCTCCTGCCCGCCGCCGCCCCGGTTGCTGGCGGCTGCGTCCGGATGGCCGCCGTGCCGGGTGCCCCCGGAGATCACGGCGAAGGGATCCTTCCCGGCCTTCACCCGCCGCATCACCTCCCGGTAGTCCAGCTGGTGCAGGGAGGGGGAGCTGAGCTCGCGCCAGGTCCGGGGTGCCGCCACCATCGGTTTCAGCCGCCCGCGGAGGGAATACGGGACGATGGTGGTTTTCGCGGCACTGTTCTGGCTCCAGTCCACCAGTACCTTGCCGCTGCGCAGCGTCTTCTTCATATCGCTCACCGCCAGCTCCGGATAGTCGGACTCCAGGGCCCTTGCCAGCTCATGGGCGAACTCGGAAATCTGTTCCGAACTGCGGGTCCCGTCCAGCGCCGCGTAGAGGTGGATGCCCTTGCTGCCGCTCGTCACCGGCACCGGGTCCAGCCCCACGTCCCGCAGGATGGCGCGGGCCAGCCTGGCGACTTCCGCGCATTCGGCCAGACCCGCACCCTCGCCCGGATCCAGGTCCAGGACCATCCGGTCCGGTGGCATCGCGTTCCCGTGCGAGTCGACGCGCCACTGCGGCACATGGATCTCCAGGGCGGCGATCTGCGCGAGCCAGGCCAGCGTGGCCGGGTCATTGACGAGCGGGTACTGGTTGGTGCGCTCCTTGTGCCTGATCGAGGCGCGCGGCACCCAGCCCGGCGTCGACTCGTCCAGGTTCTTCTGGAAGAACATCTCGCCCGGTGCCGCTGCGGTGCCCACCCCGTGCACCCAGCGCTTCCGCGTGGCCGGCCGGTTGGCGGCGGCCGGGATCAGCACCTGCGCCACGGCGGCATAGTAGGCCAGGACGTCGCCCTTGGTGGTGCCCGTTTCCGGATACATCACCTTGTCGAGGTTGCTCACGGTCAGTTCGCGCCCGGCGATCCGGACCCGCTGCTTGCCGTTTGACGGGCCCGGATCGCCGGACGAAGCCTTACCGGGCGGAGTCTTGCCGTTGGCCAACGGTCTTCACCTCCGCACAAGTCTGTTGTTCACTTGTTCCATGAGAGCCATCTGGAAAGGTGCGATAGCGTTCGGGCTGGTCAACGTCCCGGTCAAGGCCTACAGCGCCACCGAGGACCACGACATCAGCCTTCATCAGGTCCACAACGCCGACGGCGGACGGATCCGCTACCAGCGCCGCTGCGAGGTCTGCAGCAAGATCGTGGACTACGAGGACATCGACAAGGCCTACGAGGACGACGGCCGCACCGTGGTCCTCAGTCGGGAGGAGCTGAAGTCCATCCCCGCGGAGAACAGCCACGAGATTGAAGTGGTGCAGTTCGTTCCGGCGGACCAGCTCGATCCCATCATGTTCGAGAAGAGCTACTACCTTGAACCGGATTCGAAGTCGCCCAAGGCCTACGTGCTGCTTCGCGGCGCCCTCGAGGACACGGACCGGGTGGCCATTGTCCAGTTCGCCCTGCGCGAGAAGACCCGGCTGGGCGCCCTGCGGATCCGCGACGAGGTGCTGATGCTGCAGTCCCTGCTCTGGGCGGACGAGGTGCGCGAAGCCAGCTTCCCGGCCCTCGAAACCCCGGTCCGTATCTCCGCCCAGGAACGGGAAATGTCCGCTGCCCTGGTGGATTCGATGGCCACGGACTTCGAGCCGGACCAGTTCACGGACGACTACCAGATCCAGCTGCGCCAGCTGATCGAGGCGAAGCTGGAGAAGGGGGAGTCGCTGGACACCGAGGAAACCTTCGGAGTACCGGCCGCCGACGCCGGCGACGGCGAAGTGATCGACCTGATGGAAGCACTCAAACGGAGCCTGGAGAAGAAGCGCGGAGCCGGGGCAGCGTCCGCCCGGGACAAATCCGCCGGCAAGCCTGCCGCCACCACGGCCGCGACGGCCGCCCCGAAGGCGGCGGCTGCCAGGACCACGGGCAAAACCGCTTCGAAGACCACGGCCGCGGCTGCCCCTAAGGCTGCGTCGAGGGCCGCCAAGGCAGCCCCCCAAGCCGCCGCCAAGAGCACCCGCAAGGGGGCCTGAGGCTTCGGAAGGCGCGCCCTTGCCGGCCGCGGCCATCGGGATCAGGAGTTCCTGAGTGCGGAGGTGAGCGCGTACTTCCTCGCGGGCATGGCTACCTCGGATTCCGGAAAAGGAGAGCTGAGGATTAAAAACTAGCGGCGCAGCCGGGCCTAGACAAGCTTTTACTAAGTTCCCTTATGGGATCCCCTCAAGGACCGTCTGGAACGCCGGAGGCCCGGCCACACCCCGTTCAGGGTGCAGCCGGGCCTCCGGGAGCCGCTGCGCTGCTATTCGGCGTCGTGATCCGTCTCAAGGATCTGCACGAGGCGTTCCAGCGCCGCGTCGGAGCCTTCGCCCTCGGCCCGCAACACCACAACCTCGCCGTGTGAGGCGCCCAGGCTCATCAGCGACAGGATGCTGGCGGCGTCCATGGCCTCGTCTTCCGGCTCGCCCAGCCGCGCGATGGTGATTTCAAGATCGAACTCGCCTGCTGCCTCGGCGAAGATGGCCGCCGGGCGGGCGTGCAGCCCGACCCGGCTGGCAATGGTGGCGTTACGTTCGGTCATTTCTGCTCCTTGATTTCAGCTTTGGGAATGTCAGTTGGGGAAGTATTGCTGGACCGGCTCAGACGGTTACGGGAACCGCTTCCACCGTATCAACGGACTTCTTGACTGCCCAGCGCTTGAGCGCCAGTACGCTCAGCGCGGTGACGACGGTTCCGACCAGGATGGCGACAACGAACATCACGAAGTTGTCGATGGCGAAGAAGACGAAGATTCCGCCGTGCGGAGCCTTGGACCCGACTCCGGCCGCCATCGAGATGGCTCCGGTGATGGCCCCGCCGAGCATGCTGGCCGGAATGACCCGGAGCGGGTCGGCGGCAGCGAAGGGGATGGCGCCTTCGGAGATGAACGAGGCGCCCAGCAACCAGGCCGCCTTGCCGTTTTCACGCTCGGCCAGGCTGAAGCGCTGCTTGTCCAGGACCGTGGCGAGTGCCATGGCCAGGGGCGGAACCATGCCGGACGCCATCACCGCGGCCATGATCTGCCAGGGAGCCTGGTTGTCCATGCTTGCGGCGCCGAGGCCGGCTACGGCGAAGGAATAGGCCACCTTGTTGACCGGACCGCCGAGGTCGAAGCACATCATCAGGCCGAGGATCACGCCGAGGGCGATGGCGCTGGCGCCGGTGAGGCCGGACAGCCAGCCGCTGAGGCCCTTGCTGATGGCGGCGATCGGACCGCCCAGGATCAGGAACATCAGGCCGGACGCGACGAGCGAGGCCAGCAGCGGGATGATGACCACCGGCATCAGGCCGCGCAGCCAGCGGGCAACCTGGATCCGTCCGATCACCAGGGCGATGTAGCCGGCGAGCAGGCCGCCGACGATGCCGCCGAGGAAGCCGGCACCCATGAACCCGGCAACGGCGCCGGCGACGAAGCCCGGCGCGATGCCCGGCCGGTCAGCGATCCCGTAGGCGATGTAGCCGGCCAGGGCCGGCACCAGGAAGCCCAGCGACAGTGCGCCGATCTTGAACAGGACCGCGCCGATGTAGGCGCCGAGCGGGCCCCAGGCGTTGTCCGGGAACTGGGTCGGCAGGTTGAAGAGGCTGTTGTCCACGACGATCGCATCCGCGTACTTCGTGATCAGGTAGCCGCCCATCAGGAAGCCGAGGGCGATCAGCAGACCGCCGCCTGCGACGAACGGGATCATGTAGCTGACACCCGTGAGCAGGGCCTTCTTCAGCTTCTGGCCGATGTGCTCGCCCTTCTCCTCGGCCTCGTGTTCGGCCTGCTCCTCCGCCCCGAAGTGCGGCACGCGGCGGGCGTTCGGGTTGTCGGCGGCGGCCAGGGCTTCCTGGATCATCTTGTCCGGCTCGTCGATGCCGCGCTTGACCGGGGCGTTGATGACGGGCTTGCCGGCGAAGCGCTCCTTGCCGCGGACGTCTACATCCACGGCGAAGATCACGGCGTCCGCGGCGGCGATGACCGCAGGATCCAGCGGCTTGGCGCCGGAGGAACCCTGGGTCTCCACCTGCAGGTCCACCCCGACCTCCCGGGCCGCGGCCACGAGCGAGTCGGCGGCCATGTAGGTGTGGGCGATGCCGGTGGGGCACGCGGTGACCGCCACGAGGCGCTTGGGGCCCCGAGCGCCGGCAGCTGCACCGGCCGCAACGGCACCGGCGGCGGGCGCCGCGGCTTCGGCGGGAGCCTCGGGTGCGGCGTGGGCCGCGGGCTTGTCAGCCAGTGCGCCGTCGACCAGTTCAACGATTTCCGTAGGGGAGGACGCGGCGCGCAGGGCTGCCGTGAAGTCCTTTTTGATCAGCGAGCGGGCCAGCCTTGAGAGGAGTTTGAGGTGCTCCTGGTCCGCGCCTTCGGGCGCCGCGATGAAGAAGATCAGGTCCGCCGGGCCGTCCTTGGCGCCGAAATCGACCGGCTGGGAGAGCCGTGCCATCGCCAGGGTGGGCTCGGTGACCGCCGTCGAGCGGCAATGCGGGATTGCGATGCCGCCGGGGACGCCGGTGGCGGTCTTCTGCTCCCGGGCGAAGGCGTCGGCAAAGAGGCCTTCGACTTCGGTGGCGCGTCCGTTGGCCGCAACCCTGCCTGCCAGGTGCCGGATCACGTCCTCGGGCGAACCGCCCAGGTTCTGGTCGAGCTCGACCAGATCGGTGGTGATGAGCTGGGTCATTGTCAATCCTTCCGGAGGGCCGTGATGGTTACGGCGTCAGGGGTGGTTTGGTGGACTGCCGGGACGGTGGAGCCCGGCAGGGACGCGGCGGCGGCACCATGGGCCACCGCCTGTCGGAGGCAGTCGGCCGGGGCGGCGCCCTGGCTGGCGGCGAGCAGGTAGCCGGCAAGCGAGGAATCGCCGGCGCCGACAGTACTGACCGCCTTGACCGGCGGATGCGTGGCCAGCCACGCGCCGTCGGGCGTTACGAGGACCGCCCCCTTGGAACCGAGGGTGGCCAGCACTGCGCCCACTCCGGAACGCACGACGGCGGCGGCGGCCGCTGCGGCGGCCTCCGGATCCGCTTCGAGTTCTTCGGCGGACTTGTCCGTGGCGAATCCGGCTGCGGCAGCCAGTTCCGCCAGTTCCTCGGCGTTGGGTTTCAGCAGGTCCGGTTTTCCCGAGGCGTCGCCGGAGATTGCGGCGGCGAGCGGTTCGCCGGAGGAATCGACGGCGATGCGCGGTGCATCGTTGCCGTCATTCATGGAGCGCAACCGCCGGGTGACGGTGGCGTAGAAGTCGGCTGGGACTCCGGGTGGGAGCGAGCCGGCCAGGACGACCCAGCTGGCCCCGTGGGAGTGGTCCAGCAGCAGCCCGATCAGGGCTTCCTGCTGGTCCGCACTGAGCCTTGGGCCGGGTTCGTTGATTTTGGTGGTGACGCCGCCGGGCTCGGTGAGCGCCACGTTGCTGCGCAGCGGCTCGCCGATGGGCAGCGCCGCGAACGGCACCTCGCTGTCGCGTAGCCCGGCAAGCACGGGATCGGCCTCGGCGCCGGGCAGCACGGCGACCGTCTGCAGCCCGGAGGCCACGAGGGCGCGGGAAACGTTCACTCCCTTGCCTCCGGATTCCTGCCGGACGGAGACGGCCCGCTGGACTTCGCCGCGGAGCAGGGGCCCCGGCAGGGCCACGGTGCGGTCCAGGCTGGGGTTGGCGGTCAGGGTGACAATCACGCGACCACCACCTCCACTCCGGCGTCCGCAAGCGCTGCTGCAAGGGCCTGGCTGGGTTTCCTGTCTGTGATCACGGTGTCCAGATCTTTCAACGAGGCGAACTGGACCAGCGTTTCCGCGTCCAGCTTGGAGGAATCAGCCAGCACCACGATGCGGCGCGCTGATTGGACGAAGGCAGCCTTCACGGCGGCTTCTTCAGGATCGGGAGTGCTCAGCCCGAAGGCTGCGTGGATGCCATTAGTGCCGATGAAGGCAATGTCCGGGCGGATCCTGCGGGCGGCTTCCACAGTGGACTGGCCGACGGCGGCCTGGGTGATCCCGCGGACCTTCCCGCCCAGCAGGTGCAGGGCGATGCCGGGTTCCCCGGAGAGTTTTACGGCGATGGGCAGCGAATGGGTGATGACGACGAGTTCGACATCGGCGCCCGAGGCAGCGGCGGGCGAGGCCGCGGCGGCCGTTGCCGCCGTGCGGGCGGACAGGAGTTCGGCGAGGGCCTCGGTGGTGGAGCCGGCGTCGATTAGGATGCTTCCGGCGAGACCCTGGGGGATGAGCGCCAGCGCGGCCTCGGCAATGCGGATCTTCTCCGGCTGCCGCTGGACGGTGCGCTCGAGGACGCTTTCTTCGGCGGTGCTGAAACGGTCCGGGGAGACGGCGCCGCCGTGGACGCGCCGGACGCTGCCGGTCGCCTCGAGGGCGGCGAGGTCCCGGCGGACGGTTTCCGTGGTGATGCTGAAGCGCTCGGCCAGGTCCGTGACGCTGGCCCGGCCGCTGACGGAGATAAGCCCCACGATCAGCTGTTGGCGTTCCTCGGCGAACACTTACCCTCCATTGCGTCAGTACTGCTGAAATCCGTTATCCGCTTCAGTGACCCCCATCACATGAAGTGGAATTGATTGACTTTATCTGTGTTCTTGTTGCTTTGTCAATGGAAAACAACAGGAACGCAGATGCCATGCGGCAGCTCCCTCGGGACATGTCCATTTTTCGCGCCGCGGGGTGGGCACATGAGGAGTATGTCCACCCGTGGCCTCACGAGTGGGGCATGCGCAACAGTCGGCACGTACCCTTGAAGGGTGCCTGGCGCCAGGCCTTGCAGTGCGCCAGCCCCGCTCTCCCGGCGGGCCTCACAGAATCACGGTTAGCAATGTCTGAATTTTTCCCCAGGGTCGTCGTCACCGGACTGGGCGCGGTGACCCCGGTGGGCGGCACGACGGCCGAGACCTGGGCCTCCCTGCTGGCCGGGCGCTCCGGAATCCGGGCGCTCGACGAGGACTGGGCGCAGGGTCTGCCCGTCCGCATGGCCGGCCGCGTGACCACGGACCTGGCTTCGCTGCTCTCCGTTCCCGAATACAAGAGGATGGACCGGTGCGGGCAGTTGGCACTCATCGCGGCGAGGGAAGCATGGGCGCAGGCCGGCCGCCCGGAAGCCGACCCGGAACGGTTGGCGGTGGTGATCGGCTCCGGCTACGGCGGCCTGGACACCACGCTGGAGCAGACCCGGACCCTTGACGGCAGCGGCCCCCGCCGGGTATCCCCGCACACGCTCACCCGCATCATGACGAACGCCCCCGCCGCCTGGGTGTCCATCGACGTCGGCGCCAAGGGCGGGGCAAGGACCCCGGTGAGCGCCTGCGCCTCCGGGGCGGAAGCCATCTCGCAGGCGGCAGGCATGATCCGGGCCGGGGCCGCGGACGTTGTGATTGCCGGCGGCGTGGATTCCTGCATCAACGGACTGATCATCAGCGGTTTTGCGCAAATCCGTGCCTTGTCCACGCGAAACGAGGATCCGCAGTCCGCATCGCGGCCCTTCGACCGGGACCGGGACGGGTTCGTGCTGGCCGAAGGCGCCGGCATCCTGGTGCTGGAACGCGAAGACCATGCCCGCGCCCGCGGCGCGGAAATACTGGGCGTCGTCGCCGGGACCGCGGTGACGTCCGACGCCGTCGACATCGTCGCTGCCGATCCGGCGATGCAGCGCCGGGTGATGGAAAAGGCCATCGCGGACGCAGGGCTGAGCCCCCGGGATATCGGCCTGGTCCACGCCCATGCGACCTCCACCCCGGTGGGGGACCGCCTGGAAGCGGAAGCCATCACCGCCGTCCTCGGAAACCAGGTTCCCGTCACGTCAACGAAGTCCCTCACCGGGCACCTCCTCGGAGGCGCCGGCGCGCTCGGTGCCGTCGTCATGATCCAGGCGCTGCGGACCCGGGCGTTCCCGGGCACGCGCACCCTTGCGAACCCGGACGAGGGAATCGGCCTCAACATCATCCCGGAATCAGTCTCGGGCCTGACGGCGACGGCTGGCATAGCCAACGCCTTCGGCTTCGGCGGCCACAGCACCGCGTTGGTGATGACCGCGGACTGACCCCCGCCCCGGGGCGACGGGTTGATGCGCAGCCGGCCGGGGCCGCGGGAAAGTTAGGCTGGGCCCATGGAGACAGTCGCCTGGTCCAAACCCGAACACAAACGTGCCGGCACGCCGTTGCTGGTGATGATGCACGGCTACGGAACGGACGAATCACGGATGGCGCAGCTGTTCGGCTCCCTTCCGCCCGAGTTCAGTTGTGCGGCCCTGCGCGCCCCGAAGGTGATCGGGGACCACTACGGCTGGTTCCTGCTGGACTACTTCCTCACCCACGATTTCGCTGACGTCATCTCCAGCACGAACGCCGTCTTCGCCTGGATCGACTCCGTCAAAGCGCAGCACAGCAGCGTCAGCCTGCTCGGCTATTCGCAGGGAATGGCCATGGCGAGCACGCTGCTGCGCCTCCGGCCCGCGCAGTTCCGGGCCGTCGTCGGACTGTCCGGATTTGTCCTGGACAACGAACTGCTGGCAATGAGCGAATCCTTCGAGGTCCGGCCGCCGTTCTTCTGGGGCCGGGACCGGGCGGACGTTGTGATCAACGACGACGCCGTCGAGCACACCGGGGAATGGCTGCACCGGAATACCGCGCTCACGGCGCGGACCTACCCCGGGATGGGGCACTCCATCGCCAAGGCGGAACTGGTCGATGTCAGCGTCTTCCTGCGCCACTACGCGCTGCGGCTAAAGCCCCGCTGACGCCCCGCCGGCACCAAACGGCGTTTCTCCACTTGCATGCCAATTTTGTAAGCGTTTACACTCTACTTCGGCCATGTTCACTGGCCCATCACTTCAGGGGGAAGAAAGGGCTGAGCCCGTGCTGCAGGCCAAGACCCCGCGCGCAACCATCCAGGACGTCGCCGCGCTGTCCGGGTTGTCCATCTGTACCGTCTCCCGGGCGCTGCGCCAGCTGCCCAATGTCTCCGAAAAAGCCCAGGCCAAGGTCAGCGATGCGGCAGCCAAACTGGGCTACAAGGCATCGTCCGCGGCCTCCCGGCTGGCCGGCGGAAGCACCGGTTCCGTGGCCATCATCGTCCCCACCGCGACCGCCTGGTTCTTTGCCCAGGCCGTGGAGGCTGCCGAGGAAGTGTTTGCCGCCGGCGGTTATGACACCGTCCTGATCAGCCTTCGGAACCGGCCCAGCGTGCACCGGAAGCTGTTCGGCGACCTGGCCGGGCTGTCCCAGCGCGTGGACGGCGTGCTCCTGCTCAACATCGCCCTGAGCGAAGCCGAGATCGCAGCCCTTGCCGGCTCGGGGCTGGCCGTGGCGAGCGTCGGCATGCACGGCGTGCCCTGGGACAACGTCGGCATCGACAACGAGGAGGCGGCGCGCACGGCCACCAAGCACCTGCTCGGGCTCGGCCACTGGGACCTGGCCATGCTGTCCGGGAGCGAGGCCGGCGGGCCCTCGGTGGTGACCGGCAGCGAGCGGCTGCGGGGCTTTGGGCGTGCCCTGGCGGACCATGACCTGACCGTCGATCCGGACCTCGTGATCGATGCCGGCTTCAGCATCGACGGCGGCCGCCTGGCCATGACCGAGCTGATCGAAAACCGCAGGATGCCGTCCGCGATCCTGGCCGGCTGCGACGAAACAGCCTTCGGTGCGCTCATGGCCCTGAGGGAGTTCGGTTTGTCAGCGCCGAAGAACGTGTCCATCATAGGAATAGACGATCATCAGATGAGCTGGTTCCTGGGACTGACCACAATGGCCCAGCCAGTAGCCGATCAGGGCGCCTTCGCAGCCAACCTGCTGATTGAAAGACTCCACCACCCGGGGCTTCCGAATCCCCCGACCAGCCATGTGCTGGACACCAGGCTGGTGGAGCGCAGAAGCACCCGCCGCCGCCGCTGAACCGGACGGCGCAACGCCCCTGGACCACCGCAGCACCCCCAGCGTCCGGCGCCCGGCGTCGTCGATGACCGCCGCCCCCGTCCCGCACCGCCGCCGAAAAACCCACCGACTTGCCTGCCGTCTGGAAGGACACCGATTCATGACTGAGCTCCCCGCCACCGCCGCCCCGGGCTGGACCGGCGCCTCCGCCATCCTCTTTGACCTCGACGGCGTCCTGACCCCCACCGCGATCGTGCACGAACGCGCCTGGCAGGAACTCTTCGACGGCTTCCTGCGCTCTGTGCCGGAGGCGGCCGGTTACACCGGAAGCGACTACTTCGACCATATCGACGGCAAGCCCCGGTTCGATGGCGTCCGCGATTTCCTGGCCTCCCGGAACATCGTCCTGCCCGAGGGCCCGCTGGATGATGATCCGGAGAACAACACCGTCCACGGCCTCGGCAACCGCAAGAACAAGGTCTTCAACGACATCGTCGCGGCCGGCGGCGTGAAACCGTACGAAGGCTCCGTACGGTTCATCGAAGCCGCGCTGGCCCGGGGACTCAAGCTCGCCGTCGTCTCATCCTCCCGCAACGCCCCGGCCGTGCTCAAGGCAGCGGGCCTGTCCGATTATTTCCCGGTGGTGGTGGACGGCGTCGTCGCCGTGGCCGAGGGGCTGCCCGGCAAGCCCAGCCCGGCCACCTACGAATACGCCGCGCGGCTGCTGGGACTGCCCAGCGGGGACTGCGTCGTCGTCGAGGATGCCGTCTCCGGCGTCCAGGCCGGAAGCGCCGGGAACTTCCATTCCGTGATCGGCGTGGACCGGGGAGCCGGCCGGCAGACCCTGCTCGACGCCGGCGCCACCCTGGTGGTCAACGACCTCGCTGAGCTGCTCTAGCCTCCGCACGCCCCGCCGCACACCCCGCACTTTTCGCCACCCGCAGCCAATACCCGCCAAGGACCCCCATTATGGCTCTCATCACCTCGGACCGCGCACGGTTCCCCAACGACCCCTGGAAGCTCGTCGAGACCGTCCACCTGCCCGGAAACGCCGGCACGCTGGAAACCCTCTTCAGCCTCGGCAACGGACATCTGGGGATCCGCGGCGCCCATTGGGCTGCTGCCGACGCCGACCTTCCGGGCAGCTTCATCAACGGATTCCACGAGACCTGGGACATCAAGCACGCCGAAAACGCCTACGGCTTCGCCCGGACCGGCCAACGGATCCTCTACATCCCCGATGCCAACAACTTCACCGTGATCATCGACGGCGAAACCCTCAGCCTCGGCGAATCCACCGTCCTGGACTACCGGCGCAGCGTTGATTTCGCCACCGGCATCTACGAATGCCGGATCACCTGGCAATGCCGCTCCGGCGCCGCCGTCACCACCACGGAGCGGCGCGCCGTCGGCTACCAGTCCCGCGGCGCGCTGGGCATCTCGCTGGAGGTGGCAGCGGACCGGGACATCTCCGCCGACGTCACGTCCTCGGTGATCAACCGCCAGGACCAGCCGGTCGATGACCACTCCGAGCACGACCCGCGCCGCGCCGGACGCCACGCCGGCCGTGTGCTGCTGCCCGTCCGGCTCGACGGCGGCGACGGTTCGCTGCGCCTGTCCTGGGAGGCCGCGGAATCCAGGCAGCGGCTCGGTATGGCCGTGGACCACTGGACTTCCGCCGGGGTCCAGCCCTTCGAGACCCTGGTGGACCAGGACGACAGCAGCGTCCGCTACGTGCTGGCCGTCGGCCCCGCCGTGCCGTTCGTGCTGGAGAAGAGCGTCAGCTACGCCGTCGGGCAAAACGTCGAGGACCTGGCCGACGCCGCCGAGGCCGGCCTGCGGCCGGTCGGCGAGGTCTTCGCCGAGAGCACGGCGCACTACCGCGACTATTGGACCACGAGTGACATCGTCCTGGCGGGCCAGACCGAGCTGCAGCAGGCCGTCCGCTGGAACCTCTTCCAGCTGGCGCAGGCAACGGCCTGCGCCGATGTCGCCGGCATCCCGGCCAAGGGGGTGTCCGGCTCCGGCTACGACGGCCACTACTTCTGGGACCAGGAGGTGTACCTGCTGCCGTACCTGAGCTACACCAACCCCGCCAACGCCCGCCAGGTGCTCGAATTCCGCCATGAAATGCTGCCCGAGGCCAAGATCCGCGCCAAGGAGCTCAGCGTCGACGGCGCCCTGTTCCCGTGGCGCACCATCAACGGGCTGGAGGCCAGCGCCTACTACGCCGCCGGAACGGCCCAGTTCCACATCGCCGCCGCGATCGCCTTCGCCACCAACCGCTACATCTGGGCCAGCGGGGACCGGGAGTTCCAGGCGACCATGGGCTCCCAGTTGCTGATCGAAACCGCGCGGATGTGGGTCTCGCTGGGCTTCTTCGGCAAGGACGGGCTCTTCCACATCCACGGCGTCACCGGCCCGGACGAGTACACCGCCGTCGTCAACGACAACCTGTACACCAACGTCATGGCGCGCTTCAACCTGCGCGCCGCCGCGGCGCTGGAGCATGCGGAGATCGACGACGCCGAACGCGAGCTCTGGGAGCAGGCCGCCAACCGGATGCAGCTGCCTTACGACGAGGACCTCCAGGTGTACTCGCAGGACAACGACTTCATGACCCTGGAACCGTGGGACTGGACCACGCCGCGGTCCAAGTACCCGCTCCTGCTGCACTTCCACCCGCTGGTGATCTACCGGCACCAGGTGCTCAAGCAGGCGGACACCGTGCTGGCCATGTTCCTGCAATGGCAGGATTTCTCTGCCGAGGACAAGCGCCGGGCCTTCGACTTCTATGACCCGATCACCACCGGCGACTCCACCCTGTCCGCCTGTGTGCAGGGCATCATGGCGGCCGAGGTCGGCTACGGCAAGGCCGCGCTGGAGCACTTCACACACGCCCTGTTCATCGACCTCGACGACACCCACGGCAATACGATCGACGGGGTCCACATCGCCTCCACCGGTGGCGTGTGGAGCTCGCTGGTCAGCGGCTTCGCCGGCCTGCGGGACCAGGGCGCAGTGCCGTACTTCGATCCGCGGCTGCCCACGGACTGGGACGGGCTCGAGTTCCACTTGAAGATCCAGGGCCGGCTGCTGCACGTCGAACTGGACCAGGCCTCGATCCGGCTGTGCCTCCGGGAGGGTGCCCCGCTGCAGGTCGACGTGCGCGGGGAACTCTTCACGATCGGCAGCGGGCCGGTCCGGGTTCCGCTGGCGCCCGTGGCCGCCCCCGAGCCCACGATTTTCCCCAGCGGACTTCCGACGGCGTCGATCCCGGTGGTCCGCGCCCGCGCCTCCTAGACCCCCGCCACCTAGACCCCCGCCACCCCCGCAGCCCCCGCCAAAGCAACGCGGGGTCACCTACGGCCCATGATCCCCACTGACATGGGCCGTACGTGACCCCGCGTTGCACTCGCCGTCCCGCATCCGGGCGGGTTAGTCTTGGCAGGCTTGCCGACGAAGGGCAGGCATTCCTGTTTGGCCGACGGACGCGGCTGGTGCGTCCCTGAAGGAGGCGCGTGTGGCATCCTTGACGGACATTTTGCTGCTGGAGGGCGTGGTGACCCCCGAGCACGTGGCCCGGCTCGGCAGGGACCGGTCCAACGATGCGGCGGCTATCCGCAGCCTGCTCAGCGACGGCGACGTGACGAGTGCACAGGTTGCCAGGGCGCGTGCCGTGCAGGCCAATCTGCCGTTTGTCGAGTTGCTCGTCGTCCCGATCGACCGGGCCGCGGTTTCCCGGCTGGCGCCGTCGTTGTGCCGCAGGCATGAGGTGCTGCCGCTTTCCATTGCCGACGGGCGGGTGACGCTGGCGATGTGGGATCCGGGAAATGTCGTGGCGATCGATGATGTGCGCACCGCCACCAGGCTGCCGGTGGATGTTGTTGTTGCCGACCGCGCCGACCTGCTGTCCGCCCTCGACCGGTTCCTGCGCGCCGACGACGAGCTGAACGACCTCACCCACACCCTTGAAGAAGAAAGTGTCGCGACGGAGGACGACGGCCGGGCTCCGATCGACTCCTTCGAGGACGATGTGCCGATCGTCCGGTTCGTCAACCTGCTGGTGAGCCAGGCGATCCAGGACCTCGCCTCCGATATCCACATCGAACCGACGGCCAGCGAGGTGCGCGTCCGGTACCGGATCGACGGCGTGCTGCACGAGATGCAAAGCGCACCCAAGAGCATCCAGAACGGCGTGATTTCCCGGCTGAAGATCATGAGCGACATCGACATCGCGGAGCGCCGCAAACCGCAGGACGGCCGGATGTCGGTCCGGCACGGCAGCCGCACCGTGGACCTGCGCGTCGCGACGCTGCCCACGGTCTGGGGCGAGAAAATCGTCATGCGAATCCTTGACAACAGCTCGCTGACCGTCTCGCTGCGTGACCTGAACCTGCTGGAACACAACTTCGAAGCCTACAAGACCTCCTACACCAAGCCCTACGGCATGATCCTGGTGACCGGGCCCACGGGGTCCGGGAAGTCCACCACCCTCTACACCACGCTGAAGACGGTGGCGCGGCCGGAGATCAACGTGATTACGGTGGAAGACCCGGTGGAGTACCGGATGGACGGGATCAACCAGGTCCAGGTCAATCCGAAGGCAGGGCTGACGTTTGCCAGCGCCCTGCGGTCCATCCTGCGCAGCGACCCCGACGTCGTCCTGATTGGCGAAATCCGCGATCACGAGACGGCCCAGATCGCCGTGGAGGCGTCGCTGACCGGCCACCTTGTGCTCTCCACCCTCCACACCAACGACGCGCCGAGCGCCATCACACGACTGACCGAGATGGGGATCGAACCGTTCCTGGTGGGATCCGCCATGGACTGCGTGGTCGCGCAGCGGCTCGCGCGCAGGCTCTGCGACCGGTGCAAACGGCCGGTGGAATACGAGCCGGAGAAGCTCGCCGCGCTGCGCTTCAGTTTCGACCCGGACAGGCCGCCGCCGGTGCTGTACCGGCCCGGCGGCTGCACCGGCTGCTCACAGACGGGCTACCGTGGGCGGATGGCCGTGCACGAGGTCATGACGGTGACGGAGGAAATCGAGCGGCTGGCCGTCGCCCGGTCCTCAAGCGCCGAGATCGCCCGCGTGGCGCGTGAGCAGGGGATGCTGACCTTGCGCGAAGATGGCTGGGAGAAGGTCAGGATGGGCCTGACGTCCATCGAAGAGATCTTGAGGGTAGTGGCTTAGTGGCTCGTCGAATGCTGGAAGGACAGTGAATGGTGGAGCGCCCCGTTTATGAGATCCCCGTGGTGCAACCCGGCGATTCCGCGGCGGGCTGGGCGCCCCAGCGCCTCGTGACCGGGGGCCGCCGCGTGGCCCGACTCGAACCGGAGCCCGCGGGTATGCCGGACCATGCGGCGGATCTTGACGGTGAGCCGGGGCCTGGTGCGGGGCGGCTCTGGGATGTCACGGATCCGGAGTCCGCCGATCCGGTCGACGTCGGCCGTCCGGCCGCCGTCGACGACACCAGTGACGCCGCCAGCGCGCCGCCCGACCGGACAGCCGGGCCGGCGGCCGCGGGCCGGGTCCTGGTTGGTGAGGCGGCGGGTGCCGCCATAGATCCCGAGCTGTTGGCCGCCCTGCACGCGGTGCTGAAGCAGGGGGCATCAGACCTGCACCTGACCGTCAATGCCCCGCCGATGATCCGTGTGGACGGCGCGCTGCGGCCGGCCGGCGGCCCGGAGCCGTGGCAGCGAGACAAGGTGCTCTCCTCCCTTGGCAGCCTCCTGACCGAGGAGCAGCGGACCATCTTCGATGCGGAGCTGGAGCTCGACTTCGCCTACACCCTCCCCGACACCGCCCGCTTCCGGGTGAACTACTATCAGCAGCGCGGTTCGCTCGGCGCAGCGTTCCGCCTGATCCCCTGGGAGATCAAGCAGTTCGAGGAACTCGGGATCCCCGAGAGGATCGGAGAGTTCGCCAAGCTGCCGCGCGGCCTGGTGCTGGTGACCGGACCCACCGGCTCCGGCAAATCGACGACCTTGGCGGCGATGATCGATCTCGTCAACCGGACTCGTGCGGACCACATCGTGACGGTGGAGGACCCGATCGAGTTCCTGCACAAGCATCGGAAGTCGATCGTCAACCAGCGCGAGGTGGGCAACGACACCCACAGCTTCGCGGCAGCGCTCAAACATGTGCTGCGGCAGGACCCGGACGTTATCCTGATCGGAGAACTGCGCGACCTCGAGACGATGTCGGTAGCCTTGACCGCGGCCGAGACCGGCCACCTGGTCTTCGCCACCCTCCACACGCAGGACGCAGCCCAGACCATCGACCGTGTGATCGACGTCTTCCCCCCACACCAGCAGGGGCAGGTACGCTCCCAGCTCGCCGGAGTGCTGCAGGGCGTGGTCTGCCAGACGCTGGTGAAGCGTGCCAACGGCCGCGGCCGCGTGGTGGCCACAGAGGTGCTGGTGGCCACCCCCGCCATCGCCAACCTGATCCGGGAGGGCAAGACCTACCAGGTGCACTCCATGATGCAGGCCGGGCGCAGCCTGGGCATGCATACGATGGACCAGCATCTGGCCGAGCTGGTCGGCTCCGGCCGGATTACCCGCGCCGCGGCGAACGAGAAGGTGCACGATCCGGAAACCTTCGACCGGCTCATCGAGCGGGGCGACTCCTCCGGCGCCATGGCCGAGCGTGCCGCCGGCATCGATTTCGGGGATTCGTTCTCTTCCGAGGCCAGCTAGGTGGGCGCCGCGCAGGCCTGGGCCTACACCGGCCGGGACAGTGCCGGCAAGCTCGTCAAGGGACGCTTGGATGCCTCCAGTGAGGCCGCCGTCGCCGCACGACTGAAGACTATGGGCCTTTCTCCCGTCAGCATCGCGGAGGCGACGGCGGGAACCGGGCTGAACCGCGAGATCTCGATTCCCGGATTCGTAAAGGGCGTCAAGCTCAAGGACCTGGCCATCATGAGCAGGCAGCTGGCCACCATGGTGGGCGCCGGGCTCTCGCTCTTGCGCGCGCTCAACATCGTGGCGGAGCAGACCGAGAGCAAGCCGCTCGCCAGGATCCTCACGGAAGTGCGCGACGACGTCGAGACGGGGCTCTCGCTCTCGGACTCCATGCAGAAGCACCCTGTCGACTTTCCCCCCATCATGGTCAACATGGTGCGTGCCGGGGAGATCGGCGGCTTCCTTGACGGTGCGCTGGAGTCCATTGCAGGCAGCTTCGAGGCGGACGTCAAGCTCCGCGGCACCATCAAGTCGGCCTTGAGCTACCCCATGATCGTCCTGGTCATGACGGTGTTCTCGGTGGCCGCGATGCTGATCTTCATTGTGCCGGTATTCCAGAAGATGTTTTCCAACCTTGGCGGCACGCTGCCGTTGCCTACCCAGATGCTCGTGGTGCTCTCGGAACAGATGGTGTGGCTCGTGCCGGCCGCCGTCCTCACTGGTTCCGTCTTCGCGGTGTGGTGGGGAAAAAACAAGAACGCCGTCGAGGTGCGCCGGGTGGTGGATCCGCTCAAGCTCAAGCTCCCGGTGTTTGGGCCACTGTTGACCAAGCTCGCCGTGGCCCGGTTCAGCCGGAACTTCTCCGCGATGATCGGTTCCGGCGTGCCGATCCTGCAAGCATTGCGGATCGTGGGGGAGTCGAGCGGGAACTGGGTAATGGAGTCGGCGCTGAACGAGGTCGCGGAATCCGTGCGGCAGGGCGAGTCCATTGCGGGCCCGCTGGCTAAATCCCCTGCTTTTCCGGCCATGGTGACGCAAATGATCGCGGTAGGAGAAGACGCCGGAGCCCTGGAGCAGATGCTCGCCAAGATTGCCGATTTCTACGACGCCGAAGTCCAGGCGACCACGGAGCAGCTCACGGCGCTGATTGAGCCGCTAATGGTCGCATTCCTCGGAATCGTGGTGGGCGGCATGATTGTGGCCCTGTACCTGCCCATTTTCAATATCTTCACCTTGATAAAGTGATTGTGGCTGCCTCGCGGAGCAAGGGGAGTTGGGGAACAGAGCCTGAACAGTAACTGCAGGAACAGCCTGCCATGCCGTCATTTAGCGACCGGACATCACGTGTTCGTGCAATTTTCCCAAAATAACACCAGAAAGTAGATTGCTCGGATACACTTCAGTTCGGCTCGCAATTGTGCGCCCTCCAGCTGAGTATTTAGGGGAATTTCATGGTCTCACGTGCTTTCCACGCGCTCGCCGCCAGGCGCAGCGCCCTCGCCGAGAAAGAAAAGGGATTTACCCTGATCGAACTCCTCGTCGTCGTCATCATCATCGGCATTCTTGCCGCCATTGCCATTCCGGTTTATTTGAATGTCCAGAACGGTGCCAAGGACAGCGCAGTGCAGGCCGACCTGACCAGCGCCAAGACGGCTGTCATCTC
Organism: Arthrobacter sp. PAMC25564; assembly: GCF_004798705.1. NCBI lineage: Bacteria > Bacillati > Actinomycetota > Actinomycetes > Micrococcales > Micrococcaceae > Arthrobacter > Arthrobacter sp. PAMC25564. The sequence continues at coordinate 385,179 of NZ_CP039290.1, read as the reverse complement.
TGCGCAGACCACTGGCAACGGCACGCTTCCTACGGACCAGCCCGCTTTGGTGGCCACCGGTTACAGTGTGCCGGGCGCCAGCAACTACACGACAGCGCTGGCTTACGCACCGACCGTCGACAAGAAGGGTTTCTGCATCTTCGCGCAGAGCGCGAGCGGAACCTGGTTCGCTATTGATGCTTCATCGTCCGTGCAGAAGGACAAGAAATGCGCAGCCGGGGTCATGGGCTAAAGGCCGCCGCCTGAGCATTTTTCAGTAGGGCGATCGCTGGTGGGATGTCCGTGGGGCTGCATCCCGCCAGTCTTCGTTTCGCATTACTGCTCCCTGGAGCAATCCCGAAACAAACCACAAGAGTGCTGCCCGACCCCGCTGAAAGAGGTGCACCGTGAGGACTTTCCGCGCACGCCTGCGCCCGGGCTTTGGATCAGACACCGCGCCGGAGGATGGTTTTTCCCTCGTTGAGGTCCTCATCGCCATGATGGTGTTCGCCATTCTCTCCATCGGGGTCGCCTACTCGCTGCTTTCCGTCCTCGCCATGACGAAGGAGGGCCGTGCCCGGGAGATGGCCACGAACCTCGCGGCGCAGGAGATCGACCTGGACCGCTCGGCGAAGGACGTCTTCACGCTGGGCGATTCCACCAACCCCGTGACCAACTCCCTCGGCAGCTTCCTCGTAAAACGCACCACCCAGTGGGTCAGCGGCGCCAGCGAAGGCAACGGATGCGGCTCCGGAACGGGGGCGCTCCAATACAAGCGCATCAACGTTTCCGTCACCTGGGACGGCATGCGTGCCGGGGCATCGCCCGTCCGCAGCGACACGCTGCTGGCGCCCAAGAACGTCATCAACGATCCCGCCCTTGGCACGATCATCGTATCTACGCTGACCGCCGGTGGCGCCGGCAGCGCCGGAATCTCCGTCTCCGCCGCGCCCACGCCGGGCGTTACCGGCAACACCGCCGTCGCGGTCACCGGTACGGCCACGAATGCCCAGGGCTGCAGCTACCTGCTGAAGGTGGTGCCGGGCACCTACGATGTCACCGTCTCCCGCGCCGGCTACATCGACAACGGCCAGGTTCCCACCAGCACGAAGGCCACCAACATCGCCGTCACCGCCGGGACCTCCGCGTCCGCCGGGTTCAACTTTGACCTCGCCGGCTCGTTCTCCGTCAACTATGCGTCCAACGCCACCGCCGGAACCGTGCAATTCCCGAGCAACCTGGACACCACTTTCCTCAGCACGGCCGGCGTCTACGTCTCCACGGCCGCCACCGCCGCCGCCAGCCGCACCCTGCAACTCTTTCCCTTCCCAAGCGGCTACGCCGTGATGGCCGGCAAATACGTTGCCCCCAGCCAGAGTTCCCCCGGATGCCTCTCCGTCGACCCTGAGGCCTGGCCGGCGGCTCCCACCCTCACGGCGGCCGTCCGGACACCATCGACGACGACGACGGCCGCCGCCTTGCCGATGGGCTTGCTCACCCTCTCCGGAGCCGCCGGCAAGTTCATCACGGCGGTATCGGCTACGGGAACGGGCGCCGGGGATCCGGGCTGTTCGGTGCCGATGACGTACACTTTCGACGCCCTCGCAACGGCCGGAAGAATCGCTTTGCCCTACGGATCGTGGACCCTGTACACCGGTTCCTCAAAGGGTGCGAAAACCACAGTCCTCGCTGCCGGCTCCATCACCGTGGCGGCCCCCAGCGCCGTCTCATCCGGCGGCGTGGTGACGCTCGACCCGCGTACGGTGGCGCCATGACCGCGCTGACCACAGCATGCGGGGCCCGGTTCCGCCGCGTCGCAGCAAGTCCGGAGCGCGGTATGAGCCTTACCGAGCTGCTGGTGGCCAGCATCGTGCTGATGATCGTCCTCACGGTCACCGCCAACCTCTTTATCAACGCCACGAAATCGATGGGGATGGCCTCCGCCGTCAACGCCAATACCGCCAACGCCTCCACCGGCATGAACGAGGCCACGCGCGTTATCCGGGGCGGCACCTCCAACCCTGTGCAGGCACAACTCCTGGACAATCCAGCCTTCATCGAGGCAAGGCCGGAATCTGTCATCCTGTATTCCTTGGTAGGCGGAGACCGGAACGATCCGCATCCGGTGATGATCCGGCTCTCGCTCAACGCGCAGCGCCAGCTGGTCGAAGAGCGGTGGACCGCCACGGTCGTGGCCGGTTATTCGACCTTTACCTCACCCTATGTTGGCGCCTCCGGCTACGTCGCCCCGCAGACCACCCGCATCCTGACCACGACGGTTTCCCCGCACACGGGGACCGCGGCCTACCTCTTCACCTATTACAGTGATGTGCCGGGGACGGTGCCTCTCGCCACGGCCGGGACGGATGTCCCTGCGGCGAGCCTCGCCGCGATCGTCACCGTGCGGGTCAGCCTGACGGTGCAAAAAAGTTTGACTGACAGCAATTTGCCCGTCACGCTCGAAAACCTCGTCGGCATCCCGAACCTCAACGCCTCGGCGACGATTTCATGAGCGGAAACAGAGTGGCCAGGCCGCAGACCGCGGGAATACCCGTCCCGCGGCGTGAAGAGGGCGTGGCCCTGATCGTGGTGATCGGGATCGCCGCGGTCCTCACCGTGCTCGTCACCGCGGCCCTCAGCGTCTCGCTCGGCGGCCTGGTCAGGGCCAGGACGGACCAGGACTGGAACGCAGCCATGGCAGCCGCCTACGCCGGGGTCGATGACTATAAGAGCAAGCTCGCCAATGACAACACGTACATGCAGTATGGCAATCCGGACTCACCATTCAGCGCCGCGAGCAAGGCGGCCGGTACGTTGGCGCTCCCGACGGGCTCCGCGATCAACCCGGCGTTCGGCATCGGCCAGGCCGGCTCCTGGGCCACAGTCCCCGGCAGCAGCGGCACCGCCACCTACCGCTACGAGGTGGACAATTCCAACTACTGGGCCACCGGGGTCCTCCGGCTCCAATCGACCGGACGCGTGGGAAACCAGACACGGAGCATCGTGGTCAACCTCAAGCAGGCCGGGTTCATCGATTTTCTCTACTTCACCAACTATGAGGTCCAGGACCCCGATCTGACGGGCATGAACGGCACGAACGGACAGCCCAATTGCGCCCAGTACAAGTGGCAGGGCCGCTCCTCCTCATGCGTTCAGATCCAGTTCGGCCCCAGTGACGTGATCAACGGCCCGCTGCACTCCAATGACACGCTTTACATCTGCGGCGCCACCTTCAACGGCCCCGTAACGACTGCCAACACCGCGAACCCGCCGAGGTATGACAAACCATCATCCGGATGTTCGACGCCCACCTTCAGTGTCCCGGGCAGCCCGGCCTATGCCGCCGTCGTCGGCATGCCGCCGTCGAACGCCAAAATGAAGGACGAGACACGCACCGACATCCCCGCCCTGGTGCCCCGGCCCGGTTGCCTGTACACGGGGCCGACCAGCATCGTCTTCAACGCGGACGGGACCATGACGGTGCGCTCTCCCTGGACGAAGGCCACCCGCGTCGTCGGGAACCCGGCAACGGCCGTCGGCACCCCTCCCACCGGATCGTCCTCCTGCGGAACGCCGGGGGACCCGGCCAAGACCCTGGCCCAGAATGCGAACACCTTGGCGGGGGCAACGGGTCAGGTCATCACCGTGCCGGCCAAGAACCTGATCTATGTGCAGAATGTGCCCTCGAGTACCGGCGACCCTAACTACTGGCCGTCGGCGAGCACTCCGCCCGGACTGAGCTGCACGGGGCTCACAGGCAGCAGCGGTACTGGCAACGGAATCGGTTACCCCACGACGAACGAGTACGCTCCCACCGCGACGTCCGGAACCCAGGCCTACGGCTGCCGCAATGGCGACGCCTTCGTCGAGGGCCAGTTGCACAGCGCCGTCACCATCAGCGCCGCCAATTACCTCTACGTGACCCGGAACATCACCTATGTTGACCCGAAGGCGGACATCCTGGGGCTGGTGGCGGAGAACGCGGTCTGGGTCTGGAACCCGATGAAGTGCACGACAAACTGTTCGAGCATGAGCAACACCCCGCTTCTGAACGACAGCGTGAAGGACAACGGGCGGACCGTCAATGCCGCCATCCTCTCGGTCAACCACACTTTCCAGGTACAGAATTACGACAAGGGCAACCTGCGCGGAGCTCTCACGGTCGGTGGCGCGATCGCCCAGAACTTCCGTGGTCCCGTCGGCACCAGCGGGTCCACCGGTTATACGAAGAGCTATCTCTACGACCAGCGCTTCCGGAACATTGCGCCGCCCAAGTTCATGGTGCCGGTTTCCACCACCTACGGCGTCAGCGTCCAGGTTGAGGTCGGCAAAGCGTTCAACCCCGATGGGAGCGCCGGATGAGTCCCTCCAGCCCGGGCCTCTGGCCCACCTTCATCAGCGCGTACGCAGGCCTCTTCGGCCTGCTCATCGGGTCCTTCCTGAACGTCGTCGTCTACCGCGTGCCGAACGGCCTCTCCATCGTGTCCCCGCCGAGCGCCTGCCCCGGCTGTGGCCACGTCATCAAGGCCTACGACAACATCCCGGTCCTGTCCTGGCTCATCCTGCGCGGGAAATGCCGCAGCTGCGCCAAGCCGATCTCAAAGCGCTACCCGCTCGTGGAAGCGGGGACCGGGATCGTCTTCGCCGGGGTCGCATTGTGGGCCTGGACCGGCGGCGCCTCCGCCCGCCCCGCCGAGGGGGCCCCAGGCATCCTCGTCCTCGTCGGGTTCCTGTACCTGGCCGCGGTCAGCGTGGCGCTTGGACTGATCGACATCGACACCCACCGCCTGCCCGACGCCATTGTCCTGCCCAGCTACCTCGTAGGCGTCGCCCTCTTCACCGTGGCCGCCGTCGTTTCCGGGGACTATTCCGCGCTCCTGCGCGCCGGCGTCGGCATGGCCGTGCTCTGGACCGCCTATCTGCTCATGGCGCTCGCCTACCCCGGCGGCATGGGATTCGGCGACGTCAAACTGGCCGGATTGCTGGGACTGTTCCTGGGCTGGGTGGGCTGGGGCCCGCTGCTGGTTGGGGCCTTCGCCGCGTTCCTGCTGGGCGGCCTGTTCTCGCTGGCGCTGCTTGCAGCCCGCAAGGTGAACCGCAAGAGCGGCATCCCGTTCGGCCCCTGGATGCTTGCCGGAGCCTGGACCGGCATCATTGGCGGCGACTCGTTGTGGAAGGGGTACCTTGCGTTGGTCGGACTCTAGCAGCACATCATCACCGCATACGCGGAAATCCCCACTGACAGGGAAGGAGCAGGGCACTTGGTACAACGCATAGGAGTGGACATCGGCAGCACCGCGCTGCGCGCCGTCGAAGTCCGAAATCCCGACAAAGCCAGGCCCACCGTGCTCCGGTACCTCGAAGTCCCGCTGCCTGACGGTGCGGTCAGCCGCGGCCTGGTGGCAGAACCGGACGTCGTGGCGGCAGCCCTCAAACAGCTGTGGTCCAAGGGCGGTTTCCGGTCCAAGAGCGTGGTGCTTGGCGTCGGAAACCAGCACGTGCTGGTGCGTGACCTCACCGTCCCCGGAGCCACCCTGGCCGCGATCCGGGAATCGTTGCCGTTCCAGGTCCAGGACATGCTGCCGATGGCCGTTGCCGATGCCCAGCTGGATTTCTACCCGACAACGGAAGACACGGACGCCGACGGGACCGCCGTCGCCGGGCTGCTTGTGGCCGCGGGGAAGGAGGCGGTGCTGGGCAATATCGAGGCCGTGCGCCGCGCCGGACTTCGGACGGTCGACGTCGACCTCCTCCCGTTCGCCGTCAGCCGCGTGCTGCTTCCGCGTGCGGACGGCGACGGCGTGGTGGCAGTCATCGATGTGGGCGCGAGTACCACCAGTGTGCTCATCGCAAAGGACGGCGTCCCGCAGTTCGTGCGCCTCATCCCGGCCGGTGGCCGCGACCTCACCAACGCCCTGGCGACGCGCCTGGGGATGGGCACCGCCGACGCGGAACTCCTTAAGCGGAAGCTCGGGCTTGGCTCGCGCAAGGGGGTCCCGGAAGAGCATCACGAGGCCCTCGGAATCATTTACGAGACAACCAGCGAGCTCCTGATCAGCCTCCGCAACACGATCGAGTACTACCTGAACAGCCGCCCGGATGAGACCGTGCGGCATCTGGTGCTGAGCGGCGGTGGGGCCGAGTTGCCCGGTTTCGCGGACAGCCTCACCGAGGTGACCCGGCTGGAAGTGGTCACGGGGGATCCGTTCCAGCGTGTGGACCTTTCGCGCCGCCTCCAGTCAGACGGGCAAGGACCGGACCGCTTGTCCATGACCGTGGCCCTCGGCCTCGCGGTCGGGGACGGTGGCACGGATGAAGCAGGCACAGACACCGGCAAATCCACAGGCGCCGCCAAATCCACAGCCACCGCTGATCCGGGCCCGGTCCGGAAGCCGTGGAGTTTGGCCGACGCCGCCACCGCTGATCCGGGCCCGGCCCGGAAGCCGTGGAGCTTCGCCGACGCCGCCAAACAGCCGCTTCGCATGCCGTCGTTCCGCGGGAAGCCGGCCGGGCACGGCGGCGGCATCGCCGTCGGCGGAAAGCGCCAGATCGATCTGCTGCCGACGGAGACCCGCAAGCTCGTCGCCGCCAGGAAGATGCGCGACCGTTTGGGACTGGCCGTCGTGGCCGTGCTCCTGCTCACCTTGCTCAGCTCGGGAGGCGCCGCCGTGGCGGCGCTCGTGGCGCAGGGCGAGCTGGCCTCCGAACAGGCTCAGACGGGGTTGCTCCTGGCGGAGCAACGGCAATATGGGGGAGTGCGGCAGGTCCAAGATGAGGTGGCGCTTCTCCAGGCCGCCCGTGCGATCGGGATGAGCCCGGAAATTGATTGGAAGGCCTATCTGGATGACGTGCAGAAGACGTTGCCCGGGGGCATGACCATAGATACCGTGCAGATCGACTCGTCGTCGCCGCAGACGGCGTACGTCCAATCCACCGCACCCTTGCAAGGCGACCGGGTGGCTACGCTCAGTTTTACCGCAAAGAGTCCCACCCTGCCCGTGGTACCGCCCTGGCTGGACCGGCTGCAGGCCCTGAGGGGCTTTGCCGATGCGCTGCCGGGTTCCCTCGTCAAAAGCGCAGACGGCGGCTACCAGATCAACATCACGATGCACATCAACGAGGCCGCGTTCTCGAAGCGTTTCCCGGCGGGGGGAAAGTGATGGATAAGAACAGGATCTTCCTGATCGGCGCGGTTCTGGCGATGGCCGTTATTGTGCTGTTCGGGTTTCTCGTTGGCGTGCAGCCCCAGCTCGCTGCCGCGGCCGCGGCGCAGGAAAATGCAGCGGCGGCGCGGGCGAAGAATGCCGCCAGTGCCAATGTCCTGGCTGCCTTGAAACGGGACTACGCGACGCTGGATGTGCTGAAGCAGCAGCGTGACGCGCTGCGCCAGGCCATCCCGGCGGGCACTGACATGTCATCCTTTATCGCCGAGATCCATTCGCTCGAGGTTGCCCACGGCGTGACCCTCTCCGCATTCACCGTGACAGATGGCCAGGCCTATCTGCCCGCGAAAACCGCGACGCCGGCCGCGGCAACGGCCACAACTCCAGCCACAACGCCGGCTCCGGCGTCGAGCGCCGGAGTGAATTCAAAGAACTTCACCTTAATGCCGATCCAGCTCACCGTGACCGGTCAGTATGCCAAGGTCTTGAATTTTGTCTATGGTTTGCAGACCGGGACCCGGCTCATGCTGGTGACCACGTTTTCGAGTTCCGCCACGGGAGCGGGGCCTTCCTCGGATGTCAGCGCCTCGATCGGTGGCTTCGCCTATGTGCTGTCCGATACGCCGCCGGGCCCGCCGGCAGCTGGATGACAGGTGCTCCCTACTTGCCCACCTGCGCCGTGCCCCGGCCGGCTCCGCGCTCCACAGCCCGGTCCAAGGGGTTGGCGAGCTCGTCGGCCCGCATCCGGGCGACGATCATCGCCGCCACGGCCACAACCGGGCATACCCCTCCGGCCACCAGGAAGATGAGCCAAACCGGTACAACTTCGGCGGCGGGCCCGGCCAGGGCCATGGAGACCGGCATAAGACCCAGCGAGACGAAGAAATCCAGGCTGGACACCCGGCCCAGCAGATGCGGGGGCACCCGGCGCTGCAGCAGGGTCCCCCAGATGACCATGCCCACGCCGTCGGTGGCGCCGAAAACGAACAGGGCGAGGGCCAGCCCCCAGAAACTGTCCATGATTCCCACCGCGGCCATCGGGAGGCTGCCGGCTCCCCAGCAGACCATCATGACGGTGAGGTAGCGGCGCGGCAGCGGGAACCAGGCGGTGGCCAGCGAGGCCGCGGCGCCTCCGACGCCCATGATCGCGAGCAGGAAGCCGAACATGCGGGAGTCGCCGCCGAGCTGGTCCCGGACCACAAAAGGGAGCAGGACCTCGATGGGGCCGATCAGGAACAGCACGGAGATGCAGGCCCACAGCAGGGTCCACAGCAGCCAGGGCGTCCGGACCGTGTAGGCCACCCCTTCCCGGAGATCCTGCAGCAGCGGGGCCTTGGCACGCTCCTCGGTGTGTCCGCTGCCCGGCCGTGACTGTCCAAGGTCGCGGCCGAGGAAGTTCAGCACCCCGAAGGCCAGCAGATGGCAGGCCGCCACCCCGGCCACGGCATGGGCCGGGGACACGGCCGCCACCAGGAGGCCCGCCACGGCCGGCCCGGCGGCCTGTTGCAGGATCGGCCGGATGGTCCCCTCCATGCCGTTGGCTGCCAGCAAGTCTTCCGGCGGCAGGATCCGGGGCAGGATGGCGGAGTAGGCCGGGAAGAAGAACGCCGCCCCGATGCCCAGCACGAATGCTCCGAGCGCCAGGTGCCAGAGCTGCAGCCAGCCCAGTACGGCCAGTCCGCTGATTGTGGCGATAACGGCCAGGTTGGCGCCCTCAACCCCGATGATCAGGAGCCGCTGCGGAACGCGGTCCGCCGCGATGCCGCCCGCCAGCACAAAGGCCACCAGGCCCGCGCTGCCGGCCGCCGCCACCAGGGAGAGTTCCAGCGGGCCGCCGCCGAGGTGGATCACCTCGTAGACCATTGCCACGGCCCACATCCCGGAGCCGAAGATGGAGATCGCCAGCGCCATGATCAGCACCCGGTATTCCCGGTGCGCGAACGGTCGCAGGGCCCTCAGCGCGCGCATGGATCCAGTGTAGGCGCCGCTTTCGTGGCAGAAACAGATAGAAACCGGACAGAAACAGAAGGAATCTCAATGATGTTGTCAACGGCTTGTACGGTCGTCAGTGACTGAACCGCCACCGCCTGGCGCGCACACTCATTGGTAGTGTTCTCGGCCTGACCTGCAGAGGTCCCCCACCAGAGAATCTGGTCGGGGGCCCTCTGTCATCCCTGCGGTCCGGCTACGTGTGGTTCCGACGGGGAAATCCCACCCCAGCCTGGTCAGCCCTGCCGGGCTTTCATTCGGGGGTTTTTCTTGTTGATGACGAAGGTCCTGCCGCGACGTCGCACGACCTGCGCTTCCGGTATTTTCTTCAGCTCCCGCAGTGAGTTCCGTACTTTCATGTGTCGCTCCTTCTTGTCAGGCTCAGTGTGTTGAGTTGAGCTCGAACGGTTCGGACAGGCCGGCAAAGCCTGCATTCATTTCAGCATCGGTGAGTTCGCAGCCGGCGAGGAGCCGTGCGATTTCAGCCTGTCAATGTCCTCACCGGTTGCCGCCACAGATCTTTAGGAGGCGGCATCGCCTCCCCTGTGACTTCTCCCCGGACGTTGCTTCAGGCCGGCGCCGGTGTTTGGCTTGGACTGTGGGCACTGCACAGCTGGGAGGGAAAGCTCACCTTTTCTGCATCACGCCCCCCCGCGGATCCGTTGCCGGATTGTGCGGTGTTCATTTCCGGACCGGCGGGTGTCCCGGCCGCTGGTCGCCCAGTACCTTCGGCTGCTGCGCGGTGATGGAGTTTTTTGCCTGGACGGTCCCGGGCCGTGAGGCACTTACGGCATTCCAGGTCCGGATTAACCGCATCCTTCAATGACACTTTCCTGGAAACAGGACGCTGCGATAGTAGAGGAGCAAGACTAATGACCGTTGAAGATACTCGTGCCGAGCATGGCCCTGCTGAGCACGAGCACCGGCCCGGCTGCGGGCACGAAACCGTCCAGCATGATGACCACGTGGACTACGTCCACGACGGCCCCAAGCATGCCCTTCATGGTGACCATTACGACGAACACTAAGCCCTGAAAAGCGGTAGTGCGGACCGCCGGCCACGCCGGAGTCCGCGCTTCCAGGTCTTTAGCCTCACGCGGAACCGGTTGCGGGCCAAGGCCGGTCCCACGTGTCCACACCTAATTGTCCTGGCCTCCTTGAGGCAATGCCAGAGGCTTCGCGGGGACAGCAGGGGCCGGGGCAGGAGTTGTCCTGTTCGCGGATGAGTTTCCGCTCTGCCGCGATCCTGGCTTTTGCCGTCCTGCGCACTTTGCTGGCGGGCATGGGGCGTCCTCGTTCGTGCGGTCTGCGGGGTTCAGGGGGCCTGCTCTGGCTCAACCCCGGCTATGAAGTCAGCGCATCAGGTCTGGTTAAAGGCCCGTTCCTGATCCTCCCGGGGTTCAGCCCTGCAGGGCTTTATCGATGTGGTCGACGTTACTGTTCATCCATTGAAGGTAATTCTGGCCCTCCGGGAGGGTTTCGGTGAAATCGACGACGGGGACTCCGGCTTTCGCGGCAGCATCCTTGAGGGCCTTGGTTTCGGGTCCCTCGGTCTGGTCATTGTAGGCCAGGAACTTCACCCCCTTGCCGGAGATCAAATCAAGAGTCTCCTTCAATACGGGCACTGCCACGTCTTGGCCGGCTTCGATGGCGTGGCTGTATTCTTCGGGGGTTTTGTTGACCAGCCCGGCCGCCTGGAGAAGGTAGAGGGGCACCGGTTCGGTGATCGCGACGGCATCGCCGGTGTGGTGCGCCTTCAGGGCAGCGGTGCGGCCTTTGAGCTTGCCCAGATCGGCCTTGAACCGGTCGGTGTTCGCCGTGTAGCTCGCGGTATTTGCCGGGTCGATGCGGGCCAGGTTTGTGGACACGGTGTCCGCGAACGCGGTCATGGCCTCGAAGTTATACCAGAGGTGCTCGTTGAAATCCGCGGCCGCGGTGGTGGATTCCGGGGAAAGCCCGGAGAGTTTCGTGACATCGATGAGCTGGTGGTCCCCGGTGTTTTCTGCGGCAAGGGTGCTGAAAAAGTCATCGTAGCCGCCGCCGTTTTCGATCAGCAGCCGCGCCTTGGACACGGCGAGCCTGTCCTGTGGGGTGGCCTGATACGAATGCGGGTCCTGGCCGGAGCTGTGGATGATCGGGGTGATGTGGACCTTTTCCCCACCGATCACGTGGACAATGTCCCCGTAGACATCCGTCGACGTTGCCACCTCCACCGGCCCCGCTCCCGCCGAGGCAGGCGCCTGGCCCGTTCCTGCCGAACCGCAGCCCGCCAGCAGCAGCACCGCTCCCGCCGCTGCGAAGGCGGCAAGCACGCCCGCCCGCGGACCCCGCTGAAAAGTTCCTTCATGCATGTGAAAACTCCTTTTAGTGCTAATGAGAATCAATCGCATTAACCATACATGGAGCCGATCCTTTTCACGGCATAGTGACGATGCCCCATCCTGAACCGGCGGGAGCAGACGCCATCGAGTACCTTTGGAGGTATTCTGCCGGTCAGCGACCACCCCTGCCCCTTCCCCGGCTCCGGCCCCAACGGAACCCTCCGCGACACCGGCCGCGGCGTCCTCCACCGGCGGTGAGACGGCCGGGTGGTTTGGGCTGGCCACAGGGTTGCCCGGCCTGGTCATAGGCGTGACCGCTCCGCACACGCCCCGCTAAGGCGACCTGACTTACGCCGGCTGCCGAAACTTTGAAGGATCGGATAGCGAAAAGGCGACGAATTCCGCGACCTGCGAGGCCCTGATCCGTCTGGCCGGGAATCGAAGGCCCCGTCGGACCGACGTCAACAAGGCGCAGCGCCAAGGCCAAGGAGTGGATCCCGGCCGGCCTGTTGGACCCCTTAGTTGACGAGTTAGTTGACGAGCTGGATGGCGTGCGCGCGGTGCGGGATTTGCACCGGCTGCGGGGTGGGTGGCTCCAGGGTCGGCGGCTCCTGCGGGAGGATCGGGCAGTGGTAGTTGTAGTCGAGGTCTCCGGCGGTAAATTGGGTTAGTGCGACGATCCCGCCGGCTGTGAGCGGGGCGGACGCGCACTTCGCCTGCGCGGAGGCTGTTGATGTTGCTCCGGGGATCCAGCTCTTGAGCCTGTACAGGTTGCTGCCGGGATCGACGGCGCCGGCAATTTCTCCGAACTGGTATGTGGTGGAATAGATGCCGACTTCTGCCCCGGTGCTCTGCAGATATGCGGTCATGCCCTCCAGATCTGCGGCGTTGGCTGCTGTGTCGTCTGACCAGCTGTTCCCGGTTTCCACGTCCAGCCACCACATACGGCGTGCGGGATCTGTGACTCCCCGCAGGTTCACGTCATCGAAGGCCATGGCGTAGCCGTAGACGTAGGCACAGGCCGCGGTTCCGGTGCCGTCGCATATCCCATAGGGGTTGGTGACGTCCGTTCCCCGGTAAATGTTCGATGAGGGCCACCACCAGGACGCGCCGGGTCCCGGATTGGCAGTGTTTACGTACACCGCCGCCGGGGTACCTGCCGCCGCACCAGTGGTGCCGGCCGCCCAGGCCAGTTGCCTGGCCAGACAAGGATTCGTGGTGTTCGCCCGGCCGCCGTTCACGCCGATGACCGCGGATCCCGGGGGTGCGGGAAGGTCGCCCCCGCACTGGGGCCAGGAGATGTCGTTGCCCAGCGCGGCGGGGTCCGGGGGCGGATACAGCGAATCGGGGCTTGCGGCGCGGGCAGGGCTGGCTTGGCACGCGAACAGCAGACAGGCAACGACAAGTAGTTTTGCGGCTTTCATTAACGGCCCCAGCTTCCGAACAACAGGCAACGGGCCTTCAGCAGCCCACTTCGCACCCTAGCGGTCCTGTCCCGGAGGATCATGAGTGGTCGCTACTGGACTTGCAGAAGTGAATCCGCACATGACACCTGTCTTCTACTTATTTCGACCCGCACAGCAAAGCAGCGGGTCTGGCGGTTAGTAATTGGCGAGGTGCACAGTCCTGCGATGCCAGTGTTGTGTGAGGGGCGGGCTACCCGCACCAGTTCGGAAGGAACCCGGGAATGGTGCGCACCAGGGCTCCGGTCTTCACGTCCACGACGGCGGTCTGCATGGGGGTTGGTGCGGCGCGGTTCGGGTAGTGGTCCCCGACATAACCGGGGGAGGCTGTTTCGATGGCGAGGTACTCGCCGGTGGGCGCGAGGCAGACGTTGAGTATGCGGGACCAGCCGGGGTCCGGCCGGTAGAGCAGGTGTGAGCCGTTCCTGTCGGTGAGGTTGACGACAGAGCTTTCCTTCCCCGCATCGAAGGTGCTCTTCACTTGGGCGTACAGGCCGCCGACGTCCAGAAGGAGGGGCTGGCCGGTGGTGGCCGTTGTCCCGTTTTGGCTGCTCTTCAGCCCGGCACCGTCGGCGATGCTCAGCGGCGTGGGCGTGGGCGTGGGCGTGGGCGTGCCGGTGGCGAGGTGGATGGTTGAGTACCGTTCCGGGTCTATGCCTTGGCGCAGTCCCCGGTCGGCGACGACGAGGTCGCCGGTGCCGGGGACAAAGCCGAGGAATCCGCTGTGCGTTCCCAGGGGTGTGATTTTGCCTGGGCTCAAGGGATCCAGGAGGAACATGGACTGGTCATCGGTCCGTGCCACGAGCGAGGTGGAGCCCGGGACAAATTTCCAGTCCGCCGCGGAGACCGGACCGTTGATCCCCTGGACCGGCTTCGGTGTGGAGGAAGGGTCCTCGACGTCGTAAACGAAGAGTTCTTTCCCAAGCTGGTCCGTGGCCGATGAACTGGTGAAGGTGTAGCCAACCAGATGGCCCGACGCGGCCGCGTGAATGTTCTCCACGTTCCCGGGCTTGGGCAGCGGCACGAGCCGCGGGGCACCGCCGTCGAGGGGGACGATCTCCAGGGTGCTGGTGTTGTCGTCGTTGAGCGTGGCAACGGCCAGGGCGGCGGGAAGCGCAGCAAATTCCTGGATCCGCGGGGCACGGACAAGCTCCGTGCCACCCCCGCCGCCGGGGAGGTTGGCCCCCAGGATGGTGTCTGGAATCTTCTTGCCTGCGCCGTCGAGGCCCGCTTTCCGTTCCAGTGTGTAGATGGCAAAAGAGGCGGTGCCGGAGGCGTGCTGCAACGCCGAGACGGAGTTGGGGTGCTGCAGTTGCGCCAGGTTCCCCGCGGTCAGGGCGCCGGCGAGGATGGCGAGCGTGGCGATGGTGCCATAGAGCGAGCGGGCAAAGCTGCGCCCGGCCCGGCGCGCCGCGGCTGCCTGCTTGGCAGACGCCTTGCCTCCTGGCCTGGTGGAGGGCCTGGCTGCCGGCCTGGCTGCCGGCTTGGCAGAGGGCTTGGCTGCGGGCCTGGTGGACGGTTTAGTAGACATAGGGCTGGGCCGGTTGTGTGGTGGGAGTGATCGTGTCAGGGATGAGAACGATCGATTCGTGGCTGGCGGCATCCGGGTTCGGGTGGAAGCCGCTGGTGGTGGTCACCCAGCTGTCCGTCTTGTACTCGTTCTGCCAGCCCGGATGGTAGACGGGCACCCCGATGGGCTGGGCGTCAACGGCGCAGCAGGTCACCACGAAGCGCGTCACGAAGAACACATTGGCCGGATCATTCTTGTCCGGCGTGACGAACCCGGTGACGGTGGCGGTCTTGCCGGCAAAGAAATCCTGGCCTGCGCCCGAACGGAGCAGCGAGGCCCAGTCCCTGACGGTGAACGCCGAGTAGTCTCCGCCCGCGAGCTTGCCGGCATCGTTTTGGGTGAGCGCCGAGGCGGAGCCATTGAGGCCGCGCTGGCTGACCGTCGACGTGGTGAGGGTCGACGGCGGCAGGACCAGCAGGCCCACCACCGCGGCGGTGATGGTCAGGATGCTTCCGGCGGCCCAGAGCCAGCGCCACCGCCCCCCGGTGCCGGTTTCCGCGTGTTCGTGTCCGTGCCCTTCCGGGGCAGCGGGGCCCAGGGCAAAGGCCGCCAGGGCCAGCACGGCCGCAATCACGGCCATGACGATGGTGAACACGAAGTACCGCGGATGGATGTAAAGCGCGAGCTGGCCCGTCAGGCCAAGCCACAGCGTGGCCACTATGCCGATAAGGCTCAGGGCCACGCCCTGCCAACGGCGAACAAGGATTCTAATGGACATAGTTGACCGCCAATCCAAGCACGGCGGCGCACAACGCCACCAGCACGCTGAGCTGAACGAGGGTTTTGGAGGTGAACGTGGTGCGCAGCAGGGCGAGCATTTTCACGTCGATCATCGGCCCGAACACCAGGAACGCCACGATGGCTCCCGGCAGGAACGTTGCGCCGAAGGACAGGATGAAGAACGCGTCAACGTTGGAGCAGATGGCCACGACAAAGGCCAGGAGCATCAGGGCCAGCACGGACCAGATCGGGTTGCTCCCGAGCGTGACGAGCACCTCCCGGGACACGGCGACCTGGATGATCCCGGCCAGGGCGGCGCCGATGAAGAGGGCCGGCATCATCGCGCCGGTTTCCTGGACGAACATCCCCACACTCCGCGCCGCCTTGCCCGGCTGCCCGCCGTGGTGGTCCTTCAGGGCGCAGGCCGCCTGGAACCGGGGCGTCAACAGGTCAGCCGGGCGCGGATGCCGGCTGTAGAGCCAGCCCACCAGGTTCGCGATGGCGAAACCACCGGCGATGCGGGCGACGAGGATATTGTTGTCCCAGCCAAAGGCCTGCTGCGTGGTGACGATGGTGATGGGGTTCAGGATCGGCGCGGCGAACAGAAACGTCATCGACTCCGCCACCGTCAAACCATTGACCATCAGCCCGCGCGCCAGCGGAACATTGCCGCATTCACACACCGGCAGCAGCATGCCCAACAGCGAGAGGACCATCCGCCGCAAAACAGGGGTTCTCGGCAGCCGGCGCAGCAGCAGCCCCTCCGGCAGCCAGATCTGCACGGCGATCGAGAGCACGATCCCGAGGAAGACGAAGGGCAAGGATTCAATCACGACGCTGATCGACAACGTGGCAAAGTCCCGCGCCGCATCCGCCATCCCCACCCCGCCCACGGAGGACGGAACCAGGAACCGAACCGCGAAAAGCAGGGCCACCAGGGCGACGCCGACCAACAACCCGGCGACAGACCTTCCCCGCACGGCACCGGCCCGGCCCCCGGCCGCTATGACGGGTGCCGGCAGCCCACGTTTGTCTATGGCTGGCAGCGGCATGGGCACTCCTTCCGTGACCGGGCCGGGCATCCCTGCCCGAAGGGCTGACACCGGAGACTGTACAGGCTGGGGTTTGGGGCGACTAGCCCCGGCAACCGGCACGATCCGGCCGGCCGGCTGCGGAAGAATATTGGAAGCAGCCCGGGCCAGCGCCCTGGTGCGGGCGCAGTGGGCGCGCTGGCCTCTCCAACGGGGACCGTGGGGCCAGTGCGGCAGCGCCGCAAGCCGTACCAATGCGCGGAGTCCCTGGAAAAACAAGAGTGGTCCGCCCGAAAAGACAGGTAGTCGGCACTCATACCCTGGCTGAGGACCCGCTGTAGGGTCGAAGCGTCTGCCAACCACAACGCTCGGCGGACGTCTATCCGCCACCCATGGCCACATGTGACGCACGGGTGGCGGATACAGAGTACCCGCTCCAGTAACGAACGGGACATGCCCGGGGGCGACATGTCCCGACCAGTCTCAGTTCTGAATCGAGTCAGGTCCCATGAAACTATTCCGGCGTCGCGGCCCGAAGGGCCAGCCTTTCCAACAAACCCCTCCGGCGTCCGCAGGCCTGTGGACCGGGGCCACACTCCCAGGACGGAACCACGCCGGAAAAACCCGTAAGACGAACTGGGCCGCCGCGGCGGCCATGGGCACGGCAGCACTCCTGCTGGCGACGTTCTTCAACGCCGCCGTCCTGGCGCCGCCAGCACGTGCGGCCGGTCTCGTCACAGTGACGCTGACATTCGACGATGCCCACGTCGACCAGATGGCCGCTGCAGCCTATATGAATTCCAAGGGCCTGCACGGAACGTTCTATACGCCGTCAGGCTTTCTCAATTCCGACAGCCTGCACATGACAACCGCCCAAGCCCTGGCGCTCCAGACCGCGGGAAACGAGATTGGCGGACACACTGTCACCCACCCCGATTTGACCTTGACCGACACCGCTGAGCAACAGCGGCAAATCTGCGACGACCGCACCAACCTGACCAACATGGGGCTGCGCATCACCAGCTTCGCCTATCCGTATGCCGCTTCCAGCCCGGCCATCGAGAGCGTTGTGTCGGCGTGCGGCTACAACAGCGCCCGTGGACTGGGTGACATCGCCAGCCAGATCCCGGCCTCCGCGGGCTCCCCCCTGGCCGAGACCATGCCTCCGGCCGACCCGTTCCTGACCAAGGCCCCGGACCAGCTCGACAATACCTGGACACTGCAGAACATGGAGGACCTGACCCTTAAGGCCGAGCCGGGCGGCGGTTGGATGCAATACACCTTCCACCACATCAACGTCCCCGGTAACCCCCTCGATGTCACCACAGCCAATTTCAATGCGCTCATCGACTTCCTGGCGGCCGAGCAGGCCGCGGGGCGGGTCACCGTGAAAACGGTGGACCAGGTGATGGGCGGAGCGGTGAAGCCGCTGGCTGCCAACGGGCCGACGCCACCGGCACCCATCACTTCAGGGAACCTGCTCCGCAACCCCGGATTTGAGACGGCGGGTTCCGTGGTCGGCGGCCCCCCGGACTGCTGGGTTCCGGGCTCCTACGGCACCAATACCTACACCACCAGCACCGTGACGACGGCCCACACCGGGACCGCCGCCGAGCAGTTGGTCGTGTCCGCCTACACGGATGGTGATGCCAAGGTGCTTCCGCCCCTTGACACCGGCCAGTGCACACCGACCGTCACTCCGGGTCATCGCTACACGATGTCGGCCTGGTATACCTCCACGGCGAATACCCAGTTCGAGGTCTACTACAGGTTGGGTCAGGGCAATTGGCAGTATTGGACGTCCAGTCCGCTGTACCTTCCCGCTACGGCCTACACCCAGGTGACCTATGAATCTCCTCCCATGCCCGCCGGTGCCACCGCCATGTCCATGGCATTGACCCTCCTGAGCACGGGAACGCTCGTCACAGACGACTACAGCCTCACCGATGGCCTGACGACTCCGGGAGCGTTCCAGCCCATCACACCGGCCAGGCTCCTTGACACGCGCACAAGCAGCGGGCCCGTGGCACCCAACGGGACGGTTTCCTTCCAGGTGGGCGGCGTGAACGGCATCCCGGCAACCGTCTCCGCGGTGACATTCAACCTCACCGTCGCCAACCCGACGTCCAACGGTTTTGTCACGGCATATGCTTCCGGAACCACCCGGCCGAATGCTTCCAACGTGAACTATGCCAAGGGGCAAATTGTCCCCAACAGTGTCACAGTCCCGGTGGGAACGGACGGAAAAGTTACCCTCTTCAACGCCTCCGTGGTGGGAACTGCGCAGCTGATAGCCGACGTCTCTGGCTACTATTTGTCCGGAACGGTGGCCGCTCCTGGTGCATTCCAACCGATCGCGCCGACGAGGTTCCTTGACACCCGCAGCCCCACGGCGCCGCCAGTGGCTGCCAAAGGGACCGTGTCGTTCCAAGTTGGCGGAGTCAGCGGAATCCCGTCAAGCGTCTCAGCAGTTACTTTCAACCTCACTGTGGCCGACGCAAAGTCCGACGGATTCGTCACCGCCTACGCCTCCGGCTCGGCTGCTGTGCCCAATGCGTCCAATGTGAACTATGCCGCCGGGCAGATTGTCCCGAACAGCGTCACCGTCCCGGTGGGAACGGATGGGAAGGTGGCCCTGTTCAACGCCTCCGTCGGCACCGCGAACCTGATCGCGGACGTCTCCGGCTACTATCTCGCCGGCACACCCACACTTCCCGGCACCTTCCAACCGGTCGCGCCTACCAGGTTTCTGGACACACGGACTCCAACACCGGCAACACCGGCAACGGCCGACGGAACCGTATCGTTCCTCATCGGCGGTGCCAACGGTGTCCCCACGTCCGCATCAGCCGCGACGTTCAACCTGACCGTGGCCAACCCGACATCCTTCGGGTTCATCACGGCCTATGCCTCCGGTGGCACACTGCCCAACGCATCCAACGTGAACTTTGCAAAAGGGCAGATTGTTCCCAATTGCGTCACCGTCCCGATCGGGGCCGACGGAAAGGTCAACCTCTACAACAGGTCAAACGGGACAACCCAACTCATCGCGGATGTCTCGGGGTACTTCCTTTAGCAGATAGATGTGGGCCACGCGGGGATGTTTCCCGTGCGGTCAGACAGAAGGCATGCAGTCCCGCACTTCTGCGGAGTGCGGGATGTCAGGAGGTCTGGGTTCTGATGGATGAAGGCCAGCAGGAGCCGGTGCGTGTTGCTTCCTGCTCGCGGCCCCCGGGTCTGGGAAGCCTGGTTGGCCTACTACCGACTCGGGGGCAGCCTGGATGAGAGGGCCGTCGATCCATATCTCTACGGATTGCTGCCGCTGCCGGCGCTGGACTGTAATCGGCTGGCGATGGCCTTGAACGAGCACTTGGCCCGACTCCGGATGCCGAAGTTCGCTTCCTAGAGTGCCTAAAGAAACATCACGCAGCCTCAGCATGCCAGGGACCGGGGTGTAGGTGGTGCCGTCGCGGAGCATGGCCCAGAGGACGTTCAGGCGGCGCCGGGCCAGGAGAGCATGGCCTGAATGTGGGTTTTCCCTTCGCCGCGTTTGCGGTCGTAGACCCGTGAGACGGGGCAGGATTTCAGGGCCGACAGCCCGGAGAAGACGCGGAGCAGCCTGCGGTCGTAGCGGCGGGGCCGGTGGTGGTTGCCGGTGATACGGCCGGAGTCCCTGGGTGCGGAGGCGAGGCCGGCGACGCCGGCGAACTGGTCCGCGGTTTCAAAGACGGTGAGGTCTCCTCCGGTGGCGCCGAGGAACTCGGCGGCCAGCACGGGGCCGAAGCCCGGCATGCTGAGCAGGGTCCGGGTGTACCGGTGTTCGGTGACCTTCTCGCTGATCAGCGAATCGAGCTCTGCCAGTTCCTCATTCAGGGTGATGATCTCCTGTGCGAGGGCGGCGACGATCAGCTCTCCGAGGTGCTGGGCCGGGACGGTGGTGTGCTGGGATTTCGCGGCCTCGACTGCTGCTGTGGCGACGGCAGCCGAGGAGCGGGCACCGTGTTTCTTCAGCCAGGCATGAAGCCGTGTCTGGCCGGCGCGGCGGATGCCGTCAGGAGTCCGGTTCTTGGTCAGCAGCAACAGGGCCGCTTTGGAACGGCTGTAATCGAAGGCCCGCTCCAGCGCGGGGAAGTACTCCAGCAGCTGGGCCTGCAGGCGGTTGATCGCCCGGACCCGGTCCGCGGATTTGTCCGCCCGCCGTGCGGTGAGGATCCGCAGCCCGGTACTGATCTCATCCCCGGCCCGCAGCGGCTGGAGGTCTTTCCGCATCCTGGCCTGGTCAGCTATCACGGCAGCGTCCTTGGCGTCCGTTTTGCCGTCGCCGCGATAAAGCCTGGAGGCGTGATGCACGGTCCGGCCAGGGATGTAGAGGATGTTCTGGCCGTGGCCGACGAGCAGCGCGATCAACAGCGCCGGCCCGCCGTGGTTCAAATCCGTCGCCCAGATCACCTCGTCCCGTCCGGCGAGTTTCAGGACGTTGGCGATGAGTTCGAGCAGGGCTGGTTCGTCGTTGGGGACTCGTTGGGAGAGCAGCCGGTTTCCGTCGGCGTCGATCACAACGCAGTGATGGTGGGCTTTGCCGGCGTCAATACCGGCCCATAGGTGCACCAAGAACAGCCTCCAGTCTGTCGGTTTGGGTTAAGGCCCAGCAGATAACCGCGCCGTCGTGTCCTTATCCGGCGATCATGTCGCGTCTCTTAATCAGCGGTCGGGTCATCGCGGGGTGGCGGGCGGCCAATCCTTCGAAGCCGTCACGAGCCCGTCCGGCACAGCAATCAATGCCATACCCGCCTCCCCTGGGCAGCCACGACCCTGCAACAGCCACGGAACCACCCGTCAACACCATAAGGAAACAGCCAGAAACAGCGAGGCCCCCCGCCGGGCGACGCGAGGCGATGCTACCGGGCGGTAGCCAAAGGGCATGGTGGCTTAGTGTTAAGGGAAGTGACAGTCAGGAGCTGTTCCGGTTCCGACGAGAGGCGATGATGGCCAAGCGCAGCAACCCGGCAATGAAGATTGCCCAGAAGACCGCCCACAACGCGATGTTCGACGCCGAGGGCAAACCCAAGCCGGGCGTCCACAACCTGCTGCTCCGCGCCGTTGAAGTCCAGCGGCCGCTGGTGCTGGCGAACATCCGGCGGCTCCAGCGGAAGTATCCCCGGGCGACGGCGGCGCAGCTCGCCGCCAGGCTGGAACGGGACTACCTCGTGGCCGTCACCGGCGGCGGGGCGCTGGTTGGCGGGACCGCCGTCGTGCCCGGCGTGGGGACCGCAGCGGCACTGGGCCTTTCGGCCGCCGCCACAGTCGGGTTCCTGGAAGCAACCGCGCTTTTCGCCACGTCCCTCGCCGAACTCCACGGCGTGCGGATGGTGGACCCGGACAAGGCCAGCACCCTGGTCATGGCCATCATGCTGGGCGAGGAAGGCATGGAACTGCTGAGCTCGCTAAGCGGCCAGGCGGCAGGGAGGAGCACGGGCCCCGCACAGGCCTGGGGCTCCCTCTTCGCGCGCCGGGTCCCGCTGGCCGGCTTCGGTACGGTGCGTGAGCGGATCCAGCGGGCCTTCCTCCGGAGCCTGCTGAAGCGCCAGGGCAGCGCCTTCCTGGGCAGGGCACTTCCCTTCGGCGTCGGCGCCGTCGTCGGCGGGGTGGGAAACCGCCTGATGGGACGCGCCGTCGTCGCAAACGCCAAGGAAGCGTTCGGCCCCATGCCGGACACGATCCCGGGAGAACTCCTCGTGGGCACGGGAGGCGCCGCTTCGGCGGCAGACTCCCTGGACGCTTCCCCGGAGAACCCGGCACGGGAAAACCCTGAACGGAAAGACCATGCCCGGAAAGACCCTGCACAAGAAGGCGGCAACTTTTGGATCTGAACGCTGACCTGGGAGAGTCCTTCGGGACCTGGACCATGGGCGACGACGCCGCCATGTTCCCGCTCATCACGAGCGCCAGCGTGGCCTGCGGGCTGCATGCCGGTGACCCCGTGACCATGCTGGACACCTGCCGGGCTGCCTATGAACTCGACGTCCGGGTGGGCGCCCACATCGGGTATCCGGACCTGGCCGGGTTCGGCCTGCGCTCGATGGACATGACCTTCGACGATCTCTTCGGCGCGGTGCTGTACCAGCTCGGCGCGCTGGACGGGGTGGCCCACGCGGTGGGTGCCTCGGTGGATTACGTCAAGATGCACGGGGCGCTCTACGACCGCACGGTGCACGACGCCGAGCAGGCCTCAGCCGTGATCGCCGCCGTCCAGGCCTACGATCCGGGGCTTCCCATCCTGGGTTTCCCGGGCTCAGCGCTGCTGGGGATCGCCGAGGAAGCGGGGCACCCGGTCTTCTTCGAAGCCTTCGCGGACCGCGCCTACCTCCCCGACGGCACCCTGGTGCCGCGGTCGCAGGAGGGGGCGCTGCTGGACGACGTCGGGCAGATCACCGCGCGGGCGGTGCGCTTGGCCACCAGGGGCGAAATCGAGGCGGTCGACGGCACCGTGGTCCGGATCGAGCCGCAGTCCCTGTGCCTGCACGGCGACACCCCCGGCTCGGCCGCGACGGCCGCGGCGGTCCGAGCCGCGCTGGAAGCTGCGGGCGTGGAACTGGAGCCCTTCGCCTGATCGGCGCCGATCAGTCCGGACAGGGCCTGCCCAGTGTCCTAAGGCTCTATCCGGGCCAATGAGCGCGACCTAGCTTGAAGGCATGACTGCCGGAGGCACTGCGGGGTTCGATGGACCCGCCTCGGATGCGATGTTGAAGCTGGGCCGTTTCTTCACGAAATGGGACCAGACCGACGACGGCAGGGCGGTGTTCCGGGAGGGCGGCCGCAAGGGCGACATCTTCTACCGGGACCGCTGGAGCCACGACAAGGTGGTCCGCTCCACGCACGGGGTGAACTGCACCGGGTCCTGCTCCTGGAAGGTGTACGTCAAGGACGGCATCATCACCTGGGAATCCCAGCAGACCGACTACCCCTCCGTGGGCCCGGACAGCCCGGAATACGAGCCGCGGGGCTGCCCGCGCGGGGCGGCCTTTTCCTGGTACACCTACTCACCCACGCGCGTCCGGTTCCCGTACGCACGGGGCGTCCTCGTGGAGATGTACCGCGAGGCCAAGGCCAGGCTCGGCGATCCGGTACTGGCCTTCGCCGACGTCGTGGGGGACCCCGAACGGCGCCGCCGCTACCAGCAGGCCCGAGGCAAGGGCGGCCTGGTGCGGGTGTCCTGGCAGGAGGCGATCGAAATCGCCGCCGCGGCGCACGTGAACACCATCAAGGCGTACGGCCCGGACCGCTGCGCCGGATTCTCGCCGATTCCCGCGATGTCCATGGTCTCGCACGCCGTCGGGACCCGCTTCATCCAGCTGATCGGCGGGGTGATGACGTCCTTCTACGACTGGTACGCGGACCTCCCCGTGGCCAGCCCACAGGTGTTCGGGGACCAGACAGACGTCCCGGAATCCGGTGACTGGTGGGACGCACGGTACCTCATGATGTGGGGCTCCAACGTCCCCGTGACCCGGACCCCCGACGCGCACTGGATGGCCGAGGTACGCTACCGCGGCACCAAGGTGGTGACCGTCAGCCCGGACTACGCGGACAACACGAAGTTCGCCGACGAATGGCTCCCCGCCCAGGCGGGAACTGACGCAGCGCTCGCGATGGCGATGGGGCACGTCATGCTTAAGGAGTTCTTCGTCGAGCGTGACGTGCCGTTCTTCTCCGACTACGTCCGCCAGTACACCGACCTGCCCTTCCTGGTCCGGCTCGACCGGCGCGACGACGGCTCCCTCACCCCGTCCAAGTTCCTCACCGCCCGGGACCTCCCGGCCGAGTCCGGTGCCGAGGACGCGGCATTCCGCACCGTCCTGTTCGACAAGAAAACCGGCCTCCCCGCCGTCCCCAACGGCTCCATGGGGTTCCGCTACTCCGGCAGCGGCGAGGGCAAATGGAACCTGGACCTCGAGGGGATCGAGCCCGCGCTGTCCCTCCGCGAGGTCTCCGGGGAAAGCGCGGAGATCCTGCTGCCCTGCTTCGAGGACGCGGACGGCGCCGGCAGCGTGCTCCGCCGCGGTGTACCTGTGCTGGAGGTGGAAGGCCAGCTGGTCACCACGGTGTTCGACCTTATGCTGGCCCAGTACGGCGTGGGCCGCGAGGGGCTCCCGGGGGACTGGGCCGCCGGCTACGAGGACGCCTCGACACCGTACACGCCCGCCTGGCAGGAGGAGATCACGTCCGTCCCGGCGCAGGCCTGCATCCGGGTGGCCCGGGAGTTTGCCCGCAACGCCGAGCAGTCCAAGGGCCGTTCGATGATCATCATGGGTGCCGGAATCTGCCAGTGGTTCCACGGCGACGCCACCTACCGGGCCGTCCTGGCCCTCGTTATGCTGACCGGCTGCATGGGCCGCAACGGGGGAGGCTGGGCGCACTACGTGGGGCAGGAAAAGACCCGTCCCGCCACCGGCTGGGTCTCCCTGGCGAACGCGCTGGACTGGTCCAGGCCGCCGCGGACCATGATCGGCACCGGCTACTGGTACATGCACACGGACCAGTGGCGGCAGGACGGCTACTCCGCGGACGCGCTGAAATCCCCGCTCTCCACCGGGGCCCTGGACGGCATGCACACCGCGGACGCCCTGGCCCAGTCCGCGCGGCTCGGCTGGATGCCGTTCTACCCGCAGTTCGACCGGAACCCGCTGGACCTCGCGGACGAGGCGGAGGCCGCCGTCGCCGCCGGCACCGCGAAGGACACCCCGGGCTACATCGCGGACGCCCTGAAGAACCGCACCCTGAACCCGGCGATCGAGGACGTGGACGCGCCGGAGAACTGGCCGCGGACCCTCGTGCTGTGGCGTTCGAACCTGTTCGGCTCCTCGGCCAAGGGCAACGAGTACTTCCTGCGCAACCTGCTGGGCACCCACAACAACGTCCTGGGCAAGGACCACGCCGAGGGCCTCAAGCCGAGGGACGTGAAATGGCATGAGCAGGCGCCCGAAGGGAAACTGGACCTGCTGGTCTCCGCCGACTTCCGGATGACCTCCACCACCCTGCTGTCCGACGTCGTGTTCCCGGCCGCCACCTGGTACGAGAAGCATGACCTGTCCTCCACCGATATGCACCCGTTCGTGCACGCCTTCACGCCCGCGATCGACCCGCCGTGGGAGACCAAAACGGACTTCGACACCTTCCACCTGCTGGCCCAGGAATTCTCCCGGCAGGCAAAAACCCACCTCGGGGTCCGCCGGGACCTGGTCAGCGTGCCGCTGCTGCACGACACGCCCGGCCAGCTCGCCCAGCCCGGCGGGATCGTGCGGGACTGGCGGGACACGTCCATTCCCGCGGTCCCCGGGCAGAACATGCCCATTTTTTCCGTGGTCGACCGGGACTACACCGCCATCGCGGACAAGCTGGCCGCCGTCGGGCCGCTGGCCGACAAGCTGGGCTTCACCGTCAAGAACGTCACCTACAAACTCGCCGGCCCGCTGGAGCGGCTCAGCCGCTCCAATGGCGTGATGCTCGGCGGCGCCGCGGACGGACGCCCGGCGATCGACACCGACGCGAAGATGGCCGAGGCCATCCTGGCGTTTTCCGGCACCACCAACGGCGCGCTGTCCGTGCAGGGCTTCAAGGACCTGGAGATCCGCACCGGCCGGAAACTCGCGGACCTTTCCGAGGGTTCCGAGGAAAAATTCATCACCTTCGCCCAGACCCAGGCCGGCCCGGTCCCGGTGATCACCTCCCCGGAATGGTCCGGCTCCGAGACCGGCGGCCGGCGCTACGCCCCGTTCACCATCAACGTGGAGCGGCTCAAGCCCTGGCACACCCTGACCGGGCGGATGCACTTCTTCCTGGACCACGACTGGATGATCGACATCGGCGAGGCCCTGCCGATCTACCGGCCGCCGCTGGACATGCACCGCCTGTTCGGCGAGCCGAAGCTCGGCCAGGACGGGTCCATGGAGGTGGTGGTCCGCTACCTGACCCCGCATTCCAAGTGGTCCATCCACTCCGAATACCAGGACAACCTGCTGATGCTCTCGCTCTCCCGCGGCGGTCCGACGGTCTGGATGAGCCCGTCCGACGCCGAGTCCATCCAGGTCAATGACAACGACTGGGTGGAGTGCGTCAACATCAACGGCGTCCTCGTGGCGCGGGCGATCGTCAGCCACCGGATGCCGGCCGGCGTGGTCTACGTCCACCACGCCCAGGAACGCACCATCGACGTGCCGAAGTCCGAGGCCACGGGCCGGCGCGGCGGCATCCACAACTCGGTGACCCGGCTGCTGGTCAAACCCTCGCACCTGATCGGCGGCTACGCCCAGCTGGCCTACGCGTTCAACTACCTTGGCCCCACCGGAAACCAGCGCGACATGGTGGCCACCGTCCGCCGTCGTTCCCAGGAGGTGCAGTACTGATGCGTGTTATGGCTCAAATGGGCATGGTCATGAACCTGGACAAGTGCATCGGCTGCCACACCTGTTCCGTGACCTGCAAGCAGGCCTGGACCAACCGTGCGGGCACCGAATATGTCTGGTTCAACAACGTCGAAACCCGCCCCGGGCAGGGGTATCCGCGGCGCTACGAGGACCAGGAGAAGTGGCACGGCGGCTGGGTGCTGAACAAGCGCGGCAAGCTCGTGCTCAAGGCCGGCGGCCGGGTCAAAAAACTCTTCGGGATCTTCGCCAGCCCGGTCCAGCCCGAGCTCAAGGACTACTACGAGCCGTGGACCTATGACTACAAGACCCTCGTGGACGCGCCGCTGGGCGACGACTTCCCGGTGGCCCGGCCCAAATCCCTGATTACCGGGGAGGACACCAAGATCACCTGGTCCGCCAACTGGGACGACGACCTCGGCGGTTCCACCGAGAACGGCCACCTGGACCCGATCGTGGAAAAGGTCCGGCGGGAGTCCGAGGACAAGATCAAGTTCGCCTACGAACAGACCTTCATGTTCTACCTGCCGCGGATCTGCGAGCATTGCCTGAACCCGTCCTGCATGGCTTCCTGCCCGTCCGGCGCCATCTACAAGCGGGTGGAGGACGGGATTGTCCTGGTGGACCAGGACAAGTGCCGCGGCTGGCGCCAGTGCGTCACGGGCTGCCCATACAAGAAGATCTACTTCAACCACAAGACCGGCAAGGCCGAGAAATGCACCTTCTGCTACCCGCGCGTGGAGGTGGGGCTGCCGACGGTCTGCTCGGAAACCTGCGTGGGCCGGCTCCGGTATCTGGGGTTGTTCCTGTACGACGCCGACGCCGTCACCGCGGCGGCGGCCGTCACCGACCCCCGGGAACTCTACGACGCCCAGATGGATGTGCTGCTGGACCCGAACGATCCCGCCGTCCAGGCCGAGGCCCGGGCCCAGGGTATCCCGGAGGACTGGATCGACGCAGCCCGGCGCTCGCCGGTCTACGCGCTGGCCAAGGTGTACAACGTGGCGCTGCCGCTGCACCCGGAATACCGGACCATGCCGATGGTCTGGTACGTGCCGCCGCTCTCACCCGTGGTGGACCTGCTGCGCGACCAGGGGCACGACGGCGAGGATACCGGCAACCTCTTCGGCGCCATTGACGCCCTGCGCATTCCGGTGGAGTACCTCGCGGAACTGTTCACTGCCGGGGACACGGAACGGGTCACCGCGGTGCTGAAGAAGCTCGCGGCGATGCGCTCCTTCATGCGCGGCATCAGCCTCGGCAACGATCCGGACGATTCCATCCCGGAAGCCGTGGGCATGGACGGCCAGACCATGTACGAGATGTACCGGCTGATGGCGATCGCAAAATACGAGGAGCGCTACGTCATCCCGAAAGCCCATGTGGAACAGGCCCACGACCTTGAGGAGATGGGCTGCTCGCTGGATTTCGACGGCGGACCGGGCATGCAGGATTCCGCCCCGTTCGGGGAGGCCAGCGGCAGGCCCGTCCCGGTGGCCGTGGAAACCTTCAACGCCCTGCGGGACCGGCAGACCTCGGGCTCCGCGCCCGGCGAAACGACCCTGCGCGGCCGGGTCAACCTGCTGAACTGGGACGGGACGGGGGCGCCGGAGGGGCTGTTTCCGGAAAAACACCCCACGGCGCCGGAGCCGGGATCGCCGGCGGGGGAGCGGCCATGACCCGCCGCCAGCAGGTGGTCTACCTCGCCGCGGCATGGTGCCTGTCCTACCCCGACGAGGAACTGATCGGCAGGGTCCCGCTGATGCGCGCCGCGCTGGCCGAGTTCCCCGGCGCCGTCGCGGATTTCCAGGAGGTGCTGGATTCGATGGAATCCACACCGCCGATGGACAGCCAGGCCCACTATGTGCGCGAGTTCGACCTCGGCAAGCGCCACGCCCTCCACCTGTCCTACTGGACGGACGGGGACACGCGGCGCCGCGGCGAGGTGCTGGGCAACTTCAAGAAGACCTACCGGCAAAGCGACATCCTGGTGGACACGCACGGCGAGCTGCCGGACTACCTCCCGATGGTCCTCGAGTACGCCGCACTGGTGGACCTCGCGGCCGGCCGCGGGCTGCTGATCCAATACCGCTCCAGCCTGGAGATGCTCCGCTTCGGGCTGCTCCGGGACGGGCTGCCGCACGCCCGGATCCTGCAGGCCGTCTGTGCCACGCTGCCCGGAAAATCCCCGGCGGACGAGCAGGCGGTCATGCGGATGGCCGGCTACGGGCCGCCCACCGAGGCCGTTGGCCTGGACCCCTACGATCCGCGCCTGCTGCCCGTGAAGGGGGCCTGAGATGGACACCGCCGCACCTGCCATCACCGCCCTGGACATCCTGTTTTGGGGCGTTCTCCCGTACGTCATGATGGTGATCCTCGTCGGCGGGCTCGTCTGGCGCTACAAATACGACCAGTTCGGCTGGACCACGAGGTCCTCCCAGCTCTACGAGTCCAGGCTGCTGCGGATCGCCTCGCCGCTGTTCCACTTCGGCCTCCTCGCCGTGATCGCCGGCCACTTCTTCGGCCTGGTCATTCCGATGGTATGGACCCAGGCGGTGGGGATGAGCCAGGAGTTCTACCACTTCAACGCCCTGCTGGTGGGCGGCGTGGCCGGGGTGGGAACCCTGGGCGGGATCATCCTGCTGATCTACCGCCGCCGGACCACCGGGCCCGTCTTCATGGCCACCACCAGGAATGACAAGACCATGTACGTGGTGCTGACGGCGGCGATCGTCTTCGGGCTCTGGACCACGCTCGCGAGCGTCTTTGACGGCGAGCACGGGCACAATTACCGCGAAACCGTGGCCCCGTGGTTCCGCTCGCTGTTCATCTTCCAGCCCGACATCGCTGCCATGGCCGGGGCGCCCTTTTCCTTCCACCTGCACACCCTGGTAGGCATGACGCTCTTCGTGATCTGGCCATTCACGCGGCTGGTCCACGCCTTCACGGCGCCGTTCCACTACCTCTTCCGGCCCTACATCGTCTACCGCTCGCGGGACCGGGACACCGGCCGCGCCGGAGGCAAGCCGGCAGCCGGAACCTCTGCCGCGCGGACCACCGGAACCGCCGCGCGCCGGGGCTGGTCCGCCGTCGGAACACGGGACCGGGACACCCGGAACCGCTGAGCCGCCGTCCTGAACCGAAACTATTGAACTGAAGAGGAGAACACCGTGGCCGGAGCAGCGTCCCCGTCCCTAGCCGCCCCCGCCGGCCGGACGCTCAACCTGGTGCTCGCCACCTCCGCCTCGGTGGTGTGCTTCTGGGCCTGGAACTCCGTCGCCACCCTGGGTGCCTTCTACACCCAGAACCTGCACCTCAATCCGGCCACCACCGGCGTGCTGGTCGCCATGCCCGTCTTCGTGGGCTCGCTCGGGCGGATCGTCGTCGGCACCCTGACGGACAGGTACGGCGGGCGGGCCATGTTCAGCTTCGTCCTGCTGGCCTCCATCCTCCCGATCCTGCTGGTGGCCGTCGGCGGCACCATCAGATCCTTCGCGCTGGTGCTGGGCGCCGGGCTGCTGCTGGGGGTCGCCGGAACCGTCTTCGCCGTCGGGATCCCCTTCGTCAGCGCCTGGTACGAGCCCGCGCGGAGGGGATTCGCCACCGGCGTCTTCGGCGCGGGCATGGGCGGGACGGCCCTGGCGGCCTTCCTCAACCCCCGGCTGGTCGCCGGAATCGGCTACTTCCCCACACACCTGCTGATCGCCGCCATCCTGGCGCTGATGGCCGTCCTGATCTGGTTCCGCATGCAAGAGTCCCCGGGCTGGACCCGCAACAACGCCCCGGTGCTGCCCAAGCTGCTCGACGCCGCGAAAACCCCCGTCACGTGGAAGATGTGCTTCCTCTACGCCGTCGTCTTCGGCGGCTTCGTCTCCTTCGCCACCTACCTGCCCACCTACCTCCGGGATGTCTACAGCTTCGATCCGAGCGGGGCCGGGGCCCGCACCGCCGGGTTCGCCCTCGCTGCCGTGCTGGCCCGGCCGGTGGGCGGGGTACTCGCCGACAGGCTGGGTCCCAAACCCGTGGTGCTCACGTCCCTCGCCGGCGTCGCGGTGCTCGGCTGGCTGGTCAACCTGCAGCCCGACGGCGAAGTCCCCGCCGGCCTCACCTTCGTGGCCATGGCTGCCGCGCTGGGATTGGGGACCGGCGGCGTCTTCGCCTGGGTGGGGGTGCTGGCGCCCCAGGGAAAGGTGGGCAGCATCAGCGGGGTGGTCAGTGCGGCCGGCGGCCTTGGTGGCTACTTCCCGCCGCTGGTCATGGGAGCCACCTACGACCCCGCGACCCACAGCTACTCGATCGGGCTCCTGCTGCTGGTGGGGACCGCGCTCGTGGCCCTGGCGTTCACGGTCTTCGCCGTCCGGGGCCGGACCCCGGCGAAGGTCGCGGCGGCCTGACTGGTTCTGCGACCCGGCGGATTTCTAGCCGAACACCAGGTGCGCCACCGTGAAGATGGCCAGCCCGGCGAGGGCGCCCACCACGGTGCCGTTGATGCGGATGAACTGCAGGTCCCTGCCGACCTGGAGTTCGATCTTCTGCGAGGTCTCCTCCGCGTCCCAACGGGCCACGGTCTCGGTGATCACGCCGGCGATGTCAGAGCGGTACGTCTTGACCAGATAGCCCGCGGCGTCGCCGATCCAGGTGTTCACCTTGCCGGCCAACTCGGGATCGACCACCAGCCGGGTGCCGAAGTCGTGCACGGCGGCTTTGAACTTGACGGTCAGTTCGCTGTGCGGATCGTCGACGGCGGTGAGCAGCGCCGCCTTGATGGTGCCCCAGGTGCGGGAGGCCAGTTCCCGGACCTCGGGGTCGCCGAGGACCTGGGCCTTGATGCCCTCGGCGCGGGCGATCATGACCGGATCATGCTGCAGCTCCTGCGCCAGCGAGGAGAGGTACTTGTCGATGGACTGGCGGACCTGGTGCTGCGGATCGGACTGCACCGCACGGGTGAACTTAAGGATCTCCAGGTAGACCTTGTCGCCCATCAGGCCGTCCACGAACTGCGGCACCCACTGCGGGGAACGGTCCGAGACCAGCCTGCTGACCGTCTCATGGTTGTCCCGCACCCAGTCCACGGTGCGGTCCACGAGCAGGTCCACGAGCGTGTGGTGGTGGCCCTCGGCGAAGATCCGCTCGGCGAGCCGGCCCACCGGGGGTCCCCACGGCGGAGTGAGCAGATGCCGGCGGACCATGCCCTCGATCACGGACTGGACGTCGTCGTCGTTCAGCACCTTGAACGCGCCGCGGATGACGGCGGCACCTTCCTTGGCGACGCGCTCGGCACCGCCCGGTCCGGACAGCCACGCACCCGCCTTGCGGGCGATGTCAACGGAGGCAAGTTTGTGGGCGACCACCTGCTCGGAGAGGAAGTTGGTTTCCACGAATTCGCCCAGTGAGGCGCCGATCTGGTCCTTGCGCTGCGGGATGATGGCGGTGTGCGGAATCTTGAGGCCCATCGGGTGCTTGAACAGGGCCGTGACGGCGAACCAGTCGGCCAGCGCGCCCACCATACCGCCCTCGGCCGCGGCCCGGACATACTCGAGCCACGGATACTGCTTCTGCAGCGCGAAGGCGACCACGAAGATAACGGCCATCACGATCAGCAGCGATACGGCCAGCAGCTTCATCTTCCGCAGCGCGGCGGCCTTCCCGGCGTCGTTTGACCCCGCGGCCCGGCGGGCGGCCGGTCCGCCGGCACCGACGCCGGTCTGTGCGCCGGGCGAGGGGTGCGCCGTGCTGTCGGCGCCTTCCGGACGGGCATTTGGCTCAGTGTTCACCTGCATGTGCCCAGCCTAGCCCCGCGCCGGTGCCGGCCGTCCGCTAACGTGTCAGCATGACGACTGACGAGTTGCTCCCCGCCCGTCCGCTGGTTTACGCCCACCGGGGCTCCAGCGGGGTTTTCGCCGAGCACACCCGCGCCGCCTACCTGCAGGCGATCGCCGACGGCGCCGACGGCGTCGAGTGCGACATCCACCTGACCCGGGACCAGCACGCGGTATTGCTGCACGATGCCAACCTGGACCGCACCTCGGACGGCACCGGAGCCGTGGCCGACCGGACCCTCGAGGAGCTCCGGCTGCTGGACTTCTCCTCGTGGAAGGGTGCGAGGATTCCGGACGAGTACGGAGCCAGGTCCGAGCAGTTCCTGACGCTGCCCGAACTGCTGGACATCCTGCGCCTGGCCGGCCGGGAGATCGGCCTGGCGATCGAACTCAAGCACCCCAGCCCCTACCAGCTCAAGCTCGAGGACAGGGTCCTTGAAGTCCTGGTGGAGGAGGGCTGGAATCCCGCCACGTCGATGCTCGGCAACATCCGGGTCTCCTTCATGAGCTTCAGCCCGGACGCGGTGAAGCACCTGCTCCAGTCCGTTCCCGCGGAGGCCGTCTGCCAGCTCGTGGACGACGTCAAGGTGGAGGAAATCCGGGGGGAACTCGGCCTGGGTGTCCTCACCGGCGGAGCGCTGGCGAATGTCATGAAGGCGGCGCAGACGGAGGCGGAACGGATCCTGGACGACGGCGAGGTGGGACTGGCCGGACCTGGCATCACATACGTCCGGCAGCACGCCCGCACGGTCCAGCGCTGGCTCGATTCCGGCCGCCGGTTCCGCGTCTGGACCGTGGACTCGGAAAACGATGTGGCGCTCTGCCACGGCCTGGGCATCCAGGAGATCACCACGAACCGGCCCGCAGAGGTCCTCGCCCAGCTCACGTCAGGCAGCCAGCCGGTCCGGTGACGGGCCGGCCGATTACGGCCTTCCCGGCGGCTGTGATTGAGTGGTTCCATGCCTTTAAGCTGGTCCCGCCGGGCCACCCAGACCCTGTCCGCGGCTGCCTTGGCCACACTGCTGCTGGCCAGCGCCGGAAAGCACTTCCGGGATCCCGGCTTCTTCGACCAGGTGGTTCCGGATATCCTCTGCCGCGATGATTCCGGCGAACGGTCCAACGGGCCGCTCGCCGTACTGTCCCGCGAGGAATGGGTGGCGGTGAGCGGACTGCTGGAAGCGGGCGCCGCCGTCGGACTCCTGTTCCCTCCCACCCGCCGGGCGGCGGCCGGCTGCGTCACCGGCATGTTCACCCTCTTCCTCGCCGGGCACATCGACGCCCTGCGCAGGGCCTACGGTCCGGCCGGAACCCCCGGACAGCGCAAGGCGCACACCCTGCGCCTCCCGCTCCAGGCGCCCCTCATCGCCTGGGCCTGGAGCCTGCGGGCCCCGGCAACGCCCGCCCTGGAGATCCGGGTATGAGGCTGCGGCGGTGAAACTCCTGCAGTCCCCGGCCGTGCGGGTCGGGCTGTCCATCAGCATCGCCACCGGCCTTTACGGGGTGTCCTTCGGCGCCCTGTCCGTCACCTCCGGGCTGGACTTCTGGCAGACCATGGCCTTGAGCCTGCTGCTGTTCAGCGGCGGCTCGCAGTTCGCATTCATCGGGGTGGTGGCCGGGGGAGGCTCCGGCGTCGCCGCCATGGGTGCTGCCACGCTGCTAGGCATGCGCAACGGGATCTACGGGATGCAGATCAACGCCCTGTTGCGCCCGCGCGGCTGGCGGAGATTCGCCGCGGCCCACGTGACCATCGACGAGTCCACCGCCACGAGCACCGGGCAGACGGACCCGGCCGAGCAGAAGCGCGGTTTTTGGACCGCCGGGATCGGCATCTTCGTGCTGTGGAACCTTTTCACCGCCGTGGGCGCCCTGGCCGGGGGAGCCTTGGGGGACCCCAAACAATGGGGGCTCGACGGCGCCGCGGTGGCGGCCTTCCTGGGCCTGCTCTGGCCCAGGCTCAAAGGCCGCGAACCCATGGCGATCGCCGTCGTCTGCGCCCTGGCCACGGTGCTGGCCGTGCCGTTCGTTCCCGCCGGCGTGCCGATCCTGATTGCAGCGGTGGTGGCGGCCGGGATCGGCTGGTTCAGCCATGGCCGCAGCGACGAGGGCCTGGAACCTGACATGGACCCGTACGCGGAGCATCCCACGGGCCATCCGGATCGTCCATCGGGTCCTCCCTCCGGGGGTGCCGGATGAACCTTTGGATGTGGCTGCTGCTCGCCTGCCTGCTCGCGTATGCGTGGAAACTGCTCGGGTACCTCGTGCCCGCCAGCCTGCTCCGCAACCCGCGGATGTCCCGGATTGCCGGGACCATGACCATCGGGCTGCTGGCGTCCCTGACGATCGTGAACACTGTGGCCTCGGGCCCGTCGCTGGCGCTGGACGCCCGGCTGGGAGCGCTGGCCGCGGCCGGTATCGCCCTGGTTTTCCGCGCGCCGTTCCTCGTCGTGGTGCTCGCCGGTGCCGGCGCGGCCGCCGGCCTGCGGCTGCTGGGCTGGGGCTGACGCTTCCCGGGCTGCGTCCGGGTGCGTAATGGCCGTTGGCCCTTACCCGCCACCGGGGTCCTGTGGGAGCATTCCATCATGAGCGAAAATGACGTTCCGGAGGCCCCGGAGCCGGAAGCAGAGCGGCCGGAGGCCCCGGAGCCCGAGCCGCAACCGGAGGCAGAGCGCCCGGAGGCGCGGCGTCCTGCGCCGCCCCGTCCCGAGGTGCCGGCGCCGGGCAAGGGACATCCCAAGCCCCACGAGACCTTCGTTCCCCCCGGGCCCGAAGCCACCCGGGAGCTGCGTGAGATGGCCCGCCGCCGCCGGGAGGCCGAGGAGAAGCTGCAGCACCACCTGCTTGAGGCCAAAGAGAAGCCGGCGGAGCACTAGTTCCGGCTCGTCCGGGGCCGGCCCCGGACGTCTTCCCCCGCCATCAGCGCTGGCCGAGAACGGCATCGAACGCGGTGCCCGGCAGCGGCGCCTGCGGCGGCAACGGCCGGTGGGGCCGTTCCGTCCGGATGGCGTCTTCGACGAGGGCGACCGGCCGGCGCCAGGCGTCCGATCCTGCTTCCATCGTGTCCACGACGCCGATCAGCATGGCCAGCAGCCGGATCAGGTCGGTCATCGAGATGTCGCTCCGCAGGGTGCCCTGGCCCTGGCCGCGGCCCAGCAGCACAGCCATCGATTCGATCAGGCTGCCGGTGATGCCGGTCAGCAGCCCGCGCCTGCCCGCCACGGCGCCCAGGAGGTTGGCCTCCTCGCTGGCTACCCCCATGAGGGCATAGATCACCCGGAAGAGACCGTCGGCGGCATCCGGGGCGGCCAGTGCTTCGTCAATGACCGGGTCCACCAGGCGGCGGAGCTGCCGGTTCAGCGCCGCCAGCACCAGCTCCTCCTTGTCCGCGAAGTTCCTGAACAGCGTGGCGGGGCCCACCCCTGCCGTGATGGCGATGGTCTGCAGCGGCACTTCCGGTCCATGGTCACGGAAGCACTGGCGGGCCGCGGTGATGATCTTGTCCACGTTGCGCGCAGCATCGGCGCGGAGTGGCCTGCGGTCTAATGCCCGGTTCATTTGCCTAGGGTAGCAACGGGAACTTCGGCCCACCTTGTTACTCATTGGTAGAGCCCTATATGACGGGTCTGCCATCTGCCGGCCCGCTCGCCGGCCGCAGGGCAGGCACCGGGCCGGAACGGAACAGCCGTGGCGGCGCGTGAAAGACTGGAGCCATGTTGCTTGCATTCTCTGTCGCACCCTCAGGCCGTCCCCCGGCCGTAAGGCCGGATTCCGACGCCGGTTCTGTCACTGATTCTGCCGCGGGCGGCGGCCAGGCGGACGACGCATCCGTCCACGACGCCGTCGCCGAGGCAGTGCGGATCGTCCGGGAGTCCGGGCTGCCGAACCACACGGATTCCATGTTCACCACAATCGAGGGCGACTGGGATGAGGTTTTCGCGGTGGTCAAGCGGGCCACGGAGGCCGTGGGACGCTACGGCAGCCGGGTCTCGCTGGTCATCAAAGCGGACATCCGGCCCGGCTATTCCGGGGAACTCAGCGGCAAGCTGGACCGCCTTGAAAAGGCCATCGGCGACTCCCGGGACCAAAGCCGGAGCTAAGCGCACCGGGAAGCTACCGCCGCGTCCGGCCAACTGCGAAACTGGGGGCATGATCGAGCATCAGCCCGCCGCCGGCTGGATCGCCGTCGAGGACTTCCTCTCCGCTGTTGTGGTCCGCCCGGACAGTGCCCTCAAACACGCGGTGAGCGCCGCCCTCGAGGCGGGCATGCCGCCGATTGAAGTGGCGCCCAATGCCGGGAAGCTGCTCAAGCTGCTGGTCCGGCTCTCCGGCGCCCGCCGGGTGCTGGAAATCGGAACGCTGGCCGGCTTCAGTACCATCTGGATGGCGCAGGGGCTGCCCGACGGCGGCCGGCTGGTCACCTGCGAATACCTTTCCAAGCATGCTGAGGTGGCCCGAGCCAACGTCGAGGCGGCCGGGCTGGGGTCCAAAGTGGAAATCCGGACCGGCGCTGCCCTGGACACCCTGGCCGCCCTTGAAGCCGAGGGCGCGGACCCCTTCGATTTCGTCTTCATCGATGCCGACAAGGAAAACAACGCGAACTATCTGGACTGGGCCATCAGGCTGGGCAGGCCCGGCACCACTGTGGTGATGGACAACGCCGTGTGGGAAGGCGCCGTGTTGGACCCCTCGCTGGACACCGTCAACGCCCCGGGCATCATCGGCGCGCTGCAGATGATGGGGGAGGACCCGCGGCTGGACGGCACCGTGATCCAGACCGTGGGCTCGAAAGGCTGGGACGGCTTCGCGCTCGCCCTCGTGCGGTAGGTCCAAAGACTCTTACCCAGGTTTGCCGCCGCGCCCAGTATTGGCCCTGGATACAGGAGCGCAGACATGGCTGATTCCCCGGTGAAGTGGTTTGAAGAGATCGGTATGGGCGACGTCCCGCAGGTGGGGGGCAAGAACGCGTCGCTTGGCGAACTGATCCAGTCGCTCAAGGCCCAGGGCGTGCGCGTCCCCGACGGGTTCGCCACCACCGCGGCCGCCTACCGGACGTTTATCGCGGCCAACGGGATCGAGGACACCATGCGCTCGCGGATCCTCGGCTACCGTTCCGGCGGTGCCTCACTGCGCGCCACCGGTGAGGCCATCCGGGAGCTGTTCCTGGCCAGCGAATTCCCTGAAGACATCGCCGAATCCATCCGCGCCCACTACCGGGAGCTGGGGAAGCGCGCCGGCCTGGACAAGCTGTCCGTGGCCGTCCGCAGCAGCGCCACGGCCGAGGACCTTCCCGACGCGAGTTTCGCCGGCCAGCAGGAGACCTTCCTGAACATCGCGGGAGAGCGGGAGCTGCTGGACGCCTGCCGCCGCTGCTATGCCTCGCTCTTCACCGACCGGGCCATCAGCTACCGGGAGGTCAAGGGCTTCGACCACCTGGACGTTGCGCTCTCGATCGGGGTGCAGCGGATGGTGCGGTCCGACGTGGGCGCGTCCGGCGTGATGTTCTCCATCGACACCGATTCCGGCTTCCCCCGCGCGGCCGTGATCAGCGCGGCCTGGGGTCTGGGCGAGACCGTGGTCCAGGGCACCATCAACCCGGACAAGTACCTCGTGTTCAAGCCGCTCCTGGCGGACGAGTCACTCGCCCCGATCATCGGGAAGACCCTCGGGTCCAAGGAGCGGAAGATGGTCTACAGCCGCGGCGGCAGCGCACGCACCCGGATGGTGGACACGGCCGAGGCGGAGCGCCGCGCCTTCGTGCTCGACGACGCCGAGATCCTCGCCCTGGCCCGCTGGGCCGTGAGCGTCGAAAACCACTACGGCCGGCCGATGGACATGGAGTGGGCCCGGGACGGCGAGACCGGGGAGCTCTTTATGGTCCAGGCCCGGCCCGAGACGGTCCAGTCGCTCAAGACCGGCTCACGCTTCAGCATCCACCACCTGCTGGAGACGGGCCCGGTGCTCGCGGCCGGCTCAGCGATCGGCGACTCCATCGCGCAGGGCACGGCCTGCGTGATCAGGAGCGCCGCGGACATCGATAAATTCCGCGACGGCGCCATCCTCGTCACCGAAATGACCGACCCGGACTGGGTCCCCATCATGCAACGGGCGGCCGGCATCGTGACGGACCACGGCGGTCCGACGAGCCACGCGGCGATCGTCAGCAGGGAACTCGGGGTGCCGGCAATCGTCGGAACCGGGAACGCCACGAGTGTCCTGGCCGAGAACCAGGCCGTGACGATTTCCTGCGCGGAGGGCGAAGAAGGCCGGGTGTATGAGGGCAGCCTCGCGTTCGAAACTGAGGAGGTGGACCTCGGCGAACTGCCGGAGACGCGCACTGCCGTCATGGTCAACATCGCCAGCCCGGCAGCCGCCTTCCAGTGGTGGCGGCTGCCCGCCGACGGCGTCGGACTCGCACGGATGGAATTCATCATCAGCAGCCTGATCCGGGTCCATCCGATGGCGCTGGTCCACCCGGAACGCGTCACGGATGCCACGGAGGCCGGGCAGATCCGCGAGCTGACGCGGGGATATCCGGATCCGAAGGAGTACTTCGTGGACACCTTGGCGCGCGGCATTGCCAAGATCGCCGCGCCCTACCACCCCCGCCCGGTGATTGTCCGGCTCAGCGACTTCAAGACCAATGAGTACGCCCACCTGATCGGCGGGGCTGCCTTCGAGGAACCGGAGGAGAACCCGATGCTCGGCTTCCGCGGCGCCTCACGCTACTACGACGAGCGCTACCGCGACGGTTTCGTCCTCGAATGTGCGGCGCTCAAACGGGTGCGGGAGCAACTTGGCTTCCGCAACATCATCGTCATGGTGCCGTTCTGCCGGACCCCGCAGGAGGCGGACAAGGTGCTGGCGGTGATGGCGGAGAACGGGCTGGTGCGCGGCGGGAACGGGCTGCAGGTCTACATGATGTGCGAGATCCCCTCGAACGTGGTGCTCGCGGAGAAGTTCGCCACCCGCTTCGACGGCTTCTCGATCGGCTCCAATGACCTCACCCAGCTGGTCCTCGGCGTGGACCGGGATTCCGGGCAGCTCGCGGCGCTCTTCGACGAGCGGGACGAGGCCGTCATGGCCATGATCAGCGAGGCGATCCGCAAGGCCCATGTTGCCGGGATCAAGATCGGCATCTGCGGGCAGGGCCCCAGCAACCACCCGGACTTCGCCGCGTTCCTGGTCCGGGAGGGCATCGATTCGATCTCGCTGAACCCGGACAGCTACCTCAGGACCGTTCCGCGGATCGCCGAGGCGGAGAAGGCGGCAGCGGGGTAGCGGCGCGGGTCTTGCCGGCTTTGCTCCTCCCGCCGGAATCCGTCCTTCCGGCTCCCAGGGCGCGCAGCGCATTGAGGATCGTGGCAAGGTCCACCACCTCCTGCGACAGGGCGCCGGCAATGGCCGGCACATAGCCGGCGGCCGCGGCGATCATAAGGGCCACGCTCAGCGCGATGCCGATCCAGATGCTCTGCAGAGCGACCTGCACGGTGCGCTGCCCGATCCGGACGGCGGCGGCTGCCTTGGACAGGTCGTCGAGGATGATCACGACGTCGGCGGACTCGCCGGCCGCCGTCGAGCCGCGCGCCCCCATGGCGATGCCGACGTCGGCGACCGCCAGGACGGGGGCATCGTTCACGCCGTCGCCGACCATCATGACCGGGCGGAGCGGCAGCGACCTGACGGCTTCAACTTTGTCCGCCGGCAGGCACTCGGCCTGGACATCGGTGAGCCCGGCCTCGGCGGCGATGTGTTCGGCCGTGGCGAGAGCATCGCCGGTCAGCATGACCGTGTGGGTGACGCCGAGTTCCTTGAGTTCGGCGAGGGTGCGGCGGGTTTCCCTGCGGATCGGATCGCTCATCACAAGGCAGCCGACGTACTCGCCGCCCACGCCCACGTAGATGGCGAGCTGGCCGCTGTCGAGGTCCATTTCAACGACGCCGGGGACCGATTCCGCCACGAAGTTGGGTTTGCCGACCACCACGTCCTGGCCGTCGAAGAGCGCCCGGACGCCGTGGGTGGCGAATTCGTTGGCCGCGGTGGCGGTGGCGAAGGGCAGGCCCCTGCCGCGGGCCGCGTCCATGACCGAGGCGGCAAGGACATGCGAGGAATACTGTTCGGCCGAGGCGGCCAGCCGCAGGACCTCGTCCTCCGTCATGGTTCCGGCCGTGCGGATGCCGACCAGGGCCGGGCGGCCGTAGGTCAGCGTCCCGGTCTTGTCGAACGCGACGGTCTTGATCCGGCTCAGCTGTTCCAGCACCCCGGCGTACTTGACGATGATGCCGGAGCGGGCGGCCCGGCTCATGCCGCCCAGGAAGGCTACCGGCGCAGCGATCAGCAGCGGACACGGCGTCGCCACCACCAGCACCTCGGCGAAACGGGCGGGGCTGCCGCTGATGATCCAGCCCGCGGCGCCCAGCACATAGGCCAGTGCCGTGAACGGGACGGCGTAGCGGTCCGCCAGCCGGACCATCGGCGCCTTGCTCTCCGAGGCTTCCTTGACCAGGGCGACGATCCGGCTGTACTGCGAGTCCTCCATCAGCGCCGAGACCTGCATCCGGATGGCAGCCTCGCCATTGACGGACCCGCTCATGAGCCCGTCCCCGGCTGCCCGCTCCACCGGAAGGCTTTCCCCGGTGAGCGAGGATTCGTCAAAGCTGCCCAAGGGGGAGAGCAGGATGCCGTCCAGCGGCACGACTTCGCCCGGTTTCACCAGCAGGATGTCACCGACCCGGACGTCGGTGGCGGCCACGTCCTCCTGCTGGCCGTCGTCGTGGTTCCCCTCCCGCACCCGGTGGGCGGTCTGCGGGACGCGCTCCAGCAGGGCCGTCAGCTCGCCCTTGGCCCGCCCGGCGGCGTAGTCCTCCAGGGCCGTGCCGCCGGCCAACATGAGCACAATGATCATGGAGGCGATGAACTCGCCCACCAGCACCGTGCTGATAATCGCGGTCACCGCCAGGACGTCGATGCCCCACTGGCCGTTCATCAGCCGGCGGACCATGCCCACGGCGAGATAAGCCGCCACAGCCAGGGCATAGAGGCTCGCTACGAGCCGTGCAATGCCTTCCTGCCCCGACAGCAGGAGGATAACGACCGCCAGCAGGGCAGCGAGCGTGCCCGCAACAAGCGGATACCGGGCCACTTTTTTCACGGCTGTCCTGCCTTTGATTCGGGACCGCTTGAGTGTCTTCGACTAGTTGCATCCTACTGCGCAGGCCTGCCGCGAACGCCCCTGGGGGACAGGTTACGCAGGCGCGGAGGGCCTTTCAGCCCTGGCCCCGGAGGTACCGATGGTGCCAAGGTGAAGCATGTGGTCGATGTTCGCCGGCAAGCGGCGCCGTCTGGTGGCTGTGGTGGCCGTACTGGTGCTGCTGGCAGCAACGGTGGTGGCGGTCATCCTCACATGGGGTCCACCGGCGGCGGGTCCGACGGCGTCGGTGACATCACCGTCGGTTTCCGGGTCCGCCGGCCAGACCGCCAGTCCGACGCCGTCGGAGACTTCGACCGCCACTGCCTCCGCCGGTGACACGGCGCCCGCTCCCGCAGAGCCCGCGCCGGTGCCGCCTGCTGTGCCAGCGCCCGCGGAGCCAGCTCCGGTGCCACCCGAAGCGCCCGCGCCTGAGCCCGCAGCACCGTTCCCCGCCGCGCTCGCCAGCCGCGACATCGAGGTCATCCCGGGCGCGGGGCCGGTGGTTGCCCTGACCTTCGACGCCGGAGCCAACGCCGCCGGGCTCCCCAGCATCCTGCAGACCCTGTCAGGCGCCGGAGTCCGCGGCACGTTCTTCCTGACCGGCAGCTGGGCGGCCGCGAACCCGGCCGGAGTGGCATCGATCGTGGACGGCGGCCACCGGACAGGCAACCACTCGATGACTCATCCGGGCTTCACCGGCCTCCCGGACGCCGCCATCCGGGAGCAGGTCCTGGGCGCCCAGCAGACCATCCAGGCCGCCGGCGCCGATCCCCGCCCGCTGTTCCGCTTTCCCTTCGGCGAACGCGATGCCCGGACCATCGCCACGGTCAATGCGCTGGGCTACGTCCCGGTCCGCTGGACCGTGGACACCCTCGGCTGGAAGGGAACCAGCGGAGGGGTAACGGCCCAGATAGTGGCGGACCGCGTGCTCGCCGGGCTGCAGCCCGGCGAGATCGTCCTGATGCACATCGGCTCCAACCCTGACGACGGGACCACCCTGGACGCCGACGCCCTGCTCCAGGTCATCACCCGGATCCGCCAGGCCGGCTACGGCTTCACCACGCTGGACCAACTGCTGCGCTAGCAGCCACTCAGGGCCGATGGCCACTTTCGCCCTGCCCGGATCACTGATACCACTTAGCCATGACGGAGTCGCCCACAGTTGCCGCCGCGCTGGCACCAGTCGATGCCGTGATCTTTGACCTTGACGGGGTTGTGACGGACACCGCCGAGCTCCGCTCGGCCGCGTGGCAACAACTCTTCGACACCGTGCTGCAGGACCCGCGGCTTCCCCCGGAGACCAGGCGGGATCCCTTCTCGGACGGCGACTTTTCCGGTTACATCGAGGGGCGGACCGGGGAGGACGGGGTGGCAACGTTTCTGGCCTCCCGTGGAGCCTCGATCCCGCAGGGCTCGCCGGCGGACGGCCCGGGGGAATGGACGGCGTTCGGGCTCGCGGAGCGCCAGAACGAGGGGTTCGAACAGTTGCTCGGCGCCAGGCCAGTCCGGGTGTTCCCTGGCACCGTGGCCCTGCTGGAGCGGCTCAAGGCGGGCCGGATCCCCGTCGTCCTGGCCACCTCCAGCCGGAACGCGGGAGCGATCGTGGCAGCCGCGGGCCTTGAGGGCGCCTTCGACCACATCATTGACGGCCGGACCGCCCTGGACCGTGGCGTCGCGGGACAGCCCGCCCCGGCCCTGGCCCTCGAGGCGGTGCGCAGGCTGGAGATCGCGCCGTCGCGGGCGATGGTGATCGGGCAGGCGGTCTCCGGCGTGGAGGCCGGCCGGCGCGGCGGCTTCGGGCTCGTGGTCGGCGTCGACCGGACCGGCCGGCGCTCGGCGCTGGAAGCCGCGGGCGCCGACGTCGTGGTGGAAGACATCAGCGAACTGGACATCGGGCTGGTCATCACCCACCCCTGGCTGCTGGTCTACGAGGGTTTCGATCCGGCGCACGAGGGGCACCGGGAGGCACTGACCACCCTGGGCAACGGCTACCTGGCCACCCGGGGAGCCGCTCCCGAACACCGCGCCGGCGAGGTGCACTATCCCGGGACCTACCTCGCAGGGATCTACAACAGCCTGCACAGCGTCGTCCAGGGCCAGGAAACGGTGGACGAGCATATGGTCAACATCCCGGACTGGCTGCCGCTGGATGTCCGGATCGAGGGCGCTGGCTGGTGGTCCGAGGGCGGCCTGAAGCTCCGCGGCGAACGCCGCACGCTGGACCTCAAGCGTGCCGTGCTGAGCCGCGAAGCGCTGTTGGAGGACGACGCCGGGCGGCAGCTCCAGCTGCTCCAGCGCCGGCTCGTGTCGATGGCTGAACCGCACCTGGCCGCGCTGGAAACGACGCTCACCGCCGTGGGCTGGAGCGGCCGCGGCAGCATCCGCAGCG
The DNA here is from genome assembly GCF_004798705.1 of Arthrobacter sp. PAMC25564. Classification (NCBI taxonomy): domain Bacteria; kingdom Bacillati; phylum Actinomycetota; class Actinomycetes; order Micrococcales; family Micrococcaceae; genus Arthrobacter; species Arthrobacter sp. PAMC25564. The sequence continues at coordinate 341,130 of NZ_CP039290.1, read as the reverse complement.
GCTGCGACACGGACGTGACCAACTCGAACGTGCCCGAGGACGCGCAGCTGGCCCACCGGCACCTGACAGACGTGGCGGTTTCGGCGTCCGACGGCGGACCCGGCATCGGACGGCTGACGGTGGACGTCCGGACGAGCACGAGCCGGATCGGCATCGCCCTCGCTCTTCGGACCGAAGTCTCGGAAGTCTCCGACATCCCGGGAGTCTCCGGCGCCCCCGCCGCAGGTGTTCCCGAGCAGCTGGGCGGGCTGCACGCCCACCGCTTCGACGTCGACTTCAGGGACGGGGTACCGGTGACGGCGACCAAGACCGTCGCCATCGCGAGCTCCCGGGACCATGCCATCTCCTCGCCCCGGACGGCCGCCCAGGCCGTGCTGGCCCGCGCCCCACATGACTTCGAGGTCCTGCTCGCGGAACACGAGGCGGCCTGGAGCCTCCTGCTGGAGCCGTTCATCATCGAGTCCGATGCCCCCTCACCGGCGCGGCTGATCCTGAACCTGCACGTTTTCCATCTGCTGCAGACCGTCACGACCCACACGGCCGAACTCGATGCCGGGGTACCGGCCCGCGGCCTGCACGGCGAGGGCTACCGCGGGCACATCTTCTGGGACGAGCTCTTCGTCCTGCCTGTGCTGAACTCCCGCCTGCCCTCGGTGGCCCGGGAACTGATCGACTACCGGTGGCGGCGGCTCGGCACCGCTCGTGACGCGGCCAGGGCCGCGGGCCTCCAGGGGGCGCTCTTTCCCTGGCAGAGCGGCAGCGACGGCACGGAGCAGACGCCGAAGCTGCTGTTCAACAAACTGTCCGGGCACTGGATGCCGGACTATTCCCACCGCCAGCGGCACGTCGGGCTGGCCGTCGCCTTCAATGCCTGGCAGTACTTCGAGGCGACGCAGGACCGCGGCTGGCTGACCCGGCACGGCGCCGAAATCGTCGTCGACGTCGCCAGGCTGTTCGCGTCCATGGCGGACTACGACGCCAAGGAGGACCGCTTCCATATCAAAGGCGTTATGGGCCCGGACGAATACCACACAGGCCACCCGGGCAACCCAGGCGGCGGCCTCAACGACAACGCCTATACCAACGTCATGGCCGCCTGGGTGTTCGACCAGGCGGTCTGGATCATGCACTCCGTGCGGGGCTTCGACATGGAGGAGCTGCGGGCCCGCCTGGGCATCACCGCCGCCGAGATTGCGCACTGGGCGCAACTGAGCCGCCGCATGTTCGTGCCGTTCCACGACGACGGGATCATCAGCCAGTTCGACGGCTACAGCGCGCTCCGGGAACTGGACTGGAACCACTACCGCCGCAGCTACCGGAACATCGAACGGCTGGACCTGATCCTGGAGGCCGAGGGCGACAGCACCAACCACTACCGGCTGGCCAAACAGGCCGATGTCCTCATGCTGCTCTACGTCCTGGGCGAGGACCAGCTCCTCGGATTCCTGGGCCGGATGGGGTACGCCGTGACGCCCGCGCAGATCGGAGCCACGGTGGACTTCTATCTCGCCCGGACGGCACACGGGTCAACGCTGAGCCGGGTCGCCCACGCCTCCGTGCTGGCGCAGCGGGATCCTGAACGGGCGTGGGCCACCTTCCGGGAGGCCCTCGACGCGGACCTGGACGACACCCAGGGCGGAACCACGAGCGCGGGCATCCACCTGGGCGCCATGGCCGGCTCCATAGACGTCGTCCAGCGCAGCTTCGCCGGATTGCGCATCACCCGTGACGCCCTGGACTTCACCCCCAGGCTGCCGGCGGAGCTCAGCCGGGTCGAATTCCAGGTCCGCTACCGCGACCAGCTGCTGGCCGTCCGCCTCGAGACGGACCGGCTGCGGGTCTCTGCGGCCCCGGGCGACGCCGCCCCGGTGCTGGTCCGGGTGGGTACCCAGCGGGTGCTGCTCCGCGCCGGCCAGGAGCATGAATTCCTGCGCGCGGACGGCCGGCCCAACTGACCCGCAGTACTGGCCGTTTCCAGCGCCCCCGGAGGCCACAACTGCCAGCTACTTCACCGCGTCCCGTCCAGATGCAGGACGGCGGCGCCGGTGATCCGGTCTTCGGCCAGGTCCCGCAGCGCCTTGTCCGCGGCCGGGAAAGGGTAAGCCACGGTGGTGGGACGGATCGGGATTTCCGCGGCAATCCGGAAGAACTCCTCGCCGTCGGCCCGGGTGTTGGCCGTGACGCTGCGGAGCTGGCGTTCCTGGAAGAGCTCGGAGGAGTAGTGCAGGGGCGGAATGTCGCTGAGGTAGATGCCGGCAACGGCAAGGGTTCCGCCGCGGTCCAGGGCGCGCAGCGCCACGGGCACCAGCGAGCCTACGGGTGCGAAGAGGATGGCGGCGTCCAGCGGATCCGGCGGCGGTTCGTCGGCCCGTCCGGCGAAGGTCGCCCCCAGCTCGAGGGCGAGGCGGCGGGCTTCTTCGGACCGGGTCATGACGTACACCCTGGCGCCACGGTAGAGGGCGATCTGGGCGGCGAGGTGAGCGGAACCCCCGAAGCCGTAGATGCCCAGCCGGCCGCCGATCGGCAGTTCCGCCCGGCTCAAGGCACGGTAGCCGATGATGCCCGCACACAGCAGGGGCGCGGCCTCGTCGTCGGTGAAAACCTCAGGAATCCGGTAGGCGAATTTCTCGGCGACGGTGACCAGTTCCGCATAGCCGCCGTCGCGGTCCCAGCCGGTGAACGTGGGGGCCAGGCACAGATTTTCCTGGCCTCGCAGGCAGAAGCGGCAGGAACCGCAGGTGCCGCCCAGCCATGCGGCGCCCACTCGTTCGCCGGGGCGGAACCTGGTGGCCTCCGGGCCGGATTCGATAACTTCACCGACTACCTCATGGCCCGGGATGATGCCGGGGTGACGCGGTTTGAGGTCGCCTTCAGCCAGGTGCAGGTCCGTCCGGCACACCCCGCAGACCCGGACCTTGAGCAGCACTTCGCCCCGTCGTGGCCGGGGCTCAGGGCACTCCGCGGCCACCAGGGGGCCTCCGCTTATGGGTCCCGGATGTCCAACCCGCCAGGCTCGCATGGCGGCCTCCCTTGTCTTGCACTGTTTGTCTTGCGCTTCATCGTGAACCTCCGCAACCCTCCAGGGGCAGCGGCGGGTTCAGCGGGTAATCAGTACGTTGCAACGTGCCTTGTGCAGCACAGCGGAGACGGTGTTGCCGGGGCCGCCCTCGCGGTTATGGGTTCCAAGCACCAGCGCATCCGCCCCGGATGCCGCCGCGAGCAGCTCCCTGGCCACGGAATGGCTGTCCTTCAAGGACCCGGACACCGTCAGCCCGGGCGCCAGCTTCCGGGCCGCCTCCAGCGCATGGTCCAGCAGTTCCTGGCCGTGGAGGGGGGAATGGCGGCCATGTTCCTCCCGGTTTCCGGCGTCCGCCTGGCCGACATGGACGAGCTGGAGCGAGGTGCCGAGCGCCTCCGCCAGCCGGACGGCGCCGGCCAGTGTGGCCGGGCCCCGGGCCGACGCGTCGACCCCCGCCACGACGGGCCGGCCAGGGGTGCGGGGACGCCAGATGACCATCAGCGGGCAGGGGGAGGAGCCTGCCAGCTCCAGGCAGACGGAGCCCGCCAGCTGGCCCAGGACGCCGCCGATCCCACGGCTGCCCACCACCAGCACCCGCGCATCGGCGGCCGCGGCGCGCAGCACCGGGGCCGGGAGGCCGGCTTCCATAACGCCCTCGACGTCGGCGGAGGCATCGGCGATACTTCGGGCCAGTTCGACACCCTCGGCCAGGATCGCCTCGGCCGAGTGCCGCAGCCCGCTTCCCGCGATACCCTTGACGGGGCCCAGGTTCCTGGTGAACAGAGGCCAGACCCAGGCATGGATCACCCGGAGGCGGGACTTCCCGGCAGCGGCGTACCCGGCGGCCCACCGCACAGCCAGCTGCGCGGCCTCCGATCCGTCATAGCCCACCGCGACGGCGGTGCGCTCATGCCCTGCTGCGGGTGCCAAAATGCTTCCTTCCGGCTCGATGGCCGTACCACGCCCCAGCGCTCCCTGCTTCCAGTAGAGACCGGAAGATCCGGGCGGGGCTAGGGGCTTTGGTCCCGCGGGGCGCGGCTATCCAGCGCCGGTATCCCGCTTGCCGCCGTGCTGCTCCCGCAGTTCGCGCCCGCGCCGGATGTCCTCTTCCTGGCGCGACTGCAGTTTGTCGCTCTGTTTGGTGTCCCGCGGCGGCAGCTGGATTGTCTGCTCCGCCTCGATTCCTGCCTGCAGTTGCCGTCCGCGTTCCGTTTCGGCGTCGAACTCCGCGCCGAACAGCAGCGACAGGTTCAGGATCCAGAGCCACAGCAGCATCACGATCACGCCGCCGATCGCGCCGTAGGTCTTGTTGTAGCTGCCGAAGTTGGCGACGTAGAACGCGAAGCCGAGAGACGCCAGGACGAAGACCACGACGGCGATGAATGAGCCCATGCTCAGCCAGCGGAACCTGGGCTGCTTCACATTGGGGGTGGCGTAGTACAGGATCGCGATGGCCACCACGACGAGCAGCACCATCACCGGCCACTTCAGGATGTTCCATGCCGTGAGGAAGGCGCCACCGAGCCCGACGGCGTTGCCCACCGCTTCGGCCACCGGCCCGCTGAGCACCAGCATGGCGGCGAGCACGGCAACGATCGCCACGGTGGCGATGGTGACGCCGAGCATCGTGCCCCTGAGCCTGATGAAGGGCCGGCCCTCGTCGACTTCGTAGACCCGGTTCATGGCCCGGGCGAAGGCTCCGACGTACCCGGAGGCGGACCACAGTGCGGTCAGGACGCCGATCACCAGGGTGAAACCGGCGGCCGGCGAGCTGGTCAGTTCGTCGATGGGCTGCCGGATGATGTCGACCGTGGAAGCCGGGGCGATGCCCTGGACGATCTCCAGAAGTGCCGCCGTCGTCTTCCCGGCCTGCCCGAACACCCCCAGGAGCGAGACGAGCGCCAGGAGCGCGGGGAAGAGGGAGAGGACCGAATAGTAGGTCAGGGCGGCGGCGAGGTCCGGGCACTGGTCCCTGCTGAACTCGCGGAGGGTCTTCCTGGCGATGTACTTCCAGGAAGGTTTCGTGACGTCGGTGGGATTGACCGGCTTGCGGGAATCGTCCGGCGCGGGCGCCGTGCGGGCCTTGGCGGTGCTGCTCTGGTCCGTTTCGGCGTCGGTCATGGTGTCATTTTCTGCCCTGGCGAGGTTCTTGGCCATGGAAGTCTTCCTTCGTGGGGTTAAGCGCAGCGGCCGGCCGCCCCGCCCGGAAGCGGGGCGGCCGGCAGGGTTCCGGAGGGCCTAGGCCTGCTTGATGTTGTCAGCGGCTGATGCCGCCGTTTCCTTGACGTCCCCGACGGCGTACTGACCCTCTGTCTTGATGGTCTCGGTGGCCTCGGCGGCGCTCGCCTTGATATTCTCCATGGACTCCTGGGCAGGCCCGCGAAGTCCCTCGGCCACGTTCTTCCCGGCCTCGGCCAGCTCCGTGGTGAGCGGTTCGGCGGCCGACTTGAGGGCGTCCGCCGTTTCGCGTTCCTTCTCACTGGCAGGGATCAGCGAGGAGAACAGCAGACCGGCACCGAAGGCGATCAGCCCGGCCGCGAGCGGGTTGCCCTGCGTCTTGGTGGCCAGCCGCCGGGGTGCGCCGCCGGCTGCATCGCCGGCTGTTCCCATGACTTTGTCCTTCGCACCGAACACGGTGTCCTTGACTGTTTCCTTGACCTTGTCTGTCTGCCGCTGAACAATGTGCGACGGCGTGACCTTGTCCGCCACGGCGTCGACATTGGTGCCGAGCCGCGCGCGGGTTGCTTCGATATCGGCTCGGATGGCATCCGGGTTTTCACTCATGGTGTTCCTCGCTGGAGCTAGGGGGTGGGTTTGAGCGTGGGTGGAATTTCCTGCAGGGTCTCCGCGGTCTGCGGCATGCCCTTGATGGCGTTGAGCTCCTTCCGGCCCATGCTGGCCAGGACCGCGGCGGCGATACCCCAGAGAACGGCGACGATGACGCCGGACCAGCCGAGCCCCATCACGTATCCCAGCGCCCACCACAGGGCGAGGGAAAGGAACAGGAACACGAAGTGGCCAGCGACGCCCGCACCGGCGAGCATTCCGCTGCCCTTGCCTGCCCGGGTGGCCGACTGCTTGAGCTCGACCTTGGCCAGTTCGACTTCCTGCCGCATCAGGGTGGACATGTCCCGAGTAACGTCGCCAAGTAGTTCACCGAGGGACAACGTCTCGGCCTTGGCCTGGACAGCAGTCGGGGGCATCTCGCTGGTCATCGCCGTTCACCACCAAAGAGTTCGTCTCCCAGCGGATCGGCGAGACCAGCCGTCGTGGCATCAGGGCCGGGCAGCTGCACGGGCGGCGGCGGGACCGCCATTCCGGTGTCGGGCACCCGGGCGACCGGTACGGCGGCGGCATGGGCGCCGTACGCCGGGGCGCCCGTTACCGGTGCCGTAGCCGCTGGGCCGGTCGACTCCGGGGCTCCGGCGGCGAGGCTACGGCTGAGCCGGCCTGCCAGGATGCCTGCTCCGGCGGCCAGCAGGAGGAAGGTGCCGGGCTTTTGCCGGGCAAAGGACTTCACTTCGTTCAGCAGTGAACCGGGATCCCGGCCGTCGAGCCATGTTGCCACGGCGGAAGACCTTTCGGCGGCCTGTCGGACGAGGTCGGTGGCGACACCGGGCTGGTCGGAGGCCGCGGCCATGGAGCGGAGTTCGGTCGAGATTGAGCGCAGCCCTTCTGTGACCTTTTGCTGCTGCGTACCGGCCTGTTCAGTTAGGTCGGATTTGGCCTGATTGAGCAGGTCCCGGGCGTTGGCCTTGACCTCGGCGGCAACATTGGCGGCCTCGGACTTGGCCGTTTCAGCCACGTTCCGGGCTGAATCCGCGGCCTGTCGGGAGACCTTCGTAGCCTCGTCCTTGGCGGTGTCGGCCGTGGGCGCGCCGGGGGCCGGCCCCGGGGACGGGGACGGGGCTGTCGGGACGCCATCCGGTGTCGCGCTGTAGATTTCGCCGTCTGCGACGGGTGGAAACGTCGGGTCCTGGCGGAGGGGTGCCTGCTGCGTAGCCGTAGGGGTGCCGTAGCTCCCGTTCTGGGGCCATGGGTTCTCTGTCATCGTCGCTCTCTTTCCAAGAAGATCGGCTGCTGATCACAAGCCGGCAATACTGGGGCTTAAATACTAAGCATGATTACTATCAGATGGTAAGTACCCTTCCCTTTTTATTTTCTCGGAGCACGGGCCCCGCCCCGTGCTGCACCGGGCCAGGCCGGGCCGCTCCCGACAGGCGGCGCGCAGGCGGCACGCGGGCGGTGAACTAGGGTTGAAACATGAAGAAAACGGTGCACGGCTGATGGCGAAGCGGGGCAAGGCTGCCGGCCGGAACAGCGGAAATTCGACGGCCGGAGTGGTGGACCTGCCCAAGGGTGCACGCCCGGACGGCCCGGTTGAGGGCGTCTACTACATCGACACCGGCGACTGCGAGCTGATCCCGGACCAGGACAATTCGAATGGCTGGCTCCTGCGCATCAACGGCGTCATGAGTTCCCACATCGACCTCGCCGATCCGCTGTTCCTCGACTTCGAATACATGCGCTGGATCGCCGCGCTGGTGGAATCGCGCTGGCCCCGCGAATCAAGGCCGAAACTGCGCGCCCTGCACCTGGGCGGGGGAGCATGCTCACTGGCCCGCTACTTCCATGCCGCCTACCCCGACGCCCGCCAGGTGGTCGTGGAACTGGACGGAAAGCTCGCCGAATACGTCCGCGGCTGGTTCGACCTGCCCAAGGCCCCCCTGCTGCGCCTGCGCGTGGGCGAGGCCCGCGAAGTCACCGAGGGCCTCACTCCGCACACCCGTGACCTGATCATCCGTGACGTCTTCGCCGGATCCTTGACGCCCCGGGCGCTCACCACCAAGGAATTCAACGGGCATGCCAAGCAGGTCCTGGCTCCCGGCGGGATCTACGTGGTCAACTCCGGCGACGCCCCGGACCTGAGGAACGCCCGCGAGGACGCCGCCACCATCGCGGACAGCTTCGAGCACACGGTGATCATCGCGGACCCGGCCATGCTCAAGGGCCGCCGCTACGGCAACATGATCATGGCCGGCAGCGACCAGCCGTTCGACGACGACCCCGGCCTCGCGCGGCGCCTGCTGGGCGGGGCGGTGCCCGCACACATCTGGAACGACGCGAAGGTCAGGGCCTTCGCGGCCGGCGCCCCGGTCCGGCACGACCCGCAACCCCCATCGAGTGCTCCGTAACGGCCCCCATGGCGCCTGAAAACGGCGGTTACGGTGCAACCGATGACCCCGCGGGCCGGCCCAGCAGGGCATCGCGGTGGGCTGTGGTCTGTTCCCGCAGTGCCTGCACGACGGCGGCCACCGCCGGCCGGCGCATCGAATCGGGCCGGAGCACCATCCAGTAGGGGAGCAGTTCCGCGAACTCTTCCGGCAACAGCCTGACCAGATCCGGATGCAGGTCCGCCGCAAAGCACGGCAGGAACCCGATCCCGGCACCGGCCCGTGTCGCCTCCACATGGACGAAGACGTTGGTGGAGGTCAGCCCGTCCCGCATGGCCGGAACCAGCCGGCGCGGGGCATCCAGGTCATCTACCTGGAGCATTGAATCCACAAAGTACACGAGCGGATGCGCCGTCAGTTCCTCCAGCGTGGCGGGCATCCCGTACTCGGCCAGATAGTCCCGCGAGGCGTACATGCCGAGCATGTACTCGCCGAGCCGGGCTGCTTCGGCGCGGTGCACCTGGGGTTCGCCGACCACCACCTCGATGTCCAGGCCGGAGCGCTGCTGCAGGGCCCGCCGGGTGACCGTGACGATCTCGACGCTGAGCCCGGGGTGGTCGCGGCGCAGCCGGGCCACGGCGGGGGCGGCGATGTAGGCGCTGAAGCCGTCCGTGGCGGTCATCCGGACGACGCCGGTGATCGGGTCCGGGGTCCGGCCGGGCTGTTCGAGCGTGCGGATGGCCGATTCCACCTGCTCGGCCACCCGGACGGCTTCCTCGCCGAGTCCGGTGAGCTCCCAGCCGCCGGCGGCGCGGGAAAGCACACGCCCGCCCAAAGCCTTCTCCAACGCCGCTATCCGCCGCGAAACGGTGGTGTGGTTAAGGCCCAAGGCCTGGGCCGCCGTCGTGAATTTTGCCGAACGGGAGACCGCCAGCAGCACCAGCAGATCATCGGGATGTGCATTCATATCTGCAATTCTGCACATAAGCGGTGCCGCATTGGCCATTGAATCGCCAACTCTGTGCAGCAATACTCAGTGGAGCCAATTCAAGTGCTGTACGTCACAGCACGTGTCACCGTGGACACTAAGGAGACCCAGATGAGCGTAAACCAGCGCTCTGCATCCGCCGCCCCCGCACCCAAGGGTTCCGGCCTCAAGAAAATCGTCGCCGCTTCGATGGTCGGCACCGTCGTGGAATGGTACGAATTCTTCCTGTACGCCACCGCCGCAACCCTGGTGTTCGGCAAGTACTTCTTCCCTCCCACCGGCAATGAGCTGGACGGCATCATCCAGGCCTTCCTGACCTACGCCGTCGGCTTCGTGGCCCGCCCGCTCGGTGGCATCGTCTTCGGCCAGATCGGCGACAGGCTGGGCCGCAAGCCCACCCTGCAGCTCACCATCGTCATCATCGGTGTCTCCACCTTCCTGATGGGCTGCCTGCCCGGGTTCGCCGACCTCGGCTACCTTGCGCCGGCCCTGCTGGTCCTCCTGCGCTTCATCCAGGGCTTCGCCCTGGGCGGCGAATGGGGCGGCGCCGTACTGCTCGTGGCCGAGCAGAGCCCCAACGAATCCCGCGGCTTCTGGTCCAGCTGGCCCCAGGCCGCAGTGCCGGTGGGCAACCTGCTGGCAACCCTGGTCCTGTTCATCATGTCCAACGTGCTGAGCAGCGCCGAATTCCTCGCCTGGGGCTGGCGGGTGGCCTTCTGGCTCTCAGCCGTGATCGTTTTCGTCGGCTACTACATCCGCACCCACGTCTCCGAATCGCCGATCTTCCTGGCAGCCAAGGCGCAGATGGAGAAGGAGCAGGCCATAAGCTACGGCGTCCGCGAGGTCATCCGCAAGTACCCCAAGGGCATCCTGCAGTCCATGGGCCTGCGGTTCGCGGAAAACATCATGTATTACCTCGTGGTCAGCTTCTCGATTGTCTACCTCAAGACGGTGGACAAGTACGACACCTCCTCGCTCCTGCTGGCCCTGCTGATCGCGCACCTCGTGCACTTCCTGATCATCCCGCAGTTCGGCCGGCTCGTGGACAGCTGGGGACGCAAGCCGGTCTACCTTGTCGGTGCCATCACCGGCGCGAGCTGGCCGTTCTTCGCCTTCCCGATGTTCGACACCCGCAACCCGGTGGTTATCGTCCTGGCCGTGACCATCGGCCTGTGCCTGCACGGCCTCATGTACGCCGGGCAGCCGGCCCTGATGGCCGAGCTGTTCCCGACCCGGATGCGCTACGCCGGCGTCTCGCTCGGCTCGCAGGTCACCTCGATCTTCGCCGGCTCGCTGGCGCCGCTGCTGGCCACCCAGTGGCTCAAGGACACCGGCTCCTGGCTGCCCACCGCGATCTACCTCCTTGTGGCCTGCGCCATCACCGCCGTCGCGGTGCTCACCTTGAAGGAAACCAAGGGCATTGCGCTGGAGGAAGTGGACCGGGCCGACGCCGAACGTGAAGGCCTTGCCGTCGCTGCGGCGCGCTGAACTGCTTGAGTTTGGGCCGGCTCCAGCCACGCTGGAGCCGGCCGCCTCATTCGATTTTTGATAGGGAAGGCTGAGTTATGGAAAACACGCTGAACGGACGCAAGGCCCTGGTCACCGGCGGTGCCGGCGGGATCGGCGCGGCCAGCGTCCGCGCCCTGGCCTCGCGGGGCGCCAAGGTGGTGATCGCGGATGTGGACGAGTCCGCCGCCGCAGCCCTCGCCGATGAGGTCGGCGGCACTTCCTGGGCCGTCGACCTCCTCGACGTCGGGGCGCTCCAGGCCCTCAGCCTGGACTGCGACATCCTCGTCAACAACGCGGGGATCCAGCGCATCAGCCCCATCGAGGAGTTCGATCCCGCCGACTTCCGCCGGATCATCACGCTGATGCTCGAGGCGCCGTTCCTGCTCATCCGGGCCGCGCTGCCGCACATGTACGCCAACGGCTTCGGACGGATCATCAACCTCTCCTCCGTGCACGGCCTGCGGGCCTCGCCGTTCAAGAGCGCTTACGTTTCCGCCAAGCACGGGCTGGAAGGCCTCAGCAAGGTGACCGCGCTGGAGGGCGGGGCCCACGGCGTCACGTCCAACTGCATCAACCCCGGCTATGTCCGGACGCCGCTGGTCGAGGCGCAGCTCGTCGACCAGGCCAAGGTCCACGGCATCCCGGAGTCCGAGGTCCTCGCCAAGATCATGCTGACCGAATCAGCGATCAAGCGTCTCGTGGAGCCGGAGGAAGTGGCGTCCCTGGCGGCGTGGCTCGCGTCGGACGACGCCGGCATGGTCACCGGCGCCAGCTACACGATGGACGGCGGCTGGTCCGCGCGGTAGTCCGCCAGCCGCCCGGCGGTGCGGGGAGCCGGGCGACCGGCCGGGCGGCGCCGGGGCTATCGTGGGGCGGGCACCTGCTGGAGCTGCGAGGTTTCGTCCGCCAGTTCCGCGCGGACCCGGCCGTGGCCGCGGACCCAGAACCGGTAGGCGAGCACCAGCAGGCCGAGCCAGACGGCGCCCACGTAGAGGGCCACCCGGGTGTCCTCGAAGGCGCCAAGGATTCCGATCACCAGGGCCATGAAGACGATGGTCAGCACGGAAGCGGCGGGCCACCACGGCGACGGGAATTCCGACGCCGGCAGCCCCTTGCGGGTGATCTCGCGCTTCATCGCCACGTGCGAGGCGAGGATCATGGCCCAGACCCACACCGTGGCGAAGGTGGCGATCGAGGCGATCAGCAGGAAGACGTCCTCCGGGATGACGGCGTTCAGGACCACCCCGACCAGCAGGATGCCGGTCATCAGCACCACGGTCAGCCACGGAACCCCGTGGCGGGAGACCTTGCCGAAGCTTGCGGGGGCATGCCCCTGCCTGGCCAGGCCGAAGAGGATCCGGCCGGCGCCGAAGATGTCGCTGTTGACGGCCGAGAGCGCGGCGGTGATCACCACGGCATTGAGGATGTGCGGCGCGGCCGGAATGCCCAGGCCGCTGAAGATCTGCACGAAGGGGCTGCCGTTGGTGCCGATCTCATTCCACGGGAACAGGCTCATCAGCACGCCGAGGGTCAGCACATAGAACAGCAGAACGCGCACGGGGACGGTGTTGACGGCCTTCGGGATGACCGACTTGGGGTCGGCCGCCTCACCGGCGGTGATGCCCAGGGTCTCGATCCCGCCGAACGCGAACATCACGACGGCGAAGGAGGCCAGGAGCCCTTCGAAGCCGTTGGGGAACATGCCGCCGTGCTCCACGAGGTTGCCCAGGCCCGGGGCGACGGTTGCGCCGCCGGCCTGGAAGCCGAAGACGATGATGGCCGCGCCGCCCACGATCATGGCGATGATGGCCGCGACCTTGATCAGCGAGAACCAGAACTCCAGCTCGCCGAACACCTTCACGCTGAGCAGGTTCAGGGCCGCCAGGAAGAAAATGATTGCCAGCACCCAGATCCAGCGCTCCACCGCGGGGAACCAGAACCCCATGTAGATGCTGAAGGCCGTGACGTCCGCGATGGCCACGATCGCCATCTCGAAGACATAGGTCCAGCCGGTCACAAAGCCGGCCATCGGGCCGAGGTAGCGGCTCGCGTACTGGCCGAACGAGCCGGAGACCGGGTGCCGCACGGCCATTTCCCCCAAGGCCCGCATCACCATGAACACGGCCGCGCCGCCGATCATGTAGGCGAACAACACGGCGGGCCCGGCCATCTGGATGGCGGACGCGGAGCCGTAGAACAGCCCGGTTCCGATCGCGGAGCCCAGGGCCATGAACCGGATATGCCGGACGTTGAGTCCCCGGCTCAGGACGGTTTCGACGACGGCGCCGGCGCCTCGTCCGGGGGTGGCGGCGGTCCCATCGGTCTTTCCAGCAGTCTCGCCGGCGGGAGCCGGGTGCGTGGCTGTTTGGGCTTGTGGCATGCGAATACCTTCTCGTCATTGGGAGGGGGATCGCTATCCAGCAGACCATGTTTGGTGCAGCTGTGATCAGGCTCACGGCGGGTTGGTGTCTTTGATTTCAGACTGTGGATCTCAGGCTGTGCTGACCGCCAAGCCGGATGCCCGCCGTCGTGCCACCGGCAGGCCACCTTGGTGCATTACCCGGGCGGCGGCCGGAAACGGGCGACGTACCCGTGCTGCCAGGGCGTCTCCACCGTGCGCCGGTGATATTGCCGGCGCACGTAGGAAACGGCCTGCTCCGGCGGGACCCCGTCCAGGATGGCGATGCAGGCCAGTGCCGTGCCGGTCCTGCCGCGGCCACGCCAGCAGGCGATCTCCACGCGCTCGGTCTGGGCCCGGCGCCACGCTTCGCTCAGCGCTTCCAGGGCCTCCGGTTCGTCGGCCGGCAGCCGCAGGTCCGGCCAGTGCACCCAGCGTGATTCCCACGCCACCGGGGGCGGGCTCTTGCCCAGCAGATAGACACCGAATTCAGGCTGCGGTCCCGCGGGAAGCGGCCCACGCAGGGCGCGGCCGCGGATGAGCCGGCCGGAGGGCAAAACCATGACGCCGTCCTGGGCCGGGTCCCACGTCTGCTCCACCATGGTCCAGATCGTAGCCGTTCTGCCGGAGACCTGACTACGGCGGGCCCTGCGCCGTTCCCGAAGGGGCGGGGGGACAGGCGGAATGTCCGGGATGCCAGACATCGATGGGCGACGGCGGCCTGTCCGGATCCGCCGGCCAGGCGCATGCTTAAGTACGGGATACCGGACACCGCCCGAATTTGAAGAGGACCCATGCCAGCCACGAGCACCACCCTGACCACCACGGCTGCGGCGCCGCCCGCACCCGCACCCGCACCCGCGGCGTCAAGCGCCGCCCCCATCGCCAAGACGGCGCCCAGAACCGGCGCGAAGGCGACCTCCAAGGTCCCGGCGGCCGAGAACACCCTGCGCATCCTCAAACTGCTGGCCTCCAAGCGGGGGCCGATGGCGGCGTCGAACATTGCCACGGCGCTGGGACTGCCGCGCTCCAGCGTCTACCACCTGCTCGGCGTGATGGAGGCGAACGGCTTCGTGCTGCACCTGCACGAGGAGCAGCGCTACGGCCTGGGCATCAGCGCCTTCGAACTCAGCTCCGCCTATTCGCGGCAGGAACCCCTGTCCAGGCTCGGCCGGCCCATGCTCGCCTCTCTCGTGGATGTGATCGGCGAGAGCGCGCACCTCGCCGTGCTGCACGGCCGGGACGTGCTCTACATTGTCGAGGAGCGGGCCAAGAACCGCCCGTCCCTCGTGACCGACGTCGGGGTCAGGCTCCCGAGCCACCTGACCGCGAGCGGCCGGGCCATCCTTGCGGCGCTGCCGAAGTCGCAGGTCCGCGCGCTGTACCCGAACGCGGCCGCCTTCACGGCAAGGCACGAGACCGAGTCGCCCATCATGAAATACTCCGCGCTGTCCTCGCACCTGGACCAGGTCCGGCAGCGCGGCTACGCGACCGAACACGGCGAGGTGACGCCGGGCTTCGGATCGATCGCCGCGGCGGTCACGGACCACGTGGGCTGGCCGACGGCCGCCGTCGCGGTGACCTTCCTCGAGGCGAAGCTGCCCGCGGAGGAGTGGCCGGCCCTGGCCGCGCGGGTGCAGAAGGTCGCGGACGAGCTCTCGGTCCGCATCCATGGCCGCCCCAGCCCAACTAGCTCGCACTAGTTGTCGTTTTGACGCCTCAAAACGACAACAACTGCGAGTCAGTTGGGTCTGGAATCCCGGACAGCACCCGCCCGCAGGCCCTGTTTCCGGGGCCGCGGGCAGGCTTTAGTTGATACAGAACCTCTTCCCGGAACCATTCAAGACACGAAGGAGCCCCTCATGGCACCCGCCGATTTCACCACCGGTGCCCGCCCGGTCAAAGCAGCCCGCGGCACCACGCTCACCGCCAAGTCCTGGCAGACGGAAGCCCCGCTGCGGATGCTGATGAACAACCTGGATCCCGAGGTCGCCGAACGCCCCGATGACCTGGTGGTCTACGGCGGCACCGGCCGGGCCGTCCGGTCCTGGGCCGCGTTCGACGCGATCACCCGCACCCTGGAAACCATGGAGAAGGACGAGACCCTGCTGGTCCAGTCCGGCAAGCCGGTCGGCGTGTTCCGCACCAACGAATGGGCGCCGCGGGTGCTCTTGGCCAACTCCAACCTCGTCGGCGACTGGGCCAACTGGCCCGAGTTCCGCCGGCTCGAGGCCGAGGGCCTGATGATGTACGGCCAGATGACCGCCGGATCCTGGATCTACATCGGCACCCAGGGCATCCTGCAGGGCACCTTCGAAACCTTCGCCGCGATCGCCCGCAAACTCACCGGGGACGAGAACGGTACGCTCGCCGGCACCCTGACGCTCACCGGCGGCTGCGGCGGTATGGGCGGCGCGCAGCCGCTCGCCGTCACCCTGAACGACGGCGCCTGCCTGATCGTCGACGTCGACGAGGCCCACCTGCGCCGCCGCGCCGGCAAGCGCTACCTCGACGAGGTGGAGACCGACCTCGACGCCGCGATCGCCAAGGTCATCAAAGCCAAGGAAGAGCGCCGTGGCTTGTCCGTCGGCTACGTCGGCAACGCCGCCACGGTGTTCCCCGAGATCCTGCGCCGCCATAAGGCCGGCGAGCTGACCGTGGACATCGTCACGGACCAGACCTCCGCGCATGACCCGCTGAGCTACCTGCCCGAAGGCATCACCGTGGAGGAATGGCACCGCGAGGCCGCCGCGGACCCGGAGGGCTTCACCAAGAAGGCCCAGACCTCCATGGCCAGGCACGTCCAGGCCATGGTCGAGTTCCAGGACGCCGGCGCCGAAGTGTTCGACTACGGCAACTCGATCCGCGACGAGGCCCGCAAGGGCGGCTACAACCGCGCCTTCGAATTCCCCGGCTTCGTCCCGGCGTACATCCGCCCGCTGTTCTGCGAGGGCCTCGGCCCGTTCCGCTGGGTCGCCCTTTCCGGCGACCCGGAGGATATCGCCGTCACCGACGCGGCAATCAAGGAGCTGTTCCCGGAGAACAAGCACCTGCACCGCTGGATCGACGCCGCACAGGAGCGCGTGGAGTTCGAGGGCCTGCCGGCGCGGATCTGCTGGCTGGGCTACGGCGAACGCGCCAAGGCCGGACTGCTGTTCAACCGGCTCGTCAAGGAAGGCAAGGTCAAGGCCCCCATCGTGATCGGCCGCGACCACCTGGACTCCGGCTCCGTCGCCTCCCCGTACCGCGAGACCGAGGCCATGGCCGACGGCTCGGACGCAATCGCCGACTGGCCGCTGCTCAACGCCCTGCTCAACACCGCGTCCGGAGCCACCTGGGTCTCCATCCACCACGGCGGCGGCGTCGGGATCGGCCGTTCCATCCACGCCGGCCAGGTCTCCGTCGCCGACGGCACTGACCTCGCCGCCGAAAAGCTCGAACGCCTGCTCACCAATGATCCCGGCATGGGCGTCATCCGCCACGCCGATGCCGGCTACGAGCGCGCCGTCGAGGTCGCCAGGGAACGCGGCGTCCGCATCCCCATGAACGAAGGAACCGCAAAGTGACCTTAACAACCCACGAACCGCTCACCGTCACCCTCGGCTCCAGCGGCGTCACCCCCGAGGACGTCGTCGCCGTCGCCCGCCACGACGCAAAGGTGACCATCGACCCGGACGCCCTGGATGCCGTCGCCAAGGTCCGCGCCCACATCGACAGCCTTGCCCACAGCGAGGTCCCGGCCTACGGCATTTCCACCGGCTTCGGGGCGCTGGCCAACCGGCACATCCCCAACGAGCTGCGCACCCAGCTGCAGAAGTCCCTGATCCGCAGCCACGCCGCCGGCATGGGCCCGGCCGTGGAACGCGAGGTGGTCCGCGGCATCATGTTCCTGCGCGCCAAGACGCTCGCCTCCGGCCGCACCGGCGTCCGCCCGGTGGTGCTGCAGACCATGGTGGATGTCCTCAACGCCGGCATCACCCCGGTGGTCCGCGAATTCGGCTCCCTCGGCTGCTCCGGGGACCTCGCGCCGCTGTCCCACTGCGCCCTCGTGCTGATGGGCGAAGGCGAAGCGGAAGGGCCCGACGGCGTGACATACGGCGGCCGGGGCGAACGGGCTGTCGCCGAACTCCTCGCCGGGCACGGGATCGCCCCGGTCACGCTCGCCGAGAAGGAAGGCCTGGCCCTCGTCAACGGCACCGAAGGCATGCTCGGCATGCTGCTGATGGCCATCGCGGACATCCGCCAGCTGCTCACGACGGCGGACATCACCGCCGCGCTCAGCGTCGAGGCGCTGCTCGGCACGGACCAGGTGTTCCTGCCCGAGCTGCACGCCGCGCTCCGGCCGCACCCGGGCCAGGCCGCCTCCGCGGACAACATGCTCCGGGTGCTCTCCAACTCCCCGATCGTGGCCTCGCACCGGATCAACGACACCAAGGTCCAGGACGCCTACTCGCTGCGCTGCGCACCCCAGGTCGCCGGCGCCGTCCGGGACACCGTGGACCACGCGGCCCTCGTCGCCTCCCGCGAACTGGCCGCCGCGATCGACAACCCGGTGGTCCTGCCCGACGGACGCGTCAGCTCCAACGGCAACTTCCATGGCGCCCCGGTAGCCTACGTCCTCGACTTCCTCGCCATCGCCGTCGCGGACCTGAGCTCCATCGCCGAGCGCCGCACCGACCGGATGCTCGATCCGGCGCGCTCGCACGGGCTGCCGGCCTTCCTGGCCGCGGATCCCGGCGTCGATTCCGGCCTGATGATCGCGCAGTACACCCAGGCAGGGCTGGTCTCGGACAACAAGCGGCTGGCCGTTCCCGCCTCGGTGGACTCGATTCCGAGCTCCGCGATGCAGGAGGACCACGTGTCCATGGGCTGGCACGCGGCCCGCAAGCTCCGGAAGGCGGTTGAGAACCTGCGCCGCGTCCTGGCGATCGAACTGGTCACCTCGGCCCGGGCGCTCGACATCCGGACCCAGCTCTCCGACGGCGCCCTCACGCCGGGGCCGGCCGGCACGGCCGTTATCGCCGCACTGCGCGGCGTCGTCGACGGTCCGGGGACGGACCGGTTCCTGTCACCGGAGCTTGAAGCGGCCGACCGGCTGCTCGCCTCCGGCGCGGTCCGGGCCGCGGCCGAATCCGCCGTCGGAAATCTCGCCTGAGAAGAAACAAAATGCAGTTCAGATGAACAATTTCCGGCGCCCCCGAAATAGTTGGCAACACGGCCGTCGGGGGCCCGGAAACTGTAGTAAAAATGAAAGTCCATACCAACGAAGTTGTGGCAAAGAACATATACAAAGGGGTAGAAGTTCAAATGAAAGCACGCGGGACGGTTTTGTCCAGACGCCAGGCATCCGCCACCACGGTTTCCGACTGGAGAAGCCTCAAGGCCGGAGACCGGGTCGAAATCCTCAAGCACGCGCAAGCTTTGGCAGCCGGTGAGGTCGAAGAAATTTCGATGAGCGGCAACGTGCTCTGGCTGGTCCCGGCGGACCCGTCCGAGACCCAAATCTTCCTGAAATCCGACGGCGTCCAGGTGCGGCGAGCCTAGCCGAACCCAGCCTCAACAGAAAGTCCCGGTCGTCCCGACCGGCCCCGCATCCGGCGGGGCCAGCCCGGGCGACGGGGACTTTTTTGTGGCCAGGAACGTTGGGCAGGTGACTGCGCCGCCCGGAATGTCCGATCCGGCCCGACCCGCCGCCGCTGAAAAATGGCCGGGCGTCGGGCTAGAGAGTGTCGGACCCTGCGGTTATGATGTTGGCACGAAGTCTTGGGGGATAACTTCCGGGATGTTTTTCGCCGTCTTGCCGTCATTTGCCGGCCAGGACCCGTCGTTCCAGGAGTTGTTCGAGCGTGTTTTTCAAGACTTTCGGTTGGTCGTTAGCGGTCACCATCATCGCATTGGCGGTGGCTTTCCTTTACGGCGGCCCCCAGGCGCTAATTCTTTGCCTCATCCTGGGCATTCTTGAAATCAGCCTGAGTTTCGACAACGCGGTGGTCAACGCGCGAATCCTCGAACGCATGAACCCGTTCTGGCAGAAGATGTTCCTGAGCGTGGGCGTCATTATCGCGGTCTTCGGGATGCGCATCCTCTTCCCGCTGCTGATTGTCGGAGTGACAGCCCAGCTGAACCCGGTTGAAGCCGTCAGCCTGGCGATGGAAAAGGGCGACCCGCACACTCCCGGCAGTTATGGCTACCTGCTGCACGAAGCGCATCCGCAGATTGCCGCGTTCGGCGGAATGTTCCTCCTGATGCTGTTCCTGGACTTCATCCTCGCCCACCGCGAGATCAAGTGGATCAAGTTCCTTGAAATCCCGCTGGCCAAGCTGGGCAAGCTCGACAGCGCCTCCCTGATTCTGGGCATGGTCGCGCTGGCCGTTGCCGGTGGCGTGGCTGGCGACAAACAAGGAATCGTCTTGCTGGCGGGTCTTCTGGGCATGATCACCTACTTCCTGGTGAACGGCCTCGGAAACCTCTTCGACGTTGACGCAGACGGTGATGTCGACGCCGATGACGCTGACATCGTCGTACATTCAGGCCCCACCGGAGCCGCAAAAGTGGCCGGAAAAGCCGCCCTCATGCTGTTCCTCTACCTGGAAGTCATTGACGCCTCCTTCTCCTTCGACGGCGTCATCGGCGCCTTCGCCATCACCTCGGATCCGATCATCATCGCCCTGGGACTGGGCTTCATCGGTGCCATGTTCGTCCGCTCCCTGACGGTCTTCCTGGTCCGCCAGGGGACGCTGGACGAATACGAATACCTCGACCACGGGGCGCACTGGGCCATCGGCGCTCTGGCCGTGATCCTGCTGGTCACGATCGTGGTTCCCATCAACGAGATCGTGACCGGCCTGATCGGCGTCGTGTTCATCGGAGCCGCCTTCGCCGGCTCCGTCCGTCGCAACAAGCGGGCCGCTGCCGGCGAACAGAACGAATCGCTGCAACCGGCCGATCTGAACAGCTAGTCCACCACGGTACAAAATCCCCAACCACCACGATGAGAAGCGAGTAAATCAATGGGTTTGAGTTTGCAGAAGGGCCAGTCACTGTCGCTGACCAAGCAGAACGGTGACTCCCTGACAAACGTCCGCTTGGGTCTCGGCTGGGACTCTGCCGTTCCGGCCAAGAAGGGATTCTTCGGCGGAACCAAGACGGTCGAAATCGACCTGGATGCCTCGGCCATCCTGTTCGACGGCGACGGTAAGCACCTGGACACGGTCTTCTTCAACCAGCTCACCAGCAAGGACGGCGCCATCCGCCACACCGGTGACAACCTGACCGGCGCCGGGGACGGCGACGACGAGACCCTCATGGTGAACCTGCCCGACGTCTCGCCGGCGGTCCAGCACATCGTTTTCGTCATCACCAGCTACAGCCAGCAGACCTTCAACATGGTCCAGAACGCCTTCTGCCGGGTCATCGACGACTCCGTCGCGGGCAGCCCGGAAGTCGCCCGCTACGATCTCACGGAGTCCGGCCCGAACACGGCAATGATCATGTCGAAGCTTTCGCGGAACGGCCACGCCTGGAGCTTCCAGGCGGTCGGGACCCCGGCCAACGGCCGCACGGCCGTTGACGTCCTCGGCGTCGCGGCGTCTGCGCTCTGAGCTACTGTTTAGTCCCAGCCCACCGAAGGAGTAACACGTGTCCAGCCTGACTCTGAGCAAGGGCAGCAACCTGTCCCTGACAAAAGCCGACCCCGGCCTCCGCAAGGCCATGATCGGCCTCGGCTGGGACCCGCGGACCACCGCGGGGGAGCAGTTCGACCTCGATGCCTCGGCGCTCCTCGTCCGGGCCGACGGCAAGGTCCGCTCCAACGACGACTTCATCTTCTACAACCAGCTGACCTCGCCCGACGGCGCGATCGTGCACCAGGGCGACAACCGCACCGGTGAGGGCGAAGGGGACGACGAGCAGATCCTGATTGATCTTGACTCCGTGGCCTCCGACATCGAGAAGATCGTCATCGTCGTGTCGATCGACCAGGCCGAGGCCCGGCGGCAGAACTTCGGCCAGGTGCGCGACGCCTTCTGCCGGGTTGTGAACCAGGAGACCGACAACGAAGTTGTCCGCTACGACCTTACCGAGGACGCAGCCGCCGAGACGTGCATGATTTTTGCGGAGATCTACCGCAACAACGGCGAGTGGAAGTTCCGTGCCGTCGGCCAGGGCTACGCCTCCGGCCTCCATGGCGTAGCCACGGATTTCGGCATCGTCCTGGACTAGCAGGAGGTGGCCCGGCAACCCCCGGGCCACCCAGCGCAACTTCACCCGACTGAAACAAGGAGCACAAACATGGCCGGCCTGACTCTGACCAAAGGCAGCAACCTCTCGCTCACCAAGACCGATCCCGGACTGAACAAGGTCCTCGTCGGTCTGGGCTGGGACCCACGTACGACAGCCGGCGACGCGTTCGACCTGGACGCCTCGGCGCTCCTCCTCGGAGCCGACGGAAAGGTCCGTACTTCAGCGGACTTCATCTTCTACAACCAGCCGGCGGCAGCCGACGGCTCGGTCGTCCACAAGGGGGACAACCGTTCCGGTGCCGGCGACGGCGACGACGAAGTGATCGCCGTCGAACTGTCAGCCGTGGCGGCAGACGTTGAGCGGATCGTCTTCGTCGTCTCGATCGACCAGGCGGAGGCCCGCCGGCAGAACTTCGGCCAGGTGCGCTCCGCTTACTGCCGCGTCGTCAACCAGGGCACAGACGCTGAGGTGGTCCGCTACGACCTCAGCGAGGATGCGGCGCCGGAGACCTGCATGGTTTTCGCGGAGCTGTACCGGCACAACGGGGAGTGGAAGTTCAAGGCAGTCGGCCAGGGCTATGCGACAGGTCTGGCCGGCATTGCCGCGGACTTCGGCGTCCAGCTCGACTAAGACTCCGCGACCAAGGAAAGAGAGACGCACCAATGAGCATGCAACTCACCCCGCCTGACACCGCGGCCTCGACGCCGCTCGTCCTGAACGCTCCGGAGAGCCTGGACATCGTCAAGGTCGACGACGCCCCGGGCATGGTCCCGGTTCCGGCTGAACGCCAGCAGGAGATCAATGCGCAGGCGCGGGCCTTTGTCAGCGAAGTCGCCGCGATGAACCCGCACAGCCCCGAGTACACGAGCAAAATTGACGGGATCAACCGGCTGGCGGGCCAGCAGCTGGTGTCCTCCGCCAGCACCTCGAGCCGGCTCCTGGAACGGTCCTCCACTTCGTTGGCCAGCGCGAAGAAGTCGGGCAGCAGCGCCCAGGTGCACGTGGCGGCAACGCTCGGTGAACTCCGGTCCACGGTCGAAGACCTCACCCCCAACGAAGCTGACCTGAGCGTTGGCCGCAAGATCCTTGGGATCATCCCGGGCGGCAACAAACTCGCGAAGTACTTCCAGAAGTATGAGACCGCCCAGACCCAGCTGGACAAGATCATCAAGTCCCTGATGTCCGGGCAGGACGAGCTGCTCAAGGACAATGCCGCGCTCGCCCAGGAAAAGACCCAGTTGTGGGAAACCATGCAGGGCCTGAGCGAGTACGCGGTCTTCGCGAAGGCCCTGGACGCCGCAACCGCCGACCGGATCGATCAGATGAAGCTGGCGGGCCAGGTCGAAGAAGCCAACACCCTCGACTCGGATGTGCTGTACCCGATCAGGCAGCGCCACCAGGACATCCTGACGCAGCTGGCCGTCTCTGTGCAGGGTTACCTGGCCATCGACATGATCCGCAAGAACAACACCGAGCTGATCAAGGGTGTGGAGCGGGCGCGCACCACAACGATCTCCGCGCTGCGGACCGCCGTTATTGTGGCCCAGGCGCTGGCCAACCAGAAGATGGTGCTGGACCAGATCGATGCCATCAACACCACAACGAACAACATGATCCTCAAGACTTCCGAGATGCTCAAGGACCAGACGGCGCGCATCCACCAGCAGGCGGCCAGTTCCGGAGTCAGCGTGGAGACCCTGCAGAAAGCCTTCGACAACGTCTTCCAGACAATGGACGCGATCGACACCTTCCGCTCCCAGGCCAACAAGAGCATGGAAGGCACCGTCCACGCCCTTGAGGCGGGGCTGGAGCGGGCCCGTCCCTACCTGGACCGGGTCCGGCAGCAGGAGGGGAATTAGCGGCCGCCAGCCCTGAGCAATAGGCTTACGGGCTATGGTCGGAAAATTCTTAGGCTCGCTGTTCGGCAGCAGTGCTGTTGCCCAGTCTGTTGTCGAACAGCAGCCCGTGGCCGATCCTGGCCAGGATGAGCTGGCGGCCACGTCAGCGGCGCTCGAGGAACTCCGCAGGATGGCCCTGCGCCAAGGGGCGGAACTGCCGACCGCGGTACTTTCACAGCTGCTTCAGCTGGCTGACGTCCTCCGTGCCCTGATCCGCTACATCGGGAAGTCAGGGGCGTCCACCGAGCAGCGCGTGCTGCTGGACGCTGTCATCACGGACTATCTGCCGTCGCCGCTGCGTGCCTACTCAATGATGTCGGCGGACTCACGGAGGGACGATTCCGCCGACACGACGGTGTTGCTGGAGCAGCTGGACACTCTTTACTCCACCGTTCAGAACCTGGACAACCAGGTCCGTACGGGCGCCATTACGGAACTGGCCGTCCACGGCCGGTTCCTCAGGGACAAGTTTGATGTTGACGGTCTCCACCTGGAAGGACACTAGTGGCTTCGATGGTCGCGGGCAGCAACGCCGCCCTTACCGCAGAGAACCCCGGCCTCGGCAAGGTGCTGCTCGGGATCGGCTGGGACATGGTGCCGAGCCGCGGTCCGCAATCCGAGCCGGTTCCGATGGTCATCATGTGCGGGGCGGACGGCCGCGCCGTCTCGGACGAACACCTCGTGTTCTTCAACCAGATCGCCAGCCCCGAGGGCAGCGTCGCGTTCGCCGGAACCGAGGACCAGGAGCAGATCGACGTCGACCTGCTCCGGGTTCCCGACGCCGTCAGCAAGATCGCCGTGCTCGTCTACATCGACCCGGACGTGCGGGGCCCGGGCACCTTTGGCGCCGTCCGGAACGCCTACCTGCGGGTGGCCGATGAGCGGGACAGGGAACTGCTCCGCTTCAACGTTCCGCCGATGAACATGGACAAGATCAACGCGATGATCCTTGGGGAGCTCTACCGGCACGCCGGCGGCTGGAAGTTCCGGGCCCTCGGCCAAGGCTACGAGACCGGGCTGGCAGCCGTCGCCGCCGATTTCAAGCTGAAGCTCTGACATGCCCCTGGACCGAAACACCATCCGGACGGATCTGGGCTATCTCAGCCGCCGGCGCAAAGCCACCAAGCCGCCCGAAAGGATGCAGCCGGCGTCGGCCGGCCACGGCGGCCCCCCGGGTTCCGGCGGACTCACGCTCGACACCGTAGCTTCCCGTCCCGCCCCGCCGGCCCAATCGTCGGGGACCCCGGCAGCGCCGGGGCGTCCTGGCCAGGCGTCCGGCCCGCGGTCGGCACCGGCCGTCCGCGTCTTCCCGGCCCCTGCCTTCGGCGACGTCCGTCAACTGGGTGAGGCGAACCCTGTGGTGCGCCTGGACGCGCGGCAGTCCGCCATCGGGTCCCTCCTGGTGGCCGGGGCCCGCTCGGTGGCGTGGGAGGACAGGGACTTCACGACGGGAGCCCGCGACGCCGACGGGCTGACGGCGGGAACCAGCGTCAGCACTCCTGGAAACCGGCCCCTGGCCGGCATCCAGGACTCGTCCGGAGTGGTATCCCTGCGCCACGTGCGGCTGCTCCGCCGTGCGTTGTTCATCGCCGGGGAAGCGCCGCTGACAATCGGGGTCTTCGACGGCGCGGCCGCCGCGGTTGCTCCCCGGAACGACGCAGGGTCGCGGACCGTGCTGTATGTCTCCCGGATCGGAGCCGTCCTTGAGCTGCGCGCCGAGTTCGTCCCGGAAGACGCCTCCGATGCGGCCGTGTGGGCCATATTCGGTTTCACGATGACAATCCCGCTGGACCAACGGGTCCTCCGGCGCTGATCCGGCACGACGCCACCGCTACTATCTGGGGGACAATGCAGCACTTCAAGGCCTTGGCCGATCCGGTCAAGGAACGACTTTTCCATCTGCGGCCCGAGGTGCTGCGCCGTACCTCGGACCCGGGGCTGCTGGCGGTGGCATTGGGCGCCACTCTTTACACGCCTGCCACGAGAAGTGCCCTGGCGGAGGGCATCCGGAAGCAGGCCAGGGCCGGATGCCTGAGCACCGTCATTTGCCTCGAGGACGCCGTTCCCGACGCTGAAGTGCCCGCGGCGGAGGAGAACCTGCTCGCCGCCCTGACGGAACTGGACGGCATGGACGATCCGGGCGGGCTGCCGCTGATCTTCATCCGGTGCCGCACCCCCGAACAGCTGCTCGACGTCGGAAGGCGGGCCGGTGCAGCCCTGGACGTCGTATCTGGCTTCGTCCTGCCCAAGTTTGAGAATGAGACAGGCCGCGGCCGGGCCTTCCTGGAGGCGTTGCGGCTGTTGAACGAGGAATCCGGCCGCACGGCGGATCCGTACGCGCCGGCGCTGCGGGCCATGCCGATCATCGAGGACCTTTCGACAACCCATCTGGAGTCGCGGGTCCGTGTGCTGACGGACAACCTGGCCCTGGTCAAGGAGTTCCGCGGGCTGGTGCTCTGCGTCCGGATCGGTGCAACGGACATGTCCAGCGCCTTCGGGTTGCGGCGTTCCCGCGACCTGACGATCTACAACGTCAAGGTGGTGGCCAACATCATCGGCGACGTCGTGAATATCTTCGGCCGCCCGGACGACGGCTGGGTCATTTCCGGCCCGGTGTGGGAGCACTTCGCCAACACGGAACGGGTTCTGCGGCCCCAACTGCGGGCCACCCCCTTTGAGGCCATCAACGAGGGCGCACTCCGCCAACGGATCCTGATGGACAACCTGGACGGGCTCATCCGCGAGATCGAATTGGACCAGGCCAACGGGCTGCTCGGCAAGACCGTGATCCATCCCAGCCATGTGCCCGTGGTGCATTCCATGTGCGTTGTGAGCCATGAGGAGTACGTGGATGCCTTGGCCATTGCTGGGGATACCGGCGGCGGCGTGAAGGCCTCGCCATATGGCAACAAGATGAACGAGTCGAAGCCGCACCGGGCCTGGGCGGAGCGCACTTTGCTGCGTGCCCGGGCTTTCGGCGTCGCGAACCCCGGCGTAAGTTTCGTCGAACTCCTGGAAGCGAGCATGCGATGAGTGTTGTCCAGACGGACGTTTCCTGGACCGGCGGGTATGTCCGGGACGTCCTCGGCATCGGCGTGGCCACCGTCCCCGGGCGCTCCGTGCTGCCGGTCGAAGCCCTGGTCGGGGTGGCGCTGCGGCGTAACCCCAAGCGGGCCCATCTGCTCGTCTCCCGGGTTCTCGCCAAGCACATCCCCACCGAACCGGGGATCACGACATCGGCCGGCCGGCTGCTGGCCCTCCTGGTCCGGCAGGAACTTCAGGACGCCGCGGTCCCGGCCGCAGGCTCGGCGCCGCCCGCCGGGCCGCTCGGCGCCGTCATCGACGAGGCCGCGGCGAAGCTTGCGGGCCTCCTGGCCCCGGATCCTGCCGGCAACAGTGTTTCCGGCTCCTCCTGCGAGCGGGAAACCCGGCGGGCCAGGATGTCCGCCATCGCCGGTCTCGGTGAACTGCTCGACGCGCACCAGACAACACTTCCCGGCACCGTGACGATCGGTTATGCAGAAACCGCCACCGGGCTGGGGCAGCTTGTCGCCGGGCAGCTGGGAACGTACTACCTTCACTCCACCCGGCAGGCAGCGGGCGGCGAAGGGGTGGCGCCGTACGGAGCGTTCGAAGAGACGCATTCGCATGCCACCTCCCATCAGCTCCTGCCGACCAGCCGCGCAGCCCTGGACCTGGCCGGCACCGTGATCCTGGTGGACGACGAGCTGAGCACCGGTGCCACAATCGTCAATACCATCCGTGAACTTCACCGCACGGCCCCGCACCGCCGGTATGTCGTTGCGTCCCTCGTAGACCTGCGTTCGGCAGCAGACCGCGGAGGGCTTGACGCCCTCGCCGTCGAACTCGATACACGGATCAGCACCGTGGCCTTGGCGGACGGAAGGATCCGGTTACCGGGCACGCTTGCCGCGGATGCCTCGGAACTGATCCGCACCTTCCCGCCGCCTGCCGTCCCGCACCAAGGCCCGGCGGAAACCCCTGCGGGGCAGCTTCGGGTAGTGGACCTGAACGGCGCCGTCCCGCCCATCCGGAGCGCACGCTTCGGCGTCGCGGGGCGGCCCGATCCGCAGCAGGCGGCCGGGATCGCCGCTGCCCTCGCCGCCTCCATCGACGGCGGGGCGCTGCCCGGCAGCCGGCTCCTGGTGCTGGCCACCGAGGAATTCATGGCCCTCCCGCTGGCCGTCGCCGTCCGGCTGCAGGAGCTTTGCCCCGAGATCGACGTCCGCTATTCGACCAGCACACGGTCACCGATCGCGGCCCTGGACGAGCCGGACTATGCGATCCGTTCGGCTGTGGCGTTTTCCGGTGGTGACGATGCCGCGGACGGGCCAGGGCCCCGGTTCGCCTACAACTTTGGGCACCCTGAAGGGCTTTTCGACACCGTGGTGATCATGCCGGAGCCCGGGACTCCGGCCGCCGGGCTGACGGCGCCGGGCAGGATCGTGGAGGCCGTGGCGGGCACCCGCGCCGCCGTCGGGCTTGTGCTGCTTCCCCGCCAGGCGCCGTTCCCGGCGCCGCTTGCCGGCCCCGCCTTCGGCTCCTACGCCGCGGAGGACGTGCAATGGCTGCTCAAGGACCTGAGCTTCGCACAACTGGAGGCGCCGCCGGCCGAACGCGAAGCTGCAATCCAGTCCGGCAAGGCCAGTTACGCTGAATCGTTGCCGCAGGAATTCGAGCCCTCAGCCGAGTACCAGGCCCTCTTCCAGGCGGCGCTGGACAGCTCTGCGGCCCGGCTGGCGCACGCCGTCGGCACCCTCACGGAGCAGGTCCTGAAGCTCCGCAATGATACTCCGGTGCTTGTGTCCCTGGCGCGCGCCGGCACCCCGGTGGGGATCCTGATGAAGCGCTGGGCCCGGGAAGTCCACGGCCTGGACCTGCCGCACTATGCCATCAGCATCGTCCGCGGGCTCGGCATCGACCAGGCCGCCCTCGGTTACCTTGCCGCCCGCCACAGCCCGGAAAAGATCATGTTCGTCGACGCCTGGACCGGAAAAGGTGCGATCGCCCGCGAGCTTGAGTCCGCTGTCGGGCTCTTCCGGAAGACCGACGGCGCGGCGTTCCGGCCTGAGCTGGCGGTCCTCGCGGACCCGGGACACTGTGTGCGGATCTTCGGCACCCGGGAGGACTATCTCGTCCCTTCCGCCTGCCTGAATTCCACCGTCTCGGGCCTCGTGTCACGCACCGTCTTCAACGAGGAGCTGATCGCCCCAGGCGATTTCCACGGCGCCAAGTTCTACTCGCACCTGGCGGGCAGCGATGTTTCCAACGGTTTCCTGGACGCCGTCACGGCCCGTTTTCCGGAGGTGCGCGATGACGTCCTGGCGGCGGCGGCCGGCGCACCCGCGCAGCTGGAGGCGCTGCCGGAGGCTGACTGGTCGGGCTGGGCTGCCGTTGAAGGCATCAGCCGGAGCTTCGGCATCAACAACGTCAACCTGGTCAAGCCGGGCGTCGGCGAGACCACCCGGGTCCTCCTGCGGCGCGTGCCGTGGAAAGTGCTCATACGCCCGGACGCGATCCGCGACATCGCGCACGTGCTGCACCTGGCCGAACAGCGCGGCGTCGAAGTCCTGGAGGTCCCCGGCCTGCCCTACAGCTGTGTCGGCCTGATCCATCCGCTCCACACCCCGGGCGCGACAGGGGCCGACGGAAAGACCGTGATCGACGTATGAGCCCTCGCTCAAGCGCCGCACCGGTCATCCTGGCCAGCGATCTTGACCGCACCCTGATCTACTCGGCGAACTCCATGGCGCTGACGGGGAGCGACAACCTGGCGCCTAGGATGGTGGTCTCGGAGGTGTATGACGCGGCGCCGCTGTCCTTCATGACCCGGGCAGCCGAGGAGTTGCTTGCGGCGATCGTGGAGCAGGGCATCTTCGTGCCGGTAACCACCCGCACGCAGGCCCAGTTTGCCCGGGTACAGCTCCCCGGAGCAGGCCGCGGCTACGCCGTGACGAGCAACGGGGCCGTCCTGCTGTATGACGGCGAACCCGATCCTGGCTGGTCACACCACATCCGGCGGTCCCTGGCCGGGCATTGCGCCCCCCTGAGCGAGGTGCTGGCCCATCTCACCGGCAGCGCGGCAGTTCCCGGGATCCTGCGGGTCCGGACGGCCGAAGACGTCTTTCTGTACTCGATCGTCAACCGGCACGAACTCTCCGCCGGCTATCTCCAGGACCTTGCGGCCTGGTGCCATGAGCGCGGCTGGTCCACGTCCCTGCAGGGCCGCAAGCTGTACTGCGTGCCTGTGCCGGTCAGCAAGGAAACCGCCGTTGCCGAAGTCCGGCGGCGCAGCGGTGCCGGACTCCTCGTCGCCGCTGGCGACTCGCGGCTGGATGCCGGCCTCCTCGAACTGGCGGACATCGCGATCCGCCCCGCGCACGGGGAGTTGCACAGCGACGGCTTCGCCCGGGCGAACCTGATGGTGACGGCCGCGTCGGGCGTGCTGGCGGGGGAGGAGATCCTGCGGTTCATGAGCGGGGTCCTGGCGGAGTCGATGAGCCCCGTCGCCGGGGTGCCGGACGCCGCTACCCCAGCAGTGTGTTGAGCAGCCGGGCGGCGACTTTCGCGGTGCGGCCGTCGACGTCGTACTCCGGGTTCAGCTCCGCGATATCCAGGTGCAGCAGCTTCCCGCTCACGGCCACCTGGCGGCACACCGCGTTGATCACCGGCAGCGGGACGCCGTAGGCGGCCGGCGCGCTGACCCCGGGTGCCACCGACGCCGGCAGTACGTCCAGGTCGATGGTCAGGTACAGTGCGTCCACCTGCGCCAGGAAGGCCGCGACAAAAGCTCCCGAGGCCTCCGCCGAGCAGTCCTCGTCCAGCAGGTAGTCCACGCCGAGGTCATCGGCGGTGCGGAATAGTGCCCGGGTGTTGTTCGGCTCGGAAATCCCGACGACGGCGTACTTCAGTTCGCGGCCGGCGGCGGCTTCGGCGCGGGCCATCTGCAGGAACGGGGTGCCGGAACCGGGCACGGGTTCGTCGCGGAGGTCGAAGTGGGCGTCGAGGTTCAGCACGCCCACCCGCAGGCCCTCGCGGACCGCCAGGGAGCCGGCCACGCCCAGGTAGCTGGCGAATGCTGTCTCGTGGCCGCCGCCGAGCACCACGGGAAGCCTGCCGGCATCGAGCAGCCCGGTGATGGCCAGCCCGGCGCGCGCCTGCCCCGCCTCGAGGGCGTCCCCGGCCACGGTGACGTCGCCGGCGTCGTGCACCTCACGGTCCAAGTGGAACGCGAGCGGGCCGAGCGCGGCGCGGATGGCGGCAGGGGCAGCCGCGGCACCCGTGCGGCCCTTGTTGCGGCGCACTCCCGCGTCGCTGCCGAAGCCCAGGATGACGGCCGGGCGCGGGTGGTGCGTTCCGGGATGCGGGACGGGGTCCGTGCCAGGGAGCGTGCGCGGGCCGTAGGGGGTCACGGCCTGCCACCAGCGGCGATGCTCGGGGCCTTCGCCGTCGAACCTCCCGGTCCAGGGCTGCGGCGGGACATCAACGGTGATCATTGGGAAAGCCATGCTCCAAGCTCACCCCAGCCGGGGCCCTAAAACCAGCCGCGCCGCCGCCGGACTGTCCGAAATCCCGGAAACCACGTTAGTGGATCCCGAGCGCGGCCTCGATCGTGCCGATGCCGAAGAACAACAGGAATGCCGCGGCCACTACCCACATGAGCGGGTGCACGTCGCGGGCACGGCCCTGGACGGCGCGGATCAGGACGAAGGCGATGAAGCCGGCACCGAGGCCGTTGGCGATCGAGTAGGTGAACGGCATCAGCGTGAAGGTCAGGAACGCGGGGATCGCGATGCCCCAGTCCTGCCAGTCGATCTTGCCGACCTGGGAGACCATCATGAAGCCCACGACGACGAGGGCCGGCGCCACGGCCTCGAACGGGACAAGGTTGATCAACGGGGTGAAGAACATCGCGACGAGCAGCAGCAGTCCGGTGACGATCGAGGCCAGGCCAGTCCGGGCGCCTTCGCCGATGCCGGCGCCGGATTCGACGAAGATCTGGTTGGAGGAGACGGACGCGCCGCCGCCCACGATCGCGCCGAGCGCGTCAATCTGGAGCACGCGGTCGACGTTGGGAATGTTGCCGTCCTTGTCGATCGTGCCGGCCTCGGTGGCCAGGCCCACCATGGTGCCCATGGCGTCGAAGAAGATGCTCAGCAGGATCACGAAGGCGAGCAGCGCGGCGGCCACCACGCCGAGGTGTTCAAAGGCGCCGAACGGGTTGGCCTTGCCGATCAGGGACAGGTCCGGGGCGGCCCATTCGGTGAACTTGGGGGCCACCAGGGACCAGCCCTGCGGGTTGACGTTCTTGCCGTCGAAGCTGGGGCCGATGTGCAGCGTGAATTCCAGGATCACGGACAGGACCGTGGAGGTGATGATGCCGATCAGGATGCCGCCCCTGACCTTGCGGACCACGAGGGCGATGGTCAGGACCAGCCCGACCACAAACACGAGGGTGGGCCAGCCCAGCAGTTTGCCGTCGAAGCCCAGGCCGACCGGGACGGTGGTGCCGGCGACGTCCGGGATGCGGCGCACGAAGCCCGCGTTGACCAGTCCGATCAGGGCGATGAACAGGCCGATGCCGACGACGATCGCGGTCTTCAGGCCGTCCGGGACGGCCTTGAACACCGCGGTCCGGAAGCCGGTGAGGACCAGGAGCAGCATGGTGACGCCGGAGAGCATCACAAGGCCCATCATGTCCGGCCAGGTCAGGCCCGGGTTGGTGGCCACGGTGACGGCGGCGAAGGCATTGACGCCCAGGCCGGTTGCCAGCGCGAAGGGGTGCTTGGCCCAGGCACCCATGAGGATGGTGAGGATGCCGGCGACGAAGGCGGTGGCGGCCGCGACGGCCGGGAACCCGAGGGTGGCGCCGGAGGAATCTGCGCCGGAGAGGATCAGGGGATTCAGGACCACGATGTAGCTCATGGCGAAGAACGTGGCGAAACCGCCGCGGATTTCGCGCGAAAAGTTGGACCCCCGCTCGGAGATCTTGAAATACCGATCGAGTGCAGAGCCCTGCTTAAGCATTGGTCCTCCGGGGGTTGTGGGTGCTACCTGAATTCTATTGGCTGCCACCGCGGTGGCCCCGCGTTTTCGCCTAGTCTGTAAGGAAGACAACACTTAGGAGTAGCTTCTTCCATGCGCCCCATCCGACAGTTCCTGAGCGCACTGGCGGGCGCCGTGGTCCTTGCCTTCGTCCTGATGGGCGCCGCCGGCCCCGACCGGGCGGACGGGCCCCACCCCGTCGACGGAAGCTTCCCCTTCACCGTCACGGCAGGCGCAGCAGGTCCGACGGCGACGGCCGCCGTCCCCACGATGGGCACGCCCCAGCCGGGCACCACCGTCGCGCCGGAGAACGCGCCGAGCTCCGCTGAACCGTTCCCCTGGAGCCTGGTCATCTTCGTCGGAACGGCCGTGGGAATCCTGGTCGCCCTGGGCCTGATGGCCAAGCGGCGGCTGGACCCGGACGATGGAGCGGCTGGACCGGACAACGGAGGGGCTGAGCCGGGAAGCGGGTCTCCCGGGCATTAGCCCGGGTTAGGTGGACTGCCGGCCGCTCAGGCCGGCTCCGCGAGGGCGAAGCCTCCGGGCCCGACTGTTGGAATGCCATCGGGGTAGACCTTGGCGGAAATGGCGTGGCCCACGACTTTTGCCTGGCGGAGTACTTCCTTGGGCGTGGGGGTGATGAGTTGACCCACGCCTACCAGGTACATCCCGAGGGCATTCATGGCAGCCATCAGGTTCTGCCCCGCCGCCACGCCCAGGTCAGAGAGCATGCGGCGCAGTTGGCTGTGGGCGCAGCGGGTCAGGACGACGTGGTCCGCCAGGAGGACACCGCCCGGGGTGCGGATTGCCCATTGTTGGGTGGGGCCGCCGTCGCCGGCGTCGAGATGGTCCAGCTGCAGGGCCCGGATGTTGTTGCGGACATCGAGTTTGTGGTTCGTGGCATAGTTCCGTAGATGCCGAAGGATCTCATTGCGCTCCCGGAGGCTTGCGGCGTCCGCGGCGTCACAGCGCTGCAGGGACGAGGTGTTGGCCGGATGGCCTGCGCCCAGGATGTCCAGGCCGTCCACGATGATGGAGTCCACGCCGCGGCGCTGCAGTTCGCTGGCAACGGCCAGACCGGAGAGCCCCGTGCCGATGATGACGGCGTTGGTCCGTTCGATACCCCCATGGCTGGGCAAGCTCGACACCGCAGGGTCCCTCCTCGAATGGTTCCAGTCACGGGGCAGCGCCCCGTCCATGTCCTTTTGCCCCGGTCCTGAGGCTAGCCGGTTCCCGAGCCGCGTTCTGAAAGATGAGTCTCGGTTCAGCAATGCCTCGAACACTATCCAAGATTGTCCGCCGTGGATAGAGCCCGCGAAACATTCGCCGTGCCGGGGATTCGGCGTGTTTCCGGGCCGGAAGCATGGCGTTCCGGCGCAGCTGAACGCCGTGTTAACACTGGGTAAAACCTTCGCCGTGCCGCTGCCCCGGGGCTCCCGGACGCCAGCTTGCTTGTTCGCGGAGATCCGAGAATAGTTACGAAAATCAGGGGTTTCGCGCGCTGCTCACGGTCTGCGACGCCAGCGGACGCTGCCCGCGGAGACTTCTGGCAGAATAGCCGCAACATCAGGCAAGAATCGCGAGGAGGCGGACCCCATGGGCCGAGAACAGGTGCATCCGGACCCGGCAGGGGACGCCGGCGGCGGGTCTGCGGCGCCGCGGGGGATCGTGGTCGGCGTGGACGGCTCGGACCACAGCCATTGCGCCCTGGTCTGGGCCGCCCGGGAAGCCGAACGCCGGCACTCCCCGCTGCACATCGTGACCGCCTACTCGGTTCCGATCTTCGCCGCTTCAGGGCTCGACGGCGGCTACGCCACCGTGGACGATTCGGTGATCCGCGAAGGCGCGGAAGCCATCCTGAAGCAGGCCGTCGACAAGGTCGCCGGCTACAACATCGACGTCGACGCTTCGGTCGAGAACGGCGACGCTTCCGGCGTGCTGCTGGAAATGACCGAGACCGCCGAACTCCTCGTGTTTGGCACCCGCGGCCGCGGCGGCTTCGTGGGCCGGCTGCTCGGTTCCGTCAGCAGCGCACTTCCCGCCCACGCGAAATGCCCCACCGTCACCGTGCCGCTGATCTGCGCCGAACGTCTGGGGGAGACCACCGATGACAGGCATGTGAAGGCCGAGCAGGCGAAGTCCGGCCGGCTGCCGATCGAAAACGTCGTGGTGGTGGGCGTGGACGGTTCCGAGCAGGCCCGCGTGGCCGTGCTGGAGGCGGCCGCCCAGGCAGTGCGGCTGTCGGCGCCGCTGCGGCTGGTGTGCGCCGTGCCGCAATACAGCGGTTCGCTGGCCTGGGTGCCCGCACCAATGGACCGCGAGGCGCTTTTCGCTGACATCAAGGTCCAGCTCGACGCCGGTGTGGCCTGGGTGAAGAGCCATTTTCCGGGCCTGCAGGTTCAGACGCAGCTCGTGGACGGCTCGCCCGTGGACATCCTCGTCGAGGCCAGCCGCCATGTGGAGCTCGTCGTCGTCGGAACCCGCGGACGCGGGGGATTCACCGGGATGCTCCTGGGCTCCACCTCCGACGGCATCCTGCACCACTCGAAGGGCCCCGTCATGGTGGTCCCGGACCGCGATGATCCGCGGCTGGCAGACCGGCCGGGATTCGGCCCGATGCCCGGCGCCTCCTAGCGCCCGCATCGGCGCCCAAGGGACGGCCAGCAGGTGGAGCAGCTCAATTCGCCCGGGACAGGCCGGGGCGGGCCGGTCCTGGCGCTGGAGCTGCTCAGCCAGGACCTGGTGCCTGTGGCCGGCGGCAAGGCGGCCAACCTGGGCGAACTGCTGCGCGCGGGCCTGCCGGTTCCCGGCGGGTTCTGCCTGACCACGCACGCCTACCGGCGCGCCATGGCGCCCGCGGGGCTCGGGGAAACCCACCGTGCCCTCGCCGCCTGCGCCCCTGGCGATCTCCCGGCGCTGGCCGCACTGGCGGCCACGGCCCGCGGCCTGGTCCTGGCCGCCGAGGTTCCGGCGGAGATTGCCGACGCCGTCCGTGCCGCCTATGCGGCGCTGGGGACCGAAGCCGCCGTCGCGGTCAGATCGTCCGCCACCGCCGAGGACCTGGCGTTCGCCAGCTTCGCCGGACAGCAGGACACCTTCCTGAACGTGGTGGGCGCGGAGGCGGTGCTGGCCGCGGTCCGGCAGTGCTGGGCCTCGCTGTGGACGGACCGGGCCGTGGCGTACCGTGCCGCCCAGGGGATCGGCCCCGCTACGGTGTCGCTGGCGGTGGTGGTCCAGCGCATGGTGGATGCGGCCGTCGCCGGCGTGCTCTTCACGGCGAACCCGGTGACCGGCCGGCGGCACGAGGCGGTCATCGATGCCAGCCCGGGACTGGGCGAGGCGGTGGTCTCCGGTGCCGTCAACCCGGACCACTTTGTGGTGGACGGCGCCACACGCAGGGTCCTGGAGTGCCGGATCGGGGACAAGGGCGTTGCCATCCGGCCGCTGCCCGGCGGCGGAACCGAACGTGTCGACCAGCCGGATGCGCGGTTCCAGCCGTGCCTGGATGACGCCCAGCTCGCTGCCCTGGAGCTGCTGGGCCGGCGTGCCGAGCTGCACTTCGGCTCGCCGCAGGACCTCGAGTGGGCGATCGACGGGGACGGCAGGGCGTGGCTGACACAGTCCCGGCCGATTACGACGCTCTACCCCCTTCCGGAGAAGCCGCCGCCAGGCACGGAGGTCCGCGTCTACCTCTGCTTCAGCCTGGCGCAGGGACTGACCCGTCCGCTGACCCCGATGGGCCTGGCCGGCATCCGGCTGATCGCCTCCTCGGTTGCCCTGGCGGCCCGGTTCCAGGTGCCGGAGCCGCGCGAGGGACCCGCCCCGTACGCCCAGGCCGGGCAGCGCATCTTCTTCGACCTCACGCCCGTGGTCCGGAGCAGGATCGGCCGTGCGATCGTTCCCCGGGTGTTCGACGTTATGGAGTCCCGGTCCGCCGCCGTGCTGCGGCGGCTCTTTGCCGATCCGCGGTTTTCCGTGACGATCACGTCACCGTGGCCGCTGCTCCGTCACCTGGCGCCGGTGGCGGCCCGGTTCAGGGTGCCCGAGTCCCTGGCCCGGGCCCTTTTCCGGCCGGAGGCGGCACTGAAGCGGGCCGAACGGGTCGGCGAGGAGCTCCGGACCGCACTCGTGGTGCCTGCCGGCGCCACGGCCGCACAACGGCTGGACCACGCCGAGCGCATCCTGGGCACGGAGGTTTTTCCGGTGGTTCCCACCATCCTGCCGCTCCCGGCGCTGGGCTTCGCCCTGCTGGCCGTGGCCGGAAAACTCGTGGGGCGCGGGCTGGAACCGGGAGAGCTGCAGGCGGTCCTGAGGGGGGTGCCCAACAATGTGACCACCGAGATGGACCTCCACCTCTGGCGGCTCGCGGCGGCCATCCGCGCCCATCCGGAATCGGCCGCGGTACTCGCCGGCCAGCCCCTGCCGGAGCTGGTGCGCCGCTACCGTTCCGGTGGCCTGCCCGCCGTCGTGCAGTCCGGGCTGGCGGGTTTCCTGAGCCGCTACGGCCACCGGGCCGTTGCCGAAATAGACCTCGGCATGCCACGCTGGTCGGATGATCCGGCGCACATTCTTGGCGTCCTGGCCAATTACCTGCGGCTGGATGATCCCGCGCTGGCGCCGGACAAGCAGTTCAGCAAGGCAGTGCGCGAGGCGGATGCCCAGGTCGAACGGCTCATCGCCGCGGCGCGGGAACGGAGCAGGCTGCGGGCAGGCCTGGTCCGGGCTGCGCTGAAACGGACCCGGATGTTCGCCGGGCTGCGCGAACTGCCGAAGTACTACCTCGTCGAGGCGCTGGCGGCAGTACGGGAACAGCTCGCCGCCGTGGGAGCCGAACTGGCCGCGGCCGGGCGCCTCGACGCGCAGGACGACGTCTTCTTCCTGGACCTCGGCGAAGCACGGCTGGGCTTGGAGGGCAAAAAGCTGCAGGACATCGTGGCGGGGCGGCGCGACGCGTACGAGGCCGAACTGGGCCGCCGGCACATCCCCCGGGTGCTGCTTTCCGACGGCACAGAGCCCGAGGCGCTGCAGTCCGCCGGCGCCGGCGGCCGGGCCTCCGCGGCGGCGGGCGTCCTGTCCGGCACGCCCGCCTCGGCCGGCACCGCCACGGCCAGGGCGCGCGTGATCCTGGACCCGCAAGGGGCGCACCTGGAGCCCGGCGAAATCCTGGTGGCGCCGTCCACGGATCCCGGCTGGACCCCGCTGTTCCTGACCGCCGGCGGACTCGTGATGGAGATGGGCGGGCCCAACTCACACGGCGCCGTCGTCGCCCGCGAATACGGGATTCCGGCGGTGGTGGGCGTGCCGGACGCCACGGCCAGGATTGTCACCGGAGACAGCGTCACGGTCGACGGCGCCGCCGGCACCGTGACGCCGGTGCGGCACCCCACGGAGGGGTGATGCAGCCCCCATCCAGGCGTACTGTTGAACTATGAGCTGCAATGTTGGAGCGAGTTGTGGAGCGAGGCCGTGATGACCCGCAAATGGCTGCGCTGGCTGCCCGCCGTGGCCGTACCCGCCGTGATCGCCGCCGGGGTCCTGACGGGCTCGCTTCCCGCGAGCGCCGGGGATCCGTTGCCGCCCAAATCGCCGGAGCAGGTGCTGCAGCTGGTGGCCCAGCACCACAAGCAGGCACTCTCCGGGACCCTGGAGCAGAGCTCGGACATCGGGCTGCCGGAACTCCCCAAGACGGCACCCGGTGCAGGCTCACCGGACACCGCCTGGCTTGAGCTGCTGGCCGGGCCGCACACCGCCCGGATCTACTCGGACGGCGCGGACAGTGCCCGCATCCAGATGATGGACCGGATGGCTGAACGGAACGCCGTCCGGAACGGCAACGAACTGTGGTTCTACAACTCCCAGGACAACACCGCGGCGCACGTCCAGCTGCCGGCCGACGCGGCCGGGCGCCAGGAGTCAGCCAAGGCCCTCATGCCGACCCCCGAAGAGCTCGCCGCCAAGCTGCTGGCCACCCTCGATCCGAG
The DNA here is from genome assembly GCF_004798705.1 of Arthrobacter sp. PAMC25564. Lineage (NCBI taxonomy): Bacteria > Bacillati > Actinomycetota > Actinomycetes > Micrococcales > Micrococcaceae > Arthrobacter > Arthrobacter sp. PAMC25564. The sequence continues at coordinate 302,856 of NZ_CP039290.1, read as the reverse complement.
CACCGACGTGGCTGTCGGTGCGGATGTCCAGGTGGCTGGACGGGCCGCGTACAACCTGGTGCTCACCCCCAAATCCTCGGCCACCCTCCTGGCGTCCATCGCGATTTCCGTTGACGGCCAGAGCGGCCTCCCGCTGGGCGTCGAGGTGAAAGCCCGCGGGCAGGCCGATCCCGCCTTCCGGATCGCCTTTACGAGCCTCAAGCTCGAAGCCCCGGACGCCTCCATCTTCCAGTTCACCCCGCCGCCCGGTGCCACCGTCAAGGAGATCCCGGTTCCGGAGCATAAGTCCGACGCCGCCACGCCGCGGCCGGACACGGAGCACAAGGACGCCGGCAGGCACGCCGTGACCGGAACCGGCTGGGAATCCGTCATCGAATTCCAGGCCCCCGCGGACAAGACCCCGGCCGGTAAGGCCCCCGCGGACAAAGCCCAGCCGGGCGGGCAGTCCGGAGCGGCTGCGCTGCTCCGGCAGGCCACGGTCCCCGTCTCCGGCGGCCGGCTGCTGACCACCTCGCTGGTGAACGTGCTGATCCTCGACGACGGCCGCATCTTCGCCGGCTCCGTGCCCCTGGAGCGGCTCCAGGCCGCAGCAGCGCAGCGGTAACTGCCCGTGACCGCCGAATGACCGCCGCCGCGCCGGCTGCCGAACTGAGCATCGAGACCACCGGCCTCAGCAAGCGGTTCGGCCACCAGTTGGCCGTCGACGGCGTCGACCTGGCCGTGCCGAAAGGCTCGGTCTTCGGCTTCCTGGGCCCAAACGGCTCGGGCAAGACCACCACCATCCGGCTGATGCTGGGCCTGGCCTCCGCCACCGGCGGCTCCGTGCGCCTCCTTGGCCAGGAGATGCCGCGGCGGCTGCATGAGGTGCTGCCCCGGGTGGGGGCCCTCGTCGAGGGCCCGGCGTTCTATCCCTTTCTCTCCGGCGCGGCCAACCTGCACCGCCTGGACGCGGCGGACCGCTACGTATCCGCCGCCACCCGGCGGGACCGGGTCCACTCGGCGCTGGAGCGGGTGGGCCTGACGCATGCCGCGGACAAGAAGGTCCGGGCCTACTCCCTGGGCATGAAGCAGCGGCTGGGGATCGCGAACGCATTGCTGGCTCCGCGGGAGCTGCTGGTGCTGGACGAGCCCACCAACGGACTGGATCCGCAGGGAACCCGGGAGGTGCGCAGCCTGGTGCGCTCGCTCGCCGCCGACGGCGCCACCGTGTTCGTCTCCAGCCATCTGCTGGCCGAGGTGGAACAGATCTGCACGCACGCGGCCATCATGAGCGCGGGCCGGCTTGTGGCGCAGGGGACCCTGGCGGAGCTGCGCCAGGCGGGACAGGCCCGGATCCGTGTGCTGACCCCGGATCCGGGAGCCGCGATGCAGGTCCTGGCGGGTCTGGGGCTGACTGCCATTGCCGAAAATGGAGTCGGGAGTCCACGCAGCGGTCCGGCCGGCGGCACAGCCAACGGATCCGCCGGTGCCGTGCTGTTCGCGCCGCTGCCGGCTTTCGCCCCCGACGGCGGCGCTGACGACGGCGGTCCGGCTCCCGAAGCGGTCGTGGCCGCCCTCGTCGCGGCCGGTGTCCGGGTCCGGGGTTTCGCCACGGAGCAAGTCAGCCTCGAGGAGCGCTTCGTGGCACTGACAGGGGAGGGGTTCGACGTTGTCCAGTAAGGCATCCGCCGCGGCTTCCCCGGAACCTCCCGCCGTGGCCTCCCGCCAGGCCGCAACGCAGGCCTCCCCGCGGCGCCGTCCCTGGGCCGGGGGACTGCTCGCCTCCGAGCTGGGGGTACTTTTCCGCCGCCGCCGGACGTGGGCCATGCTGTGCGCCCTGGCGGCCATCCCCATCCTGATCGCCGTGGCCGTGCGGGTGTCCTCCGCCGTGCCGCCGGGCCGCGGGCCGGCCTTCCTGGACCGGATCACCCAGAACGGCCTGTTCGTCGGCGTCACGGCACTGCTGGTGTCCGTCCCGTTGTTCCTGCCGCTGACGGTCGGGGTGGTGGCCGGCGACACGATAGCAGGGGAGGCCGGGCTGGGGACCCTGCGCTACCTCCTGGTGGCACCGGCGGGGCGGGTCCGGCTGCTGCTTGTGAAGTATGCCGGTGCGGCGGTCTTCGTCGTCGTGGCACCGCTGCTGGTGGCGCTGGTCGGGGCCGGGATCGGTGCGGCGCTCTTCCCCGTCGGGCCGGTCACGCTGCTTTCCGGGGACACGATCGGGGCCGGCGGGGCCATGGTGCGGCTGCTGCTGATTGCCGCGTACCTTGCCGTTTCCCTGCTGGGGCTCTCGGCGATTGGCCTGTTTCTCTCCACGCTCACGGACGTGCCGGTGGGGGCCATGGCGGCTACCGTGGTGCTTTCGGTGGTCTCGCAGGTGATGGATGCGCTGCCGCAGCTGGAGTGGCTGCACCCCTGGTTGTTCACCCACTACTGGCTGGACTTCGCGGACCTGCTCCGCCAGCCCATTGCCGGGGACTCCTTCGCCAGCAACGCCCTGTTACAGGCAGGGTACATCGCGGCCTTCGGGGCGCTCGCCTACGGCAAGTTCGTCACCAAGGACGTGCTCTCCTGACGGCTTCCGGAGGCTGCGTCCGGCGCGCCGTCAGTACCGGGCGGCGTAGGGGTGCAGCTGCATCCCGGCCATGGAGGCGATGTCCGTCACGGTAAGGCCGGCTTCCGGGTTCAGGGCCTGGACCACCCGGCCGCCGCCAAGGTAGATGGCCACGTGGTAGAAATCCGGGGCCGCGCCCCACACCAGCAGGTCACCGGGCTGGGCCTGGGAGATGGGCACGTGCACCGGGGCCTGGGCGAATTGTTGGGCGGCCGTGCGCGGAAGGTATTTCCCGGCCGCGGCGAACGCGTTCTGTACCAGGCCCGAGCAGTCGAAGCCATAAGCTCCGGTGCCGCCGTACTGGTAGAAGTAGGGCGAGCCGACCTTCGACAAGGCCACCGAGACAGCTGACTGGTTGGACCCGCCGGGCACCGGGGCCGGAACAGGCACCGGCGCGGGTACAGGATCCGGCGCCGGCACCGGGGCCGGCGCAGGAACGGGCGCAGGGGCAGGATCGGGTGCCGGGGCAACCAGGGCCGGCGCAACCGGCTCCGGAACGGCCACGACGGCGGGCCCCGGCCGTGCAGGCCCGGCGGCAGGCGCCTGGGCTGCCGGGACGGATGGATTCCCCGGGGCCGGCTGCGGGGCAGCGTTCTGGGTGGCCGCCGCGGTGACCGCCGCGAGCCGCTCCTGCTGGCGCTGGCGGTCCAAGGCGTCCACCCGGGCGGATTCTAGGGCGACGGTGGTGTTCTTCAGGCTTGCAAGCTGGTCCACCAGCACGGTCCGTTGCGCCGTGGCCTCGGACACGGCCTTCCGCTGCGCATCGCTGGCGCGCTCGGCGTCGGCCTTGCGCGATTCCGCCTCGCGGGCGGCGTCATCCGCGGCCCGGTTGGCGTCGGCGGCGGCAGCCGTGAGCGACTCGGCGGCTGCCGCGGCGGTTTCCGCGGACTGGAAGGCCCGGCTGCGGCCGGCGGTCACGGCCTCGAGTGTCGCCGCGTCCTGCAGCGCCTGTCCGGTGCCGCTGACAAGGCTGCTCAAGGCCGGATTCAGCCCGCCGTTGCGGTAGAGCTCCCCAGCCAACTGGCCGATCTGCTTGTGTGTCTTCTGCTGCTCCGCGCCGGCCGCCGCGGCCTTGGCGGCGGCGACTGCGGCCGCATCCCGCCGGGACTGGAGCTCCACGAGGGCATCGCCGTAGGCGTTGTTGGCCTGCAGGGAGGCGGCGAGGCTGGCGTCCTGGGCGGCGGCGGCATCCGCCAGGAGCCGGTCGATCCGGCTGACCTGGTCCGCCGTCGCGCTTTCACTGGCCTTGGCCGCGGCGATCTCATCCGGGGAGGGGATCTCGGGCGACGCCGGTACACCCAACGCCGCGGCCTGAACGCTCAGGGATGCCGGGGCGGCAGAGGCCTGCGCCGGCAGCACCAGGGTGCCCAAGAGCACGACGGCGGTGCAGAGCACGGCGCTCTTTCGGCCGGATCCGGTCCAAGTCATGGGCAAACCTCGCTGCAACGTCAGGCTGGAATGAGCGAGGTTGGATTCTGGCGCGTGAAAAAGCCCCTCTGCGGATCACCCAGCAGGGATGACGCTACTTGCCATTTGCCACTCTGGCAACAATGGTCACATCAATAACATAAACAACAATGATGTTATTTGGCCACACCGGCCGACGGCGTGTTGGGTCCCGGCGGAGCCGTTTATGCCCGCCATCCGGCCACGGACGGGGGTCCCGGAGCGGCCTCAGGCGTGCTGGCGGGCCTCATGCTCCGAGTGGGTGGCGGGCTCCAGCTGGAAGGTGCAGTGTTCGGTGTCGAAGTGCGAGCCGAGGCAGCTGCCCAGCTTATCCAGCACCCGGTCCGCACCGCGTGCGCCCAGCGCCGCGTCCTCCACCACCACATGGGCGGAGAAAACCGGAACGCCGGAGGTGATGGTCCAGATGTGGATGTCGTGGACGGACACCACTCCCTCCACGGCGAGGATGTGTTCGCGGATCATCCGGACGTCCACGCCCTTGGGGGTCGCCTCGAGGAGCACATCCACCACGTCGCGGAGCAGGTGCCAGGCCCGCGGCAGGATCATCACGGCGATGAGGAGGGAAGCGACGGTGTCCGCGGCCTGGATCCCGGTGACCATGATGACGATCGCCGCGGCGATGACAGCGAAGGAGCCGAGCAGGTCGCCCAGGACTTCAAGATAGGCACCCCGCACGTTCAGGCTTTCCTTCTGGGCTCCGCGAAGGATCAGCAGCGACACCAGGTTCGCGACGGCGCCAAGGACGGCGGCGAAGAGCATGACGTCGGTGTGCACTTCGGGCGCCGAGCCGAGCCGCCGGATGGCCTCCGTGAAGATGACCACTGAGATCACGATCAGGACCAGCGCGTTGGCCAGCGCGGCCAGCACTTCGGCGCGCTGGTAGCCGTAGGTGCGCTGGTCGCTCGCGGGCCGGGCGGCGATCCAGGCGGCCAGCAGGGCGATGAAGACGCCGGCGGCGTCGGAAAGCATGTGCCCGGCGTCGGCGAGCAGCGCCAGCGAGCCGGACACGAGGGCGCCGGCGATCTGGATCAGCACGACGGCGAGGGTGATGCACAGGACGGCGACCAGGCGCTTGCGGTGTTTCCCTGTGGCCGTGATCCCATGCGAGTGGCTGTGGTCGTGTCCCATGCCTCTAAGGCTAGCCCCAGCCGAGCTCGTGCAGGCGCTCGTCGCTGATGCCGAAATGGTGCGCAACCTCGTGGACCACCGTGACGGTGACTTCCTCGATCACGTCCTCACGGGAGTCGCAGATCTCCAGGATCGGCAGTCGGTAGATGGTGATGCGGTCCGGCAGCGAGCCGGCGTCCCACCAGGAGTCCCGTTCGGTCAGCGGCACGCCCTCATAGAGTCCCAGCAGCACCGTGTCCGGATCCTCGCCCGGCTGCGGCGTGTAGTCGTCCTCGATGAAGACGGCCACGTTGTTCATGGTCTTCGCCAGCTCCGGCGGGATCCGGTCCAGGGCATCCGTCACCGCGGACTCGAACTGGTCTTCAGACATGGGGAACGGCATCGGGAATGGCCCGTCGTCGGGGCCGTCCCCGCCGTCCGGAACGATCGGAAGTCCGGGAGGCAGTGAAGCGGGCATACCCAGAACTCTATGCCCTGCTGCCAGCCGCCTGGGCTAGCGCGACCGGCGCCGCGTCAGCCCCACTCCCAGCAGGCAGATGGCCCCGCCGACCAGGCCCCAGATGGTGGGGATTTCACCCAGCACGAGCCAGGAGATCAGGATCGTCGTGCCGGGCACCAGATAGGTGGTGGCGGCGAGCCGGCCGGCGTCGATCAGGGACAGCGCATACGCCCAGGTGGTGAAGGCGATGGCCGTGGGGAAGACGCCGAGATAGGCAAGTCCCAGGGTGGCCGGCAGCGGGGCCGCCTGCAGCTCGGTGATCAGCTGGCCGGCGAAGGGCAGGCAGCACACCGCGCCGACCATGATCCCGAACCAGGTGGCCTGCGCAGCAGGGAACTTCCGCAGCACCGGCTTCTGGACGATCACACTCACCGCGGCGAGGGCCGCCGCGAGGAGGCAGAGCAGCACGCCGGCCACGTCCGCCGTCGAGCGCTGGCCGGAACCGAGCGCGATCACGGCGACCCCGCCAAACGCGACGAGGCTTCCGATGATCAGCCAGCGCGGGAACCCCTCCTTCAGGATGAGGCCGGCCATGACCGCAACCAGGATGGGGTTGACGTTGATCAGCAGGGCCGCGGTGCCGGCGTCCAGGAGATGCTCGGCGGCGTTCAGCGCGACGTTATAGCCGCCGAACCACATCACGCCGTACACCAGGATGGGCCACCATTCGCGGCCCCTGGGCAGATTATTGTTCTTCCGGAGTTGTGGCAGCACCACGAGGCCCAACACGACCGCGGCAACCGCCAGCCGGCCGAGGGTCAGGGGGCCGGGGGAGAAGCTGGGCCCGACGGCCCGGATGCCCACAAAGGCGGAAGCCCACAGCACCACCGTGACGACGACGGCGGCGAGGCCGAGCCTGCTGATCTGGCCGGGCGGGGCGGAGCGGTCGGGGTGGACGGAGGTGGCAGGGCCCGGTGGCACTTCGTGGGTGCGATCCGGCTGCGTGGGGCCTGTATCGGCGGTTGTTGCCATGCTGTCAATCTAGCCTTCCCGGTGTCGCGGCGGCTGGCGGAAATCGGTCACGTCTAGTCGAATTCCTGCCACGGCGGTGCGCCGCCCCGGCGGGCTCACCGGAGGGGGCGGGCGGCCGCTTGGATAGCCGCCGCGACCTCATCGAGCGCAGCCGATCCGTGCCGCCATTGCTGCCAGTGAAGCGGCACATCCACGTGCGCCGCGGGGTCCAGAGAGACCAGTATGCGGCGCTTCAGCTCATCCGAGACCTCGATTTCGGGCAGCAGTCCCCACCCCATCCCCCAGCGGATGGCTTCGCCGAACTCGTGGGCGGCCGGGACATAATGCCGGGGCGGCTGGAGTGCCATTCGGCCGCAACTCCGCAGGTACCGGTCCTGCAAATCGTCCTTGCGGTCGAAGACGATGACCGGTGCGGGGGCGAGCGTTTCCGCCGTCGCTCCTTCGGGAAACCACCGGGCGGCGAAGTCCGGAGTGCAGACCGGCAGATAGCGCATAACACCCAGGCGCCGGGAGGAGCAGCCCGGGGCCGCCTTTGCCGTGGCGGTGATGGCAGCGGCCGCGGCGCCGCTCCGGAGGAGTTCCAGCGAGTAGTCCTGGTCCTCGCGCAGAATCTCCAACTGGACCTTGTCCGCCACCGCCGCCAGCCCGGGCAGTGCCCAGGTGTGCAGGGAATCGCTGTTGATGACCAGGGTCAGCCGTACGCTGGAAGGCTGCGCGCCCGGCTGCAGTTCTTCGGCCAGATCGGCGGAGAGCATCTCAAGCTGCCGGGCGAAGCGCACCACAGCGTGGCCGGACGAGGTGAGTTCGACCGGGCGGGTCCGCTTCAATACCGGCCGGCCGACGGCGACCTCGAGGGCGCGGACGCGCTGGCTCACCGCCGACGCAGTGACCCGGAGGTGGGTGGCAGCGGCCTCAAAGCTTCCGTGCGCCACGATGGCAGCCAGGGTCCGGGCCTGGTCCGGAGAGACATCGATCATTAGCCCATCTTATGTAAACCAAGAATTATTAACTGGTTTCATGTTGTGGTGCCCCCTACCGTGGCTTCTGTGATCCTCTCCCTCATTTCAGGCTTGGCAAGCGGGCTGTCCCTCATCGTGGCCATCGGCGCCCAGAACGCCTTCGTGCTCCGCCAGGGCGTCCAGCGCGCGCACGTCGCGCTTGTTGTTGCCGTGTGCGCCGTCTCGGACCTCGTGCTGATTGTGCTGGGCGTTGCCGGGGTCGGCGTCGTCATTGAGCGGGCGCCTGCGGTTCTCGAGGTGGTGCGCTGGGCGGGTGCCGCCTTCCTCCTGGCCTACGGACTGATGGCCGCAATGCGTTCCATCCGCGGAACGCAGGCGCCCCGGCCGGCAGTGGGGCAGGAAGGAAGCTGGCTGGCCGCACTGGGGACCTGCCTGGCGCTGACCTGGCTCAACCCACATGTCTACCTGGACACCGTCCTGCTGCTGGGGTCCCTGGCCGGCACGCACGGAGCGGACGGACGCTGGTGGTTTGCCGCCGGAGCGGGGCTCGGCAGCGTGGTGTGGTTCGCCGCGCTCGGTGTCGGCGCCAGGTTCCTCGCGCCGCTGTTCGCCCGGCCGGGCAGTTGGCGTGTGCTCGAGGGCGGCATCGCCTTGGTCATGGTCACGCTGGCCGTCACGCTCGTAGCCTGATCTTGTCAGCCGTCGCCACCACAGCTCCGGAACGGGCCATTGGGCGAATCCCTCGTCATTGTCCAGCGGTCCGATGCCTACATTTCCCCGTCCTGGTACCCGTCAAAGGCTGAACATGGCCGGGTTGTGCCCACGTGGAACTACACCACGGCGTACGTCTACGGCCGGCTCGTCGTCCATGACGACCCGGTCTGGGTTGAAGACCTGGTCCGGCGGCTGACCACGCTGCATGAAGCATCCTCGGCAGAGCCCTGGAGCGTGGACGATGCGCCTGCCCGCTTCATCGCCGGTCAGCTCCGGGCGATTGTCGGCGTCGAACTTGTCATCACGAGGGTTGAAGTGAAACGGAAGCTCAGCCAGAACCGGCCAGCCGCCGACATTGGCGGGGTCATCGCGGGTTTGCGCGCCAAGGGTGAGCTGGATGCGGCCGACGACGTCGAACGGGCGCGGTAGGACCCGATCTGGCGGGCCTGAGCGCGCCAAAGGATGCCGGCCGCCGATTTTGGATAATCCGGGGGTCTGCCCTTATAGTTTTATAGTCCAGTTCGGAGCAACTCGAAAGGACAAAAACGAACGGCTTCGGCCCTTTATTTTTGCCCCTGATGAGCCGGATTGAGTTCAGGCCCCCATCGTCTAGCGGCCTAGGACACCGCCCTTTCACGGCGGCGGCACGGGTTCGAATCCCGTTGGGGGTACGCAAGGAAGTGGTCAAACCGGATGTGAAAGTCTGGTAAGCTAAAAGCCTTGAAAAATTGCGGTAGCGATACCGCAGACATGCAAGAAACAAGCAAGGCCCTGTAGCGCAGTTGGTTAGCGCGCCGCCCTGTCACGGCGGAGGTCGCGGGTTCAAGTCCCGTCAGGGTCGCTCTGATTGCCAGAAGAAATTCCGGCTGTCATGGTGACATGTCACCTAGGCTCTGTAGCTCAGTTGGTAGAGCGTTCGACTGAAAATCGAAAGGTCACCGGATCGACGCCGGTCGGAGCCACCACTGGGAAGCATCAGTTCTTCGGAACTGGTGCTTTTCTTCTTTAACCCCTTCATCGGCTGCTCCGTAACTGCCGTCATGGCGGCCCAAAAGGGCCGTTACGGAGCAACCGATCCGGGGTCGACGGCGGCCGGTTTGGGGATCCCGCCGTCAGCACGGCTAGACTCGCACGCTGGGGAAAGAACGCCAAGACCGCCGGCAGCCTGGTCCGGACCGGCGGTGCAGTCTCAACCGGAAAAGTGATCTCTAAACGTGATTTTGAAGAATGTTGCACGCCCGCTGACCGCCGCCGCCCTCCTTGCCACCCTGGCCCTGACCGCCTGCTCGGCGCCGGAAGCCGTGAGCGCGCCGTCGTCCGCGGCCGCCACTTCCGCGCCGGCCTCCGCCACCCCGAGCCCCAGCAAGGCCTCCGGGCCCTACGGGGACTTCCCCACGGCGGCCGAGGCCTGCGCCAAGATCTCCGAACAGGCAACCGGTGCCACGCTGCTGCCGCTCTCGGCAGCCCAGGGCAAGACGGCTGAACTGGAGCAGTCCAAGGCCGAACTCAGCCGGACCGCGGAGCGTGTCCCGGACAGCCTCAAGGCCGACTTCGCGAACCTCGCCAAGGTCGCGGTCGCCGGCGTGAGCGACCAGGCCGTCTTCTCCAGCGGCAAACTGCAGGCCGCCATGGCCCCCGTGACGGGCTGGCTCGCCGCCAACTGCACCTAGCCTTCCGGGAAGCAAGGGCTAGGGTGGTGTCAAAGAGAAGGGGGAGCGCCTCATGGAATACCAGAATCCTCAACCCGTTGCCGGCCCCGGAGCCGGGCCGCCTGCCGTGATGGCGGCGGCCAGCGGCCGCACCGTGATTTCCGAGGCGGCCGTCGCCAAGGTCGCCGGCATCGCCGCCCGCTCGGTTCCCGGCGTCTACTCCCTGGGATCCGGCCCGTCCCGGGCCCTGGGCGCCATCCGGGACGCCGTCGGGAGCTCTGACCATGCTGCCGGCGTCCGCGCGGAAGTCGGCGAAACGCAGGTGGCCGTGGATATCGACCTCGTGGCGGTCTACGGCACGCCGCTGCACGCCCTGGCGGACCAGATCCGTGCCGCTGTCTACTCGGCGGTCGAAGAGCTCGTCGGACTCCAGGTCATCGAGGTTAACATCGAGATCAACGACGTGTACGTGCCCGGCCCGGCGAAGCCCGCCGCCCCGGGCGAGGTCCGGCCGGCGAGGGAGCCAATCCAGTGAATCTGACCGTAGTGGGGATCGCAGCAGGCGCGTTCGTGGCCTTCATGTCCTTCCAATTTGGTGTCTGGGGTTTCCTGGGCGCGTTGCTGTTCATGGGCATCGGAGCCCTGTTTGGCCGGGCCGCGGAAGGGAAACTTGACCTGCGCAGCGTGCTCGATGCCCTCACGGGCCGGCGTTCCTCCTCATGAGCGGCACCGGCCCGGCCGTGTCCCCCCGCGCCGGGCTGGCCGGGCACAACCGGATCAGCACCCAGGCCCTGACCAGTGTGGCGAGGGCCGCCGCCGCGGAGGCCCTCGGCGTCCCGCCGCAGGACGTGCGTGCCGACTGGGCCGACGACGACGGCCTGTTGGCTTTGTCCCTCATCACCCCGATCGCCGTCCCCGCACTGCCCGCCGTCCTGCGTGATCCGGGGCGGGTGGCGGGTTTTGGCGGCTCCATCTGGGACCGGGCCGTGGCCGCCAAGGGGAATATCCTGCGGCGCGTCACCGAGCTCAGCGGGGCACAACTGAGCCGCGTGGACATCCGTATCAGCGGCGCCGCCGTCACTGAACGACGGAGGGTCCGGTGAGCCAGGATACTGAAAACGGCCACGCCGGCAACGAATCGCGCACCCCCGGGACGGGGGCGGATCTGGAGCGGATCCTTAAGCGCGAGAGCAGCTCGTCAAGGGCCGTTGCCTCCGTCATCGCAGCCGTCCTGGTGATTGTGCTGTGTGGCTACGCCCTCCTTGAAACCGCCGTCCGGGCCGTCGGCCAGCCGCCCTGGCTGGTGGATCCCCAGACCGCCGCGGAGAACATCGTGGCGCTTCCCGACGGCGTGCCGCCGCTGCTGCTCGGCGTCACCGGCGCCGTGCTGGTCATGGCCGGGTTGTTCTTCTTCCTCAATGCGGTGCTGCCCGGGCGCCGGGCCCGCCACCTCCTGCAGGACCGCCGCGCCGCCGTCGTCGTCGATGATGAGGTGATCGCCTCCGCCCTCGCGCGCCGGGCGCGGCTGGCCGCCAACGTAACGCAGGAACAGGTGATGGTGATTGTGTCCAGGAACCGGGTGCTCGTCAACATCCGCCCGACCTCAGGCGTCCCCCTCGACGCCGACGCAGTCCTTGCCGCCGTGCGCGGCGAACTCCAGGAGATGAGGCCATCCCCCCTGCCCGAGGTCCGGATCAACGTGGCCACCGCGGGGGTGATCGGGGCATGAACAACACCCCCAGAATCCTCAACCGCATCCTGATCGGCGTCCTCGGAATCACGCTCCTTGCGATCGGCCTCCTGCTGATCCTGCTGGCGGGCGTGCCGGCCGTCGGAACCTGGTGGCGGGAATGGTCGGCCGGGGTGTGGGGCACCGTGCGCGGGCTTTTCGACCGGACGAGGTTCCCCGGACAGCCGGAGAGCTGGCTGTGGATCCTCATCGTGTTGCTGCTGGCGGTGGTGATCGCGGTGATGGTGGCGTGGGTCGCCCAGCAGGGCAAGGGCCGCGCCAACCTGCTGGTGGCTGAGGAGGATCCGGGGGAGGTGCCCGGGGATGTCCGGATCGGCAGCGGCGTCGCCGAACAGGCGCTCCGGGCGGCGCTTGCGGACCGCCCGGATCTGGCCGGAGCCACCGTCGCCACCTACGAGATCCGGGGCGAACCGGCGCTGAAGATCCGGGTGCAGCCGCGCCAGGGCGTGGCCCCGCACACCCTCGCCGCGGAGGTCTCCGCGCTGGTGGAGGCGCTCGACGCCGTGATCGGCAAACGGACGCCGGTGCTGATCCATATCGGCTCCGGCGCGCGGTCCAGGTTCGGGCGGGCCGAGCGCGTCCGCTGACGGCCGGGCGGTGCGGCCCGGGAAACAGGCCCGGATGCGGCCCGCGCAGGGCAGGCCTCCTTTGGGTAAAGGTTGATGTAAACGCTTGCATTCCTCACCGCATGGTGATTAGTGTGATGGTCACCACACCAACTGCACCGCCGTTATCCGGTACTCAGCGAGGAGCCACCCACATATGAAAACACCCACGTTCCTACTTCCCGTAGCCACAGCAGGCGTTCTAGTCCTCACGCTCTCCGCCTGTGGTGGCGGAGGAGGCGGCGGTGGCACCAGCGCCGGGTCCGACGCCGAAAACGGACTGGACGGGCGCGGCCCCATCACCTACGTCCAGGGCAAGGACAACAGCAACGTGGTCCGCCCGCTCATCGAAAAGTGGAACGCTGCCCATCCGGACCAGAAGGTCACCTTCAAGGAGCAGACCGACCAGGCGGACCAGCAGCACGATGACCTCGTCCAGCACCTCCAGGCCAAGGATTCCACCAGCTATGACGTCATGAGCGTCGACCTCGTCTGGACCGCGGAATTCGCGGCCAAGGGCTGGCTGCAGCCACTCAAGGACAAGATGGCCGTCGACACCTCCGCCATGCTGAAGCCGACGGTGGACGGCGCCACCTACAAGGGGATCCTGTACGCGGCACCGCAGTCCTCGGACGGCGGCATCCTGTACTACCGCAAGGACCTCGTGCCCACGGCTCCCAAGACCTGGGACGAGATGATGGGCATGTGCTCCATCGCCAAGGCCAACAACATCGGCTGCTACGCGGGCCAGTTCTCCAAATACGAGGGCCTGACGGTGAACGCCTCCGAGGCGATCAACTCCGCGGGCGGTTCCGTGCTGGACAAGGACGGCAAGCCCAGCCTGAACACCGACGCGGCCAAGGCCGGTCTCGGCAACCTGGCGAAGGCCTATGCGGACGGCAACATTCCGAAGGAAGCCATCACCTACAAGGAAGAGGAATCCCGCCAGGCCTTCCAATCCGGCAAGCTGCTCTTCCTGCGCAACTGGCCGTACGTGTACAACCTGGCCACCACTGAAGGTTCCTCCGCGGTGAAGGACAAGCTCGGCATGGCAGCCCTTCCGGGCAAGGACGGCCCGGGCGCCTCCTCGCTGGGCGGTCACAACACCGCCGTCAGCGTGTACTCCAAGAACAAGGCCACGGCCCTGGACTTCATCAAATTCCTGACCACGGATGAAACCCAGAAGTTCTTCGCCACCCAGGGCTCCCTGGCTCCGGTGCTCGGCGCGCTCTATGACGACAAGGACCTCGTCGCGAAGCTGCCGTACCTGCCGGTGCTGAAGACCTCGATCGAGAACGCCGTGCCGCGTCCTGTCACCCCGTTCTACCCGGCCGTGACCAAGGCCATCCAGGAAAACGCCTACTCCGCCATCAAGGGGGAGAAGCCGGTGGACGCCGCACTGTCTGACATGCAGAAGTCCATCGAGTCAGCCAGCGCGGGACAGTAGTTCAGCCATGGCAACCGAATTGGGCCCGACGCCGGTCAAGGCACCGGCGTCGGGCGGGACCCCGCTCCACCGCGCACCTAACGGCGTGGGGGAAGACAACCGCATCGCGAGCCAGGGCCGGTGGGCCTCGTGGCTCCTGGCACCGACCATCATCGCCCTTGCGATTGTGATCGTTTACCCGATCGTCAGCGCCGTCGTTATGTCCTTCCAGAAGGACGCAGGCCTTGACCCGGTCACAGGACTCTTCACCGCCGGCGGCCCGGCCGGCGTCCAGAACTACGTCAACTGGCTGGCCCAGCAGTGTTCCGCCCCGGGCGGCGGAACACTGGCCTGCCCGCCCGGAACCCTGGGATCGCAGTTCTGGTCGGCCACCGCCACCACCTTCTTCTTCTCGGTGGTGACCGTGGCGTTCGAGACCGTGCTTGGATTCTGGATGGCCATCATCATGGCGCGGACCTTCAAGGGCCGCAGCGCCGTGCGCGCCGCCGTGCTGGTGCCGTGGGCCATCCCTACCGCCGTCACCGCCAAGCTGTGGCTGTTCATCTTCGCCTTCGAGGGCATCGCCAACAAGATGTTCAACACCACGATCCTGTGGACCGGCAGCGAGTGGCCGGCCAAGTGGGCGGTCATCATCGCGGATGTGTGGAAGACGACGCCGTTCATGGCGCTGCTCATCCTGGCAGGCCTGCAGATGATCCCGGCCGAAGTGTATGAAGCGGCAAAGGTTGACGGCGCCACGGCCTGGCAGCGGTTCCGGATGATCACGCTGCCGCTGGTCAAACCGGCCCTCATGGTGGCCATCCTGTTCCGTACCCTGGACGCCCTGCGTATGTTCGACCTCCCCTACATCCTGACCGGAGGCGCGAACAACACCACCACCCTGTCCATCCTGGTGATCAACCAGATCAGGCAGGGCTTCAATGCTGCGGCGGCCCTCTCCACGATCACGTTCATCATCATCTTTCTGGTCGCTTTCATCTTCGTCCGGTTCCTCGGCGCGAATGTCGTGGAGCAGCAGACCGGCGCAGCCAAGGAGAAGAAATGAGCACCGCGACAGCATTGCGGGCCCAGCAGGACCGGGGCCGGAAGCTTTCCCAGAACCGGGAGAAGTGGGCGCAGGGGCGGACCTATATCAGTGCCGCCGTGATCCTCATCTGGTGCCTTGCGCCGGCCTATTGGATGGTCGTCACCGCATTCCGGGACGTCGGCTTCACCTACGACACCTCGCTGCTGCCCACCCACATCACGCTGGACAACTTCAACACGGCCTTCGACACCTCCTTCGGCAACCGGTTCGGACAGGCGCTGCTCAACAGTGTGTTCATCGGCCTGGTGGTCACCCTGGTCTCGCTGATCCTCGGCGTGTTCGCGGCGTACGCGCTGGCACGGCTGAACTTCAGGTTCAAGTTCCTCGTGCTGGGCTTCATCCTGGGAGCCTCGATGTTCCCGGGCGTTGCCCTCATCACCCCGCTGTTCCAGCTCTTCACGAACATCCACTGGATCGGCACCTACCAAGCGCTGATCATTCCGAATATCTCCTTTGTGCTCCCGCTCACCGTCTACACCATGACGTCCTTCTTCCGCGAGATGCCATGGGAGCTCGAGGAGTCGGCCCGGGTGGACGGCTGCACCCAGGGGCAGGCGTTCCGCAAGGTGATCATGCCGCTGGCGGCCCCGGCCATCTTCACCACGGCGATCCTGGCGTTCATCTCCTCCTGGAATGAGTTCCTGATCGCCAGCCAGCTCTCCAGCGATGCGACCCAGCCGGTGACGGTGGCCATCGCGAGCTTCGCCGGCGCCCAGCCCAACCAGATTCCGTACACCGCCATCATGGCGGCGGGCACCATCGTCACCATTCCCCTCGTGGTCCTGGTGCTGGTCTTCCAGCGGAAGATCGTGGCCGGCCTGACGGCGGGTGCAGTCAAGTGACACCCTTCGCGGCCCGGGGCAAGCCGGCCCCGGGCCGGCGCAAACCGGGGGAGGTCCGGTCAGTACACCGGCGCGTGCGCTCCGGGGAAGACTTCGACATCATCATCGGTTTCCTGGGCTTCTGGGCGGTCGTGCTGCTGGTGGTCACACTCTGGATGGAAGTGACCGGCCAGCCGGCCCTCGGCTGGGCCCTGGGACTGCTGGGCATGTTGCTGGCTTTGTACGGCATGACCAGGCTGCGGCGGCGGCTGCCGCACCGGACGGCGACCCGGCGCAGCTGACGGGCGGGCGCTGGAGTCGCCGTCATATGCGTCGTCACGGGGGATGCGGGGAAGGCACTTCCGCGGACAGCCGATAGGCTTCTGCGGACAGTCGACAAGAGGACACGGTGGCACGGACAACTGACAGGGCGCAGCGCGGCGGGCACTCCGGCATCAGCATCGAGGATGTTGCCGCCGCCGCCGGGGTCTCCACCGCCACCGTATCCAGGGCCGTCCGGGGCTTGCCCCGGGTATCGCCGGCCACCCGGGAGAAAATCCTCGGCATCGCGGCGGATCTCGGCTATGTGGCCTCTTCCTCGGCGTCCGGACTGGCCACCGGCCGGACCCGGACCATCGGAGTGCTGGCTCCCTTCGTCAGCCGCTGGTTCTTCTCCAAGGCGATCGAGGGCGCGGACCGGGAGTTGCACGCCCGCCAGTACAACCTTTCCCTCTTCAACCTGGGCGGCCACGGCAGCAACCGCGAGCGGCTCTTCAGCAAGACCATGGTCTATAAGCAGATCGACGCGCTGCTGGTCCTGTGCATGGCGCTGACCCACGAGGAAATCGAGCATCTCCAGAAGATCGACATCCCGCTGGTCGTCGTGGGCGGGCACGTCGAGGAATGCCCGTATATCGGCATCGACGACTACGCCGCGGCCTCCACTGCCGTGCGCCACCTCATCGGTCTCGGTCACCGGGACATCGCGCTCCTGCACGGCGACGACGAAACGGACCTGAACTTCGACGTTCCCCGGGTCCGGATCAAGGCCTTCCAGGACGTGATGGCGGAAGCCGGGCTGGACGTCCGGCGGGAGTGGGACCAGTGGGGGGACTTCACCGTCCACAGCGGGCAGGAAGCGTTCCACCGGCTCTGGGACAGGCCCGGCGCGAAGCCCACCGCAATCTTCTGTGCCTCGGACGAGATGGCGATGGGGGTCATCTTCGAGGCCGGCCGGGCCGGGGTCCGGGTTCCGGCGGACCTCTCGGTGATCGGAATCGACAACCACGACTTTTCTGAAGCCGTGGGGCTCACCACCGTTGGACAGCTCCCGGACGAACAGGCCGAGCTGGGCACCAAGATGCTGCTGGATGAACTCGACGGCATTGAAGGAGCGGTGCGCTCCACCGTGGCGCCGCACCAACTGATCATCAGGAGAACGACGGCGGCGCCCCGGTCCGGGGAGCCTGCAAGCTAGGAACCGCGCAGGAATCTTGGCCCGGGCAGCTCAGGAGGCGCGTGCCAGCTGCCGGATCGGGATCCAGCGTGAGGCCAGCCGGCGGTAGGCCGCGGCCGCCCCGGTCATGTCGCCCTCGGCAAGGCACTCGATGCCGAGCCGGACGTCCAGCGGGGAATCGTCCGGGTAGACCTTGTCCGCCACCGCGCCGTAATCGAGTTCCACGACGGAATCCCGGTGGAACAGCTCAAGCCACTCCGTGAGCTGGGTCAGGTCCTCGAGCATGTCCAGGTCCGGGGCGGCGAGGGCCAGATGCGCCACCGCGTACCGGACCCTCTCGAGGGCCTCGCTGATCGTCGCACGGATGCGCACGGTGACGATGTGCCCCTCGGACTCCACAACATCCGTGGGGTCCGATTCCTGGAACAGGCAGAACCAGCTGAACGGGATGCCCCAGGTCGACGCCCGGGTGTGGACTCGCCCCAGCCCGTCGTGGGACCGGGCCTCGTCGATGCGTTCCTGGTGCCGTTCGCGTTGTTCCTCCGGGATCAGCAGCTGGGCCAGCGGCCCGTGGATCCCTTCCATCAGGGCATTTGCGGCCAGCCCTGCCCGGAGGACCAGCTGGCTGGGGCAATACAGCAGCCGCTCGGGCTGCGCGGCGGAGACGGGCCCGGGAAGGGAACCGGCAGCCTGCTTCGTGACGGAACCCTTCTTTGCCGGTGCCACAACAACGCGCACGAGATCCGTGCGCCCGGTGGGAAAGGGATCCCCGCCCGGGCGCGTGATGCGGCCCAGGGAGGCCAACAGCTCGGCGTTCTCCACAGCCGCACGGGAAGCCGTCCCGGCCGCCGCCGCCCGGAGGACCTCCTGCTGCTCCTCGGGGAAGGCGTCCAGGGGTTCATAGATCCGAAGCGCGGAAGAGAACGGCAAGCCGGCCTGCCCGCGGTAGAGGTTTCCCGTCATCGGACCACAACGCTTCCCTGGGCGGCCGGCATCAGTCGCTCAGCTCCACAATCACGGGGGCGTGGTCGGAGGCGCCCTTGCCCTTGCGTTCCTCGCGGTCGATCATCGCGCCCGTGACCCGGGAAGCCAGCGCGGGGGAGGCCAGGATGAAGTCGATCCGCATGCCTTCCTTCTTCGGGAACCGCAGCTGGGTGTAGTCCCAGTAGGTGTACACCCCGGGACCCGGGGCATGCGGGCGGACAACATCCGTGAATCCGGCGTTTTCGAAGGCATGGAAGGCCGCCCGTTCCGGCTCGCTGACGTGGGTGAGGCCTTCGGAGCGGAAATAATCGATGTCCCAGACGTCCTCGTCCTGCGGGGCGATGTTCCAGTCACCCATCAGCGCGATCTGCGCTTCGGAGTCATCCCGGACCCATCCCTCGGCGTGGGACCGCAGCGTGTCCAGCCAGCTGAGTTTGTACGGCATGTGTTCGTCGTCGAGCGCCCGCCCGTTGGGGACGTAGAGGCTCCAGACCCGGATGCCGCCGCAGGTGGCGCCGATCGCGCGGGCCTCCTGCACCTCGTCCTTGCCGCCCTTGCCGAAGACGGGCTGGTCCATGAAGGTGCGTTCGACGTCGTCGAGGCCGACGCGCGAAGCGATGGCCACGCCGTTCCACTGGCTCAGGCCGAAATGTGCCACCTCGTAGCCGTTTTTCTCGAACAACTCCCAGGGGAAGTTCTCGTCCTTGCACTTGGTTTCCTGGAGGGCCAGGACATCACAGTCGGTGCGCTGAAGCCATGCCTCAACGCGGTCGGCGCGGGCACGGAGCGAATTCACATTCCAGGTAGCAATCTTCACAGTTCCTAACTTACCGAATTTGGCTGCCGGACGAAGCGGCGGCCCGGTCCGGCCCCTCTGGAAATTACTAGGAAGTCCGAGTATATTCAGCAGCAGGGATGACCTGGATCACAACCGGCCAGGACATCATGCCGGCAGTCGTGGCCGGCGATCAAAGCCGGATCCACATCAGGCAACCACAGGTGCAAAGGAGCATTCGACCATGGTTCGTGAACTTTCCCATTACATAGACGGACAGCACGTACAAGGCACATCGGGCCGATTCAGCGATGTGTATGATCCGTGCACCGGCCAGGTCCAGGCCAGGGTCCCGCTGGCCAGCACCGACGAGGTCCGCAACGTGATCGCCAGCGCGGAGAAGGGCCAGCTGGAATGGGCCGCGATGAACCCGCAGCGCCGCGGCCGGATCCTGCTCAAGTTCGTGGACCTGGTCAACCAGAACCTGGACGAGCTCGCCACCCTGCTGTCCTCCGAGCATGGCAAGACCTTCCTGGACGCGAAGGGCGACATCCAGCGGGGCATCGAGGTCGTGGAGTTCGCCGCCGGCGCCCCGCACCTGCTCAAGGGCGAGTTTTCGGACAGCGCCGGAACCGGGGTCGACGTCCATTCGATGCGCCAGCCGCTCGGCGTCGTTGCCGGCATCACGCCGTTCAACTTCCCTGCCATGATTCCGCTGTGGAAGTCCGGTCCGGCCCTCGCCGCCGGCAACTCCTTCATCCTCAAGCCCTCCGAACGGGACCCCTCCGTGCCGCTCCGCCTCGCGGAACTGTTCACCGAGGCCGGGCTGCCGGACGGGGTTTTCAACGTGGTCAACGGGGACAAGGAGGCCGTCGACGCGCTGCTGGAGGACTCCCGGGTCCAGGCGATCGGCTTCGTCGGCTCGACCCCGATCGCCCAGTACATCTACGCCACCGCGGCCGCCAACGGCAAACGTGCGCAGTGCTTCGGCGGGGCAAAGAACCACATGGTGATCATGCCGGACGCCGATCTGGACATGGCCGCCGATGCCCTGATGGGCGCCGGGTTTGGCTCCGCCGGCGAACGCTGCATGGCGATTTCGGTCGCAGTACCCGTGGGCAAGGCCACCGCCGATGCGCTTGTGTCCAAGCTGCAGGAACGGATCAAGGACCTCAAGGTCGGCCACAGCCTGGCCGGGGATTCGGACTTCGGACCCGTCGTGGCGCCCTCCGCCAAGGAGCGGATCGAAGGCTACATCCAGGCCGGCGTAGAGGAAGGCGCCAGCCTCCTGGCGGACGGCCGCGGCCTGAAGGTCGAGGGCTATGAGGGCGGCTTCTGGGTGGGCCCGACGCTATTCGACAACGTCACCAAGGAGATGAAGATCTACAAAGAGGAGATCTTCGGCCCGGTGCTGAGCGTGCTCCGCGCGGAGGATTACGACGAGGCCCTCCGGCTGTGCAGCGAACACGAATTCGGCAATGGCGTGGCCATCTTCACCCGCGACGGTGACTCCGCCCGGGACTTCGCCAGCCGGGTCCAGGTGGGCATGGTCGGCATCAACGTCCCCATCCCGGTGCCGATCGCCTATTACACCTTCGGCGGCTGGAAGGCCTCAGGCTTCGGTGACCTCAACCAGCACGGCGCCGATGCCTTCCGCTTCTACACCAAGACCAAGACCGTCACCACCCGCTGGCCCTCAGGCATCCGCACCGGCACCAGCTTCGTGATGCCGGAAGGAAGCTGATGGTAGGCAAACACGCCGGGGACGCGCTGCCTGCTGAAGCCCTGTTCGACGAAGTTCTCTTTGAAAGGCGCGGCCGGCTGGGCGTCATCACGCTCAACCGGCCCCAGGCAGTCAACGCCCTCACCGCGGGCATGGTGTCGGCCATGCTGGAGCAGCTCACGCTCTGGGCGGACGACGACTCCGTGGCCGCGGTGCTGGTCCGTGGCGCCGGCGACCGGGGACTCTGCGCCGGCGGCGACATCGTCGCCATATACCGGGACATACTCGACGGCGGCAACGCGACGGCGGACTTCTGGGCCGAGGAATACCGGCTGAACTCCCTCATCTCCGCCTATCCCAAGCCGTACGTGGCGTTCATGGACGGGCTGGTCCTCGGCGGCGGCGTGGGGATCTCCGCGCACGGTTCGGTCCGGATCGTCACCGAACGCACCCGGACGGGGATGCCGGAAACCACGATCGGGTTTGTGCCCGACGTCGGCGGAACGTTGCTGCTCTCCCGCTCGCCGGGGGAGTCCGGCACGCATGCGGCGCTGACCGGCGCGCATCTGGACGGCGCGGACGCCCTGTTCCTGGGGCTCGCGGATACCTTCGTGCCGTCCGGCCGCCTGGCGGAGTTGGCGGCGGCACTGGAAACCCAACCGGTGGAAGCCGCCGTCGCGCGCTTCTCGGAGCAGCCCCCGGCCTCCACGCTGGAACGGCAGCGGGAGTGGATCGACGCCTGCTATTCAGGTGACGACGCCGAGGAGATCCTGCGCCGGCTGCGCGCCTTTGGGGGAGAGACTGCCGGCCCGGCCGAGACGATCGCGGCCAAGTCCCCGACCGCGGTGAAGGTGGCGCTGGAATCCCTGCGCCGGGTCCGCGGGCTGAGCCTGGCGGAGGCCCTCGAGCAGGAATACCGGGTGGGACTGCGCTTCCTCGAGGGCCCCGACTTCCGCGAGGGCATCCGGGCGCAGGTGGTGGACAAGGACCGCACCCCGCACTGGCAGCCTGCCACCCTCGCGGAGGTAAGCCGCGACGACGTCGAGGCCTACTTCGCGCCGCTGGGCGAGCGTGAACTGCAGCTATCTTCAAAGGAGACCAATCATGTCTGAGACCACACGCTCTGAGCCCGTGCGGGCCGAGGGCACGATCGCCTTCCTGGGCCTGGGACACATGGGCGGTCCGATGGCCGTCAACCTGGTCAAGGCCGGCTACTCCGTGACCGGTTTCGATCTGGTGCCGGCGGCGCTGGAATCTGCCCGGGCACACGGCATCTCCACCGCGGACACGGCGGCCGGGGCGGTGGCCGGTGCTGCCGTCGTGCTCACCATGCTGCCCAGCGGCAGGCACCTGCTGGACGCTTACCGGGGCACGGGCGGACAACCCGGGCTGCTGGAGGCCGCCGGACCGGACACCATGTTCCTGGACTGCTCCACCATCAACGTGGACGAGGCCCGTGAGGCGGCGGAACTGGCCATCGCGGCCGGCCACCGCGCGGTGGATGCGCCGGTGTCCGGCGGCGTCGTCGGCGCCGAGGCAGGCACCCTGACGTTCATGGTCGGCGCGCTGTCGGAAGACTTCGAGGCGGTCAAACCGATGCTCGAAGTGATGGGCAAGCGCGTGGTCCACTGCGGGGAGCACGGCGCGGGGCAGGCCGCGAAGATCTGCAACAACATGATCCTCGGCGTCTCGATGATCGCGGTCAGCGAGGCCTTTGTGCTCGGCGAGAAACTGGGACTCACGCACCAGGCGCTGTTCGACGTCGCCTCCGCGGCCTCCGGACAGTGCTGGGCGCTGACCACCAACTGCCCCGTGCCGGGGCCGGTTCCCACAAGCCCCGCCAACCGGGACTACCAGCCCGGCTTCGCCGGCGCGTTGATGGCCAAGGACCTCAAACTGGCGCTGAACGCCCTGACAAGCACCGGCGTCGCCGCCCGGCTGGGCCCCCTCGCCTCGGAAATCTACGATACCTTTGCCGCGGAAGGCGGTGCGGGCCGGGACTTCTCCGGCATCATCACCGACATCCGGGACAAGTCCTCGCACTAGCGCGGAACCCGCAGATTTGACCAGCAGCCTGAACGGGCACCAGCCAAAGGGGACACCTATGACAGAGTACGCGAACATTCTGGTGGAGCGCCGCGGCCGGGTGGGCCTCGTGACGCTCAACCGGCCCGAGGCGCTGAACGCCCTCAACAAGGCCACCATGGATGAACTGGTGGCAGCGGTGACGGAGATGGACGCGGATCCCGGGGTGGGCGCCGTTGTGGTCACCGGTTCCGCGAAGGCCTTCGCGGCCGGTGCCGACATCAAGGAGATGCAGTCCAAGGGCTACATGGAGATGTACGCGGCGGACTGGTTCCGTGGCTGGGAGGACTTCACCCGGCTGCGGATCCCGGTGGTGGCGGCGGTGTCCGGCTTCGCCCTCGGTGGCGGCTGCGAGCTGGCGATGATGTGCGACGTCATCATCGCCGGGGACAACGCGAAGTTCGGCCAGCCGGAGATCAACCTGGGCGTCCTGCCGGGGATGGGCGGCTCGCAGCGGCTGACCCGTGCGGTGGGCAAGGCCAAGGCGATGGACATGATCCTGACCGGGCGCTTCATCGGGGCCGAGGAGGCCGAACGGTCCGGGCTGGTGTCCCGCGTGGTGCCGGCCGCGGACGTCGTTGACGAGGCGCTGAAGGCCGCGGAGCTGATCGCGTCCAAGTCAAAGCCCGTGGCGATGCTGGCCAAGGAAGCCGTCAACGCCGCCTTCGAGACCGGGCTGGGCCAGGGCGTGCTGTTCGAACGCCGCCTCTTCCACTCGCTGTTCGCCACCGAGGACCAGAAGGAAGGCATGGCGGCGTTCAGCGGGAAGCGCCAGGCCGAATTCAAGCAGCGCTAGCAGGCGGAGGCCGGGCCTGGCCCTGAGGCGTTCCCCCGGGCCAGTCCTGGGGCTTCGGGCGGCGCGCCTGCTAGGCCCGCGCCTTGCGCCTGGCGCGGAGCACGGAATCCTGGACGGTGACCGGGGTGCCGTCGGGGTCGCCCTCGGCCCGCGGCCGTGACACGCAGGTTACGATCTCCCATTCGCGTGGATCGAGGTCCGCCGCGATCTGCTCGGCGGTGAAGAGCAACCCGGGTGCAGAGGGCCGGCGCACGCTGGTTTCCAGGTCCGAGGGGTGGTGGCCCACGATCAGCAGCGTCCCGCCGGGGGCCACCGACGCGGCGAGCCGGCGGTACACCCCATCCCTTTGCGGTGCAGGCAGGTGCAGGTACTGGGCCGAGACGAGGTCGAAGGTCCCGGCCGGGGGCGGGGAGGCCGTGAGGTCCTGGTGCTGCCAGTTGATGCGGGCGGCAGTTTCCGGGTCATCTTCCACCGCGGCGGCTGCCCTGGCCAGGGCCACGGACGAGATGTCCACCGCCGTCACCCGCCAGCCACGGCGGGCAAGCCAGACGGCATCCGCGCCTTCTCCCGCCCCGACGTCCAGCGCGGAACCGGGCACGAGATCCGCGGCTTCGGCCACCAGCTGGGGGTTCGGTTGCCCGCTCCACACGGATCCGTGCTGGCCGGGCAGGCGGTACCGCTCGTCCCAGAACGATTCATCGAATTCCATGCAGCTCTCCTTGGTTCCGGTTCCGTCCCACCGATGGCCCCGCAGACGAAGTGTACGGCTCAGCTGCTGAAGTCCCCGGCATTCCGGCGGAAGGCGCCCAGGATCCGGATCAGCTGGTCGACGTCGTGCTCCTCGAAACCGGACCGGCCGAAGACCTCCGAGTTCAGCACCGCCGTCGCACGCTTGGCCAGGGCGCGCCCCTCGGGGGTGAGCTCAATCAGGGTGGTGCGACCGTCGGTGGGGTGCGGCGAGCGGAGCACCAGCCCGGCGTCCTGGAGCCGGTCGACGGCGTTGGTCACCGAGGTGGGATGGACCTGCAGCAGAGCGCTCGCCTTGTTCATCGGGAGCGCGCCGCTGCGGGCGAAACTCAGCAGGGCCAGCAGTTCGTACCGGGCAAAGGTCAGCCCGAACGGCTTGAGGGCCGCTTCGATCCGGGCCAGCAGGATCTGCTGGGTCCGCATGATGGCGGTGATGGCAGCCATCGGCGCCGCAACATCGCCCCAGCCGTGCCGCTCCCAGTTCAGCCGGGCATCGGCAATCGGGTCACGCGGCAGCGGAGTTCCCACGGCACCCCTTGCTGGTCGTCTCAAGCGTCATGGGTTCAGCCTAGCTTTTCCGGCTGGCTTTTCAGGCCCGGGAAGTCCGATTCGGAGTACTCCGTGCCGAGGCCTTCGGGAACCGCGCCGCCGCCGTGCCGCACTTCCTCGCTGTGCCGCAGCTCCACGCGCCGGATCTTGCCGGAGATGGTCTTGGGCAGTTCGGCGAATTCCAGCCGGCGGATCCGCTTGAAGGGGGCCAGATGGTCGCGGCAGTACCGCAGGATGTCCTCGGCCAGTTCCGGGCCGGGCTGATGCCCGGCGGCCAGGACCACAAATGCCTTGGGCACGGACAGCTTGAGCGGATCGGGGGAGGGGACGACGGCGGCCTCCGCCACCGCCGGGTGCTCGATCAGCACGCTTTCCAGCTCGAAGGGCGAGAGCCGGTAGTCCGAGGACTTGAAGACGTCGTCGCCGCGGCCCACATAGGTGATGATGCCGCGCTCGTCCCGGCTTGCCATGTCACCCGTGTGGTAGTAGCCGTCACGGAAGGCGTCCGCCGTCTTCTCGGGGTCGCCGTAGTAGGCCTTCATCAGCCCGACGGGGCGCGGGTCCAGGCGCAGGCAGAGCTCGCCGTCGTTGCCTTCCTCGCCGGTGGCGGGGTCAACCAGCACAACGTCGTAGCCGGGCAGCGGCCTGCCCATGGCGCCGATCTTGATCGGCTGGCCGGGTGTGTTGGCGATCTGCACGGTGGACTCTGTCTGGCCGAAGCCGTCCCGGATGGTTTGGCCCCAGGCACGCTGGACCTGGTCGATCACCTCGGCGTTGAGCGGTTCGCCGGCGGAGACCACCTTTGTCGGCGGGTTCTTCAGCTGGGTCAGGTCGGCCTGGATGAGCATCCGCCAGACGGTGGGCGGGGCGCAGAAGCTCGTGACGGACTCGCGGTCCATCTGTTCCATCAGTGCCTTGGCGTCGAAACGTTCGTAGTTATAGATGAACACACACGCCTCGGCGATCCAGGGGGTGAACACATTCGACCACGCATGCTTCGCCCAGCCGGGAGAGGCCACGTTGAGGTGCACATCGCCCGGTTCCATCCCGATCCAGAACATCGTGGACAGGTGTCCCACCGGGTAGGAGGTGTGCGTGTGCTCCACCAGCTTGGCCTTGGAGGTGGTGCCGGAGGTGAAGTAGAGCAGCAGGGTTTCGTCCGCCAGGGTCGGGGCATCCGGGGTGAAGTCCGTCGGGGAGGCGGCGGACTCCGAGTACTGCAGGGCCGTCGGAATGGTGGCTTCGCCGCCGATTTCGATCAGGGTGTAGTCGCCCGGAACGTCGGCAAATTTGGCGATGTTGGCGCTCCCGACGGCGGCCCAGTTCGCCCCGCCGCGTTCCACCCGGTCCAGCAGGTCCGCAGACCCCATCAGGGTGGTGGTCGGGATCATCACGATGCCGAGCTTGATGCCGGCGAGCATCAGCTCCCAGAGTTCCACCTGGTTGCCCAGCATGATGATCATCCGGTCGCCGCGGCGCACCCCCTGGCCCCGAAGCCAGTTGGCCACCTGGGCGGAGCGGCGGGCGAGGTCCGCGAAGCTGCGCCGCGTCGCGGAGCCGTCCTGCTCCACGATTACGAGGGCCGGCCTCCCGGCCTTGGCCGGGTCCGCCGCGATCGCATCAAACCAGTCCAGGGCGAAGTTGAACTGCTCAAACCGCGGCCACTGGAATTGGCTGCGCGCTGCGCCGTAATCCTTGCGGAGATCCAGCAGGCGGTCGCGTGCGGCACGGAATTCCTCAGTGACTGTCATGGTGCACCTTTCGAAGTCTGGTGGCGCAGCCGTTCAAGCCCGGCGCCGTTGCCCGGAGACCACCAGTTCCCTAGTGATACCCATCACTGTGCAATATACTAGGACATCCAAGGGTTTGGAAGAGCGGCGCCGCTCAACGGGCGGCGCATGACGAAGGGACACATGCCCGTGCAGCCACAAGGACGTGCCAGCGGACAGGGCTCCGCCACAGCGGAATCAGCGGCGGAAACAGCGGCGGAGCCGCCATTTCCGGACGCCGACCTGATGTACATCGTGGAGCTGCTGCCCCCGGATGAGCAGATCCGCTACCAGGAGATCCGGGAATTCCTGCAGTCCCGGATCCGGGCAGCCTCGATCGACTACTGGAACCGCGAGGAGTTTCCCTTCGGGCTGCTGGCCGAACTGGGCAAGCACGGGCTGGGCGGCCTGCAGACCGACGGGACGTCCAAGCTCTTCAAAGGCCTGATGTATGTCGAAGTGGCCCGGGCAGACGTGTCGCTTTCGGCGCTCGTGGGGATCCACAATGAGCTGATCGTCGGCATGATCGACCAGCTGGGCTCGGAACAGCAGAAGTCACGCTGGCTGCCGGGGCTGACCGCCTTCACCGAGCTCGGTGCCTTCGCGCTGACGGAGCCGGACCATGGCTCGGACATCGCCGGGGGACTCGAAACGACCGCACGGCTCGAGCGCGGGGAATGGGTGATCAATGGCGCCAAGCGCTGGATCGGTGCCGGCACCATCGCGGACTTCGCCCTGGTCTGGGCCCGGGACGTCGCCGACCAGCAGATCAAGGGCTTCATCGTGGAAGCGGACCGGCCCGGCTACACCGCCACCAAGATCGCCAACAAGATCGGGCTGCGGATCATGCAGAACGCGGACATCGTGCTCGAGGACGTCCGCATCCCGGAGTCCAACCTGCTGCCCGGCGCCACGGACTTCTCCAAGGCCAACGAGTTGCTGCGCGATTCGCGGGCCTGGGTCGGCTGGCAAGGTGCCGGCATCCAGCTGGCCGCGTTCGACGTCGCGCGTTCCTACGCGCTGGAGCGCAAGCAGTTCGGCAAGGAGCTGGCCAGGTTCCAGCTCATCGCGCAGCAACTGGCCGAGATCCTGGGCAACGCCACCGCCTCGCTGGCGCTGATGGCGCAGCTGGCCCGCATCCAGGAGGAAGGCAAGCTGGAGATGGTCCAGGCCGCGATGGCAAAGTCCACCACGACCCGGCTGGCCCGGGCCTCCGTGGCAATGGGCCGCTCCCTGATGGGCGGCAACGGGATCAGCAGCGACTATGAGATGGGAAAGCTCTTCGGCGACGCCGAAATCCTCTACACGTACGAAGGCAGCTACGAGATCAATTCGCTCATCGTGGCCCGGGCCGTGACCGGGAAGTCGGCTTTCGTCTAGGCCTCCGGCTCACGGAAGGAAACGGTAGCCGATGCCCGCCTCGGTGAGCAGATGGCGGGGATTGGCGGCGTCCGGCTCCAGCTTGCGCCGCAACTGGGCCATGTAGACGCGCAGGTAATTGGTTTCCTTGGCGTACGCCGGGCCCCACACCTCGGTCAGCAGCTGCTGCTGGGTGATGAGCTTTTCGGGGTTCCGGACCAGTACTTCGAGCATGTTCCATTCCGTGGGCGTGAGCCGGACATCCTGGCCGTCGCGGAGGACGCGGCGTTTCGCCAGATCCACCGTGAAGGCATCGGTGGCGATGACCGGTGCCTGCTCCGGACCCTCGCTGCGGCGCAGCATGGCGCGCAGCCGGGCCAGCAGCTCGTCCAGCCCGAACGGTTTGGTGATGTAGTCGTCGGCGCCCATGTCCAGGGCCTGGACCTTATCCTCGGAGCCGTGCCGGGCGGACAATACCAGGATCGGGACGCGGCTCCGGATGCGGAGCTCCCGGATGACGCCGGTGCCGTCCATGTCCGGGAGCCCGAGGTCCAGGACCACGACGGCGGGCGGGTTCTGCCGGGCCGCGAGCAGGGCGGAGCGCCCGTCCGTGGCGGTGGCGACGTCATAACCATGGGCCTGCAGGGTGATTCGCAGGGCGCGTAACAGGTACGGATCATCATCGACCACCAGGACGCCCGTCTTCCCGGTCATCCCTCGTCCCGCCCGGAGAGGAGCGGCGGCGCGTCGTGGCGACGGGCCAGGGCCGATTGTGGTTCCAGTGGGGCCTGGCCCTGATGCGCGTCGACGGAGGCGGCTGCGGACAACGGGAGGCTGATGACCATGGTCAGTCCGCCGCCCGGGGTCGCCTCGGCCGTGAGCTTGCCGCCCATCGCCTCCATAAAGCCCTTTGCCACCGCCAGGCCGAGACCGACGCCCGTGGCCTGCGTCGCGTCGTCGAGGCGTTGGAACGGCCGGAACATTTCCACTACCCGTTCTGCCGGGACTCCCATGCCGTGGTCGATGATTCGCAGTTCCCCGGCCGGACGTCCGCCCGCCGTGGCAGGGGTCAGCCCGCGGGCGGAACCGGCCAGGACAATGTCCGAACCAGGCGCGTACTTGACGGCGTTTTCGACGATGTTCGCAATGACACGCTCCAGCATCCCGGGGTCTGCATCGACCTCGGGCATATTGGCGGGCAGCTCCACCCGCACCAGGTCCGCCGCGATCCCGTGCAGTCCGCCGGGAATTGCCTCGTGCCAGCGTACCGGTCGCAGCAGGGGCTTGATGGAGTCGGAGGTGAGCCGGGACATGTCCAGCAGGTTCCCCACCAACACATCCAGCCGGTCGGAGCACTCCTCGATAGTGGCCAGCAGCTCCTGCTCCTCGTCGCGGGTGTAGCGGACCCCCTCCTGGCGGAGTCCCCCGACCGCGAGCTTGATCCCGGCCAGTGGAGTCCGCAGATCATGCGAGACGGCGCGAAGGATTGAGGTGCGCATGGTGTTGCTTTCGGCCAGCCGAAGGATTTCGTTCCGGCTGGCCAGCAGTTGCTGGCGTTCCAGCTGCGCCACCAGATGCACACCAAAGGCACCAAGCAGCTTCCGGTCGCTGGCCGGCAGGACGCGGCCGGAGAGGACCAGGCAGGTCGTGGCATCGATTCGTTCCACATTTTCGCCCTGGATCCCTGCCGGGCCGGCGCCGGAATCTGTGCCTGAGCCACCGGCGGCGTGCGGGATCTCGCCGACACCGGTGATGAGCCGCCAGTCGGACCGGGAGCCGCCGTCGCCCTCGGGAAGGTTGAAAAGTGCGGCGCCACGGACCTGGAAAACGTCGATGGCCTGCTCGAGCAGGCCGGTCACGGTGTCTTCCGAGCCCGCCGCACCGCGCGAAAGATCGGCCAGCGTGGCGGCTTCGGCGCGGGCGCGGGCGGCCTCCTTGGAACGCCTGGCCGAGAGGTCCACGACGGTTGCGACGGCGGCGGACACCCCGACAAAGACCAGGAGGGCGAGCACATTCTGCGAATCGCTGATGGCCAGGTTGCCCACCGGCGGGGTGGAGAAGTAGTTCACCAGCAGGCTGCTCCAGACCGCCGCCACGACCGCCGGCCAGAGACCACCGACGAGCGCCACGGCAACAGACCCCGTGAGCTGGACCAGCACGGTCGTGGCCAGGTTCCTGTCCGGATTCACGGCGGTCACAAGCTGGAGCAGCGGCGGCAGGAAAACCGCGAGAACGAAGCCGATCCTGACCCTTGTCCGGCC
The DNA here is from genome assembly GCF_004798705.1 of Arthrobacter sp. PAMC25564. NCBI lineage: Bacteria > Bacillati > Actinomycetota > Actinomycetes > Micrococcales > Micrococcaceae > Arthrobacter > Arthrobacter sp. PAMC25564. The sequence continues at coordinate 272,661 of NZ_CP039290.1, read as the reverse complement.
CAGGTCCCGTTCCAGGTCCCGTTCCAGGTCCCGCTGCCGGGAAACGCCCGGGCCGCCGCTGCCGGGGGACTGCGAGACCGTGAGGACGTCGATGTCGCCGGAGCCGCGGGCCACGCGGCCGGCAACACTCCCGCCGCGAACGGCCTTCGCCAGTCCGGAGAGCCTGCCCTGGCGGGGGAGTCCGACGACGATCTGGCTGGCGTTGACGCTGCGGGCGAAGTCGAGCAGGGCGCCGGCCGGATCTCCGCCGGCCACGACGTGATAGCTGCCGCCAAGGTCCTGGACCAGCCTGCGCTGGGCTTCGAGGGCCTGCGGGGACTCGCCGGGCACCCCGTCGGCCGCTCGCACATGCACCGCCAGCAGGTCGCCGCCGTTGACCCGGTTGAGGATCCGGGCGCCGCGGCGGATCAGGGCCTCGCCGTCGGGGCCGCCGGCCAGCCCGACGACGACGCGCTCGCGGGCGGGCCAGCTGGCCTCGATCCCGTTGCCCTCCCGGTACCTGGCCAGGCCTTCGTCCACCCGGTCCGCCAGCCACAGCAGGGCCAGCTCACGCAGTGCGGCCAGATTGCCCGGACGGAAGTAATCCGAGAGGGCGGCATCGATCCGGTCGGCTGCGACGATCCTGCCGTCCGCGAGCCGCTGGCGCAGGAGCTCGGGGGAGATGTCCACCAGCTGGATCTGCCCGGCCCGGCGGGCAATGTCATCAGGAATGGTCTCGGCGGGGCGGATCCGGGTGATGGCGTGGATGACGTCGCTGAGCGAAGCGAGCTGCTGGATGTCCAGGGTGGACAGGACATTGATCCCCGCCTCCAGCAGTTCGTCGATGTCCTCCCAGCGGTGCTGGTTCCGGCTGCCGGGGAGATTGGCATGCGCGTACTCGTCCACGATCGCCGTGGCGGGAGCGCGCCGGAGCACTGCGTCAAGGTCCAGCTCCTCGGCCTGAAGCCCGCGCCACGGCACCCGCCGGGCCGGAATGCCCTCAAGCCCTGTCAACAGTTCACGCGTGTCCCGGCGGCCCCGGTCCCGGGCGAACGCGACGACGACGTCCTCGCCGTTGCCGCGCAGCCGTTGCCCCTCCCGGAGCATGGCGTAGGTCTTGCCGACGCCGGGTGCTGACCCCAGAAAGATGCGCAGCGTTCCACGTGCCATGCTGTCATTCTTCCATTCCACCCTCTTCCCGGCACACAAACGCCCCTCCGGAGGAATCCTCCGGAGGGGCGTTTGTGGTCTTCGGGGAAAAGGTCCCGGCCGGCTGGCCGGGCTACTTTCCAGAGTTGTTAGAGCGGGCGGATGTTCTCAGCCTGCGGGCCCTTCGGGCCCTGGGTGACGTCGAACTCGACCTTCTGGTTCTCGTCCAGTGAGCGGTAGCCGCTGCTGGCGATTGCCGAGTAGTGGGCGAAAACGTCGGCCGACCCGTCATCCGGGGCGATGAAGCCAAAACCCTTTTCGGCGTTGAACCATTTAACTGTGCCTGTAGCCATGCCATATCCTTCTGAAACGCTGCTGATCTCCGGCGGCCCTGAGGCCAACGGCTGCGGAGACATTCGTCCGCTGTCCCCAACGTACGGGTCCCCGGCCCGCGGTGCAAGGGCCTAAGGCGGGGAGTTCGAATCGGCCGGGCGCTATAGTCGGGGCACGATGTCAACAATCTCGGTGGTCATCCCCTCGCGGAACGATGCAGAAATGCTGTCCGCGTGCCTGGCCGCGCTCGCCCGGCAGACCAGGCCCGCCGACGAAGTAATCGTGGTGGACAACGGCAGCAGAGACAACACCGCGGCAGTTTGCGCGGCGGCCGGTGTCCGGAGGATCGCCGTCGATCTGTCCGGGATCGCCGCGTCCACGGCGAAGGGGTTCGACGAAGCCACGTCCGAGGTGATCGCGCGGCTGGACACCGACTCGGTTCCCCCGACGGACTGGCTGGAGCGCGTCGAAGCCATCCTTGACGGGGCTGGCCCGTTCGCGGCCGTGACCGGCCCGGGGGATTTCTATGGCGGCAGCCGCTTTTCCCGCTGGCTGGGCCGGAATGTCTATATCGCCGGGTACTTCTGGGCGATCGGACACCTGCTCGGACACCCGCCGTTGTTCGGCTCGAACTTCGCCCTGCGCTCGGGGGTGTGGAAACTGATCCGTTGCTCGGTCAGCCGAGGACTGCCCCCGGTCCACGACGACCTCGACATTTCCTACCAGCTTCCCCCTGAGGTGACCGTCATTTGCGAGCCGACGCTTCGGGTTGGCGTCTCAGCGCGGCCCTTCGAGAGCTGGCAGGCCGTCGGCCGCCGGCTCTCGATGGCGTGGACGACGTTCCGGATCGAATTCGCCAAGGAGCCCCCGCTGCGGCGGCGCCGGCGTCGCAAACGCTGGGAACACGGGCACCCTGCCTAGCCAGTAGTGGCAAAGAGCGCGATCAGGTCCCGGCTGATCTGGTACGGCGAGGTTTCACTCGGGCTGTGCCCACCGCGGTACACCATGATCCGCGCACCAATCGACTGTGCAAAACGCCGGTGCAACGCCAGCGGCCAGAGGTCGTGTTCCCCGACGGCGACAAACTTCGGCAGGGTTGCGCGGGCCAGGACCGGACGGAGATCGGGCGCGTGCTGCATGAGGTCGAAGATGTCACTGACGGATTCGCGACGCGTCAACCGGAAACGGTCCTTGACGAACCGCAGGCGGCGCGGGGGAACCCTGTTGATGTTGCGGCGGATGCCCCAGATCGTCAGCGCCGCGCCGACACGGCCGGTGGCGTAGCGGCTGAGCCGGCCGATAATGCGCACTCCGAGGAAGCTCCGGTCCGGCTCGGGCGGGCAGCTGATCAGCGTCAGGCTGCGGAACTTCTCGGGGCGTTGCGCGAAGGCGATCTGCGCCACGATCGCGGCGAAGGAATACCCGACGACGTGCGCGGCGCCTTCACCGTCGTCGAGCATCGCGATGAGGTCATCGCGGAAGAGATCGTAATCGTAGTGGGCCCGCGGTGGCACCAGATGCTCGGGCCCGGCCCCGGCTGATTCGTACTGGCCGGCGATGTCGCAGCTGAGCACAAAATACCCGGCCGCCGCGAGCTCGGGCAGCATCAGGCCGAAGTCTTCCTTGGACCCGGTGGCCCCAGGGATAAGCAGCACCCGCGGGTTGCCGGGGTCTCCCATGACGATGGTTGCGAGCGTGCCGCTGGGTGCCTCGAAGTGGCCGCGCTCCGCGCCTTCGGGAAGGACGCTCCAGTCGACGTCGGGCAGGGCCGCATCGCGGCGCGCGGCGTCATCGACCACCGCGGAACCGCAGCCCTCAGGCTCGGGTTCGGGCAGGTCCTGTGTGTTGCGCTCTGCGGACGCCATGCACTAAACATAGCCCCGCCGGCCGGCGCATGCCGCAGCTCCCAGGGTGGCTGCCTTGGGACGGTTCCTAGGCGACTTTGCGCACAAAGGCGTGGATCCGCCGGTACACTTCCTGCGATTCCGGATAGCGGAAGTCCTGTTGCCAGGTGTGCTCGGTGTTCGCGTTGTCCCGGCCGTAGATGAGGGTGTCCACTTGGACCGCGTGTTCGCGCAGCCGGGCGATGAAGTTCAGGTTCGCGCCGTAGAAAAAGTCGCGCTCCGAGGTGGTCACGAAGACCGGCGGAAAGCGGGCGTCCAGCCATTCGATCGGCGAGAGGAAGCCGGCAGCCTCGCGGAGCGCTTCAAGCCTGCTGCCGCCGGTCCTGCCGCTGGCCCTACGGATCTGGCGGCCCCGGCTGCGGAAGCCGGGAAGCAGCATCCGGATGAAGTTCAGGCTCAGGACAAAGCCCCTGTCAAAGAAGACGGAGAAGTCCACTATGCTGCAGTGCTGGACCAGGCCCTTGAAGTCCGTGGATGGCACGGCAGGATTCAGCCCGTAGTGCCGGGCCAGTTCCGGGTGGAAACTGGCGGCGGTGAGGAGGGCCGCGATCTGGCCGCCGGCGGAGTCCCCGCCGAGGATGATCCGCGACGGGTCGCCGCCGAAACCTGCGATGTTCCTGCGGACCCAGGCCAAGGCGGCGTTGCCGTCCGCCAGGACGTGGAACATGTGGAAGCGCGGTGCCATGCGGTAGTTGACGTTGACCACCACCATGCCGCCCTCGGCCTGGCTGGCGCAGTATTTGGTCAACGGGGCCTTGTCTCCAGAGGTCCAGCCCCCGCCGTGGAAGTAGACGTAGACGGGCAGCGGACCGGCGGCGTCAGGTCCGCTGCCCGGGGTGCCGGCAGGTGCCGGGGTGATCACGTCGAGGCGGTGCGCCCGGATGCCGTCGCCCACGAAGTCGACGTCGTGGACGTACGTGACGGCGGTGATGGGATCGACGTTGAAGCGGGAGTTCTCGCTGGAGCGCACGGAATGCATCATCACCCGCCACGCCCAGACCGGTACCCGGCGCAGGACGTTCCTCGCGGCGATCATCACCGCACGGTTCCGGCCGCGCCGTCGACCGTGACGATCTGCCCGGTGCGCAGCCGGGTGGTGGCGTCCGGCACACCGACCACGGCCGGGATCCCGTACTCACGGGCCACCACGGCCCCGTGCGAGATGACGCCGCCCATCTCCATGACGAGCGCACCGGCGGTCATGAACAGCGGGGTCCAGCCGGGGTCGGTGGAGGGCGCCACCAGGATCTCCCCGGGCTCGAGGTGGGCGCCTACCGGGTCCATGATGACCCTGACCCTGCCGGTGGCGGTGCCGGCCGACGCCGGCGTTCCAGCCAGGGCGCCGGACGCCGGGGACTTCGCCATCAGGGCGGCCTCGACGTCGGTGCCGTCGGAGAGCAGGAGCCGCGGGATGCGCCGCCGTCGCAGTTCATTGCTGTAGAGCCGGCGGCGGTCCCGGACCAGTCCCTTCAGGTCCGCGCCGCGCAGGCCCACGCGTACCTCATCAAAGTCGAGGAAGAAGACGTCGTCCGCGGCCGCGACGGCCCCGGCCCCGGCGAGTTCGCTGCCGATCAGGAGGAGCTGGCGGCGCATCGCGGCAAGGGCCTGGACGATGAAGAACTTCGGCAGTTCGCGGAGCCCGGACAGCTGCCGCGCCCGGTGCAGGCAGAGCTCCACGAGCCGGGCGCGGAGCCGGCTCCGCGCCCGTGCCCGCTGCACGAGATCGCGGATCCGGTCCTCCGCATGGTCCACCGCCCGCGCGAACTGCCGGTCGGGGCCCTGTTCGGGGTCCTCCACGCGCAGGTAGTTGGAGATCATGCCGAGGATGTGGTCCGGCACTTCGGACCACCGCGGCATGCCGAGATCGATCTCGGCCACCGCACGGTGGCCGTAGCGCGCCAGGAAACCGCTCAGGCCCGCCTGCGCCACCGCCGGCAGCGTGCCGGCAGCAAAGCCGGCGGCCAGTTCCTCGGGGTTTTTCGCCAGGAAGACCTCGCGGGACGCCGGGTCCGCCCCGATGGCCACCGACAGTTGCCAGAGTTCAAGATCCATCTCGGTGGTCACGTTGTGCGGCAGCCCGCGCAACACTGCCTCCAGCTCGCGGGGCTTCGCAATGCCACGGAGCAGCCGGCGGGCCACGGCCAGCATGATGTAGCCGACCGAGGGCCCCGGCAGGGTGGCCAGGATCAGACCGTCAACAGTCCGGTCCAGGATGCGCTGGGTGTGATCGAGCCGGCGGAAGGCAGTGGCAGGTTCGGGCAGCGCCAGTTCCGCGTCGAGGCGCTTGCCGTAGGCCTGGGCCCGGGCCAGCTCCGCCTCGGGCCGCAGCGCCGCACCGATCAGGGCTGGAAGCAGCCGGAGAACCAGGAGAACGCTGTCTGTCCCCTCGCTGCTGGGGATGCCCCGGGCCGCGCCGGCCTTGGCGAGGGACTGGCGCAGGGTGCGTTTGCTGACGCTGAACCTCGGGTCCTCAAGCAACGCAGGAAAGACTGCCCCGGACCTCCCGTCCGCCAGCGGGAGGATCCGCTGCAGGTAGCTGCGGCCGTATTTGTTGTGCACCAGGGGCGTCAGGTCCACGTACATGCGAAGCCCGGGATTGACGTACTGCCAGGGGCCTTTGCGGTTCCTCACCGCGCCCAGCACCGAGAGTCCCATCGGCGTGATCGGGCGGGTGAGGCCCTGAAGCAACGTTCCGCACAGGTACACGCGGGTCCCGGCTGCGGGCCGCGATTCCGAGCCGGACGGTTCCGCGGCGGCCGGATCGGGCAAAGGGTAGAGCGTGGTGATCGGGCGCGACTGGGTCAGCCAGAGCTTCCCGCCGGCGTCGATGACCCATTCAATGTCCTGGGGCGTGCCGAACAGCCGCTGGACCGTGTCTCCCAGCGAGGTGAGTTCACGGATCTGGGCATCCACCAGGCTCGGCCGCCGCCCGGGTTCCTTCCCTCCCGGCGAGCGGAGAAGGACCTGGCCAGTGGCCGTTTCCACCACGAAATGGTCGGGATTCACCGCGCCGGATACCACCGCCTGCCCCGGCCCGGGACTCGCGTCGATGACCGTTTCGGTCCGGGTGCCGGTGACAGGATTGGCCGTGAACAGCACTCCGGCGGCGGCGGCGTGGACGACGTCCTGGACGACGACGGCGAGGCCGGCGTCGCGGTGGCTGACCCCGTTGGCGGAGCGGTAGGCAACGGCCCGTTCGGTCCAGAGCGAGGCCCAGCAGCGCCGGACGGCCTGGACCACGGCGTCAGCGCCCACGATGTCGAGGTAGGAATCCTGCTGCCCGGCGAAGCTGGTGAGCGGGAGGTCCTCAGCTGTGGCCGAGGATCGGACCGCCACCGCGGGCGAGGCGCCCAGTCCGGCGTAGGCCTTGCGGACGGCGGCGTCCACCTCGTGGGGGATTGGCGCTGTCACGACCATCTCCCGCGCCCGCCTGGCCAGCTCACCCAGTTCCTCGCCAGCCGGAGCTTTCTCCGGGCCGGCGCCGTCGAGGTGCGCCGCCAAGGCATCCAGCTCCGGCGGCGCCGCCATCCGGTACGCAGAGGTAGTGAGGCAGAACCCGCGCGGCACAGGGAGGCCTGCGGCCACCAGTTTGCCGAGGTTCAGTGCCTTTCCGCCGACCAGGGACAGGGGCGCGGAGCCCAGATCACGGAGGTCCAGTACCAGGCTGTCCTGCCCGTTGATGCCTGCAGAACCCACTTTTTGCTCCCTCGCTAGCCAGCCTCCGCGTCGCCGGCGTCCTCCCACTGCACATCGAGGTTGCGGAATGTCGGCGGGCCATCGCACAGGGCAGCCATCTTCGCGGCGAAGTCGGATGTCTCGGGCCGGTTGGAGTTTTCCATCGCCGATTCATAGGAATCGAATTCGACGATAGTGAGGTAAGTTCCGGGTCGGTCGCGGTCTGCGGTGGCCATGATCCGGCGGAAAGTGGGGGCAGTGGTCCCTTCGGTCCGTGACGGACGGCCGAGTGCCTCGACCTCCTCGATGCGGGACGTCTGGAATTCGATGATCTGCACAAACCCGGCCATGATGGCTCCTCGGTGGCGGCGGTGGATGCTGATGCGCTTCACGCTAGACCCGTGGTGTTTGGAGTGCAAGGGCCCGCGCCAGAGGCCGCACACGGGCACGGCACCGCCGCCGTCGGGAGCCATGCCGGGCGCTCCGGCTACGGGGTGAGCAGGACCTTGATGGCGCGGCGTTCATCCATGGCACGGTAGGCCTCGGGAGCTTCCTCCAGCGGCATAACGACGTCGAACACGCGGCCCGGATTGATCGTGCCGGCCAGCACATCGGCCAGCAGTTCGGGGATGTAGGTCCGGGCCGGGGCCATTCCGCCGGCGATGGAGATGTTCGTGTCGAACAGGTAGCGCAGCGGGGCCTCGGCGCCACCGGTCGGGACGCCGACGAAGCCCAGCGCGCCGCCCGGACGGACGCTGTGGAGCGCCTGATCCATGGATTCCTTGGTCCCGACGCACTCGAGCACGGAGTCGGCCAGCACCCCGCCGAGGAGTTCGCGGACCTTCGCCACGCCTTCCTCGCCGCGTTCGGCCACGATGTCCGTGCCGCCGAACTCGCGGGCTATGGCCTGGCGGTCGGCGTGGCGGGACATGGCGATGATCCGCTCGGCGCCCAGCCGCTTCGCCGCCAGCACGCCGCAGAGCCCGACGGCGCCGTCGCCGACCACAACGACGGTCCTGCCCGGGCCGGCCTTGGCGGCGAGGGCCGCGTGGTGGCCGGTGGCCATCACATCGGAGAGCGTCAGCAGGCTGGCGCGCAGGGCGGCGTCCGGCTCGGTGATGCCCGGAACCTTGACCAGGGTGGACTCGGCCAGCGGAACGCGGACCGCTTCGCCCTGGCCGCCGTCGACCGCGAGCCCGGTGTCGTCCTTGCCGCCCCACCCGGCCAGGTGGTCGCAGGCGACGGTGACTCCGTTGCGGCACTGGGGGCATTCGCCGCAGCTGATCACGAACGGTGCGATCACGAAGTCACCTACGGCGAGCTCGGTGACGTCGTCGCCGATGCTTTCGACCGTCCCGATGAACTCGTGACCGATCGCTGATGGTTTGTGGGTGGGCCTGACCCCGCGGTAGGGCCACAGGTCGGAGCCGCAGACGCAGGACGCGGTCACTTTCACAACGACGTCGGAGGGCAGCAGGACGGTGGGGTAGTCGCGGTCTTCGACCCGGATGTCGCCGGGGGCGTGGATGATGGTGGCGCGCATGAAGGCTCCTCGCATGGTGGTGGGCAGGCTTGGACCGAGTTTAGTCCTCCCGGGCCGCCGGGGTCCTTGATCTGCGGTACGGCCCTTGTGCTTGGCACCCTTCCTGCCCTTGTATTGATCGCCAGGGGCACCAGCACGAACCGCATCAATCTGGCCGCCGCATCGGTGGCCTCCTGAAAGGAACTGACATGACCTATACGCTCCCCGCCAATATCACGGAACGGCCCATTACCGTCATCGGCGGCGGCACCCTGGGCCGGCGCATCGCCTTGATGCTTTCGCTCCAAGGCGCCGAAGTGCGCGTCTACGACACAAGCCTCGCCGTAGCCAAAGCCGCTATCGAGTACATTGCAACCCAGCGCCACCGCGCCGTCGAAGAGCTCGGGGGCAACCAGGCGGTCCGGCTCGCGGCGAGGGACAACCTCGTGGACGCCCTCCGGGATTCGTGGCTCGTGGTCGAGTCGGTCCCCGAAAAGCTTGGCCTTAAGCAGGCAATCTTCGCTGACCTTGACCAGTTGGCAGCCCCGGACGCCGTGCTGGCCAGCAACTCTTCCTCGTTCGCTTCCTCCGAATTCATCGGCGGAGTGAACAGCCCGGAGCGTGTCCTGAACATGCACTTCTACATGCCGCCGGCGGTGCGTTCGGTGGAGCTGATGTCCAGCGGCCACACCGACCCGCGGATTATCGGGCTGCTCATGGCCGAGCTGCCCAGGTACGCGCTGATCCCGCACCTGGTGCGCAAGCAAAGTACCGGCTTCATCTTCAACCGGATCTGGGCAGCGATCAAGCGCGAATCGCTCCTCGTCGTGGCCGAGGGAGTGGCGGAGCCGCAGGACGTGGACGCCTTGTTCGCCGACATCTTCAAATCGGAAACCACTCCTTTCCGCTTTATGGACGAGGTCGGACTGGATGTGGTCCTGGACATTGAGAACCACTACTGCGAGCTGGCCGGGGTTGAGAACAAATCGGCCCCCATGCTGCAGGAGTACATCGCCAAGGGCTGGCTGGGGGTTAAGAGCAGCCGCGGCTTCTACAACGACTACGCCTGACCCCCAGCTGACCCCGCACCGGACCCGCATCACAAGCAACGCGGGGTCAGTTACGGCCCATTTGCCCGCCATGAATGGGCCGTAGCTGACCCCGCGTTGCTTTATGCCCCACTCCGCCACCCACCCGGGTAGCCGCCCAAGCCCCGCATAGTCCACCCGGTCAGGTGGTTGCGGGCCACTCCGGCTGCTGAGCCACACTGAGATCAGTCCTCAATGTGGCTTGGATCACAGTCAAATGTTGAGGAATACGCAGCTTGTGTCACCGCGCCCCAACATACAAAGGAGTATCAATGGAACGGCTCATTAACATCGACAACGGTGGGACACTGACCGATATCTGTGTCTGGGATGGCGAGAATTTTTCGTTCACCAAGACGCTCACCACGCCCTTTGACCTCTCCCAGTGTCTCTTCGACGGCATGGCCAAAGCATCCAAGGAGATCTTCGGCGAAGAGGATCTCCCCGGGCTGCTGCACTCAACCCGCCACATCCGGTACTCCACCACCCAAGGCACCAATGCCCTCGTGGAACGTAAGGGACCCCGGATCGGCATCCTTACCGACAGCCCTGTCCTGGCCGAAGAACTTCGCAAGGGCCACGCCGCAGCGGAGCTGTTCGAAGACCTCGTCGGAACCCGCGTGGCCGTCATCAACGCAGGGCAGGACGTTGAGGCGCTCGCCCAGGAAATTGTGAAGCAGGTCAACCGGCTGACGACCGACGGCGCCGCGCGGCTGGTCATCGCGATGGCGGACAGGGACAAGGAGAAGGCCGTCAAAGGCATCCTGCTGCGGAAGTTCCCCCGGCACCTGCTGGGCTCGGTACCCATTCTGTTCTCCTGGGAATTCACGCCCGACACTGTCCAGGGGCGCCGCGTCTGGTCCGGAATCATCAACTCCTTCCTGCATCCCACCATGGAGCGGTTCCTCTACAGCACCGAGCACCGGCTCCGGGACCACAAGGTCAAGAACCCGCTCCTGATCTACCGCAATGACGGGGCTTCCTCACGAGTGGCCAAATCTGTCGCGTTGAAGACCTACTCTTCCGGCCCCCGCGGCGGGCTGGAAGGTACAAAGGCACTCTCCGAGGCCTACGGACTCGCGCATGTGCTGATGATCGACGTCGGCGGCACAACCACCGATGTCGGCTCGGTGAAGAACTCAACCATCTCCACCGACCGCAGAGGCTCCATCCAGGGTGTCCCGGTTTCCTTCGAGATGAGCAACGTCCACTCCAGCGGCGTCGGCGGCAGTTCAGTCATCGCAGTCCGCGACGGCGCCATCACCGTCGGCCCGGAGAGCGTCGGAGCCGCCCCTGGCCCTGCTTGTTTTGGTTTTGGGGGCAAGCAGGCCACCATCACGGACGTGAATCTGCTGCTGGGCGTCCTGGACCCGGACACCTACCTCGATGGCGGGTTCAGCCTTGACGCCGAACGCTCCCGCGCGGTCATCACCGAAGTGATTGCGGACCCTTTGGGGATCACCCTGAACGACGCGCTGATCCGGATGGAGGCCGCCTACTTCGAACGCATGGCGAAGTCCTTCGCCGATGATATCGAGGATGCGGATGCCACGACGGTGGCCGCATTCGGCGGGGCGGGCCCCATGAGTGCGTGCGGTGCGGCACGGATCGCCGGCGTCCGCCGGGTCCTGGTGCCCCGGATGGCCGCGGTCTTCTCGGCCTTCGGGATCGGCTTCTCCGACATCGCGCAGACCTATGAGGCGAACGTCGCGGGGCTGGACACCGAAGGGTTCTCAGCCGCCAAGGCGGCACTCCTGGCCCGGGCGGCGCGGGACATGTTCCAGGAGGGCCATGACATCGGCGACTGCCGGCTCGAATGGAATGTTGTGCTGGAAGACGCCGAAGGCCAGCTGGTCTCGGAGCTCCCCTACCTGGAATCCGACCCGCAGCCCGCCAGCGGCGAACACAACACCATGCTGACCCTGACCGCCCGCTTCGAACTGCCGCACGCGTCGATCAGGCGGGCCGAAGCACTGGCGAAGCAGCCCGCCGTCGCCGCCTCCACCCGGACCGTCCGCTCCGCCGTCGACAAGGTCGATGAGGTGCCGGTATTCGAACTGGAGCGCCAAACCGCCGGAGCCTCAGCCGCGGGCCCGGCCATCGTGGAGGGCCCCTATTTCACGGCCCGCGTGCCGCATGGCTGGACCTTCGATGTGACGGTCTCCGGTGACCTCATGCTTACAGACACCATCCAGAAGTGACCCCCACACGACCATCAGCAAGAAAACAGGTGAGACACGCTATGCGGATTCCAATGACGGAATATCTGATCATCGACCTCGACACGGAGCGGTGGACCTGCAGGGTCTGCAGCCATGACCTCGGCGACGCCCGGGGCAACTACAAAGAGGGAACCCTGGTTTACGACCGGGACCCAAGAGACATCCACCAGTCGATCCTTGACCCGGAAAAGTACGAGTTCACCTTCGCTCCGGACCCCACTTTCTGCAGGATTCTCGAGTTCTACTGCCCGGGTTGCGGGACACAGATGGAAACCGAGTACGTGCCGCCGGGACACCCGCCGACAGTGGACATGCTCTGGGATATCGACTCGCTCCGCGAACAGTGGACGAAGCGTGGAACCAACCCGGAGACCGTCATCAACTACGGACCCGGCGAAGAGGCCGTTGCCGACTTCAGCCCGGCACTTGGCTCGTACAACAGCCTGTCCCCGTCCGCCCCCCACTCGCACAGCTAAGGAAACCACTGGTCATGAAACGAATTTCCGTTGACATCGGCGGTACATTTACCGACTGTTTCTTCGCCTGGGACGGCCAATACGTTGAAGCAAAGGCGCTGACAACACACCACAACCTGGCCCAGGGCTTCAACGAAGCACTCGACCTCGCCTGCTCGCGAGCCGGACTGGACCGGGACCTCGTCCTGAAGGAAGTCGATTCCGTCCGCTATGCCACCACCCTCGGCACCAATGCCCTCATCGAAGGCAAGGGCCCGCGGGTTGGCGCCCTCGTGACCCACGGTTTCGAGGACACCATCCCGCTCTCCCGGGGCCGCGGCTACGGCGAAGGGCTGGATCCTTCGAAGCAGCAGAACATGCCGGATGCCACCCGCCCCGATCCGCTCGTGCCCCGTGCCCTGATCCGCTCGGTGAAGGAGCGCATCAACTCCGCCGGCAATGTGGTCGTTTCGCTGATGGAAGACGATGTCCGGATCCAGGTGCGCGAACTCGTGGATGCCGGAGCGGAGGCGATCGTCGTCTCGCTGGTCAACTCGACCGAAAACCCGGTCCATGAGCAGCAGATCCTGGAGATCATCCTCGACGAGTACCCGGCCCACGAGCTCGGCGCCATCCCCGTCCTGTTGGGAAGCCAGGTGTCCGGCCGAAAAGGCGAGTACGTCCGGGCGACGTCGACGATTGTTGACGCCTTCCTGCACGAGATCATGTTCCACGCCCTCGGGCAGCTGTCCAACAACCTGCGTTCGTCCGGCTACGACAAACCCATGCTGGTCATCCACAACTCAGGCGGTATGGCGCAATCCAACTCGACGGATGCCCTGCAGACCATCCATTCCGGCCCCATCGCCGGCGTGGGGGCGGCCCAGCACCTGGCTGACAGCACCGGCCTGGGCAACGTGATCTCGACGGATATGGGCGGCACGTCCTTCGACATCGGACTGGTTCCCGAGGGCGGGGTCAAGCACTACGACTTCCAGCCGACCATCGGACGCTGGCTGGTCTCGGTTCCCATGATCCACCTGCTGACCCTGGGCGCGGGCGGCGGCTCGATCGCCAGCTACGACCGGATCCACCACTCGGTGCAGATCGGGCCGGAATCGGCCGGCTCAGACCCGGGCCCCGCCTGCTACGACCGCGGCGGCCTCCGCCCGACTGTCACGGACGCCGACCTGGTCCTGGGCTACCTCGATCCGGACAACTACGCCAACGGCTACATCAAGCTCAACAAGAAGCGTTCCATCTATGCCATCGACGAGGTGCTCTCCGATGAGCTGGACATGGACACCATCCAGGTCGCCAAAATCATCAAGAATTCCGTCGACGAGCAGATGGCGATCGGCATGTCGAAGGAACTGCGTGTCCGGGGCTACCTGCCGGAAGATTTCACCATGCTGGCCTATGGCGGCAACGGACCCCTGCACGCCTGCGGCATCGCCGATCATGCAGGGATCCGCAGGATCCTCGCCCCGCCCTTCTCCTCGGTCTTCTCGGCCTGCGGTGCCGGCAACATGAAACCCCTCCATATCCACGAGCGGGGCTCCCACGTGGTCCTGTACAACCCCACGGACCGCAGCCTCTACAACAGCTACGGCGAACTGAACCGTGTCATCCAGGAGCTCGAGGCAAAGGGCAGGGAGGACCTGGTCCGCCAGGGCTACAACCCCGCCGACATCCGCCACAGCCTCGAGATGGACCTGCGTTACGGCAACCAGCTGGTGACCACGGCAGTCGTCTTCGACATCAACCGCGTGAACGGCGTCGCCGACGTGCTCCATCTGATCCGGACGTTCTCCGACATCTACGGCCAGCGCTACGGGGCCGGAAGCCAGGCCCCCGAGGCCGGGATCAGGGCACAGACCGTGCGGGTTTCGTCCTATGTGGACGGGGACGTGGTCAAGTTCGACTCGATCGACTCCGGGCATGACCGGACCATGCCGTCGCCGATCGGCACCCGGCAGGTCCACTTCGTGAAGATCGACGGAGCCGTCGACACGCCCGTCTATGACGCCGAGGCCCTGCACCACCAGCACGTCATCCACGGCCCGGCGATCGTGACGACCGAAAACACCACCTATCTCGTCGAGCCGGCCTGGCGCCTGGAGCCGACATCCCAGGGCGCCGTGTGGTTCCTCAAAGACTGATCCGTGCCTGGCGGATCCCCAACCTCCCCTCCCGCTACTCCCATTGAAGGAGCTAGACAGCAATGACGCTTACAGCAAATGAAAACAGCACCGTTGGTGGAGCCGACGACGCGGCCGCCGGCGGCACCGCCCAGCCGCTGACCGCCCAGGAACAGCAGTGGGTCGACCAGTTCATGGACGAAACCACCCTCTTCCTCGGCCCGGACCCTGCCATCATGCGCAGCCACCAGATCACCTCCCGCTCGGCCTACGAAGAGGAGTGCATCGCCAAGGGCGTGGATCCCATCAAGGTCGACCGGATCCGCAAACGGCTTGCCGGCGCCCTCGACGAAGGCTACGAAATGTGCGAGGCCATGGGTGCCGCTCCCGGCGCAAAGTGGGGGGACCTGACGACGGCGATCTACACCGCCGAGGGTGACGTCACCTACCTGTCCTGCCACGGAGTCATCGCGTTCTCCGCGATCCTGCACCACCCGATCCGCTACATCATGAAGTACTGGAAGGACGAACCGACCGTCGGGATCAACCCCGGCGACGGGTTCATCCACAATGATGCCCGGTACGGGAACGTCCACAACACGGACCAGTCGATGATCACCCCGATCATGCGCGACGGCAAGATCATCGCGTGGGTCGCGGCAACGATCCACGAGGGCGAGAACGGCGCCTGCGAGCCGGGCGGAATGCCGTCAGGCTCGGAGACCCCGTTCGACGACGGACTGCGGATGTCCCCGTTCAAGATCGTTGAGAAGGGCGAGCTTCGCCGGGATCTGCTGACCTTCCTGCAGCACTCGGTCCGCGACCCCAAACTGCAGCTGGCGGACCTCAAGGTCAAGATCGGTGCCGTCCAGCGGATCCAGGAACGCGTTGACAGCATCATTGAAGAAGTGGGCGTTGAGACGTTCGTAGCCGCGCTGCGGGTCACCGTTGAGGATGTGGAGCAGGAAGTCAAACGCCGCATCAGCGAGCTCCCCGACGGAACCGTGTCCTTCAACCAGTTCATGGACTCCACGCTCAAAGAAAACATCCTGATCAAATTCGCCTGCAAGGTCACGGTCAAGGGCGACAAAATGACGGTCGACCTGAGGGGAACGGGCCCGGAAATCCTCAACCGGGCCATCAATTCCCCGCTGTGTTCGGTCAAGTCCATGATGATGCAGGCGATCCTGGCGTTCTGGTGGCCGGACCTGCCACGGTGTACCTCGGCGATGTCGCCGATCGATATCATCTCGGATGAACACACCTGGGCCGACGCCGGTTACGATGCGCCGATGGGGCAGTCGCTGCAGGCCTCGTTCCGCGGGTTCTCGGCCCTGCAGACGGCCTTCGCCAAGATGCAGTTCTCCAACCCGGAGAAGTTCTCCAACGTGCTGGCCCCGTGGTTCAACCAGATCAACACCTTCCTCTGGGGAGGCCTGACCCAGCACGGGGACCAGGTGGGCAACCTGTGTGCGGACCTCAACGGGATGGGCGGCGGGGCCAAGGCGTTCCGCGATGGTGAAGATGCCGTTTCCCCGCTGTTCTGCGCCATGGCTGACACCGCTGAACAGGAAGTCATGGAGGAGGAAGTCCCCTTCATGCAGCTGGTCAGCAAGCGGATCGTCCGCGACAACCAGGGCTTCGGCAAGAACAGCGGCGGCATGGGCTACGAGATGATCGTCGCCGCCGAAGGGACGCCGATGTGGGGCTTCATGACCGTCACCTCGGGGTCCAAGTTCTCCTCCGTCACCGGGATGTTCGGCGGTTATGGCTGCAGCACAAACCCGCTTGCCATGGTCAAGGGCATCAACATCTACGACATCATCCGCAAGGATTCCAGCAAGTTCGACTTGTCCATGGAGCGGATCATGAACGACCAGCCCTACGAGGGTGGCAAGTACAGCACCGCCCACATGGGCCTGCAGTTCGACGTCGCAAAGGACGGTGAGCTGTACATGATCGCCCAGGGTTCCGGCGGCGGCTACGGCGACGTCCTGGAACGCGACCCCGAGGCGGTCGCCAAGGATCTGGAGCTCGGCCGCATTTCAGCGAAGGTCGCCACCAGCATCTACGGCGTCGTCTGGAATCCTGACACCTTCGTGGTGGACCAGGAGGCAACCACCCGGTTGCGTTATGACTGCCGGCAGGCCCGGATCGCCCGAGGCAAGCCGTACAAGGAGTTCCTGGAGGGCTACGTGAAGGCCGAACCCCCGAAGGATCTGCTCTACTACGGGTCTTGGGGCGACGATACCGACGAGCTCACCGCCACCCATTTCACCAGCAACGGCCCGGAACGGGTCAAGGCGACCGTCGACAAACTGCCGCTGATCATGCTCCCGGACCGCAGGGAAGTGAAGATCACCGCGTTGGAGGACCGGATCCGCGAGCTCGAAACCAAGCACGGTGAAGTTGTCCAGCGCAAGTCCTAGCCCGTCAGCGTCCTGACTCAGGACGCACCAACCCCAAAAGCCTTCAGCGCCGCATGCGCCGGAATCCCGGACGGTGCGGCGCTGGAGGCCTTTCACAGCCACAGTCCGGAGAGAGACAAATGACCACCACCACTGCCGCCACACTTGCCAATGTTGTTGCCGCACCTCCGTCAGGCCGGCCGAAAGCCGTGCTGTTCGACCACCACGACTACGCGTCTTCCGTCATTCTTCGCGGCCGGCCCGTCCCCTGGGACAACGCCACCGCTTACGCGGCCTTCTTCGCCCAGGCGCAGGGGCTGCTCCGGCCGGACGCAGCCCTCCTGGACCTGAACCGGCTCTATGGCCACCTGACCGCCGGCAACACCGGACTCGAGACCGCCATGGCGGCCAGATCGCGGACCGGCTACGCCCTGCGGACCTTGCTGGGAGACGACGACGTCAACCGGGCGGTGCTGGACTTTGTTACCGCGTTCGCCAAGACAGCCCGCCAGCCAGTGGTCCTGCGCATCCCCTCGCCGATGGAATGGCTCATTGGTACACACCACTTCTCGGGCGCGGACGACACCAGCGGGCTTGACGCCGACAACGCGGAGAACGCCTCCATGTATGTCAGCGACTGGCTGCGTGCCTTCGCCGGGCTGCCCATCGCAGGACTCCTGCTGGACAACCGGACGCCCGCCGGTTCCCGGCGCAACGTGACGGTGTCGCTCGAGGCCTACACCCCGATTTCCAACCTTGCCGTCAACTACCGCTGGACCCTGGGGCAGCTCGACGACGACCAGGTGAACCTGCACGGAGAAACCGCGGTGGGCGCGTATATCCCTTCAAGGTTCTGGCTGGAACGGGAGGTGGAGCTCCCGGCCGGGGACTTCTACCTGAGCTCGATCCCAAGCGCCGCTTCGCCGGAAGGCGTATTGGCCCGGCTGGAAACCCTGGGGTAGCCGGCCCTGCGTGCGCCGCTCCGGTCAGTCCGGGGGGAGCAGGTGCCGGCGTCTGGCCTCTGTGACACAGGCCCTCCGGTCGCTGACGCCGAGCGCGTTGAACAGGCTCTTGAGATACCACTTGACCGTGTTGATGCCCAGATGCAGCTCCTGGGCGATTTCGCGGTTGGACCTGTTCTTCTCGACAAGATGGAGAATCGTCTGTTCGCGCTGCGACAGGCCCGGTTCCGGAACAGGCGTCGTTGCCGAGCCCAGGGTTTGGGCTGCCGGGCCGGATGACCATCCGGCGTCGCGATTGGTCCTGGCCTGGGAATCCAGCCGGATGAGGATACTGAGGAAACGCGGCAGTTCAGGGCTCACGCCGTCCGTGGGGGAACCGCGCCGCTGCTTGGCCGAGAGCGCGCGCACCAGTTCCAAGCAGCTTGGGCCGCCGTCCAGAACCGGGCGGACCAACCCCAGCCGGCAGCAGGTGGCCAAGGCAGGCAGCAGCGTCGCTTCAGCTTCGTCACGGTGGCCTGCCTGCTCAAGGGCCGCAGAGAGCACGATGCGGGCGTTGAGTTCAGCCCTCGGACCCTGGTAGGCCGTGGCGCGTGCCAGCAGATGCCGGGCAGCGTTCACCGTGGCCGTGGTGGATCCCTGGCCGGCGCGCCCGGCACCAGCCATGGCGGACCGCAGCTGTGTGGCCAGCAGGATCTGGTGCCTGGCCTCGGCCAGACCTTCCAGCCGCGGTCCCGCTGCTTCTGCGGCAGCTGCAGTTTCCGCGCCGGCCGCCGCGGGAAGCATGGCTTGATGGGGTTCGGCCGGCCCGGGCCGTGGGCTGATTCCCAGCTGGACGCGTTCCAGATTGATGACCAGTTTCAGCCGGTCCAGACCGAGGCTGTCCGCGACAAGATCGCCTTCGTCCAGGATTTCCCGCGCCCGTGACGCGTCGCCCCGGAGTGCCTTGATCCGCGCCAAGGTGGCGAACGTCGAAATCATGAAGTCCACGACGCCGCCTTCGGAGCCCAGCTCATGGGTCTCCTCAAGAAGCTTCTCCGCTTTATCGAGCTCGCCGCGTTCGTAAAGAAGCTGCCCCATCATTGCGCCCGCCAGCCGCGCCGCATGCGAGTATCGTCCTGCCTTGCGCCGGCCGAGTTCCACAGCCGCGGTGAAGTGCTGGTCCACGCTGTCCAGATCGAGCAGGGCGTAGGCGGCAAGCCCCGCGAAACACTGGCCGTACACGCCACTGAAGGGGCCCGAGGTGAGGCCGTGGAACTTCGCGGCCCAGCGCTGTTGTTCCAAAGCGAGAGGGTAATCGCCGTCGTGGATCTTCTTGAACGTTGAGACGTTCGCTGCCACTGAGACGATCCAGGGCCGGAGCAGGTCCGCCTGGGCAAAGCATTTTTCGTCGAGTTCATCCACATGGTTCACCCGGTCGCCGTACATATCGATGCAGCTTTGGACGACGAGCCCCTCAACGCCCAGTTCAAAGCGGTCGTGCTCGGTCAGCGTCGCATCAGCGGGCATCACGGCTTCGGCCAGGTCCAGGGCGCTTTGCGCCGCCCCGGACTGATGAAGCAGGGTGTGGGCCCAGGCTACGGCCATCTGGAGCCTGGCTTGCCCGGCGACGTGGTCAGCCGGGATCTTGCCGACGAGTGCCAGCAGGGTCGACATGCTCGAGTGCTCGACCAGCCACATCGCGCGGGATTCGACGATCTCCACCCCGAGCTCGACGTCTCCGGCGGCGAGGGCATGGTCCACCCCGTCGCTGGGAAATCCGTTTTCCGCATACCAGCGGGCAGCGATCAGGTTCAGTTCTTGGGTCCGGCCCGGGTAATCGCGCTCCAGACGGCGGCGCAGGTAGTCCTCAAACAGGTGGTGATAGCGGTACCACGTGCCGTCCTCGTCAAGGGGCTGCAGGAAAAGGTCCTGGGCCTGGATCTTCTCCAGCATGGCCTGGCCGAGTTCCACCCCCGAGAGGGCGGACGCCAGCCCGGCGCACAGCCGTTCCGGAACCGAGGTCATCAGGAGGAAATCCAGCGTTTCGGGGTCGAGGGTGTCGAGGACATTTTCGGCCAGATATTCACCGATTGACGCGTGCCGGCCGGAGAGCCGCTCGATCAGTTCCGAGGCCTCACGGTGGTCCCGCAGGGAAAGGGAGACCAGTTGCAGGGCCGCGATCCAGCCTTCAGTGGTCTGGTGGAGGCTCGCCACGTCCCCCGCATCGAGATCGAGCCGGTTGATACCTACCAGGAAGTCCTTGGATTCATGTTCATCGAACCGCAGCGAGACCGCATCCACTTCCAGCAGCTGGTCCCGCACCATCAGCCGGCCCAGCGGCAGGCCCGCGCGGGAGCGGCTGGTTATGATGAAGGACAGATGGGAGCCGCCGGCGTCGAGCAGCCGTTCGACTACCGCCCTGGTTCTGGGCTCCGTGACCAGGTGCCAGTCATCCAGGGTGATCACGATGTCCTGGCCGTCCTCATCAATGGCGTTGATGAGGGCTGGAACGACATATTGCTCAGCGTCGTCGGGCCGCTCCTCAAGCAGCTGCTGCAGTTCCTCGTTTAGTCCGGGACGGGCTTTGCGGATTGCCTGAAGCAGATGTGACAGGAACCAGATGGTGTTGTTGTCATCCCGGTCCAAGGACAACCAGACGGTGACGAGGCCCTGGGCCGCGAGGATTTCCATCCATTGGGCGGCAAGAGTTGACTTGCCAAATCCGGCCGGGGCGTGGATCAACGCGAGCCGGCGTTTCCGGTCCGAGTGGAGCATCTCGGTCAGCCGCGCGCGGTGAACCCACTGGCCAACCGGCTCGGGCGCGCGGAACTTGCTTGACGCACTGGGCGGTCCTGTCGGCATCCGCCACCTCCTTGTGGTCCGGCTGTAGCCGGGAATGCATCTAGCCCTCTGAAATCCTATGGGAACAGCGGCGTCAAAGACAGCGGAGGTCCCCCGGGCTGATTCGCCGTGCGGGTTCCTGGCCCGGCGTTGTGGCCCCGGGCCCGGAACACCCCCAACGCGGGGTCACTCACGGCCCATTAAAGGGCCCGGGATGGGCCGTATCTGACCCCGCGTTGCTTTTCCTAGACGGCTTCGAGGACGCTGACGTAGTTCGCGATGCCGACGCCGCCCATGTTCTGCACCGCGGCCCGGCGGGGGTTGGGCAGTTGCATGGCGCCGGCGGTGCCGGTGAGCTGCATCGCGGCGACGACATGCTGGGAGACGCCGGTGGCGCCGACGGGGTGGCCCTTGGCCTTGAGCCCGCCGGAGACGTTGATGGGCAGCTTGCCGTCCTTGAAGACCCAGCCTTCGGCCAGGGCGCGGGCGCCTTGGCCCGGGCCGGTCAGTCCCATGGCCTCGTACATGAGCAGTTCGGCGATGGTGAAGCAGTCATGCACCTCGGCGAAGTCCAGGTCCTCCAGCCCGACGCCGGCCATCCCCAGCGCGCGCTGCCAGGACACCCGGGTGGCGGCGAAGGCTGTCGGGTCCCGGCGCTCGGCGGGGAAGAAGTCGTTCGCGTGGCCGAAGCCGGCGAGCCGCACCGGCGCGGTGGCCCCGCCGGTGGGGGCAACGCTGATCACGACGGCGGCGGCGCCGTCGGACACGGGGGAGCAGTCGGTGCGGCGCAGCGGATCGGCGACCATCGGGTTCTTGTCCGAGACGGTGCGGCAGAACTCCTCGCCGAGGTCCTTGCGGAGCTGGGCGTAGGGGTTGTCCACGCCGTTGCGGTGGTTCTTCGCGGCGATCGTGCCGAGCACATCGGAGACCGGGCCGTAGCGCTTTTCGTAGTGCTTGGCGACCTCGGCGAACAGCCCGGTGAAGCCGGTGGTCGAGGTCTTCCCGGCCATGTCGTAGTCCGCGCCGAGCAGGGCGGCCCCGACGACGTCGGCGCCGGCCTGCGTCATCTTTTCGGCGCCGATCACCAGGACGGTCTTCGCCGTGCCGGCCAGCAGCGACTTGGTGCCCTGCTGGAAGGCGGCGGACCCCGAGGCGCAGGCGTTCTCGACCCGGGTGGCCGGGACGTTGGCGAGCTGGGCCGAGACCTGCAACGCGAGCGAGGAGGGGAAGGCCAGCGGCATCATGCCGGAGTTGAACTGGCCCAGATAGACCTCGTCGATCTGGCCCGGTTCGATCCCGGCGTTGCCGATCGCCTCGGTGGCGACCTGCACGATCAGCGACTCGAGCGTCTCGTCCGTGAGCTTGCCGAAACGGCTGTGGCCCCAACCGGTGAGCAGGACATCCTTGTCGAACTGTTCCTTCAGGCTCATGCCGTGGCTCCTTCGAATGCCGGTGTCTCTTCGGGTACTTCAAGGGTTTCGAGCGCGACGTCGAACGCCGCCCCGGTCTTTCCGCGCAGCTCCTCCACGGTGACGCCGGGTGCGAGGCGGGTCAGCGTGAGCTGCCGGCCGGAGCCTGTCTTAACAAGGTCGAAGACCGCGAGGTCGCTGATGATCCGGTCCACGCAGCTCAGGCCGGTGAGGGGCAGGGTGCATTCCGGAACGATCTTGGCGGTGCCGTCCTTGGCGTTGTGCTCGGTGAGGACCACGACGCGCGGGGTGCCGGCGACGAGGTCCATGGCGCCGCCCATGCCCTTGACCATTTTGCCGGGGATCGTCCAGTTGGCGAGGTCACCGTTCCCGGAGACCTGCATGGCGCCCAGAATGGCGACCTTCACATGCCCGCCGCGGATCATGCCGAAGGAGGTGGCGGAGTCGAAGATGCTGCCCCCGGGCAGCACCGTGACGGTCTGCTTGCCGGCGTTGATCAGGTCCGCGTCCTCCTCGCCCTCGTAGGGGAACGGGCCCATGCCGAGCAGGCCGTTCTCGCTCTGCAGGACGACGCGGACGCCCCCGGGCAGGTTATTGGCGACCAGCGTGGGGATGCCGATGCCAAGGTTGACATAGTCGCCGTCGTTGAGTTCTTCGGCCGCGATGGCAGCCATTTCATTCCGGGTCCAGGCCATGGTGTTTCTCCTCAAAAGTCTTTAGGTGCAGTTCAGGCGGGTACGACGGCGGGCGCGGCCCCGGCGCGCGGGCGGACCGTCCGCTGTTCGATGTCCTTGACCCGGCCGCTGGCCTGGACGAGGCGCTGGACGAAGACGCCGGGGGTGGTGACGTGGTTGGGGTCCAGCGCGCCGGGTTCGACGATCACCTCGGCTTCCGCGACGGTCACGGCACCGGCCGTGGCCACCACCGGGTTGAAGTTCTGCGCGGTGTAGCGGTAGACCAGGTTGCCGTCGGTGTCGGCGGTGTGCGCGTGGACCAGCGCGACGTCGGCCTTGATGGCGCGCTCCTGGACATACGTTTCGCCGTCGAACTCGGCCAGCGGCTTGCCTTCGGCGACGAGGGTCCCGACGCCCGTCTTCGTGTAGAAGGCGGGGATGCCGGCGCCGCCGGCGCGGAGGCGCTCGGCGAGGGTCCCCTGCGGGGTGAACTCGACCTCCAGCCTCCCGGCGAGGTACTGCTCGGCGAAGAGCTTGTTCTCCCCCACGTAGGAGGCGATGACCTTGCGGACCTGGCCGGCTTCGATCAGCACGCCGAGGCCCTTGCCGTCCACGCCCATGTTGTTCGACACCACGGTGAGGTCCTTCACGCCGGAATCCCGGACGGCCTCGATCAAGTCCGCCGGGATGCCGCTGAGCCCAAAGCCACCCACGGCCAGCGTCATGCCGTCCCGCAGTACGTCCTGCAGCGCGGCGGCTGCTCCGGATTTCACCTTTGACATTACATCTCCTCATTGAGCGGTTGAGCTTGGGTGATGGGCCGCGGCCCGAGCCGGGGTTACCCGGCCTTCCGATCCAATTTCCGATCCACTTTGTGGACGGTTGTTCTGATATTGGAGCGTACGGTGCCCCTGCAGGGGCTGTCAATGCACAAAGTTTGGCGAAAAACCTGCATTTTTACAGTGTGGACGCTAGGCTGTTGACTATCCACAATATGGATACTTTATCGATAACGATCCGGAAAACCCGAGGAGAAGATGAATTCATTACCCGTCCAGGGCGCCCAGGTGGTGAGCCGGGTTGCGGCCCTGCTGAGGATCGTGGGACGGAAACCCGAGGGCTCCGCGCTCGTGGAGCTGGTCCGGGAATCCGGCCTCACCCGCCCCACGGTGCACCGGCTGCTCAGCTCCCTCGCGGCCGAGGGCCTGCTGGACCAGGACGCGAGCAGCGGAAACTGGGTACTGGGGCCGGAGATCCTGCTGATGGGGTCCGTGGCCTCGGCCCGGTTCCCGCTGGAGGACATCGCGCGGCCCAGCCTCCGCCGGCTGGCCGAGGAGACCGGCGAGAGCGCCTTCTTTTCCGTCCGCCGCGGCTCCGAGACCGTGTGCCTGCTCCGTGAGGAAGGCAGCTTCCCGGTGCGTTCCTTCGTGCTGCACGAGGGCGTCCGCTTTCCGCTGGGCGTCGCCTCTGCCGGGACCGCCATCATGGCGTTCCTGCCCGAGGGGGAGCAGGAGGAACTGCTGGCCTCGTGGGCAACGCACGCCGGCAGTTTCGCGGCGGCCCACACCGAGGCGCTGGTCCGGAGGAACCTGGCGGAAACACGGCAGGCCGGTTATTCGGTCAATCCCGGGCTCGTGCTGGAAGGCAGCTGGGGAATGGGCGCGGCGGTCTTTGACCGGCGCGGCCGTCCGGCCTGGGCGCTGTCCCTGACCGGCATACAGCCGCGCTTCAAGGAGGACCGCCAGCCGCTCCTGGGGCGCCTGCTGATGGAGGAGGCCCACCGGATCTCGACGCTGCTCCAGGGCACCGGGTAGGACGCCGGCGGTGCGCCGGCGGGTCAGCGCATCGCCACGGATCTTGCCACAGCGTCTCGACAAATCATCGGCTGCGGAGCACGATGAGAACTGCTTGTAAAAGCACATCGATGCTAGTACCCGGCAGCGGGCCTGTTTCCGGCGGCTTCCTCTGCCCACCCCGTCCGGAGCGGTTGAGGGAGCGGAAGAAGCCAGGCGGACGCGCACCCGTCCGGCCCCGGCCGCCGTCGTGGTCGACGGCGGCCGTGAAAAGATACCAGGCCGGTTACCGGCCGT
Source organism: Arthrobacter sp. PAMC25564 (assembly GCF_004798705.1). Classification (NCBI taxonomy): domain Bacteria; kingdom Bacillati; phylum Actinomycetota; class Actinomycetes; order Micrococcales; family Micrococcaceae; genus Arthrobacter; species Arthrobacter sp. PAMC25564. The sequence goes on along the minus strand of NZ_CP039290.1, from coordinate 247,809 downwards.
TCATGCCAGATTCAAAGGAGTGAGTCGGTTGACTCCTCATGCTGAAACGTCTCGAATGCGGCGCCTGCTGCGCGTCCTGTTTGCATCCATCACAGCTCTGTTAATGACCTTGGCGGTCAGCGGCACCGCCTTCGCAGAAGGCAAATCAGACGGCGGCAAATCCTCGCGGACCTGGACCGTCCAGGTCGGTTCCGAATCCTCTGACCAGGCGATCCAGGGGATGGCCTTCCTGCCGGAAAACGTCTACATCAATGCCGGCGACAAAGTCACGTGGAAGGCGAACTCGGCGGAAATCCACACCGTCAGCTTCCTGGCCGACGGCCAGTCGCTGGAGTCCACCCAGCCGTTCAACCCGATGGATCCGCTGAGCATCCTCAGGCAGGGCGGGGATAGCTATGACGGACATGCGTATTACAACTCCGGTGTTATGTCGAACGTGTCCGACAGCGGCTTCACCGAAGCGAAGAAGTACACCCTGACGTTCCCGGACACGGGCGAGTTCACGTACTACTGCCTCGTGCACGGGATGGCCATGAAGGGGACGGTCCATGTCCGGGCCACGGGAACGGACTACCCGTATTCCCAGTCGGAGTATGACAGCCAGGCAATGAAGCAGGAACAGAAGATCCTGCGCGACGGCCTCAAGCAATGGGACGTGGCCCGGGACCAGGCCAATCAGCACACCGTTATCGCCGGAACGGACAACGGAACTTCCATGGTCATGCGGTTTGTGAACCAGGACATCGTGGTCCACGTGGGCGAGACGGTGGCCTTCGTGAACAACGGCATGGGCGCGCCGCATACGGTCACCTTCGGCACGGAGCCGGCCAATCCGTTCGTGCCGCTCGGTGATCCCCGCAACTTCACCGGCGGGGATTTCAACTCCGGGATCATCCCGCCGGACACCACCTACACCGTGACCTTCAACAAGGCGGGGGAGTTCGATTACATCTGTGCCCTCCACGACTTCATGGGCATGAAGGGAACCGTGAAAGTCAGGAACTGATCACGCCCGCGACGGCGCCGTACCCTACTCCCGCCACCAGGTGTCGCCGAGTGTGACCGGAACGGTCCGCTTGTGCCGGGTGCTGAGGTATTTCTGTTCGATCCGTTCGGCCACCCCGTCGGGGACTTCGAGGCCCTCAAGGTAATCGTCGATCTCGTCGTACTTGAGACCGAGTTCGTCTTCGTCGGTGCGGCCGGGCCTGCCGTCGAGCAGGTCGGCGGTGGGCACCTTGTCCCAGACCCGCGTCGGCGCGCCCAGTTCAACGAGGAGCGCACGGTTCTGGCGCTTGTTGAGACCGAAGAGCGGGAGTACATCCGCGCCGCCGTCGCCGAACTTGGTGAAGAATCCCGTCACCGATTCGGCGCCATGGTCCGTGCCGATGACAAGGTAGTTATGCTCGCCGGCCAGCGCGTACTGCGCAATCATGCGGGAGCGGGCCTTCATGTTGCCCTTGGTGAAGTCTGAAACGGCTTCGCCGGTGGTCTTCTCGAACTCGGCCTCGAAACCCTCCACCGCCGGGGCAATATTGAAGGTCCACTCGGTCTTGGCGCCGATAAAGTCCAGTGCAGCCTGGGCGTCTTCCTCGTCGTGCTGGAAGCCGTGGGGGAGCCGGACCGCGACAAAGTTCGCGTCCACCCCTTCGGCTTCCAGTTCCTCTACGGCCAGCTGGGCCAGGCGTCCGGCCAGCGAGGAGTCCAGCCCGCCCGAGATGCCCAGCACGAAGCCCTTGGTGCGGGTGGCCCTGAGGTAGTCCTTCAGGAACGTGACGCGCCTGCGCACCTCCCCGGCGGGGTCGACCCGGGGCTGCACGCCCATTTCTTCGATGATTTTCGCCTGGAGTTCACGCATGGTTCAAAGCCTAGCCAGCGGTGTCAACCGGGCTCAACTGTTGCGGCCGGAATCATCCGGTTGCCCCCGGCAACACGGTCAGGAAGTTCCCGGCGCCGCCCCGGTGGAACCGCGAACCGTCAGGTGGGTGGGCATCACCGAACGACTGCGGTTGGCGCCCCCGGACAGGGGATTGAGCTGGGCCAGCAACATCGACACGGCTACCCGTCCGGCCTGTTCAATCGGGGAGGTCATGGTGGTCAAAGGGGGGTTGCAGAAGTCTGCGCCGAAGATGTCATCGCACCCGACGATGCTCATGTCCTCCGGAACCCGGATGCCGCGTTCACGGAGGCGTTGGAGCATCCCGATGGCAATAAGGTCGTTGAAGGCTATGCAGGCGGTCACCCCGCTGTGAACGGCGGAATCCGCTGCGGCCGCACCCGATTGTGTCTTCGGCGCGAACGGTCCAAGTCTGAGGACCTCCATCCCGCGCTCCTCCGCAGCTTCCGAAAGGGCAGTCCAGCGCCGCGTGCTGGACTGGGAGGACAGCGGACCTCCCATGAAGGCGACGCGCGTGTGGCCCAGTGAGATCAGGTGGTCCAGGGCCTGGCTGGTCGCGGAGGGGGTATCGATGATGACCGCCGGCACTCCGGGAACATCGCGGTTGACGGTGACCATGGGCATTTTCGTTGCGGCGGCAAGCAGGACGTCATCGCTCAGCCGCGAGGCGGCAACAATGATTCCGTCGGCACTCTTGCGCAGCTGTTCCATAGTGCTGGCTTCCACCTCGTCCGACTCCTCGGTGTCCACCAGCAACTGGGTGTAGCCTGCCGCCTTGAGCTGGAGCTGGGTTCCGCGGATCAGGTCGAAGTAGAAGGGGTTGGTGATGTCAGGAACCAGCACTCCCACGGCACCGGTCCGTCCCGAGCTCAAGGCCTTGGCCTGGCTGTTCGGAGTGTAGTTCAGCTCGGCCGCAGCGGCTTCGATCCGCTCACGGGTGCGAAAATTGACCCGCTCCGGCGTGGAGAGCGCCCGTGAAACCGTTGACGCCGCGACGCCGCACATTGCAGCGATGTCGTGGATCGTGGCAGGGCGGTTGACTCCGGCTGGTGCAGCCACGGCGCTCCTCTCTGAACGTGATGACCCGGAAGGGGAAAGTCGGTGCTGTGACACGTGCCACAGCACCGCTAGCCCAAGATTGCCATATCCGCGCCCGTATTGGCAATCGGTTGTCATCATGTGCGGGCGGAACTAGACTGGCGGCAACACCCGATCTGTGAACTGAGTCACCGCGCACCGGAGCCGGATTCCACGGCAGCCCGTTCAGCGTCGACGCAACCCAAGGAGCTTCCCGTGACCGAAACATCAACCGCAGTATGGCCGCTGTCCGGATTCGGCGACGAGGTGGATCCGGACCCTGCCGTGCAGGCGGCCGTGCTGCTGGCCCTGGGTGCCAGCCACATCGAAGTCCGCAGCGCCTGGGGCACCAATGTCTCCGAACTGGAGCCTGAGCAGGTGGCCATGCTGAAGGCGATCCTGGACGACAAGGGCCTCAAGGTCTCGGCGGTTGCGAGTCCGATCGGGAAGGTTGACGTCGGCCTGCCGGTGGAACACGAGGTGGAGCGGTTGCGCCAGATCATCTCCGTCGCCAGGGCGCTGGATACCACCTACATCCGCATCTTCTCCTTCTACCGGGGCGTCGGCCAGAGCCCGGAAGACATCCGCGAGGATGTCCTCATCCGGATGAGGGCGCTCGCAGCGGAAGCCGCGCAGGCCGGCGTCGTGCTCCTGCACGAAAACGAGAAGGGTATCTACGGCGATACGCCCGAACGGGTCCTGGACATCATGGAATCCGTCGATTCGCCGGCCCTGCGGATCGCCTGGGACAACGCCAACTTCGTCCAAGTGGGGGTCAAGCCCTACACGGACGGCTACGCGATGCTGCGCCCCTACCTCGAGTACTTCCAGGTCAAGGATGCGATCATGGCGAGCGGCGAAGTGGTGCCCGCCGGTGAGGGCGACGGCGAGCTCGACGCCACCATCGCGGCATTGAAGGCCGACGGATTCGCCGGCTTCGCCTCGCTCGAACCGCACCTGGCCAGCGCCCATGAGCTGGGCGGTTTCTCCGGCCCGGTGGCGTTCGGTGCCGCCGCCCGGGCCTTCGCCGGGCTCGCCGCCAGGAACGGGGTGACGCTTTCATGACGGTCCGGACGGCAGTGATCGGCTGCGGTGATGTCTCGTCTGTCCACTTCGGGGCCATTTCCAAGCTCGACGGCGTCGAACTGGTGGCCGTCTGCGACACGGATCCGGGCCGGCTGGCTGCCGCGGTGGCCGCCTACGGTGTTCCCGGCTTCGTGGACCACCTGGGCCTCATCGCCGAGGCACGGCCGGACGTGGTCCACATCACCACGCCCCATGACCAGCATGCCGCCCTGGCGGCGGACTGCCTCGAGCGCGGCGTCAACGTCATCGTCGAGAAGCCCCTGGCCCACACCCTTGCCGAGGGTCGAAGGCTCGTTGAGGCCGCCGCGAACAGCCACGCCAAGATCGCCGTATGTTTCCAGAACCGGTACAACGCGACGTCGCAGGCGATGCAGGCGCTGCTGTCCTCTGGTGAGCTCGGGGCGGTCCTCGGCGCGTCGGCCACGGTGATGTGGCAGCGGGGCGCCGGCTACTACCTGGACCGGCCGTGGCGGGGCAGTTGGGCCGGGGGCGGCGGCGGACTCCTGATGAACCAGGCCATCCACACCGTGGACCTGCTGCAGTGGCTGGTGGGCGACGTGGTCACGGTGAGCGGCAATGCGTCCACGCGCTTCCTGGGCGGGGCCATCGAGGTGGAGGACACCGCCGAATTCGTGGCGGAGCACGCCAACGGGGCGCGCAGCGTCTTCTACGCCACGCTTGCCAACGCGGTGAATGCTCCGGTGACCCTGGACATCATCACGGAGCGGGCCACCCTGAGCCTGCGCGGCGACCTCACGGTGACGTATGGGGACGGACGCGTGGACGTGGTGCCGGAGCGCGTGCTGGAATCCGGCGGCCGGGCGTACTGGGGCGTCTCCCATGAGCTGCTGATCACTGACTTCTATGCCCGGCTGGGGGATGACGGGCCGTTCTGGATCAACCCCGCCGAAGCAGAAAAGTCGCTGCGGATTGTCAAGGAGATCTACCGCCAAAGCTACCCGGAGTCGCTCGACGCCGTGGGCTGAGGCGGTGCTGAGGCTTCGCCTCACCACCGACGTGCCGCTGAATTCGCGCGTGGATTACAAGCGGTTGCGTCCGGCGCCGGCGTGCTGCCGCCCCGAATCCGGCCTGCCATGGCAGGGAACATCCCGGCTCCCGTCAAGTCCGGTGTTGAACTTTTGAAAAAGAATGACAATCGGTTGCCAATATAGGCAACAATGCGTACTGTGAGTCTCACAGAGCGGGTGTGGTGCACGCCACACTCGCTCAACAATGAAGTCCCCACCGGTTTTCACAGACAGGAGCCAACAATGAAGTTAGGTCCCAAGGCAGCGGCAGCTGCCCTCATCATCAGCGCCTCCCTTGCGCTGACAGCCTGCGGCGGAAGCGCCCCGGCTGCCGGCGGCGCCGGCGCAGCCGGCACCACCAGCCTGACCCTGGGCACCGTCGTCGACCTCAAGTCCTTCGATACCTCGGTGGCGCACATCGGTCACACGATGCCGATTTTCCAAGCCGCCTACGACACGCTGATCCAGCGACTCCCGGACGGCAAGCTCGCTCCGATGCTGGCCACCAAGTGGGAGTACAACGCTGACAACACGGTTCTGACGGTAAGCCTGCGCACCGGCGTCACCTTCAGCGATGGAGCCAAGTTCGATGCCGCCGCGGCCAAGGCCAACCTGGATTACTTCAAGAAGGTCAAGGGATCCGACGCCTACCAGGTTGCCTCCCTGGGCGACGTTGCAGTGGTCGATGACAGCACCCTCAAGATCACCCTGACGACCCCGGACCCCGCCTTTGAGTACTACCTGACGCAGGCCGCAGGCCTGATGGGCAGCCCCAAGGTGCTCGGCACCCCGGAAATGGCGGCTGCGCCCGACGGCACCGGCCCCTACGTCATGGACAAGGCCAGCTCGGTGGTTGGCTCGCAGTACGTCTTCACCAAGCGCGAGGGCTACTGGAACACCGACCTGCAGAAGTTCTCCAAGGTCACCTTCAAGGTCCTTACCGACCTCACCGCCCGCACGAACGCCCTGGTCTCCGGCCAGATCGACGGCGCGCTCCTTGACCCCAAGACCGGCAAGCAGGCTGACGCGGCCGGCATGAAGCTCAACGCGAGCCAGGTTGACTGGCAGGGGCTGCTGCTCTTCGACCGGGACGGCAAGATCAACCCGGAACTGGCCAATGTGAAGGTCCGCCAGGCCATCAACTACGCCTTTGACCGCAAGACCATACTGGACCAGCAACTCCTGGGCCAGGGAACGGTGACGTCGCAGGTGTTCGGCCCGGAGTCCGGCGCCTACATCAAGGACCTGGACACCAAGTACACCTACGACCCCGCGAAGGCCAAGTCCCTGCTGGCCGAGGCCGGCTATGCCAGCGGATTCACGCTTAAGCTGCCCACGTTCACCGGTTACGAGTCCTTGGTTGCCATAGTTACCCAGCAGCTGGGAGACATCGGCATCAAGGTGGAGGCCGTGCCGGAACCGCAAGCCAACCTGATTGCCGACTTTGCTGCGGGAAAGTTCGCGGCCGCTCCGTTCCAGCTCTACCAGGGCGAGCCGTGGGTTGCCATCAATCAGATGATCTCCACCACCGCGCTGTACAACCCGTTCAAGAACACCAGCCCGGAACTGCAGGCCAAGATTGATGCCGTCCACAACGGTGCTGCGAACAGCGCAGAACTGGCCAAGGACGTCAACACCTACGTCACGGACAACGCCTGGTTTGCCCCGTTGTACCGTCTGAACCAGATGTACTACACGTCTAAGGCGGTCACGGTGACACCGCAGCTGCAGCAGGCGGTTCCGTCCCTCTACAACTACGCCCCCGCGAAATAGCATGGCCGCCGGTGGGGAGGGGCAGCCCCTCCCCATCGGTCCCACACCCGCAGCCATCCAAAACGGAGCGCACAATGCTGACCTTTATTCTTCGCCGAGTTGCCGCGGGCATCGTGGTGCTCTGCGCGATCTCCTTCATCACCTATTTCCTCCTCTATTTCTCCAGCGCCAACATTGCGCGCAATATCCTCGGTGAGTTCGCCAGCCAGGACCAGGTCCAGGCCAAGGAAATCGCTCTGGGGCTGGACCAGCCGCTCCTGCCGCGGTTCTTCACCTGGGCCGGACACGCCATCACCGGAGACTTCGGCACCTCCTGGTTCACCTCCGAGCCCGTGGTCCACGCACTGGAGAACCGGCTGCCGGTGACCCTGACGCTGGTGGTGGTCGCCATTGTGTTGATCGCGATCTGTGCCACGCTGCTGGGCATGGCCGCCGCGGTGAAGCGCGGCTGGATCGACCGGGCCGTCCAGACCGCCGCCGTCGTCGGCGACGCCATCCCCGGATTCGTCATCGCCATCGTCCTGGTGACGCTCTTCGCCATCCAGCTGAAGATCTTCCCGGCCACCAGTTCCATCGTCCCCGGTGCCGACGCGGGCGTGTGGATCGCCTCCATGGCGCTGCCCGTTATCGCTCTGTTGATCAATGGTGTCACCGGCGGTGCGCAGCAGATCCGCAGTGCTGTGATCAAGCAACTGGAAAAGGACTACGTCCGTACCCTGCGCAGCCGTGGAATCAGTGAGCGCGAGATCCTCTTCAAACATGTGCTGCGCAGCGCCGCACCGGCCGGACTGACCGTCTTGAGCCTGCAGTTCGTGGGCATGCTCGGTGGTGTGGTCATCATCGAGCAGATCTTTGCCTTGCCGGGCATGGGCGCTTTGGCTGTCCAGTCCACCACCATGGGAGACATCCCGCTGGTCATGGGTGTGGTGTTATACACCGTTGTCATCGTCATTATTGTCAACCTGCTGGTGGATCTCATCAACGGTTGGCTCAACCCGAAGGTGCGTGTTTCATGAGCCAGCCTGCAGCCGCGAGCGGCCAAACGGGAACGGTGGTCCGTTCGCGTGTCGTTACCCGGATTCTGAAGAATCCCATGGGTCTGGCAGCCATCATCATCCTGGCCGTGATGGTGTTGTTGGCCGTGCTGGCCAATGTCCTGGCGCCCTTTGACCCCAATTTCGCCAACATCGGCAAGTCGCTTGCAACTCCGGACACCAGCAACATCCTGGGCACCGACAGCGTGGGCCGCGATGTCTGGAGCCGCCTGGTCTTTGGCGCACGGACCACGCTGCTCTCGGCCCTGCTCTGTGCAGCGGTGGCCATCGGCATCGGCCTGCCGGCCGGACTGATCGCCGGCTACTACGGTGGAAAGTTCGACTCGGCGGCCAACTGGGTGGTCAACATCCTCATGAGCCTGCCCGGCATCATCGTGCTGCTCACCGTGCGGGCAGCCTTCGGCCCGTCCGTGTGGATCTCGATGATCGCCTTCGGCATCCTCATCAGCCCCGGCTACTTCCGCCTGACCCGGACCTCCGTCCAGGCGGTCCGCAACGAGCTGTATGTGGACGCAGCCCGTGTGGCCGGCCTCAGCGATGCGAGCATCATCAGCCGGCACATTTTCTCCGTGGTCCGCGCACCCATCATCATCCAGACCGCCATGGTCTGCGGCGTCGCCATTGCCATCCAGTCCGGTCTTGAGTTCCTTGGCCTGGGCGATCCGACCATCGCCACGTGGGGTGTGATGCTCAGCGAGGGCTTCAAGAACGTCTACCTCAACCCGACTCTGCTGCTCTGGCCGGCCCTGGCCATTGGCCTGAGCATCGGTGGCCTGGTGCTGCTGGGTAACGCAGTCCGCGACGCACTCGAAGACGGCATCAAGTTCAAGGCCCGCAAGAAGCTGCCGGCACCCGCTGGCACAGCAACTGATCGTACAACGGCGGAACCCACCACCCGCGCCAGCCGCAAGTCGGTCGCTGCGGTGGAATTGGGCACCGAACACCACCTGGTCAAGGTCTCGCACTTGGGCGTTGGCTACCCGCAGGCCGATGGTTCCATCAAGAAGGTTGTCGACGACGTCTCCTTCCACGTGGACCGAGGCGAAGTCCTGGGCATCGTGGGCGAATCCGGCTCGGGCAAGTCCCAGACGGCCTTCTCCATCCTTGGCCTGCTTCCGGACAATGCCCGGATTGTGGCCGGCAGCATCCAGTTCGACGGCACCTACACCGTGGCTCCCGGCGATGAGCGGGTCAACCAGGGCAGGCTTTCGCCCCTGCGCGGGAAGCGGATCTCCTACATTCCGCAGGAGCCGATGTCCAACCTGGACCCAGCCTTCACTGTCGGGTCCCAGCTGGTGACGCCGATGATGCGGGTGCTGGGCAGTTCCAAGTACGAGGCCCGGAAGCGTGCCCTTAAACTGTTGTCCGACGTCGGAATCGCCAACCCGGAGCGGACCTTCAACGCCTATCCGCATGAGGTCTCCGGCGGCATGGCCCAGCGCGTCCTCATCGCCGGCGCCATCAGCTGCGAACCGGACCTCATCATCGCCGATGAACCCACCACGGCCCTGGACGTCACAGTCCAGGCCGAGGTCCTGGACCTCATCCGCGATCTGCAGCGCAGGCTCAACGTTGGCGTCATCTTGGTGACGCATAACTTCGGCGTCGTCGCGGACCTCTGCGACCGCGTTGTGGTGATGCAGAACGGAAGGCTCGTCGAGGAAGGCCCGGTGCGGGAGATCCTGCGGGATCCCAAGGACATCTACACCCGCACCCTCCTGGCCTCCATGCTCGAGGGCAAGGAACCCATGTCCATGCTCGTATCAGCGACCTCCCAGGGGGCGGCATCATGACAGCAACCACAGCCACCGACGCTGCAAGAGGTCCCGCTGGCGAACGTGAATGTCTCCTCCGGGTCGATAACCTGGTGGTGGAATACCCCGGAAAGGGCTTCCGCGCCAAGCCGTTCCGGGCCCTTACCGACATCAACATCTCCATCGGCCAGGGCGAAACCCTCGGACTCGTAGGAGAGTCCGGTTCAGGGAAGACCACGCTGGGACGGGCCGTCCTGGGCCTCGCGCCAGTCACCGGAGGCAAGATCACCTTTGAGGGCCAGGACATCAGCCATGCCAGCCGCAAGCAGCGCCGTGTCCTGAGCCGCGACCTCCAGGTGGTCTTCCAGGACCCGTACACCTCGCTGAACCCTGCCCTGGAAATCGGGGACATCCTCGCCGAGCCCCTGGGAGTGCAGGGCAAATCCCCGGCCGAGGCCAAGAAGCGGGTCCGTGAACTGCTGGACCAGGTGGGCCTGCCTTCCGATGCCATCAACCGCCTGCCGCGCGAATTCAGCGGCGGCCAGCGGCAGCGCGTGGCGATCGCCCGTGCCCTGGCTCTGTCTCCGAAGCTGATTGTCTGCGACGAGCCCGTGAGCGCCCTTGACCTGACGACCCAGGCACGCGTTCTTGACCTCTTCCTGCAGATCCAGCGGGACACCGGCGTGTCCTATCTGTTTGTCTCCCACGACCTCGATGTGGTCCGCCACATCAGCCACCGCGTGGCTGTCATGTACCGCGGAGAGATCGTGGAACAGGGGTCGGCCGACGTCGTCACCCGGGACCCCGAACACCCCTACACGCAGCGGCTGCTCCTCGCTTCCCCCGTGCCGGATCCGGACCGCCAGGAGAAGCGCCGCGCTGACCGCCACCGGCTGCTTGAGGTCCAGCGGCAGCAGAACGAACAGGCCGCTGCCCTCGCGTAGAGGGCTGCAACGAAAATCACCGAACAGATAACCAGGGGAGGACCAATATGGCCACAATAGGCGTACAGGCAATGATGCTGAAGGACAGCTTCAGTGAAATCGGGGCGTTCGAGACGCTCCGGAAGGTCAGTGCGATCGGCTACAACGCCGTCGAGATCTCACAGATTCCCATGACGGCGGAGAACGTCGCGGAACTGGACCGGTCCCGCACCGAGCTCGGGATGGACATCGCCGCGCTGTCCGTGGCAATGGAGATGCCCAAGGGGCGCCCCGGCGACTCCCTCAAGGACCACTTCGACAAGATCGTCGACGACGCCAAGCGCCTGGACTCCAGGCTCCTGCGCATCGGCATGCTGCCGTTCCCTGCGATGAAGTCCATCGAAGCCGTGATCGACTTCGCCAAGGAAGCCAACGGCTACGCCGAGCGGCTGTCCGAACACGGGATCGGCCTGTACTACCACAACCACCACATCGAGTTTGCGAAGTTCGACGGCAAGTACATGCTGGACATCATCGCGGAGAACTCCCCGGCCATGGGCATGGAAATCGACGTCCACTGGGTGCAGCGCGGCGGGTTGGATCCGGTGCGGACCATCGGGAAGTACGCCGGCCGGACGGCCATGGTCCATTTGAAGGACTACCGGATCGGTGAGCTGCCGGAGGCCGCTTTCGGGATGCTGGAAACCGGGGACCTTCCGGGCTTCATGCAGGCGTTCAAGAACGTGGTCCAGTTCGCGGAGGTGGGAGAAGGCAACCTCGACTTCCCCTCGATCATCGATGCAGCCCAGGCCGCCGGCGCCCAGTACCTGCTGGTGGAGCAGGACGAGCTCTATGGCCGGACCGTCTGGGACGCCCTGCAGACCTCCTACGACAACCTCGTGGCCATGGGCCACGCCAAGCTGTTCTAAGACAATACGGAGAAACACCACATGAGCAAGAAAGTACGCCTCGGCATCATCGGCCTGGGCCAGCAGGGCGGCATGTACGCCAAGTTCATCACGGACGGCCTGGTCCCCAATATGGAGATCGGTGCCATCTGCGACACTGATCCGGCCAAGAGGGAAGTTGCCTCGGCCACTTACCCGGACGCGCCGTTCTACGACGACTACATCGCCATGCTCGAAAGCGGCGACGTCGACGCGGTAGTCACCTGCGTTCCGCACTTCCTGCACCCCGAGATGGGCATCGAGGCCCTGAAGCACAACATCCACGCGCTCGTGGAGAAGCCGGCCGGCGTCTACACCAAGCAGGTCAAGGAACTGAACGAGTTCGCTGCCAGCAAGCCGGAGCTGTCCTTTGGCATCATGTTCAACCAGCGCAACAACCCGCTGTACAAGAAGCTCAAAGAGATCGTGGACAACGGCGAGATCGGTGCCATCCGCCGCAGCAACTGGATCATCACCAACTGGTGGCGCCCGCAGGGCTATTACAATTCCAGCGAATGGCGCGCCACCTGGGGCGGCGAAGGCGGCGGCGTCCTGGTCAACCAGGCACCGCACCAGCTGGACCTGTGGCAGTGGATCTGCGGCGTGCCGCAGTCCGTTTACTCCAAGGTTGCCTACGGCTTCCGCCGGGACATCGCCGTCGAAGATGAAGTCACCGCTGTCGTCGATTACGGAGACGGCGTCACCGGCGTTTTTGTCACCGCCACGCACGACCTCACCGGCACCGATCGCTTCGAGATCCTGGGTGACCAGGGCAAAATCGTGGTCGAGAACAGCAAGACCGCTACCGTGACCCGCCTGAAGAAGCCTGAGCGCGAGCTCAGCGAGGGCATGGATATGGGCGACGTCCGGAAGCTCTTTATGGGCCAGCTGAACCCGGAGGAGTACTACACCACCGAGGTCATCGAGTTCGAATCCGTCTGGGGTGCCCAGCACGCCGGTGTCCTGGAGAACTTCGCGGCCAACATCCTGGACGGCACTCCGCTGCTGGCCCCGGGGTCGGACGGCATCAACGGCGTGCGCCTCGCCAACGCCATCCACCTCTCCAGCTGGACGGGCAAGGAAGTGGGCCTGGACTTCGACGAGGACGAGTTCCTCGCGGAGCTCAACAAGCGGATCGCCGAAGAAGGCAAGTTCCCCGAACGCGCCTAGCCGCGTCTAGCCGGCAACCCCAGCCCAACCGACTCGCAGTTGTTGTCGTTTTGAGCGCTCAAAACGACAACAACTGCGAGCTAGTCGGGTTGTTTCCTCGGTAGGATGGGGCGGTGACTGAACCCGCGAAGCCCGACGACGCCGCAACCACGGCACCGGTCAAGAAGCATGGCCGGGGCGGCAAGTCCAGTGCGACCATTTATGACATCGCCAGGGTTGCCGGAGTCAATCCTTCCACTGTCTCCCGGGCGCTGAGCAAACCGGGCCGGGTCAGCGCGAAGACCCAGAGGCTGATCGAGGATGCCGCCGCCGAGCTCAACTATCACGTCAACCCCTTTGCCCGCGCCCTGCCCACCGGCCGGACCAGTACCCTGGGCCTGATCGTCGCCGACATCACCAACCCCACCTTCTTCGACATCATCCGGGGCGCTGGGGCCACCGCCGCGCTCCGCGACTACACGTTGATCCTGGCGGACTCTGCGGAGTCCGCGGTGACGGAGGTGACCGCGGCCAGGCGCATGATGGCGGCCGCGGACGGCCTCATTCTGGCCAGCCCACGCATGGACGACGACGAGATCCGTGAACTCGGCCTGGACAAACCGGTGGTGGTGATCAACCGCGAGGTCCAGGGCGTTCCTTCTGTTGTCCCGGACGTCAACAAGGGAATCGGCGAGGCGGTCCGCAGCCTGGCCGCCAACGGCCACCGGAAAGTGGCCTTCGTGGCCGGACCGCGGCAATCCTGGATGTCCGCGCGGCGCTGGGAAGGTGTCCAGGCGGCCTGCGAATGGTCCCGGCTGGAAGCCGTGAGGGTGGAATCCAGCAAGCCCACCGTCGACGGCGGCCGGCAAGCGGCGCGTGATGTCCTGGCCAGCGGCGCTACGGCCGTGCTGGCCTACAACGACCTCCTGGCCATCGGCCTGATGCAGGAACTCCAGGCCGCCGGCGTGGCCGTGCCCGACGACATCAGCATCGTGGGCTTTGACGACATTTTCGGCGCAGATTTCACCACGCCGCCGCTGACCACGGTGCGCTCCCCGCTGGGCGAATGCGGCTCGGCTGCAGTCACGATCCTGCTGGATATGCTGCATGGCGGCGCCGGCGGTGTGGCCGGGGCTGCCCCGACGCTGCGCGTGGAGACCGAGCTGGTCCTCCGCGGCTCCAGCGGCCGGCTCCTGCCCCAGCGACGCCCTTAGTTTCCCGCGCCGCGCAAAATTCCTGCCGCTGCGGGAATTCCCGGGTCGCCGGAGAAATTGCGCAGCGCCAGCCGAATTCCGAGTCGCCGACATCACCTGCCCGGCACCCGCAAGCAGCTGGCAATTTTTGGCAACCGGTTGACAAGCCGGTGAGTGAGGCCGGACCATTGATCTATGTCACAGTCGATTGCCGCCAACCCAGACCGGCTCCTCCCCGCGGATCCCGGCACGCGCAGCATTGCGCGCGAGCTCCTGGCCCGGGTCCAGGATCTTCCCATCATTTCCCCGCACGGGCACGTTGACGCCGCTGTCATCGAGCACAACACGCCCTTCCCCGATCCCGCGGCGCTGCTGGTGAGCCCGGACCACTACGTGACCCGCCTGATCCACGCGAGCGGCGTCCCGCTGGAGCAGCTGCGCCCGCAGGCCGGTGCCCAGGCCGACCCGTCCGCCGCGGCACCGGAATCGCGCAAGGTGTGGCGTGCGTTCTGCGAGGCCTGGCCGCTCTTCGAGGGCACCGCCTCCGGCTACTGGCTCCGCGACCAGTTCCACAGCGTTTTTGGCCTGGAGCAGGAAATCTCGGCGGAGTCTGCCGATGCCAGCTACGACGCCATCTCGGCCAAGCTGATCGAACCGGGTTTCCGGCCCCGCCAGCTGTTCAAGGACTTCAACATCGAGGTGCTGGCCACCACCGACGATCCGCTGGATGACCTGGCCGCCCACAAGGCCCTGGCCCAGGATGCCACCTTCCACGGCCGCGTGCTCCCGACCTTCCGGCCGGACGCCTACCTGAACCCGGCCAACCCCGCCTGGGCCGGCAACGTTGAGCGCCTCATCGCGGCGGCGGGCGACGGCGGCAGCGGTTTCGCCGGCTACCTCACGGCCCTGGAGAGCCGGCGTCGTTACTTTGTGGAGCACGGCGCAGTCTCGTCCGACCATGGCGTGCGCACGCCGCGCACCCTCAAGCTGGACGCCGCAGACGCGGAGCGCCTCTTCGAGCGGGCCCGTTCCGGCGAAGCCACCGCCGCCGAGCGCGAAGACTTCGAAGCCCACATGATGTACCAGATGGCGCGGATGTCGGTTGAAGACGGGCTGGTCATGACCATCCACCCGGGTTCCTTCCGCAACCACCACACGGATACGTTCAATAAGTACGGTGCGGACACCGGGCACGACATCCCCTTCGCGATCGACTACACCGCCTCGATCCGGCCCGTCCTGCAGGACTTTGGCAACCACAAGGATTTCCACCTGGTGCTCTTCACCATGGACGAGACGGTCTACTCGCGCGAACTCGCGCCCCTGGCCGGCTTCTACCCCTCGGTGTACCTCGGTGCCCCGTGGTGGTTCCTGGACGCGCCGGACGCCATGCTGCGCTTCCGCTCCGCCGTCACCGAAACCGCAGGCTTTTCGCGCTCCTCCGGCTTCATCGACGACACCCGAGCCTTCTGCTCCATCCCGGCCCGGCACGACGCCTCCCGCCGGATCGAAGCGTCGTTCCTGGCCCGCCTCGTGGCGGAGCACCGGGTCAGCGAGGACCGCGCCCATGAACTGATCGTCGACCTCGTCGACGGCGCTCCCCGAAGGGTCTTCAAGCTGTGACCATCCACGAGGCCGCCCCGGCCACTGAAACCTCTGCGCCTGCCTCCGCACCGCAGGAATCCACCCTTCCGCAGCTGAACCGCCGGCTCCGCCCCTCGGCGAAGGCACCCGTGCGGATCGTCCACCTGGGCCTGGGGGCCTTCCACCGCTCGCACCAGGCGTGGTACACCCACCATGCCGGCGACGCTGCGGCCTGGGGCATCGCTTCCTTCACCGGCCGCCGCCCCGACGCGGCGCTGGCGCTGGCCGAGCAGGATGGCCTCTACACGGTGGTTGAGCGCGGTGACACGGGCGACTCCTTCGAGATCGTCAGCAGCATTGTCGACGCAATCGACGGCGCCGACGTCGGCCGGCTTGCCCAGCTCGTGGCAGCGCCGGCCACGGCGGTGATCACCCTGACCATCACCGAGGCCGCCTACCGCCTGGGCGCCGACGGCAGCCTGGACCGGGCAGCGGCCGACGTCGTGGCGGACCTTGACCTGCTGGCCTCGGGCAGCGGAACGCCGGTGACGCCGCTGGGCCGGCTCGTCTTTGCCCTCGCCGCCCGCCGGGCCGCCGGCGGCGGCCCGCTCGCCGTCGTCTGCTGCGACAACCTTTCCAACAACGGAACGGTTGCCCACAACGCAGTAGTCGGTCTTGCCGAGGCCTGGGACGCCGGATTGGCGGCCTGGATCGATGCGCAGATCAGCTTTGTCAGCACCTCGGTGGACCGCATCACGCCTCGCACGACCGAAGCGGACCTCGCGGCGGTGGAGGCCGCCTGCGGCTACCGCGACAACTCGCCGGTGGTGGCCGAGCCCTTCCGTAACTGGGTGCTCAGCGGCGGCTTCCCTGCCGGACGCCCGCGCTGGGAGGACGCCGGAGCGGTGTTCGTGGACGAGATCGAGCCCTACGAAAACCGGAAACTGTGGCTCCTCAACGGCGCGCACTCGCTGCTGGCGTACGCCGGGCAGTTGCGCGGCCACACCACCGTCGCAGGGGCGCTGGCGGACCCCGTCTGCCTGCAGGCTGTGGAACAGTTCTGGGACGAAGCGGAGGCCAACCTGCACGGCGCCGACCTCCGGATCCCCGAATACCGCGCCGAACTGCTGGCCCGGTTCCGGAATGCCCGGATAGCCCACCACCTGGCCCAGATCGCGATGGACGGCAGCACCAAGCTCCGGATGAGGGCGGTTCCCGTGTTGCTCGCCGAGCGGGCGCAGGGGCGGTCCGGGGCAGCCGCGGCCCTTGTGATCGCGGCCTGGATGGACTTCAGCGCCGCGGCGCCAGCGTTCCACGATCCGCTGGCGGCGGACGTGGTCGCGGCCAACACCCGGGGCGGCGCCGGGCGTGTCCGCGCACTGCTGGCCCTGCTCAGCCCCGACCTCGCCGGCGACGACGACGTGGTCCGCCTCATCGAAGATCTGGGCGGCAGCTTCTCCGGGCCGGCTGTCCAGGAGTAAGGCGCACCAATCCACAGGCGTCGCGCTGCCCGGGCCTGCAGCATCCGCTTCGGGCCCGGGCAGCGAACGTTTCAGCAGCGGCTGGACGGCGCCGCAGAAAACATTTGGCAACCGCTTGCCAAATGTTTGCCACGTGACTAGGATTACAGCCAGAGAAAACGCTGGCCGCCAGCACCGGCCCGGCCGATCCACCGACGGTCCCACCCCGCAACGACGCGTAAGGATTCCCCAGATGCTGAAGCCCCAGGCAAGTGAAACCCGCGAGATCATCAACCTCGACGGCCTCTACCGGTTCAAGGTGGACTTTGACCGCAGCGGCCACCAGGAGGAATGGTTCAAGGGCCCGTTGCAGTCGCCCCTGGAAATGGGCGTCCCGGCCAGCTACAACGACGTCTTCCCCGACAAAGCCATCCGCGACCACGTGGGCTACGTCTGGTACCAGCGCGAGGTGCGCGTCCCCCGCGGCTGGGCAGGGGAGCGCATCCATCTCCGGCTCGACTCCGCCACGCACGAGGGAATGGTGTGGGTGGACGATGTCCTCGTGGCCCAGCACACCGGCGGCTACATGCCGTTCGCTGCTGACATCACCGGACACGTGACGCCGGGCCAGACCTTCCGCCTCACCGTCTCCGTCAACAACGAGCTGACCCAGGCCACGATCCCGCCCGGCAGCATCACCGTGACCGAGGACGGCCGCCGCCAGCAGAGCTACCTCCACGACTTCTACAACTATGCGGGCCTGCACCGCAGCCTCTGGCTGTACAGCACACCGGCCGTGACGGTGGACGATATCACCGTGGTCACCGGCTTCGACGGCCCCACCGGCAGCGTCGACTACACGATCGCGACCGCCGGCGGTACCGGCACCGAAGCAGTCGCCGTCGTCCTGAAAGACGCCGACGGCGCCGAAGTGGCCAGGGCCGAAGGCGCCGAAGGCACCCTGGTGATCAACGACGTCGTGCTCTGGAAGCCGGGCGCCGCCTACCTTTACAGCCTCACCGCCGAGATCCGCGACGGCGGCCAGTTGCTGGACAGCTACACGCTGCCGGTCGGCGTCCGCACCGTGGAGGTCCGCGGCAACGAATTCCTGATCAACGGCGAACCGTTCTACTTCACCGGCTTCGGCATGCACGAGGACCACATCGCCATCGGCAAAGGCCACAGCAACGCCCAGATGGTCAATGATTTCCAGCTCCTGGACTGGGTGGGCGCGAACTCCTTCCGGACTTCCCATTACCCCTATGCCGAAGAGGTCATGGAGTTCGCCGACCGGCACGGCATCGTGGTGATCGACGAAACCGCGGCCGTGGGGCTGCACCTGGGCTTCGGCGCCGTCTTCGGCGGCATCTCCAAGAAGACCTATACCGAGGGCGGCGTGGACGGCAAAACCGCCGCCAACCACCGGCAGGCCATTTCCGAGCTCGTGGCCCGGGACAAGAACCGCCCCTCTGTCGTGATCTGGTCCATCGCAAACGAACCCAATGGCTCCGAGGAAGGTGCCCGCGAATACTTCCAGCCCCTCGTGGAGCTGACCCGGGAACTGGACCCCACCCGTCCCGTGGGCTACGTCAACGTCATGTTCGACACCCCGGACAAGGAACTCCTGGGCGATCTGTTCGACGTCATCATGCTGAACCGCTACTACGGGTGGTATCTGAACAACGGCGACCTCGAAACCGCGGAGCAGGTCCTCGAGAAGGAACTGCGGGAATGGGAAGCCAAGTACGGCAAACCCATGATCATGACCGAGTACGGACCGGACACCATGCCCGGCTTCCACTCGATCTACGAGCAGCCCTGGAGCGAGGAATACCAGGCCGCCTTCCTGGCCATGTACCACCGGGTCTTTGACCGCGTGGACGCCATGGTGGGCGAACAGGTCTGGAATTTCGCGGACTTCCAGACCTCCAACGGCATCATGCGCGTGGACGGCAACAAGAAGGGTGTCTTCACCCGGGACCGCCGCCCCAAGCCCGCAGCCTACGCATTGCGCCAGCGCTGGACTGCGCTGGCCGGCAACAAGAACTCCACCAGTGCATAGCCCTTTTCATATGCAGTATCGCCGGCCTCCAGGGGCCGGCAACGGGTAAAGGAGCCCACACAATGAAAAAGCTGAACAAGCTCAGCATCATCGGCTATGGAGCCGGGGATGCGGCAAACAACCTCGCCTTCACCACCGCCACGATGTTCCTGCTGGTGTACTACACCGACGTGGCCGGGATCTCCGCCGCGGCCGCCGGAACACTGCTGCTGGCGGTCAGGATCTTCGATGCCTTCGCCGACGTTTTTGCCGGCCGGGTGGTGGACCGTGCGTTCAGCAAGCGGTTCGGCAAGTTCCGCCCGTTCATCATGTTCGGTTCCATCCCGCTGCTCCTGCTGAGCGTTGCCACGTTCTCCGTCCCGCAACTGGGCGAATCCGGCACGCTGCTCTACGCCTACGTCACATACGCGGCCCTCGGCCTGGCCTACAGCCTGGTCAACATCCCCTACGGCTCCCTGGCCGGTGCGATGACCCAGGACCCGGGGGACCGGGCCAAACTGGGCTCCGCCCGGATGATCGGCGCCTTGCTGGTCGGTTCCGCCCTCGGAATTTTCGTCGCTCCGCTCATCAAGCCCGGCGCTGACCTGCAGGGAACCTTCACCACCATCACCCTGGTGTTCGTGGCGATCGGTGCCGCCCTGTATTTCTTCACCGTGCTGACAGCCAAGGAGAGGGTGCACCGCGCCGTCCCCAACGTCACGTTCAGACAGAGCATGGACACGCTCAAGGGCAACAAGCCGCTGCTGATGCTGTGCCTGAGCTCCTTCTTCTTCCTGACCGGATACCTGGCGCTGACCTCGGTGCAGCTGTACTACCTGCGTGACGTGCTGCACCGCCTTGACCTGTACCCGGTTCTCTCCATCGTCCAGCTGGCACTCACCTTCGTGCTGGCGGGCTTCATGCCCAGGCTGGTCCGGAACCTCGGCAAGAAGCGCGTCTACATCTACTCGGCGCTGCTGACTGTCATCGGCGGCGCGGTCATCTTCCTCACCCCGGCCAGTCAGGTCTGGATCGGCTTCGCCGGCCTCGTTGTCAGCCTGGTGGGCGTCCTTGCCGTCAACATCGTGGTGTGGGCGCTGGAAGCCGACACCGTTGAATACGGTGAATGGCGCACCGGCGTGCGCACCGAAGGCATCACCTATGCCCTGTTCTCCTTCACCCGGAAGACCGGCCAGGCGGTGGGCGGCGCACTTGCCGCCTACGCCCTGGCCCTGGGCGGCTACAAGTCCGGCGCAGCCCAGACGGCGGATGCGGTATTCGGCATCCAGTTCGCGGCCGGTGCTCTGCCGGCGATCATGACCATCCTGGCCGTCCTGGTGATGTCCAGGTACACGCTCACCGACGCCATGCACGCCCGGATCCTCACCGAGATCCAGGACCGCCGCAAGAACTCCGAAGGCGCCGCCATCACGGCAGCAGCCGACGAAAAACCCACAACGCCCGGCGCCGCCGCAGCCCGTTCAGGCGCAGCCACGCCGCCCGCCTCAGCCAGCAACTAGCACACACCGACCCAGCACCGCCCCAGCCCCGCTCGAAAGGACCAGCTGTGAAAATCATTGCCGCGGAAGTCTTCGTGACAAGCCCGTCCCGTAACTTCGTCACCCTCCGGATCACCACGGACGACGGCGTCACCGGGATCGGTGACGCGACCCTGAACGGGCGTGAACTGGCCGTCGCCGCGTACCTCAAGGAGCACATCGCGCAGCTGCTGATCGGCAAGGACCCGCACCGGATCGAGGACACCTGGCAGTTCCTGTACCGCAGCTCCTACTGGCGCCGCGGGCCGGTGACGATGGCCGCGATTGCCGCCGTCGACATGGCGTTGTGGGACATCAAGGGTAAAATGGCCGGGATGCCGGTCTACCAGCTCCTGGGCGGGGCGTCCCGGAATGGGCTGCGCGCCTACGGGCACGCCTCCGGCTCGGACCTCGAGTCCTTGTTCGATTCGGTCCGCGAGCATCTGGAACTGGGCTACAAGTCCATCCGCATCCAGACCGCCGTCCCGGGCATCAAGGCCGTCTACGGCGTCGCCGCCCAGGCCCAGGCCTCCGGGGAACGCTACGACTACGAGCCCGCCGGCCGCGGCGCCTTCCCACAGGAAGAGGACTGGGACACCCGCGCCTACCTGCGGCACCTGCCCACCGTCTTCGAGGCCGTCCGCAACGAGTTCGGCCCGGAGATCCCGCTGCTGCACGACGGGCACCACCGGATGACCCCGATCCAGGCGGCCAAGCTCGGCAAGGCGCTGGAACCCTACGACCTGTTCTGGCTCGAGGACTGCACCCCGGCCGAGAACCAGGAAGCACTGCGCCTGGTCCGGTCGCACACCACGACCCCGCTGGCCATCGGCGAAATCTTCAACACCGTGTACGACTTCCAGACCCTGATCAAGGAACAGCTGATCGACTACGTCCGGGCCGCCTCGACGCACTTCGGCGGGATCTCGCCGCTGAAGAAGGTCATGGACTTCGCCGCCCAGTACCAGATCAAGTCCGGCTTCCACGGCCCCACCGACATTTCCCCGGTGGGCTTCGCCGCGCAGCTGCACGTCGGCCTGGCCATCCACAACTACGGCATCCAGGAATACATGCAGCACTCCGACAAGACCAACGAGGTCTTCGAGCAGTCCATGACGTTCAAGGACGGCTACCTGCACCCGGGCGACAAGCCCGGCATCGGCGTCGAATTCAATGCCGAGGCCGCCGCGGCCTACCCGTACCAGCAGGCCTACCTGCCCTACAACCGCCTCGTCGACGGAACGGTCCACGACTGGTGATGAACAACGACTTGGAAACGACAGCCCTTAGCGGGCGCCGCGTTGTTGTTATGGGCGTTTCGGGCTGCGGCAAGACCACCATCGGCGACCTCGTCGCCCGTGAACTGGACGTACCCTTCCTCGACGGCGACTCGCTCCACCCGGTGGAAAACGTCGCCAAAATGGCGGCCGGCACCCCGCTGACGGACGAGGACCGCTGGCCCTGGCTGGCCACCGTCGGCAGCGCACTCGCCAGCGCCAGCGTCGGGGCGGGCGGACTGGTCCTGGCCTGCTCCGCACTCAAGCGCAGCTACCGGGACGCCATCCGCGCCCAGGCGCCGGACACCGTGTTCCTGCACCTGCACGGCAGCAAGGACGTCCTCGGTGCCCGGCTGGAAGGCCGCAGCGGCCACTTCATGCCGGCCGCGCTGCTCGACTCGCAACTGGCGACACTGGAAGCGCTGGGAGCGGACGAGTCCGGCGTCGTAGTGGACATCGCTGCCCCGGTGGACCGCGTGGTCAGCGAGGCGCTGGCCGGCCTCGCCGGGGGGGCCGCCCGTCCGGCGCAGCCCGGCGCGGACGTTGCCGGACCGTTCCTGGTGGATCTGGCCGCGGCACCCTTCAACCTCGACGGCGACGCCATCGCCTGGGTGGACGCCACCCTGGCATCGATGTCGCTCGAGGAAAAGATCGGCCAGCTGTTCATCAACCACAACAACGACTACTCCCCGGAGTACCTCGACGGCGTCCTGGACAACTACCACGTCGGCGGCATGCGCTACCGGCCCGGCCCCTCGGCCGCCGTGCAGGAACACATCCGCTACGCGCAGTCCAGGACCAAGGTCCCGCTGCTGGTGGCTTCCAACCCGGAAATGGGCGGCGCCGGAAGCTGCGACGACGGGACCTTCGTCTCCACCCACCTGCAGGCCGGCTCGCATCCGGACAAATCAATCGCCCGGCAGATGGGGCAGGTCGCCGGCGTCGAGACCGCAGCCCTTGGCTGCAACTGGGCGTTCGCCCCGATCGTGGACATCCACTACAACTGGCGGAACACCGTCATTTCCACCCGGTCCTTCGGCAACACCCCGGAAATCGTGGTGGAGCGGGCCAAGGAGTACTTCGACGGCATCAGCGAGTCGCCCACCGTATGCGCCATGAAGCACTTCCCGGGCGACGGCATCGACGAGCGCGACCAGCATGTGGTCACGTCCTACAACACCCTCGGCTACCGGGAATGGAGCAAGACATACGGCCACGTGTACCGGGAAATGATCGCCCACGGTGTGCAGTCCATCATGATCGGCCACATCGGCGCTCCGGAGCTCACCAGGCACTTCCGTCCCGGTACGGCGGATAAGGACATCATGCCCGCCAGCCTGGCCCCCGAACTGCTGCAGGACCTGCTCCGCGGCGAACTCGGCTTCAACGGGCTCATCCTCACCGACGCGTCCCAGATGATCGGCCTTACCCAGGCCATGAAGCGCAGCGAGCTCGTCCCGGCCACCATTGCGGCCGGCTGCGACATGTTCCTGTTCTTCCGGAACCCGGCCGAGGACTTCGGCTACATGATGGACGGTTACAAGTCCGGGGTCATCACGGAGGAGCGCCTGCACGACGCCCTGCGCCGGATCCTGGCGCTCAAGGCATCCCTGGGGCTGCACACGAAGCCCCGCGAAAGCCTGGTTCCGCCGGTTGAAGCCCTGGACCTGATCGGCAGCGAGGCCCACCGGGCCATCGCGGCCGGGATCGCGGACAAGACCGTCACCCTGGTCAAGGACACCGCGAACAACCTGCCGATCACGCCGGAGACGCACAAACGCATCCGGCTGTACGGCATCTCCGGCGGCGCGGACTTCACCCGCGCCGATCCGCTGGCCTACCTGGACACCGTCAAGGACGAGCTGCAGAAAGCCGGCTTCGAGGTGCACCTGTTCAAGACGGCCGACCAGCGCGAGGCGGAGGGGGAGACCGGTGTGAATTTCATGTCGATCATCTCGGAGGAAGCCACCGGCGGCTACGCCGACAAGTACGACGCCGCGTTTGTCTTCGCCTGCGTCTTGGGCTTCGCCCAGGAAGCTGCCATCCGGATCAAGTGGTCCACCCCGATGGCCGCAGAGATTCCCTGGTACGTCACCGAGGTCCCCACCGTGTTCGTGTCGCTCAACCAGCCCAACCACCTGATTGACGTGCCGATGGTGAAGACGGCCATCCACGCCCACGCCGGAACACGTGAGGCCATCCGGGCAACCATCGACAAGATCCAGGGTAAATCGGAGTTCCAGGGGACGTTCAACGGGAACGTCTTCTGCGATTCCTTCGACACCCGGCTCTAGGGTTCCGGACCTGCGCTACGCAGAATACCCGGCGCTGCGCGGATCCGCGCAGCGCCGGGTATTCTGCGTAGCTCCGGCGCCGTTGCGCAGCGAAAACCACTCCAACGGCGTAGCGTGTGGCCATGGAGAAGACCGGATGTGCCGTGGTGGGCGGCGGCCCCGCAGGTATGATGCTGGGCCTGCTGCTGGCCCGGGCAGGGGTGAAGGTGACCGTGCTGGAGAAGCATGCAGACTTCCTCCGGGATTTCCGTGGCGACACCGTCCACCCCTCCACCATCCGGCTGCTCGACGAGCTTGGCCTGGGCGAGGAATTCCGCCGCCTCCCGCAAAGCCGGCTGCAGAACGTCGCCTTCCCGGTCCCGGGCGTCGGCGAGGTGGCGGTCGGCGAGTTCGACTCGCTGAAGCCGCCCTATAACTACGTGGCCATGATGCCGCAATGGGATTTCCTGAACTTCCTCGCCGGGGCCGCTGCCCGGGAGCCAGGTTTCACCCTTCGGATGGAACACCACGTGACGGCCCTGATGCGCGACGGCGCCCGGGTCACCGGAGTGCGCTACCGCACGGCGGACGGCGCGGCGCGCGGGATCGAGGCGGACCTCGTCGTAGCCTGCGACGGCCGGCACTCCGTGCTGCGGCGCACCGCCGGGCTGGTGCCGAAGGACTTCCCGGTGCCGTTCGACGTCTGGTGGTTCAGGCTGCCGCGGCGTGCCGCCGGCCCGGTCTCCGCGGACTCCCCGGACCACGGCCCGGTGGCCGGCATCGTGCCCGCTTTCGGCAAGGGCGAGGCCCTCGTGGCGCTCTTCCGTGATGACTACTACCAGATGGGCTACCTCGCGCCGAAGGGCGCCGACGCCCTCATCCAGGCCGAGGGTGTGGAGCGGTTCCGTGCACGGATCGCGGCGCTGCGCCCGGACCTGGCCGACCGTGTGGACGCCATCGCCTCACTGGCTGAGCTGCACCACCTCGACGTCCGCCTGGACCGGCTGCGCCGCTGGCACCTGGACGGGCTGCTCTGCATCGGCGACGCGGCCCATGCCATGTCTCCGGCGGGCGGAGTGGGCATCAACCTGGCCATCCAGGATGCCGTGGCCGCGGCGGCGCTCCTCGCCCCGGCCCTCCTGCGCGGCGCCGTACCCGAGAAGGAGTTGGCGGCAGTGCAACGACGGCGGCGCATGCCCACCGTCGTTGTCCAGACCGCCCAGCGGGTCCTGCAGCACACGCTGTTCGGCCCCATCCTGGCCGGAAAGCGCTCCGGGGTGCCGCGGCCGTTGCTTTTCGTGGCCCGGCATGCGCCGGTGCTCCGCAGAGTCCTGCCGCGGCTGATCGCCTTCGGTCCCCGGCCCGAGCACGCCCCGGCGTTCGCCCGCCGGGCCCAGCGGCGGGCCTGACCGGCCCGGCGCTTCTAGCCGTGGGCCGCGAGGTAGCCGATCAGGCCTTTGACCGTGGCCACCTCGGGGTAGTCGCGCTCGGGAATGTCGATCCCGGTGTCCGTGTCGATGATTTCCACGAGCCGCAGGAAATCCAGTGAATCGAGTTCAAGGTCCTGCCGCAGGCGGGAATCCTCGGCCACCTCCGCCAGGTCCACATCGGGGGCGACCTTGGCGATGGCGGCCTGGACCGCCGCGCGGGCGTCCTGTTCGTTCATGGTGCTTCCCGTTTCACAGTTCCTCCGGTTTCTGCAGCAGTTCTTCGATGCGGGCGAGGTAGCGGCCGCCGCGCAGCCCGTCGCTGACGCGGTGGTCGGCCGAGAGCGTGGCAATGACGGCATGACGGACGCCGAGCATCCCGTTCTGCGCCCACGGCTGTTCCATGACGCGGCCGAAGCCGACCATGGCGACCTGCGGGGGATAGATGACCCCGTACACGCTCTCCACGCCGAGGTCTCCGAGGTTGGTCACGGTGATGGTCGGGTCAGCCATTTCAGCACGCTGCAGCCGGCCGGCGCGCGCACGGCTGACGAGGTCCCGCAGTTGCTCCATCAGCACGTCCACGGGAAGCGTGTCGGCGTCGTGTATCGCCGGTGCCACGAGGCCGCCCTGGCGCAGGGCCACCGCGATGCCAAGATGCACGCGGGCGCTCGGCCGGAACCCGCCGTCGTCGTAGAAACCGTTGACCTCCGGCACCTCCTTGGCCGCGAGTGCCGCGGCCTTGAGCAGGAGCGCGGAGGGGACCAGCCTGGCGGCGACCGGCCGCTGGGCGTTGACGGACTGCATCCAGGCGACGGCGGCGCGCAGGTCTACGGTGGTGCTCAGGTAATAGTGCGGGATGGTCTTCTTCGAGCGCGCCATCAGCGTGCCGATGGCGCGGCGCAGGCTGGCTACCCGCTCGCGCCCCTCCGCAGGCTTTCCTCCGGCCGGCTCCTCCCGGGGCGCCCCGGGATGCACCTGTGGTGCAGGGGCCAAGGTCTCCGGTACAGCTGCCTCCGGAACGGTTTCCTCCGCACGGCTGCCCACGGCGCCCTGCACGGCGCCCTGCGCGGCGCCCTGCACGGCGCCCTGCACGGCGCCCTGCGCGGCGCACTGCACGGCGCCCTGCACGGCGCCCTGCACGTCGGTCACCGTCACGGCGCCCTGCGGACCGGTGCCGGCAATGGCTGCAAGGTCGACGCCAAGCTCGGCAGCGAGGCGCCGGGCCCGGGGCGAGGACCGGACGTGGCCGGCGGTGCTTGGCCGGGCTGCCACCGCGTGCTCCACGTCTGCCCGGGTGATGGCCCCGTCCCTGCCGGTGCCGTGGATCGTGGCCGGGTCCACCCCCAGCCGGTGCGCAAGGTGCCGGACCGGCGGCGCAACCGGGACAGCTGGTGGCGGGGCTGCTGCCGCCGGGATGCCCGGGGCGGGCTTCGCGCGCGGCGGCGCCTCGCGGGCCGGCGCACCGGTCTCGGCCGGGGTCTGCGTGATCCGGGCCAGCGGGGTGCCGACGGGCACGGTTTCGCCCAGGTCCACCAACAGCTCGGCGACGACGCCCTCCTGGAAGGATTCCACGTCCATGACGGTCTTGTCGGTGTCGACGACGGCCACGAGGTCCCCGCGGCGCACGTAGTCGCCGGGCTTGACCAGCCACTCGACGATCTTGCCGTGCTCCATGTCGGCCCCGAGCGAAGGCATCAGGAAGTCACCCATGCGCCCCTGCCGCCTCCCGCGCCGCGGCGACGATCCGCTCCACCGAGGGCAGGGCGGCCAGTTCCAGGTGCTTGGCATAGGGGATCGGCACCTCGGCGCTGCAGACCCGGCCCACGGGCGCGTCCAGGTCAAAGAAGGCATGCTCGGTGATCCGGGCGCTGATTTCCGCGGAGATGCTCCCGCTGCGCCATCCTTCGTCCACCACCACCGCCCGGTGCGTCCGGGCGACCGAGGCGAGGATGGTGGCCTCGTCGAGCGGGCGGAGCGTGCGCAGGTCCAGCACCTCCGCGTCGATGCCCTCGCCCGCGAGCTGCTCCGCGGCGTCGAGCACGGCGGGAAGCGTCCCGCCGTAGGTGATCAGCGAAAGATCCTGGCCGGGACGCCGGATGGCGGCGGTGTCGATATCCACCGGGCCGGCGTCGTCGTCGAGTTCCCCGGCGACGTTGTAGAGCGAGCCGTGCTCGAAGATCAGCACCGGATCGGGATCCTCGAGTGCCGTCCACAGCATCCCGCGGGCATCCGCCAGGGTGGCCGGGGCGAGGATGCGCAGGCCGGGGATGTGCGCGTACCAGCCTTCGAGGCTGTGGGAGTGCTGGGCGCCCAGCTGCCGGCCGGCGCCGGTGGTCATCCGGATGACGAGCGGCACGTGGAACTGCCCGCCGGACATGTGCAGCAGCGAGGCGGCGTTGTTCACGATCTGGTCCAGCGCGAGCAGGCTGAAGTTCACGGTCATGATCTCCACGATCGGGCGCATCCCGCCGAGGGCCGCCCCGATGCCGGCGCCGACGAAGCCGGACTCGGACAGCGGCGTGTCACGGATCCGCTCCGGGCCGAATTCCTCCAGCAGCCCCAGGCTTACCGCGAACGATCCGCCGTAGGCTCCCACATCCTCGCCCATCAGGAACACCCGGGGATCGCGCTGCATCGCTTCGCGGATCCCGGCCCGGAGCGCCTCGCGGTAGCTGGATTTCATGGCTCGCTCCGCTCGCTGCCGGCGCCGTCGCTGCCGGTGCCCCACTCGCTGTAGACGAAGCGCGTGAGCTCCTCGACCGGCTCCAGTGTCCCGGCTTCGGCGAAGGCGACGGCGGCGGTAACCTCCGCGGCGGCATCCGCCTGCAGCTGTGCCCACTCCGGCTCGGAGAGCTGGCCCGCTGCCTCCATTCTGCTGCGGAGCAGGGCGATGGGGTCCCGTTCCTGCCATCTCGCGACCTCGGCCTTCTCGCGGTACCGTTCGGGATCGAACATCGAGTGGGCGCGGAAACGGTAGGTGCGCAGTTCCAGGAAATGCGGGCCGCCGCCCGAGCGGACGGCGTCCACGGCCCGGCGTGCGGCCTCCTCGACGGCGAGCACGTCCATGCCGTCCACGGCCCAGGCCGGGATCTCGTAGCCGGAGGCCTTGAGTGCGATGTCCGTCTGTGATTCCGAGCGGCCCAGCGCGGTTCCCATGGCGTAGAGGTTGTTCTCGCAGCAGAACAGCACGGGGAGCTGCCAGAGCGCCGCGAGGTTGAGGCTCTCATGGAACTCGCCCTCGGCGACGGCGCCTTCGCCGAAGAAGCACACGGTGACGTTGGGCCGCCCGGCCATTTTGTCCGCGAGCGCCAGGCCGACGGCGAGCGGCAGCCCCCCGGCGACAATTGCGTTCCCGCCGTAGAAGTGCGTGGCGGCGTCAAAGAGGTGCATCGAGCCGCCCCGGCCGCGGCAGCAGCCCTCGACGCAGCCGTACATTTCGGCCAGGATCGCCCCGGCGGGGACGCCGCGGAGCAGCGCGTGGCCGTGTTCCCGGTAGGTGGCGGCGACGGCGTCGTCCGGGGACAGCGCCTCCAGGACCCCCGCTGCGACGGCTTCCTCGCCGATGTAGACGTGCAGGAAGCCGCGGATCTTGGCGGCACTGTACAGCTCGACGCACTTCTCTTCGAGCTGCCGCACGCGGAGCATCTGCAGCAGCAGATGCCGCCCGTGCTCCGGATCCAGCGGGCGCGGCGCCGGATCCAGCGGGCCGCTCATTGCTGTGCCTGCTGTGTCGGGGCGGGCGGCGTTTCGATGGTGGAGGTGTCGCCCTCGGGCAGGCCGAGTTCGCGGGCCTTGAGCAGGCGGCGGAGGATCTTGCCGCTGCGGGTCCGGGGCAGGGCCGGGGTGAAGTCCAGCAGCCGTGGCGCCACGGCCGGACCCAGCCGCTTGCGGGCGAAGCCGATGATGTCCAGCTGGAGCGCCTCGGAGGGTTCCCAGCCCGGGCGCAGTTCCACGAAGGCCTTGACGATTTCGCCGGCCACCGGGTCGGGGACGCCGATCACCCCGGCCTCGGCCACGGCGGCGTGCTCCATCAGGGAGCTTTCCACTTCGAAGGGGCCGATCAGGTGCCCGGAGGACTTGATCACGTCGTCGCCGCGGCCGACAAACCAGTAGTACCCGTCGGCGTCGCGCTTGGCGAGGTCGCCGGTGAGGTACCAGCCACCCACGAAGCAACGGCGGTAGCGCTCCTCCTCGTGCAGGTAGCCGCGGAACATCGAGGGCCAGCCAGGACGCAGCGCCAGTTCGCCCACCGCGTCCGGCGCCGTCACGAGCACGGCCGCGCCGTCGCGGACGATCGGTTTGTCCTGTCCGTCGCGGGCCACGAGGGCCGCCTCGACGCCGGGCAGCGGGCGCCCCATCGAGCCCGGGCGGATCTCCGTGGCGGCGTAGTTGGAGATCATGATGCCGCCCGTCTCGGTCTGCCACCAGTTGTCATGCACGGGCTGGCCGAAGGCCTCCTGGCCCCAGACCACGACCTCCGGGTTGAGCGGTTCGCCCACGCTGGCGACAAAGCGCAGTGCGGACAGATCATGGCCCGCGGCGCGCTCCGCCCCGGCCTTCATGAGCATCCGCAGGGCCGTAGGGGCGGTGTACCAGACGGTGACGCGCTGTTCGGCGAGGATCCGGTACCACCGGTCCGCGTCCATCTCCTCCTCGTCCACGATCGTCGTCACGCCGTGGGTGAGGGGCGCGATCACGCCGTAGGAGGTGCCGGTGACCCAGCCCGGGTCGGCCGTGCACCAGTAGATGTCCTCCGGATGCAGGTCCAGGGCGGAGCTGCCGGTCGCGTGGTGCGCGGTGACGGCGTCGTGGACGTGGATGGCGCCTTTCGGGGTGCCGGTGGTGCCGGACGTGAAGTGCAGCAGGGCCATGTCCTCGGCCTGCGTCGGGGCAATCCCGCCGTCCGGCGGGGCTTCGCGCATCAGCGCGGCGAGGTCCAGGGTGCCCGGTTCCGGCTGGCCGTCGGCGTCGGTCAACAGGATGTGGCGCAGCTCCGGAAGCGAATCGCGCAGCTGCGCGATCTTCTTGCGGTACAGCGCCCGGGTGGTGACCAGCGCCCGGCCCGAGCCCAGCTGCAGCCGCTGGCGCACGGGTTCCGGGCCGAAGGCGGAGAACAGCGGGCAGAAGACGCTGGCATTCTTGAGCGTGCCGAGCACGGCGATGTACAGCGCGGGGCCGCGGCCTGCCAGCGAAAAGACGCGCTCACCGCGCCCGATGCCGAGGCCGCGCAGCACGCCGGCAAAGCGGTTGGTCTGTTCGGCGAGCTCGGCGAAGCTCAGGGAATGGCTGGTGCCGTCGGCCCGGACGAACCGGAGGGCCTCGCGTCGGCCGCGGCCGCCGGCTGCGTGCCGGTCCACGGCCTCATAGGCGATGTTGATGCCCCGGCCGCCGGGCAGTCCTGACAGTTCGTGGCGGGCTTCATCCCATGTGAACGCGGCACACGCCGCGCCATAGTCCACCAGGTTCGGCCGCACCCGGAGGCTGCCAAGGTCTTTGGGAATCGTGGGCCAGCGGATCGAAGGTTCGGTTCCTGCCGTCATGCTTCCATCGGACTCCTGCCGGCCCGGGCTGCCTAGAGTAAAAAGACCCGTGCCTCGGCGCCCGCACAAAAGGGGCCACTCGAATCCCCGTGGCCCCGGCGACATCTGGGCAGCCGGCTGGG
Source organism: Arthrobacter sp. PAMC25564 (assembly GCF_004798705.1). Lineage (NCBI taxonomy): Bacteria > Bacillati > Actinomycetota > Actinomycetes > Micrococcales > Micrococcaceae > Arthrobacter > Arthrobacter sp. PAMC25564. The sequence goes on along the minus strand of NZ_CP039290.1, from coordinate 216,665 downwards.
AATCCCGCATCCAGAAACCACTAAACTGGGACCCATGACTGCCACTAGTGACTCTGCTGCCCGTGCCCGCCTGCTGGAACTGATCAAGGAACTGGCAGTCGTCCGGGGCAAGGTCATCCTCTCCAGCGGCGCGGAGGCCGATTACTACATCGACCTGCGCCGCATCACCCTGCACCACGAGGCGTCCAAGCTGGTCGGCCAGGTCATGCTCGCGCTGATGGACGACGCCGGCATCGGCTTTGAGTGCGCCGGCGGGCTCACCATGGGGGCAGACCCGGTCGGCACCGCCGTCATGCACGCCGCCGTCGACGCCGGGCGCCCCGTGGACGCCTTCGTCGTCCGCAAGGCGCAGAAGTCCTACGGCATGGGCCGCCAGGTCGAGGGCCCCTCGGTCGAGGGCCGCAAGGTGCTGGTCCTGGAGGACACCTCCACCACGGGCGGCTCCGCGCTGACCGCCGTCGAGGGCGTCCGCAAGGCCGGCGGCAACGTGGTCGCCGTCGCGGTGATCGTTGACCGCGCCACCGGAGCCAAGGAAAAGATCGAAGCGGAAGCCGGCGTTCCCTACCTTTTCGCCTTCGGTAAGGACGAACTCGGTCTCGACTAGGCCTGCTTCCGCCGGCAGGAGGCGTGTGGACGGGGACAGTACGGTGGCTTATCATTTCCCTACCTGCCCATCAGCCCCTGCCACTGGAGAACACGCGCCATGCCCCCGTCCGAACAGTCCCTGGCGGTCGCAGAAACCCTGGGTACCGAACAGTCGGTGAACACCGTCGACCGGATCCAGAACCTCATCCTGGACAGCGCGGATTTCGAGGAGTTCCTCAACGAACTCGCGCGCTTCTCGGCGCACCAGGTGGCTGGCGCCGGTGATGACGCACTGTGCGGCATCACGCTGTTGAGGGACCGCAAGGCCGCCACGATCGGCTGGAGCAGCGACTCCGCCCGGGAAGTGGACGAGATCCAGTACCGGCTGTCCCAGGGTCCGTGCCTGACCGCAGCCCAGGAAGAGCGCGAGGTCTACGTTCCGGATCTCTTCGAGGAAGACCGCTGGGGCCCGGACTATGCCAGTGCCGTGGCCTCGCACGGGCTGCGCTCGGTGTTGTCCGTGCCGTTCCACCTCCAGGGCGAGGCCCAGGCCGCGCTGAACCTGTACTCGGACATGCCGCGTAAGTTCGACGGCGACGTTGCCGCCCGGGCCCGGGGATACACCCGCGAAATTTCGCAGGCGCTGCGGCTCGCCGTCCGGTTCTCGCTGCACACGGACAGTGCCACGAACCTGCGGGCCACGCTTGAATCCCGCACCGTGATTGACATGGCCGTGGGCATTGTCATGGCGCAGAACCGCTGTGACCAGGCGACTGCTGTCCGGATCCTCACCGAGGCGTCCAGCAACGGCAACGTCAAACTGCGGGACATCGCAACCTCGCTGGTGCAGTCGGTGGGCGGATCCGGGACCCGGACGCACTTCGAAGAGCCCGCCCGGAAAAAAGCCGTCTGATCCGGAAGCGGACTCTGACTTGTGTGCATGCCCTGCCAAGGTTAGGCTGGATGAGGTTGAGCCGTCGGCCATAGACACCTTCATTTGGAGTACCTATGGACCAGACCCTTCACCCCCGCGTCAAACTCGACATCGCCTTGGACGTCGTCCGGATCGACATCCGGGGGAGCCTCACGCAGGACTCCCGGCCTTCGCTGATGCAGATCATCCAGCGGGTCCGCCGGATGGGCATCACCTCCCGCATCCACGTCCACCTGGGCCGCGCGGCCTTCGTCGAATCATCGGCCCTGGCCGGTCTCCGCAATGACCTGAACGCCGTCGGCAGCGGCATCCCGGCGGGCAGCTCCGGAGGGCTGCCGCTCGGAGCCGGCGTCTCCCTCGAACTGAACCCGCACGACGACGGCCCCGCCGCGGAGTTGGAACCGCTCGAGCTGTCCACGGACCTCGCGGCCTCCCTTGACACCTCCGGAACGGGCCCGCTGGCCCGCTACTCCGACGACGAACTGCTCGCCGCCAGCGACTCCGTGTTCGGCCTGCTCGACAATCCCGCGGATATGGCACGCACGGAACTGCTGGCGAGCTACGAGGAGATCGGTCTCGAGATCAGCCGGCGCGAAGTCGGCCAGCAGCCGGAGCCTGCCTAGCAGCTGCGCGCTGGCGTCCGCCATGGGGCCAGACTGCAGGCCCCGTTGCTGATCCGTGATCTGCAGTGGCTACGGTAGAGGAGTGCCGCCTGTACCGGAAGCCGAGGATCAGGGCGGGCCCGGTTCCACCGAGACCCGCTGGCTCCGGCATGCCGCCGAACTGAAGAGGTTTTCGCGGCGGAGCTTCCTGACCGGGACGGGGTCCGCCTCACTGCTGGCCGCGGACATGATCTTCACGAGGTGGGTGCAGTCCGAGCGCCGGGTGAACAAGATCCTCACGGTGCCGGACGAGACGGCCGAAAAATACTTCCCGAACGCCAGCTGGTTCCTGTTTCCCGGTTACAAGACGAGCTGGGAGGAGGCGCTGTGGATCCTGAACGCCCTCCGTGGTTCCCTCACTAAGCGGGGCCAGCTTGCCGCCGTCGGGTACTCCAACGTGGGGCTGGACATCGACAAGATCGTCATCGCCGTGATCGAGCACGTGCGCGCCCACAAGCTCAGCACCCTCTATTTCTACGGCCACAGCTTCGGTGGCATGGTGGCAACCCAAGTGGCCGCCCGCCTCCGCGAACTGCACGGTGTCGAAGCGTCCTTCATCCTGCTCGACTCCAGCCCCTTCAGCCGATCCGACGTGCTGGACCAGAGCTGGTTCGAGGGGGTGGTGTTCCTCTACGAGAGCGGATTCCGTTTCCCCACGGTGCTGCGGGGCGGCTACGAGCTCGGCGAACGGATGCTCCACAAGGATGAGCGCAGCTGGGGCCAGGTGTGGGACCAGACCCTGGAACAGCTGTCTCCGATCGCGCCCTCCAGCGTGCTGATCCAGTCCGAATCCGCCTACATCTACCACTTTGACGCGAGCCGTTACGTCGGAAACCTCGGCGGAACCCGGATGGCGTTCATCGGCAATCCCAAGGACAGCACCGTGGACTATGAGACCGCCCGGGACGGCTGGCGGCTGACCTTTGCGGCGAACATGGCCTCCGACGGGCTGCGCACGGACGGGGCCCGGCCCGCCCATGCCAGCCCGGGATGGAGCCCGTCCGTCTACCGTCCGATCATTGAAGAACTCGAGGACGAGCTCTTCCCGCTGCCGGCCGGCGGCGGGAAGAAGACAGCGTTCTGAGCGTTCTGGCGGCGCCGCTAGATCTGGTTCTTCAGGTCCGCCACGGAGTTCAGGATCTGGTTGGGCCGGAACGGGTACGCGGCGATATCGTCCCGGTGCGTGATGCCGCTGAGCACCAGCACCGTGTGCAGCCCGGCCTCCATGCCGGCAATGATGTCCGTGTCCATCCGGTCCCCGATCATGGCCGTCGTTTCCGAGTGCGCGTCGATCTGGTTCATCGCCGAGCGGAACATCATCGGGTTCGGCTTCCCCACGATGTAGGGCTCCCGGCCGGTCGCCTTCGTAATGAGCGCCGCGATGGCGCCGGTGGCCGGCATCGGGCCGTCCTTCGACGGGCCGGTGGCGTCCGGGTTGGTCGCGATGAACCGCGCGCCGCCCAGGATCAGGCGGATGGCCATGGTGATGGCCTCAAAGGAATAGGTACGGGTCTCGCCGAGCACCACAAAGTCCGGGTCCTGGTCCGTGAGGATGAAGCCGGCCTCGTGCAGCGCCGTCGTCAGCCCTGCCTCGCCGATCGTGTAGGCGCGGTTGCCCGATTCCGAGCCCCGCACCTGGTCCTTGAGGAACTGGGCCGTGGCCAGCGCCGACGTCCAGATGTTCTCCTCCGGGATTTCCAGGCCCGAGGACCGCAGCCGGGCCGCGAGGTCCCGGGGCGTGTAGATGGAGTTGTTGGTCAGGACCAGGAACCGCCGGGAAGTGTCTACCCAGCGCTGGATGAGTTCAGCGGCCCCGGGGATGGGCTGGTTCTCATGGACCAGCACGCCGTCCATATCCGTCAGCCAGCACTCGATGTCCTGGCCGCTGCGGTACAACGACGCCGATGTACGTGTTTCGTCTGGCTCTGCCCTTTGGTCCGCGCGCTGGTCCGCCATGGTGTCCTCCGCCGTAGTGTGCCGCTTCGTGTCCCCCAGTCTAATGTTGAGTGGTGACTGAACCCGAGACTCCCAGCGAACCCCGTACCGCCCCGGCGGCCCAGCCAGAGCCAGAGGCTGAGGCGAAGGCGGAGGTCGGCGTCGGTCCCTGGGAAGGCGAGCTGCCCGGGGGCGGACACTGGGATCCGGAACTCCTGGCCGAGGGCGACCGCCGCAACGTCGTGGACAAGTACCGCTACTGGAAGCACGACGCGATCGTTGCGGACCTCGATTCCCGACGCCACAACTTCCACATCGCCATCGAGAACTGGCAGCACGACCTCAACATCGGCACGGTGGTGCGCACCGCCAACGCGTTCCTCGCCAAGGAGGTGCACATCATCGGCCGACGCCGGTGGAACCGCCGCGGGGCCATGGTCACCGACCGCTACCAGCACATCCGCCACCACCCCACGGTCGAGGACTTCGTGGCCTGGGCGCAGGGGGAGGGGCTGGCGATCATCGGGATCGACATCTTCCCGGACTCCGTGCCGCTGGAAACCTACGAACTGCCCAAGGACTGCGTGCTGGTGTTCGGGCAGGAAGGGCCGGGCCTGACGCCGGAGGTCCACGAGGCCGCGCTCGCGACCCTGTCGATCGAGCAGTTCGGCTCCACCCGCTCCATCAACGCCGCCTCCGCCGCGGCCATCGCGATGCACGCCTGGATCCGCCGGCACGTCTTCGGCCAGCTCCCGGGACACGGCTAACGAGTATTACAGGGCCGCGTGACCGGAAACACTGCGCCGTCGCAAGGAATGGCTAGGATGGTGCGTAGCCGACGAGGTTCACTCCAGGGTCAACCAGCCCGCAGACGAAATTCACATGAGGAGTCAGCATGCCCATTGCAACCCCCGAGATCTACTCCGAGATGATCGACCGCGCAAAGACGGGCGGCTTCGCCTTCCCGGCCGTCAACGTCACGTCCTCGCAGACCCTGAACGCCGCACTCCGCGGCTTCGCCGAGGCCGAGTCCGACGGCATCGTCCAGGTCTCCACCGGCGGTGCGGCCTACTGGTCCGGCGCCTCCACCAAGGACATGGTCGCCGGCTCCCTGGGCTTCGCCGCGTTCGCCCGCGAGGTGGCGAAGAACTACGGCGTGAACATCGCGCTGCACACGGACCACTGCCCCAAGGACAAGCTGGACGGCTTTGTCCTGCCGCTCCTGGCCGCGTCCGAGGAAGAGGTCAAGGCCGGCCGCAACCCGCTCTTCAACTCGCACATGTGGGACGGCTCCGCCGAGACCCTCACCGAGAACCTGCGCATCGCCCGGGAACTGCTGGAGCGCACCGCCGCCGCCAAGATGATCCTCGAGGTCGAGATCGGCACCGTCGGCGGCGAGGAAGACGGCGTCGAGAACGCCATCAACGACAAGCTGTACACCACGGTCGAGGACGCCCTGGCCACCATCGAGGCCCTCGGCTCCGGCGAGAACGGCCGCTACATCACCGCCCTGACGTTCGGCAACGTGCACGGCGTGTACAAGCCCGGCGGGGTGAAGCTGCGTCCGGAGATCCTCAAGGACATCCAGGCACAGGTCGGCGCGAAGCTCGGCAAGACCAACCCCTTTGACCTGGTCTTCCACGGCGGCTCCGGCTCCACCGAGAAGGAAATCGCGGACGCCGTGTCCTACGGTGTCATCAAGATGAACATCGACACCGACACCCAGTACGCCTACACCCGCCCCGTGGTGGATCACATGTTCCGCAACTACGACGGCGTGCTGAAGGTCGACGGCGAGGTCGGCAACAAGAAGCTCTACGATCCGCGCGTCTGGGGCGCCTCCGCCGAGGCCGGCCTTGCCGCCCGCGTCGTCGAGGCAGCCCAGCAGCTCGGCTCCACCGGCAAGACCTTCTGAGCATGTCCGACGACTTCCGCAAGAACCTGATGGGCCCCGAGCCCACGCTCCTGCCCGCGGAGACCGAAATCTACCAGCACCTGGCCCTGGGCCAGGAAGCCCTGGACCTGGTGGAGAAGCACCCGACGTCCTCGCTGCTCTGGGCCATCCTGGCCGAAGAAGCGTGGAAAGAGGGCCGGACCATCGATTCCTACGCTTACTCGCGGGTCGGCTACCACCGCGGCCTGGATTCGCTGCGCCGCAACGGCTGGCGCGGCGTCGGGCCGATCCCGTGGGAGCACGAACCCAACCGCGGCTTCCTCCGCGCCCTGTATTCGCTGGGCCGTGCCTCCGCCGCGATTGGCGAGGCCGAGGAGCCGGAGCGGATCGAGAAGTTCCTCACGGACTCCGATCCCACCGCCAAGGCGGCCATCGAGGCCGAGGGCTAAACCCGGATCCAGACAGCAACGCGGGGTCACTTACGGCCCATTCCACCGTGGTGGATGGGCCGCAAGTGACCCCGCGTTGCTTTAAAGACGACGGCTTTAAGCCGACGACGGCGGAGGATGCCTTAGCTGGTCTTCGCGAGTCCGGTCCGGGCCATGGCATCCGCGTACGCAGTGTGCATTTCTTCGAGGTACTGCTCCTGCCGGGCCGGGGTGCCAGCGAAGGCACGGCCGCTGAGCGAGCGGACTTTGTACGTCTTCAGGCCGCGGCGCCAGATCATGGGCACTTCGGTCTTGAGCAGCAGATTGGCGAGGCGGTTGGCCTCGGTGCCGTGGGCAACGATCACGGAGGCGCGGGGCACGACGGCGAGGAACTTCAGCAGCGGCTTGAGGCCGGCGGAAATCTGGTCCGGCGTGAACTTGCCGTTGGGCTCACCGGGTACGTACCAGGGGTGGACGTTCCACGGCATGATGTATTCCGGGCGCAGGCCCAGCTTCCACTGGACGCCGAGCATCCGGGTGGCGGCTTCCTCGTCCCCGGCGGTGATGAAGCCGGACTCATCCTCGGTCCCGATGTTGGAGAAGAGGCTGATGATGCGGCATTCGTCGACGTCGTGCATCGGATCAACGTAGGGTACATTGGTGCCAGCCTTGTTGGCCCGCAGGGTGTCGCAGAGCTCGTTGACGGCCGCGACGCTGGGTTCGTAGCGACGGCTCAGGAGCTCTTCGCGGAAATTTTCAGTGGCCAAGGCTGTCATATATTGCTGCATCTCCTGCGGGATTGGTAACGCTGCCAGACCGGATGTGGGCACGCCAAATGCGGGGCACGCAGAGTCCGGTATGGTTTGAAAATGTGGTGTGGACCGATTCCTGGTCGATCCTTATCAGTCTATCAAGCCCTGCGAAATGCCGGGCCGCCGGACGCCGCCGCAGTGACGGCCGGCGGTGTTCCCGGTACCCGCGCGCGGAACCGGCTGCCTTTCCCCGCCAGCTACCAGAGCCGCTTGCTGGCGCGGCGGGCGCCTTCGCCAAGGGCCTCCAGCTTGGCGAAGGCAATCTGGGGATGGACCCGGCCGCCGAGTCCGCAATCTGTGGACGCAATCACATTTTCGCGCCCCACCAGCTCGGCAAAACGAACGATCCGGTCCGCCACGAGCTCCGGGTGCTCCACCACGTTCGTGGCGTGCGATACGACGCCGGGGATGATGACCTTGCCCTTGGGGAGCTTGGAGTCTTCCCACACCCGCCATTCGTGCTCGTGGCGGACATTTGCCGCTTCGAAGGAGTAGCCGCCGGCGGTGACCTGCAGGACCGAATCGAGGATGTCCGCGAAGGGGATATCCGTGGTGTGCGGGCCGTGCCAGGATCCCCAGCAGACGTGCAGGCGGATCTTGTCCTGGGGGAGGCCGCGCAGGGCCCAGTTGGTGGCCTCGACCCGGAGCTGGATGAACTTGAGGTAGTCCGCCAGGCTGGGCTCGGGGTTGATCTGGTCCCAGCTTTCGGCCAGCGAGGGGTCATCCAGCTGGACCGTCAGGCCGGCGTCGATGATGGCCTTGTACTCCTCGCGCATCGCGTCGGCGCAGGCGTAGAGGAGCTCCTCGTCGGTCTTGTAGTACTCGTTCGCGACGCGGGCGCAGGACCCCGGCGACAGGGAGGCCACAAAACCCTCGGTCAGTCCCGCCGCGGCCAGGCCAGCCTTCAGGTTCGCGATGTCCGAGCCGACGAGCGCGTGACCGGTGTAGCTCAGCGGCCCGGCGATTTTGGGCTGGGTGACGCTTTTGCGGTGGGCCAGGATCCCGGAGGACGGATCGTTGTAGGCCTCGTTGAACTTCTGCCGGTCCCGGCGGTCGGGGAAGGACGTCAGGACGATGTTGCCTGGTGTGGAGCGGTGCACACCGGCGTCGGCCCAGCGGTCCACATCGGTCGGTTCCAGGCCGCCGAGCCGGGAGAAGGAGTAGTTCCACCACGCCCCGTAGTCCACCGAACTGGACATCGTGTGGCCGTACTCGCCATCGTTGGGGATGTCGATGCCGAGGTCCTTCTGGCGCCGGACGATGTCCGCCACCGAGCTTTCCAGCAGGTCCAGGAATTCGGGGGTGATGCCGTCGGCTTCCTTGGCCTCGTTCGCGGCGATCAGTTCCGGGGTGCGGGGCAAGGAGCCGGCGTGGGTGACGCGGATGTGGTCGGTGTTCTGGTTCATGTGGCCACTCTCACATAATTCCGGGAACTGGCAAATCGACTGGCCATTGTGTCGCGGCGCGGCGGGCAGGGCAGGGGCGGGTGCCAAAGCGGTACTTGTCACCCGCATCGGCTAAACTTGGGTGGTAAGAGCCCCGGAACTCTGTCGTTGATGGGTAAGAAGCACAGCGGTAGGTTTGGGGCATTCTGATGAACGGCGCTGAGCTCCGGTGAAGTCACTTCGGTGAACCAACTGCGGTCCGGCCCGAACGAATGGGGGAGGATCCCATGCCAGCAATCGTGATCGTCGGAGCCCAATGGGGCGACGAAGGCAAAGGTAAAGCCACTGACCTGCTTGGCGGCCGCGTCGACTACGTCGTCAAGCCCAACGGCGGCAACAACGCGGGGCACACCGTCGTCATAGGCGGTGAGAAGTATGAGCTCAAGCTCCTTCCTGCCGGCATCCTGAGCCCGAACGCGGTTCCGATCATCGGCAACGGCTGCGTGGTGAACCTTGAAGCACTGTTCCAGGAGATCGACGGACTGGAAGCCCGCGGCGCGGACACCTCCAAGCTTCGCATTTCCGCCAACGCGCACCTCGTGGCGCCCTACCACCAGGTCCTGGACAAGGTCACCGAGCGTTTCCTGGGCAGCCGCGCCATCGGCACCACCGGCCGCGGCATCGGCCCCGCCTACATGGACAAGGTGGCCCGCCTGGGCATCCGCGTCCAGGACGTCTTCGACGCGTCCATCCTGCGCCAGAAGGTCGAAGGCTCGCTGCGCCAGAAGAACCAGTTGCTGGTCAAGGTCTACAACCGCCGCAACATCGAGGTGGACGAGATCGTGGAGTACTTCCTGTCCTTCGCCGAACGCCTCCGCCCGCTCGTCATCGACAGCACCTTCGTCCTGAACAAGGCGCTGGACGAGGGCAAGGTCGTGCTGATGGAGGGCGGCCAGGCCACGTTCCTGGACGTCGACCACGGCACCTACCCGTTCGTCACCTCCTCGAACCCGACGGCCGGCGGCGCCTCCGTGGGCTCGGGCATCGGCCCCACCCGGATCTCGCGCTCCATCGGCATCATCAAGGCGTACACCACCCGTGTGGGCGCCGGGCCGTTCCCCACGGAGCTGTTCGATGAGATGGGCCTGTACCTGCAGAAAACCGGCGGCGAATTCGGCGTCAACACCGGCCGACCGCGCCGCTGCGGCTGGTACGACGCCGTGCTGGCGCGCCATGCCTCCCGCGTCAACGGCTTCACGGACTACTTCGTCACCAAGCTGGACGTGCTCACCGGCATCGAGCAGATCCCGGTCTGCGTAGCCTACGACGTCGACGGCGTCCGGCACGACGAAATGCCGATGACCCAGACCGAGTTCCACCATGCCAAGCCGATCTTCGAGTACTTCGAAGGCTGGACCGAGGACATCACCGGCGCGCGCACCCTGGACGACCTTCCGGAGAATGCCAGGAACTACGTGCTGGCACTGGAGAAGCTCTCCGGCACCCGCTTCTCCGCGATCGGCGTCGGCCCGGACCGCGACCAGACCATCGTGATCAACGACCTGATCCTTGACTGACGGTCTGACAAACAACTGACGCCCGACGGCGGCGGGCCACCCGGACAGGGGGCCCGCCGCCGTCGTCGTTAACCCAGAAAAAGAAACTCCGATCGGTGCGTAACCTTTCGGGGTACCCCAGCGATTACTCCTTTGTAAGCGCCGCCGGAGCCTGGACCCCCATCAGGCATCCGGCCGGCCTTCCGCCAACCAAAGGATGTATCCCTGTGATGAAGAGTGTTAGCAAGACCACCAAGATTGCTATCGGCGCCGCCGTTCTGGCGGTCGGAGGATTCTCCGGCATCGGGCTGGCCAACGCGGCCCAGGTGTCCAGCACCCAGTCCGGCACCCAGCGGGCTGAAGTGGCCCACACTGTGCCCGCCACCCCGGCCGTTCCCGCCGTCCCGGCCACCCCCAAACTTCCCGCTGCGCCGGCGGTCCCGGCCACCCCTGCCGTTCCGGCGGCCCCCTCCGCTGACGGCTCCGCCAAGGGCGATGCCGACGTTGACGGCACCGAAGGTGGCGCCGAGGGCTCCGCCGACGCTGACAAGGGCGGTGCCGACGTCAAGGGCGGCGCCGCTGCCAAGGGCGCAGCCGGCGAGGCTCACGCCAACGCTGACGTCCACGCAGCCGTCCCTGCCGTCCCGGCGGTGCCGGGTACCAAGGGCGTACCGGCTGTTCCTGCCGTTCCGGCCACCCCGTCAGCCGAGCTGCCCAAGCTCGACAAGTAAGTACGGAACGCCTCCCACGGAGGCATCGGGGGTGCGGCCGCTAGACTTGCCGGGGCCGCACCCCAGCAGTAACGGAAGGACAGCCTCTTGGCAGAACAGCTAAGCGATGACGAATTGTCAGCCGCCCTAGCTGGCGAGCCCTCAGGCTTCAGCGCCGTCTACACCGCCGTTTCCCCCGCGGTGCTGGGCTACTTCCGGGCCCGCGGAGTAGAGGACGCCGAGGCGCTCACCCAGGACGTCTTCGTGGACGTCCTGCCGAAATTGGCCAAGGTCACCGGTGGCCACAGCGGTCTGCGGACCTTCATCTTCTCTGTGGCCCACGCCAGGCTGGTCGATTACCGGCGGCGGGCCGCACGCACGCCCTATTTGGCCGAATACGATCCCCGGGACGACGCCCGGTACGCCAAGTCCGCCGAGGATGAGGCTCTCGGATCCCTCGGCGGCATGTCCGGCACCCTGTCCCGGCTCAACGAGGAGCAACGGGAGGTCCTGGTCCTGCGGATCGTCGCGGACCTCTCCATCGAACAGGTGGCCGGCATCATGGACAAGACGCCGGGTGCCGTCAAACAGCTTCAGCGACGCGGGCTCAGTGCCCTGCGCGAACTCGTCACCGAAAAGGACCACGCAGCATCATGACCGGCACACGTGACCCCCAGCAGGATGGCAGCATCCAGGCGATGCTCCGTGATTCCGGCCTCGAGGCTTCCACCGAACTCCGCGAATCCCTGGAACAGCTCCGCGCACTGGTCCCGGAGCGGGCCCCTGCGCCCCGGGCTGATCTCGCGGCGCTGCTGGCCGCCGGTGCCGGCGGTTCCGTTGCCGACAGTGCTGCCGCAGGCCCGACGACGGCGATGCGCGCCGTCGTATCCCCGCCGGCTCCGGCGGACGGCACGTTGCCACCGGGCGTCACGAGCCTGACGGACCGCCGCCGGAACCGGAATCGCCGCCTGGCGATAGTGGGCGGCGCCGTCGTGGGTGCCATGAGCCTCGGGGCAGGCGCCGTGGCAGCGTCCAGCGAGGACTTCCGCCACAACGTCGGGCAGGCCATCGGCGTCCTGTTCCAGCCGGCCGCCCGTACCCCGGCCCCGGAACATGCCCAGCCGTCCCCGGCTGACATTCCGGCCGTTCCCGCGGCGCCCACGGCTGCGGCGACCAACGCTGCTGCTTCGCCCGGGAGCGGGACTCCCGGCTCGACGGCTGCTGCCGTCCCGCCGCCGTCCGGCCCCACGACGCCTCCGGGCGCCGGCCGTGGCGGACTATTTCCCCCGCAGGGCGAACGCCCGGTCGCTCCCGGGGTTCACGACCTTCCCGGCCAGCACGGACTTCCCGGTCCCGGCGATGGCCCGGCTGATGGCCGGAGCCTGCCCGAGGCCCCCGCACCGGTCAGCCCCACCCTTCCGGGCGTGGTTCCGACGAAGCTCCCCGGCCAGCCCTGATCCGTCCGGTTCGCGGTCCGTCCGGTTCGCGGGTCGGGTGCAGGCTCGCGGTTGCCTTACGGCGACCCCGGCGCCTGAGCCGCGAGTCCGGGATCCGAACGTGCCGGAGGCGCTAGGCCAGGACCTGGCGCTTCGAGGAAATGACGCCGGTGTCGAAGCCGGCGAGGTGCAGGCCGCCGTGGAAACGGGCATGCTCAATCTTCACGCAGCGGTCCATCACGACGTCGAGCCCGGCGGCTTCCGCCTCCTTGGCCACGTCCTCGTGCCAGGACCCCAGCTGCAGCCACAGCGTCTTGGCGCCCGCCGCGATGGCCTCGTCCAGGACACCGGGCAGGTCGTCGTGCTTGCGGAACACATCCACGATGTCCGGGCTCTCCGGCAGGTCCGCCAGCGAGGCGTACGTCGGCTCGCCCAGGATTTCCTTCACCACCGGGTTCACGAAGTACACCTTGTACCGGGTGGAGGACTGCAGGTAGGTGGCCACGAAGTAGCTCGCGCGGGACGGCTTGTCCGAGGCGCCCACAATGGCGATCGACTTCGCCTGCCGCAGCAGGTTCAGCCGTTCCGGCGCGGACGGGCCGGTCCAGGTTCTGGTTTCTTCACTGCTCATGACAGCGCTCCAATCGTGCAGGCGTCAGCCTCGGTTGAACTGTCCGCGGGGAAGGCCCCGGCCTCGGACGCCGCGGTAAGCGCCTGGTCCAGGTCCCAAAGGATGTCCTCGATGTCTTCGAGGCCGATGGAAATGCGCACCAGGTCCTCCGGGACGCCGGCCGCCTCCAGCTGCTCGGGGCTGAGCTGCTGGTGGGTCGTGGAGCCCGGGTGGATCACCAGGGTCCGGGAGTCGCCCACGTTGGCCAGGTGCGAGGCCAGCTGCAGGGACTCGATGAACTTCTGTCCCGCGGCACGGCCGCCCTTCACACCGAAGGAAAACACCGAGCCCGGTCCCAGCGGCAGGTACTTTTTGGCCCGCTCAAAGTGCGGGTGCGAGGGCAGGCCGGAGAAGTTCACGTAGGCCACGCGCTCATCGGCCTCAAGCCATTCGGCGACGGCCTGGGCATTCTTCAGGTGCTCGTCCAGGCGCTGCGGGAGCGTTTCCACGCCCTGCAGCAGCTGGAACGCCGACTGCGGGGACAGCGCCGGTCCGATGTCGCGCAACTGCTCGCAGCGCAGCTTGGTCAGGAAGCCGTACTCGCCGAAGTTGCCCCACCAGGAGACGTTGCCGTAGGAGGCCACGGGTTCGGTCATGGTGGGGAACTTGCCGTTGCCCCAGTTGAAGCGGCCGCTCTCGACCACCACTCCGCCCAGGGTGGTGCCGTGCCCGCCGAGGAACTTCGTGGCGGAGTGGATCACGATGTCCGCCCCGTGTTCGATCGGCCGCACGAGGTACGGCGTGCTCAGGGTGGCGTCGACGACGAGCGGGATACCGGCGTCGTGCGCCGCCTTCGCCAACCCCTCAAGGTCCTGGACTTCCGACGACGGGTTGGCCACCACCTCGACGAAGATCGCCTTGGTATTCTCCCGGATGGCCGCCGCGTAGTCCGCCGGATCGGTGCCCGCGACGAAGGTGGTGTCGACGCCGAAGCGTCGCAGCGTCACATCGAGCTGGGTGACGGTGCCGCCGTAGAGTTGGGAGGCGGCCACGATGTGGTCCCCTGCCTGGGTGAGGGCCGCGAAGGTGATGAATTCGGCCGCCATGCCGGAGGACGTGGCCACCGCACCGATGCCGCCCTCGAGGGAGGCGATGCGCTCCTCGAACGCGGCGACCGTGGGGTTGCCGATCCGCGAATAGATGTTGCCGTACTTCTGCAGGGCGAAGAGGTTGGCCGCGTCCTGGGTGTCCTTGAACACGAAGGACGTCGTCTGGTAGATCGGGACGGCGCGGGCGCCGTGCTCGGCGTCGGGGGTGCCGCCGGCGTGCAGGGCGCGGGTGCGGAAACCGAAGGTGCGGTCAGCCATTACGCGTTCACCAGCCCGGTGGTTGAGCTGGCCGAAGCCACCGGCGTCCCGGACAGATCCAGTTCCGTGCCGTGCTTGCGCGCGAGGTCTGCCTCAAGCTCGCGGACGATCGGCAGGATGTCCTGGCCGAACGCCGCGACCTCCTCCTGGAAGTGCAGGTAGCCGGTGAGGAACAGGTTCACGCCGATCTTCTTGTACTCCACGATCCGCTCGGCGATCTGCTCGGGGGTGCCGATCAGCTGGGTCTTGAAGCCGTCGTTGTACTGGACCAGGTCCTCGAAGCTCGAGTCGGCCCACATGCCCTTGCCGTCCCTGGTGGAGGGCCCGGCTTCCTGGACCGCGTCGCGGAAACCCTCGACGGCCGGTTTGTGCGCCTTCTCGATGATCTCGCGGAGAGTGTCGCGGGCTTCCTTCTCCGAATCGCGGGCAATGACGAAGCCGTTGAGGCCAAAGTGGGGTGCCGCGAGCCGGCCCTCGGTACCGCGCAGGGTTTCAGAGGACGCCGCGACGACGCCGGCGATGTTCTCCTTGAAGCCCTCGAGGTCCTTGCCGTTGGAGAAGTACCAGTCCGCCACCCGCCCGGCCGTGGCCTGCGCCGCGGTGGAGTTGCCGCCGAAGAAGATCTCCGGGTGCGCGCGCCCAGGAACATCCAGGGGGGCGGGCTGCAGGGTGAAGTCGGTGATGTTGTAGTACTTGCCGGACTGGCTGAAGTTCTTCTCGGTCAGGAGTCCGCGGAGGACGTTGATGAATTCCTCGGTGCGGACGTAGCGCTCGTCGTGTTCCAGCCACTCGAGGCCGAAGTTGGTGAATTCATCCTTGAGCCAGCCGGAGACGATGTTCACGGCGGCGCGGCCGTTGGAAATGTGGTCCGCGGTGATCAGGTATTTGGCGAGCACGCCGGGGTGCCACATGCCGGGGTGGACGGCGGCGATGACCTTGAGCCGATCGGTGGCGGCGAGCAGCGCCAGGCTGAAGGAGGTCGCCTCGTGCTGCTTGTCGGCGCCGTAGGAGGCGGCGTAGCGGGTCTGGGTCAGGGCGTATTCGAAACCGGAGTTCTCGGCAATCCGGGCCAGTTTCTTGTTGTAGTCGAAGTCCCAGCCGGTGCGCTGTTCGATGGTGGAGACCACCAGTCCGCCGGAAACATTGGGGACCCAGTAGGCGAACTTGAGTGGCTCGGAAAGACGGGCGACGTTGCTGATGTCGGTCATGGTGTTCCTTTACTTCTGGGTGGGGAGGGCCGGCGCGGCAGCGGTGGCCGCTGTGCGTTCGCGCAATACGTGCTGGATGTCGGCGATGGCCGGTTCGTTCTGGAGTGAGGTGGTGTCGCCCAGCGCCGTTCCTTCGAACAGCTGGGTGAGCAGCCGCCGCATGATCTTGCCGCTGCGGGTCTTGGGGACATCCGGGACCACGACGACGTCGCGCGGCTTGGCGATCGGGCCGATCGCCTTCGCGACGTGGTGGCGGAGCTCCTCAGCAAATGAGTTTGGGCCCACGCCCGCAGGGTTCCCTGCCCGAGCTTGCGAGGGGAGGGAACGGGTGGGGACCACGAATGCCACGATGGCGTGCCCGGTCTTCGGGTCCGCGACGGGGCACACCCCGGCCTCCACCACGTCCGGGTGGGACACGAGGGCCGATTCGATCTCGATCGTGGACAGCAGGTGCCCGGAGACGTTGAGGGTGTCGTCCACCCGCCCCAAAATCCAGATGTCGCCGTCGTCGTCATACTTGGCGCCGTCACCGGCGAGGAACCAGCCCTGTTCGGCGTACTGGCGCCAGTACGAATCGAAGTAGCGCTGCGGGTTGCCCCACACCGTCCGGGCAATGGCGGGGCCGGGGGCGTCCACCACGATGAAGCCCTGGACACCCGCCGGAACGGTGCTGCCGGCGGCGTCCACGATCCGGGTGCCGACGCCGGGCAGCGGCCGCGCCGCGCAGCCGGGCTTGAACTCCGAGTCGGTCGGGGCGGGGGAGAGGATGGTGGCCCCGGTCTCGGACTGCCACCAGGTGTCCACCACCGGCGCGGTGCCGGCGCCGATGTTCTCGCGGAACCAGCGCCAGGCCTCGGGGTTGACGGCCTCGCCGACGGTGCCGAGCAGCCGGATCGAGGAGAGGTCGTAGCTGGCCGGGACGCCGTCGGGGAACCAGCCCATCAGGGAGCGGACCAGGGTGGGCGCCGTGTAGTACTGCGTCACACCGTAGCGTTCGATGATTTCGAAGTGCCGGCCCGGGTGCGGGGTGTTCGGCGTGCCCTCGAAGATCACCTGGGTGACGCCGTTGGAGAGCGGGCCGTAAATCTCGTAGGTGTGGGCCGTGACCCAGGCGAGGTCGGCCGTGCACCAGTGGACGTCCTGGTCCCGGAGGGCCGGATCCGGGTTGCTGAAGAGGTGCTCGAAGCTCCAGGACGCCTGCGTGAGGTAGCCGCCGGAGGTGTGCACCAGGCCTTTGGGCTTGCCGGTGGTGCCGGAGGTGTACATGATGAACAGCGGTGTCTCGGCGTCGAAGGCCTCCGCGGTGTGGACCTCGGAGGCCCGCCCGACGGTGTCGTGCCACCAGACGTCGCGGCCCTCGGTCATCGGGACGGTGTCCAGCAGCTCCGGCGGTGTGGTGCGGTTGACCACCAGGACATGCTCAATCTCGTTGTGGCCGGCGACGGCGGCATCCGCGTTGTCCTTGACCGGGACTGCGGCACCGCGGCGGAACTGGCCGTCGGTGGTGACGAGCAGCTTGGCACGGGTGTCCTCCACCCGGAACTTGAGCGCCTCGGCGGAGAAGCCGCCGAAGACGAGCGAGTGGATGGCTCCGATGCGGGCCACCGCCAGGGTGATGATGATGGTTTCCGGGATGACCGGAAGATAGATGACCACACGGTCGCCCTTGGTGATGCCGAGGGCGAGGAGGGCGTTGGCGGCTTTGGAGACCTCGCGCTGGAGCTCGGCATAGGTGATGGAGCGGCGGTCGCCCGGTTCGCCCTCGAAGTGCAGCGCCACCTTGTCCCCGCGCCCGGCTTCAACGTGCCGGTCCACGCAGTTGTAGGCCACATTGAGCTTGCCGCCTTCGAACCAGGTGATGTCCGGGCCGGTGCCGGCCTCGACGTCGGCCGGAACCCGGCGGTGCGCGGTGTGCCACGGCTTGCCGGCCGGAGCTGTTCCCGGCCCCTGTTCCCAGTCGAGGCGGAGGGCTGCGGCCTCCCAGAACGCGATGCGTTCAGCTTCGGTGGCGGGGCTGCCGCTATCGATTGCCTCGGTGGCTGTTGTGATGCTTACGCCCATCGGGCTACCGTCCATTTCTTCGTGAGGTCCGGAAGGGCATCGGTGATCTTCAGCCCACGTCGCAGACGCGCCCAGCCGTTGGCCGGGATCCCGGCGGGGGACCATCCGTTCGCCGGGGAGCCGCACCGGCCCGATTCGGGCAAGGCTGGCTGGGCGGCGTCTGCCGGGGTTGCCGCAACGCCAGTAGCCTGCAGGGCTTGAATACCGGTTGCCGCAACATTGTTGCCGGTGGGCGCGGGAGGGTGCGCCTGCTTCACCAGCGGGTTATCGGGGGTATCGGCGGCAGGGACGTCCGGGGACGAATCTGGCGCGGAATAGGACAGGACAGCAGTCATGGGGGCACTCCATCGGTCCTGGCAGTAGCACCCTACGGAAAGAGCCTGTGAAGCCGGGTGGTCGGTCCGGCCTTTCCCGAGGCTCTCTGCCTTGCTATCGCGGGAGTCCAGGGAAGATTCCAGCGACCAGGGTTGCTGCGGCTTCATCGATCCAGGTCTCTTGGCCGCTCGGGATGGTCGTTTCCAACTAAAACGGAATCGCTGGTTTTTCCCAAATCGGGGCGGTTTACTTCGTAATATTCGGTTCCGGGCCTGAAGAAGGGCGCCTGGCTGTCATTTGTTCGGAGCCGGCTCCGGATGCTGAGGGCCTGCGGCGACGTGCCCGTGGCCCGCCGCCGTGGAGGTTAGGCTTTGGTCATGGCCCACGTGAACGATCCGGCAGTCCTCGAAAGGCTCATGCGCACCAAGGGCCGGTGGGCCATCGTCGGGCTGACCACCAACGAATGGCGTGCCGCGTACGATACCGCCCTGTTCATCCGGGACCGCCTGGGCATGGAGATCATCCCGGTAAACCTTCCCGGCGATACCGTGCACGGCGAGACAGGGTACAAAAGCCTGGCCGACATTCCGGCCGCCAAGCGGCCCATCGACGTCGTCGACTGCTTCCTGAATTCCCGGAAGGTGGGCGCCGTCGTGGACCAGGCGATCGCCGTCGGGGCCAAGGCCGTCTGGTTGCAGCTGGGCGTCATCGATGAAGCGGCCGCAGCACGGGCCAAGGCCGCCGGCCTCGATGTGATTATGAACACCTGTCCGGCGCTGGATGCCCGGCGTTTCGGCCTCTAGTTTCGGCCCCTGACCGCCGGCGGCCGGCCCCCCCCATCCGGCGCGTCACCGACCCGCCGTTTTGCTCTGCTACTGTTCTGCTGAATCATCCCCCAAGAAGCCAGGACCAGCCATGTGTGAGCACCATCCGACAGTGCTCCCGGCCACCCCCGGACGGCGGGCGGCACTGGGCCTTTTGGGAGCCTCCCTGATGGCGGCCTTGGGCGCGTGCGCGGTGCCGGGAAGCACGACGGCGGGAGTGGCAGCCGCGGCCGGCCCCGGCCCCGGCGCCGCACCGGGCGCCGGGCAGCCGCTTCCCGCGCTGCTGACGGTCCGGCAGGGAAATGCCGCGGTCCCCGGAGATCCCACGGCACCCGCGGCCCTGCGCCGCCCGGGAAGCAAGCGCATCCGGCGCAGTTTCATCCCGGACTTCAAGCTGCCGCCGGTGCAAAACGGACTCGCGCCCGTCCTGACCAGGATCGAGACGAAACACCCTGTGGTGTTCCTGACCATTGACGACGGCATTACGAGGACCCCGGAGATGGTGCGCCTCATGACCGAATACGACTACCCGGCATCGATCTTCCTCACCCGGAACTTCGTCCAGAACGATCCGGCCTTCTTCAAGCAGTTCGCCGTGCAGGGCAGCCTGGTGGAAAACCACACGATCAGCCACAACATCAACATGGTCACTCAACTCGGGTACCAGCAGCAGCTCGCCGAGATCACCGGGATGCAGGACTACGCCCAGCAGCAGTTCGGACGCCGCCCCACCCTGTTCCGGCCGCCGGGAGGCGCCTACTCCACTGCCCTGCGGCAGGCCGTCGCCGCAGCCGGAATGAAAGCGGTCGTGACCTGGGAGGCCAAGGCCAATGCCGGGCGCATGGACTACCAGTACGGGAATGCGCTGCGCCCGGGGGACATTGTGCTGATGCATTTCCGCCCCGAGTTCGCCGCCGACCTGGCCGCCTTCCGTGCAGCCCAGCTGGCCGCCGGCCTTGAAGTGGTGCTGCTCGAGGATTTCCTCGGCGTCGCCTGAGCCGCTCTGATCTCGCCGGATCTCCGTGCCAAATGTCCGTGGACGGAAGTAGGCTCGAACCATGGATGTAGTTGCACTGCGCCGGCTGTGCCTCGGCTTCCCCGGCGCTTTCGAGGACTTCCCCTTTGGCCCGGAGACATCCGTCTTCAAGGTGCGTGCCGCGGTTTCCGGTGGTGCCCGCCACGAGGCCAAGATGTTTGCCCTGTCCGCCATGGACCCGGACGACTGGTCCGTGAGCCTGAAATGCGACCCGGTGCTCGCCGAACAGCTGCGGGCCGCCCACCCGGAGATCGCCGGCGCCTGGCACCTGAACAAGAAGCACTGGAACGGCGTCCGGCTCGACGGCGCCCTGCCCGATTCGATGGTGCGGGACCTGGTCGAGGACTCCTATGACCTCGTCGTCGCCACGCTGAGCCGGCGGCAGCAGGAACAGCTCGGCTGGGCCACGCTCAGCATGGGAACCCCGCAGCAGGCGCGGCCATGAACGGGCCGCGGATTGCCCCCGGCGGACTGAACTATGCGGGCATCGGATCCACGGAGCACGGGCCACTCCCGGCGGACGTTGAATGCCTCGTCTCGGAGGCTTATCTGGGGCACGGCCCCGCGGCATACCGGCGGGCCGTCCAAGGCATGCTGACGTGGCAGCTCCAGAGAGGGGCCGGTCTGCGGGTCCGTGCGGAGTCCGACGCCGTGGTCCCGGGCGCACGCGTGGTGAGCGGCTTCGGCGCCGGGCCGTTCCGGATTGACGCGCCGTGCGAGGTCGTCTGGGTGCGCGCCCCGGTGCCCGGGGACGGGCCCCAGTCGGCAGGATTCGGTTACGGCACGCTGCCGGGCCATCCGGTCCGCGGCGAGGAGGCCTTTGAGATCTCCATCGATGGGAATGGCATGGTGCTGATCAAAATCACCGCCTTCGGCGTGCCGTCGAGCTGGTTCTACGCGGCCGGCGGCGCGCTGGCCAAGCGGGCGCGGGCTCTCATCACTTCCCGCTACCTTGGGAGTGCACAAGAACTGGCCGCAGGCGTGAACTGAGCAGGAGCCGGCAGATGCCGGAGCAACGGACCCTTGCAACGCGGGGTCACTTACAGCCCATTGGTCCGGCCGGGACGGGCGGGATCTGACTCCGCGTTCCTGACTTGAAAGAATGGGACGTGTCACATCCGAGTCAGATCCGAACGGAAGGCTTCAGCCAATGATCTTCATCGTCGTCAAATTCAAGGTCAAGCCAGACTGGTCCGAGCGCTGGCCCGGCCTCGTGGAGGACTTCACCCGGGCCACCCGCCAGGAACCCGGCAACCTCTGGTTCGACTGGTCCCGCAGCGTGGAGGACCCCAACGAATTTGTCCTGGTCGAGGCCTTCAAGGACGGCGCCGCCGGGGCCCACGTCAGCAGCGCACACTTCCAGCAGGCCATGGCGGACCTGCCGCAGGCGCTGCTGGAGACGCCCCGGATCATCAGCCGCCAGCTCGACGGCGAGGGCTGGGACCGGATGGGCGAACTCACCATCTAATCCCATCGAGTGCTCCGTAGCTGCCTTTTTGAGCGCCCAAAACGGCACTTACGGAGCAATGGATGAAGAATAGAGGCATGTGGATCGGCTGGATTGAATTCGACCTCCTCCTCGGCGATGTCCACACCCTGAAGGAGAAGCGTTCGGTGGTGCGGCCCGTGCTGGCCGAAATCAAGCGCCGCTTCGACGTCTCCGTGACCGAGGCCGGGCTGCAGGACCAGTACCGGCGCACGGTGATCGGCGCCGGGCTCGTCGCGGCCGACCGGGCACACCTGCTGGAGGTTCTCGCCGCCGTCGAACGCTTCGTGGCGGCACGTCCGGAGATGGAGCTGCTCAGCGCCCGCCAGCGGGAACTCCGCAGCGACGACTGACCATCGATTGCTCCACAACGGCCCTTTTGAGTGCCCAGAAGGGCAGGCCTGGAGCAATGGACCGGGATTGTGGATAACTTCTGCGGACTCGTCACCGATCTGGTCTTATGAAGCCATGAAAACCGCGCAGCCGTTGCCGGAGGACTTCCAGGACCGCCCCTTCACCGTCGCCGAAGCGACGTTGGCTGGCGTGTCGCCCAAGCGATTGCGTCACGGCTCGCTGAGGGCGATGGGCAAGGGAATTCGTTCCCTGGGCCCGACGGCGGAGCTCCCCTTGAGCGTGCGAGTGCGGCCTTTCCTTGAGGTCAATGAGCGATGCACCGCATCCCACCTCACCGCCTTGGGCCTGTTGGGGCTGCCGGGGCGACAGCAGAAGGAGGCCACCGAGATGTATCACATCATTCGCCCGGAGGGGGAGGCCCACCTCAACCGGCCGCACATCGTCGTCCACCGCATGAAGCTCTATGAGGATGAGATCACGATTCTGGACGGGATTCCCATCACCACTCCTGAGCGGACTTGGCTGGATCTTGCCGAAATGCTGACTCTGGACGGACTCGTGGTTGCCGGCGACAGTTGCGTCAGGGTGCCCCGAGCGGAATTTGAGGGCCGGGATATGCCGCTCTGCAGCCTCGCGGATCTGCAGCGGATGATCGACCGGCATAAGGGTAAGCGCGGCCTACGGAGGGCCAAAGAGGCCATCAAGTTGATCCGGGTGGGCTCCGATTCGCCGCAGGAATCATTGCTGCGGCTTGCCATGGTGCGGGCCGGCCTGCCGGAACCGGAACTGAACGTCCCCATCATCGATGCGGAAGGCGCACGGCACCATGAGCCGGATCTCTCCTACCGGAAATACAAAATCGGCATCGAGTACGAGGGGGCGCACCACAGTGGCGAGGGGCAGATCGTCCGGGACATCGCCCGCTCCGAGCGGTACACGGCCGTCGGCTGGACAGAGGTCCGGATCTCCAAGCGCCACATGCATGGTGATGCCAGGGCCGCAGTGGCCAAGATCCGGACCGCGCTTGTCCAGGCCGGCTGGCGTCCGGGCCGTTAACGAACGATTGCTCCGTAACTGCCGTTCTGAGGGTTCAAAAGGGCAGCTGCGGAGCAATCGATGGAGGTGGGTTAGCCGAAGTACTTCGGCAGGGTCGCCTCGTGGGCTTCGCGGAGCGCGTCAAGGTTCATGGTCTCGACGCCGTTGATCTCCAGCTTGCCGCCCTCAGCGTCGACCACGCCGATCCGGACGTGCGCGAAGCCGCGGGCCGTGCACATGTCCTTGAAGCGGATCTCCTCCGAGCGGGGGACGCCTACAATGGCGCGGCCCTGGGATTCGGAGAACAGCGCCGTGAACAGGTCCACCCCGTCGCGGTCCAGGACATCCTGGAGCGCGATCCGGGCGCCGACGCCGTAGCGCAGCGAGGACTCCACGAGGGCTGCCGCTAGGCCGCCTTCGGAGAGGTCGTGCGCGGAGTCCACCATGCCGTCCCGGGACGCATTGATCAGGATTTCACCCAGCGCCCGTTCGGCCGCGAGGTCGACCTTGGGCGGCAGCCCGCCGAGGTGTCCGCGCATGTTGGACCATTCCGAACCGTCCAGTTCTGCCGCTGTCGTGCCCAGCAGATAGATGGCCTGGCCGTCCTCGCGCCAGCCTGACGGCGTGCGGCGGGCGACGTCGTCGAACTTGCCCAGCACGGCCACCACGGGGGAGGGGTGGATGGGGACGGTGCCGGTCTGGTTGTACAGCGACACGTTGCCGCCGGTGACCGGGATGCCCAGCACCATGCAGGCGTCGGACAGGCCGCGGATGGCCTCGGCCAGCTGCCACATGACGGCGGGGTCCTCGGGAGAGCCGAAGTTCAGGCAGTCGCTGACGGCCATCGGCACGGCGCCGGAAGTGGCGACGTTCCGGTAGGCCTCGGCCAGTGCCAGCTGCGCGCCGTGGTACGGATCGAGGTAGGTGTAGCGGCCGTTGGCGTCGGTGGCCAAGGCTACGCCCAGACCGGTTTCCTCGTCCACCCGGACCACGCCCGCGTCGTCCGGGAACGCCATCGCGGTGTTGCCGCCGACGTAGCGGTCGTACTGCTTGGTGATCCAGGACTTGTCGCACATATTCGGCGAGGCAACTAGTTCGGTAATGGCGGCGGCCAGTTCCGCGGGCGCCGAGGGGCGACCCGCATCCTGGACGGAGCCGGTGAAGGAGTCGGCCTGGACCGCGTCCTGCCATTCGGGGCGGGCATAGGGGCGGTCGTAGACCGGACCATCGTGGGCCACGGTGCGCGGGTCGACGTCGACGATGACTTCGCCTTCCCACGTGATGATCAGGCGGCCGGTGTCGGTCACCTCGCCCAGCCAGGAGTACTCGACAGCCCACTTGTCCATCACGGCTTCAAATGCGGCGATGTTCTCCGGGGTGACCACGGCCATCATGCGTTCCTGCGACTCGGACATCAGGATTTCGCCCGGGGTCAGGGTGGGGTCCCGCAGCAGGACGGAGGTCAGTTCAACTTCCATGCCGCCGTCGCCATTGGAGGCGAGCTCGGAGGTGGCGCAGGAAATGCCCGCGGCGCCCAGGTCCTGGATGCCCTCGACCAGTGAACCCTTGAACAGCTCCAGGCAGCACTCGATCAGGACCTTCTCGGCGAAGGGATCGCCCACCTGGACGGCGGGGCGCTTGGACGGCTTGGTGTCGTCGAAGGACTCCGAGGCCAGCACCGAGGCGCCGCCGATCCCGTCGCCGCCGGTCCGGGCGCCGAAGAGCACCACCTTGTTGCCCTTGCCGGAGGCGTTGGCGAGCCGGATGTCCTCGTGGCGCATGACGCCGACGGCCAGCGCGTTGACCAGCGGGTTGCCCTGGTACACGGAGTCGAAGACCATTTCGCCGCCGATGTTGGGCAGGCCCAGGGAGTTTCCGTAGCCGCCGATGCCGGCCACGGCGCCGTGCATGACGCGGGCCGTGTCCGGGTGGTCGATGGCGCCGAAACGCAGCGGATCCATCACGGCGACCGGGCGGGCACCCATCGAGATGATGTCGCGGACAATGCCGCCGATGCCGGTGGCCGCGCCCTGGTAGGGCTCCACGAACGACGGCGAGTTGTGGGACTCGATCTTGAACGTCACGGCCCAGCCGTCGCCCAGGTTCGTAACGCCGGCGTTTTCGCCGATCCCCACGAGCATGTCCTTCTTCATCTCCTCGGTCACCTTTTCGCCGAACTGGCGCAGGTGGTTCTTGGAGGACTTGTAGGAGCAGTGCTCGCTCCACATCACGGAGTACATGGCGAGTTCGGCGCCGGTCGGGCGGCGGCCCAGGACCTTGACGACCTCGTCGAACTCGTTCTGCTTCAGGCCCAGCTCGGCCCAAGGCAGTTCGACGTCGGGGGTCTTGGCGGCGTTTTCAACGGTGTCGATGTTGAACTTCTTGGCCGCGGTGACGTTTCCGCCCGCGGGGCCTGGGTCCACGCCGGCAGGGTTCCCGGGCCGAGCTTGCGAGGTTAGGGTGCCGATGGGGCGCGAGGTCTCCGTCATTTGTTGTCTCCCACGATTTTGTTCAGGACAGAGGTGAAGAAACCGAGGCCCTCGGTGCCGGGGCCGTTCTCGGGGCCGAAACCGGCCTCCACCGCGTGCTCGGGGTGCGGCATGAGCCCCACGATGTTGCCGGCCGCGTTGGAGATGCCGGCGATGTCGCGGCGGGAGCCGTTGGGGTTGAACCCGACGTAGCGGAACACCACGCGTCCTTCAGCCTCGAGGGCGTCCAGCGTCTTCTCATCCGCGATGTACTGGCCGTCCTGGTTCTTCAGCGGGACGGTGATTTCCTGGCCGACGGCGTAGTCCCGGGTCCAGTCGGTGGCGTTGTTTTCCACCCGGAGGACCTGGTCGCGGCACATGAACTTGAGGTGGTCGTTTTTGATCATCGAGCCCGGCAACAGGTGCGATTCCGTGAGGATCTGGAAGCCATTGCAGATGCCGAGCACAGGAAGTTTGGCGTCCGAGTTGGCGGCGTCGATGATTTTGGACATCAGCGGCGCGAAACGGGCGATGGCGCCGGCGCGGAGGTAGTCACCGTAGGAGAAACCGCCGGGAATCACGACGGCGTCGACGTCGCCCAAGGTGGTGTCGGCGTGCCACAGCGCCACCGGGGTGGCTCCGGCGAGGCGGATCGCACGGGCGGCATCACGGTCATCCAGGGTGCCGGGGAAGGTGACGACGCCGATCTTCGCACCGGCGAGCTTGCCAGCACCAGGAGCGTGCGCGGCGACGGCAACAGCCTCGCCGATCAGGGGGAGTTCAGTCATCTCAGGCCTCGACGACCTCGACGTTGACGACGTCCTCGATCACCGGGTTGGACAGCAGGGTCTCCGCGGCGTCCCGGGCCTGGGCCAGGATTTCCTCCGTCACCTCGCCGTCGACCGTGAGTTCAAAGCGCTTTCCCTGACGGACAGAGCTGAAGGCGGTGAAGCCGAGCCGGGGGAGTGCACCCACGATGGCCTTCCCCTGCGGGTCCAGAATCTCGGGCTTGGGCATGACATCGACAACGATCCGGGGCATCCGGCAACTCCTGTGCGTGAGCGTTGGGTAAGGGCGCAGCGGAGTCGTGCCGTCTCACGCCGCTCCTGGCCCCGTCGTGATCACCGCAGTGAACAACAGGCGGGGTCAATGAAAGAAAGTGGACGTGCGCTCCGCGAGCTTGCACGCCCATTCTACCGGCCGCGGTGCGCCCCGGCGTATTCGCGCTGTGAGTGTGAATTTGGGCACTGGCCTGCACGCGTGGCCCCCGGCCCGGCAGCCGCCATAAAACCGGGCGCTGTCCGGTGCCACCAGCGGAAGAGACGGCTGCGGCTATGGTCCGGGAGGTGCGCCGTCAGTAGGATGAGCGCATGGCTGAGAAACCGAAGTCCGTGCTGTTGCCCGTGCTCGCCGCCGTCGTATTTGCCGGACTTGGCCGGATGGTTGTGCAGAAGATCAAGGCGGACCGTGCAGTCAAGGACAGCAATGTGGCTGCGCCCCTGGACGAGAAAACGCGGGCCTGGATCAGCGACGTGGTCAGGACCCCGCGGCAGTAGGCACCCCGCAGTAGATACCGCGCCCATCGCCCGCCGGAAGCTGCCCTCCGCTGCGACGGCGCCGCCTTGGTGTGCCATTAACGAGCGGAACCAAAGGGCTCTCCGGAGGGCCCTGTGTCGAATTGCGTGACAAATTCTGATTAGTTTTTGTGTTGCATGTCATATACCACTCTCAGTCTGTACTGTATGAATCGGCTGGTCTCCGTCGGGGTCGCACGAGCTTGGGCTCGAGCGGCCCCGTCAGCTTGTTGAGCCCGGCAAGGTCGCTGGGGCCGATCCGTACGAAAGGTTCAAATCACTCGTGAAATCACCAGGAAAGAGCTTCCTTCGAAACGGGGGACTCCGGAGGGCCGCGGCGCTGGCCCTGGGCTTGCCGGTTCTCTTGTCAACAGCCGCCATCGCGCCCGCCAGCGCCGCACCCCGGGAGGCATCGCCCGTTGCCGGAGTTGCGCAGAAGAATCTGGATCCGAGCAACTATAAGGACGGCCGCTACATTGTGGTCCTGGCTGAAAAACCGGCGGCCACGTATGACGGCGGCACGGACGGCCTGCCGGCCACCAAGCCGGAGTCCGGCCGGAAGCTGGACGCCAACAAGTCCGAGGTGAAGAAGTACCAGGCCCACCTCGAGAAGAAGCAGTCCGAGGTCGCCGGACAGCAGCGCGTCAGGATGCAGCACCAGTTCACCGCGGCCATCAACGGCTTCAGCGCCAAGCTGACGGCAGACCAGGCCATCAAGCTGGCCAAGGACCCCGACGTCCTGCTCGTTGCACCGGATACCGAAAACGCGCCCGACTATTCCAGCACCGATTTCCTCAAGCTCAGCGGCGCCACCGGCAGCTGGAACACCAAGTTCGGCGGCCAGGATGCGGGCGGCAAGGGCGTCGTCGTCGGCGTCATCGACACCGGCTACACCCCGTCCAGCGCCTTCTTTGCCGGTACGCCGGTCCAGCCCCTTACCGGAGACCCCGTCGTCGGGGTGCCGTACCGCACCGCTGACGGCAAGATCTCAATGCTCAAGGCCGACGGCGGCACCTTCACCGGTGATTGCCAGGCCGGCGAGGGGTTCGACGGCACTGCCTGTAACTCCAAGGTCCTCAGCGCCCGCTACTTCGCCAATGAATTCCAGTCTTACGTCGCTGCCGCCGACCGTGCGCCGGAAGAACTGCTCTCCCCGGTCGACGTCGCCAGCCACGGCACGCACACGGCCAGCACTGCCGCCGGAAACGCCAATGTCGAGGCAGAAGTGGACGGCCGCAGCTTCGGCCTGACCAGCGGCATCGCCCCGGCCGCGAAGCTCTCCATCTACAAGGTCTGCTGGGAAGCCAACGATCCCAACTCGGGCGGCTGCTACTCCTCCGCCGCGATCCAGGCCGTCGACCAGGCCATCCTGGACGGCGTGGACGTCCTGAACTACTCCATCTCCGGCGCGACATCGACGACCACCGATCCGGTCTCGCTGGCCTTCCTGTCCGCAGCCTCGGCCGGCATCTTCGTGGCAGTCTCGGCCGGCAACTCCGGTCCGGCGGCCGGCACGGTCAACCACGGCGCGCCGTGGCTGACCACCGTCGCGGCCACCAGTTTCTCGCAGGAGCTGCAGGGAACCGTTGAATTCTCCGACGGCAGCAAGTACCGCGGCGCCAGCATCATGAACAGCCAGGTTACGAACGCCGGAGTCGTGCTGGCCGCCAACGCGGCTGCCGCGGCCGGGAACCCGGATGCCGCGCTGTGCGGCCCGGACACCCTTGACGCGGCAAAAACCGCCGGCAAGGTCGTGGTCTGCGACCGCGGCGTCTTTGACCGCGTCGCCAAGAGCGCGGAGGTCAAGCGCGGCGGCGGCGTCGGCATGATCCTGGTGAACCTGAGCGACTCCTCGCTGGACACGGACAAACACTCCGTCCCCACTGTCCACCTGAACCCCCCGGCCACCGAGGCCATCAAGGCCAAGGTCACCGCCGACCCGGCCATCACGGTTTCCCTGGTCGACAAGGACACCACCGGCCTGGCCCTCGAGGCGCAGCCGCAGATCGCCGGATTCTCTTCCCGCGGGCCGCTGCTGGCCGCCGGATCCGACCTGCTGAAGCCTGACGTTTCCGCTCCGGGCGTTGCTGTCCTGGCCGGAGTTTCACCGATCGGCACCGGCGGGGACAACTTCGGCTTCCTCTCCGGCACCTCGATGGCATCACCCCACGTTGCCGGCTTCGGCGCGCTGGTCCTCGGCAAGAACCCGAACTGGTCACCGGCCGCGGTGAAGTCCGCCATGATGACAACCGCCGGCGACGTCAGGAACGCCGACGGGACCAGGAATGGTGATGTCTTCGCCACCGGGGCGGGCCAGGTGGACCCGGCCCGTGTGCTGGATCCGGGCCTCGTGTACGACGCGGGCACAGACGACTACCTGGCCTTCATCCAAGGCACCGGAATGGATCTGGGTATCCCGGGGATCGGGACCACCAAGCCGCGCGACATGAATGTGCCATCCTTCGCCTTGGGCAACCTGGCCGGAAAGATCGAGGTCACCCGAACGGTGACCGCCTTGACCCCGGGGGTCTACAAGGCCACGGTGGATGTTCCGGGCGTGAAGGTCAGTGTGACCCCGGCCGTGCTGAACTTCAGCTCGGCCGGTGAGAAGCGCACGTTCAAAGTCTCCTTCGAGAACCAGGGCGCACCCCTGGGACAGTTCGCGACGGGGGCATTGACCTGGCAGGGCGCCAACAAGAAGGTTTCCTCGCCGGTCGCGGTCCGTCCGCAGTCCATCGTGGCGGCCAGCGATGTGGCCTTCAGTTCCGAAGGCGGCACCGGCTCCGGAGACATCAGGCTCCTCTCCGGTACCGACTCGCCCATCACCATGGCCCTCGATGGCCTCTCCAAGGCGGACTCCACGGGCGTGGCACTCGTCCCGGGACCCCTTAACTTCGTCACGGATGCCTCGAACCTCGTCAAGACGGTCCAGGTTCCGGCCGACCGTCAGCTGGCGAAGTTCTCGGTCCTGTCCTCCGACCCGAATGCCGACTTCGACTTGTATGTGATGACCCCCGAGGGTCCGCTCACCGCCGCGACGACGTCCGCCAGCGAGTCGGTGTCCATTCCGAACCCCGCGCCGGGCGAGTACACGATCTACGCGAACTTGTCTGCCAGTCCGCAGGGCAGAGCCACCAAGGCATCCGTTGATGCGGCCGTACTGGGCGCAAACATGGGCAATGCCACGCTCACACCGAACCCGCTCCGGCTCGCCAACGGCAAGTCCGGCAAGGCCACCCTGGACTGGAAGGGGCTGGCTGCCGGCTCCTACCTCGGCCGCGTGACGTTTGCCGGAGCAAGTGATCCGAGCTTCGTCAGCGTCCTGGTGACCCCGGCAGGCGTCGTGGTGGTTCCGCCGACGTCGGAGGACCAGGACAGCAACGACGGACCCGGTGACGAGGGCGACAACGCCAACCATGACGGCAAGGACAAGAAGGACAAGAAGGACAAGGGTAAGAAGGTGAAGAAGGAGAAGGCCAAGATCCAGAACGGGGATCATGGCAAGGCTCCGGACAACGCCATCTAGGCCGACGTCACACCTCGGAAACGGCAACGGCCGGCGGTATCCACCGCCGGCCGTTGCCGTTTCTGCGCTCAGACCGCGCCGCTGGATCCGGACACCCCGCCCAGCAACGGGGCCATGGCCCGCCAGCGGGAGATCTCGCAGCCATCGGTGCGGCTGAAGCTGCTGTGCACTTCGCGGCCCAGGAACCAACCCGTCACGACGGCAGTCTGCGGACCGCCATACTGCTGCGTGCAGAGTTTCGGTGGCCCCGGTTTGGGGAAGAAGATCTCCTCGCCATGCTGGCGCAGGGCTGCCAAGGCCCCGGCGGGATCCGGCAGGGTGGATGAGGCGGCCACGGCGCCGTCCGTGGCCTCGAGCCGGAAGGTGTATTCGGGGGCTCCCGGAGCCTCTGTCAGGCGGATGGTGAGCTCGACGTCGTGCTGTCGGCGCAGGTCCGGGGGTGCCGTCATGGCTGTCCGTCCGGGTCCGTTGCCTGCGGCAACCGCGTGAGCTCCCGCAGCAGCCGCCGCCGCAGCTCCTGCGACTCTGCGGCGAATCCCCGCTGGTGGTCGATGTACTCGGCCTTGCCCTCCGGCGTCTCGATCCTGATGGCCGGGTAGCCCCAGTCGCCCAGCTCATACGGGGAGGCCCGCATGTCCATGGCCCGGATCCGCCAGGAGAGCTCGAAGCAGTCCATCACGAGCTCGCTCGGCAGTGCCGGGGCGAGCTTGTAGGCCCACTTGTACAGGTCCATATTGGCGTGCAGGCAGCCGGGCTGCTCCATGGCCCGCTGGTTCTCCCGGCTGGGCTCGAGGCTGTTCAGCGGAACGGCGTCCGGGGTGTAGAACCGGAACGCGTCGAAGTGGGAGCAGCGGATCCGGTTCTCTTCCACCACCTGGTCGGTGCGTTCCGGGCCGAGCCGGAGCCGGAGGTATTCGTGCCGCCGCTCGAACTTGTCCTGCCGGTACACCATGGCCCACTCGTGCAGCCCGAAGCAGCCGAACTGGGCAGGCCTGGCGGCGGTCCCGGAAAGAATGATTCCGGCGAACTGCAGCGCATCCCGGCGGTCGCGCAGGAAGGCCCCGACGTCGACCGTGACGGCCGCGGTGCCCGCCGGCAGCCCGGCGGAGGCGAGTTCGCCGTCGTCGGCTTCGCGGTAATGCTTCCAGCTGGTCCGCTCTGCCGCGGCCGGGCCGGAGAGCACGACGCCGGCGCCAGGGTGCCAGCGCAGCAGCTGGCCGGGCTTCTGCGTGTAGTAGGTGAAGAGGAAGTCCTCCACCGGGTGCTTCTGCCCGGCGGAGCGCCGGGCAAGGTACGGCTCGGCGTAGCGCCGGACGCGTTGCTGGTAGACGGCCTGGCGTTGCAGCCAGTCGTCCTGCGGAAGGTGTATCAGCTTAGTCAGCTCCACCGCTTGAGCCCAGGACATCCTTGGCGGCATTCCAGGCGGCGATTTCGCAGCCGTCGCGCAGGCTGAAGCTGGCCTCCACCGAGCTGCCGTCCACGATGCCGGTGACGGTTGCCTGTTGCGGACCGCCGTACTGCTGGGTGCAGACCCGGTCTTTGCCGGCCGGAACGGGGCTGAGGATGGCCGGGTTGGCCTTCAGGGCCGTGCAGGCGGCCGCGGCACTGGGGTGCTGGCTTTCGGCGGCCGGTGCGCCGTTCTGGCAGACGAGGGTGAAGTTGGCGGGAGTTCCGGTCTCGGAGGGTTTCACCATGATGGCGAGTTCGGCGTTGCCCTGTCCGGGGCCGGACGGCAGCGGGGCCGCCGAGGGTGACGGGGCGGGGGAGGTCGTCTCAGTGTCCGGCGAGGGGGTTCCGGGCGACGGGGTGGTGGGGGTGGGCGCCGTCGTGCTGGCGGACGGGGACGGTGCGGACCCGCCGTTCGGCGTGCAGGCGGCCAACCCGGCCGCGGCCATCAGGAGGGCCGCCAGAACAAGTGCCGGCCGGCCCGAGTGCGTGCGCATCAGCAGTCCTCCTCCGTTGAGCACAGTCTACCGCCGGGGTGCGTCTTCCGGCGTGGCCGCGGTGGCGGACCCGGTTGCCGACCCGGTGGCGGCGATCAGGTCCATCATGGACGCATGCAGCCGTTCCACCTGTTCACGGGTCAGGCCCAGCCGGGCCATCATGGTCCCGGGGACCGCCAGCGCCTGCTGCCGGAGTGCTGCGCCGCTGGGGGTCAGGCGCACATCGAGGGTGCGCTCGTTGCCTTCCCGGCGCTGGCGGGTGATGAGGCCGGCCGTTTCGAGCCGGCGCAGCAGCGGCGAGATGGTCGCGGGCTCCTGCGCGAGGGCCTCGCTGATGTCACGGACGGAGCGGGGGCTGGACTCCCACAGGCACAGCATGACCAGGTACTGCGGATGAGTCAGGCCGAGCTTGTCCAGTACCGGCTTGTAGGCTCCGACCACGCTCCGGGAGGCCACGGTCAGGGCGAAGCAGAGCTGGTGTTCCAGCAGGAGATCCCCGTCGGCAGGAGTCGCAGGCGTTGGCGCTGCGGTGGCGGGGGCGCCGGGAATTCTTTCGGTCACGCTGGTCAAGCCGGCCTCCTCCTGATGGTTAGTGCACTAATGATTAGCGTACACTGGAGGGAGTGTTAGTAAGAGTTTGTTCCCAGGAGAGGATAGCGATGGCCAAGGAAAATGCCGCCGAGAGGTTCATGCGTGCAACCGGGAGACTTCGGGCAATCTTCGGACCAGCCAGCCGCAGTTCCCTCGGGCATGAGATGACGGAGCAAAACAAGCAATTGCTGGTGCAGCGGCAGGCCGAAACCCAGCAGTGGGAAACCCTGCACCGGCCGGACGGCAGCACCTATGTTGTGCCCCGGAATCCCGACGACAAGTCCCTGCGCTAAGCGGCATTCACTGCCCTGGCTGCCCGGTCCTTTTGCCGCCGTCGGGCGTAAAATGAGGGCACGGCACACCGAGTGCAGTATCCGTGTTCTACCCGTGGCGAGGGAAGGGGGTGGGAAGTGTGGCACATGCAGTCATCCGCTTCATGAATCTGACCGACAGGCTGAGGTTTCTGTTCGGACCCGCAAGTCGGGGCGACGCTGCTGCGCCGGTGATTCACCGGCATGATGACTTCGAGCACGCCTCGGAAGATAACCTTTCAACTTTTGAGGTCGAGACGGACTCGCAAGGGCATCACTACGCTGTGCGTAAGGAAGACCTTTGGAAAGAAGGGGTCTGACGGCGCGCAAAGGCGGCGCTCAATAACGGCGTTGAATAACAGAGTGCGAAAAGGGAGCGGCAGGTGCCGCTCCCTTTTTCATGCGCTTCTTTTCCGGGCCTGGCGGGTTTCGTGGCCCGCGGGGGCCGGGTGGTCCTAGCGACCGGTGCCGCCGTAGACCGTCGCCTCGTCCTCGCTGTCCAGTCCGAAGGCCTTGTGGATGGCACGCACGGCATCGTCCAGCAGGTCGGCGTGGGTCACCACGGAGATGCGGATCTCCGAGGTGGAGATCATGTTGATGTTGATCCCGGCGGCTGACAGCGCGGCGAAGAACCGTGCCGAAACGCCCGGGTGCGAGCGCATGCCGGCGCCGATCAGGGACAGCTTGCCGATCTTCTCGTTGTATTCGATGTTCTCGAAGCCGATCTCCGGCTGCGCGGCGCGGAGGGCGGCCAGCGCGTCGGCGCCTTCGACGATCGGCAGCGTGAAGGAGATGTCCGTCTTGCCGGTGCCGTGGGTGGAGACATTCTGCACGATCATGTCGATGTTGGAGTGCGCGTCCGCGATGACCTGGAAGATCGCCGCGGCTTTGCCGGGGATGTCCGGTACGCCGACCACCGTGACCTTGGCTTCGGAACGATCGTGGGCAACGCCGGAGATGATTGGCTGCTCCAAGGCAACTCCCTCTTGGATGGTGATCTTGTCGTCGGCGCTGGGCAGTACCCAGGTGCCTTCGTTCTGGCTGAATGAGGAACGGACGTGCAGCGGGACCCCGAAACGGCGGGCGTATTCGACGCAGCGCAGGTGCAGGATCTTGGCGCCGGACGCGGCCAGTTCCAGCATTTCCTCGCTGGAGATGCGGTCGATCTTCCGTGCGGCAGGAACAACGCGCGGATCGGCTGTGTAGATGCCGTCGACGTCGGTGAAGATCTCGCAGACATCGGCGTCGAGGGCGGCCGCCAGGGCTACCGCCGTCGTGTCCGAACCGCCGCGTCCCAGCGTGGTGATCTCGTGGGTGACCCGGCTCATGCCCTGGAAACCGGCCACGATCGCGATGTGGCCCTTGTCCAGCGCCGTGCGGATCCGGTGCGGGTCGACGTCGATGATCCGGGCCTTGCCGTGGATGCCGTCGGTGATCATACCGGCCTGGGAACCGGTGAAAGACTGGGCGGAGGCGCCGAACTTGTTGATGGCCATGGCCAGCAGGGCCATGGAGATGCGCTCGCCGGCGGAAAGGAGCATGTCCATTTCGCGGGCGGGGGCAGAGTCGGTCACCTGGGCCGCGAGGTCGAGGAGCTCGTCGGTGGTGTCGCCCATCGCGGAGACAACGACGACGACCTCGTCGCCGGCGTTGTGGGCATCCACGACCCGCCGGGCGACGCGCTTGATGCCTTCGGCGTCCGCCACGGAGGAGCCGCCGAACTTCTTCACTACGAGGTGCTTGGTGGCGGCCGCCGAAACGGGCAGCTCCTGCGGCTGCGGTCCGGGCTGGACTTCGGTAGTGGGCAAACTCATGCGCGCACCCTCACTGGATCATCGGGGTTCTGGGCCAAGCAACCAAACGGCGCGACGGCGTAACTTCTCAGCCCAGTTTATCGCCGGGAGCCCCCGGGCGTGGAATTGTGACCGAATGCCAGACATTCTGGCCCCCATCCCGCCGGACATGCCCGCCGTTGTGCCCTCCCTGCAGGCGGGGGACATGCCCCCCGTTGCAACCAAGGGATGGGCATAGTGGCACTATGTCCATTCCCAGGCGCCAGGGATGGGCATGCCCGGCGGTGCGCGCGACGGGATCACAATGCCAGGACCACGACGGCGGGGCTTGTGGCCGGAAGCAGCTCAGGTCAGCGCGTTCCGGCGGCCTTCGAAGGCGCGGCCCAGGGTGACCTCATCGGCGTATTCGAGATCTCCGCCCACGGGCAGGCCTGATGCCAGCCGGGTCACGGCGATGCCGATCGACTTGAGCATCCGCGCCAGGTACGTGGCCGTGGCTTCGCCCTCAAGGTTGGGGTCGGTGGCGATGATGATTTCCTGGATGGCACCGTCATTGAGGCGGGTAAGGAGTTCGCGGATCCGGAGCTGTTCGGGCCCGATGCCCGCGATCGGGTTAATCGCACCGCCCAGTACGTGATACCTGCCGCGGAAGGACCGTGTGCGCTCCACGGCCAGAACGTCCTTGGACTCCTCGACGACGCAGATGATTGAGGGATCCCGCCTCGGGTCGCGGCAGATATTGCACAGTTCCTGCTCGGTGACGTTGCCGCAGACCGTGCAGAACTTGACCCGCTCCTTCACCGTAGTGATGGCGTCGACGAGCCGCTTCATGTCCTGCGGATCGGCCTCGAGGATGTGGAAGGCCAGCCGCTGGGCGGACTTGGGCCCGATTCCGGGCAGGCGTCCGAGCTCGTCGATCAGCTCTTGAACTGCACCTTCGTACACAATGTCCTCGTTCGTTGGGAGTGGGGGCGGCCTGGGTCCGCGGGGTGGCTAGAAGCGCGGTGGCAGGGGACTTCCGTCCAGGGACCGCTCTTCGACCAGTTTTCCGCCCAGAATGCGCTCGACGGCGGCGCGGCCGAAGACACCCGATTCCTCGATCGTTTCGTCATCCGCGCTGGGGATGTCCTGGACATAGCCGGTGGTCGCGGCCGTGGCCCGGGACGGTGCCTTCGCCCGCCCGGCCTCGGCCTCCGGGCTGTTGGACAGCCGCTGGTACAGGCTTTGCCGGCCCGCAGGGACTGGCGCAGCGGGAGCCGCTGGAGTTGGAACGGGGGCGGGGGCCGGCACGGTGGGCGCGGACGCGGCCCCGCCATGCTGCGGGATCTGGGCCGTTGCCGGTTCGTAATGCGGTGGTTCCGGCTCGGGCGTGCGCTCCGACTCCGGTGCTGCGCCGGCCGGGGTGTACTGACCCACATTGCTGTCGGCGCCGACGGTCCAGATCCCGGGTGCCTGCTCGACGGCTCGTGCCCAGGGGTCCTCGGAGGTGTCCGGTGCCTGCGCCGCCGGAGTCCCGGCCGCCGCGGCGGAGGCACGTGCCGGAGTTGCTGCTTTCTTCCGGGCGGGTGCGGCCGTCGGCATGGCGGCCCGGGGCGCCGCCGGAGCCGAGGGGTCCCAGTCCATCGGCGGTTCCTCGTCCAGCGGCGGGGCATCCTCATCCCGGGGCGGGCCCCAATCGGCATCGGCGTAGGAATATGGCTCGCCCGGATCCGCGGGTCCCTCCGGCTCCGCCGGATGGGCGGCTGGCCGCGCTGCCGGGGCGGCAGTTGGCGGTGCCGGCTGCGGCTCTGCAGCGGCCGGCGACTGCGGCACAGGGGTCTGATCAACGGTCGTCTCGGGGGGTGGGGCCTGAACGGGCAACCGCGCTGCCCCGGAGCCGGCAGGAGGACCAGTCACGGCTGCGGACGGCCGGACTTCCGGCGTCAGGCCCCAGGCAGCATCAGCGGACGTTACCGGGAGGTCCCGGCTGGCGGGTGCTTTTGGGTTTGACTCAGAGCTCGCCGCGCTGTTGGCTCCGCCGGCCACGGCGTTGATCTGGCAGTCGATGCCGATCGTCTTATGGATCGCCTGCCGCAGGTTCTCGGCGTGGTCCGCCCGGCCGAAGGCGCCGGCGAGCCCCGGGGTGGTGAACGCGAGCGTCAGGACCTGGCCTTCGAAATGGCCGACCTGGGCATTCGGTTCCACCAGCGCCCACGTGCTGCGCTTGATCTTGGACAGTGTCTGCAGGATCTCGGGCCAGGCCCGGCGGAGGACCTCGACGTCGGGTCCGGATCCGGCGGCCGGGGCAGGCTGTGCCGGCCCGGGCTGGGCGGGGCGGGACGGTACTTGCTGCGCCGGACGGGAAGCCTGCGCCGGCGGCGCTGCCTGGACAGCGGGGGCCGGCACGGACGGGACCCGTCCCGCGGCGGCGGGCTCGTCCACGGGCCAGTCGCTTGTGCTGACACGCGGTGCCGTGAGCGGTTCCCGGACCGGCTCTTCGGCGCGGGCCACGGGAGCGGAAACGGGCTCGACCGGCCGGACGGGTGCGGGGGGCGGCATGGTGGCCGGCGCTTGCGCGGCCACGGGCGCGACCGCTGCAGGGGCAACGGGAGCGGGAGCGGCCGGGGCCCCGACGTCGTTCCCGGCGTAGTTCAGGCGGCGTTCCACCCTGTCGATCCGGGCAGCGATGCCGCGTTCCGTCTGCTCAGCGGAG
This sequence comes from Arthrobacter sp. PAMC25564, assembly GCF_004798705.1. Classification (NCBI taxonomy): domain Bacteria; kingdom Bacillati; phylum Actinomycetota; class Actinomycetes; order Micrococcales; family Micrococcaceae; genus Arthrobacter; species Arthrobacter sp. PAMC25564. The sequence continues at coordinate 179,134 of NZ_CP039290.1, read as the reverse complement.
GGCAACAGGATGCGGGCGCAGAGCAGTTCGAGGTGCAGCCGCGGTGACGTGGCACCGGTCATCTCCGTGAGCGCGGTGTTGGTGACGTCTGCGGCGCGGGATAGCTCGGCGGCGCCCAGGTTGTGTGCCTGGTTCTGCATCCGCGCGATCTGGTCCGCCGGCATGCCGCGGAGGATGGACTGGGCGCTTTCGGGCATGGCCTGGACGATGATCAGGTCACGGAAACGCTCCAGCAGGTCTTCCACGAAGCGGCGGGGATCATGCCCGGTCTGGATGACCCGGTCCACGGCGCGGAACACGGTGGCGGCGTCGGAGGCTGCGACGGCCTCGATCACATCGTCCAGCAGCGAGGCGTGGGTGTAGCCGAGGAGTGCGACGGCCAGCTCGTAGTCCAGGCCCTCCGGCCCGGCGCCGGCCATCAGTTGGTCCAGCACGGAAAGCGAGTCGCGGACGGAGCCGCCGCCGGCGCGGATGACCAGCGACAGCACACCGGGGGCTACCGGCACGTTTTCCTGATTGCAGAGCAGCTCCAGGTAGGCCATAAGAGGCTCCGGCGGCACGAGCCGGAAGGGGTAGTGGTGTGTGCGGGAGCGGATGGTGCCGATGACCTTGTCCGGCTCCGTGGTGGCGAAGATGAACTTGATGTGTTCCGGCGGCTCTTCGACGATCTTGAGCAGCGCGTTGAAGCCGGCGGAGGTGACCATGTGGGCTTCGTCGATGATGAAGATCTTGTAGCGGTCGCGGACCGGGGCATAGGTGGCCCGTTCGCGCAGATCGCGGGCGTCGTCCACGCCGCCGTGGCTTGCGGCGTCGATCTCGATGACGTCCAGGGAGCCGGAGCCGCCGCGGGCCAGTTCGATGCAGCTGGGGCACTTGCCGCAGGGGGTGTCGGTCGGGCCCTCGGCGCAGTTCAGGCAGCGGGCCAGGATGCGGGCGGAGGTGGTTTTTCCGCAGCCGCGGGGGCCGGAAAACAGGTACGCGTGGTTGACCCGGTTCTTGCGCAGAGCCGTCATCAGCGGCTCAGTGACGTGTTCCTGCCCGATGACGTCCGCGAACGAATCGGGGCGGTATCTACGGTAAAGGGCGGTAGTAACAGTCACAGATAAACCCTACCAATCGGCACAGACATAAAAGACCCCCCATGCACCCGCCAGAGCCCATTTACCCTTGCTACCTTCCGGTCCTGGGGGAGTTCAACAGGATGACGCCACATGAGGGGCCGTCGACAAGTTTACCCGACGTTTGGGTGTGCCCCGAATCGCGCACTTTGGACCGGGGAAATCCCACGGGACATGCCCATTCTTCGTGGCGGGGAGTGGACATGATGGGCCTATGTCCACTGGCCGCGGTGAGGGTGGGGCATGTCCTGTGTCGAGGAGTCCGGGCGGCCAATTGGGCGATGGCGGGAAGTTCAGGTAGTCTAGTATCTGCTTTTGATTCAGAAGCTACTGGAGAATTCGCCTAGCGGCCTATGGCGCACGCCTGGAACGCGTGTTGGGTTAACGCCCTCGGGGGTTCAAATCCCCCATTCTCCGCGTTTGGCCCCGGTCCCTTGGACCGGGGCCTTTTTGCGTCTCGGCGGCCTTCCGCAACTACCCCCTGACCGGGCAGCGTCCCGTGATCAGGCCCGGTAGCCCAACCGGCGGAGCCGGGCCCGGGCAGCCTGCTCGCTCGGGCCTACCCGCCCCAGCGCCAGATGGACGACGGCGAGCGTCACCCGGGTGGCCAAGGTCACCGGCAGCGGGATGGGACCAAGCCCGGCGGTCCGGAGCCCCAGCAGTTCCCGGTACTTGGGCTCTAGGCTGGTCACGGCGGCGGCAAACAGGATCCGGTAGCCAGGCTTTAGCGCCGGGTGGAGCGGCGGATTGCGGATGAACGCCACCGTCTCGGCGACCCTGCCGTCGGAACGGAGCTCGCCGTCGTCGTACCAGCGGTCCAGCTGCCGCCGCATTTCCGCCTCACTGAGGGGCGGACCGTCCACGCCCATCAGCCGGCCGGCCTGCGCCCACTCCCGGACATAGGCATCCGGGCCGCCCGGGATGGGCCTGCCCCACAGCTTGTGCGCGGAGAGAAACGCATCGGTGAAGGCAATGTGGACCCAGCGAAGCAGTTCAGGATCGTTGGCCGCATAGCTCCGGGCGACGCCGTGGCCGTCGACGTAGTCCCCGCGGACGCTGCCGTGCAGCCGGAGCACCCAGTCGGACGCGGCACGTGCCGCGGCCGTGGAGCCGTAGGACACGGTGAAGATCCAGCGGATCGTCCCGGCCAGCCGGCCCAGGGGGTCCTCACGGAAGCGGGAGTGGTCGTGGATACCGGCAAGGGCGCCCGGGTGGAGCGCCTGCATGAGCAGCGCCCGGATGCCTGCCACGATCGTCGGCATGTCCCCATGCACGGCCCAGACGGCCGAGCCGGGCAGGTGATAGCCGGCGTCGTCACCTTCCGCGAGGTGTAGCACCCACTCCGGCACGGCGTCGCGGGTCCCGGTGAACGTGCTTTTGAGTTCGGCCTGCCATTCCCTAAGGACATTGCGCATACTCCATTCTCACCCCGGCCCCACTGGGTCAACACCTGCTTGGGCACGGGCGACTACTGGGGTGCCGCCATGGCTCTACTCGTAGGCGGCGAGGAACCCGGATTGGGCCCGCAAAAGACCGGTTTGCCGGTTCACAGGGCTAGTCGGCTGTGGTCCCATTGGAAGGTGAGTCCGTCGAGATTGGGGTCTGGTGGGCAGATCGGGCGGGCAGATTGCAGGAGTCACATCGTGGGAAAACACTGGGGAAACTCATCGAGTGAGCAGTCGATCAGGGCACGGACCATGGCCGTGCGCTGGTTGTCCGGGGTAGTGTGCCTGGCACTGGCGGTCTTGGCCGTCGGGATCCAAGGGCTGGGGGGAACCCTGACTCAAGCTGAGCCCGCCGCATTCCCGGCCTCCGGTGTGGTGGGACCCGGCACGTTGGACGCCTCGGCTCCGGGCACCGCCCGGGGCACGGCGGCTACGGCGGCCGCGCCCGCGTTCACCGCCGATGCCCTGGCGATCGTGGCCTTCGCCCGCTCCACGGTGGAGACCACTTCCAAAGCGGGCGGCGGCGGACTCAACGTCGCCTCCGCCGGGATGAAGCGGCCGCCGTTGGGCTCACTCATGGCACCGCTGGAAACGCTGGTGCCGACTTCCCCGTACGGGCTGCGCATCAGCCCGCTGACGGGAACCGCGGGTGAATTCCACTGGGGCCAGGACTATGCTGCGGCCTGCGGCACGCGCGTCTACGCGGCCGACACCGGTGTGGTGCGGGCCGTCGGATGGCACCCCTGGGGCGGCGGCAACCGGGTGGAAATCGACCACGGCAACGGCCTCATCACCACGTACAACCATCTGGAAGCGATCGCCGTCAAGAAGGGTGATTCGGTGCAGGTGGGCCAGGTCATCGCCAGGGTGGGAACCACCGGATCCTCAACCGGCTGCCACCTGCATTTCGAGACCATCCTCAACGGCGCACACACCGACCCGCTCGGCTGGGCGATGATTCCGATCCATCAGGTGGACCAGCTCGGCACCATCGACATGGTCAGCTATGAACCGGATGCCGGCAAGGCCTCAAACGCCAGCCTCGGCTGGGCCATTCCGGTCCGGACGGATCTGACCCATGTGGTGGCCGGCGGCGTCCAGGAACAGACCGTCGCCGCCACGGCAGCCGCCGCCGCAGCCGCTCCAACGGCGTCGGCCGCCGCCAGCGAGGCAGCCGCAGCGCCGCCCTCGCAATCGGCCGCCGTGACGCCGACGCCGAGTGTCACCAAGACGCCGAGTGTCAAGCCCACGCCGACGCCGAGCGTCACCAAGGCGCCGAGTGCGACCGTGCCCCCGACGCCTGCTGCGCCGGCCCCGACGCCTGCTGCGCCGGCCCCGACGCCCAGCGTGACGCCCACTCCGGGAGCGACGACGCTCCCGGCGCAAGCCGTGCCGTCAACCATGCCGCCAGCCCCGCCGGCGGCCACTGCGCCGCCGACCACGCAGGCGGCCACCGCGCCGCCGACCGCGCCCCCGGCCGTGCAGCCGCCGGTGACGGTGGCTCCCAAGCCGGCAGCACCTCCTGCACCCACCGGTGCCCCGGCGCCCCAGCCGCTCGCCACCAACACCACCAAACCGACGGCGTCCCTGGCCCCCACACCGGATCCCACTACGACGTCGCTCCCGTAGCACCAGGTGAGGAACGGAGACCCGGGCACAAAAGCGTCCCCGCGGGCGTTGGAACCCAATGGCAGGCGTGCCCACTTCCGGGACGCCGCTTCGGACCACCCAACTTCGCGAGGAAGCTTCCCATGACCTCTCTGCACTCGATTCCCCTCACGCTCATCGACGGCACGGACACCGATTTCGGCCGCTTCAAGGGGGAGGTGGTGCTGGTGGTGAACGTCGCATCCCAGTGCGGATTCACGCCGCAGTATGCAGGGCTCGAGGCGCTCCACGAGAAGTTCCGTGAGCAGGGTTTCCAGGTCCTCGGTGTCCCGTGCAACCAGTTCGCCGGCCAGGAGCCAGGGGCCGACGCCGAGATCGCCGAGTTCTGCGAACGCAACTTCGGCGTGACGTTCCCGCTGACCACCAAGGCAGACGTCCGGGGCAAGAACCAGCACCCGCTCTACGCCGAACTGACCAAATTCAAGAACGGCGTGCTTCCGGGCCTCGTGAAGTGGAACTTCGAGAAGTTCCTGGTGAACCGCGACGGCGAGGTTGTGGCGCGCTTTGCCCCCACGGTCGAGCCCGACTCGCCCGAGGTCATCGAGGCAGTCCAGGCGGCCCTCGACTGATCACGGCACCCGATCGCGGCAGAGGTCAACAGCCCCTACCCCGAAGCATGCTCACCGTCTAGACTGGCCGGACCCTCCAGCAATCCGGGCCCAGCCACGTTGTTCTGGCTGCGGCGCAGTTTTGTCTGCCGGCAGTTGCAGCCGGTGTGGCTTCGGAGGGCGCATCAGACAGCTTCGTGAATCACAACTGGGCACCCGTCTCGGGGGTCCGTGAAACCAGGAGGAAAGAGATGACAGGGAACAAAGCCGTTGCCTTCAAGGGGCCAGGCAAGGTCGAACTCATCGACATTGACTACCCGAGCTTCGAACTCAAAGACGGCCCGGGGGTCAACCCCGCCAACGTGGGCCGCTCGGTGCGCCATGGCGTAATCCTCAAGACCGTTGCCACCAACATCTGCGGCTCCGACCAGCACATGGTCCGGGGACGCACCACCGCTCCCGTGGATCTCGTGCTGGGCCACGAAATCACCGGCGAGGTCGTTGAAGTAGGCCCCGACGTCGAGTTCATCAAGGTGGGGGACATCTGTTCGGTCCCGTTCAACATTGCCTGCGGCCGCTGCCGGAACTGCAAGGAACGCAAGACGGGCATCTGCCTCAACGTCAATCCTGACCGTCCCGGCAGCGCCTACGGGTATGTGGACATGGGCGGCTGGGTGGGGGGCCAGGCCAACTACGTCCTGGTGCCCTACGCGGACTGGAACCTGCTGAAGTTTCCGGACCGGGACCAGGCCCTGGCGAAAATGATGGACCTGACCATGCTGTCCGACATCTTCCCGACGGGATTCCATGGCGCCGTCACTGCGGGCGTCGGGGTGGGCTCCACTGTGTACGTCGCCGGTGCGGGTCCCGTGGGTCTCGCCGCAGCCACCAGCGCACAATTGCTGGGTGCCGCCGTCGTGATTGTCGGTGACATGAACACGGACCGCCTGGCGCAGGCCCGCAGCTTCGGCTGTGAAACGGTCGACCTGAGCAAGGGCGGCCCGGCCGAGCAGATCGAGCAGATCCTCGGCGTACCGGAAGTCGATTGCGGTGTGGATGCTGTCGGATTCGAGGCGAAGGGCCACGGCGCCGGTGCGCACGAGGCCCCGGCCACGGTGCTGAACTCCCTGATGGAAGTGACTGCGGCCGGCGGTGCGCTCGGCATTCCCGGGCTCTACGTCACCGGGGACCCGGGCGGCGTCGACGAGGCCGCCAAGAAGGGCTCGCTCTCGATCAGCCTCGGCACGGGCTGGGCCAAGTCGTTGAGCTTCACTACGGGCCAGTGCCCGGTGATGAAGTACAACCGCGGCCTGATGATGGCCATCCTGCATGACAAGGTCCATATCGCCAGGAACGTCAATGCCAAAGCGATCACGCTGGAGGATGCGCCGAAGGGCTACGCGGAGTTCGACGCCGGAGCGGCCACGAAGTACGTGCTGAACCCTAACGGGTACCTGAGCTAGACGTCAGGTACCTGAGTATGCAGGATCCGGCGGACACATACCGGAGCAGGTATGTGTCCGCCGGAATACTCGTTGTTTCCCATTTTTCAAACATGCCTACTGGAGTTTGCACATTGTTGGCCGAATGTCTGGTTGGATAGACCTTACTGAGAGGGACGTTGGAGGCACCGCTTCCACCCAACCAGGAAGGTAGCAATGGAGCACATCGAGGCCGAGCACCCCCGGCCACGTCATTTTCTACTCCATCTGAGCGACCCACACCTGTTGGCCGGTCCGCAACCCCTGCTCGGCGCGGTGGACAGTGATGCCCTGCTCAAGCAACTCTTCGAGGAAGTGCAGGCTTCCGGTGCGCGCCCCGAAGCAGTGATCTTCACAGGGGACCTGGCCGACCGCGGCGAAGCAGGCGCCTATGCCAAACTGCGCGCGATCGTCGAGCCCGCCTGCAAGGCCATGGGCGCCCAGGTCATCTGGGCGATGGGGAACCACGATGACCGGGCGAATTTCCGCACCGGGCTCCTGGACCAGCCGGCCGACGACGCCCCCGTGGACCACAGCTACTTCATCAACGGGCTGCGCATCATCACCCTGGACACCTCCGTCCCCGGTTTCCACCATGGCGAACTGAGCCCCGCCCAGCTGGACTGGCTCGCGTCCGAACTGGCCACCCCGGCCCCGGACGGGACCATCCTTGCCCTGCACCACCCGCCCGTTCCCTCGGTGCTGGACCTCGCCGTGCTTGTCGAGCTCCGCGGCCAGGCCGCGCTCGCCGGCGTGCTGCGCAACTCCGATGTCCGCACCATCCTTGGCGGGCACCTGCACTATTCGACGACGGCGACCTTCGCCGGCATTCCCGTCTCCGTGGCATCGGCCACCTGCTACACGCAGGACCTGAACGTGCCGGTCGGCGGGACGCGCGGACGCGACGGCGGCCAGGCCTTCAACCTCGTCCACGTCTACGAACACACGATCGTGCACTCCGTGGTCCTCCTCGGGGACACTCCCGCGGTGGGCGAGCTTGTCTCGGCCCAGGAAGCCCAGCGCCGGATTTCGGCCGCCGGCATCCGGATCCCGAGGCAGGCCAGGCTCGAGGACCCGGCAAGGACCCAGGGCCACCGCAGGATGACGACCCGTAACTGAGGCAGGCCCTGGGGCGGGGCGCCGCCAAGCGGTGGCCCACCCGGCGTCATTTCTCCCAGGGGGCCTTGATCGGGTAGTACTTCTCCAGGAAGTCCGTGACCAGGCCGGCACGCTCTTCCGCGGGGACCTCGGGGAAGCTGCCGTCGTTCAGGCAGAAGAAATCCATGTTCCGCTTCGCCAGGAGTTTGGGCAGGTAATTCAGCCCCGCCCGGGCCGTGGTGTCCACGTACTTGACCTTGGCCGCCGTCTGGGTGACGGCGCGGCCGGTGAGCAGTGCGTAGTAGTGGTAGAACGAGTTGGTCACCGAGATGTTGTCCGCAGCCCGGAAGGTGCTGGCGGCGGTTTTGGCGAACTCGGCCGGGAACTCCTGTTCCATCTGCGCGATAACACTGCGCCGCAGGGGGGCCGCCGTGTGCTCCAGGTGCCGGGTGGTGATCCGGCCGAAGCGGTTCCAGAGCAGCTTGCGGTTCACCCGGGCAGCGTTCTCAAAGCCGCTGCGCTCGGCGTCGTTGTCGCCCAGGCCGATCCGGGTTTCCGCCTCGATGAACTTGGTGATCCCGCCCGGAGTGAAGAACATGTCCGGTCCCACGGCGCGTCCGAAGAACATGTCGTCATTGGAATACAGGAAGTGCTCGGAGAGCCCCTCGATGTGGTGGAGCTGGCACTCGACCGCCTGCGAATTATGCGTCGGCAGCACGGACGGGTCCGCAAAGAACTCCTCGCTGCGGACGATCGTCACGCTCGGGTGGTCCGCCAGCCAGGACGGCGTGGGAGAGTCCGTGGCGATGAAGATCCGGCGGATCCAGGGCGCAAACATGTAGATCGAGCGCAGCGCGTACCTGAGCTCGTCAATCTGGCGGAAGCGGGCCTCATGGTCATCGCCTTCGCCCACCACGACGCCGGCCATGCGGGCCCGGCGGGCGGCGATGTACTCCGGGGAGCTGCCGTCCACCCAGGAGAACACCAGATCGATGTCAAAGCTGATGTCGCTGGCGTGGTCGGCGAACATGTTCTCGATGGTGGGCCAGGTGTGGCCGTAGCGCTCCACGGTGCCGCGGACAGCGTCCTGCGCCAGCATGGTCCGGCGGGTGAGGGAGTTCTCGATGGGGAGGATCAGCTGGTCCCCTTCGAAGCTCCAGAGCTCAAGCTGGACCCCGGCCGAGGCACCGAATTCAAAGCCGCCTTCGGGTTCGACGCGGGGGCGGTAGAGCCGGAAGATACGGGCCTGGCGGTTGGGGGAGAGCTCTCCGTCGGCCACCAGCACCGAGGACTTCTTCTTCGCGTCGACGCTCATGGAGTAGAAGGGCTCGTCGCGGCAGGCCGCGACGAGCGCATCGCGCAGTTCCTTGCGGTTCTTCCAGTCCACGGCGATGACGGGGCGGTGGTTGTTGCCGCGGACCAGGAGGTAGTCCAGGCCGGCGCCGTCGAGCACGGAGCGGATGAACATCAGGTCTTCGACCATGGCCTGGTAGGGCGTGCGGTTTTCATTGATCAGCCCATAACGGCCCCGCCGGCGGACTACGTCGGGGCGGGCCCGGAACCTGGCGACGGCGGCCGCGGACGTAACCTCGTCATGGGCATCCTCGGAGGCCTGTCCGCCGTAGTAGATCTCGTCCTGGACCAATGCGTCTGTAATGTCGTTTCTCCGGGCTTCTGTGCGTGGTTGTGTATCTACTTGCATGATAACGCGAGCCCTAAAATCGCCCCGTAAAGCCGCCGCAAACCGCCGCAAACCGCCGCGCGGCCGCCGCAGACGCCCCGCGGCCGCGGCCGGAGGTTCAGTCCGCGAGGGCAGTCCGCCAGCTGCGCAGGAAGGCCGCGCCGGCGTCGTCGTGGATGACGTCCTCGGCCAGGCCCAGATCGGCCGCGGTGAGCACATCATACGGCTTCACCGGGATGCCGTCCGCGGGACGGACATCCACGTGCTTCACCGCGTGGTCGTTGTGGTGCAGCCAGTCGGCCATCGCGTAGTCGGTGCGGGAGTCTCCCACCGTGCGCCAGGCCTGCGGGGTGATGCCCCGGGCCGCCAGCAGTTCCACGGCCCGGCTCGCGCCGAGGTCCTTGCCGAGCCGGATGGACTCGATGTCCGTGGAGATGATGGTCGGATCCACGCGGTAATCGACCTTGTCGTCTGAATCCGGGGCATGGTGGTCCAGCCGGCTGACGCCGAGGCCGTGCCGGGCCATCAGCTCCATCGCGTCGGCGTCGAAGAGTTCCTGCTCGGCGCGGTAGTCGGAGTTGGCGACCGCGATGTGCTGTTCCACGGAGACCATGGCCCGCTTGGTTTCATCGAAGAACATATGGGCGGAATAGTCCTCGGCGACCAGCCGGCGGACGTCGTCGCCGAAGGCGCGGGGGATGGCGAGCTCCCCATCCACATGGATGGGACCGGGACCGGCCGCGGTGTAGCTGAACCAGACGGCGCCCTTCTCGCACACGGCGTGGATGACGGTCCCGGCCGGCATGCCGGCAGCGATCATCGGCTCCATCACCTGCTTGCGGATGAAGTCATCGGAGCGGCCGGTATTGAAGATGACCGGGATCCCGGCGGCGGCCAGGGCCAGCATGTCCGCGATGATCCCTGGCTTCACATCGCGGGTGACCGGGCTCGCCACCGGGCCGTCGACGTCGAGCAGCAGGGCGAGCAGGGGAGCCGAAGGCGGGGCGGCTGGATTCTCGGATGCAGTCATGGATCCATTCTCTCAGCCGTCACGTCCCGCCGCATTTGTCCGGGAGCGGGGGGACAGGCGGCTTTTGCCGTGGCAAGCCCGGGCACCACTTCGTGTGACACATGGTTACCGTTTGGCTACAACCTCCCGCCTCCGCCGGTCTTTGATTCCCATGGCCGTCCAAGTTCCCTAGGCTTGCATGGTGATATTCAAAGCTGTGGGCGAGGGACGCCCTTACCCCGACCACGGATACACCACGCCCAAGGACTGGGCAGCCCTGCCGCCACGGCCGGTTCGCCTGGACGAGCTGGTGACCACCAAGCGCACCCTGGACCTTGAGGCGCTGCTCGCGGAGGACTCCACGTTCTTCGGCGACCTGTTCCCGCACGTCGTCCAGTACCGCGGCGTCCTCTACCTGGAGGATGGCCTGCACCGGGCCGTCCGCACCGCGCTGCACCAGCGCACCGCGATCCACGCGCGGGTCCTGGTGATAAATGGCTAGAAAGCCGAAGGACGTCTCCGTCCTGCACGGCCACCACGTGGTCACGGCCTCCGAGCTGGAGGCCGCCTTCGTGGAGCCCGAGGACACGGAAGACAATCCGCTCCGGCTGCGCCGCAGGATCCTGCACGGCGCCGTCCTGGTGGTGCTCGTCAGCATGATTGCCGCGGGGATCCTGACGGCGCTGGCGATCATGAACGGCCAGATCCAGCTTCCGACGGCGGAGCGCAGCCACGCCGCAGCGTCCCTCTGCCCTGAGGCGACCTTCGACTACACACCGCCGGAGAAGATCAACCTCAACGTCTTCAACTCCACCAGCCGCCCGGGACTGGCCCGGACCGTGGCCGACGAGTTCGCCGCGCGCAAATTCATCGTGGGGAACGTCGGGAACACCACATCCAGTTACCTCGGCGTCGCGCTGGTCGTGTCCGGAGCCGCCGGCCAGTCGGCGGCGTTCAGCGTCCAGCGCAACCTGCCGGGCTCGGATTACGTCCAGGACGGGCGCACGGACCCGAGCGTCGACGTCATCCTGACTGGTGACTACAAGGAACTGGCGGCGCCCGAGCTGGTGGACCAGACGCCGGGCAGGCTCAGCTGCCCGCGGGAAACCCGGCGCATCGTCGAAGATCCCAAATGGCCCGTCATGCCGCCGGCGGTTCCGCCGAGCGGCTCGGCGGGTTGAGCCGGGCCTGGGCACGGGTCCGGGATCGGGCCTGGGTGCCTAAGCGCTGAGGCGGGCGGGGCGGCCGGTGCTGTCGAACCGGGCACCGGCTCCCAGCTGGATGAACCGCACGGTGCGCGCGATGCGGGCCTCTGCCCCCGGATCCTGCCCCGCGCCGTCGCCGCGGGCGGCACTCGAGGAGAGCGTGCCGTGGATGAGCTGCGCCAGCTGGGCGACGTCCGCCTCGGGAAGGTAGCCCTGGGCCATGCCGTCGCGCAGGATACCCTGCAGGAGCACGCTGAGCTCGCCCACATGGTCCGCCAGCTTCGCGAAGGACGCCGGCGACAGGACCGCCCCCATGGCGGGGCCCGGCGGCAGGTGCCGGCGGCTCAGGTCCTCGACCTGGGCGCGCACGTAAAGGGCCAGCCGCTCCACCGGGTTCTCCAGCGAGTCCAGTGATTCCCTGAGGTCCTGGAGGAAACGCTCCGTCTCGTCCAGGGCATAGGCGATGAGGAGCTCTTCGATGTCCGCGTAGTAGTTGTACACGGCGGTGCGTCCGATCCGCGCGTGCCGGGCCACGTCCGTCATGGTCAGCCCGGGCAGCCCATGGGTGAAAAGCAGCTCCCCGAATGCGGTCAGGATGCGGCGTTGGGTCTCGGCACGTTGGGCGGCGTTGCTCGCGGCCGAAATCCTGGGCATACGGACACTTTAGCGCGATCTGTCACCAAATCCTTTTAGACCACGCAACCTTCCGGTCCGCAGACCTCACCGGTGGCGTCGCCGCTGCCGGCAGTGTTGACCATGATGAGCGGATGGCTTTCCTGCCACGCCTGTTCGAGTGCTTCACTGAACGTCTCGGCGGCCTGGGCACCGGAGAGGCCGTACTTCCGGTCGATGACGAAGAACGGGACGCCGTTGATGCCCAGGGCGCGGCCCTCCTCGAAGTCCTGCCGGACGGCGTCGGCGTATTTGTCGGTGCTGAAAAGCTCGGCGAGCTCGCCGGCGCCGATCCCGAGGTCCAGCCCCAGCGAGGTCAGGTACTCCCGGCTGCCGATGTCCTTGCCGTGTTCGAAGTGGTCGCTGAGCAGGCGTTCCTTCGCGGCGTCCTGCTGCCCGTGGGTGGCGGCGAGGTGGATCATGCGGTGGGCGGTGAAGCTGTTGGCCACCACGACGTCGTCAAAGCGGTAGTTGAGGCCCTCGCCTTTGGCCTGGGCGGCCACGTGCTCGAACATGCCGGAGATCTGCCCGGGGGCCAGGCCCTTGCGGGTGCTCAGGTACTCCAGTTCGGTGCCGTCATAGTGCTCCGGGAGCGTGGGGTCCAGCTGGTAGCTGCGCCACTGCACCTCCACGGAGTCGCGGTGCGGGAACGCCGCAAGGGCGGTTTCAAAGCGGCGTTTGCCGATGTAGCACCAGGGGCAGGCGACGTCGGACCAGATCTCAATCTTCATGCTGGCAACAACCCCGCGGGTGCCGGTGCCATTCCCTCGCGGGCTGTCGGCTTGGTCACGGCCCCATTGGGCGCGCTGCTCACAGCGTGGCCGGGCGCTCCATCACGAAGTCGTGCTCCACGGTGCTTCCGAGCCGGAAGGACTTGGTTCCGACCTTGCGGAAGCCGGACTTCTCGTAGAACCGGATGGCCCTGGCGTTCTGGCTGTTCACGCCCAGCCAGAGCCCCCGGGCGCCGGCAGCCGCGGCGGAGCCGATGCTGGCGTGCATCAATTCTGCCGCGGCGCCGAGGCCGTGGTGGTCCGGATGGACATAGCACTTGCTGAGCTCGGTGCACGGCAGCTCGCGCAGGACGGCGGCCACCTCCGGATCCTGGGTGGGGCGGGCCACCAGCAGGCTGTAGCCGCGGAGCTCGCCGGCGGCATCGATGACCAGGACCGTCACATCCGGATCGGCCAGATAGGCGCGGAAGTTGGTCTCGCTGAGGGTGTTGGCCAGGTGCGCCGCGATGTCCTCCGGCCGGGATCCGGGCGGGCAGGCCAGCGGGAAGGTCACGGCGGCCAGTGCGGCCAGCTTCCCGGCGTCGTCCGCGCCGGCTCTTCGGATCACGTGGCTCATGCCAAAAACCCTAGCCCCTGGGCGGCTCCTGCTTGGCTTTGTTGCGGATTCCGCTGCGCAAAAGGGCCTGCGCTGCGGGAACTGCACGACGCTACGGGAATCCGGGTAGCGCCGGCCCTTTTGCGTGTCGCCCGCCGGGAAACGCAGCGAAAGCTACTGCGTGAAGGCCGCATCGAAGGAGGTGTTCGACGCGCGGGAAGCCATACTTCTTCAGCGCAGCGAGCGCCGGCAGGGCCTGAAGGCGGACAACGGCGGCGACGTGTTGCGCCTCGTGTCCGGCGTGCGCGAAGTGGTCTACCGGCGCTCGCTGCCTTGGCGACGACCCATCTGCGGATTGGCCTGTCTGTGGCCGGCGACGAGGCCGCCATCCGGGGCGCCAGCCAGATGGTCACCCAGTACGTCCTCTCGCCTGCGGTGATCGACGCGACCCTGCAGGCCGCGGGCTGAACCGGCCCGGGTGCGCCGTCACGGACTCTCGGGCTGTCACGTTGTGCCTGTCATGTTCCGTGGACGGCGGGGGCGCGTGATAGCAATGGGACTGATGAAACCACAATCCTTCCCGCTGGCCGAGCCGCGGCACCCATGAGTTCGAACCGCATCCTTTCCAGGGCGACCCCCGGCTGGATCCTGCTGCTCTCGATCGGGCTCATCGCCCTGAACATGCGCGGCCCCCTCGTGGCGGTGGCGCCGGTGGTCGGTGCCATGAAGCAGGACCTCGGGTTTTCTCCCGCGGAACTGGGCTACCTCACCGGTATCCCGGTGTTGTGCTTCGCCCTGGCCGCGCCGCTGGCTGCCTTGACCGGGAGGAAGCTGGGGCCGGAGTTCGCCATCACGCTCACCTTGCTCGGTGTGTTCCTCGGCGTGGTGGTGCGGTCCTCGGGCGGCGGCGCCCTCGTTATGCTCGGCACCGTGATCCTGGGCATCGCCATCACGGTGGGCAACATCGTCGTCCCGCTGATCATCCGGCGTGACTTCACGCCGGCCCGCCAGGGTGCGGCGATGGGGGTCTACACGGCGGCACTGAACATCGGTTCCTTTATCACAGCCATGGTGACGGCGCCCCTGGCCGAGCTGCTCGGCTGGCGCCTGGCGCTGGCTTCCTGCGGTGTCTTCGCCCTGGCAGCGGCGGCGTTCTGGGCGCTGGCCGTGCGCCGCCGGGCCTTCGTGCCCGAGGCCGTTCCCGGAGCGGATCCGGCGCGGCCGGCAGGCAAGCCGGCGTCGCGGTGGATCACGGCAGGCCTTACCGCCGGGTTCGCCGGCCAGGCCTTCTCCTACTACGGGGTGACGGCGTGGCTGCCCAGCCTGCTCGCCGACGAGCTCGGTATGGCACCGTCGGCCGCCGGCGCCGGGTCCTCGCTGTTCCAGATTTTTGCGATCGTCGGCGGACTCGGGGTGCCGTTCGTCGCCCGCTATGTCAGCACGACGACGGCGGGCCTCGCCCTGGGGGCGTTGTGGCTGAGTGTCCCGGCGGGCCTGCTGCTGGTCCCTGGACTGTGGTGGCTGTGGTCCTCATTCGGCGGCGTCGCCCAGGGCGGCGGCATCACGCTGATCTTCATTGCCATCATCAGGCTCGCCCGCGACCAGGCCTCGGCGGGCCGGATGTCCGCCGTCGTTCAGGGCGCCGGCTACTCCTTCGGTGCTGTGGCACCGACCCTGCTGGGCTATGTGCACGGTGTCTCCGGATCCTGGACCGGGCCGCTGTTGATCATCCTTGGCTCGACGGCTGCGTTCACCCTCGGCACCGCCCTCTCGCTGCGCCACGTCCCGAAGCGGCACTAGCGGCTGGCTTTGGCGCCGGGATGAAAGCTAAGGCCCATGTTTCGTGTGGAAACATGGGCCTTAGCTGATCTCCCGATGAAGTTGTGGGGAGGTGCTCCGCCGCTGGGCCGCCGCCCCGGATCTCGGGGTGCCTGTTGCGAAGGGCGTGGCGCCCCAGCTGACGGAAATCTATCCGGACTTTGCTGCTCCGTCCGAGGCCGTTCAGGCCGGCAGGAGCGTGGGGTCGTCGCTGGCGATGTCGACGCCGTCGCGCGCCTCGTGCAGGAACCTGTCGTAGGCCGGAAGCGTCAGGAAGGCCGGGAACTCGTTGCCGAGCGTGACTTCCTCGAAGATGTCCCGCGCGTCGGCGAAGCGGTCCCCTTCGAAGCGTTCCAGCTTGGCGAACTCCTCATCGAGCATGTTCTCCACCCACTCGCGGGTGATGACGTCGCCCTTGTCCGTGATGGCGCGGGAGAAGATCCACTGCCACAGCTGTGAGCGGGAGATCTCCGCGGTGGCGGCGTCCTCCATCAGGTTGTGGATGGCCACGGCGCCGTTGCCGCGCAGCCAGGACTCGATGTAGCGGATGCCCACTTCGATGTTGTTCCGGATGCCCTGTTCGGTGATGGTGCCGGTGGTGGAGGCGATGTCGAGGAGGGCGCGGTCGTCGGGGGTGACATCCTCGCGGAGGCGGTCCAGCTGGTTGGGGCGGCCGCCGAGGACGCCGTCGAACACCTCGCGGCACACCGGAACCAGGTCCGGGTGGGCCACCCAGGAGCCGTCGAAGCCGTCGCCGGCTTCGCGGGTCTTGTCCGCCCGGACCTTCTCGAAGGCGATGGCGTTGGCCTCCGGGTCCTTGCGGTTGGGGACGGCCGCGGCCATCCCGCCGATAGCCATGGCGCCGCGCTTGTGGCAGGCCCGGACGAGCTGTTCGGTGTAGGCGCGCATGAACGGCTGGGTCATGGTGACCTGGGCCCGGTCCGGCAGGACGAACCGCGGTCCGCGGGTGCGGAAGTTCTTGATCAGGGAGAAGATGTAGTCCCAGCGGCCGGCGTTCAGGCCCGCGGCGTGCTCGCGCAGTTCGTAGAGGATCTCTTCCATCTCGAACGCCGCGGTGATGGTTTCGATCAGCACGGTGGCGCGGATGGTGCCCTGCGGGATGCCGAGGAGGTCCTGGGCCAGGACGAAGATGTCATTCCACAGCCGGGCCTCGAGGTGGTTCTCGATCTTGGGCAGGTAGAAGTACGGTCCCTTGCCTTGGGCGATCAGGCGGTGGGCGTTGTGGAAGAAGTACAGGCCGAAGTCCACGATGCCGCCGGCGATCGGGGTGCCGTCAATGAGCATGTGCTTTTCCGGCAGGTGCCAGCCGCGGGGCCGGACCACGATCGTGGGCAGCTCACCGGCGGGTCGCAGCTTGTACTCCTTGCCTTCCGGGGAAGTGAAGTCGATGCGGCGTTCCAGGGCGTCGGTGAGGTTGAGCTGGCCCTGGATGACGTTGCGCCAGGACGGGGTGGAGGAGTCTTCCATGTCGGCGAGCCAGACCTTGGCGCCGGAGTTCAGCGCGTTGATGGTCATCTTCTTGTCCACCGGGCCGGTGATCTCCACGCGGCGGTCCTCCAGGCCCGGAGCAGGGGGAGCGACGCGCCACTTCGGATCGTTCCGGACGGACTCGGTCTCGGACAGGAACCGCGGGTCCTGGCCCTTGCCGATCTGGGTGCGGCGGATCTGGCGGGCCTTCAGCAGTTCCCGGCGCCGTTCCGCGGTGGCCTTGTGCAGCTTGGCGATGAACGCCAGCGCGTCCGGCGTGAGCACCTCGCCCTGCCGGCAAATCGGCTGTGCCGCCAACGTGATCCCGTTGATGGTGAAGTTGTCAGTGAAGCTGTTCATTTCAATCTCTCCCTGAGAAGCAAATGATCGACGGCGATTGGTGTGGTGCGGCTTGGGACCGGGAAAGGCAATCCTCCGCGTGCTATTCCCCATCCCCGTCTGGGCCTCGCAGAGCTCGGCCAGACGAGGACAGGGCCCCTTTTACGCACGCTTCCGGATCACCTTACCCGGGCCCCCGATGGCATAAGCACCAATGGTGCCGGCCGCCGTCGTGCCTTCCGGTGAGTGTTCTGGACACCTCACCTTGGGCGGGGAATATTAGTGGAACTGGCCTTCTTCGGTGGATCCCACCAGGGCCAGGGTGGATGCGTTCGGGTTGAGCGCGGTGGCGATGTCGTCGAAGTAGCCGGTGCCGACTTCGCGCTGGTGTTTGGTCGCGGTGTAGCCGCGGGATTCGGAGGCGAATTCCTTCTCCTGCAGCTCGACGTAGGCGCTCATGCCTTCACGGGCGTAGCCGTGGGCGAGGTCGAACATCGAGTAGTTCAGGGCGTGGAAGCCGGCCAGGGTGATGAACTGGAAGGTGAAGCCCATGGCGCCGAGTTCGCGCTGGAACTTCGCGATCGTGGCGTCGTCGAGGTGCTTCTTCCAGTTGAACGACGGCGAGCAGTTGTACGAGAGCATCTGGTCCGGGAAGTCGGCCTTGACGGCTTCGGCGAACTTGCGGGCCAGCTCCAGGTCCGGGGTGCCCGTCTCCATCCAGATGAGGTCGGAGTACGGGGCGTAGGCCTTGGCGCGGGCAATGCAGGGTTCGATCCCGTTGCGGACCTTGTAGAAGCCCTCGGCGGTGCGCACCGGCTGTCCGCCTTCGCGGATCACGAATTCCTGGTCGCGCGGGTCGACGTCGGAGGTGATCAGGGTGGCTGCCTCGGCGTCGGTGCGGGCGATGATGACGGACGGGGTGCCGGCGACGTCGGCGGCCAGGCGGGCGGCGTTCAGGGTGCGGACGTGCTGCTGGCTGGGGATCAGGACCTTGCCGCCGAGGTGGCCGCACTTCTTCTCCGAGGCAAGCTGGTCTTCCCAGTGCACACCGGCGGCGCCGGCCTGGATCATGGACTTCATCAGCTCGTAGGCGTTCAGCGGGCCGCCGAAGCCGGCCTCGGCGTCGGCGACGATCGGCACCATCCAGTCCTCGACGGTCTGGATGCCTTCGGAGAATTCGATCTGGTCGGCGCGGAGCAGCGCGTTGTTGATGCGGCGGACCACGGTCGGCACCGAGTTGGCCGGGTAAAGGGACTGGTCCGGGTAGGTGTGGCCCGAGTTGTTGGCGTCAGCGGCGACCTGCCAGCCGGAAAGGTAGATGGCGCGGAGGCCGGCCTTGACCTGCTGCACGGCCTGGTTCCCGGTCAGGGCGCCCAGGGCATTCGTGTACTTGCCGGTCTTGTGCTCTTCGCTGAGCTGCTTCCACAGCTTCTCGGAGCCACGGCGGGCCAGGGTGTGCTCCTCGGAGACACGGCCGCGGAGGCGGACGACGTCGGAAGCCTTGTAGTCCCGGGTCACACCTTCCCAGCGCGGGTTGGCGGCCCACTCGAGCTCCAGGGCGGCGGCCTGCTCTTCGGGCGTCTGCTGGGTGGGCTCAAATGCTGCAGTCATCTTTGTCTCCTTGGTTGTGCCCCGTGAGCCGGCCCGTCCTGCGTCTTTGCAGTCGGGGCCAGCTGGTCCGGAGCGGTGTTTCTTTCCGTAAGACCTACTTTTCTTTACTTTCAAGGGGGTTACTAGACCTAAATCATGGAAAGAAATGCACTTCTTCGCGTATTCTGAAGAAATGCACTCAGCCAGTTGGAACCGCCAAGCATCGTCCGCCTTGACTCCCACGGTGCCCGAGGTGGATGTCATCAGCATGGGCCGCCGCGTCCGCCACCTCCGCAAAGCCGCCGGACTCACCCTCGATGACCTGAGCGCCGCCGTCGGGACCGCGCCGAGCCAGCTGAGCCTGATCGAAAACGGCAAGCGCGAACCTAAGCTGGGCCTGCTCCAGCAGCTTGCTGCCGCGCTCGGCGTCAGCATCGACGAACTGCTCGGGGCGGAGCCGCCCAACCGGCGCGCGGCACTGGAGATCGAGCTGGAACGCTACCAGCGCAGCCCGATCTACGAATCCCTCAAGCTGCCCAAGATCCGGATCAGCTCGCGGCTGCCGATGGATGTGCTGGAGTCGATGGTGGGCCTGCAGCACGAGCTTGAGCGCCGGCTGAACGAGCAGATCGCGACGCCGGAAGAGGCCCGCCGCGCGAACGGCGAACTGCGGGCGATGATGCGCGAACGGAACAACTATTTCCCGGAGTACGAGGCCGAGGCGCAGAAGGTCCTCGCCTCGGTCGGGCATACCAGCGGCCCGCTGTCCCACCACGTCATCGCGGACATCGCCGGGCACCTCGGTTTCAGCCTCCACCATGTGAGCGACCTGCCGCATTCCACCCGTTCGGTGACTGATCTGAAGAACCGTCGAATTTACCTGACCCAGAACTCACGCAGCGACCACGACCCCCGTTCGGTCCTCCTGCAGGCTCTCGGGCACTACGTCCTGGGCCACCAGACCCCCAGCAACTACGGGGATTTCCTGATGCAGCGCGTGGCCACAAACTACTTCGCCGCGGCGCTGTTGCTGCCCGAGCAGGCCACCGTGGAGTTCCTGCAGAAGGCAAAGCAGGCCAAGGAAATTGCGGTCGAGGACATCCGGGACGCCTTCGCCGTGTCCTATGAGACCGCGGCGCACCGCTTCACCAACCTTGCCACCCACCATCTGGGTCTCCGCACCCACTTCCAGAAGACCCACCAGAGCGGCATCATCTACAAGGCCTATGAGAACGACGGCGTGACGTTCCCCCAGGACCATACGGGCGCGATCGAGGGCCAGTTCTCGTGCCGGAACTGGACGTCCCGGGTGGTGTTCGATGTAGCGGACAAGTTCAGTGCGTACAACCAGTACACGGATACCCCGGCGGGAACCTACTGGTGCACCGCACGGACGGAGCGCTCGGTCAACGGCGAGTTCTCGCTCTCGGTGGGCGTGCCGTACGCGGAGGTGAAGTGGTTCCGCGGCCGGGATACGACCGAACGGTCCAAGTCCACGTGCCCGGACGAGAACTGCTGCAAGCGCCCGCCGGCGGCGCTCGCGTCCGAATGGGCGGGGAACGCGTGGCCCTCGGCGCGGGCGCACTCGCACCTGCTCGCCGCCATGCCGCCAGGTGCGTTCCCCGGCGTGGACGAGACCGAGGTCTACTCCTTCCTGCAGGCGCATTCCGGGAGCTGACGCGAAAATTGTGGTGACGTGGGATGGGTGCGCCCGGGGCAGGTTGTTGACGGTGCGGGTATGGCCCTAACCGGTCCGTTGCAGAGGCTCGAGGATCACCTGATAGCCGAGGTTTTCGAGCTGTTGAACGGCTCTTTCTTTGCTGCGCAGCGGCTGGCGGCGGGTGTAATAGTCGGGGCCCGGGTCGACGTAGCACTCTCCGGTGGTGAGCATGTGCCAGATCGAGATGAGCATGGAATGCTCCACCGCGACGAGGGCTTTCATCGGCCCGCGGCGGGACTTGATGCGCCGGTACTTCGCCCCGAGATACGTGGTTTGGGAGCGGGAGACCGTCAGGGCCGCGGTGCCCAGCGCCCGTTTGAGGTAGCGGTTTCCGGGTCTTGTTTTGGTTGACTTGACCCGTCCTGCGGATTCGTTGGCCCCGGGCGCCGTCCCGCCCCAGGAGGCGAAGTGCCCGGCGGTGGGAAAGACGGTCATGTCGGCCCCGGTTTCGGCGATGATGACCTCGGCGGTGCGGGTGCTGATGCCCGGGACGGTCGCCAGCAGTTCCCGGGCGGCGCTAAAAGGCTTCATCTGTTCCTCGATGCGGGCATCGAGGCGTTGGAGGTCCTTGGTGTGGGCATCGACCCGGTCCAGGAACAGCCGGGCCATGAACGCGTGGTGTTCGTTGAACCGGCCGGTGAGGGCCTCCGTCAGTGCGGGGATCTTCCGGCGCATGCCCCTCTTCGCCAGATCGGCCAGCACGGCAGGGTCGTTCTGGCCCTCGATCAGGGCCTGGAGCATCGCCCTGCCGGAGACACCGGTGATGTCTGTTGCGATCGAGGAGAGCTTGATCCCGGAATCCTCCAGCATCTTCTCCAGCCGCTGGACTTCGCGGGAACGTTCATCGGTGATCGCGGTCCGGGCCCGGGTCAGATCACGCAGCCGGCGGATGTTCTCCGGCGGGACCAGGCAGGCGTGCAGTAGGCCGTGCGCGCCGAGCTGGGCGAGCCAGGCCGCGTCGGAAACGTCCGTCTTCCGGCCCGGGACGTTCCTTGCCTCTTTGGCATGAACCAGCTGAACGTTAAGCCCCTTGTCTTCGAGCAGAAAGTAGAACTGGCGCCAGTAATCCCCGGTCGCCTCAATCACCACCAGGCCCACATCCTGGGCCAGCAGGTAGTCGGCCAACCGGTTAACCTCGTTCGTCATCGCCCCCCATGTCGTGATCTCCTGGCTCGTTTTCCCGCGGTCGCCCGTGATCCGCACGCAGGCCTTCGCGTCCCGCTTGGACACATCCAGTCCCGCGCACCGTTGATACAGAACATCCATCGCTTCACCATCCGTTTCGCCGCCGTTGAGTAGGGAGCGTGTACCGGAAAGGAGAGCAAAAAACAGTAATCTGACGCTCGTGCTCATGGGCAACATTCCACGGTCCCCGCGGAAACAGGCTCTCCACCACCAGGCTGACATACAGGCTCACGGCACCACAGGGAGACCAGGGTCGTATCCGGAACACAGCAGCAGTATCAGCCCGCTTCGCATCCGGAACAAGACGGGCCGGCACGCACAACAGGACGACCGAGGAATTTTCCCGTTCCACGGCGGGACGAGCGAAGCCGGCCCTGAGCGGCTGATATGTAGGTCCAGTTGCCGCAGGACGCTCCCTCAGGTTCTGCCGGCTGCCACCGGACGCTCCCTCAGATCAGCTGCGGGAGTGTTTCAGGGCAGCGTTCCACCCGCCCGGACTATATTGGCCGTATCAGCCAACAGATCCGATTGCGGGAGCGTCCACCCATGGCCAAGGAACTTGCAACCCAGCTCGTCGAACAACTCCAGGCTGCCGGCGTGCAGCGTATCTACGGCATAGTCGGCGACAGCCTGAACCCGATTGTCGACGCCGTCCGGAAGACCGGCGGCGCCGGCAACGGCGGAATCGACTGGATCCACGTCCGGCACGAAGAGGCCGCGGCTTTCGCCGCCGCGGCGGAAGCCCAGCTGACCGGCCGGCTCGCGGTGTGCGCCGGCTCGTGCGGGCCCGGAAACCTGCACCTGATCAACGGGCTCTACGATGCCAACCGCTCCGGAGCACCGGTCCTGGCCATTGCCTCGCACATTCCCAGCAAACAGATCGGCAGCAGCTACTTCCAGGAAACGCACCCGGACCGGCTCTTCACCGAATGCTCGGTGTATTCCGAACTGATCAGCACCGCCGAGCAGGCGCCGAGGGTGATGCACAGCGCCATCCAGCACGCCATCGCGCTCCGGGGAGTCGCCGTCGTCACCCTTCCCGGTGACATCGCCGGGCTGGAAGCAACGGCCGCCACCCCGGCTCCTGCCGCGTTCCGGCCGGCGACGCTGTCGCCGGATCCCGCCAGCGTGCAGGAACTGGCCGACGCCATCAACGCCGCCGAAAAGGTGGCAATCTTTGCCGGGGCCGGCGTGCAGGGCGCGCATGATGAGGTCATTGCCTTGGCCGAACTGATCAAGGCACCGATCGGCCACTCGCTCCGCGGCAAGGACGTCATGCAGTATGACAACCCGTATGACATCGGCATGACGGGGCTGCTGGGGTACGGCGCCGCCGCCGAGGGGATCGAGGACGCGGACCTGCTGATCCTGCTGGGCACCGACTTCCCCTACGACCAGTTCCTCCCCGGGACACGCACGGCACAGGTGGACCGGGCCGCCCAGAAGCTGGGCCGGCGGACCGACGTCGATGTCGCCGTGCATGGCGATGTCCTCCCCACACTCGCCGCGCTGAAGCCGCTTCTCCAGGCGAAAAAGAGCCGCCGCTTCCTCGACGCCATGCTGAAGAAGCACGACCGGCTCATGAACAAAGCCGTCGGAGCCTACACGCGCAAGGTGGAAACGAAAGAGCCGATCCACCCCGAGTACGCCGCCTCGCTGCTTGACCAGGTGGCGGCGGAGGACGCGATCTTCACCGCCGATACCGGCATGTGCAATGTCTGGACCGCGCGGTACATCAACCCGCTGGGCACCCGCCGGCTGATCGGCTCCTACCTGCACGGCTCGATGGCGAATGCGCTTCCGCATGCCATCGGCGCCCAGTTGGCCTACCCCGGGCGCCAGGTCGTCTCGGTGTCGGGCGACGGTGGCCTCTCGATGCTCCTGGGTGAGCTCATCACCGTCGCCGCACACCGGCTGCCGGTGAACGTGGTGGTGTTCAACAACTCCACCCTGGGCATGGTCAAACTGGAAATGCTGGTGGACGGGCTCCCTGACTTCGGCGTGGACGTGCCCGACGCCAACTATGCCGCGGTGGCCCGGGCCCTGGGGTTCCATGCCATCCGCGTCACCGACCCGTCCAAAATCGAGGCTGCGTACCGGGAAGCCTTTGCTCACCCGGGCCCGTCGCTCGTGGAACTGATCACGGATCCCAAGGCGCTCTCGATTCCGCCGAAGATTAAGGGCGCGCAGATCCTGGGCTTCGCCACGGCCATGTCCAAGGTGGTCCTCAACCGGGGCGCCGGCGAGGCAGTCAGCATGGCACGGAGCAACCTGCGCAACATCCCGCGGCGCTGAGCCGGCAGCGAATTCGCCGGAATGCCGTAGCTGATCACCTACCCGGTGCCCGGCACTGCGGACGACGGCGGGTGGCCGGCCCCGGCTACTGGGCGTTGTCCGCGAAGCGCAGTTGCAGGATCGTGCCGGCGACGCCCGCCATGAACGTCCCCGCGAGTACCGCGTTGCTGCCCCCCGGCAGCGATTCGGCGGGGTCGGCCACCACTCCGATCAGCAGCGGGACGATCGAATAGGGGAACCACTCCGCCCAGCCGGTCCTGCCGAACAGGTTGCCCAGGGCCAGCATCACCAGCGAGAAGGCGATGGGGGCCACCTCGCCCCGGCTCCACACGGCGATCCAGGCGACCATGGGCGCGAGCAGGAACGCGATCGCCGGAGCGAGCAGCAGCTTTGCGATTCCGGTCGCGGCCAGCTCCGCCGAGAACCCCGGCAGCCCCATCGCGAGTCCGATCGCCAGCGCTTCGACCAGGACGAGAGCGACGAGCGCCATCCACCAGACCGCCGCGACCAGCAGCTTGGCGACGACGAACCAGTGACGGCCCACCGGCAGCGCGAGCATGTTCTTGGCGGTGGCGTCACGGTACTCACGGCCAAACAGGTAGGCGACAATGAACGCCAGCAGCAGCATCCCGCCGATGCCAAAGATCAATGTGAGCATGTAGAAATACGCGGGCCACGTCGCCTCGATCCCCGCGAGGCTCGCTTTGGTGCCCAGAAGCCCCAGCTGGGCCGCCCGCCCCGGTTCACGCACGATCCAGATGAAAAGTGCGATGCCGGGCGGCATCAGCGCGAACACCGCCAGGGTGGCCCACGTCGTCCTGGAACGGCGGAGCTTCATAAACTCGGTGGCGAGAACCTGCCCGAACATCAAGCATCGCCACTCTTCGGGCCATCGCCCGTGCGCGCCAGGAAGTAGCGCTCCAGATCCAGCGAGAGCAGCGCCTGCTCCCGCTCTTCCGGTGTGTAGGCGTCCGCTGCAAAGGCGCGGGCCTTCGCGGCAAGTTCGTCACGCGATGACTCCTCGATGAGGCGGCCGTCGTGAACGATGCCGATACGGTCCGCCAGGTGGGCGACCTCGGCGAGGTTGTGGCTCGACATAAAAACGGTGACACCGTGCTCGTCGGCGAGCGAACGGAGCAGTTCGCGGATCTCGACAATACCGGCCGGATCGAGCCCGTTGGCGGGCTCGTCGAGCACCAGCAGTTCGGGGGAGTGCAGCAGTGCGCGGGCGAGCGCGAGGCGCTGCTTGTTGCCGAGCGAGAGCTGCCCGGCGCGCCGGTCCGCGTAAGGACCGAGGCGGAGCAGCCCGATCGAGCCGGCGACCGATCGCGGCGACGAGCCGGTGAGGCGGCGCTGGATGTCGAGGTTCTCGCGCACGGTGAGGTTGGGATAGGCGGTCGCGGTCTCGACCAGGAAACCGATGCGCGAGAACACACCGGTCTCGCCAGGCACAATGCGCCGGCCGAGAACGGTGATCTCCCCGCCGCTGGGACGGATGAGGCCGAGCAGCATGCGGATGGTCGTCGTCTTGCCCGCCCCGTTCCTGCCGAGGAACCCGTAAATCTCGCCCCGCCGGATGTCGAGGTCGAGCGAGTCGACGGCGGCGACGCCGCGGTACCGCTTGACGAGGGCGCGGGTGGAAACCGCGGTGTCAGGCATAGGTCTCCTTCATGGCCCCATCCTGCCACCGCGCCCGGAACGTTCACAGTGCGGGATGAACAGTATGGCGGCTCCAGCGGCACCCCGTGCCAGCGGAGGATGCGAGAATGGAGGGCGGTCCGGGTGGTTGTTCTGCCGGGGCCGTCCAGTGCTAATACAGCCGGCCGCCGGCCGCGTTCCCATCGAGGATCCGGGCAGCCGAGCGAACCACTACGAATGGAACACCCATGACTTCTGCCAAGACCCTCCCGGCTGCAGCGCCCCCCAAGTTCGCCTCGATCGGTTCCCCGTATTTCGGCATCCTGCTGGCCTTTATGGCCGTGGTTCTGATCCTGTCCAACATCGGGGCGGCCAAGGGCGTGGCGATCGGCCCGATCATCACCGACGGCGGCTTCTTCCTGTTCCCGCTGGCCTACATCCTGGGCGACGTCATCAGCGAGGTCTACGGCTTCAAGGTGGCGCGCAAAGCCATCTTCACCACCTTTGCCCTGTCCGTCTTCGCGTCGCTGTGCTACTGGATCATCATCGCGCTGCCCGGCTTCGACGACGAGTTCGGTGCCTCCAAGCAGGCCGCCCTGGAAGGTGCGCTGGGCCCCGTCCCGCAGATCGTGCTGGCCTCGCTGCTGGCCTTCCTGGCCGGCCAGACCATCAACTCCTGGATCCTTGTGAAGATGAAGGCTCGCACGGGGGAGAAGTCCCTGTGGGCCCGGCTGATGGGGTCTTCCGGCGCGGGCGAGTTCGTGGACACGCTGATCTTCTGCAGCATCGCCGCGTCCGTGATCGGGATCAGCGACGCCGGCATGTTCGTGAACTACGTCCTGGTCGGCTTCGTCTACAAGACCCTCGTGGAGTTCCTCTTCGTGCCGCTGACCTCGCTGGTGATCCGCTGGATCAAGAAGCGCGAACCGAGCTACGGGGCGTAGGCGGCCGGCGCATTCCGGCGAGTTCGACGGCGGCGCGGACTACGGGTAGTACCGCCCCAGCGTTTCGGCTTTGAACTCGAAGAAGTTCCCGGCCTCGATGGCCAGGCGGGCGTCGTCGACCATCTTCACCACGAAGCGCTCGTTGTGGATCGAGATCAGGGTGGCCGAAACAATTTCCTTGGCCTTGAACAGGTGGTGGATGTAGGCCCGGGAGTAGTTCAGGCAGGCGTAGCAGTCACAGCCTTCCTGCAGCGGGCCGAAGTCGCGCTTGTACTTGGCACCGGAGAGGTTGTACCGGCCGGTGGGCGTATAGAAGGCCGAGTTGCGGGCCACACGGGTGGGGGACACGCAGTCGAAGGTGTCCGCGCCGTTTTCGATGGCCGTGAAGATGTCGTCCGGTTCGGAAATGCCGAGCAGGTGCCGGGGCTTGTTCTCCGGCAACTCCTCATTGCACCAGCGCACGATCGTGCCCAGATTCTCCTTCTCCAGTGCCCCGCCGATCCCGAAGCCGTCGAAGTCCATGGCACCGAGGTCCCGGCAGGCCTTGCGCCGCAGGTCCTCGTACTGGGCGCCCTGGATGACGCCGAACAGCGCCTGGTACGGCTTGCCCGGACGCTCCGACGTCAACCGGAAGTGCTCGGTGAGGCACCGCTCGGCCCAACGCCGGGTCCGCTCCAGGGACTCCTCCTGGTAGCCGCGGGAGTTCTGCAGCGTGGTCAGCTCATCGAAGGCGAACATGATGTCCGCGCCGATCTGGTGCTGGACATTCATGGAGATCTCGGGGCTGAAACGGTGCCGGTCCCCGTTGAGGTGGCTCTTGAACCACACGCCTTCCTCGTCCACGTGGGCCAGCCGCTCCTTGCCGGGAGCGACGGCGTCATCCGGGCCCGAGGTATCCACCAATTTCATCTCGATGACCTTCTTGAACCCGGAGCCCAGGCTCATCACCTGGAACCCGCCGGAGTCGGTGAAGGTGGGGCCGGGCCAGTTCATGAATGCGCCGAGCCCGCCGGCCTCGTCCAGGACATCCGCACCGGGCTGGAGGTAAAGGTGGTAGGCGTTGGCCAGCACGGCCTGCGCCCCCAGCTCGGCGATGGACTCCGGCAACACGGATTTGACCGTGGCCTTGGTGCCGACGGCGATGAACGCCGGCGTCCGGATTTCGCCGTGCGGGGTGGTGATGGTGCCGGTGCGGCCCAGGAACTCCCCGCCGTTGGCGGTGAGCTGCGCGGCCGACGGCGGGCACGTTTCACTCAGGCGTTTGCCCACGCGGAAGGAGAATTCGGACTGCCGGGCGGGTGGGAGCATCGGTTTAGGGTTGGCTGGCACCGTTCAAGTGTGCCAGCTATCACCCCGCAAGCCTTAGTGCAGCGGATCGGATGTGGGGTAGTTCTCAGCCCGCCACTTGTCCCAGTAGCCGCGGATCGCCTCGAGCCGGTGGGCCCCCAGATCGTAGCTGGAGACGATCACGAGCGAACCGCCGTCGGGCCGGATATCCGGGATGGCGGGCTGGTCCGCCACGATCACCAGGCCTTCCCCGTGCTCGGCGTAGCTGTGGACCGTCAGGCCCACCTGGTGGTTGCTCCGGAACCACACCTTGCCCGAGACGTCCTCGCCGGTGGCCAGGGTGAGCGAGTACGGTTCTCCGGGCGCCGGGACGTCGCCGAGCCCAAGCTTCTCGATGGCCGAGCCGTCGCTCCCGGGCACGGAGAAGAAGAATGTCTTCCGCTTCCCGTGCGGGTGGTGCTCAAGGGCGAAGCGCAGCTGCTGCAGGAACGTCAGCCAGCCCTGGGTAATGTCCTCGTCCCAGGCGGCCCACTCGGAATTGTGGTCGACCGCGGCCCTCGTGACGCTGACTTCCGTGCCGGTGGGGACCGGCTTCAGCGTGAAGATGTCTCCGCCGTTGACCACCAGGGACGTGTGGTCGGCGCCTTCGACGACATTGGGGCTGAAGTAGATCTCGTTGATTTCGGCGGCCAGGTCATCGGCCTCCCAGCCGTGCCACTGGGCCACTTTGGCGGGTTCGCGCAGCATCGTCCAAACCTGCTGCGCATCGGAATTGATCACAACGCTCAGATTGTTCGTCATGGGGTGAATCTACAACGACCGGCCGTGAGGGGGTAGGGCCCTCCGGCTGTCGCTTGGCACCGCGCTGGCCGAACACAGGGAGCCTCAGGCGCGGACCGACTCCAGTTCATTGACGATCCGGCGCTCCAGTTCCTGGGTGCCGATGGTTTCCGAACCGCCGTGGGCGCGCAGGAAGAGCAGTGATTCGAGCCGCAGCCGCCGCCACTCACGCTCCGCATCCGGGTTCGAGTTGTCGATGGAGCGGAAGACTTCCTTGTCATACAGGTTCGGCTCGTTGAGGAGGCGCTGGCGCACCTTCGCGTTGATCCGGGCCTTGAACGGGTCCGTTTCCATCGTGTCGGGCGCCCGGAGGAACCTCTCATAGGCCGCGGCCCGCTCCTCCTGCCCCAGCTGCCGGCAGATGTAGCTGGACAAGGCCAGCGATGACTCAACCGAGGTCCAGCGGCCCGGGTTGCCGTCGAAGGGCAGGACATTGAGCAGATCCGCGACGGCGAGGGCGTGCTCGGGGTCCTTGAGGATGATGAACAGCTCGTGGGCCAGATCGCTGAGGTCCTTGAGGCAGCTGCCGGACTTGGTGTTGATACCCTTGGCCAGCCGCTCGCCGAGCAGCTGCACCCCGGGTGAGCCGGGATGCGCCTCGGCCACTGCCTCGATCACGGATTCGGGGGTTCCCTCGGGGGCCGGGATCAGGGCAAGGTCATCTTCGCCCGGACTGCCCAGGGCGGGCGGGCCGGCGGGAAGCGGCGGAACAA
This sequence comes from Arthrobacter sp. PAMC25564, assembly GCF_004798705.1. Lineage (NCBI taxonomy): Bacteria > Bacillati > Actinomycetota > Actinomycetes > Micrococcales > Micrococcaceae > Arthrobacter > Arthrobacter sp. PAMC25564. The sequence continues at coordinate 150,026 of NZ_CP039290.1, read as the reverse complement.
CGACGGCGGGGGGTGCGGTGGCGCCGTCGGCCGGCTCCTCACCGCTGTGCCCGGAACCGCTGTGTCCGGAACCGCTGTCCGCGGGCGGCCCGGCTACAGCGGCGGCCGGCGGTTCCGTGTCCGGCTCGTCCACCGTGAGCAGGACCGTCGAACCGGCCGCGATCCGCAGCATACCGCCCCCGGTGAGGGTCGCCAGGACGATGGCGGACGTACCGAAATCGTCCGTTTCAACGTCCACGCGCTGGATTTCGGCGGAGCGGTCTCCGCCGGGCAGGAGCAGCTGGTCGCCGGCCTGCAGAGATCCAGCCTGCTGTTCTTTGTAGTTCCGGAAGGCTGGGGGGTGGGTCATCGGGAGTCCTTAAAGTCTCTTGCGGTCCACCCAACAGTCTACAAAGGCGGCGGCGTGAAGCTGGGACGCACGCGTTGCTTCGAGCGTTCCGGGGCCCCGCCCGGGCCGCCCGGAGGCTCCTAGGAGCGCGCTGAACTAATGGCTGTTTGAGGGGCCGGTTCGGTGTCTGGGCGTCCGGGGCGGCCCCTTCGTCGTTTCGGGGGTTCGGGCGGGACGGGCGTTTTCCGGTCGCCGGCCCGTTTGGAGTATCGGCGGCGGGGGCGTGGGTGCCTTCGCCGGCGGTGCCCGGAGGGCGCGGCTGGCGCCCCGGGGCTATGCGATGGCCCAGGCGCCCTCCCGGACGGTCAGCCCGAGGCTGAGGAGGCGTTTGAGGTTCACCGCGCCGGCCCGGAGCCGGAACCAGGCATCGTTTTTCGCCACGCCGAGGTAGCGCAGGCGCCGGTTGTTCCCGGCGGTGAGCCACGCGATGGAGCGTTCGACCATGGGCCGGTGCTGTTTGTAGTCGGACTGGAAGTCCTCGTTCCGGGCTGCGGCGCGGTGGGCGCGCATCAGTTCGTGGTCGGGATGCAGTTCGATCTTGCGGCCGCCTGCCGCGGTCGTGCACCTGTCTTTCAGCGGGCACCCGCGGCAGGCGGCGCCGAAGGTGACGCGGCCCTTGGCCGTGATCCTGCGGCTGAGCCCGTTCGGGCAGGTCAGCGTCCCGGCGGCCTTGTCGTAGGCGAAGTCATCGATCGTGAATCCGCCGGCGATGGCGGCGGCCAGCGGTTTGGGTTTGACCAGGGCCCGGTGTCCGGCCGCGGCGAGGGCCTTGAGCATGTCCCCGGTGCCGTAGGCCGAATCACCGAGGGCGTCCACCTGCTGGTTTTCCTCCACCGTCGGGTCCGCTGACAGCAGCCCGGCCCCGGCCTCGGCATCCGAGGAACCGGGGCCGGCGGCCTTCGTTACCGCGGCGGCAGTCACGATCCCGGTCCCGGGCTCGTTGACGATGTGTGCCTTGTATCCGTCCCGCATCGCCTTGCGGGTCTTGTGGGCGTGCCGCGCGTCGGGGTCCACGATGGAGATCATCCGGTCCGGGGCGGTTTTCCGGGCGATCTTCCACCGCCCGTCCGTGCCGTCCGAGTCCTCGGCCGGTTCCACGTCCTGCCCGGCAACCAGCGCCAGCAGCGCATACGCTTCGGCGGCCTTCGGATCGCCTGCATCGGAAGGATCGCCGGGGTTTTTGTCGAACTGCTGCGGGTCCACCGCCGCCAGCAGCGCCAGCGCGTCGTTGACCAGGGCGGAGATCAGCTCGTCCCTGGCCTGCGCGTCGTCCCAGGCGATGTCCGGTTTCCCGGCACGGGTGTAGTCGTACCCGGTGGCGTGGGCCGCGATCAGGTCCTTGCCGCCGGGCACATCGCGGCCGAAGCGGCGCACGGCGGCGATCAGCTGCGTGACGGTGTCCTGCCGTGCGACCGCGTCATCCAGGACCGTCGAGTCAAGTGCCCTGCGGTTGCGGCCCTTGAGGATCCCGGTGGCGGTGACGACTTCGGTGACCGCGTCCATGATCCGGTGCGGGTTCGCGCTTGCCGCCAGGCGCTTGCGCCAGTACACGAGCGTGGTCGGGTGGAACGCGGTATCCGTCAGCGCGTACCCGCAGGCCGCCTTCCACCGCAGGTCATACGTCAACGCCTCGGCGGTCTCCCGGTCCGAAAGCCCCTGCAGGGCCTGCAGCACCAGCACCGAGCCGATCACCGGCGCCGGCACCGAGGGCCTGCCCCGCTTCGACCCGAACAGGTCCTCCATCATCGAATCAGGGAACAACCGTCCCCGGTGTTCGGCCAGGAACGCGAAAACGCTGCCCGGGGCCAACAGCTCCCCGGCCAGCGCCTCCACGTCCAACAGCGTCCGCTGTTCCCGCTCACGTCCTTGCATAAGACCAGTCTTAACCACCGGGCCGGCAAGTCCAGCAGGCACGCCTTAAACCTTCGAGATTACCGACGCAAATTGTTCAGCACCCTCCTAGTTGCCCACGCCGGCGAAGGCCAGCGCCTGGCGGATGAGGGCGCCGCGGCCCCCGCTGAACTCGAGCTGCACGTCCGAGCCCATGACTTCCTGCGGCGTCATCCAGGTCAGCTCGAGGGCGTCCTGCCGCGGGGAACAGTCGCCCGTGACCGGGATGATGTAGGCCAAGGCGACGGCATGCTGCCGGTCATCGGTGAAGCCCGTCTGCGAGGGGGACGGGAAGTATTCAGCCACGGTGAACGGGACGGGGCTGATCGGCAGCTGCGGAAACGCCAGCGGGCCGAGGTCCTTCTCCATGTGGCGGAGCAGGGCGGCACGGATGGTCTCTCGGTACAAGACCCGGCCCGAGACCAGGGAACGGATCATGGTGCCGTCCTGGTCGGCCTGCAGCAGGGTGCCGACCTCGTTCACGAACCCTAGCGGATCCAGCCGGACCGGGACGGCCTCGACGTAGACCATGGGCAGCCTGCCGCGCGCCTCAAACAAATCGTCTTCGGAGAGCCAGCCGGGATTCGGGTCAGGAGTGCGAACGTTCATGGTTAAGTTCTACCCCATCGCGATGGGTCCGGCGTTGTCACACTCAGGCAGGCCCCCGTGCCGAGGCAATCCAGAGGGTCGGATGGTGGGCGGCAGCGCCTTCCGCATCGGGGTTGGCCACATGCAGCGAACGGCTGAAGGCCTCCTCGGTCAGGGCCACGTCATGCCCCGCCTCGGCAAGCCGGTTCCGCAAGCCATCCAGATCGCCGTCGTATTCGAAGCCCAGGCCGGCCCGCCCGGGGCCGGCAGCCGCACGGACCATCAGGACCCCGCCGTTCTTCGCCGTGAAGTCAGCAGTTTCGTCGTTGTCCGGGACGGGGCGCGGCCGGGCGCCAATGCTGCGCAGCGTTCCGGCTGCCCCCGCGGCATCCTCGGAGAACCACACCCCGACGACGGCGATGGCCGGATCCGCCTCCGCGGACCCGGCCCAGGTGCCGTCGGCCGCGCGCACCGCAGGATCGGCCAGGAAGCTGAAGCCGTCCGTGGCGGTAATGCGGCACGAGGAGCCGTGGTCCGCCTCGATGACCTCCGCGGTGGTACCCCCGCCGACTGCCCCGGCCTCGTTGGTCCGCCGGGCGAACTCTTCCGGATCGCCGACTTCCACCCCGAGGCTCGTGGTGCCGTCTGCCGCGGAACCCTCCTCGGTGAAATGGAGCGCCAGGCGGCCCGAACCGGCGTCGAACTCGCGCCAGGTGGCCTCGTCGGAGGTCTTGACCAGACCGAGATCGAGGAGGAGCCGCTCCCACTGGTCCAGGCGGGATGTGAAGTGGACGGGCCTGACACGCAGCATCGTTGCTCCTCGGGTGGGACGGGTTCCGGCTCTTAGGGATATGGTGCCACCAAAGCGGCGCTTCTGCTCCGCCTGGTACAAAATGAAGGCATGGCTGCTGAGCTTGAGGAACTGCTGGTGAAGGACGCCGCCGCGTGGCGCGCATGGCTGCAGGCGCACCACGCGGAGAGTCCGGGCGTGTGGCTGGTGCTGCACAAAAAGGGCGGCTCGGTCACGGAGCTGGACTACGAGGCCGCCCTGCTGGAGGCGCTCTGCTTCGGCTGGATTGACGGCCAGGGCAGGCGCCGGGACGAGGCGACCTCGTTCCAGCGGATGACCCGCCGCGGGCCCAGGAGCGCGTGGTCGGCGCGGAATGTGGAGCGGGTCGGGCGGCTCGAAGCCGCCGGGAAAATGACTGCGGCAGGCCGTGCCGCCGTCGAGGGCGCCAAGGCGGACGGGCGCTGGGAAGCGGCGTATTCCGGGGCGGCGACGGCGGAAGTCCCCGCGGACCTCGCCGCGGCCATCGCGGCCGAACCCCGGGCGCAGGCCATGTTCGAGGTCTTAAGCTCGGTGAACCGCTATGCCCTGATCTACCGCACCAACGCGGTCAAACAAGCCTCGACGCGGGAGCGGAAGATTGCCGGCTTCGTGGAAATGCTGGCCCGGTATGAAACCCCGTACCCGCAAGCCAAGCGGCCCCAGGCCCCATAGGCCCCCAGCCCGATCCCAGCAATCTGCCAGCGGACGCCCGGGCTACCGGCAGCCACAGCTGGCAGAATCGGCTGATGCCTGCTGTCCGCCGTGTGCCCCGCGCTCCGTCCGCTCCGGCACGGCGCGCCCGCACCGGTTCCCAGCGCAGCCTCTTCTTCGGGGCAGCAGGCCTGCTGGTGGCTGGCGATGCGTTCTTCTGGTTCATCCTGGCCGCGGTCCAGTCGGACAGCGGACCGGCCGCCCTTGACAGCCCGGTGCATGACGGACTGGTGGGGTCCCGCAACCCGCTGGCCACCGGCGTACTGACGGCAGTGGCCACCGTGACGTCCCCGCTGTGGATGGCGCTGATCGGGTTGGCGATCGCCCTTGCATGGGCGGCATGGAATCGCGAAATCTGGCGGCCCGGCCTGCTGATGGGGGCGATGGCGGCATCCTTCGGGCTCTCCACCCTGATCGGGCACGGGGTGGACCGAGCCCGCCCCTCGGCGGGCGATTTTATGCTGGGCCCGGCCGATAGCCTTTCATTCCCCTCGGGGCATACTTTCGGCGCCGGGGTCTTCCTCCTCGTCCTTGCCTACCTGTTCGTGGCGGGCCGCGCGAAGCCGACGACGGCGGTGCTAGCCTTCGCGGGGGCAGCGGCCGGAACCGCCGTGGTCGCCCTGGCCCGGCTGTACCTGGGCTACCAGTGGCTGACCGATGTGCTTGCGTCACTGGGGCTGGCCGTGGCTGTTACCGGGACCGTGATTCTGGTGGACGGACTCCGCACGGCGCGGTCCGCGGGCAACGCGGGCGCCCCGCGCGTCGGAGCGGGTCCCGCGGAAGCGCCCTAAAACCTGGTGCCCAGTGCCTGGGCGATCACCACGGCCGAGGCTGAGGACCAGGCCTGCGGGTGGCACGACGCCGGGTACGGCACCGCACGGCCGGATTCCTCGGAGCCCACTCCGGCGAAGAGCTCCGGCAGCCGGTGTCCGAAGGAGCCTGACGCGTCCAGCAGGCCCTCGGCGAGGATCCGCGCTTCGGTGCTGAAACCCTCCGCGAGCAGCCCGCGGACCGCAATGGCGGTGTCGTGGCTCCAGACCGAGCCGCAGTGGTAGCTGAAGGGCCAGAAGCCCGCGGCCCGGCGCGAGATGGTGTGCACACCGTAGCCGGAAAACAGCTCCGGGCTGAGCAGCCGGTCCGCTACGAGCCGGGCTTCGGCAGCGTCCAGGATCCCGGTGCCCAGCAAGTGCCCCATGTTGGAGGCCGGGATGTCCAGGGCTGCGCCGTGCCCGTCCAGGGCCATGGCAGGGAACGGCCCGCCGTCGTCCTCCACCCAGAACCGCTCCCGGAAATTGTGCCGCAGGGCAGCGGCGAAGTCCCGCAATGCCTGGCCGCCGGGTTCCCCGTAGGCATCGAACAGCCCGGCAGTTTCCAGCGCGGCCTGGTAGGCGTAGCCCTGGACCTCGGAAAGGGCGATCGGGCCGTCGGCCGGGCGCCCGTCGCGGAACTGCATGGCGTCCGCGGAATCCTTCCAGCCCTGGTTGCTCAGGCCATGCCCGGTGGCGTCCTGGTAGCTGAGGAACCCGGGGTTCGCACCGCCGGCCGTGTTTACGCCTGCGGCGTTTAACAGCCATTCCGCCGCCCGCGCCGCGTTGGGCAGCAGGGAACGGACCGCGTCGTCGTCCGTTCCGGCGCGGCCCAGCTCGCCGAGCAGGCACAGCCAGAGCGGCGTGGAATCCACGGCGCCAAAGTACACGGGGGGAAGGTGCAGGCCCTGGCTCTCCAGTACCAGTTCGCCGGACCTCAGCTCATGCAGGATCTTGCCCGGTTCCTCGGCGGACGCAGGATCATTGCGTGTGCCTTGGAAGGCGGCCAGGGTGCACAGCGTTCCGGCGGCAAGGCCGGCGTCGAGTGGCATCAGCAACCGTGCGGCCCACAGCGAGTCCCGGCCGAAAAGGGTGAAATACCAGGGTGCGCCGGCGGCCACGAAGGACGCGTCAGGCAACTCCCGGGTGGCCAGGCGGAGGCCGGCAAGCTCATCGAGGGAGTTGTCCAGGAGCAAGCGCAGTGCCCCCGTCGGCTCAGTGCGGGGCCGCCGCGATGCCGGCGGACGCGCGGCAACCACGGCGTCCCCGCTGTCTGCCAGCACGGCCTGCCATTCAGCCTCGAAGGGCCGCCCACGGCCCGCAGTTCCCCGCCACAGGAGCCGTTCTCCCCAGGTGACGCTGCCGGGGGAGGCCACCGTGAGCGATTTGCCGCCGTCGCGCCAGCGGAGGGCGGAGTCGTCGGCCGAGAACGGCTGGAACGGATCCCGGAAGCGGCTGAGGCGGATCCCGGACATTTCGGTGAAATCGGCGGCGAGCTGCACCTGGATTTCCACGTCAAGGGCCTCGAGTGAGGTGCTCAGCTGCAGGGAATGGCGGACCACGCCGGGGGTGACGGTCCAGGTCTGGAGCAGCTCGACGGCGGGGTCCTCCGTGGGGCCTGCGATGCCGCGGACGATTCCCCGGACGCGCAGCACGCCGCCCGGCTCGACCTCGACCGTGGCCGGTTCGGGCTCCAGGCCGTTGACCCGGACCTCGGCCCGGCACAGCATCCGGGTGTCCCCATGGAGGAGGCCTGTGAACCATCCCGCACCGGAACCGCCTCCGCTGGCCATGCGTCCGTCGGCGTCGAGCCACAACTGGGTGGGGGCCGCGACGGCACAGTGCTGGCGGTGAAGGGCCGGCTGAACAGTCATGGGCCCACCCTATGCCGGGGGCAGGACGGTCTCAATGGAGCACGGGGGCTGTGGCGTGCCGGTGCGGGACTCATCCCTGCGGCAGGTCCTCCAACGGGAAGGCCACGGCCTCGCCCACGACGCGCAGGCGGAGTTCGGTGCCGGGGCGGGCGATGGAGGCATTCCAGTGCCGGATGGTGATGACTTCGCCGCCGCCGGGGTAGCGGTGATCGGCTACGGCTCCCTCGGCGAGGACCGGCGGAACGGGGAGCTGGAGCCGCACCGTGGTTTCAGGGCCGAAGTAGTCGGTATCCACGACGGTGCCGCGGATGGGGCCGTCCTCGGTGATCCGGATCTGCTCGGGACGGAGCATCAGCTGGACCCGGCCCTGGGCGGGAGGCCTGCGCACCGGGATGCCGCCCAGCGAGCAGGTGGCCAGGGAGCCTTCCATCCAGGCATCGAGGATGACGGCGTCGCCCAGGAACTCCGCGGTGGCCCGGTCCGCCGGGCGGGTGTAGACGATGAACGGGTTGCCGATCTGGGCCAGTTTCCCGTCCCGCATGACGGCGACCTGGTCCGCGAAGGACAGGGCCTCACCCTGGTCATGCGTCACTAGGATCGTGGTCACGCCGGCGTCCTTCAGCACTTTGCCGACCGCCCTCCGGGTGGCCACCCGGAGGCCGGCGTCGAGCGCGGAGAACGGCTCATCCAACAGCATGAGTTCCGGCTCGCGGGCCAAAGCGCGGGCCAGCGCGACGCGCTGCTGCTGGCCGCCCGAGAGCTCGTGCGGGCGCCGCTTGGCCATGGCCGGGTCCAGGGCGACCATTTCCAGCAGTTCACCGACCCTGGCCTGGACCCCGCGGTGCCTGCCGGGGAGCTTTGCCGCGTCGAGGCCGAAGGAGATGTTCTGCCCGACGGTCAGGTGGGGGAACAGGGCGCCGTCCTGCGCCACGTAGCCGACATGGCGTTTATGCGCCGGGACCCAGACGCCATCGCCCGCCACCTTGCTGCCGTTGAGCGAGATGCTGCCGGTGTCGGGATGCTCAAAGCCGGCAATCAGCCGCAGCAGCGTGGTCTTGCCCGAACCGGAGGGGCCGACGATCGCCGTCGTCCCACCCTGGGCCACCGAGAGATTGACGCCCTTGAGCACGGCCTGGGAACCGAAGTTCTTGGTGACGGCGGTGATCTCCAGGTGGTTATTGGTGCTGGGGGCCACGGACGCGGCGATCCGGGGCTCTGGGAGCCGCGAAGGCGAATAATGCAAAGGAGAATAATCGGTCACTGTCCCGCTGCTTTCTTCGACTGCTGGAAAAGGAGGTAGGTCATCGGCGCCGAGATCAGGATCATCAGCAGGGCATACGGGGCGGCTCCGGCGTAGTCGATTTCGCTGCTCTTGCTCCAGAACTCGGTGGCAAGGGTCCGGGTCCCGTTGGGGGAGAGCAGCAGGGTCGCCGTGAGCTCGTTGACGATCGCGAGGAACACGAGCGCCGCCCCGCCAGCGGCGGCGGGAGCCGTGAGGCGCAGCGTCACCAGGAGGAAGGAGAGCAGGGGAGGCTTGCCGAGTGCCTGCGCGGCCTCGTCCAGCTCCTTGGGTGCCTGTGACATGCCGGAACGGATGTTGACGAGCGCCCGCGGCAGGAACAGCAGCACATAGGCCGCGATCAGGAGTCCTGCGGTCTGGTACATGCCCGGCGCCAGCCGGATGCTCACGGTCACGAAGGCCAGTCCCACCACAATTCCGGGCATGGAGCTCGTGACGTAGTTGGACAGTTCCAGGGCCTTGCTGAACCAGCTCGGATGCCGCACCGCCAGATACGCCATGGGGAACGCGACGACGGTGGTGGCTATGGCCCCGGCCAGGCCGTAGGCGAGCGTCTGCAGCAGCGCCGGAAGGAATTCATCCGCTGCCCAGATCTCCGGGCCGCCGGCAAGGATCCAGCGCAGCACGAACGTCAGCGGCAGCCCGAAGGCCAGTCCGGTGAGGGCGATCAGCGACAGCTGGGCGGGGACCTGATAGGCGTGCAGGGGCAGGCGCAGGGCGCGGCCCTGGGTGCCGGAGCCGACCCTGGCGTAGCGGGCGCTGCCACGGCCGCGGACTTCCACCAGCAGCAGGATCAGGCAGATGAAGACGAGAACGCTGGCCAGCATGTTTCCGGCGGTCCCGTTGAAGGTGGACCGGTACTGCACCATGATCGCGGTGGTGAAGGTGTCGAAGCGGATCATCGCGAAGGCGCCGTACTCGGCCAGCAAGTGCAGGGATACCAGCAGGGCACCGCCGGTCATGGCGATGCGCAGCTGGGGCAGCACGACGCGGAAGAAGGCTCGCCAGGCGCCCAGGCCCAGGGATGCGGCGGACTGCTCGATGGCCGGGTCCAGCCGGCTGAGCGTCGCCGCCGCCGGGATATATACCAGCGGGAAATAGGAGAGGGTGGCGATCAGGACGCCGGACCACAGCCCGCCGAGCGAGGGCACAGCGGAAACCCACGCATAGCTGTTGACGAAGGCCGGAATCGCCAGCGGGGCGGCGAGGAGCACGGCCCACCACCTGTGGCCCTTGAGGTTGGTGCGCTCCACCAGCCAGGCGCCGCCCACCCCGAGCACCAGGCACAGCGGCACCGTGATCACCATCAGCAGCACCGTGTTGAGCAGGAGTTCTCCCACCCGCTCGCGGAAGATCAGGGCGACGGCGGCGTCCCAGCCGGTGGCGGCCGTCATGAAGATGACGTAGCCCAGCGGGATGAGCGAGAAGAGGGCGATCAGGACCGCCAGGATCGCGACAACGGAAACTCCGAAAGGCGGGCGGGGGCGCTTGCCCCTGCCCGCCGACGTCGTTTCCCCGGAAATTTCGGGAGCCGCCAGCTTGCTTGCCATTGCTACTACAGCAGCCCCGCCTGGGTCATCAGCTCGGTGACCTTGGCGGAGTTGAGCTTGGCAGGATCCACGGTGGGGGCCTGCAGCTCCTTCAACGGCACGAGCTTGTCGTTCGCCGGGACATCGGAGGCGATGGCGTACTCGAAGGAGGTGCCCTTCTGGAGAATCTCCTGGCCCTTCTTGCCGGTGATGAACTTCAGGAAGGCCTGGGCGGCCGCGGCGTTCTTGGAGGACTTCAGCACGCCGCCGCCGGAGACGGACACGAATGCGCCGGGATCCTGGTTCTTGAAGTAGTACGGCGTGAGGTTCTTGGAGTTCTCTCCGGTCTTGGCCTGGTCGCCGTAGTAGTAGTAGTGGTAGATCAGGGCGGCGTCCACCTCGCCGGCGTTGACGGCCTTCATGGCCGTGCTGTTGCCCTTGTAGGCCTTGGAGTTTTCCTTCATGCCCTTGAGCCAGTCCGCGGTGGCGGCTTCGCCCTTGAGCTCGAGCAGGGCGGAGACGATCGCCTGGAAGTCGGCGCCGGACGGCGATGCCGCCCACTTGCCCTTCCATTCGGGCTTGGCCAGATCCAGCATGGACTTGGGCAACTGGCTGTCGCTCAGCTTGCTCTTGTCATAGACGAGCACGGTGGAGCGTGCCGCGATGCCGGTCCACTTGTTGGTCGAGGGGCGGAATGCGGCCGGCACCTGGTCGGTGGTGGCCTTGTCCACGTCTGCGAACAGGCCGGCGTTTTCCACCTGGGCCATGGCGGGGGAGTTCTCGGTGAGGAAGACGTCGGCCGGGGAGGCCTGGCCTTCCTGGATGATCTGGTTCGACATCTCCGTGTCGTCCCCCTGGCGCACCGTGACCTTGACGCCGGTTTCCGCGGTGAAGGCGTCGACCCATTCCTTGGTCAGGGTGTCGTGCTGGGCGTTGTAGACCGTGATCTCGCCGGCGACTTTGCCGTCTGTCCCGGCGCTGCTGCTGCCGCCGCTGGAGGTGCCGGAGCCACAGGCTGCCAGGCCGAGCGCGGCGGTGGCGAGGAGTGCGATCCCGGCCAGCGCATTGTTGCGGATCTTCATGGGGCTACTTTCTGCAAGGAATAGGTCTGGGGAGCCCTAGCCCCCTGTGAGCGGGGAAGTTAGGGCATGCTCACTAGGAAAAACTGTAGGTTAGCCAAACCTAAGCAACCAACTCGATTACGCCTTAAGTGATCAGGATCACATCAATTACGAAACTATTGCATGATCTAATTCCCTGCTGCGTCACCCGGGCCGCCGGCCCGCCGGGCGATGGCGGCCGCAGCTTCCAGCACCATCCAGGCCTGGAGCTGGGTGGACAGTTCGAAGGCGGCGCCGGCCGGGTAGCTCAGGCGAGCCGGCAGCTCGGGCCGTAGGGAGAAGACCAGCCTGCCGCCGCGGCGGGCGAGCGGGTCGGTGGCCGGAAGGGTGCGGCGGCCTTCCCAGAAGGCCTCCGCGGTGTCCGTCACGAGCAGGGCCGCCGTGGCCCGGGTCCCGGCCGGAAGCCGTTCGTCCATGGCCGCCAGTGCCAGGTATCGGACCAGGATCCCGGTGAAGAGTCCGCCGTCGCCGGTTCCCTCGCAGCGCAGCACCGTCGCACTGCGCCCCGTCAGCGGTGCGGCCAGGGTGAAGCTGCGCGCCACCGCTGCCACGAGGGCGGAGGCCCGTTCAAGGTTCCCCGCGCCGCCAAGTTCGAGCAGGGCGCCGAGGACCGGACCCTGGTTGTAGGAATAGATGGCGCTTTCCATCAGCACCTCCCCGGTGCCGGTGATCCGCAGCCCGTCCCGGTACATGCCCTGTTCCGGGTCGTAGAGCCGGGCATCGAGCCAGTCCAGCAGGGCCTGGGCCTTGGCGGCCCTGCCGGTCCGGGCGTAGTGGAGTGCCACCGGTGCGGTGGCGGGCGTGTTTTTGAAATCGCGTTTCTTGCTCCAGAAGGTCCCGCCGCCCAGATCGTCCGTGGAGGCGGAATCGAACTGCTGCGTGAGGCGGTGCAGGACGCGGGCGGTGCGCCGGCCGCCCGGCTTGCTGGCGTCGGCGGCAAGCTGCCCCAGCCTCAGGGTGGCAAGGGCCAGCCACGCCATGTCGTCGTAGTAGTTGTTGACGACCGTGAAAAAGTTGCGCAGCCGGATGCCGGTGAGGAGCCGTGAAGCCAGCTTTCCGGCGCTCGGCCGGGTTTCGCCGTCGAACTTCGCTCCCGGACGGCCGGCGTTCAGATTGACCAGCTCCCGCCGGCCGGCGTCCACAAGGCAGTCCAGGTAGTGCGCCTGCCACCAGTAGTGCCAGGGCCGGGCCAGGTCCTTCAGCCGGCTGGAGGGCCGGACGATCGCGGCGATGTGGGTGCCCGGCAGGAGGAACAGCCGTTGTCCGTAAAGCCTGGTCACCGTGCGCGCCGCCTCGTCGGCACGGAAGGACCAGTCCGGGGCGGTGGCGGCGTCAGCTGGGGTCATGGATCCAGCCTAGTGGCGGGGGTCATCCGGGGTGCGATCGCCGGGGAGGTGCGGTATGTCCGCAGTTCAGTTAACATTCACTAACTAATGTTCCCCGCCGCCGGTGACTGCCTCGTCCATCAAGGTGCGCAGTCCGCGGCAGGGTTCCGGTTCCACATCAAGGAGGATGCATGGACATCAAGGGTACTGTCGCGCTGATTACCGGCGGGGCCTCGGGTCTTGGTGCGGCGACGGCGAGGCGCCTGTTCGACGCCGGCGCGTCCGTTGTGCTGCTGGACCTGCCGGGCTCGGCCGGTGACGCCTTCGCCGCGGAGCTCAACGCCCGGGGGAAGGCGGGCAATGACGCCTCCGGAGCCGTAAACCCGCCGGAACAAACAAACAAGGCAGTCTTTGTCCCTGCGGACGTCACTGACGAGGCGCAGGTGCAGGCCGCCGTCGACGCCGCCGTCGCGCTGGGCCCGCTGCGCATTCTGGTGAACTGTGCCGGGATCGGCACGCCCGGAAAGGTGCTGGGCCGCGACGGCGTGCTCCCTCTGGAGAACTTCAACCGCGTCATCCAGATCAACCTCGTGGGCACCTTCAACGTGATCCGCCTGGCCGCGGCCGCGATGGCGGCCACCGAGCCGGCAGTGACGGAACTGGGCGGTCCGGAACGCGGAGTCATCATCAACACCGCCTCCGTCGCCGCCTTCGACGGCCAGATCGGCCAGCCTGCCTACGCCGCCTCCAAGGGTGCCGTGGCTGCCATGACGCTGCCGATCGCCCGCGAACTGGCGCGCTCGCTGGTCCGGGTTGTCACGATTGCCCCGGGCATTTTCGAGACGCCGATGATGGCAGGCCTGCCGCAGGAGGCGCAGGACTCGCTCGGCCACCAGGTCCCGCACCCGTCCCGGCTGGGCCGGCCCGCGGAATACGCGAACCTGGCCGCGCATATCGTCGACAACACGATGCTCAATGGCGAGACCATCCGCCTCGACGGCGCCATCCGGATGGGACCGAAGTGACCGCTCCGGCCGCCTCATCCCCGGGGTCGGCGCCGGCTTCGGCACCCGCGGCTTCGATGGCGGGGCTGCCCACGGCCGACTTCTTCGACTTCGAATCACTGCTCAGCGCCGTGGAGCGGGCGAAACTGGCGGAACTGCGGGAGTTCCTGGCGGCCGAGGTCGCCCCCTTCGCCACGGACTGGTGGAACAAGGCCGAATTCCCCGCCCACATCCTGCCCAAGCTGGCCGGCCTGGAGCTCAGCGCCCCGGCCCAGCGTGGCTACAGCCACCTGTTTGCCGGGCTGGTGATCGCCGAAATGACCCGCGTGGATACCTCGCTGGCGACTTTCTTCCTGGTCCACCACGACCTTTTCGTGGAGTCGCTCTACGCCTTCGGCTCGGCGGAGCAGAAGGGCCGCCTGCTGGAGGACGCCGCGGGCCTCCGGACCACCGGCGCCTTCGCCCTCACCGAGCCGGACCACGGCTCCGACGTCGCCGGCGGGATGGAAACCCGGGCCCGGCGGGTGCCCGCTTCGGCGGACGACGGCGGGGACTGCTGGGTACTCAACGGCGCCAAGCGCTGGATCGGCAACGGGACGTTCTGCGACTACATGCTGGTCTGGGCCCGCGACGAGGCCGACGGCGGCATCCGCGGCTTCATCGTGGACGCGAAGCTGCCCGGCCTGAGCCGGAGCAAAATTGAGAACAAGATCGCCCTGCGCACCGTGCAGAACGCGGACATCGTGTTCGAGGATGTCAGGGTGGCCGAGGCTGACCGCTTCGCAGGGATCAACAGCTTCGAGGACACCAACGAGCTGCTGCGCGGCTCCCGGATCATGGTGGCGTGGCAGGCCGTGGGACAGCAGCTGGCCGCGTTCGACGTCGCCCGGCAGTACGCCGTCGAACGCCGGCAGTTCGGGCGGCCGCTGGCGAAATTCCAGCTCGTCCAGCAGCAGCTGGTGACCATGCTGGGCAACGCCGTGGCAAGCATGGGAATGATGGTCCGGATTGCGCAATTGCAGGAGCAGGGTGCCGGGGACATGGCCCAGGTGTCCCTGGCGAAGTCCTATGTCAGCGCCAGGATGCGGGAAACCGTGGCGATGGGCAGGTCCCTGCTGGGCGGCAACGGGATCGTCACCGACTACCGGATGGCGAAGATCTTCTCCGATGCGGAGGCGATCTACACCTACGAGGGTTCGTTCGAGATCAACACGCTGATCGTGGGCCGGGCGGTTACCGGGGTCTCGGCGATCGTCTAGCCGGTGGGAAGGGCGCAGGCTCTTTCTCCCCGGCTTCGATCCGGTAGTCCAGGCTGTTGTTCTTCACCGGCATGGGGCAGGTGCCATACGGGGTGAAGGCGCTGGGGTAGTTGATGGCCCGGTTGAAGTCCAGGATGACCGTGCTGTCCGGGCGGGGCCTGGCCGTGGACACCTTGCGCCACTCGGCCGTTGCCTGTTCCGGCGGGGCCGCGCCGTTGGTCTCGTCATGGAACGTGACCGTGAGGGCGCCGAGGTTCTCCTCCTCGGCCTGCAGATGGAACTCGTGGTCCTTGCCCGGCAGCCGGAACACCAGCTCGCCGACGGAACGGTGGACCCCGTCCACCAGCGGGTTGGCGGTGCCGATGGGGATGTCCACCGGCTCCGGATACCGCACGAACTTCGCCTGGACCGCCAGTTCCGGCCGGAAGTCGAAGGTCGGCACGCCGTCGAACTCCGTGAACACGGGCGACTTTGAATCCCGGGTGCGGATGGCGTACTTGTCCGCCCGCATGGCAAGCTCCACCACCACCTGGCGGCCGTCGTCGCCGCCGTACTGCACCCACATCAGCGACTCCTCATCCGACAGCGTCGCGCTGAGGGTCCCGTCCACGGGCTCGCCGGTCTCCACCAGCGTCAGCCCGTCAGCCGCCACGGCGGTGAGGAACGCCGTCGTGCCGTCCGTGGACCACAGCCCGGGGGCAAGGTCGACGGCTCCCGGCCGGTCCTCCAGCCACTGGAACGAGGCCAGGGTCAGCCAGCCGTGCGCGCTGGCCAGGGCCGTGTTGCGGCTGTTCCGGAAGCGCTGCCAGCGGGCGAGTTGGGGGTCGGTTTGCGCGCCGGCGGTGGTGTTGTTCAAGGCGGTCACGGGTTCCTCCATGTCGGTGATCCCAGCTGGCTCGCAATTGTTGTCGTTTTGAGGCCTCAAAACGACAACAATTGCCACTCAGTTGGGGAGTGCAGCTGCCACGAGTTGTGATGCGGTGTCGCGGGCGGCGATGGCGGCCGCCGGGTCGCCGTCGAGCACCCCGCTGGCCAGGCCGCCGTCGAGCAGCAGGGTCAGGCTGCGGGCGAGCCGGTCCGGATCCTGCGCGCCGGCGCGGACGGCCAGGTCGCAGATCCAGGCACGGATCTGCTCCTTGTGGGCCACCGTCCGATCGTGGATGCGGGTTCCTGAGGCCGACTCGGCCGCGGCGTTGATGAAGGCGCAGCCGCGGTAGCCGTCACGCCGGCAGGCGGTTGTCAGGGCATTGAACAGGCCCACGAGCTGCGCGGCCGGGTCCTCGCCGGCAGCTTCGGCGGCGGCGTGAAGCTGCCCGCTCCAGGCACCGTCGACCATCTCCAGATACGCCAGAATGAGGTCGTCCTTGGCCGGAAAATACTTGTAGAACGTGGCCTTCGCGACGCGGGACTCGGCGATGATCGTGTCGATGCCGGCGGCCCGGAGCCCCTGGGAGTAGAAGAGCCGGAAGGCCGTTGCCAGGATCTTCTCCCTGGCATGCCCGGCAGGCGTGCGGACGGCCTGTGGTGCCGTGGTGGCAGTCGGAGTCATGGCTCCATGGTACACAGACAAGTCTGTCTGTGTCCTGCAATGCAGGCGGCTCAGCAGTGGGCCGCCAGGCCCAGGACAATCATAGCCAGATCAGGACTGCGTAGAGGGCGCTCAACCCCACCCCGGCACCCGGGGAGCCGGGGTGGGGTTGAGCGCCAGCCCGGGTAGGGCCCGGTCCCTTGCGAGGGGCCTATCGTGCGCCTGAGAGCAGCGGTGCCGTGGCCCGAGCAGGTGTGGGTATTTCGCCCGGTCCCTCCGTGGCGCTGTCCGTGACCGCGGGACTGGCCTGACGGGCGCTGAGGTGGGCAAGGACCGAGGCCCGGCCGCAGTGCGGACACGTCGTTTCGCCTAGACCTGTGGGATCGGAGCAGTGCAGTCCGTCGCGAAAGAAATAGTCCCGTTCGTGCCCGTGACCGTCCTCAACATGCTGGACGTCATAGTCGGCCACCCAGTCATGGCTGCAACCAGTGCAAGTGAAAATCAACCGTTCGAACGAAATTTCTCTAAGAATCATGACCTTCTCCTTTTAGTCTGCCGAGTCATTCAGGGTGCGAAGGAGCGGTGGCCGGTGTAGAAACCTAGCGCATAGTCAGGGGTCTCGAATTTGACTGTTGTGCCCTTGGGGAAGAACAGCACGTCGCGCTCCCTGGCATGCGTGACGTCTCCTGTGGTCTGGTCGGTGAGGATGAATTCGCCCTGGATGACGACCTTCATTTCGTCGTAGGTGTATGTGTATACCAGGGGTTCGGAGGCCTTGAGTTCGAAGAATCCGGCGCTCATGACCGACCCGCCGGGGTTGGAGAGGGAGTCACCGATGGAGGCATCACACCCGGGTTCGTTCATCTGCGGCAGGGAGCTATAGCCTCCTTCCACCTTGTGGATGGATCCGGCCTTGCTCAGTGTTCCTACCAGGGTTTCCATGTCTCTCCTATGAATATTGTTATGAAAGGTTTGTCAGAACTGTTCATCATTAGGTGCATATAAGACTGCGGCGAAGATCACGTCAGAATCCCGGCCGGGGTCCGGGAGGGACCGCCTGCAAACCCGACATCCTCTAATTTATGGAGGACCAGCCGGGCTCTGCTCAGAGTCCTGCTGGTGTGATGCCGGTCACGGACGCTCGTTCCACATGCAAAGCTACGCCGTTGAATTCATATAGTCGAGACCTATAAAAAATAAATGTTTTCCGAATTCAGATTTCGCCGCTCGAGCCGGAGACGCCGGCCGCAAAGCTGGTTTCCGGCCCTCCCGAAGGCTGTCGTGATTGCGTTGATCCCGTCGCCCGGCTAGGGGATATCACCCATCTGCGCCGTTCCAGCGTCCCCGGGGGTCGCGCAGGAGGCCGAATTTCATGCTGATCTGGGCGTCCTCGGGCTGGCGGCCTCTGATCGCATCGCGGAGCAGCATCTCGTTGTGTCCCATGCCGTCCCGGTGTCCAGCAGGGTCCAGTAGGGTCGCGCCGGCATCGAGGGCGGCGTGGATCGTGGAGGCGCTCTCGGCGTCGTCGGCCGGCCGGCAAGGGTTGGACATGCCCATCGGCCCGACGCCCGATGTTGCCCCCTTGCCATAGACAGGTCTGTCTGATAGCGTCTTGCCCACCAGTAGACAAGCCTGTCTACTCCACCCCTGCGGATTGAGGATGCCATGAAGATTGCTGTACTGGGAACCGGCACTGTTGGCCCCACGATTGCCGGAGCCCTGGCCGGGCTGGGGCATGAGGTGGTCATCGGCACCCGCGATCCGGAGGCGACGCTGGCCCGGACTGGGCCGGGGCTGATGGGTGCGGCGCCCTTTGCCCAGTGGCATGCGGGGCACAGCCAGATCGGTGTCGCCACCTTCGCGGACGCCGCTGCCGGCGCCGAGATCGTCGTCAACGCCACCAACGGCGGCGGATCCCTCGACGCGCTGACCGCCGCCGGCGCCGCAAATCTGGCCGGCAAGGTCCTTGTGGACGTCGCGAACCCGCTCGACTTCTCCCAGGGCATGCCGCCGTCGTTGAATCCGGTGAACACGGACAGCCTCGCGGAGCAGATCCAGCGGGCCTTCCCGGAAGCCAGGGTGGTCAAGACCCTCAACACCATGACGGCCAGCGTGATGGTGGATCCGGCGGGCGTGGCAGGGGGAGAGCATTCGGTCTTCGTTTCCGGAAACGACGTGGACGCCAAGGAGACCGTGACCTGGCTGCTGAAGGGCTTCGGCCACCGGGACATCATCGACCTGGGCGACATCACCACCGCCCGCGGCGCCGAAATGATCATGCCGCTCTGGCTGCGGCTCTGGGGTGCACTCGGAACCGGGCACTTCAATTTCAAGATCGCCCGGTAAGCCTTCACCCGACCAGCTCGCAGCCGGGGCCGTTTTGAGCGCCC
This sequence comes from Arthrobacter sp. PAMC25564, assembly GCF_004798705.1. Classification (NCBI taxonomy): domain Bacteria; kingdom Bacillati; phylum Actinomycetota; class Actinomycetes; order Micrococcales; family Micrococcaceae; genus Arthrobacter; species Arthrobacter sp. PAMC25564. The sequence continues at coordinate 131,484 of NZ_CP039290.1, read as the reverse complement.
AAAACGGCCCCGGCTATGAGTCGGTTGGGGGTCGGGGCAGGACACTATTTGAGACGGATTCCCAGTCGGGACGTGAGCCGGGTAACATCCCATAGGAACACGTAACCCGGCTCACAGTATCCAGCGCAGTGTACGAGCCACGTCGATCCCTCGAAAGATTGTTGTAATGGCTGACACTGCAATGAATCCCGGCACCGATCTCGCCTCCGAACTGCGGGCCGATGTCCGCCGGGTCTCCACCCTGCTCGGCGAATCCCTCGTCCGCCAGCACGGCCCCGAACTCCTGGAACTCGTGGAACAGGTGCGCCTGCTGACCAAGGAATCGAAGGAAGCGGCCCGCGGCGGCGCCGATGCCACCGGTCCCTGGAGCGCGTACGACGTCGTCGCCCAGGTCCGCGAACTGCTCGGTTCCCTGCCCCTTGAGCAGGCCACCGAGCTGGTCCGTGCCTTCGCCTTCTATTTCCATCTGGCCAACGCCGCCGAGCAGGTCCACCGGGTCCGCGGGCTGCGCAGGCGGCCGGAAAAGGACGGCTGGCTCGCCAAGGCGGTCACGGACATCGCCGCGAAGGCCGGCACTTCCGTGCTGCAGGAGGTCGTCAACGAGCTCGACGTCCGGCCCATCTTCACCGCCCATCCCACGGAGGCTTCCCGCCGCTCGGTGCTGGATAAGGTCCGCCGGCTTTCCGATATCCTCGCCGAGGCCACGGCCGACGGCACGTCCGCGCGCCGCCGCCAGGACCGCCAGCTCTCCGAGGTGATCGACCAGATGTGGCAGACGGATGAGCTCCGCCAGGTCCGGCCCAACCCGGTGGATGAGGCCCGCAATGCCATCTACTACCTGACCGGAATCCTCACCGATGCGATGCCGGAGATGCTCTCGGATCTCTCGGAGCTGCTTGGCGAGCACGGGGTCACGCTGCCGTCGCAGAAGGCCCCGATCCGGTTCGGCTCCTGGATCGGCGGCGACCGGGACGGCAATCCAAACGTCACGGCCGAGGTCACCCACCAGATCCTGCAGCTCCATAACCAGCACGCCGTCCGGATCAGCATCGGGCTGATTGACGAACTCATTTCCATCCTGTCCAACTCGACGGCGCTGGCCGGGGCGGACGCTGAACTCCTGGACTCGATCGACGTCGATCTCAAGAACCTCCCGGGCCTGGACCGCAGGGTCCTGGAGCTGAACGCGCAGGAACCATACCGGCTCAAACTCACCTGCATCAAGGCCAAGCTGCTCAACACCGGCCGGCGGGTGGCGGCCGGAACCGCGCACGAGCCCGGCCGCGACTACGCCGCCACCGCGGAACTCCTCGCCGAGCTGGGGCTGCTGGCGCGGTCCCTGCGGAACCACCACGCCGCGCTGGCGGCCGACGGCGCCCTGGCCCGGGTCCGCCGCGCCATCGCCTCCTTCGGGCTGCACCTGGCCACGCTGGATATCCGCGAACACGCCGACCACCACCATGACGCCGTGGGGCAGCTGATGGACCGCCTCGGCGGACCCGGCGTCCGGTACGCGGAACTCAGCCGGGCCGAGCGGCTCGAGGTGCTGGGCTCCGAACTCGCCTCCCGGCGCCCGCTGTCCGGCCACCCGATCAAGCTCGACGGCGTCGCGGACGGCACCTACGACGTCTTCCGGGAGATCCGGAGGGCCCTGCGCACCTACGGCCCCGACGTGATCGAGACCTACATTGTCTCCATGACCCGGGGCGCGGACGACGTCCTGGCCGCTGCGGTGCTGGCCCGCGAAGCCGGACTGGTGAACCTCTTCGGTGCGGCACCCTATGCCAAGATCGGCTTCGCGCCGCTGCTGGAGACCGTGGAGGAACTGCGCGCCTCGGCCGAGATCGTGGACCGGCTGCTCTCCGATTCGTCCTACCGTGAGCTGGTCCGGCTGCGCGGTGACGTGCAGGAAATCATGCTGGGCTACTCGGACTCCAACAAGGAATCCGGCGTGATGACGAGCCAGTGGGAGATCTACAAGACCCAGCGCAAGCTGCGTGATGTCGCCTCGAAGCACGGCGTCCGGGTACGCCTCTTCCATGGCCGCGGCGGCTCCGTGGGGCGCGGCGGCGGCCCGACGTACGACGCGATCATGGCCCAGCCCAACGGGGTGCTCGAAGGCGAAATCAAGTTCACCGAACAGGGTGAAGTCATCTCCGACAAGTACTCGCTGCCCGAACTGGCCCGCGAGAACCTGGAACTCTCGCTCGCGGCGGTCCTGCAGGGCTCCGCGCTGCACCGCACCCCGCGTACCTCCGAGGACCAGCGGGTGCGTTACGGCCATGTCATGGAGACCATCTCCGACGCCGCGTTTGCCCGCTACCGGACGCTGATCGAGGATCCGGACCTGCCCGCCTACTTCCTGGCCTCCACCCCGGTGGAACAGCTGGGGTCGCTGAACATCGGCTCACGGCCCTCCAAGCGGCCCGATTCCGGCTCCGGGCTCGAAGGCCTGCGCGCCATCCCGTGGGTCTTTGGCTGGACGCAGTCGCGGCAGATCGTCCCTGGCTGGTTCGGCGTCGGGTCCGGCCTCAAGGCCGCCCGCGAGGCGGGAAACTCGGCCCAGCTCGTGGAGATGATGGAGAGCTGGCACTTCTTCCGCTCGGTCCTCTCCAATGTCGAGATGACGCTGGCCAAGACGGACATGGACATTGCCGGCTACTACGTCTCCACCCTGGTCCCGGAGGAGCTGCACCACCTCTTCCGCGCCATCCGGGCCGAATATGAGCTCACCGTCGCCGAAGTCCAGAAGCTCACCGGCGAGCAGCTCCTGCTCGATGCCCAGCCCACCTTGAGGCGCTCGCTGGAAATCCGCGACCAGTACCTGGACCCGATCAGCTACCTGCAGGTGGAGCTGCTCCGCCGCGTGCGGGCTGAAGCCTCCGCGGGCAGCTCCGGGGCCGAGATCGATGAACGCCTCCAGCGTGCCATGCTCATCACCGTCAACGGAGTAGCCGCCGGCCTGCGCAACACCGGGTAGCACTTCCTTCCCCTGCCGACGCTCCCTCAGGCGTCGCAGTTTTTTCCGGACGCTCCCTCACATCAGGTGCGGGAGCGAGCGTTGGCGGCGGCGCGGCTAGGGTTGTTCAATGCCGTCGTTCCAGACCAGACTCAAGATCACCGGGCTCAAGCCGGGCAACCCTCCGGAAGCCGTGATGGCCGCGGCGGTGGAGGCGCTGGAGACGCGCCATCATGTGGAATCAAACCAGTTGGAGCTCGCCGGCGGCGTTCCCCAGCTGAACCTGCGCTTCCTGGTCGAGCCCACCTCCTACAGCGGCGAGAACAGCCAGGCCCGGGAATCGGCAGCGATGATGCGTGACGCCGTCGAACGCGTTGCGGTCACCGGAAACCTGACGGTCCTGCGCCGCAACCGCGGCCGCTGGGCGCCCGTCTAGAAGTCCAGTTCCTCGTCGGGATCAGCGGCGGGGGGCCGGCTGCCCCGGCGGCGGGTCACGATCACGCCCACGACGGCGCCGATCACCAGCCCCGCGCCGACGCCGATCAGCGAACTCGCCCAGAACGGCAGCCTGGTGGCCGAGCCGGTGAAGTAGCCCAGGCTGACGGACCAGGCCGCCCAGAGCGTCCCGCCCAGTGCCGCGCAGAGGCTGAAGCCGCGGGTGGAGACGTTGGCAATGCCCGCTGCCGCCGTCGTCGCGAGCCGTCCGCCCGGGATGAAACGGACTCCGATGATCGCGGCGTAGGTGGAGGACCGGCCGGCCCTGGCGATGGCCCGATGGACTGCCGCATGGAACGCCCGGCCCCATTTCCAGCGGTCGATCACATGGCTCAGGCGCCGCTTAAAGAGCTGGAACACCAGCATGTCGCCGAGCCAGGAGGCTGCAGCGGCGAGGATCACCACCACGACGGCGTTGGCACGCCCCTCGGCCGAGAGCGCGCCGCCGGTGATGACCAGCATCTCGGACGGGACCGGCGGGAAAATGGCGTCGCCAAGGACCGTAGGGATGATCCAGAAATAGATCGCCGCCCCCCAGCTGTCCGCATTGCCCAAGTCCATGGGCACAAGGTACCGCACTTCAGGCCGGTCCCCGACCGTACCGCGGCTGCCGACAGGCCTGTGACAGGCTAGCGTGCTTCGCTGAGTTCCAGCTGGCTGCGGTACTCCACCGGCTGCCTGCTGACGGGATCGACGAACCGGATCCCGCGGGCCAGGAGCTGCAGCGGCTTGGAGTAGTCATCCGGGGCCTTGTCCAGCAGCTCCGGATAGAACGAGTCGTTGACGATCCCCAGCCCCAGCGACGCCATGTGCACACGGAGCTGGTGGGTCTTGCCCGAGTGCGGCTCCAGCCGGTACAGCGCGTTTTCGATGCCGGGAGCGGCGCCGAACGTCCGCAGCCGCTCGATCCGGGTCTCGGTGTTGGGTTCGCCGTCGATCACCTCGGCGAGCAGGTAGCTGCGGGACTTGGTCATCCGGTTCCGTACTATGACGGGGAACTTCACCGCGGGATGGCCCGGTGCGGGCTCGGCGGCGGCCACGCACTCGTATTCCTTCTGGACCTGGCGCTTCTCAAAGAGCACCTGGTACTTGCCTCGGGTCTCGGGGTTGGTGGAGAGCAAGAGGATGCCGGCGGTCATGCGGTCCAGCCGGTGCATCGGGATGAGGTCCGGCAGATTGAGCTGGTTCCGGAGCCGGACCAGGGCCGATTCCTGGATGTACGTGCCGCCGGGCGTGGTGGGCAGGAAATGCGGCTTGTCCACCACCAGCAGGTGCTCGTCCTGGTGCAGGATGGTCAGCTCCACCGGGATCCGGGTCTCCGGCGGCAGCGTGCGGTAGTACCAGATGAAGGTGTGGTCCTGCAGTGGCGTCGCGCGGTCCAGGGGGAGGCCGGCCTGGCCGACGATCTCTCCGGCGTCGAACCGGTCCTCGATGCCCTGGGGGTCGATGTGGCCCCAGCGGTGCATCATGTAGTCCATCGCGGTATCCCAGGGCCCCTCGTCCGGCAGGCGCAGGCGCGTTGCGTTGACGCCGTCGCGCACGGGAAGGGGGGATTGCATCACCGGTCCATTCTACGTGTCCGCTCCCGGCCGGTCGGCGTGCTGCCCCGCCCGCCTCTCGCCCGCCGCACCCCCAGTTCGCGGGAGGCCTGCCCGGTCGCCGCACGCGTCCGGCGAACGGCAGACTTCCGGCTACGCCGAAGGGCCGGACACGCGACCGCCGGTCACCGAACAGAAAAAAGTTCTTGACAAATAAAACTGTCGGCAGGCATGCTTGACGCATGTTGGACATCGCAGTGATCGAGGACCCGGCCGCTGCGGAAGCGTCGCTGGATCCGATCCGGACCCGCATCCTGCAGGAGCTCGCCCGGCCCGGATCGGCCACACAGCTCGCCGCCAAGGTCGGATTGCCGCGGCAGAAGGTCAACTATCACCTGAAGGCCCTCGAGCGCCACGGGCTGGTGGAACTGGTGGAGGAGCGGCGCAAGGGCAACGTCACCGAGCGGGTCCTCCAGGCCACGGCTTCCTCGTACCTCATTTCGCCGGTGGCGCTCGCTTCCGTGGCGCCGGACCCCCACCGGTTCTCGGACCGGTTCTCCGCCTTCTGGCTGCTCGCGCTCGCCGGCCGGATGGTCCAGGAAATGGGCCAGCTGATCGCGGGGGCCACGGCGGCGAAGCAGAAACTCGCCACCTTCGCGATTGACGGCGAGATCACGTTCCGTTCCGCCGCCGACCGGGCCGCCTTCGCGGAAGAGCTCGGCGCCGCCGTGGCCCGGCTCGTGGACCAGTACCACGACGGCGGCGCCTCGGGCGGAGCCGGGCCGGGCGGCACCCCGGCGGGTGGCGGGCGCAAGCATCGCCTCGTCGTCGCGCTTCATCCGGCACTCAAACCCGCGGCACTCAAACCGCCACGCACCACCCCACACGCAAAGGAGCAGGAGAATGACTGACAAGCGGAATTTCGAGATCGTCTACGACACTGAGCTGCCCGGCACCCCCGAGCAGGTCTGGGAGGCGGTCACCAAGGACACCCCGGCGTGGATGTTCCCCACGGACCAGTGGCCGGCCGTCAGGACCATGGACGAGTACCCCACCCACCTGGTCTCCCGGATGGACGGCCCGGACGGCTGGTTCAACCAGCTCGAGCACGTGCTGGAACCGCTCGACGGCGGCCGCGCCCGGCTGCACTACGTCCACAGCGGCATCTTTGCGGACAACTGGGACGAGCAGTACGACGGCGCCAGCAAGCACACCGCGTTCTACCTGCACACCCTTGGCCAGTACCTGAAATACTTCGGCGGCAGGCCCGTCGTGTTCACGGATATCCAGGCGCCTGCCGCGTCGCAGACCCCGGACGGATTCAACCGGCTCAGGAGGGCACTGCGCATGGACGGCTCCGCAGCGGGCAGCGCGGTGGAGCTGGAGCTCGACGGCGTCGGGAAACTGGCCGGGGAAGTCGACTTTTCCAACGAAAACTTCCTGGGCCTGCGGACGGCCGACACGCTGTACCGGTTCTTCGGCCGCAACGCATTCGGCGCGCCGGTGGGCATGACCGTCCACGATTTCAGCGGCCGCGGGGACTCCGAAGCCACAGCCCGGGCGTGGGGCGGCTTCCTCGAGAAGGTCTACGCGTAGGAGTCCCGCCCGCCGGCGCCGTGCGGATTACCTGGCGCTGCGCAAATTACCCGGCGACCCCCGGATTCGGGCGTCGCCGGGAAATTTACGCAGCGCAGGGAATTCCCCGAGTCAGGCGATGGCTGCGGCCGGCGCGACCACGAGGTTCCGCCGCAGCTGGGGAGCGGCCTCCACCCTGTCCTGGGCCGAGCGCAGCGCACGCACGGCGGTCTCCAGCTGCTCCGGCGGCAAGGTGAACGGCACCCGGAGGTAGTGCTCAAACGCCCCGCCCAGCCCGAACCGGGGGCCGGCGGCGAGCCGGATGCCGAAGTCGGGTGCGATCACTGCAAGCGCCGTGCTGATCGGCGCCGGAAGCCGGCACCACACGGACAGGCCGCCGTCGGGCCGTTCCGGTTCCCAGCCTGGCAGGTGTCCGCGCACCAGTTCCAGCAGGATGTCGCGGTTCCCGCGCAGCGCGGCGAGCCGGGCAGGAAGCGGCTCCGTCATGGCGTTGACCAGATGCGCCGCGGCGAGCTGTTCCACCACGGGGCCGCCGAGGTCCAGGGTGGTGCGGGCGGCAGTGAAGCGCTGGATGAGGGGTTCGCTGGCCCGGATCCAGCCGGTCCGAAGCCCCGCCCAGTGCGACTTGCTGAGGGAACCAAGCGAAACCACAGCCGGGCTGAACGCGGCCATGGGAGTGGAGCCGGCGGCGTCGAGGTTCAACTCGCGCAGTGTCTCGTCCACCACCAGTACCGTGCCCGAGGCTGCTGCGGCACGTATGAGCCGGCGCCGCTGCGGATCGGACATCAGCCGCCCGGTGGGGTTGTGGAAGTCCGGCACCACATAGGCCATCGCGGGCCGCTGCTGCAGCAGTGCGGTCTCCATCGCGTCGGGATCCCAGCCGGGCGTGGCGCCGGCCACGGCGGGAGGCATGGCCACCGGCACGGGACGGCACCCCGCGGCGCGGATGGCGTCGAGGGCGTTCGGGTAGCTCGGATGCTCCACCAGGACCTTGTCCGCTCGGCCGGCGAGCGTGCGCAGGATGATGTTCAGGGCATGCTGTGCGCCGGAAGTCACCAGGATCTGCCGGGCAGTGGTGGGAACGCCCGACGCCGAATACCGCGCTGCGATCGCCTCCCGGAGCGCGCCCACGCCGAGCGCGTCGTAGCCGAAGCCGGGCAGCAGTGCCGGCAGTTCCGTCAGCGCGGCCGCAAAGGCCCGGTGCACCACCTCACCGCTGGCCGGCAGTGAGGCATAGGCAAGGTCCAGGAGCCCGGGCGGGACGGCCAGGCCCGGCGCGCCGCTGAGGCTCGATGCTCCGGCCGCCCCGTCTGCGCCTCCGCCTCCTACGTTCCGCGGCCCATGACCCGGGATGCAGGTCCGGCCCCTGCTGCCTTGGCCACTGCTCAGGAAGCCCTGCTCGCGCAGCGAGGAATAGGCTGCGGTCACGGTGGTGCGGCTGATGCCCAGGGCCGCGGCGAGGGACCGCTCGCTTGGCAGCGCGACGTCCAGCGGGACGCGGCCGTCGAGGACCAGCAGGCGGACGACGTCGGCCAGCTCGCGGTAGGCGGGGGCGGTGCCGAGGTGCCACCCGCCCAGCAGGCGGGCGAGGGAACCGGGATTCAGGGAGCCGGACATAAGGCCAGTATCTCAAACTGGATATGGAATACAAGGCCAGTTTTCCGGGAAGATGGGTGCCATGATGCCCCGCAGACTCCTCCAGCTTCTTGTCGGCCTCGCCCTGTACGGCGTTTCCCTGGCGATGTTCATCCGGGCCGGACTGGGACTGGACCCCTGGGACGTCTTCCATCAAGGGCTGGCCGGCAGGGCAGGTCTGAGCATAGGCACCGTGGTGGTGATCGTCAGCTTCCTGGTGCTGCTGCTGTGGATTCCGCTGCGGCAGTGGCCCGGCGTCGGCACGTTGTGCAATGCCGTGCTGGTGGGGGTCTTCGCGGACGTCGGCCTGGCGCTGATCCCGGAGTTCTCCCAGCTGGGCGGACAGATCGGCATGCTCGCCGGAGCCGTGGTGCTGAACGGCATCGCCTCGGCGTGCTACATCGGAGCCCGCCTCGGGCCCGGCCCCCGGGACGGCCTGATGACCGGGCTGGCCCGGCGCACCGGATGGTCCGTGCGGGTATCCAGGACCGGCATCGAAGTGGCGGTGCTCGGAGCCGGCTGGCTGCTGGGCGGCTCCATCGGTGTCGGCACGGTGGTCTACGCGCTGGCCATCGGCCCGCTGGTGCAGCTTCTGCTGCCACGGTTCACCGTTCCGGAGCCGAAAGCGCTGCAAGCCGCAGCGCACTGACGCCGAACGTTGCCGGCGACGCGGGAATCAGTCCGCGCCGGGTAATGTGAGCGTCGCAGGACCGGATCCGCAGCGGTTCTATTCGGGCGCCGGCTGGCACCCCGGGCAGTAATAGATATCCCGTTCCTCGGTCCCTGCGGCCGTGGCTAGGACTCCACGGCGTACCGGCGTTCCGCACTTCAGGCAGGGCTGGTGCTCTCGGCGGTACACCCAGTAGCCGGGCCGCCCGGCCATCCGGGCCACCGGGATGCCCCGTGCATGGAGCACCGTGGTCCGCGGGCCCGGCCCCAGATTGGCTTCCAGCAGGGCTTTGGCGCCCGCAATCAGTCCGCCCAGGTCACCCACCGCGGAGACCGGGGACGCCGGGTGGACGCCCGAGCGGAAGCATGCCTCGCAGCGGTAGATGTTGCCGATTCCCGCCAGATTCCGCTGGTCCAACAGCGCGACGCCGATCGGAACCCCGGGTGCGGTGCGGATCCGCCGTTCGGCCTCGGCCAGGTCCCAGTCGGGCCCGAGCAGGTCCGGGCCGAGGTGGCCCACGACCGAGTCCTCCTCGGAGGTACGCACCACCTCCAGGATGCCCAGGGAGAACCCGACGGCGTCTGCCGCCGCGGTGCGCAGCACACACCGGGCGGTGAACCCGGGTTTCCGCCAGCGGCCTCCCGGCGGGTAGACCTGCCAGGCGCCTTCCATCTTCAAATGCGAGTGGATGGTCAGGCGGTCCTCCCGAGACGGGCCCTGCAGCCGCATGAGCAGATGCTTGCCGCGCGGCACCACCTCGTTCACAGTCCAGCCATCCAGCTTGAGCGTGGCGAAGCGCGGGACCCGGAAGTCGGAAGAAATCAGCTGCTGCCCGGCCAGCGCCGCCTGAAGCTGCGCCGCCGCGCGGAAGACGGAGTCGCCCTCAGGCACGGATCCTCAATCCCTTCGGTGTGGAGTAGGCGCCGGCCTGGGCCAGGGCGGCGGCGACGGGAGTGTCCAGGATGCCGTGGCCGTTGACCTTTTCCATGATCAGCTTGTCCACCGCGCCGCGTTTCACCACCCCCACCAGCGCCGCGCCCGCCGCGGCCAGGATCCCGGCGTCGTCACTGAACGCGAGCAGGGTCTTGCCGCCACGCTCCACATAGAGGACCAGGGCGCCGTCGACGAGCACCACCAGGGCGCCGGCCTTCCGGCCCGGGCGGTGGCCGGTGCCGGCTTCGACGTTGAGCGCAGGCCACGGCAGGGCAGCACCGTAGGCGTTGGCAGGGTCGGTGGCGGCGAGGGCCAGCGCGACCGGCTCGGGCTTGGACAGCTGGGTATCCTCGGCGAAGGACCGCAGCCGGTCCACCGTGGCCGGGACGGCAAACTGTGCGGCGCCGAGGTGTTCGATGAAGTACCCGCGGCGGCACCGGCCGGCCTCCTCCAGCCGCGCGAGCACCTTGTACATCAGGCCGAAGCCGCCCAGGATGTTCTCCGCCATGACCGATCCGCGGGTGACCACCCCGTACCGGTCCAGCAGGAGTTCGGCGGTGGCACGGGCATGGATGGTGGGATCCAGTTCGGGGGCAGGCAGCGCGGACCAGCGGCCCGCGGCGAGCGGGGGAGTAGGCGCCGCGCCGGTGGCGGAACCGTAGCGGCCTCCGGTGAGCCCGGGCGAGCCCAGCAACCCGGTGCCGTGGGCGCGTCCCAGCCGGCTCAGCCGCGGTGCCCGGGCCCGCGGCGCGCGGGCGACCTGCCGGTGGGCGGTGTGGCCGCCGGCGATCAGGGCGCGGACCGGCGCGAACGTGTCGCCGGTGAGACGCCCGGCCCAGGCGAGGTCCCACAGCGCGGAGACCACATCCTGGTCGCTCAGCACCGTATCCATGCCGCCGGCAATCCCGGTCAGCTGCCGGAAGAAATAGCCGCCGCCGTTGTTCCGCAGGTGCTCCAGGAGCCGCAGCTGCGCGTCGCCGGGCACAAAGTCGATGGCGGGGTTCAGCGTCAGTTCGGCCGAATCGGCCAGATGCAGGCTCACCCACCCGTCATTGCCCGGCAGCGAGCCCGCGCCGGACCAGAGGACCTCGCCGGCTGCCATAAGTTCATCGAGCATGGCCGGCTGGTAGTCGGATACCCGGCCGGCCAGGACCAGCGGCTCCCAGGCCGACGCCGGAATGGGCACCCCGGAGAGCTGGTCCACGGCGGTGATGATGCCGTCCAGCCCACGCAGCGCCGGCTGCCCGCGGCGGCTGCCGGGGGCGCGGACGTTCTGCCAGGCCGGAAGGAAACGGCCATAGGCGGCGGAGTCCACGGGTTCGACCTCCGCGCGCAGCGCGGCGAGTGAACGGCGGCGGAGCTTGCGCAGGACCTCGGCGTCGCACCACTCGCTGACACTTGCCGGAGGCAGAACGACCGGCAGAACGACAGACGGGGCCGTGGGGGCTGCAACGCCGGCATCCGCGTCCGGTGCTGTCCCTTCCGGGGGCGGGGCATGGGGGCGGAACTCGCCTTCCACCACCCGTCCGTCCGCGGCGAGCCGCTTCAGTGCGGTGCCGACGACGGCGACGCCGAGTCCCAGCCGGGCGGCGGCTTCGGCCGAGGTGAACGGCCCGTGGGTGCGGGAGTAGCGCGAGACGAGATCCCCCAGCGGATCCGCGACGGGCTCGATGAAGGCCAGCGGCACGCCCATCGGCAGCGGCACGCCAAGGGCATCGCGCAGGCGGGCGGAGTCCTCCACCGCTGCGTAGCGTTCGACGCCGCCGACGTTGACCTTGATGGCGCGGTTGGCGCGCTGGAGAGCCGCGAGGTGCGCCGTGGCGTCGGCGGGGGAGGCCGCCGCCTTGACGGGCCCGTCCACCGGACCGGGCCCGGGCATCGAAGCCGCCTCCAGCCGGGCGGCGACCTCGTCCGGCGTGAGCGGGCCGAGCAGGCGCAGGAGGTCCGCGACGCCCTCAAGCCCGCGCGCCCGCCGGTCCGGAGCCAGGCGCTGCAGCTCACGTTCGGTGGCGTCGATGACCTTGGCGTCGAGCAGTTCGCGCAGTTCCACCCGGCCCAGGAGCTCGTTGAGCAGGGTGGAATCCAGTGCCAGGGCCGCGGCCCGGCGTTCGGCGAGCGGGGAGTCGCCCTCATAGAGGAACTGCGCGACGTAGCCGAACAGCAGGGACTTGGCGAAAGGCGAGGGCTGCTGGGTGGTGGTCTGCACGATCCGCAGCTCGCGGCGCTCAATGGAGGCGGCGATGCCCTTCAGGGCCGGAAGGTCGTAGACATCCTGCAGGCATTCGCGCACCGTTTCCAGCACGATCGGGAAGGTGGGGTATTTCCGGGCGACATCCAGCAGCTGGGCGGACCGCTGCCTTTGCTGCCACAGGGGCTGCCGTTTCCCGGGATTCTGCCGGGGCAGCAGCAGGGCGCGGGCAGCGCACTCGCGGAAACGGGAGGCGAACAGGGCGCTGCCGCCGACCTCCGCCGTCACGATCTGTTCCAGCTCCTCGGGATCAAAGAGGAACAGCTCGGCGCCGGGCGGCTCGTCCTCCATCATTGGCACGCGCAGCACGATGCCGTCGTCGGCGGCCATGGCGGAGCCGTCCATCCCGTACCGCTGGTGCAACCGCTGCCCGACGGCCAGGGCCCAGGGTGCATGGACCGGCATGCCGAAGGGGCTGTGCAGCACCACCCGCCAGTCACCGAGTTCGTCATGGAAGCGCTCCACCACGAGGGTCGTGTCGCAGGGGACCACCTCGGTGGCCAGCTTTTGTTCGGCCAGGTACTGGATCAGGTTGTTCGCCGCGAAGTCGTCCAGGCCGCTCGCCTTGCAGCGTGCGGTGGCGGGCCCGACGTCGGACGCGGAAAGTTCGCGCATGAACGCGCCGAGGGCACGGCCGAGGTCAACCGGCCGGCCGAGGGAATCGCCCTTCCAGAAGGGAAGCTTGCCGGGCTGGCCGAAGGCCGGGGAGACCAGGACGCGGTCGTGGGTGATGTCCTCGATCTTCCAGCTGGTCGCGCCGAGGGCGAAGATGTCGCCGACCCGGGACTCGTAGACCATTTCCTCGTCGAGTTCGCCCACCCGGCGCCCGCCCTTGGCCGCCGCCGCGGCCGGGCTCGCGGCCCGCCCGTCCGCGCTGGCAGCCCCGGAGCCCTCCGCCTCGGTGCCGATGATGTAGACGCCGAACAGCCCGCGGTCCGGGATGGTGCCGCCGGAGGTGACGGCGAGCCGCTGCGCCCCCGGGCGCCCCTCGATGGTGCCGGCGTTGCGGTCCCAGATGATCCGCGGCCGCAGTTCCGCGAATTCATCCGAGGGGTAGCGGCCCGCCAGCAGGTCCAGGGTCGCTTCGAAGGCGGAGCGGGGGAGCGAGGCGAAGGGTGCGGACCGCCGGACCGTGGCGAACCATTCCTCCACGTCAATGGCACCCAGGGCAGTGGCGGCGACGGTCTGCTGGGCCAGGATATCCAGCGGGTTGGCCGGAACGCTGAGCCGCTCGATCTTGCCGCCCAGCATCCGTTCCACCGTGATGGCGGTGTGCACGAGGTCCGCCCGGTGCTTAGGGAACAGGACGCCCTGGGAGATCTCGCCGACCTGGTGGCCGGCACGGCCCACCCGCTGCAGGCCGCTGGCCACCGAGGGCGGGGATTCCACCTGCACGACGAGGTCCACGGCGCCCATGTCGATACCGAGTTCCAGGGAGGAGGTGGCCACCACACAGCGCAGCCGCCCGGACTTCAAATCGTCCTCGATCAGGGCGCGCTGGTCCTTGGACACGGAGCCGTGGTGGGCCCGGGCCAGGACCGGATCGGCGCCGGCCGTACTGCCGGCCTGGGCCATCATGTGCGCCGGCGTGGCGGTGGAGGTGGAGGTGGAGGCGGGCAGCGACGCAGCACCGCCGGACGGCACCGGAGCCGGTGTGGTTTCGAAGTCCGGCGCCCCGGCACCAAACCCGTCCCGGCCGCCGGCCGCCGCCATCAGCCGGCGCTCGGCGTAGATCTCGTTGAGCCGTGCCGTCAGCCGTTCGGCCAGCCGGCGGGAATTCGCGAACACGATGGTGGACTGGTTGGCCAGCACCAGATCGACGATCTTCTCCTCCACATGCGGCCAGATGGACGCCTGCGGCTGCAGCCCGGATGCCGGGCCGGAGTCGAAGGCCCCGGCGGCTCCCTGCAGATCGGACATGTCCTCCACCGGGACGGAGACGGTCAGGTCCCAGTTCTTCCGCGACGGCGGGGCCACGATTTCCACCGGTGCCGGGCCGGCGAGGAACTGCGCCACGAGCTCCCTGGGCTCCACGGTGGCCGAGAGGCCGATCCGCTGCGCCGGCTTGGGCAGCAGGGCGTCGAGGCGTTCCAGCGATACCGCCAGATGTGCCCCACGCTTGGTGCCCGCCACGGCGTGGACCTCGTCGACGATGATGGTGTCCACCTCGCTGAGGGTCTCCCGCGCCTTGGACGTCAGCATCAGGAACAGCGATTCCGGGGTGGTGATAAGGATGTCCGGCGGGTGGCTGAGCAGCGTGCGGCGCTCCGACGCCGGCGTGTCCCCGGACCGGACCCCGACGGTGATCAGCGGCGCGGGCAGCCCGAGGCGTTTGGCGGTCTGGGTGATGCCGATCAGCGGGGCGCGGAGGTTGCGTTCGACGTCGACACCGAGCGCCTTGAGCGGGGAAATGTACAGCACGCGGGTCTTCCGCTTGGGCGCCTTCCGCCGCGCGGCCTTCAACGCCGCAGCGTCCAGGCCGGGCAGTTCCTCCGGTCCGGCGGCGGTGGAGACCAGCAGCCGGTCCAGCGCCCAGAGGAAGGCCGCGAGCGTCTTGCCGGAGCCGGTGGGGGCCACGACGAGGGCATGCGAACCCGAGGAGATGGCGTTCCAGGCACCGTCCTGGGCCGGGGTGGGCGTGGAAAAAGCACCCAGGAACCAGTCCCGGGTCGGCCGGCTGAACCGGTCCATGGCACCGGCCGCAAGTGTGCCGCCGGCGAGCTCGCGCCCCTTCATCCCTCCATCATGCCTTACGGCACCGACAGTCTCCGGCGGCGGTATCGTCAGCCAAAAGCCGCCACGCTGACGGCTACTTGGCCTGGAAGGCCCCGATGGTCAGCAGGGCGATGCCTGTATTGCTGCAGGCGTCCCGTGGCTCGGCGAGGAACAGCGAGGCGGTGTCCTCGGGCGGGTAGACGCGGAGGCCGGCAGCCTGGGTGCGGGTGCAGTCGTTGTAGTTGCCGGCCTGGGTGTAGCGCAGTGTTGCGGTGCCGGCCTGGCCCGGCGCGAGCAGGACGTCGGTTACAGGGGTGGATTCGTCGCGGGTTGCCGGCGCGCCGATCGGCTCGCCGTTGGCGTCGGCGGTGAGGGAGACTCCGGCGAAGCCTTTCAGGAGGCAGGGCCCGGTGCCGGTGTTCGTCAGGATCAGCTGCATGTAGACGCTTCCGGCGGCGCCGCCGCCGGTGGAATCGGTGCTGGCGGTCAGGCTGGCGGCCTTGCACAGGGCGGGCCCGGACGGTGTGGACGCCTGCGTTGCCGGTGCCGAAGAGGACGGGGCCTGGGGCACGCCGGAACCGTTCGACTGGGTCGACGCGCTTGCCGACGGGGCCACCGTTTCGCTGACAGCCTGGGCCTGCGGTTGGCTGGCCCCGCAGCCGCCGAGCAGGAGCGCTGCCGCGGCAGCCGCCGTCGTAATTACCAGTTTGTAGTTCATTCGCTGAGGCCTCATGGCTCAACTTTTATGCCCGGCGTAGCCTTAGTCAACGACGCCACGGCGGCGGGTCCTGATTGATGCCCGGATTGTGATTTCCGGGCAACAACCGGGGCCAACCGCCATGTGACGGCCGCTAATCTGTTTCCGGTCCCCGGCAGTAGTGGCAGTCATCCGCGCAGGATCCGTCGTCGATCTCGACCTCGTCCCGGCGGGCTGGGGTGCGGGAGACCTGTTTCTTGTGCAAAGTCACGATGATTCCTGGAGGTCGCTGGCGGGAAACGCTGATGTGACCCAGCTAACCGCGTGTGGCGGGAGCGGCTCAATGGGCCAACGGACGGAGACGGCCGCTGCGCGTTGTGCATGCGTCCAGCGGTCTCGAGGGTGTCAGCGGTCCAGGCGCATCCAGCGGCGGCGCAACTCCAGGGACCGGAGCCACGGGGACCACCGCGCCGGATGCCGGGATTTTTCCGGCCTAAGCGATCAGCGCATGGAGGTCGACGCCGAAGAAGGCCACCAGTGGCCAGAGTAGGATCGCCGCCAGGCCTTCCATGATATTGCCGGGGATGTTCCAGGCCACCAAGTATCCATGAGTGGCGGCGACCAGCAGGCCGATGGCCAGATAGGCCAGCCCTATGAAACCAATTCCACGTCCGCCCAATCGGCGTCTGCCAAATCCGCGCATCATCGCTTCTCTCCCGTGATGGGTGGGAGCTAAAGTCTATTCCGCACCTGCCTCCATGGATATGGGCGGACCCCACAGTTCAGGCCAGGGCCTGGCTGCTGGGCCGGCAGCGGATTTCTGAACTGGCCTCGGCCGGACTCGGGGTCCTGGGGCGCGTGATCGCCCCCGCACGGACAACGGCGTGAAGAATGGAACTGAAGGATCACACAAGCCGGCCCGAAAGAGGAAACCCCATGCCTGAAACTACAGGCGGCACCGCGGCGCCCAGCCCGGTTACATCGAATGAAACCGCCGGGAGGCCACCCACAGGCCTTCCGCCAATCTGGTCCGGGCCCCTGGGCAGGGCAAGCATCCGTTCTGTCCAGATCCTGCTGGTCGCGGCCCTGGCGTGGGCGATTCTGTGGGGACTGACAAGGGTCCCGCTGGTCATCATTCCGGTCACCATCGCCCTGATCCTGGCTTCCGCCATCTCGCCCCTCGTGCGCTGGTTGACTGGCCATGCCTGGCCGCGGGTACTGGCCGTGCTGGCATCTTTCGTCGCGATCCTGGCCGTGTTCGGCGGCGTTATCACCGGTATCGTTTTCCTGATCCGATCCCAGTGGCAGGAGCTTTCCGTCCGGGCACTCGCCGGAGTGGACCAGCTGCACGCCTTCCTGAACAACGGGCCCATCCCCGTCAGCGACGTGCAGATCAACGCCACCCGCGACTCCATCAAGACCTTCTTCGTCAGCAGCGCCTTCGGGACCGAGGCCCTCACCGGGCTGCGCGTCGCCGGCGAAATCGCCGCCGGGGCCGTCTTGCTCGCAGTGATCCTGTTCTTCTTCCTCAAAGACGGCGAAAAGATCCGCGACTTCCTGTTCGGATTCCTTCCCGCCGGCCACCGCGCCAAGGCGCATCTGGCCGCGCTGCGCAGCACCGCCGTCCTGGGCGGCTATGTGCGCGGAACAGCCATCGTCGCAGCCGTCGACGGACTGGTCGTCGGCCTCTCCCTGCTGATCCTCCGGGTGCCGCTCGCGCTGCCGCTGGGAGTGTTCGTCTTCATCGGCGGATTCATCCCGATCGTCGGGGCGACGGCGGCGGGCACCCTGGCGGTAGCCGTCGCGCTTATCTCCAACGGGCCCGTGGCGGCCCTGATCGTCCTGGCCGTCGTCATCGGAACGAACCAGCTCGAACACCATTTCCTCCAACCCGTCCTGATGGGCCGGGTGCTGAGCATCCACGGACTGGTGATCCTGCTGGCGCTGGCCGCCGGAACGACCCTGGCGGGCATCATCGGGGCCCTCCTGGCCGTGCCGCTGACCGCTGTGGGATGGACCGTAATAAAAACCTGGTCCGGCCGGGATGCCCCGGCCCTGGAACCTGGCGGCCCGGCGTCTGAGGCCCCTGCCTGACCGGAACTGGGTCCCCCGCCGGGCTGGCTCCCACGGTTTTCCCGGTATCTCCCCAGCAACGGCGGTTATGGTCCATCCATGACCTCAAAAACCCTTGTCATCAACTCTGCCCTGGGCGCTGTGATTCTGGCGCTGGGCGCCGGGACATACCTCTCCGTATCGGCCGCAGGCTCAACTTCGCCGGCGGCTTCTGTCCGGACGGTGGCGGTAGGCAAGGCAACCATCGCGGCGGTTGCGACGGCGTCGGGCAACGTATCTCCGGCGGCGACGACGGTGGTCAACGCGCAGAACTGCACCGGGCCCATCCTTTCCGTCAGCGCAACGCTCGGCCAGCAGGTGAGCGCCGGCCAGCAGCTGCTGACGATCGATCCGACGAATGCGCAGAATGCGCTCAAGGCAGCGCAGGCCCAGCTGGATTCGGTGAGTGCCCAGGCCAACCAGCAGCAGGTGTCCGCCGCCGGCCAGGTGTCCTCCGCCAACCAGAGCCTGGCCAACGCGCAGCAGTCGGCGAACCTGGACGCTTCACAGCTGGCTGCTGCCGTGGCCGCGGCGCAGAAGGCGGTGGATGCGGACAACGCGGCCCTCTCAGCCGCGCAAGGTGCGCCCGTTCCCACTCCGAAGCCCGCCAACTGGGTGGACCCGGTGGCGGCGGCGCAGAACCAGCTGACGAAGGACCAGCAGCTGCTGACCCAGGCGCAGAACCAGCAGTCCTCCACGCAGCTGAAGGACAAGCAGCAGGTCTCCACCGCCAGCACGGCACTGGGCAACGCGCAGAATTCGGCGGCTTCCGCCGGCGGGGCCAACGTCACCAGCGCCCAGCTCGCGGTCGACACCGCGCAGGGCAACCTGGCCTCCTGCAACCTGAATTCGCCGGTGGCCGGCACGATCACGGCCGTCAGCGCGACGGTCGGCGCCTTGACTGGCGGCTCCGGCTCGGCGTCCTCAGGCTCGGCGTCCGCCGGCACGGGTGCCTCCGGGGCCTCCGGAGCCGCCGCCTCGACATCCTCCGGGTCGTCCTCCGCTTCGGGCAGCGGACTGGTCACGATCAGCGACACCGCGCACTTGCAGGTGGTGGCGGGCTTCTCCGAGTCGGATATCGCCAACATGAAGCCGGACCAGACCGCGCAGTTCACGTTCCCGGCCCTGACCCAGGATGCCACCGCGACGGCGGTCACCGGCAAGGTCGTCTCGATCGCCCAGACCTCAAGTACCAGCAACGGCGTCGTGACCTACCCCGTCACAGTTTCGATCGCGAATCCGCCGGCGACGCTGCGGCTTGGCCAGAGCGCCAACATTTCCGTCACCACCGCCACAGCCGACAACGCCTTGGTGGTGCCGAGCCTGGCCGTGACCACCAGCGGCACCCGCCAGAGCGTCAATGTCGTCAAGAACGGGGCCACGACTCCCACCAAGGTCACCACCGGGATTTCCGCCAACGGCAGGACCCAGGTGCTTACCGGTCTTTCCGAAGGAGACCAGATTGAACTGCCGGCGATCTCCAGCACCCTGGACAGCGGTACCGGCACCGGCAGCACGGGCAGCGGGTTCGGCGGGGCCGGATTCGGCGGCGGAACGCGCGCCGGCGGCACCCGGAACGGCGGCCAGTAGGCCATGACGGCGGTGATCGAACTGTCCGGCGTGAGCAAGGTTTACGGCAAGGGTGAAGCGGAGGTCCGGGCGCTCGACGGTGTCGACATCTCGATTGAGCGCGGCGACTTCGTGGCCATCATCGGGGCGTCCGGATCGGGCAAATCGACCATGATGAACATCATCGGCTGCCTGGATGCCCCGACCTCGGGCAGCTACCTGCTGGACGGGATCAACACGGTGGAGCTGGACGAATACCAGCAGGCCCAGATCCGCAACCGCAAAATCGGTTTCGTGTTCCAGAACTTCAACCTGATCTCCCGGACCCGGGCGGTCGACAACGTCGCCATGCCGCTCGCCTACGCCAAGGTCGGCCGGCATGACCGGCGGGGGCGCGCGCTGGAGATGCTCGACGCCGTGGGGCTGGCCAGCCGGGCGGACCACAAGCCCTCGCAGCTTTCGGGCGGCCAGCAGCAGCGCGTGGCCATCGCACGGGCCCTCGTCACAAATCCGGTCCTGCTGTTGGCCGATGAACCGACGGGCGCCCTTGACTCGCGCTCATCCGCGGAGATCCTGGACCTCTTCGACAAGCTCCATGCATCAGGCCGGACCATCGTTATGATCACGCATGAGATGGACGTCGCCGAGCGGGCCGGGCGCGTGGTGCGCATGCAGGACGGCCGGATCGTTTCCGACGACCGTCAGCGGCCACTCGGCAGCCGCGTCCTGGCGGTGGCGCCATGAACCTGCTCGAATCAGCCCGGTTCGCCCTCTCCGGGGTCGCGGCCAACAAGATGCGCTCGGTGCTGACCACCCTGGGGATCCTCATCGGCATCGCCGCCGTCATCGTCCTGCTCGCGGTCGGCGCCGGCACCAGCAACGCCATCAGAGCCCAGATCGGCAAGCTCGGGACGAACGTGCTGACGGTGAACCGGTCAACCGCCGTCGGGGGACGCGCCGGTGCCGGGGCCCAGCCGGGTGCGAGCCGCACCCGCAGCACCAACCTCACCATCGAAGATGAACAGGCCCTGACGGATCCGGTTCTGGCCCCTGACATCGCCCGCACGGCGCCGATCGTGCAGGCGCAGGGGGTGACCGGAACCTACAGCAATGCCACGCACGCCGTGGCCAGCTTCCTGGGGACCTCGTCGTCGTATTTCGACATCAGCGACAGCACCGTGGCTTCCGGCGCGCTTTTCACGGATGCCGACACGCAGGCCGCAAATCCGGTCGCCGTCATCGGCAACACGGTCGCTGCCGATCTGTTCGGGAACAACACCGGCTCCGCCGTCGGGCAGACCATCCAGCTGAACGGCCAGAACTTCACCGTTGCCGGCGTACTGAGCATCAAGGGATCGTCCGGGCAGAACGACCCCGACGACGTCGTGGTGGTTCCGCTGTCCGCGGCGCAGAACAAGTTCACCGGCTACTCGCCGACGCTGGCATCGATCACGGTGCAGGCGAAATCAGCCGAAGTCATGAACCAGGCGCAGAACGAACTGCAAATGATCCTGGATGCCCGGCACCACGTCGATGCCAGCAACCGCGACTACCAGATCCGGAACCAGGCACAGATCCTGACCACCGCCACCACTACGACGCAGACCCTGACCACCCTGCTGGGAGCCGTGGCCGCGATCAGCCTGCTGGTCGGCGGGATCGGCGTCATGAACATCATGCTCGTCACTGTTACCGAGCGCACCCGGGAGATCGGTATCCGCAAGGCCATCGGGGCCTCGCGGGGGAGCATCGTCGCCCAGTTCCTGATTGAGTCGCTGATCATCTCGGTCATCGGCGGTGTGGTCGGAATTGTCATCGGCTTTGCCGGCAGCGCTTTCCCGATCCTCGGTGTCCAGCCTGAGGTCCAGGCGTGGACAGTTTGGGTCTCCCTGGCGGTCTCGGCCTTCATCGGCCTGGTCTTCGGCGTCTACCCCGCGAACAAGGCCGCGAAGCTGCGGCCCATCGATGCCCTCCGTTACGAATAGGACTTCCATGAAGAATTTCTTCCCCGAGAACAGCGCCACATCCCGTAGCCGCCGCGCTGCGGACATGCCGGAGCTGGCTCCGGCCGGGCCGGTGTTCACCGAGGCGCTGACAGCCCCCATGCCCCTCGGCGATTGGCAGCTGGAAGAAGCGTCAGCGACCGCACACCAGACCGCAGACCAGACCGCGGACCCGACGGCTGACCCGACGGCGGTCGATGGCGTCCCGGATGTACCGGTGACCGACGACGAGCCTTTCGTCCCGAAGCTCAGATACGTGATGGGACGCTCCACCAAAGTGCTGGTGTGCGTGCTGCTCGTCGCGGGGGGCGTTTTTGCCGGTTCCGCCGTCCAGAAACAGATCGACGCCGGGGGCCGGGCGGCCAGGGTCGGCAATTTCCAGGGCCCGGGGGCCGGAACCGGAAACGGGGCCGGAAACGGGGCCGGAACGGGCAACCCGACGACCGGCCAGGGACGCCGCAACGGCGGTACCGGAACCGGTGGTGCTACCGGAACCGGGGGAGCGGGGACCGGCGGTGCGGGCTCCGGCACGCAGCCCGGGGCCCCGGCCCAGGGCGCCGGCCAGTAACGGACCTAGGCGACGAGATTGTCCGCGGCGGTGTCCATGTGTTCCCGGATGGTTTTGCGGGCCAGGGAGGCATCGCCGGTTTCGATCGCGGCCACGATGTCGTGGTGCCGGTCCACGCTCATGTTCTTGACGCCTTTTTCCAGCCCGGCGAACATGATGGACATCCGGATGGACCCTTCCAGCGATTCCCACGAGTGGAGCAGGGTTTCATTGCCGGTGAGGCGGCACATGGTGCGGTGGAACTCGAGGTCGGATTCGATCCTCTTTTCGAGAGTGCCCTTCGTGGCTGCCGACATGGCGTCGATGGCGGCCCGCAGCGAGCTAATGACGTGTTGCCGCTCGGGGAGTTCGCAGAGCGTGCGGGCGGCCAGTGATTCCAGGGCGGCGCGCACCGAGTAGATGTCCCGGATTTCCTTGGCGTCCAGATGGCGCACGGACAGCCGGCCGCGTGGTCCGGCGGAGAGCAGGCCTTCCTGTTCCAGTTGCCGGAGTGCCTCGCGGAGGGTGCCGCGGCTGATCTGGAGCATGTCGGAAAGCTCGGTTTCCACGAGGTGGCGGCCGGGCTCGAGTTCTCCGCTCGTGATGGCGATGCGCAGGGCGGAAAGCGCCTGCTCACGGAGGCTCTTCTTTTCCAGTCCAAGAAGCGGTGCTGTGGCTCCGGCCATCGTATTGGTCCTCTATGTCAGTGGTCGACTGTTTACATTTGGTGTGTTAACAGTTGATGTTACGGCAGAAGCGCGGAACCGGCGGTGAAACGGCCCCGCGCTTCCGTGTTGCGGATCCGGCTCAGCCGAGTTCTGCCAGGACTTTTGCCACGACCCGCTGGACGGAGAGCCCGTACCGTTCGTGCAGGGTGGGCAGGGCGCCGGCGTCGAGGAACTCATCCGGCAAGGCAATTGGCACCACGCGCTTGCCGAGCCCGGCGGTGACGACTGCCGAGGCGACTGTCTCGAACAGGCCGCCGATCACGCTGTGGTTCTCCAGTGTCACCGCGAGCCGGTCGGTGTTCAGTTCCGCCAGCACGGTGGCGGTGTCGAACGGTTTGATGGTGGGGGCGTGGACGACGGCGACGTCCACGTTGTGGGCCGCCAGTGCCTTCGCAGCCTGCAGCGCCCGCATGGTCATCAGCCCGCTGGAGACAAACACGACGTCGTTGCCGCCGCGGAGGACCTTCGCCTTGCCGAGTTCGAAGGTGTAGTCGTATTCGTCCAGCACGGTGGGGACGTTGCCGCGCAGCAGCCGCAGGTACGTTGGCCCGTCGCTGGCCGCGAGTTGGGGGACGGCCTGTTCGATGTCCAGCGAATCGCACGGATCCACGATGGTGAGGTTGGGCATGCCGCGGAAGATTGCCATGTCCTCGGTGGCCTGGTGGCTGGGACCGTAGCCCGTGGTCAGGCCGGGAAGGCCGCCCACGATGTTCACGTTGAGGTTGGGTTCGGCGCTGTCCAGGCACAGGAAGTCGTAGGCCCGCCGGGCTGCGAACACGGAGTAGGTGGATGCGAAGGGCACCAGGCCGGTTTCAGCCAACCCTGCCGCCGCCCCGAACAGCAGCTGTTCGGCCATGCCCATCTGGAAGAACCGCTCCGGGAAGGCCTGGGCGAAGATGTGCATGTCCGTGTACTTGCCCAGATCCGCGGTCAGGCCCACGATCCTGTCATTTTCCTGCGCGGCTTTGACCAGGGCGTGCCCGAAGGGTGCGGACACGGTCTTCTGGCCCGGGTCCGCGAAGGACGCGATCATGGCCGATGTTTTCAGCTTTGGTGCGGTGGCGGTGCTCATCGGCCGGCCTTTCCATGGAATCCTGCGGTCAGTTGTTCGCGGCAGAGCTGCCATTCGTGCTCTTCGATGCGCATGAAGTGCGCCTTTTCCCGGTCCTCGAGCAGGGGCACCCCGCGACCCACCTTGGTGTCGCACAGGATTACGGACGGGCGTCCGACGGCGGACGCCCGGGCGGCGGCGTTGTCGAACGCCGCCAGGAGTGCACCGACGTCGTTGCCGTCCACCCGCTGGGCGTACCAGCCGAAAGCCTCCCACTTTTCTGTAACGGGTTCGGTGCGGAGCACGGTGTCCGTCTTGCCGTCCGCCTGCAGGGCGTTGATGTCCACCATGGCGGTCAGGTTGCCCAGCTGATGGTGATGGCCACCCATGGCGGCCTCCCAGGTGGAGCCCTCGTCCAGTTCGCCGTCGGAGAGGAAGTTGTAGATCCTCGCCGCCGAGCGCTGGTGCCGCAGGCCCAAGGCCATGCCGACGGCGATGGAAAGCCCATGGCCCAGGGAGCCGCCGGAGATTTCCATGCCGGGCGTGTAGGTGGACATCCCGGACATCGGGAGCCGGGAATCATCCGAGCCATACGTGTCCAGTTCGTCCACCGGGATGGTCCCGGCTTCGGCCAGGGCCGCGTAGTGGCCGATGGCGTAGTGGCCCGTGGAGAGCAGGAACCGGTCCCGCCCCTCCCACTCTGGGTCGCCGGCCCTGAAGCGGAGCTGGTCCGCATAGACGGCAGCCAGCATGTCCGCCGCACCAAGGGCCTGGCCGACGTAGCCCTGTCCCTGGACCTCGCCCATGTTCAAGGCATGGTGCCGGATCCGGAACGCTGCACCCTGGACCCGTGCCGTGCGCTCCGCTGCTGTTTCCCCGGGGATTCTGCCGGGCCTGTGCACCTCGCTGATGGTTGCCATCAGGCGTTCACCGACTGCGGGGTGCTTTTGGTGGCCGCGTCCGCGAGCTCACGTTCGCGCCTGCCCCACGTTTCACGAGTGGCGACGGCGGCCACAGGCCGATGGCTGCGTAGGCGCCGAAGAGCAGGGCCGGGCCCATCCAGCCGAAGCTGACGAACAGCAGGGTGGTGATGAACGGGGTGAAGCCGGAGACCATGGCGGAGATCTGGTAGGCCAGTGAGGCGCCGGAAGCGCGGGTCTTGGCCTGGAAGAGCTCCGGGAACCAGGCGCCCTGGGCTCCGGCCAGGGAATTCTGGCAGACGGCGTAGGAGATCACGAGTGTGGCGATGACGAAGATGAACATCCCCGTGTTGACCAGCAGGAACATCGGGACCGCGAACAGCAGGGCGAAGGCGCAGGACCAGATGTAAAGGGGCCTGCGGCCGATCTTGTCCGTCAGCCGGGCCCAGGCCTGGGTGGCGAAGATGCCGATAGCGGAGGCGATGCACAGGGCCACGAGCGTTTGGGTCTTGTCAGCCAGGTGCTGGCTGTTCAGGTAGGAAATCATGTAGGTGATGGACACGGCGTAGCCTGCGGTCTCGGCGATCCGAAGGCCGATGCCCTTCACGATGCTGCGCCAGTCCGTCTTCAGGACCTCGACGATGGGGGACTTCACGATGGTGCCGCTGTCCTTGATCTCATCGAAGACCGGGGATTCGGGGACCTTGGAGCGGATGATCAGGCCGACGGCGACCAGCACGATGCTGGCGAGGAACGGGATGCGCCAGGCGAGTTCGCCGCCGAGCTGGACGCTGAAGAGGAAGACGAGGTTGGCCAGCAGGAGCCCGACGGGGAAGCCGGCCTGGACCATTCCGGTGTACTTGCCCTTGGATTTCCACGGCGCGTGCTCATAGCTCATCAGGATGGCGCCGCCCCATTCCGCGCCGAAGGCCAGGCCCTGGACGATGCGGACGAATACCAGCAGAGCCGGGGCCAGCAGGCCCACCTGGCCGTAGGTGGGGAGCAGTCCGATGACGAAGGTGGCGATGCCCATGAGGATCAGGGATGCGACCAGGACGGGCTTGCGGCCCAGCTTGTCTCCGAGGTGGCCGCCGATGATGCCGCCGATGGGCCGGGCGGCGAAGCCGACGCCGAGGGTAGCGAAGGCTGCGAGGGTTCCGGTCACCGGGTCGCCGGTGGGGAAGAACGCGGTGCCGAAGTAGAGGGCAGCCGCGGTACCGAAACCGATGAAGTCATACGTTTCGATGACCGCGCCGACGCTGGAGCCGATGGCGACCCGCTTTGCATCCTTGGTGCCGTGGACCGGACCGCGCATGGCCAGAGCTTCTTTGCTCATTGGTGAATCCCTTTCGAAGAGCGACTGACGCCTGACGCCCCAGCACTGTCGACTGTTAACACATGATACGCCAGTGTGACCCGCATCATGTCGTTCTGTCAACAGTCAACTTCAAGGGTTGACTGTTGACAGTTGACCGCAGTAGTGTGGTCCTCATCACTACGGCCCACGGGCACGACCAGAGGATCAACGACGATGTTCAACCCCCGACTCGGCTGCTCGTCCATCAGCTTCCGCCACCAGGACCTGCCCACGGCCGTTCGGACCATTGCCGGGCTGGGTTTCGAGGAAATCGACCTCGGCGCCCTTCCCGGTGTCTGCGACCACGTCCCTTACGAACTGGATGCCGACGCCGTGACGGCCGTTTCCGCCAGCGTCGCTGCCTCCGGGCTCCGGGTCCGGTCCGTCAACGGGGACATCGGGGACCTGAACGCCGTCCTCGGCGCCGATGCCCAGGCAGCCCGGAACCGGCACCTCGACGCACTCCTCACCCTCGCTGCCAACACCGGCGCGAAAGCCCTGGTACTTCCCTGCGGCGCCCTGGGCCATGACCCGGTCCGGAGCCTCGAGGAGGACCTGGACACCATCGCCGAGCAGCTCACCCGGGCCGGGGAGCGTGCCGCGGGATTCGGCGTCGAACTCTGGACCGAATCACTTCACTTCCTGCGCTTCTGCTGGAACCTGGAACGCGCCGGACTGCTCGCACACCGGCTGGCCGGTTCCGGCGTCGGGATCGTCATGGACTTCAGCCACATCGTCGCCGCCGGCGAAGACCCGCTGGAGTACATCAAGCGCCACGAGGGCCGGATTTCCCACGTCCATCTCAGGGACGCGGTGCCGGGCAACATCAACCTCAGCATCGGCAACGGCGACGCCGATTTCGGCGCAGGGCTGAGGGCGCTGGCCGCCGAAGGTTACGCCGGCCACTTCTCCCTGGAACTCGAAACCCGTGACGTCACCCACGACGAGCGCCCCGCCGCGGCCGCCAAAGCAGCCAGCTACATCACCGACCTCATCTGAACACCACAGCAACCAACCCAAGGAGCATCATGACCACCACCATCCAGCGCACCGCCGTCCTCACCGGGGCAACCTCGGACCGGGGCATCGGCATCACCACCGCACGCCGCTACGCCAACGACGGCTGGGCCGTCGTGATCCTGGACCTCGACGGCGAGAAGTCCGCGAAGGTCGCCGCCGACATCGGCAACGAATTCAACGTCCCGGCCTTCGGCCACGAGATCGACGTCGCCAGCGAGGACTCCGTCAACGCCGCCTACAGGGCCGTCGCCGCCGAAGTCCGCTCCGGCAACCTGCCCCCGGTCGGGGCACTGGCCAACATCGCAGGGATCACCTCGCCGGTGCCGTTCCTGGAAACCACGCTGGAACTCTGGAACAAGGTCATGGCCGTGAACTCCACCGGCACCTACCTGGTGACCAAGGCCTTCCTGCCGGACATGATCGCCAGCGGCTGGGGCCGGATCATCAACATGTCCTCCGTGTCGGCCCAGCGCGGCGGTGGCGTCTTCGGCAAGGTCCCCTACTCCGCCGCCAAGGCCGCGATCCTCGGCTTCACCAAGGCGCTGGCCCGCGAGATCGGCAGCACCGGTGTGACCGTCAACGCCATCACCCCCGGCGCCGTGGACACCAACATCCGCGTGGGCAGCACGGACGAGCAGGAAGCCGCGATCAACGCCGGCATCCCGGTGGGCCGCAACGCCACCACCGAGGAAATCGCCGCCGTCATCACCTTCCTCTCCTCCGAGGAATCCGGCTATCTCACCGGAACCACCATCGATATCAACGGCGGAAGCCACATCCACTAGCAGCCCTCGCAGGCGCCAAGTCAGAGAGCCCCACAATGACCAGAATTTTCAACGACCCGTCCGATTTCGCCGAGGAAGCCCTCGCCGGTTTCTGCGACGTCCACTCCGGCCTCGTCCGGCAGGTGCCGGGCGGCGCGGTGCGCCGGCACCGGCCCACGCAGCCAAAGGTTGCCGTGCTTGCCGGCGGCGGCTCGGGCCACTATCCGGCCTTCGCCGGGCTCATCGGCACCGGACTGGCCGACGGCGCCGTCGTGGGCAACATCTTCACCTCACCCTCCGCGCAGCAGGCCTATTCGGTGGCGAAGGCCGCGGATTCCGGCGCCGGGGTGGTGTTCGCTTACGGAAACTACGCGGGCGACGTTATGAACTTCCGTCTGGCCAGCGAACGGCTTGCCGCCGAGGGACTCCGGGTGGAGAACGTGCTCGTGACCGACGACGTCGCCAGCGCCCCGCCGTCGGAGTCGGAAAAACGCCGCGGCGTCGCCGGGGACTTCACCGTTTTCAAGGTCATGGGGGCCGCGGCCGAAGCGGGCGCGAGCCTGTCCGACGTCGTCCGCCTTGGACGCAAAGCGAATGAACTGACCCGGAGCATAGGGACCGCCTTCCACGGGTGCACCTTCCCCGGGGCGGATGCGCCGCTGTTCACCCTGCCGGAGAAGCAGATGGGGCTCGGCCTGGGAATCCATGGCGAACCCGGACTGTTCGACACCGCGCTGCCGTCAGCCAGGGAGCTGGGCCAGGAACTCGTGTCCCGGCTGCTGGCCGAGACGCCCCACGATGCCGGCCGGCGGATCGCCGTTATCCTCAACGGACTCGGCTCCACCAAGCACGAGGAGCTGTTCGTCCTGTGGCTGACGGTCGCGCCGCTGCTCCGCGCCGCGGGCTACACCCTGGTGATGCCCGAGGTGGGTGAACTCGTGACCAGCCTGGACATGGCCGGGGTCTCGCTGACCATCACCTGGCTGGACCAGGAACTCGAAACCCTGTGGACGGCACCCGCCGAGACCCCCGCCTACCGGCGCGGTACCACAACCCACCCTGCGGGGGAACCGTCCGGCGAACACATGACCAATGACATGGCTGACATGGAGATGTTCGACGCCGGTGACACCTCACGGTCCTATGCGGGAAACTGCGTGGCAGCGCTCGACGCCGCCCGCGCCGCCCTGCATGGAGCCGAGAAGAAGCTGGGGGAGCTGGACGCCATCGCCGGGGACGGGGACCACGGACGAGGCATGGTCCGGGGGATCGACGCTGCGCACGCCGCCGCCACCGCCGCCAACTCCCGGGGAGCAGGCGCAGGTGCCGTGCTCGTCGCGGCCGGTGACGCCTGGGCTGACAAAGCCGGCGGGACCTCGGGCGTACTGTGGGGCGCCGGCCTGCGGGCTTTCGGTGAGTCGCTCGGGAACGAGCGGGCCCCCGTCGCACTGGAGCTGGCGGCGGCCCTGCGCTGTTTTTCCACCCGGATTGTTGACCTTGGCAAGGCAGAAGTCGGCGACAAGACCATGGTTGACGCTCTGATCCCGTTCACCGAGACGTTCTGCCGCCTGGTCGAGGAAGGCGCCGGTCCGGACCTGGGCTGGGCGCAGGCTGCCGCGCAAGCCACGGCCGCGGCGGAAGCCACCGCGGCGCTTCGCCCCCGCAAGGGCCGCGCACGCCCGCTGGCAGAAAAGAGTGTGGGAACGGTCGATCCGGGAGCAACGTCGCTTGCGATGATTTTCAGTGTGGCGGGCCCGCACCTGGCAGCAGTCCGGCAACCGGCCGGAGCACGCTCATGAGCACCGCGGCGCAGGGCGTTAACAACGATATGGAAGGACTGCCGGTGGGTATTCGACTCATCCTGGGCTCCGACGAAGCCGGGGTCGACTACAAGAACCAGATCCTCGAGGACCTTCGCAGTGACCCCCGGGTCAGCGAGATCATCGACATCGGCGTCAACCGCAGCGATACCCCCGAGCAGTTTGCCAGGCCGTACCCCTACGTCGGCATTGCCGCCGGGGAGATGATCAGGGACGGGCACGCAGACCGGGCCATCCTGTTCTGCGGCACAGGAATCGGCGTCGCCATCGCCGCCAACAAAATCGACGGCATCCGCGCCGCCACGGCCCACGACTCCTTCAGCGTGGAGCGCTCTGTGCTCTCCAACGACTGCCAGGTCCTCACCATGGGCCAACGCGTGGTCGGCGTGGAACTGGCCCGCCGGCTGGCCCGGGAATGGATCGGCTACACCTTCGACCCGACGTCAGCCTCCGCAGGCAAGGTCAAGGTCCTGAGCGATTTCGAGGGCTGCTGAAGCCTCATGGGCGTGGCCTCCGCTTCGGTAACCAGGTACATCGGAGGCGCCTGCGGCGCCGTGGAGCTTGCCCCGGCGGTCTTCCTTCTGCCCGCGCGTCGTGGATACATTGGGCGCAGGTGTGCAGTGCCCGGCGATCATCCGCCTGGACCTGAACGCCTATGACCTGAGCGAAAAGGTGCACAGCCCATGAAACTTGCCATCGAATACTCGTTCCGACTCCGGTACCAGGACAACACCCACGAAGTCGTCATTCCTGCCGAGCGGCTTCTGGATGTTCCCCTGGACGTCGAGACGGTCCGCCGTCTTGTGGAACATGATGACGCGCTGCTGGCTGAGCTCTTCCGGGATTTCCTGCCGGAGTACCGGCAGATGGCGAAGGATCCCGCCTACTGGTCCGAGGAGCTGGAACGCGACGATGAGCGGATCAAGCTCGTCGAAGTGGTCTGAAAACGCACCGCTCCCAGGCTGTTCCGGACCGGCACTCGAACGCCCGCCGGCCCTTTAATTCAAGGCTCTCGACATCGCCAGCTCTTTGAGTTCCTTCAGGATTTCCAGCTGCTGGCTGTTGATGGCCATCAGAAGCTCGATCTCTTCCTTGGCCTTGACATTCGTGTCGTAGTCGTGTTGGGCCATCGCAGCGGCGATGGCGTCCTGCCGTTTGGCGGCGATCAGAAGGATGGCGCCCTGGAGGCCGGCCAGCATGGACAGCAGAAGGTTCAGGAGAATGTACGGGTAGGGGTCCCAGGAATTCGTCGCGAGTGCCCACGTGTTGATGGCGGCCCAGATCAGCATGAAGCCGATGAAGCCTCCCACGAAGGGCCAGCTTCCCATCCCGTTCCGCATGATGTCGGCGGCGCGCTGGCCTTTGGTCAGTGAGGCTTTGTGCCCGGCGTGCCAGTTCTTTTGTTGATCGGTCATGACCCAGAGTAGCCGCGGGACAGGCGTGAACCTGACCCGCGGCTTCGTCAACGAGGTATCAGTTCGCCTCGGCGCTTGCTGCTGCGAGGCGGATCCAGGTGTCCACCACGGTGTCCGGGTTCAGCGAGACGGAGTCGATTCCCTCGCTGACCAGCCATTCGGCGAAGTCCGCGTGGTCGCTGGGGCCCTGGCCGCAGATTCCCACGTACTTGCCGCGTTCCTTGCAGGCCTTGATGGCCATGCTCAGGAGCTTCTTGACGGCGGGGTTGCGTTCGTCGAAGCTGCCGGCGACGATCGCGGAGTCCCGGTCCAGGCCAAGGGTCAGCTGGGTCATGTCATTGGAGCCGATGGAGAAACCGTCGAAGTAGTCCAGGAACTCGTCGGCCAGCAGCGCGTTGGACGGCAGCTCACACATCATGATGACCTCAAGGCCGTTCTCGCCCCGGCGCAGTCCGTTCTCCGCGAGCAGGTCGATGACGCCGCTGGCCTCGTCCAGGGTACGCACGAACGGGATCATCAGCTTGACGTTGGTCAGGCCCATCTCGTTGCGGACGTAGGACAGGGCCTCGCACTCGAGGTCGAAGCAGTCCCGGAAGGACGGCTCCAGGTACCGCGAGGCGCCGCGGAAGCCGATCATCGGGTTCTCTTCATGCGGCTCGTAGGCGGGTCCGCCGAGCAGGTTGGCGTACTCGTTGGACTTGAAGTCGGACATCCGCACAATCACGGGCTGCGGCGCGAAGGCCGCGGCGATGGTGGCCACGCCTTCGGCCAGGCGCTTGATGTAGTAGTCGCGCGGGCTGTCGTAGGCGGCAATCCGCTCCCGGATTTCCGCGGCCACATCTTCCGGCTGCGCGTCCAGGTTCAGCAGCGCCTTGGGGTGGATGCCGATCTGGCGGTTGATGATGAATTCCAGCCGGGCAAGGCCCACACCGTGGTTGGGCAGCTGGGCAAACGTGAACGCCTGCTCCGGGGTGCCGACATTCATCATGACTTTGACCGGAGCCTCGGGCAGCTGGGCGATCTCGGTTTCCTCGACGCTGAAGTCCAGCAGCCCCTCGTAGATCAGGCCGGTCTCACCTTCGGCGCAGGAGACGGTCACTTCGAGGCCGTCGGACAGAACGTCGGTGACGTCTCCGGTGCCGACGACGGCGGGAATCCCCAGTTCGCGGGCGATGATCGCCGCGTGGCAGGTGCGGCCGCCGCGGTTGGTGACGATGGCGGAAGCACGCTTCATGATCGGTTCCCAGTCCGGGTCGGTCATGTCGGCGACGAGGACGTCGCCGGTTTCGAAGGCGGCCATCTGGTCGATGGCGGTGAGGATGCGGACCCGGCCGGCGCCGATGCGCTGTCCGATGGCGCGACCCTCGGACAGCACCTTGCCGGTCTCGTTCAGGCGGAAGCGGCTCCGCTGGCCGGCGGCCTTGCGGGACTGCACGGTCTCCGGGCGCGCCTGCAGGATGTACAGGCCGCCGTCGATCCCGTCCTTGCCCCATTCAATGTCCATGGGGCGCCCGTAGTGGCTCTCGATGGCGAGGGCGTGGCGGGCGAGCTGCTCGACGTCGTCGTCCGTGAGGCTGAAGCGGTTCCGCAGCGAAGCCTCCACCGGAACGAAGTCGATCGTGTGGCCGATTTCGCGGTTGCTCGTGTAGGTCATCTGGAGCGCCTTCTCACCCAGCCCGCGCTTGAGGATGGCAGGCCGGCCCGCCAGCAGCGCCGGCTTGTACACGTAGAACTCATCCGGGTTGACGGCACCCTGGACAACGGCCTCGCCGAGGCCGTAGGAGGAGGTGACGAAGACGGCGTCGTTGAAGCCGGATTCGGTGTCCATGGTGAACATGACGCCGGAGGCGCCGACGTCGGAACGCACCATGCGCTGGATTCCGGCCGAGAGCGCGACCTCTGCATGTTCGAACTTGTGGTGCACCCGGTAGGCGATGGCGCGGTCGTTGTAGAGCGACGCGAAGACATCCTTGATGGCCACGAGGATGTTGTCGATCCCGCGCACGTTCAGGAAGGTCTCCTGCTGGCCGGCGAAGGAGGCATCCGGAAGGTCTTCCGCGGTGGCGCTGGAGCGGACAGCCCAGGAGAGGTCCGCGGATCCTCCGTGCTTCTCCACCAGCTTCTGGTAGGCGTCACGGATCTGCGCTTCGAAGTCCGGCAGGAACGGCGTCTCGCGGATCAGGGTCCGGATCTCCTGGCCGGCAGCGGCCAGGGCCGTCACGTCGTCGGTGTCCAGGCCGATCAGCCGGTCAGCAATCTTCTGGTCCAGGCCGGAGTCAGCCAGGAAGCTGCGGTAGGCGTCCGCTGTCGTCGCGAAGCCGTCCGGCACCTGGACTCCGGCGGAGGTCAGGTTCTGCACCATCTCACCGAGGGAGGCGTTTTTGCCGCCGACCCGGTCCAGGTCCTTGAGTCCGAGTTCTGAGAACCACAGAATGTCTGTCGTCATTTATTTACTGCTCCTTTGCAGATGGTGGCATGCAGGGGCGCCGCCCAGCGTGCGGCGATCACCGCTTGGTGGGCGCAAGTCCTGTCCACAGTTTCACGTCTCCGCCAGTCTTTCCACATGACGTGCACCACACCGTGATTGTGAAAAGTTTCACTAGTGTTTGAGGTTCATCTGCTGCAGGATCGTGGCGGCCATTTCCTCCACGGACACGCTGGCCGAATTGAGGTACGGAATCCCGTGCGAGATGTACAAACGCTCGGCGCTGCGCAGCTCAAAACCGCACTGCCGCAGTGACGCGTAGGGTGAGCCGCGCCGGCGCTCGGTGCGGACCTGGCTCAGGCGCAGCGGGTTGGTGGTGAGGCCGAAGCATTTCTCCACAAACGGCCGGAGCGGCTTGGGGAGGCCTTCGCGTTCAAAGTCCTCGTCCACCAGCGGGAAGTTCGCGGCGAAGATGCCATGCTGCAGCGCCAGGTACATGGTGGTGGGCGTCTTGCCGCACCGGGACGGGGCCACGAGGATGACCTGGGCCTTTTCCAGCGCGCGCAGGCTCTGGCCGTCGTCGTGCTCCATGGCATATTCGACGGCGGCCATCCGGGACTGATAGCGGGCGGCGTTGCCCAGGCCGTGCGCGCGCCCCGGTTCCCCGCTGGCCTGTGTGCCCAGGGCCCGCTCCAGTTGCCCGACGTGCGTCCCGATCAGGTCCACGATGATTCCCTGGCACGTTGCCAGGACCAGGCGGATGTCGCTGCCCACGGCGGTGGAGAACACGATCGGCTGCGGGCCGCGGGCGGCCAGCCCGTCGATGATTCTGACGACCGACTGTGCCTGCTGGACGGTCGTGATGAAGGGGATCGTGATCCGGTCATAGTTGTTTCCGGGGAACTGCGTCAGCAAGGTATTGCCGAGTGTTTCCGCGGTAATGCCCGTACTGTCCGAGAGGAAGTAGACCGGGCGGAGATCGTCGTTGGTCATGAACGCATTCTCCACTACGGGGGACCGCATTCCCCAAGTACGCACCGTTGATTTCGCTCCCTATCGCCGGAGTGGAGGCAGTGGTACGTTCAGCGCGAGGGGGACATGCTCCCGCGGATCCTCTTCAATCCAGCTCCTGATACACCTTCAGAAAGCAGAGGCAACGATGACAACAGTGATGATCTTCCACGAGGTCGACGATGTGGAGCACTGGCTCGGTTCACCAAAACGCGAAGAAGTCTTCGGGCCCCTGGGCATTACGGTCCGAACGTTCGTCGACCCAGGCAAGAGCAACCGTGTCGGCTTGATCGCCGACGTGCCCGACATGGACACCTTCCAGCGCGTGATGGAATCCGAAGCCGCGGCCGAAGCGATGAAATTCGACGGCGTCCGCCCGGAAACAATCCTGATGCTCCTCGAGCCCTAAGGACACCCGGCCACCTGGCGGTGCCGGCGTTAGGAAAACGTTAAGACTTTGCCAGGAACGCTCACGGCGGCGCTGACTCAGGATAGTTTTTATGGTGCGCCGTCCCTGCAGAGTCCCCCAATGATGCAGGGGCGGCGCCTCATAACGCGACGGACAGCATGGGCCGGCACAGGAACCCGCGTCACGGACAGCCCACAACCTTAATTCCGGACAAAGCAAAGGCCCTGCTTCCCCTACAAACAAAGGGAAGCAGGGCCCTGCTATTTGGCGGTGACGGCCCATTGGGGCTGGCGCCATAGCCTGGGCCTCTTGGTTGAGGTCCCTGCCGGCCAGACTCCCTACATGGTGTTCACAATCAGGCCGATGTGCGTGAAGTAGTTCATGGCGCCAAAGAGCAGGAATGCCAGCCCGGTCAGATACCAGACGATGCCGATGGTCTTGACCAGTCCGGATGCCGCTGCGCCGGAGGTGCGGAGCTTGGCAATGGCAAAGGGGAACAGCACGGCACCGACCCCGACGAGGGCAAAGAGCCCGGACATGAAGGTTGCTTCAATGATGGGATAGGCGGCGAAGGCTCCGGAAATTGGCTCCTGGGCGGGGGCTGCAAAAAGCTGGTAGGTAACGCCGGCAGCCGCGATGGCGAACAGGCTCAGGCCGAGTCCGCCAATGAAGAGCGACAATGGGCGGACCGTATTTGCTGCAAAGGCAATCGGGTCGGGGGCAGAGGTGAGCGCCTCGCCGCGACGCCACAGGTAAAAGGCCGCCCCGAGCAGCGGCACGCCGAAGCCCAGGCTGGTTTCGCCGAAGATAATGTTGTCGAACGGGAAGCCACCTGCCGCCAGCGGCCACGTCAGGGTCATGTGCAGGCCGGTGGTGGTGAGGATCAGGCCAAGCACGCCAAAAGCCAAAGACCAGCCGTCTGTGCTGACAGTTGCATCATTGTTGCGGCGGAACCGAAAGAGGTCACGGCTGAAAATGACCACGGCCAACAATCCCGCCCCGGCGGCCAGTGACATGATGGTGTTGTAGGTAGGCATAATCGCCCAGTCGATTTTGAGAGCTTCCGTTGTCATGCTCATGATGCAATCGCTTTCCCTTTGCGTGGGCCGCCATGGTCCATCCTTAAAGCCATACTGTTGTATGGCTTTTCATGTAGCGCCGGGAGCGGTGGTTTTATTCCTGCTGGACCGGGGTCAGGAGGGTGAGGGAAATTAAGCAACATCGTAGCCAGGCGAAGCAGGAGCTGATGGCCGCGGCCGCCGCACGATTGCTGATTGACGAAGGCCCGTCCGCCGTCACGCATCGTCGCGCCGCCGAGGCTGCCGGGCTCGCCGCGGGATCCGGAAACTACTACTTTCCATCCAAGAAGGAACTGTTTCGGGCCGCTGTTGCAGGAGCCGAGGACCTGCGATCTGAAAGCGCCCTGAAGGTTGCTCGGGATTGCCATGGCGGTGAGGAGAGCCTGACGTCGGTTGCCCTCCGGCTGATGGCCATCTACTTTGCCCCCAAGCTAGGCTCGAACGTGGTCACTGCCAGGCTCAATCCCATTCTGGAGGCTGGCCACGACCCTGAGCTGCAAGAGATCATCCGCAACCACCAGCCGCTGCTGGCCGGGGCCCTGAACATCGGGCTGGAACGGATGACCGGCCAAACGCTGGCGAGCAATGACATGAAGTTGCTCATGCAAACCATCGGAGCGTCGCTCCTGTATGGCTTTGCCCTCGGGGAGGATGACTTGCTTGGCTATTCAGCCCGTTCGATCGCCCGAATCCTGGATTTGTTGGATGTACGCGTTGCGGCGGCCCCGGACCACCGGCCAGCGTGCCCTGCCGGCGGTCCCGAAGCTCAACCGTCGACGGCCCAGGCCCGCTGATAGGCGGGTCGATCCAGAGACCCCCACATGGTCCTGATGGATATTCCCGTGCAGCGGGCGTCCTGCGTCGCGGGAGGAAGGAGCACCGCGAAAGTTCTGTTGCTGCTGCGTTACCGCAAGGCCCTTTCCACTCAACGCAAAAGGCCCTGCTTCCCTTGTAAACAAGGGGAAGCAGGGCCTTTCCACATGGCGGTGACGGTGGGATTTGAACCCACGTTGGCTTTGACACCAAACAACATTTCGAGTGTTGCACCTTCGGCCGCTCGGACACGTCACCAACCTGTATAGGGTACCGGAGCATGGCGCACTTCCCCAAAACGGCCCCGAAATACCCGCCGCGGCGTCCCGCCCAGGGCGCCCGCGGCGCCCCGCTCGAACCAACACCCCTTCCCCGTACGCTGGCAGGGCACTAGATTCGTCAGCACGATGAGCAGCACTGACAAGCAGGCAGCAGGGCAGACCGCAGCAACCGCATACTGGACCGTCGGCCCCGGAAAGGGCGGACTCCGGCGCGAGGACCTGCCCGCGCCCGGAGCCGGCGAGGCCCTCGTGCGCACCCTGTTTTCGGGCATCAGCAAGGGCACCGAACTGGTGGTCCACAACGCCCGCGTTCCCGAATGCGTCGCCGCGGAGATGGCCGCACCGCATCAGGAAGGCACCTTTCCCTCGCCGGTGAAGTTCGGCTACCTCTCCGTCGGCGTCGTGGAGCAGGGCCCGGCGGAATGGCAGGGCAGGACGGTCTTCTGCCTGCACCCGCACCAGGATCGCTACGTCGTCCCGGTGGAGTCCCTCACCGTGGTCCCGGACGATGTCCCTGCCCGCCGCGCCGTGCTCACCGGCACGGTCGAAACGGCCGTCAACGGGCTCTGGGAGGCCGGCCCCCGCCTGGGCGACAGGGTTGCCGTGATCGGCGCCGGACTCGTCGGCGGCATGGTGGCCAAACTCCTGGGCGCCTTCCCGCTGGGCCGCCTGCAGCTGATCGACGTCGACCCGGCCAAGCGCGCGTTCGCCGGCACCCTCGGCGTTGACTTCAGCCACCCCGACGACGCCCTGCCTGACTGCGACATCGTGATCCACTGCTCCGCCTCGCAGGAAGGCCTCGAGCGGAGCCTGCAGCTCGTCGGCGACGAGGGGGACGTCATCGAGATGTCCTGGTACGCCGACCGCAAGGTCACCCTGCCGCTCGGGGAGGACTTCCACGCCCGCCGGCTGTCCATCCGTGCCAGCCAGGTGGGCGTGGTGGCCCGGGCCCGCCGCCACCGCCGCACCAACGCCGACCGGCTCAAACTCGCCGTCTCCCTGCTGAACGATCCCGGGTTCGACGTCTTCCTCACCGGCCAGTCGCCCTTCGAAGAACTGCCCGAAGTCGTCCAGCGGCTCTCCGACGGCACGCTCGACGCGCTCTGCCACGTTATTGAATACCCATCGACCGAAGCCACGAGGTAAAACCGTGTTCAGCCTGACCGTCCGCAGCCATTTCATGATCGCCCACAGCCTTCCCCGCGAGGCGTTCGGCCCGGCCCAGGGCCTGCACGGGGCGACTTTCGTCGCGGAGGTGACCTTCCGCCGTCGGGCGCTGAACGCGGACGCGATCGTCCTGGACATCGGCGAAGCCGGGAAGGTGCTGGACTCGGTCCTCGCCGGGCTGAACTACAAGAACCTCGACGAACACCCCGATTTCGCCGGCAGGCTGTCCACCACAG
Organism: Arthrobacter sp. PAMC25564; assembly: GCF_004798705.1. Taxonomy (NCBI): domain Bacteria; kingdom Bacillati; phylum Actinomycetota; class Actinomycetes; order Micrococcales; family Micrococcaceae; genus Arthrobacter; species Arthrobacter sp. PAMC25564. The sequence continues at coordinate 93,271 of NZ_CP039290.1, read as the reverse complement.
AGGCCCTCGCCCAGTACATCGCCGACGCCGTGGCGGCACAGATCCGCGACGGCGCTGACGGCCGCGAACTGGCAGGCCTGGACGTCACCCTGCGCGAGACCCCCGACGCCTGGGCCGGCTACTCGCTCGACTTCGACGCGAGCTAAGATCCCCTCCGTGCCGCCGTCCGGCCCCCGCATCCGCTTGGTGGTCCCGGGCAATGTGCGCCACAACTCGGGCGGGAACGTCTACAATGCCGCCCTCGCCCGGGAGCTTGCCACCCAGGGGGCCGAGGTGGAAACCTGCCCGCTCGACGGCGGCTGGCCCGTCGGCAGCCGTGAGGACCGACGGCGGCTGGCCGGCTTGCTGGGAGACTCCGGGCGTGCCCCCGCCGGCGCCTACAACCAGGCGGGGGACCGGATAACCCTTGTGGACGGGCTGCTCGCCTGCGGGGCGCCGGAGGAGCTGGAAGCGGCCGCAGCCGCCGGACGGCCCGTATGGATCCTGCTGCACATGCCGCTGGGCACCCACCCGGACCGGGAGCACCGCGCCCTGGATGCTGCCGCCGGCGTCATCTGCACCAGCGGTTCGGCCGCGGCGGGCATCCGGGCCAGGCACGGCTTCGACGCCGCCCGGGTGGCCCTGCCGGGCACCGGGCCCGCACCGCTGGCCGGCGGCTCGCAGCCCCCGCACCTCATCGCCGTGGCCGCCCTGCTGCCGAACAAGGACCAGTCGCTGCTGCTCGATGCGCTGGCCGGTCTCACCGGGCTGCCGTGGACGGCGTCCCTCGTCGGCTCCGACACCGCCGACCCGGTCTACGCCGCACAGCTGAGGGACACCGTGGAACGGCTGGGGCTTCAGCACCGGGTGAGCGTCCCCGGCGAGTTGCGGGGCGCCGCGCTTGAGGCGGAATGGGCCGCCGCAAACCTCAGCCTGCTCATCTCCCGGGCCGAGACGTACGGGCTGGCCGTGACAGAATCGCTCGCCCGCGGCATCCCGGTGGTCGTGCGTGCGGGCACCGGTGCCGTCGAGGCGCTCGCCGCCGGTGTCCGGCTGGAAAGCGGCCGGCCGGACAGCAACCGGCCGGACACCGCGGATCCGGAAACCGCCGTGCCGGGTACCGCCGTCGCCCTCGCGGCGGACGCGGCGCCGCTGGCCGGGGTGCTGCGCCGCTGGCTCACCGACCCCGGTCTCCGGTCGCGCTGGCGTGCCGCGGCTGTGGCGGCGCGTGGCCGGCTGCCCGGCTGGGACGCCACCGCCCGGACGGTGCTGTCCATCATCAGTGCCGACGGCACGGCCACACCGCAGGCCCGGGTTGATTCCACTGCCGAACAAGCTGTTGGAGAATGAGCCCATGACAACCGAGCCGATGACGACGAATGTGCCTCCCGTTGGGACCCTCACACCGGAGCGGCTCCGTGCCTGGGCCTGGCACAAACAGGGCCTGGACGGCTCGCTGGCCGGCTGCACGGCGGAGCAGGTCTTTGCCCGGGCCGGGTGGGCGCGGTCCGTGGGCGGCGCCAACCCCTACCTCACGCTGTTTGCCCGGGCCGGCATCCGCCGCGACCAGGTCGACGCCGACGTCCTCGCGCACCGCATCCTCGAACTCCCCACCGCACGCGGCTGCACCTACGTCCTGGGCCGTGACGACTTCGGCTGGGCGCTGCAACTGGGCCGGGACGCTGCCGAGGCCACCGTCAAGGTGCTCGGCAGGCTTGGCGTGGACCGCGGCGAAATCACGCTGCTGGAAGAACAGGTGCTGCACACCCTCGCCGAAGCCGAGGCGCCGCTGGACCCGCGCCAACTCAAGGAGGAGCTCGGCGATTCCGTGCGCAACCTCGGCGAGGAGGGCAAGAAGAAAGGCGCCACCACCACGCTGCCCACGGCCCTCGGGATCCTGCAGTCGCAGGGACGGATCCGCCGCGTCCCCGCGAACGGCCGCCTCGACCAGCAGCGCTACGCCTACGAGCTGTGGGGCCAGCCGGCCGGCACGCTCGACGACGCGGAAGCCCGCACCGAACTGATCCGCCGTTACCTGGCCTGGACCGGCGGCGCCACGTTTAAACAATCCCAGTGGTTCACGGGTTTCACCGTGGCGCAGACCAAGGCGGCACTCGCCGCCGTCGGCGCCGTGGCGGTCCCCACCGCGGTGACCGCCGCGGTGGACGCGGGGCTGTGGCTGCTGCCCGACGACGTCGGGCGCCTCGCCGCCTTTGAGGAACCCGCCGGGGAACAGATCCAACTGCTCGCCGGAACGGACTCGCTGGTGCTGCTTCGCCGCAACGCGGCGGACCTGCTCGATCCGGACAGCCCTGAAGGGGACAACATCGCCAGGAAGATCATGGCCTCGCTCGCGCTGCAGGCCGACCTCCCGGACCACCCCATCCTGGACCGCGGCAGGATCATCGGGCTCTGGCAATACGATCCGGGCAAGGAACGGATCGTGCCCTGGCTCTTCCACGGCGCGACGCCGGCCGTGACCCAAAGGATCGCCGAGGTGGAGGCCTGGATCCGGGATGACCTCGGCGACTTCCGCGCCTTCAGCCTGGACTCACCTGCCAGCCGGCAGAAGCGGATCGACGGCCTGGCGGCAGCCGCAGCAGGCTCCGTGGCCGGTAACTAGCGGTACCGCAATGGCTCAGGCGCCGCGGTGCCCGGCGAAGAAGTCCCGAAGCAGCGCCGCACACTCCTGTTCCCGGACGCCCGCATACACTTCCACCCAGTGGTTGAGCCGGCGCTCGCGGAGGATATCGAACACGGAACCGGCGGCTCCGGCCTTCTCATCCCAGGCGCCGAACACCACCCGCGGGATCCGTGCCAGCACAATCGCCCCGGCGCACATGGCGCACGGTTCCAGCGTCACCACGAGCGTGCAGTCCGCCAGCCGCCAGCCCTCGCCGGGTTCCCCGAGCGTGGCCCGCCGCTCCTGCAGGCGCGCCGCAGCCTCGCGGATGGCCACCATCTCGGCGTGCGCCGTCGGGTCCCCGAGCGCCTCGCGTTCGTTGCGCCCGGAACCGAGCACCCCGCCGTCGGGCCCGATCACGACGGCGCCGATCGGCACGTCCGCGGTGGCCAGCGCCCGGCGCGCCTCGGACAGGGCAAGGCCCATCCAATCGGCATGGCGGGGCTCCGGTGCGGTCATTGCTCAATGATAGTTTCGTGGGAAGCGAAGCCTTGAACGGGCTAGGAACAGGGAGGCAGCCGTGAACACCTTGACTGACCGTTGGGGCCGCTGGGTGGTTCCCTATGCGGCTCTCTGGATCACCCTGCTGGTCGGCGGCGTGATCGTGGTGGTCCTGGCACTCCTCGGCGCGGAGGTCTATGACAATGTTGTGGACGACGCCGGACTCGCGAGCCTGGACAAGCCCACCCTGGCCTTCGCCGAGCAGTTGCGCACTCCCGCGCTGGACACGGCAGTGACGGCGTTTACGAACATCGGCGGCGGGATCGGCATGCCCATCCTGGCCACCATCCTGACCGCATGGCTGACCTTCATTACGCGCACCTGGCGGCCGCTGATCCTGATCGGCGGCGCCGCCGCGGTGTCCGTGACGGCCACAGCCGTGGGCAAGAAGCTGGTGGGCCGCACCCGGCCGGACCATGCCGACGCGGTCCCGCCGTACGAGAACTCCCCATCCTTCCCCAGCGGGCACACGCTCAACACCACCGTGGTGATCGGCGTCGTGGTGTATCTGGCCTGCCTGCAGGTAAAACGGACGATCACCCGGGTCGGACTGATCACCGCCGGTGTGGCCTTTGCCGTGGCGATGGGCCTGAGCCGGGTCTTCCTGGGCCATCACTGGATGACCGACGTGATCGCCGCCTGGCTGCTCGGCCTTGCCTGGCTGGGGATCGTGATCCTTGCGCACAGGCTCTTTCATGTGTTGCGGCACCGCGAACACGCGGGCCCGGCACCGACGTTTGACCACCCGCTGCGCGAGGCGGTTGCCGCGGCAGACGACGCCGGTGCGCCGGGCTCCCGGGGAGGGCCGCCGACGTCCGGGTGATAGTTTTGACCCATGCGCACTCTCGTTGTGGACCACCCGCTGGTCGCCCATAAGCTCACCGTCCTGCGGGACAAGAACACCCCCTCCCCGGTCTTCCGCCAGCTCACCGAGGAGCTCGTCACACTCCTCGCTTACGAGGCCACCCGTGAGGTCCGCACCGAACCGGTCACCATCGAGACGCCGGTCGCCACCACTATCGGCACCGCCTTCACCAAACCCACCCCGCTGGTGGTCCCCATCCTCCGCGCCGGGCTCGGCATGCTTGAGGGCATGACCAAGCTCGTCCCGACCGCCGAGGTCGGCTTCCTGGGCATGGCCCGGGATGAAGAAACCCTGGACATCATCACCTACGCCGAGCGCCTCCCCGAGGACCTCACGGACCGCCAGATCTTCGTCCTGGACCCCATGCTGGCCACCGGCGGCACCTTGCGCGAGGCCATCAAATTCCTCTTCAAGCGCGGCGCCTCGGACGTCACCTGCATTTGCCTGCTGGCCGCCCCGGAGGGCCTGGCCAAGCTGGAGGAAGAGCTCGCCGACGCCAACGTGACAATCGTCCTGGCCTCCATTGACGAGAAGCTCAATGAGAAGTCCTACATCGTGCCGGGCCTCGGCGACGCCGGGGACCGCCTTTACGGTGTGGCCGGCTGATTCAGCCCGGAAGGCCCGGCGGCCGCCGGGCGTCCCTTGCCTTCCGGTTCTGCGTGTCCACGGCTAGCCTGTGGCCATGGACTGGAAACTTGAACTCGTCTTCGTCCCGGTATCCGATGTGGACCGCGCCAAGGACTTCTACGTCAACAAGGTCGGCTTCAACGCCGACTACGACGAGCGGCCCACGGACGGCATCCGCTTCGTCCAGCTGACCCCGCCCGGTTCCGGCTGCTCGATTGCCATCGGGGAGGGCCTCAACGACGCTGCGCCCGGGACCGCCCCCAGCCTTCAGCTCGTGGTCAGCGACATCCAGGCGGCGCACAAGCAGCTCAAGGACAACGGTGTGGACGTCAGCGACGTCGATGTCCAGGACTGGGGCCACTTCGTTTATTTCGCCGATCCGGACGGCAACAAATGGGCGGTGCAGTACATCCCCGGCCGGGCCAACGGCTGATCCCGCCAGATTGTGCGCCGTGACCGCCCGGCCCTCGGTCCGCGGGGTGAACGCGGGGTGTGAGGCGGGGGCATGGGGCAGGATGGGGTCATGAACCTTCCCTCCCGTCCTAGTGTCACGACCCTGACCGCCCGGGCCGTCCTGTTCGATATGGACGGCACGGTGGTCGATTCCACCAGCATCGTGGAGCAGGTGTGGACCACTTTTGCCGGGCGCTACAGCCTGGATATCGGGGAGATTCTGCGCTCCTCCCACGGCGTCCAGGCGATGGACACCGTCCGCAGGTTCGCCCCGGCCGGTGCGGACATCAATGCCCTCGCGGCCGAACTGGGCAAGATGGAGCTGGCCGAAACCCGCGGGATTGTCCCGGTGCCAGGGGCGCGGGAGCTGCTGGCGAGCCTCCCTCCGGACGCCGTAGCGCTGGTGACGTCGGCTTCACGGGAGCTGGCCGAGGTCCGGATGGCGGCCGCGGGGATCGGCGTCCCGGCCGCCTCGGTCACGTCTGAGGACGTCAGCCGGGGCAAACCGCACCCTGAGGGATACCTCCGGGCCGCCGCCCTGCTGGGTGTGGACCCGGCCGACGCGGTGGTGTTCGAGGACGCCCCGGCCGGCATCGCCGCGGGACGCGCCGCCGGCATCCGGACCGTGGCGGTCGGGCCCAACGCCGGCGAACTGCCGGAGGGTGTGCTCCATATTCCCGACTTCTCCGGGGTCTCCGTAACCACGCACCTCACCGCCGCCGGCGTACGCACCGTGTCCTTCAGCTTCTAGGGTCCGCACGCGGTCCCGGACCGCTCCAGCCCTGTCCGCCTACCCCGCCAAAAGGTACACCGTGGTGCCGCCGACGGTCCGGGCGGTGAAATTCGCCTGCACCCAGGCGGCGATCCGGGCCGCGTCGTCAGAGCCGGTTTCGCCCTGCATCATGCGCCCGGCGATGAAGTAGTGGATCTTTCCCCCGGCCACGAGCTGCTGGAACTGCTCCAGCGTCGGTGCGGGGTCGGTGCCGTTGAACCCGCCCACGGCCATCACCGGGAGCCCCGTCGCCAGCTGGTACCCCGCGGCATTGTTGGATCCGACGACGGCGGCGGCCCAGATGAAGTTCCCCGCGTTCGTTTCCAGCGCGGTCACCAGGGCGGACGACGGCGTGCCGGCACCCAGGAGCCCGCCCATGCCGCCCCCTCCCGGGCGGGGTCCGCGGCCCACGCCCGTCCCGTTGGCGTTGCCCTGGCCGCCGAAGACCGGCGGTATCCCGGCCGCACCCCGTCCGGTGGCCGCCGGCCCGGCACTGACGATCGAACCGCTCTGCGCCGTGGACGCGGTGGCAAGCGAGTATGCCAGCGGGCCGGCGAGGGCGGCGGCGACGGCGACGGCCGCCGTCGTCCGGGCAAGGAATCCGGGCGCCGCAAGCCGCGGGAGCGCAGCGGCGGCCAGCACCAGGACACCGGCGGCGAGGGCGCCCAGGAGCACTGCCCAGCGCAGCCACGGCAGGAACGCCGCGGTGCGGCCCAGCAGCTCGGACGCCATGAATCCGGCGGCCAGGATCGCCGCGGCGAGGACCGCCGCGGCCACGGGCCGGGCGCGTCGCTGCCAGAGCAGGACGCCACCCAGGCCCGCGAGTCCGGCGATCCCCGGCGCGAGGGCCACCATGTAATACGGGTGGATGATGCCGGCCATGAGGCTGAAGGTCAGGCCCGTGACAGCCACCCAGGCGCCCCAGACGATCACCGAGGCCCGCACGGCGTCGGTGCGCGGAGCATGCCGCCCCAGCCACAGCAGCCCCGCGCCGAGCAACAGCACCGAAGGCAGCAGCCAGGCGATCTGGCCGCCGAATTCGCTGTTGAAGAGCCGGAAGAGCCCCGGCGTGCCCCAGCCGTTGCCGCCGCCCACACTGCCGGTCTCCTGGCCGTTGAGCCGGCCCAGGCCGTTGTAGCCGAGCGTGAGTTCCAGGATGGAGTTGTTCTGCGAGCCGCCGATGTACGGGCGGTCCGCCGCGGGGATGAGCTCGACGGCGGCCAGCCACCAGCCCGCCGAGACGGCCATTGCCGCACCCGCACCCAGCAGATGCAGCAGCCGCTTGCCGAGCTTGGCCGGGGCAGCGAACAGGTAGGCCACGGCGAAGCCGGGGACAACCAGCAGCACCTGCAGCTGCTTCGCCAGGAAGCCGAAGCCCAGGAACACGCCTGCCAGCAGGAGCCAGCGCAGGGCGGCTTTAGCGGCGGTGGCGTCCTGGACGGACCGGAGCACGGCGTACGCGGCCGCGGTCATGAGCAGTACCAGCAAGGCATCCGGGTTGTTGAAGCGGAACATCAGCACCGCCACCGGGGTCAGCGCCATGACCGCACCGGCGAGGAGGCCTGCCCGGTGGGCAAGCCCGGCGTCGGCGGTGGCCGGCGCGGCGGCCCGGCGCACGGACAGGTAGACCAGCCAGACCGTCGCGACGCCCATAAGCGCCTGCGGCACCAGGATGCTCCAGGAACTGAGCCCGAACAGCCGCACGGACAGGCCCATCACCCAGAGCGCGGCCGGCGGCTTGTCCACCGTGATGGAGTTGGCGGCGTCCGAGGAGCCGAAGAACCACGCCGTCCAGTCCTGCGATCCGGCCTGGGCAGCGGCGGAGTAGAACGCGTTGGCCCAGCCGGAGGCGCCGAGGTTCCACAGGTACAGGGCACCGGTGGCCAGCAGCAGGACGGCCAGTTCGAGGCGTGGCCGCAGCGGTGTCAGCCGCGGGACCCTCCCGCGGCGCGGAGTCCCGGCAGCCTGGCCTGTGGCCAGGCTGCCGGGACTCTGTGGAACGGGGGAGGACACGGGGTGAAGGGTATCAGTCATGGCAGCCTAGGCGCCCAGCCTGTAGACCGTGGACGTGCCCACGGTCTGGGCCTGGAAGTTCGCCGCGACCCAGGCGGCCACCTCGGAGTTGCCCCCGCGGCCTCCGCCGCCGCCCATCCCGCCGGAGATGAAGTAGCCGATCTCGCCGCGGCCCACCATCGCCTGGAACTGGGCCAGCGTCGGGTAGGGATCGCCGCCGTTCCAGCCGCCGAGGGCAATCACGCTGGTGCCGGAGGCGAGTTCCAGGCTTGCCGCCTGGCTCGCGCCCGAGACGATTGCGGACCACTTGGTCCCGGCGGACTTCAGCAGCGCGGTCAGCTCGGTCGAGGCGCCTTCGTTGCCGGGGCCCCCTGTCCCGCCGCCCAGGCCATCAGCGCTGCCCTGGGCACCCCCGAATCGGGCGGTGGTCCGGCCGCCGCCCATCGCCGAGGCGGTGGGCCCGGAGGCGGGGATGGAACCGGAGTGCGGCTGGGCCGCCGTCGCGAGCGTCCAGGCAGCGGTTCCCGCCCCGCCGGCCAGCAGCGAAAGGACGACGACGCCGGCCGTGGCCGCCTTGCGGAACCGGCCGGGGAGGCCCGGGAGGCTGTCCACCCGCAGGATCACTGCGACGGCGGCGAGAAGACCCAGGACGACGACGATGACGCGGAGTCCGGGCAGCCAGCCCGGATCGCGGCCCAGGAGCACCGCGGACCAGACCGAGCTGGCCAGCACCGTGGCGGCCAGGACGATCCGGGCCGGCCAGTAGGCCCGCCCCCGCCACAGCTCCACTGAGCCGATGCCCACCAGGGCTGCGATCGCCGGAGCCAGTGCCACGGTGTAGTACGGGTGGATGGTGCCGCTCATGAAACTGAAGATCGCGGCGGTGACCGCGAGCCAGCCGCCCCACAACAGGAGGGCCGCGCGGGTCTTCGAGGTCCGTGCCTCCCGCCGGGTGAACCACAGCCCGGCGCAGAGCAGGATCAGGGCCGCCGGCAGCAGCCAGGAAACCTCGCCGCCGAAGCTGGTCCCGAACATACGGGTGATGCCGGCGGCTCCGCCGAATCCGACGTTCCCGCCGAACCCGCCGCCGGGTGCGCCGCCGCCTCCCGGCATGCCGCCACCGGAACCGGTGATCCGGCCCAGGCCGTTGTAGCCGAAGGTGAGCTCCAGGAAGCTGTTGGTCTGGGAGCCGGCCATATAGGGCCGGGCCGAGGCAGGGGTCAGCTGGAACAGTGCGATGTAGGTCCCGGCCACGACGGCGATCCCCGCGGCCGCGCCGAGCAAGTGCAGCAGCCGCCGTCCCAGGGTGGTGGGGGCGGCCCAGAGGTAGGCCAGGGCGAGCCCGGGCATGATCAGGAACCCCTGCAACATCTTGGCCAGGAACGCCAGGCCGATCACGGCGCCGGCCGCCGCCAGCCATTTCCAGCCGGCCCTCTCGATGGCGCGGGTGGTCAGGTAGCCGGCCAGCATCAGGCACAGGGTCAGCATGGCGTCAGGGTTGTTGAAGCGGAACATGAGGGCCGCCACCGGGGTCAGCGCCAGGGCGCCGCCGGCCAACAGGCCTGCCGCCGGGCCGGAGATGCGCTTGACCGTCAGATAGAGGAGCCCGACGGCGGCGACCCCCATGAGGGCCTGCGGAATGAGCATGCTCATTGCCGAGAATCCGAACATCCGCCCGGCCAGGGCCGGGATCCACAGCGCCGCCGGTGGCTTGTCCACGGTGATCGCGTTGCCCGCGTCCAGGGAACCGAACAGCAGGGCGGTCCAGTCCTTCGTGCCGGCCTGGACAGCCGCGGCGTAGAAGGAGTTGGCGTAGCCGGTGGCTTCCAGGTCCCACAGGTACAGCACGGCGGTGAGCGCCAGCAGCAGGGCCACCGAGGGCCGGACCCAGTGCGGCTGGGTGCCGAAGAGCAGGCGTTCACGGCGGTTTTGCGGGTGCCGCGTGGCCGGCTGATCCAACGGGCCATCGGGGGCCGGGGCAGCGGAGCCGCCACCGGATCCGGCTGGGGAACGAAGCGTGGTGGTCATCTACTTGGCCGTTTCTGTGCGGGGGCGGGAAGCGTCTGTGGTGCCGGCGGCCGGACCAGGATGGGCGCGGCGGCGCCGGAACACCACCAGCCGGAACAGCAAGAACTTTACGGCGGTCGCGGCGAGGTTCGCCGCGGTGACCGTGACGACTTCCAGCCAGCGGTCCGGGGTTCCATGGACGAGGGCCAGGGCGCCGGAGGTGAGCGCCAGGCCGATGCCGAAGACCAGGAGTCCTTCGAAGTGGTGGCGTGCCGCGTGGTGGCGCCCCTGGACGCCGAAGGTGAAGCGCCGGTTGGCGGCGGTGTTGGCCACCGCCGTGATGAGCAGCGCCAGGAAATTGGCGAGCTGGGGGTCCATGATGCCGCGGCAGAGCAGGAAGATCGCGAGGTAGGCGAGGGTGGAGGCGACCCCGATGCTGCCGAAGCGGACGAGTTGCCCGAACAGGCTGCCGCCGGGGCTTTGTTCATGTGGCCGGGAAGCGGCAGGCAGCGGGCCCCGGGCGAGGGCGGCGCGCAGTTCGGGAACGGGGATCCGGCCCGAGACCAGGTCCCGGCTCAGCCGGGCCATGCCGCGCAGATCAGCCAGGGCGGTCTGGAGGATGTCGACGCTGGAATCGGGATCGTCGGTCCAGTCCACCGGCACCTCGTGGACACGCAGCCCGCATCTTTCGGCCAGCACCAGCAGCTCGGTGTCGAAGAACCAGGCATTGTCCAGGGTGTGCGGGAGCAACTGCCGGGCGACGTCCGCACGGATGGCTTTGAACCCGCACTGCGCGTCGCTGAAGTGCGCGCCCAGGAAGGTGTGAAGCAGGACGTTGTAGCCGCGGGAGATGAATTCCCGCTTGGGGCCCCGGATCACGCGGGAATTGTGTGCCAGCCGGGTCCCGACGGCGAGGTCGGAGTGTCCTGAAATCAGCGGGGCGAGCAGGGGCCCCAGCGCCGCGAGATCGGTGGACAGGTCCACGTCCATGTAGGCCAGGACGGGCGACGGCGAGGCGAGCCAGACTTTCCGCAGCGCGTTGCCGCGGCCCTTCTCAGCAAGATGGACCACCGTCACCTCGCGCAGTTCACGGGCCACGCGTTCGGCGGTCTTGAGGGTTCCGTCCGTGCTGGCGTTGTCCGCCACGGTGATCCGGAAGCTGTGCGGGAATGTGCCCAGCAGGTAGGCGTGCAACCGGCGCAGGCAGGCTTCCAGGTCCCGCTCTTCGTTGTAGACCGGTATGGTCACGTCCAGCACCGGCAGGGTGGTGCGGGTGTCGATGGGGGAGCGGCGGGTGCCCGGCCCCGCGATGGGTCCTGCAACGGGTCCGGCAGCCAGTGCCGGCCCGGCGGCGGGAGCCGGAATGTCCGCCGTCGCCGGCGGCTGCGACAGGGTTCCTGTGGCCTGGTCTGTGAACGTCATTCCTCCACTGTGACGCCCGCTCTTATGAAGGCTTTAGTGCCAAGCTGTGCAAGGGCTGTGGAAGTCCGCCGGTCGTGGCAACTGCCGGCACACCGGAGGCCCCGCATCGCGCGGATGCGGGGCCTCCGGTTGAGGGGCTGGCTGTGCCCGGTTTAGTACCAGTTGTTGGCGTAGTGGAAGTTCAGGGCGCCGCAGGGGGAACCGTAGCGGGTCTTGACATACGTCAGGCCCCAGTTGATCTGGGTCCGGTAGCTGGTCAGGTAGTCGGCGCCGGCGCTCGCCATCTTCTCGGCAGGCAGGGCCTGGACCACGCCATAGGCGCCGCTGCTGGCGTTGGTGGCGGTTGTCCTCCAGTCGGATTCCCGGGTCCACAGCTTCATCAGGCACTGCATCTCGCCGGGAGCCCAGCCGTAGCTGCCCACCTGCACGGCGGCGTAGGCCTGCGCCCCGGCCGGGTCATCGACGGCGACGGGGGGTGCCGGTGCCGGTGCCGGCGCTGCTGCGGGTGCCGGAGCAGGCGTGGGTGCCGGCGCTTCCGCGGGCTTCACCTCGGAGGACTGGGGTGCGATGCTGCCGCTGGCGGGGGCAACGGGCTGCGCCGCGATCTGGACCTTCTCGAAGTTCAGCTTGGGCAGCGGATCCGCGCTGGGGATGGACTCCTCGGCGCTGGTGGCGCCGGTGGCGCTGGCATTCCAGCGGGCGGTATCGGCGGCCTGCCCGGCGGCGCCGACTCCGATCAGCACCGCACAGGCTGCGGTCACGACGGCGGCGCGGCGGCCGGTGGATCCGATGCCGGCGGCAAACCGGGACAGGGCTGAAGCGGGCTTGGCTGGCTCGGCGCGGTGGCGCGAGGCCTTGGACCGGGATTTCCGGACAACGCCCGCAGGGCGCGGTTGTACCTTGAATTCAGTCATGATCGCCTCTCAACGCCGGTGGAGTTAGCTGTCGGGTTCGGATGAGAAATCCGGCCGCACGGAAGATCACGTGTCGGCTTCACCCCAAGGGTGCATGCATGCAGAATGCCCGGGAACTCTGGGTCCCCCACCTCTGCCTGGTCCAGCGGAATCCGGGAAGCGGCAGAGTTTGGCGTCCGTCCGGATATGCGGCCCCAATGGCGGCCGCACTCGAAAAACCCTACCGGAGTTGAGGGATTAAGTCACGTTTCGATAACAGAAACCGCGACGGCGGTGCGTCGGCTTGCGCCCAGCGCCCGCCACATCGTCACCGGGGGGCGGCAGGCGGAGCCGGTGGAAGGCGGACGGCGAACTCCGTCCGGCCCGGCCGGGAGGTGACCTCGACGGTTCCGCCGTGGGCCTCCACAATCGACTGCACGATGGACAGACCCAGTCCGCTGGTCCCCTCGGCGGTAGGTGCCGGTGCCGGGGCCCCGCCGGCCGGCCCTGCTCCAGCGCGGGCGGGTGCCCCCGAGGTGACCGGCGCACCCGCCCGGGCGGCCGCCGCTGCCGTCGTCACCGCAGGGTTCTTCCGTGCCGCGTCGGCCCGAGCGAAACGGGCAAAGACCCGGTCAATGAACTCGGGCGCGATCCCGCTGCCGTTGTCCGTCACCGTCACCACGGCGCTGCCGTCGGCCGAGCGCATCACGCCGGTGACCACCTTCGTCCCGGGCGGGGTGTGCTTACGGGCATTGGAGAGCAGGTTGGCCAGCAGCTGGTGGAGCTGGGCCGCATCGCCGCGGACCACCACGGGCTCTTCCGGCAGCTCCAGTTGCCAGACGCGGTCCGGGGCTATGACCTTCTCATCGCTGACCGTCTCGATCGCCAACTGCGTGAGGTCAACATCGCTGAGCTTGAGCGGCTGGCCCTCGTCCAGCCGCGCCAGCAGCAGCAGGTCCTCCACCAGCGTGGTCATCCGCAGGGACTGGCTCTGCACCCGGGCGAGGGACTTCTCGCCGTCCGGCGTGAAGTGCTCAGTCATCCGCATCAGCTCGGTGTACCCGCGGATGGCGGTCAGCGGGGTGCGCAGCTCGTGCGAGGCGTCCGCCACGAACTGGCGCACCTTCATCTCGCTGTGCTGCCGCGCCTCGAGCGCGTTGGAGACGTTGTCCAGCATCTGGTTCAGCGCGTAGCCCACACTGCCCACTTCCGTTCCGGGATGGGCGGCCGACGCCGGAACCCGCACCGCGAGTGCCACCTCACCGGCGTCGAGCGGGAGGCGGGACACCTTGGTGGCCACCTCGGACAGCTGCTCCAGCGGTTTCATTGTCCGGCGGATCAGGGCCGTGCCGGCGAGGCCGATCAGCACGAGGCCGCCGGCGGACACCACCACCATGGTCCAGACCAGTGAGGCCAGGGTGTTCTCCTTCTCGGCCAGCGGAAGCCCGGTGATGATCACGTCGCCGTACGGTGCCTGGACGGCCGTGAGCCGGTAGGCGCCGGCGGACAGCGTGCGGTCCACCGGGATGCCGTTCGGTGCCAGCGCGAGGAGGACGTAGTCGTCGTCGGGGGACAGGCTCTTGCGGGTGGCGTCCTCCGCGAGGAAGCCGGCGCTGCTGACCGCGCCGCCCAGGATCCGGGCGTTCAGCGTGCCGACGCCCTGGCCGCGGGCCTCGAGGGGGTCGGGGCGTCCGCCGGTCCCGCCGGGCAGGGGCCGGCCGAATTCGCGTGCACGGGACGACGCCTGGTCCAGCTGGGTATCGAGCTGGCGGGTGAGGAAGAGGTCCATGGAGGCATAACTGAACAGGCCGACGGCGCCGCAGATCGCCACGAGCAGGGCCATGGCGACCAGGACCAGCCGGGTGCGCAGGTGCCACGTGGACGGGTTGCGCCAGTCACGGCCGGGGGTGCGGACCTCACCGGCTAGAGTGGGCACCGGCTACTCCGCCGGCTTCAGGACGTAGCCGGCGCCGCGCACCGTGTGGATCATGGGCTGGTGGTTGGCATCGACTTTTTTGCGCAGGTAGGAAATGTAGAGCTCGACGATGTTCGCCTGGCCGCCGAAGTCGTAGTCCCAGACCCGGTCCAGGATCTGGGACTTGCTGATGACGCGCTTGGGGTTCTCCATGAGGTAGCGCAGCAGTTCGAACTGCGTGGCCGTGAGGTGCAGTTCCTCCCCGGCACGGGTGACTTCCCGGGTGTCGACGTTGAGCACGAGGTCCCCGACGACGAGTTCCGCGGTGTCCATCGCGGCCACGCCAGAGCGCTGGACGAGCCGGTGCAGGCGCAGCAGCACTTCTTCCATGCTGAACGGCTTGGTGACGTAGTCATCCCCGCCGGCGGCCAGTCCGGTGATCTTGTCCTGCACGGCGTCCTTGGCGGTCAGGAACAAGGCCGGGACCTCCGGCGCGAAAGCCCGGATCCTGCCCAGCAGTTCCACGCCGTCGAATCCGGGGAGCATAACGTCCAGCACCAGGACGTCGGGGCGGAACTCCTTGGCAAGCTTGACCGCCTCGGGGCCGTCGGCGGCGACGGCGACGGACCAGCCCGCCATCCGCAGGCCCATACTCATGAGCTCGGAAAGGCTGGGCTCGTCGTCCACCACCAGCGCGCGGATGGGCGAGCCGTCGGGATGGGTGAGCTGGGGAAGGTTGTTGGTCATGGAGTGCGAAGTGGCCATGGGACAACTCTCCGTTCTGCCGGTTGGTTGCGGCTTTGGGGATCCTGTGCGGCACCTGTGAATCCCAGCCTAGCGAGCTGGATGCGCCCGTGGGTGTACGGATCTGCTTTCCCTGCCCGTTGGAAGGCCGTCGGCAGGTCACAGCCGCAGCTGTTGAGCCGCACAGCGCATGCACAGGATCGCTCAGCACTCTGGAGGGGACACCGATCCCGTCCCGATTGAAGGAGAACCCCATGAGCGGACAGCAGCCCGGGCCCGTCCCGGAACCCACCACGGATGCCGCGGCCGCGCCTGCGCCCGTGACACGGCCGGGCGGCGGGCCCGTCGCCCCAGGGCCCGCCGCCGCGCCCTTTGCCGCGCAGCACGACGCCTGGCCGCCGGCGCAGGCCGCAACGCCAGGCTGGGGCGCGCCCGGACACGGTCCGGCGGCGCCGGCGCAGGCCGCAACGCCAGGCTGGGGCGCGC
The DNA here is from genome assembly GCF_004798705.1 of Arthrobacter sp. PAMC25564. Classification (NCBI taxonomy): domain Bacteria; kingdom Bacillati; phylum Actinomycetota; class Actinomycetes; order Micrococcales; family Micrococcaceae; genus Arthrobacter; species Arthrobacter sp. PAMC25564. The sequence goes on along the minus strand of NZ_CP039290.1, from coordinate 77,911 downwards.
CCGGAGCAGCTCCCCAGGGAGGCTCCACGGCCAGGCTCTGGACGCTCAAGCGGGGTCTCGTCGTCGGCGGGGCCGCCCTGGTGCTCGCCGCCGGGGCAGGTGTCGGTGTGTATGCCCTTACCTCAAGTTCGGCGTCAGCTGATGGAACGACGCGCGGCGCGGCTGGCGCCCCCGGTGGCCAAGGCCCGGCCCAGGGCGGCTTCGCCGGCGGGATGCCGGGCCAGGCCGGCCCCGGCCAGGGCGGAGCCGGCAACTTCTCGCCCGACGGGATGGGTGGCGGACTTGCCGCTGCCCTGCATGCCGAATACGTGGTCCTTCAGGGTGGCGCGTACGTCACGAAGGCCGAACAGCTCGGCAGTGTCACCGAGGTCACTTCGGGTTCCGTCACCGTGAAGAGCAGCGACGGATTCACGCGCAGCTACGCGCTGGGTGCCGATGTGGTGGTCAGCAAGCAGCAACAAAGGCGCCAGCAGGCCGGGGGAAGTACCGGCAGCCAGTTGGGCGTGGCGGACATTGCCACCGGGGCGACGGTCCGGATCGTCGCGGCCAAGAATGGAACCGACTACGCAGCCGAGTCAGTGGTGCTCGTGGCGGCCACCGCAACCGGCCAGGCCAACTGAGCCTGGCGTGACCACTCTGTGGACGGTGGACAGGCGCCACTTGATTCAGCGGTGTTTCATCTAATTCCAATACAGTGAATGATCATGAACGAGAGGGGCCTTCCACCGAACATACTTCGGCGAGAGGCCCCCTTTGATTCCTTGATCTGAAAAACACTTGTTATTTTATTGCACTGCCAGAATTGTGATCTGCACTACATTTCCGCTTTTCGTCTCACTATGTGGAACTTGCGGTCCATTGTTACTTGCAAGTTCCCATTGTTACGATGCACACTTCAATTGTGAACAAGAACTCAACAGCACCTGCAGCCGCAGCTTCCTGGGTCAGCACACCCGCTGGTACCGAGATGCGCTGTTGTCGAATGCACGCCTAACTTTTACACCCCAAGAGTTTCTAGGCATTCGCCCCCAGCCCAGCGTCGGGCGCCCCTCCCCAGTCTTCATTGCGGGGAAAAGTAGCATTCGAGCCGCGATGACGGCCATTCACATTGAGGTAAGCATTCATGTCAGTTGCATCTGGATACGTCCACATCTCCGTCCGTAACGCCAGCAAGGCCGGGCAGACCTCGGGCATTCGCCAGGGCTTCGGCGGCCGCCCGGCCTTCGCCCCCGCCAGCTCCGGCAGCAGCTTCCCTGCGCCCGGCTACGCCGCACAGGGCTACAACCCGAACTCCTATGGACAGCTCCGCGCCGTTCCGCCGGCACCGGACACAGCGCCCACCCCCGTGATTGCCCCCGGCGCCGGTGCAGCGGTCCGCCCCGCCGCTGGTGACAACGTTGCCCGCGGCTTCGTGCTTTACATGGGGATCGACGAAGACACCGCGGCGGCTGCCGGCACGTCCATCGCCAAGCTGGCCCAGGAGATCCGCGCCTACGCACAGTCCCTCGTGGCCGGTGCCGAAAGCTACGCCGCCGTCGCCGTGGCGCCGGCCAGCGCGCCCGGTTCCGCCCTCGACGTCGTCCGTTCCACCTTCGGTGACCCGACGGCCGGTGCCCGCCAGCGCACGGAGACCGCGCGCCTCCAGCCGCCGCAGGACCCTCGTCCGTCCGGCGTGCTGATCGATCTCGCCCGCCGTGAAGTGCACCTCGACGGCGAATCCCTGAACCTTACGTTCAAGGAGTTCGAGCTCCTGAACTACCTCGTCGAGAACGGCACCCGCACCGTGGGCCGCGACGAGCTGCTCGAAGGACTGTGGCGCAATGCCGAAGAGGTGCCGAACGAGCGCACCATCGACGTCCACATCCGCCGCCTGCGCTCCAAGCTCGGACGCCTCGCCAACACCGTCCGCACCGTCCGCGGCCAGGGCTACCGCTTCTACGAGCACCCCGAAGTTGTAGTCTGGGCCGCTCCGGAATACTCCATCTAGCCTTTTTGGTCCGCACGAAAGCGTCCGTCCCTCTTGTTGGGGCGGGCGCTTTCGCTTTCGCGGCACGATCCCTCGGCGCCTGCGCCCATTGCGCACAATGCGGCATTTTGCCGTGCCTTAGCGTTCGCTGGCTCCCTTGACCTCGCAAGCTCGGACAAGGAACCCGGCCAGCTCTCTTCCTCCCTCGTTCCTTAGTCGGCGATGCGGCACTACGCAAAATGTCGCCTTGCGCGCTTTGCCACTGCGGGATGTGCCGCTACGCTTCAGCGCCCCCCACTCGCCGGGACATGGCCTTGTGCGTAACCGGCTAAGGAGCATGTACCGCCGCGGCTGGTGGGCCCTGTTGTGTTTCCTGCCTCCGGCGTAGTCACGGACCGTTGAGCCGACTCTTGGGAGGAAGATATGTCTGTTGCTCGGATTACTACCCTGAGCGCGAACTCCAAGACCTCGTTCGATGCCGCCATCAAGGAGGGCGTCGACCGGGCTAACAAGACCCTGCGCAATGTCACGGGGGCGTGGGTGAAGGAACAGAAGGTTGAAATCAGCGACGGCGCCGTCGTTGCCTGGCACGTTGTGCTGGAAGTGACGTTTTTCCTGGACGACTGAGTGACGGCTGGCGGGATGCGCGCCCATGGGAACCGCCACCGCACTAGGATTGGGGCATGAGCGCGCATCACATTCGACGGCTGGTGATCATGCGGCATGCCAAGGCCGACTGGCCCGGCGGAGTCGCCGATCATGACAGGCCGCTCGAAGAGCGCGGCCACCGGGATGCACCGGTGGCCGGCAGGTGGCTGCTCAAGCACGACGTCGTCCCGGATTTTATCCTCTGCTCCAGTGCCCTCCGCACCAGGCAGACCTGTACCTGGGTGTGCAGCGAACTCGGAGACAAGGCGCCGACGCCAAAGCTTGAGGACGGGCTCTACGCGGCCCCCGCGCAACGGATGCTGACCGTCATCAACCATGTCCCGGATACCGTCACCACCCTCATGGTGATCTCGCACATGCCCGGGGTGCAGGACCTGGCCATGTACCTGGCGTCCCGCGATTCCAACCACGATGCCTACATGGATGCCGCCACGCGGTATCCCACCAGCGCCCTGACGGTGATGGAGACGGAAAAGCCCTGGGCCGAGCTGGACGGCCAGGATGCCAGGCTGACCCGGTTCAAGGTGCCGCGGGCCAAATAGCGGGGTTACCGGCGGACGCCGCCGGTACCGGGCCTCCATAGTCACGCGCCCGATTCTGCGCTTTACTGTTGCTGTTCACCCATGTGTTGTTGCGACAGGGAAGAGGCGGATCATCGTGGATTCAGGCCAGATCGTAGGGATCATCGTCGGCATTGTCGTAGTGCTCGCGATCATTGCAGTGGCAGTCTTCCTTAGCCGCAAACGCAAGGTGGCCGCGGACCGGAACCGGGCCGCGGAGATGCGCGAACAAGCCAGGGCGGATGAGCTCACCGCACGGGAGCGCGAGGCGAAAGCAGCCCGGGCCGAAGCAGACGCAAAGCAGGCCGAGGTCGATGCGGAGCGGTTGCGCCGGGAAGCCAGCAGCCGCCAGCAGGAGGCAGAAAGCGTCCGTGCCGGCTCCCAGGAGCAATTGCGAAAAGCCGATGAACTGGATCCGGATGTGGTCACGTCCGAAGGCGGTCCGTCCCAGCCGGGTGAAGCGGAGCTCCGTGAAGGTGGAACCCACGACGGCGGACCACGCGACGGGGCTGCGGGTGATGAACTGCGCCGTGACCGCAGCGCGCGCGGGAATATCGCCGGCGACGACGCCACCCGCAACCCGGGCGACGGCCAGGCCTGAGGGGACCGGCCCGTTGATTAGCGGACTCTCGCTCAGCGGCGGGCGGTTGTCCTGCCCGCCGGCCGGGCGGGGGACTTGGCAGCTGGTTTGACCGGGGTCCTGGCCACAGGTTTAGCTGCCGAGGGCTTGGCCGCTGACGACGGCGCCGGCCGCTTGGCTGCCGGGGCTGCCGGGCGGCCCGGGCGGGGGGCAGCTTTGCCGGATCCCGTGCCCCGTGGCGTTGCGCTCCTCGCCGGGCCCCGGGACGCCGGGCCCCGGGACACCGGACGCCGGCGCGACGCATACCGGGCGCCGCGCGGGCTGTTGCCCCGGCCGGGCAGGACCGTGCCGGCGACCAGCAGCAGCAGGGTGGCCGCTCCGGCGGCCGCCGCGAGGTAGAAATACAGGTCCGGATGCGCGGAATCGACGTGGGTGGACAAGGCCTCGGGATCGGGATTGAAGGCGAGCCCCCATTGCCGCAGGAACGCGATGCCAAAAGCGATGAAGAGGGTGCTGCCGAGCCCGCTCGCGGCCAGGGTCCTATGCCGCCGCCGGATCACGAGTTCGGCCACACACGCCACGTAGGCCACGGCGGAAGCAGCAAGGAACCACAGGAACACCGTTTCGTGAAGCGTGATAGCGGTCAGCACCAACAGCGCCAGGGCGGCGAGCATCGCTCCGATGGCAATCCTGCCGCTGTTACCCATGTGGCGCATGTGAACAATCATCCCTGAGAGGGGACTACTTCACCACGTAGCCGCGCATGGAGGCCATGATCGCGCCGACGCTCTGCTCCCTGGTCCGCTCCGGGTTGTACGTCTGGCGGTCCAGGCCCACCACGAAACAGGCACCGAAAACAGCCGTTTCCAGGCTGCCCCGGGAAACAGCCGGATCCACCGGGTAGACGGCAGCCACGCCCTCAATCGCGGCCCCGACCACGGCCAGGAGCCGTCCGCGGAGCTCGGTGAACGTGTCCTGCCATTCGCTCGGCGTCCGCCAGTTCTCGCTGACCCACAGCCGGGCGAAGGAAGGATACTCGTCCATGAAGTCCATGGCCTGCCCGATCATCTCCGCCATGGCGTTGAGGGGATCCGCTGAATCGTCCTTGACGCTCAGGAGCCGTGCGAGCAGGATGTCCACGCCGTGACGCAGCAGCTGGGCGATCAGATCGGACTTGCTGCCGAAGTTGTAATACACGGTCCCCTTGGAAACACCGGCGGCCGCCGCAATCTCATCGACCGTGACCCCGGCCGCGCCGCGCTCGCCGATCAGCTCCATGGAAGCGTCGAAGAGCTTCTGCTTGGTGGCATTCGTGCGGCCGGGACGGAGCCTTTTTTCCGCTTCGCCCGCGGCTGCTTCGCCGGAGGCCGGCGTGCCGGCGTCTGAGGTGCCGGGACCCTTACGGATCGTGCTCATACGGCGATCTCCGGTTTCAGGGACTTGAGGGTCCAGTATTTGTTCTTGCGAACGGCAAGCGTTGACAGTGCCAGCCCCAGCACAGTGTAGCCAACCAGGCCCAGCATGGTGGGCACGATGATGGCCAGATCGGCCCCGTAGACCAGGTGCCGCATGCCGCTGACCACATAGCCCATGGGGAGGACCTGGTGCACCACGTGCAACGGCCCGGGCGTGGTCTGCCAGGGGAACGTGCCGCCGGAGGAGACAAGCTGCAGCACCAAAAGGATCAGCACCACGAGCTTTCCGGGCGATCCGAGCAGTGCCACAACACCCTGGATGATCGCGCTGAACGCCATCGCTGCCGCCAGCATCAGGAACCACATCAGCACGGGATGGGCAGGATTGAGCCCCAGCCCCACATCCACGACGAGCGTGAGCAGGCTGGCCTGGACGGCCGAGACCGCCAGGAACGGGATCCAGCCCCCGGCCGCGATCTTCCACGACGGCGCATTGGACGCCAGCGCCCGCTGCGTGACGGGCCGCATGGCCTGGACCAGCATGAAGATCCCGATCCACAGGGACAGGGTGAGGAAGAACGGGGCGAGGCCTGCGCCGTAGGAGTCCGCCTTGGCCTGCGAGACGGTGCTGACGGCGACGGGGTCCGCCATGACCCTGGCGAGGCTGTCCTTCTGCGTGCCGTCGGGGTTGGGGACCTTCCCGGCACCCTTGGCGAGTTCGTCGGCCAGGGTCCGGGCGCCGCCGGACGCGGCGGCGGCCCCGTTCTCCAGCTGTGCCGCGCCGTCGTCGAGTTTCTGCGCCCCCTCGGAGAGCCTGCCCGCGCCGTCCAGCGCGTTCTGCTGCCCGGCGGCAAGGGCGGAGGCGCCGCCGGCGAGCCGGTCCGCCCCGGCGGAGGCCTGGCTGACGGCGGTGCTGAGCGCCGGGGCGGCGCCGGCCAGCGTGGCGGCGCCTGCATTGACGGCCGCCGAGCCGTCTGCCAGCTGCTGGAGCTGGCCCGCGGCCGTCTTGAGGGTGGCAGCCGGGCTTGTGGAAGTGGCCGGGGCGGGGTTGGCATCAAAGTCGGCCAGGATCGCAGCGGCCTGGGCCGGGGTGATGGCCCCGGCCGCGACCAGCCGGGCGTTCGACGCCGTGACCAGGCTGCGCCGTGCCTGCGCTGCCGCCTGTTCGGAGGCGGTCAGCTGGCCTACCAGGCCCTGGACTTTGGTGTTGAGCGCGGCGTTGCCGGCGGCCACGCCCGCGGCACCCTCGGCGAGCCGCTGGGTGTCGGCAGGCAGGGCGGTCGTCTTGTTGTTGAGCTGGGCGAGTCCGGTGCTGAGCTGGCCGGCCCCGGCGCTGAGCGTGGCGGCGCCGTCCCGGAGTTTGAGCTGCCCGCTGTAGAGTCCCGCGGCGCCGCTCCTGAGCTCTGACGTGCCCTGGTGCAGGGTCACCGTCCCGTCGTGGAGAGTGGCGATGCCATCGGCCAGTTGCCCGGCGCCGTCGGAGGCCTTCAGCATCTGCGAGTGGATCGTGCCGAAGCCGGTGAGGAGTTGGTTGGCGGTTTCCTCGCCTACTTCCTTGGCGACCGTGGCGTGTACCGAGGTGCTGAGCTTGTCCACGATGGTGCCCAGCAGGTAGTTGTTCGCATCGTTCGTGGTGACGTTGAGCATGGCTTGGCTGGCGGCGTCGAAGCTGCCGGGGGAGACGAGGTTGGCGGAGAAGTCCTTGGGGATCTTCAGGGCGAAGGCGTACTTGCCGGAGCTCACGCCCTGGTCCGCTTCGGCCGTGCCGGCGACGGTCTGCCAGTTGAAGACATGGCCGTCGGCCAGGCTCTCGGCGACCTTCCGGCCGGCCTCCAGCCTGGTGCCGTCGGCCGAGGTGGCGCCGGAGTCCTCCACCACGAGGGCCGCGTCGATCTGGTTCAGGTTTCCATACGGATTCCAGTTGGCATAGAGGTACACGGCGCCGTAGAGCAGCGGCACCATGGTCAGCGCCAGGATGGTCAGTTTGGGCAGCAAGCCGCCGGTCATACGCTTGAGTTCGGAGCGGGCCAGCCGCAGCACGGTCACTTTGCGTCCTCCGTCTCGGGAGTTTCGCACAGCTCCTGCGGAAGGCCTTCTGCGGTGCGGACAGCCGCATTGCCGATCACCGCGGTGGGGCCCGACCAGCGCTCCGGGACACGGCTGACGGTGGCTACGACGGCGAGCGGACGGCCGGCGTCGTTCGCCAGTTCCTCAAGCCGCGGCAGCCAGTCCGCGGGATCGCCGCTGTGGCGGTCCGGAGAGTCAGCCACGAGGAGGTCGGTGTGCGGATCCACGAGGGCAAGGGCTGTGAGCAGTTCGAGCCGCCGGTCTGCCGGAAGCTGCTCGGTCCACAGCCCGGCGATGTCCTCGAAGCGGTTGACCTTGAGCCAGGGTTTGCTGAGCAGGGCACCACGGTAGCGGCGGGGGACCAGGGCAAGGTCCTCCGTGACGAGATCGCGGACGCTCAGGTGCTGCTCGGGATCGTTGACGCCGGGGGAGTCCACGACGGCGCTCGCCTGCCGGAGGTTCCTGGTCCGGGGGCTCCCGTCCCATTCCAAGGTCCCGCCGGAAGGCTTCATGCGTCCGCTCAGGGCCAGGGCCAGGGCGGTGCGCTGGTCCTGCCGCGTTCCGGACACCAGCAGGAGCCCGCCGCGGCGGGCCTGCAGCGAGGTGGGCGGAAGCAGGTCATCCCGCCGGCCGTTCACGTGGAGCTGATGCGCAGAGAGCAATGCGGGCCTTTCGCAGAAGAATGTCTGCCTCAAGGCTAACTAAACTGACTGGTCAGTTCAAATAGAGCTGTACGGATGTGATCAACCAGACGGACCCTGCCCGGGCACGGGGCAGGGCGCTGCCGCGGAGCGGACTCAGAGGCCGTAGTCCTCGAGCAGGCGGAGCCACACTTCGCTGATCGTGGGGTAGGACGGAACCGCATGCCAGAGGCGGTCCAGCGGCACTTCGCCCACGACGGCAATGGTGGCGGCGTGCAGCAGCTCGGCCACGTCCGGGCCCGCGAACGTAGCACCCAGCAGGACCTTGCGGTCCTCATCGACCACGAGCTGGGCCCAGCCCTCGTAATGCTCGGCGTGCAGCGAGGAGCCGGCCACCTGGATGGGGAGCTCCACCGAAGAGACTCGGTAACCGTCCTTTTCCGCCTGTTGCACCGTCCGCCCCACGCTGGCCAGTTCCGGGTCGGTGAACACCACGTTCGGCACGGCATGCTCGTCGGCCGTCTGCGCGTAGCGGCTCCACGGGGCGGGCTCCCCGTCGAGCCGGCCCTTGGCCCGCGCGGCGATGGTGTCCCCGGTGGCCCGGGCCTCGTATTTGCCCTGGTGGGTCAGCATGACTTTCCCGGCGGCGTCGCCGACGGCGTAGAGCCATGGCCCGCCGTTGCCGGCTGCGCCGCCGGTTGCATCATTTCCGGTGGCGTCCGCAACCATGCCGGTGGAATCGGTCCGGAGCCGCAGCGGTTTGCCGTCCGCGGGGGTGAGCCCCACGCTCTCCAGCCCGATCCCTTCCAGTGCCGGGTGCCGGCCGGTGGCTACGAGGAGTTTGTCCGCAGTGACAGTGCGGCCGCCGTCGAGCACGAGGGCGTAGCTTCCGTCCGCGTTCTCGCGGACGCTTTGGGTTCCGGTGTTGAGGTGGAGTTCGACGCCGTCCGCGCGCAGGCCTGCCGCGACAAGTTTCACCGCCGGCCCCGGGAACGCGCCCAGCAGCCCGTGCCGGGCCACCACCGTCACCGCCGCGCCAAGCCGCGCGTAGGCCTGGGCGAGTTCGGTGCCGGCCACGCCGCCGCCGAGAACGGCCAGCCGTTTGGGGATTTTCTTTGCGGAGGTGGCCTCCCGCGTGGTCCAGAATTCGATGTCCGCCAACCCGTCAATGGGCGGCACATTGGGGCGGGAACCGGTCGCGACCACGACGGCGTGCCGCGCCGAGAGCGCGTAGCTGTTGCCGTCCAGCCCTGCCACCTCCACCTTGCGCGGGGCGGTGATCCAGCCGTGGCCGCGGATCAGCTCGATCCCGGTGTCCTCGACCCACTTGACCTGGCCGTCGTCCTGCCAGTTGGAGGTGAAGTAGTCCCGGCGCTTCAGCACGGCGGCGGCATCCAGGGTCCGGGTAACCGCCTGCTCGGCGCCGGGGACGGTCTGGGCGCCGTGCAGGGCCGTTCCGGGCCGGAGCAGGGCCTTCGACGGCATGCACGCCCAGTAGGAGCATTCACCGCCCACCAGTTCCGCCTCAACCAGCACCGCAGTCAGTCCGCCGCGGACCACGCGGTCCGCAACATTCTCACCGACGGCGCCCGCGCCGATCACGATGACATCGAATTCACGTTCAGGCTGTGCTGTCATGGCAACAGCCTACGCCCGGGCCGTGGCCCCGATCCGGTGCCCCGATCCGGGCGCGCCTTCCGGTTCCGGATGGCAGCAAACCGCTCCGTAAACGCCCTGTGCAGGACGTGGGACCTTCGCTACTGTGGAAGCACGTATGGGGGAGGGGAATGACCATGGCCACAGCCAATATCGTGCCGCAGGCGAGGTTCAGTGCACAGGCACGGCTTCGGGCGCTGCAGTCGGACATCATGGAGCTGATCCTGGAGCGCGGGCTGGAAGCCGGTGACCCGCTGCCCACCGAGAATGAGCTCTCGGCTGACCTCGGCGTCGGCCGGAATACCCTGCGGGAGTCGCTCAAGGCGCTCCAGGCGTTGGGCGTGGTCGAGATCCGTCACGGCTTCGGGATGTTCGTGGCCGCCAGCAACTTTGATGCCCTGACGGAGGGACTCACCTTCAGGGGCCGGTTGTCGTTGCGGCACCACGGGCAGGAGGCCCTGCAGCTGGTGGAGGTCCGGCAGGCGCTGGAGGCCGGGCTGATCGGCGGCGCCATGGACCGGATGACCCCGGAACAGCTGGCCGCCGTCGAGGAGTCCGTGCTCCGGATGGAAACCCTGGCCGGGGCCGGTGAGCATTTCGTGGAAGCCGACGCCGAGTTCCACCGCCGGCTGTTCGAGCCGCTGAATAACGAGCTGCTGATCAGCCTGCTGGGGGTCTTCTGGAAGGTTTACCGCCGGATCCACAATGAACTCGGCGGCAAGGACCCGGTGGATCTGGTGGCGGTGGCTGCGCTGCACCGGGAAATTTACGAGGCTGTAGCCGCAGCGGACAAGGCCCTGGCCGCCCAGCGGCTCAACAGCCATTTCGACGGGATCCGGCGCCGAATCACCCGGGCCGTTGCGGGGTAGCATCACAGGCTTAAAGCAAAAGATCCGCACCGGCGGACCGGTGCGGATCTTTCTTTGATTCTATTTCTCTACTGTGCGCCCAAAGGGATTCGAACCCCTGACCTTCTGTTCCGTAGACAGACGCTCTATCCAGCTGAGCTATGGGCGCATTCTCGGCTCTTGCAGAACTTCTCGCTCCCCGAACCTCGAATTACTTTACGCGAGGGGAGCCGCAGTTACAAATCGAACCCGGTGTAATCTGGCTGACTAGACCGGTCTATGTGACCTTAGTCACAAAATTGCATGTTCTTGAGGGGGTTGTCCCTTGAATTTGCGCGGATTTTGATTCCGGGCACCCAGGTCATCCCATGTCCTGACCCGAAAATGAACCCTCCTCGACACCTAGCATTTAGGACACACGACTGAACCCGAGGAAGGGAACCGTAATGGGAGATCTGGCGCGACTGCCGTTGCTTGAAAAAGCACCCACCACACATGCTGGCCTGCTGGCATGGGTCGAAGAGGTAGCTGGACTGACCCGGCCGGACCGGATCCACTGGGTTGACGGTTCTGAGGAAGAGTACACCCGGCTTACGGATGAGCTCGTCGCCTCTGGCACCCTCACCCGGCTGAACGAGAAACTCTTCCCGAAGTCCTTCGCGGCATTCTCCGATCCGGCCGACGTCGCCCGCGTCGAAGAGCAGACCTTCATCTGCTCCGAAAAGGAACGCGATGCGGGCTTCACGAACAACTGGATGGCTCCGGCCGACATGAAGGCGAAGCTGCACGGGCTGTTCGCCGGCTCCATGCGCGGACGCACCATGTATGTCATCCCCTTCGTCATGGGCCACCTTGACGCCGAGGAACCCAAGTTCGGTGTGGAGATCACGGACAGCGCCTACGTTGTTGCCTCCATGCGGATCATGGCCACGATCGGTACCGAGGTCCTGGACAAGATCACCGCCATGAACGCGTTCTTCGTGCCCGCACTCCACTCCGTCGGCGCCCCGCTGGCCCCCGGACAGGCTGACGTCGCGTGGCCCTGCAACCCGGACAAGTGGATCGTGCACTTCCCCGAAGAGCGCTCCATCTGGTCCTACGGCTCCGGCTACGGCGGCAACGCCCTGCTGGGCAAGAAGTGCTACGCCCTGCGCATCGCCTCGGTGATGGCCCGCGACGAGGGGTGGCTCGCGGAGCACATGCTCATCCTCAAGCTCACCTCGCCGGAGCAGAAGAAGTACTACATCTCCGCGGCGTTTCCGTCTGCCTGTGGCAAGACCAACCTCGCCCTGCTCGATCCGACCATCGAGGGCTGGGAAGTCGAAACCCTCGGCGACGACATCACCTGGATGCGGATCGGCAAGGAAGGCGAACTGCGCGCCACCAACCCCGAGGCCGGCCTGTTCGGCGTCGCCCCGGGCACCGGCTGGGGTACCAACCCCAACGCCATGCGCGCCATCGCCAAGGGCCACAGCATCTTCACCAATGTTGCCCTTACGGACGACGGCGGTGTGTGGTGGGAAGGCATGACCGATGAGGTTCCGGCGCACCTGACCGACTGGCAGGGAAACTCCTGGACGCCGGAGTCGGACAAGCCTGCCGCCCACCCGAACTCCCGCTTCTGCACGCCGATTTCCCAGATCGACATGCTGGCCGAGGAGTACTACAGCCCGGAGGGTGTGGAGCTATCCGCCATCCTCTTCGGCGGACGCCGCAAGACTACGGTGCCCCTCGTGACCGAGGCCCGCAGCTGGACCAACGGCATCTTCATGGGCTCCACGCTCTCCTCGGAAACCACCGCCGCCGCCGCCGGCCAGGTCGGCGTGCTGCGCCGCGACCCGATGGCCATGCTGCCCTTCATCGGCTACGACGCCGGCGACTACCTGAACCACTGGATCAGCGTCTCCGGCAAGGCCAACCCGGAACGGCTGCCCAGGATCTTCCTGGTCAACTGGTTCCGCCGCACCGCCGACGGTGACTTCGCATGGCCCGGTTTCGGCGACAACGCCCGCGTCCTGAAGTGGGCCATCGAGCGCATCGAGGGCAAGGCCGACGCCGTCGAGACCCCCATCGGCTTCGTGCCGGCCGGCCACTCGCTGGACCTCACCGGCCTGGACCTGACCCACGCCCACGTGGAAGACGCCGTTCGCGTCGACCGCGCGGAATGGGACACGGAGCTGGCCTCGATCGAAGAGTGGTACGCCAAGTTCGGCGACTCCCTGCCCGTGGCCCTGCGCTCCGAGCTCGAGGGCCTGAAGGAACGCATGGCGGCCCACTAGCATCCGACTGATCCAACGACGGCGGCCCCGCACCTTGCGAAAGGTGCGGGGCCGCCGTCGTACTCCTTAGCTGGCGAGCCAGATGTCCGGGCCGAAGACCTCGTAGTGGATCCTGGTGGCCGGGATGCCGGCGTTGATGGCCTCGTTGCGGATGTTTTTCATGAACGGCAGCGGCCCGCAGAGGTACAGAGAGGCGTTGGCCGGCAGGTCCACTTCGCGCAGGGACATGAAGCCCGTCTTTGCCCCGGCTTCCGGCTGCTCGAGCCAGAGCTGGAGGTCGGCGCCGTCGAGGCGTTCGACGTCGTCCGTCATCTGGCCGCGCAGTGCCCAGCTGTCGAGGCTGCTTTCCGCGTGCAGGACCAGGACCTGGCGGTCCGAGCCGGACTCCGCGAGGGAGCGCAGGATGGAGGCGGTGGGCGTGCAGCCGATGCCGGCCGAGGCCAGGACCACCGGGCCGTCACCCTCCTTGAGCGTGATCTCGCCATAGGGGTTGGAGATTTCGAGGATGTCGCCGACCGCCACGGTGTTGTGCAGCACGGGGGAGACCTCGCCGCCGTCGTCGAGCTTGGTGGTGAAGGTGCGGCTGGCTCCGGCATCGCCGGAGAGCGAGTACTGGCGGACCTGGCGCAGGCCGTCCGGGAGGGTGACCTTGACGCTGACGTACTGGCCCGGAAGGGCGGGCGTGATGGGGGTGTCGTCCGCCGGTTCCAGGGTGAAGGTCATGGAGCCGGTGCCGGCCGGGGCCTTGGCCGTGACCTTCCAGGGGGTCCACATCTTGCCGTTCGCCTGTGCGGCATAGAGGCCCTTTTCCAGCTTGATCAGCGCGTCCGCCATCAGCCAGTAGACCTCGGTCCAGGCTTCGGCGATCTCCGGCGTGATGACCTCGGCCAGGTCCTCGGCGATGGCGGCGAAGAGGTGCTCGTACACCACCTGGTACTGCGGCTCGGTAATGCCCAGGGAGGCGTGGCGGTGGGCGATGCGGGACAGTACGGTCTCCGGCAGGGTTCCGGGGTTGCTCACCAGATGGCTGGCGAAAGCGGCGATGCTTCCGGCCAGGGCCTGCTGCTGGTCGCCGGAGCGCTGGTTGGAGCGGCTGAACAGGCCGTCCAGGAGTTCCGGGTGCGCGGCGAAGAGGCGGGCGTAGAACTTGGGGGTGATCTCACCGATCCGGGAACCGACCAGCGGCAGGGTGGCCTCGATGACGGGGAAGGATTTGTCCGAGAGCATTGCTGACTCCTGAGATAGTGGCCCGGGGTCTTCGACCGGACCGGTCTGAAATACCTGCATTTCAAATACAAGTATTTATGCCTCTGTTCTACAGGACGTAGAAAACATTTCCAAATCGGCCCGCCCGCGGATTACGTTCCGGTTCAGAGTCCGGGGCGCAGGCCGATCGCCTGGAACACGGGGGTCATCTGCCGCGAGGTGGGCAGCGAAGCGACGACGATGCCGTCGAGTTCACGGTAGAAGGCCTCGCGGGCGCGGGACAGTGCGCCGCGGAGCCGGCATTCGTTGATCAGCGGACAGGTCCCGGCGGCGGCCACGCAGTCGGCCGGGTCCAGCCGGGTGTCCAGCTGGCGCAGGAGCCGGCCGACGGTGGCGACGCGGCCGGCGCTGCTGAGCCGGGAGCCGCCGTGGCGGCCGCGCTCGACGTCGATCATGCCCAGTTCGCGCAGTTTCGCCATCGCCTTGCTGACGTGGTTGTAGGGTGTGCCGACGGCGTCGGCGATGCCCTGGGTGGTGAGCAAGGTGCCGTCGGGCGCTGCCGCGAGCACCATCATGGCGCGCAGGCTCACATCCGCAAAGGCATTGATCTTCATGGCACCAGCTTAGGCCGGTCTAGTCCACCCAGACCGCGGGTTCGTTGGTATCGGCGGAGAGCCGGCCGAATTCCAACTCGTGGGTCTCGGGGTTAGCGGCATAGGGGAGGACCGCGGCGAACAGGGAGCCGTCGCGGTGCTCGGCGGCCACGTGGATGGCGTCCGTGTCCTCTTCCGGCAGCGTGATGTCGCAGACGACGGCGGCCGCGCGGAAGTCGTCCCGGTGCTGCCGCAGCAGCTCGTTGAGGTCGCGGATCATGGAGTCCGCGTCGAAATCGGCGTCCGTGCCCTCGGCCGCGTCGGCGGGGGTCACCGCGACCAGCCGGACCTCGCCGTCGTTCTCCACGACGAGGGCGAACGGCAGGAAGCCGCCGTTTCGTTCCAGCTGCTCCTGCGCGGCACCGACACCGGTGCCGAGCAGGTTTTCCAGGTCTGTCGCGCTGGCCTCCGGCACCGAATCACGCCAGGAGCCGGCATCCACGGGGGTTTCCGTCACGGCTTAGGCCCGGACCAGCGCCAGGACGCGGTCGCGGACGCGTTCCATCGTGGCGGCGTCGGTGGCTTCAACGTTCAGGCGGAGGAACGGTTCGGTGTTGGAGGGGCGCAGGTTGAACCAGTAGCTCCCGTCCGTGGCGATGAAGGTGCTGCCGTCCAGGTGGTCAACCTCGACATCCTCGGAGTGGAAGTCCTCCCGGACCCGCTCCACTGCCCCTGCCTTGTCTTCGATTTCCGAGTTGATCTCGCCGGAGGACATGTACGGCTCATATTCGCGGCCCAGTTCGGAGAGCGGTCCGTCCTGTTCGCCCAGCGCTGCCAGCACATGCATGGCCGCCAGCATTCCGGTGTCCGCGTTCCAGAAGTCACGGAAGTAGAAGTGCGCCGAGTGCTCGCCGCCGAAGATGGCGCCTTCCGCGGCCATCACGGCCTTGATGAAGGAGTGGCCCACCCGGGTGCGGACGGCCCGGCCGCCGTGGCGCTTTACGAGCTCCGGAACGGCGAGTGAGGTCAGCAGGTTGTGGATGATGGTGGGGTTGTCCTCGCCGAGGCCCTGCGCGCGGGCGATCTCGCGGCGGGCCACCATTCCGGTGATGGCCGACGGCGAGACGGGGTCGCCGTTCTCGTCGATGACGAAGCAGCGGTCGGCATCGCCGTCGAACGCCAGGCCGATATCCGCGCCATGCTCGACGACGGCGGCCTGCAGATCGCGCAGGTTGGCCGGTTCCAGCGGGTTGGCGGGGTGGTTCGGGAAGGACCCGTCCAGCTCGAAGTACAGCGGAACGATCTCGAGCGGAAGTTTGGACAGCAGGGCATCGCCAAGTACCGCCGGGGTGGTGAGGCCGGCCATGCCGTTGCCGGCGTCGACGACGACCTTCAGCGGCCGTGAACCGCGCAGGTCGACCAGGCTTCGCAGGTACTCCGCGTAGCCCTTCAGGACGTCGTGCACGCCGATCAGGCCACGGGTGCCCGCCTTCGGGATGGAGCCGGCGTTGAGGTATTCCTCGGCGCGGGCCTGGATTTCCTTGAGCCCGGTTTCGGAGGAGATCGGCACGGCGCCGGCCTTGGCCATCTTGATGCCGTTGTATTCGGCCGGGTTATGGCTGGCGGTGAACGTGGCGCCGGCTGCGTTCAGGGAGCCGCAGGCGTAGTAGAGCTCGTCGGTGGAGATCAGGTCCAGGAGCTGGACGTTGGCTCCGCGGGTTGCGGCGCCGTTGGCAAAGGCCTTGCTGAACTCGGGGGAGGAGGGGCGCATGTCGCCACCCACCAGCACGGTCTGCCCCTCGAGGCCCAGGACATCAACGAAGGCGGCACCGACGGCTTCGACGATCTCCGCGGTGATGGAGTCACCCACAATTCCGCGCACATCGTAGGCCTTGAAGGAAGCCGAGAGGTCATAGGTCTTTATCTTGTCCGTATTCACGCGTCTTATCTTACGTTGAAGCCGAAAAGCCCTGTGGAAGGGAACGGGTTTGTCCACATGGCGGAGTGCGGGCTTCATGGGTGTCGGAGCGGGCTGGGATACTGAATCAATGGCCAATACTCAGAATGCTGCCGTCCTTTCCGCCTCCACTCCCTCGTCCCCGGCTGCCGAGGCCGGGAGCCCGGGGACGCGCGAACAGGCCCAGACGGTGCTGCGTGAACTCGTCGGGCACCCCGGCGCGGAGTTCCACGACGGGCAGTTTGAGGCCATCGAGGCGCTCGTCGACGGCGGCCGGCGGGCGCTGGTGGTGCAGCGCACCGGCTGGGGAAAATCGGCCGTGTACTTCGTCGCCTCGCTGCTGCTGCGGCGCCGGGGCGCGGGGCCCACGCTGATTGTCTCCCCGCTGCTGGCGCTCATGCGGGACCAGGTGGCCGCGGCGGCGAGGGCCGGGGTCCGGGCCGTGGCGATCAACTCCGCCAACCAGCTTGACTGGGACACCGTCCGCGGGCAGCTCGCCGCCGACGAGGTCGACGTCCTGCTGGTCTCACCCGAGCGCCTCACCAACCCCTCTTTCCGCGAGAACCAGCTCCCGGAGCTGATCCGCCGCACCGGGCTCCTGGTCATCGATGAGGCCCACTGCATCTCGGACTGGGGCCATGACTTCCGCCCGGACTACCGGCGCATCGCGGACCTGATCACCCAGCTGCCGGACACCGTGCCCGTGCTCGCCACCACGGCCACCGCCAACTCCCGGGTGGTCCACGACATCGAGGAGCAGCTGGGCGAGGGCGTGCTGACCATCCGCGGCGCCCTGGGCCGGGAATCGCTGCGGCTCGGCGTCCTGAACCTGCCGGACTCCCGCGACCGGCTCGGCTGGCTGCTGACCCACCTCTCCGGGCTGCCCGGCAGCGGCATCATCTATACGCTCACCGTGTCCGCAGCAGAGGACACCGCCCGCCTGCTGGCCGAAGCGGGCCACGAGGTGCTCGCCTACACCGGCCGCACCGATCCCGCGGACCGGGAACGCGCGGAGCAGCTCCTCAAGGACAACCAGGTCAAGGCCCTCGTGGCCACTTCCGCGCTCGGCATGGGTTTCGACAAGCCGGACCTCGGCTTTGTGGTGCACCTGGGGGCGCCGTCGTCCCCCGTGGCCTACTACCAGCAGGTGGGCCGTGCCGGCCGTGGGGCCGCGGACGCCGATGTCCTGCTGCTCCCCGGTTCCGAGGACCGCGACATCTGGCAGTACTTTGCGACCGCGTCGATGCCCTCGGAGGCGAAAGCCGCCGACGTGCTCACCGCGCTCGCCGAGGCCGGAACCGCCGTGTCCACGGTGGCGCTTGAGGCGCGGGTGGACCTGCGCCGGACGCCGCTGGAGCTCCTGCTGAAGGTGCTCGCCGTGGACGGCGCCGTGGAGCGTGTCGGCGGCGGCTGGCGGTCCACCGGCCGGCCCTGGACGTACGACGCCGAACGGTACAGCCGCATCGCGGAGGCCCGGGTGGACGAGCAGGATTCCATGGTGATCTACCAGGACACGGCCGGCTGCCGGATGGAATACATCACCTCGGTCCTGGACGACGAAACCGCCCACGCCTGCGGCCGCTGCGACAACTGCACCGGGCGCTGGTTCCCCACCGACATTGCCTCCTCCGCCACGGAAGCCGCCGGCCAGACGCTGAGCCGCGCCGGCATCGTCCTGGAGCCGCGGCTGCAGTGGCCCAGCGGAATGGACCGCCTCGGGGTGCCCGTGAAGGGCAAGATCAAGCCCGAGGAAAGCCTGGCCAACGGCCGGGCGCTGGCGCGGCTGACGGACCTGGGCTGGGGCGGCGCGCTGCGGGAGACCTTCGCCGCGGGCGCGCCGGACCGTCCGGTGGATCCCGGAATGCTGCAGGCCTGTGTCCAGGTCCTGCGCGAATGGGGCAGCGGAGACGGCCGCAACCCCGGCTGGAGCGGCGCGGGCCGTCCGGCCGCGATCATCAGCGTCCCCTCCCGGAACAAACCGGGACTGGTCGATTCCCTTGCCCGCGGTATTTCCGGGATCGGCCGTATCCCGTACCTGGGCCAATTGCAGCTCGAACACGGCGGACCGACGGGCGGCCGCGGCGGCAACAGCGCCTACCGGCTCGCCGGGGTGTGGGAGCGCCTCGTCCTCGGGCCGGAGCTGGAAGCCGCCCTGGCCGGGATCCGCGGCCAGAGCGTGATGCTGATCGATGACCTGGTCGACAGCCGCTGGACCGTCACGGTCGCCGGCCGGGCCCTCAGGCTGGCGGGCGCGGGGGCTGTGCTGCCGCTGGTGCTCGGCCAGGCCGGCTGACCGCGGCTCCCGCATGGCGGGGGAGGGTCAGGCTGTCCAGGGTGCTCAGGAGCATAACGGCGGCGATGGCCAGGAAAGCGGCCCGGTAGGGTGCCACCGGGTCGCCGCCGCCGGACCCCGCCGGGCCCCCGAGAGTGCCCGCTGATTCGAAAATGCGGAGCAGCAGCGCGCCCACGGCAATCCCGGCCCCGGCCGCGAGCTGCACGAGCGTGGCGGAGACGGCGTTCGCGGACGGCAGCTGGGCGGGAACGACGTCGGCGTACTGGACCGTGGCGTACGCCGAGAAACCGATGGACCGGAAGGCACCGCTGCCCACCAGGAGCGCGAAGATCAGCGGCTCGGGAGTCCCGGCGTCGAGCAGTGAGCACAGCACGAACGTGGCCGCGGAGGCCAGCGACGCGAAGACCAGCATGGGCTTGAAGCCGAAACGCCGGATGAGCGGCGTCGTGGCCGGCTTGATCCCGATATTGCCCACGAACACGGCGGCCACGAGGATCCCGGCGTGCAGCGGGTCCCAGCCGAAGCCGTTCTGGAACATCAGGGGCAGCAGGAACGGGACGGAGCTGATCGTCAGGCGGTAGACGAAGCCGCCGGTGGCGGTCGCGCGGAACGTCCTCGTTGCAAAGACCGCCAGGTTGAACAAGGGGTTCCGGGCCCGCCCCATCCACAGCACGGCACCGGCCAGGAAAAGCAGTCCCGCGGCTACGCTGACGGCCGCCGGCGCCCCGGCGGCGTGGCCGCCCGCGAGCTCCAGGCCCACCACCAGGGCGCCCACGCCCAGGGTGGTCAGCGCCAGGCCGGGCCAGTCCAGCCGGCGCTTGCCGTCACCCGCGGCCGCCGGGACGAGGCGCAGGGCGGCCAGGAACGCCGCCAGTCCCAGCGGGATGTTGATCAGGAAGATCCAATGCCAGGAGAGGTACGACGTGAGCGCTCCGCCGACCAGGGGTGCCAGGACCGGCGCCAGCAGCCCGGGCCAGACCAGATAGGCGGTGGCCCGCAGCAGGTCTTTCTTCGGGGTGCCGCGTAGCACCACGAGGCTTCCTACCGGGACCATCATGGCGCCGCCGGCACCCTGCAGCACCCGGCTCAGGGTCAGCATGGTCAGGTCCTGGCTGAGTGCACAGAGCAGCGACGCGGTGGTGAAGGTGGCGATGGCCACGCAGAAGACCAGGCGCGCCCCGAGCCGCTCCGCCAGCCAGCCGCTGAGCGGGATCCCCATCGCTACGGTCATCAGGTAGGCCGTCATGGTGATGTTGACGTCTGCGGCCGCCACCGAAAAATCCGCGGCAATGCTCGGAATGGCCGTGGTGAGCACGGTCCCGTCGAGGAATTCCATGAAGAATGTCGCGGCCACCAGGAGGGCCAGGCGCGGGCTCCATGTGTCCAGCGTCGTAGCGGTGCCGGAAGCGGGGGCGCCGGAAGGGCCACGTCGGGTGTTCATGCGGATTCCAGCACTGCCATGGCCGCGTTGTGGCCGCCGATGGCGCTGACTGCTCCGCCGCGGCGGGCCCCGGAGCCGCAGAGCAGGATCTGCGGATCATCCGTTGCGACGCCCCAGCGCCGGGCGGGTGTGTCCAGCGGCGTCCCGTCCTCGACGAACGGCCAGTCGAGCCCGCCGTGGAAGATGTTGCCCCGCGGCATGCCCACGGCGCGTTCGATGTCCAGCGTGGTCTTGGTTTCGATGCAGGGGCGCCCGTCCGGGCCCGTCAGCAGGAGATCCTCAATCGGTTCGGCCAGCACCGAATCCAGGGACCTGAGCACGGCGGCCTGCAGCTCGGCTCGGCGCTCCTCGTTGTTCTCGGCCGTGATCAGCCGGTCTGGGATGTGCAGGCCGAAGGCGGTGAGGGTCTGCGCGCCGGTTGCCTGGAGCGCGGGGGAGAGAATGCTGGGGTCGGTCAGCGAATGGCAGTAGATTTCGCAGGGCAGCGGCGCGGGGACGTTTCCGGCCGCGGCGCTCAGGTAAGCGGCGTCGAGCTGGGACCAGGTCTCGTTGATGTGGAACGTCCCGCCGAAGGCAGCTTCCGGGCTGACGCTGCTATCAAGCAGCCGGGGGAGCCGTTTGAGCAGGAGGTTCACCTTCACCTGCGCGCCTTCCCTCAGGTGGTTCGGGTTCCCCGTCCTGGGAGGCGGAACGGAGCCGCCGGCAGGGGACCGGATCCGGTCCAGCACAACGGGGGCAACGTTGGCGAGGATCCACGCCGCTGTGGCCATGTGGTTCCGGCCGCCGTGCCGGTAGCCGACCACTCCGCCGGGGCTGACGGCGGTGACCTCCGCGGAGCCCAGGATGGTGGCGCCGGCGTCGCGGGCGGCGCGCTCCAGTTCGCCGGACACGGCGCCCATGCCGCCGACGGGCACGTCCCAGTCGCCGGTCCCGCCGCCGATCTGGTGGTAGAGGAAGCAGATGTTCTGCTGCAGGTCCGCGTCGTCCGCCCGGGCAAAGGTGCCGATCAGGGCGTCGGTGAGCACCACGCCGCGGACCAGGTCATTCTGCAGTTCCGTTGCGATGACGTTCCCGATCGGCCGTTCGATCATCGCTTCCCACGCCTCGGCGCCGCCGGCCGCGGCCACGAGGGCCTTCGCTTCGGACCGTGTCCGCAGCGGTGCGGTCATGGTGGGCCAGAGTGCCTGCGTGAGCTTGCGGCAGCCGGCGTAGAAGCCGGTGAAGGCGCGGAACTCGCCGTCGGGGGCGCCGACGGCGGCAAAGGATGCGGCGGTGGCACCGGCGTCCCCGTTGTCGACCAGGAGGCCGCGGCCGCCGTTGCGCGGATCAGGGGTGTAGGACGAATAGCGGCGCCGGGCGAGTTGGATCCGCAGGCCGAGGTCGTCGATGACCTGCTGCGGCAGGAGGCTGACGAGGTAGGAGTAGCGCGAGAGGCGGGCGTCGACGCCGTCGAACGCCTGCGCGGACACAGCGGCGCCGCCGGGGTGCTCCAGCTTCTCCAGCAGCAGTACGTCCCGCCCGGCCCTGGCCAGGTACGCTGCCGCGGCCAGGCCGTTGTGCCCGCCGCCGACGATGATCGCGTCAAATTCCTTGTTGCTCGGCATGGGCCTATCCTCCCATCCGGGACCGGCGGAGGGCGCGAGGGGTCCGGCACCCGGACGCGGATGGGGCGGTGCGGCGGCTGTGGGCCGGGGACGCAAAAGGCCCCGGTCCAGGGACCGGGGCCAAACGCGGAGACGGGGGGATTTGAACCCCCGGTGGAGTTGTGCCCCACACTTCATTAGCAGTGAAGCCCATTCGGCCGCTCTGGCACGTCTCCAAATGCTAGTAACTAGCCAACCAAGGATACGCAGAAGGTGCCACGCAGTGCAAAACGTGCAACGCGGGGTCACTTCCGGCCCATCCCAGGCCGCCGGATGGGCCGGACCTGACCCCGCGTTGGACTGGCTGTCGGAAGGCCGGGTCAGGCGGCCCGGCCGGCCAGCGAACGCCACAGGAAGTGCTGGCTCCGGCCCTGCAGTGCCGCCGCCTGCCGGTTGTCCGAGGCCCCCACGTGGCCGCCTTCGAGTGCCTCGTGGAACCAGACGTTCGGGATGCCCATGGCCTGCATCCGGGCTGCCATCTTCCTGGCCTGGACGGGTCCCACCCGGTCATCCGAGGTGGCGGTCCAGATGAACGATTCCGGGTACTCGACGCCGTCCTTGAGCAGGTGGTACGGCGAGAACGACTTGATGAACTCCCACTGCTCCGGAACGTCAGGGTCCCCGTACTCGGCAATCCAGGAGTGCCCGGCGGACAGCTTGCTGTACCGGCGCATGTCCAGCAGCGGAACCCCGCAGGATACGGCGCCGAACAGTTCCGGGTACTGGGTGAGCATGTTGCCCACCAGCAGCCCGCCGTTGGAACCGCCCACGCAGCCGAGGCGCTTGCGCGAGGTGACGCCGCGGGAGATCAGGTCTGCCGCCACGGCGGCGAAGTCCTCGTAGGCCCGGTGCCGGTTCTCCTGCAGCGCGGCCCGGTGCCAGGCAGGGCCGTATTCGCCTCCGCCGCGGATGTTCGCCACCACATAGACGCCGCCGCGGGAATGCGGCGCTTCCCCCTCGGCGCCGGCGGATTCCGCCGTGCGCCGTTCGAGCCAGGCCCGGCCAATCACGCCGCTGTAGGCCGGGGTCCGGGAGATCTCGAAGCCGCCGTAGCCGGAGAGCTGGGTGGGGTTCTGGCCGTCCAGCACGAGGTCCTTGGAGGCCACCTGGAAATACGGGACCCGTGTGCCGTCCTTGGACACGGCGAAGTGCTGCTGCACCTTGTAGTCTGCTTCGTTGAAGAACGACGGCGAGGAGCGGATCACTTCGTGCGTGCTGACGACGCCGGCGCCCCCGCCGGGGGCGGCCGTTGTGGCGTCCGGGGCGCGCTTCAGCATGCCCCGGGTGAGCGTGCTCGGCGTCGTGAATCCGGTGGCCACGAGCCAGAAGTCGTTCCCCGCGCCGGGTGCAGCTTCCTCCGCCACCGGGGCGCCGCCACCGGTGCCGTCGTCGTCGGAGTCCCCGGCTTCGTCCTCGTCGTCGACGGCGTAGGCCGTGACGTCATGCAGGGGCGGGCAGGCGTCCAGCACGGTGGAGGCCCAGGCGGCATCCGTGCCGGGACGCTGCGGATCCAGCACCCGGATCTCGGAGGACACGTCCCGGAGCAGGTTCAACAGCAGGAAGTCCCGCGTCCAGCTCCAGGACTGCAGCGAGGTGTGCGCGTCCGGGGTGAACAACACGGACAGCTCCCGGCCGCCGGCCAGGAACGCCTCGAAGTCGGCCGCGAGGAGGGATCCCGCCGGGTACGTGGCCCCGTTGACGGTCCAGTCACGCTGCGGCCGGAACAGCAGCCATTCGCGGTGGGAGCTCAGGTTGACGTCGGCCGGGATGTCGATCTGGACCCACCGGCCCTCGCGCAGCACGGAGGTGTTCTTCTCGAAGAAGCTGATCCAGTCCACGGCGAAGGTCCGCTCGAAGCCGGGGGTGGAATCGTGGGCCACGAGGGCCATCATGTGGTCCTCGGGGATCTCGAACAGCCGCTCGGCTGTGGCCAGCGCACCGCCGCGGGGCAGCTTCACGCCGGTCCGGGCGTAGGAGGAACTGGTGCTGGGCAGCCCCTCCGCGGTGGTGGCGACGAGCAGGGTGTCGGCGTCCAGCCAGGAAGCGTTTCCCTTCGCCGTCGGAAGGTCAAAGCCACCGGCCGCGGGGTCCACGAAGCTGCGGCGCTCGACGTCGAACTCGCGGTACCGGTTCGCGTCGCCGCCGTCGGGGGAGAGCGCCAGCAGGGCTCGCCGGTGCGGTTCACCCGCTGCGGGGCGGAGGAAGCTCGCACCGTGGAAGACCCACTCCTGGCCTTCCGATGTGGCCAGTGCGTCCACGTCCAGGAGGACGTCCCACTCGGGGTTTCCGCCCTGATAGCTCTCCCAGCTGGTGCGGCGCCACAGGCCCTTGGGGTTCTCCCGGTCCTTCCAGAAGTTGTAGTACCACTCGCCGTGCTTGCCCACCATGGCGATCCGGTCCGTGGAGTCCAGCACCTCCAGGATGCTGGCCTCCAGCCCGGCGTAGTCCGCATCCTCCAGCAGCTCTTCGGTGCGGGCATTCTGTTCCCGGACCCAGGCCAGTTGCTCCTCGCCGTAGATGTCCTCGAGCCAGATGTTCTCGTCGATGGGTTCGGGGGCGGTTCCGGCTCCCGCGGCAGTTCTAGCGGTTCCGGCGGGTTGGCCGGGCGCGGGCTGATGGTCAGCGTCAGTGGTGGTCATGGCCCCATCCAAGCAACACCAGCGCGCCCGTCGCAAGTCACGCAAGGAAGTCAGGCCGGCAGTCAAGATGCCGATACGCTGATTCCGTGGGCACATCGCAGAACATCCGGACGGCACTGATAGGCGCCGGTCCCCGGGGCACGAGCGCGCTGGAGCGGCTGCTCGCCAACTGGGAGTCGGCCCGCGCCGGGCAAGGGGCCACACAAGGGACCGCGAGGACCCTCCACATCGACGTCGTCGATCCCTATCCCGCCGGCCCCGGCCACGTCTGGCAGCCAGGCCAGTCCCGGCTGTACCTGATGAACACGCAGTCGTTCTACCCCACGGTCGTTCCGGAGGACCCGGAGCTCGCGAAGCCGCTGGCCGGACACACCTTCGACCGCTGGCGCGAACTGCAGCGGCGGCACCCTGATCCCTCGCTGGCCGCCGAGGAACGTGCCGAACTTTCCGGGCTCGGCTCGGCGGATTTCCCCAGCCGCGCCCTGTACGGGCGCTACCTCCGTTGCACGCTGGAGGAGCTGCTCCGGCGCCTGCCCGCCGGGGTGACGGTGGACTTCCACGAGACGACGGCAACGTCCGTCCGGCACTCGTGTGCGGGCCAGAACGGGGAGGTGAGGTTCGACGTCGGGCTGGCGGGCGGCGCGGTGCTCACCGCCGACTCCGTCGTGCTGGCCCTGGGCCATCTCGAATCGCGCCTGAACCCGGAACAGCGGGAGCTGCAGGCCGCGGCGGAGGAATTCGGGCTGCTGTACTTCCCGCCGGCGGCCCCGGCCGACGTCGACTGGTCCCGGATCCCGGCGGTCAAGCCGGTCCTGGTCCGTGGCATGGGCCTGAACTTCTTCGACATGATGGGCCAGCTGACCGAGGGACGCGGGGGGACCTTCCTGCCGGGCGAGGGAACCGCGGAGTTGAAGTACCTGCCGTCCGGCCGCGAACCGCTGATCATTGCCGCGTCGCGCCGCGGCACCCCGTACCGGGCCAAGGCCACCCTGTCCGGGTATTACCCTGCCGCCGTGTCGTTGCGGTACTGCACGGAGGCCGCCCTGGCGAAGTTTGCCGAGGCGGGCATCCGGCCCGCCTTCGACCACGACCTCTGGCCGCTCCTGCAGCGCGACGCCCTCTGGGCCTACTACTCAACGCTGGCGCGCTCGCAGCCCGGCGCCATCCTCACGGATCGCGCCGAGTTCCTGCGGGGACTGGAGGCGGCGCTGCACCCGCATGCGCACAGCACGGCCAACTGGGAAGGCGCCGTCGCGTCGGTGGTCGATGTGCATGTCCGCCCGGCCCACCGGCTGGACCTGCTGGGCCTTGCGGCGCCCCTGGCCGGGCGCTCCTTCGGCTCCCGGACGGAGCTGGACGCCGCCGTCGTGGACTATCTGCTCGATGATGCCCGGCGCTCGGCGCTGGCGGAGGACGACCCGGTGAAGATGACGATCGGCGCACTCCACCATGGGCGGGCGGTGCTGAAGACGGCCGTGGCCGACGGCGGCATCACGGACGCGTCGTGGGTCGCCGGGCTCCGCGGCTGGTTCGAATCGTTCGTCGAAGGCCTCGCCAGCGGGCCGCCCGCGCTCCGTGCGGAGCAGCTTGCGGCCCTGGTCCGCGCCGGCGTCGTCCGGTTTGTCGGGCCGGATCCCAAGTTCGGTGTCGATCGCAAGGCCGGGACTTTCACCGCGGCCTCGCCGTGGGTCGGCAGCGGCCCCGACGCCGGAGTCGAAGGCGGTGTCGCAGGGGATGCGGTTGCGGCCATGGCCATGGTCGAGGCGCTCGCACCGGCCAACCGGGTCACGGCCAATGAGTCGCCGCTGCTGGAACAGTTGCTTGCCGAGGGGCTGGTGCGGCCGCGCCTCATGATGACGGCCGAAGGAACCCCGGCACAGACCTCCGGCCTGGATGTCACCCCGCACCCTTACCGGCCGCTGGGCGCGAGCGGTTCCGTGACGGAGGGGCTGTATGTGCTGGGCCTCCAGCTCTCCGCCGCGCAGTGGGGAACCGCGATCGCGGCCGAGGCCAGGCAGACGAACGGCCCGGCCTACGCCAGCGGCCAGCGCACCCTGCGCGATGCCGACGAGATCGCCCGCGCCATCATCGGTTCCTAGCCCCATCACGAAAAATGAGCATGCCCTCCGGACGGGCAGAGCAGTGGACAGCTGGCCCATATGTCCACTGCTGCGGACCAGGGGACAGCATGCCCCGCGCTGGAATCCGCTATCGGGGCCCATCGGGGTAGATGCTGCGGGTCTCGGCCCGTTCATGGCTGCGGCGGAGCCAGCTCGGGCGGTGCAGCTTGGGCAGGATCTTCGAGACTGCCAGGGCCGCATACATGACGGTGTTGATCGCCACAAAGGTCGCCAGGATGGCGAACCACTGAGTGTGCAGCATGGACTCCGGAAGCAGGATGCCGGCGGGACCAACGACGTTGGGGATCACGGTCCCACACCCACGGTGGTTCCGGTGCCGGAAGTCGTGTGGGTGAGGTGTTTCCACTTGGCGGTCCGGCCCAAGGAAATGTCGATGATCCCCTTGACGTAGACGATGTTCAGGAACATGTCGAAGAACAGTTCGGGAAACAGCGTCATGGCCAGGAGCCGTGCCCGCCAGCCGCCGTGCCAGACGGTGGCGGCGCGTTCGATGATGAAGACGATGCCGATGCCCACCCAGAACGGGAACCAGATCCAGTCGTCCAGGGAGAGCAACATGAGTAACAGGAGCAGCAGGTAGCACCCCAGGGCTATGACTCCGTAGCCGATCCCCAGCTGCTGCGCCCAATAGCGCATGGTCTGGGGCGTGATCCCGTACGCGCCGATGTTCTCCAGGGCGCCCCGCTGCCAGCGGAGCCGCTGGGCCCAGAGCGTCCGCCAGCTTGGCATCAGTTCGGTGACCACGGTGCATTCCGACGGCGAGATCATCAGCGCGCCGAGGGATTTCAGTGCGATCGTCAGCTCGTTGTCTTCGGTCAGCGCGGCGGTGTCGTAGACATCGCCGTGGGCTCCGGGAAGGGAATCGCCGCGTTCCCGGGCGATGGTGCGCAGCGCGCGTGGCCGGAACAGCGAGGCGGTGCCGGTGAGGACAAAGACCCGGCCCCGCCGCCGTCGGATCTGGCGGCCGTACCGGATGTATTCGTTGCGCTGGAACTGGCCGAGCACCCCGTGGCCTTCCTCGCCGTAGAAGAGCCCGCCCACGGCCATCAGCGCACGGTCTTCGGTGAAGCGGGCGACGGCGGCGGCGAGGAAGCCGTCGTCGAGCTGTGTATCGGCGTCCATGACCATGACGACGTCGTTGTCGCCCTGGCCGGGGAGTAACTGTTTGAGTGCCTGGTTGAGGGCGCCGGCCTTCTTCTGGGTGTTACCGACGGATTCGAGGACTTCGACACCGGCCCGGCGGGCGGCGTCGGCGGTCGAGTCGGTGCAGTTGTCTGCGACCACAATGATGCGGTCGGGCCGGTGCGACTGGGCCAGCAGGGACTCCAGCGTTGAGGGGAGGGACGCTTCCTCGTTGTGGGCAGGGATCAGTACGGTCACAGTCACGGGCCCGGCGAAGAGGCCGTGGGTTGCCGCCATCACCACCTTGGGCGCCAGGGGAGCGATTCGCGGATTTGAGGACCGGCGGCTCCTCGTGGTGATCCTGCGTTCAAGGAGCGCGACGCTGGCAGCCATCGTCAGGGCGAGGGCCATGGCGGCGAAAATCACGCGCGGAGCGGGACCTTCAGTGTTGTAGAGCAGGCTCCAGACGCCGACGATGATTTCGTGGGTCGGGGCGTCGGTCGTGTCCGGGCCGCCGGCGATGACAGCGAACCAGAGCAGCGTGGCTCCGGCGGATGCCATGAACGCAATGACGAGGCCGACCGCCCGGTGGAATTTTCCCCTGCCCATGGTCCAGACGCTACCAGCGGGTAGAGTCCATTCCGAGTCACATGACCAACACCCGTCACATTGGCATCACGGCCTGCGCCCGCAAAAATGAGCATGCCCTCCGCCCGGGCTGAGCATTGGACATATGGGGTACATGTCCGTTGCTGCAGCCCGGGGGAGGGCATGCTCACTGGGTCGGGGCCGGGAAACTAGCCCTTGAGGCAGTGGCGGTAGGCGGCCATGGCTGTGCCGTAGTTCGCCTGACCAACGATGTCCCCGGGCCGCTGCGGCTTGACCGGTGGGGTGCACTTCGGCGGGACCGGGGCGCTGGCCGCGACCAGCACGACCGCCTTCACCACGGTGCCGGATTCGACCGCGGTGAGTACCAGGGTGCCGGTCCCGGCAGCGGCGCCGCCGGGAACCAACAGGTTCACGGTGGCCGCGCCGGCGGACACCGGGACCGTGCCAAGGGATGTCACGGTACCTGCAGCATCGGTGAACTCGGCGCGCAGCGAGGCGTTGACCGGGCTGCCCAGCGAGGTGAGGTCCAGCTTGGAGACCGCCAGGGTGATGGTCTCCCCGCCCTTGACCTCGGACGCGGTGGTGTTCACCACGGCCACCGAGCGGCGGGCGAAGTCGGGCGAGACGGGATTGTGGGTCTGCAGGTACTTGATCCACGCGTCGCGGTCCACGAGCCCGGAGTCCTTGGTGCCGGCGCCGGAGGTGAAGATGCGGAAGTTGTCCCCGCCTGTGGCCAGGAAGCTGAACGTTCCGATCCGGTACGACTTCGCCGGGTCGATCAGCGCACCGCCGACCCGGATCGAGGTGATCCGGTCACCCGCGGGGCGGGCGGCGTCGTAGGTGTAGTTGACGTTCTTGGACAGGCCCAGCTGCAGGTAGGCGCGGCTCGGGACCGCGCCGTCCGGGTTGGTCTGCCACTGCTGTTCGAGCAGCGTCTTGAACTGCGCGCCCGTCAGCGAGGTGGTCCACAGGTTGTTCACGAACGGCAGGACCGCGTTGGCCCCGGCGTAGGTGATGGTGCCGTCCGGCGCGTAGTAGAGCTCGTTGCGCAGGCCGCCCGGGTTGACGACGCCGATTTCGGCGGCGCCGAGTTCCGGCGCCTTCAGCGCATCCACAAGGGAGTCCGCGACGAGGTTGCCGAGGGTGGACTCGCTCGCCCGGTCATCACGCACGGCCGGGGAACCGGCGAACGCGGTGGTGATGTCCGCTGTCACCTTGCCGACCGGCTGGTTGCCGATCACGGCCGCGTCGGCGGTGGCCTTGTCCACGATGGTCTTGACCGCGGCGACCCGCGGGTACGTGGCGACCAAGTCGGCCGCCGGCTCCGTGCTGCGCTTGACGTTGGCCGCCTTGTAGCCGGTGACGGACATGGTCTTGGTGTCGATGGTCAGCTGGATCTGGCCGATGAACTCGCCGTAGTTGCCGGTCTGCACGATCGGACGGGTCTTGCCCGTCGGCCGTCCGGCAGAATCCAGCACCGGTGCGTCCCAGGCGTACTGCTTGTGGGTATGGCCGTTGAAGATGGCGGCGACATCCGGGGTGACTTCCTTGACCATCTTGGCGAAGGGGCCGCCGGCGGCGACTTCCTGCGCCAGGGTGGCGCCTTCGGGGGCGCCGGACCCGGCGCCGTCGTGGTTTTCCACGATGATCACGTCGGCGAGCTTGTCTGCCTTGATCTTCGCGGCGACGCGGTTGATGGCGTCGACGGGATCGCCGAATTCGAGGTCGGCGATCCCGGCCGGGGTGACCAGCGACGGAACTTCCTCGGTCACGGTGCCGATCACGGCGACCTTGATCCCGTTCATGTCCAGCACGGTGTATTCCGGCAGGATCGGTTCGGTGGTGCCCTTCTTGTAGACGTTGGCGCCCAGGTACGGGAACTTCGCGTTGCTGCCGCCGGCGACGACCCGGTCACGCAGGTCGGCCCAGCCGCCGTCGAACTCGTGGTTGCCCACGGCGGAGGTGCGCAGCTCGAGGGTGTTCAGCACATCGATGGTCGGCTGGTCCTTGGCCACGGCCGAGGCGAACAGCGAGGCGCCGATGTTGTCTCCGGCGGAGAGGAACGCGGTGGCGCCGGGGGCCGCGGCCGACCGGAGCTTCTCGATGGTTCCGGCGAACTGCACCGTGTTCGAGTCGATGCGGCCGTGGAAGTCGTTGATGCCCAGGAAGTTCAGGTCAACGCTGGCCGGCGTGGTGGGCAGGTTCAGGCCCACGACCACCGGGTCGTGGTCGCTGGCGCGGAACTGGTTCGGC
Organism: Arthrobacter sp. PAMC25564; assembly: GCF_004798705.1. Lineage (NCBI taxonomy): Bacteria > Bacillati > Actinomycetota > Actinomycetes > Micrococcales > Micrococcaceae > Arthrobacter > Arthrobacter sp. PAMC25564. The sequence goes on along the minus strand of NZ_CP039290.1, from coordinate 47,333 downwards.
GCGTAGTAGTCGGTGACGTTGTTGTTGAAGCGGCTGTACTCCAGCGCCACGGATTCCACCGAGTTGATGTTCCAGATGTCCGCGCCGGTGACGACGGCGTTGGCCGACGGTGAGGCGAGGATGTGGTCCAGCGAGCCGACCAGGCCGCCGAAGAGGTAGGAGTGCTTGGCGGTGCCGTCGGCGTTCTTGGCCTTTTCCTCCTGGTTGACGTACCCGGCCGCCGTGAGGACGTTGATGGGGTCCTCCTTGGCGTAGGAGTTGAAGTCGCCGATCAGGAAGACCTTGTCGGTCCCCTTGGACTCCTGCAGTTCACCGGAGAACGCCAGCAGGGACTTGGCCTGGGCGGTGCGGGCGAGGTTCGAGGCACCCTGGCCCTTGTCCGTGTCGTCCGGCGTCACCGCCGAGCCCTTGGACTTGAAGTGGTTGGCGATTGCGATGAACTTCTTGTCGTCGGAGGCGCCGGCGGGCTTGAAGACCTGGGCCATGGGCTTGCGGGCGCTGGCGAAGGCAGTCGTGTCGTTGTGGATGATGGACTCGCCCACCGGCTCGGCCGTGGCCTTCTTGAAGATGAACGCGGTGCGGATCATATCCTCGTCAGCCAGCGGGGGAGCGTTCGCGGGTGTGCGGACGTAGTCCCAGATGCCGGGCGTGGCGATCTTCAGGGAGTCAACCAGCTTGGAAAGGGCGTCGTCCCGGTTCTTGCCGAACTGGGCCGAGTTTTCGACCTCCATCAGGGAGACGACGTCGGCGCCGGACTTGGAGATGGCGGCGACGATCTTGTCCTGCTGGCGCTTGAAATTCTCGGCGTTGGCGGCGCCGCGCACGTCGCAGCCGCCGCTGACGGTGATGGGGTTGCCCGCCCGGTCGGTGTAGAACTTGCAGCCGGCGATCGTGTCGCCGGTGGTCGGGAAGTAGTTCAGCACGTTGAACGAGGCAATCTTGAGGTTGCCGCCCACCGCGGTGGGGGTCTCCGTGCGGGTGGCGCCGAAGCCGGCCGGCTGGACCGTGTCCGCGTTGGCGGCGGTCAGCTGGGTCAGCGGCTGGAACTTCCAGGAGTTGTTGGCGTAGCTGAGTACCACGTTGGTCTTGAACGCGACCGGCGAGCCCACCCGGACGGGATCCTGGGTGGTCAGGTACGGCAGGGCCTGTGCCTTGGTGCCGGCGTCCTTGAGGAAGTTGGTGCTGGCGCCGTCGTCGAGCTTGATGCTGCGCGCGGCGTTGGCCTCGACGGTGGCGGTGTACTCAGCGGAGCCGTAGGCGCCGACAGCGGTGGGCTGTTCGAGCGGGGTGGTGCCGCCGGCCAGGCCGATCTCGCCGTACTGGTTGAGCGAGTAGTTGTCCGCAACCGTGACCGGGCCCTGCGGCGTCAGCAGCATGCCCTCGATGGATTCGCGGAAGGCCTCGTCGGCAGGGAGGGCGAAGCCGGTGGCCTTGACCTCCGGGGCGGCCTCGGTCAGCTTGGTGACGCCGGCGGCGCCGGCGACGTTGAGCTGGGTCATGCCGTAGTGCTCGGCGACGTCGCCGGTGACCTCGAGGTAGTCACCGATCTGGACCGAGCCGACGGCGGACGGTGCGTAGACGAAGATGGCGTCCGACGCCGTGTGGTTGGCCGGCGTCAGGTCGCCGCCGGTTCCGGGGGTCTGGAGGTAGAAGCCGGCGAAGCCGCCGGTCGGGAAGGCCGCGGTGACCTTGCCGCGGGTCGTGACGGTGGAGCCGGTGAGCGGGCTGGCCGGGCCGGTGCCCTGGATCTCGGCGATGGTCTTCAGCGCCGGCGGCGTGCCGGGGCCCGGATCAACCGGGCCGGGATCGGCGATACCGTTGGCGGCCTTGGGCGTGATAGCGGCGTTGAGGGCGAAGTCGGCGGCGTTGTTGTTGCTGTCTGCGCCGCCGGTGCGGTTCAGGCTCTTGACATCGGTGTTGCCCGACGGCGCGGTGGCGGCCTGTGCCTCGAAGGTGTTGGACGTGCCGTAGCCGAGCAGATCGGCGACGTTGGCGGGCTCGATGACCGAGCCGGTGGCGAGCGGGTTCAGGGTCGTGGACTGCTTCGCCAAGACGATCGTGCCGGCAGACCCGGACGGGTTGAACCCGGCGGCGGTCGCATCGGCGGCCGGCAGATCCAGTCCGGCGGCGCCGTTGCTGCCGCCTTGGAGCAGGTAGTAGCCCTTGGCCGCGATGGTGCCGGACAGGGCTGCGGTGCTGCTCGGGGTGCCGGTGCCCGTACCGGAACGGTACTGGAGGGACCAGCCGTCCAGCGAGACCGGGGCATCTGATGCGTTGAACAGCTCAACGAACTTGTTCTTGTAGGCCGCTCCGGCGCTGCCGCCGCTGAGGTAGGCCTCGTTGATGGTAACTGGCGAAGTTCCGGCGGCTGCCGGGGAGACCTCCAGTGCGGCGGCGGGCAACGCCGTCAGCGGGGCTGCGATGAGCCCCGCTGACAGTGCTGTGCCCAGCACTGTTTTCCAATATGTGATTTTCATCCGCTCTAACTCTCATTGGGGTGCCCGGGTAAGGGCTGGGTGCGATGTTACGGGTGGATGGCCCGCGGGCGGGCCGGTCTGCTCTTCGTGAAGCAGATTCCGGCACAGCCAAACAGACGTGAATGAACACAGCGTGTACTGAATGTGCAATCGGCGGGACGTCTGCGGGGAACGCGTCGAAGCCGGCCGGGAATCGAGCAGCGCGATCCCGGCATCGCTGCATCCCAAAAAAATACCGGCCAGCGTCCCTTGGGAAAGGGGCTGGCCGGTATTGCCCTACAGCAATTTTCCTATTTGGCTCCAGGCGGAGTTTAGGGGCTTCCGCTACTGGGTCTCTTCGCCGCCGCGGGGGAGTGCCTGGCTGATCATGAAGACCGCACCGGTCGAGTCGGTAAGGGTCGCATTCCGGCCGTAGGGGGTGTCTTCGGGGGGCCGGATCACCGTGCCGCCGAGTTCAACGGCCTTGGCGATGGCGGCGTCGGCGTCCTCGACGCCGAAGTAGACCTGCCAATTGGACGGCACCCCCTCCGGGAGGAAACCCGAAGCGTCCATGATGCCTGCCTTGGCTGCGTCCCCCGCGCCGAGCGTTGTGTACCGGAACTCCGGGGTGTCGCTGAGGACCTCGGTGTCCCAGCCGAAGACGTCCTGGTAGAACTTGACCGCCTTCTCGTAGTCCTTGGTGTGGAGTTCATGCCAGACCGGGGCTCCGGGCTCGGCGGCGAGCTCGTAGCCTTTCATTTCACGCGGTTGCCAGACGCCGACCGCGGCACCGGATGCGTCGCCGAAGATGGCCATGTGGCCCTGTTCGGGCACATCCATGGGTGCCATGTAGACCTGTCCGCCGTGTGCTGCCACGGCCGCGGCGGTGGCGGCGGCGTCGTCAGTACGCAGGTAGGTGGACCACATGTCGGGCATCGCGGCCTGGTCTTCCATCTTCTGCATGATCCCGGCGACGGCTTTTCCGTTCTTGGATGCGGTGATGTAGCCGCCGTATTTCTCCTGGTCGCCGGTCTGGAACGTCCAGCCAAAGATCCCGCCGTAGAACGACTTGGCCTTTTCAGGGTCCGATGACATCAGGTCGATCCAGCACGGCGCGCCGTTGGAGTGGTCGGGTGTAGGCATTAAGGGCTCCTGCTCTGTCCTGCGGCGCGCGACTTGTTGTGGGCGGCCGCCCGATTCGGGTGGTGGTGGAGACAACAGAGAGCCTATGCCGGGGCCCTGACCGTTTCAATGGTTCCGGACGATTCCATCGAGGAGCGCCCACCGGTCAGTAAGGATCAACAGCTTCATCAACTGCGCATGCCATCGTAAGGTAAACCCGAGGCGCAGGTCCTCGCTTCCTGCCACGGATGAACCGCGCAAGCGGGACCACCCGCTCCTAAGGTCTGAGCCGGGAGCAGGGCATCAGCACGCCTGACTTGGACCAGCCGATGGGTGCAACCTGTATTGGCCGGGTCTCATCATCACGCGCCCCGACGCAGGCTGCAACGGCAGTGCGCACCCCTGCGCTCCATGACGGTCCCTGCTCCCGGGCCACCTGGGTGGGAAAGTATGAGACGGCCAGGACAACGGCGAATGCCGCCAGGACTCCGGCCGATGCCCGAGCCTGCGTAATGCGAAGGGAATCTGCCAGCAACGGGAACAATGCCAGGATGAACATCGCCGGAATCGCCGAATACCTCGTCAGGATGGATTTGGCCCAGTCGCTTTCCGTGAAGTGGACATAGTCAAACTGCGCCCCCGGGTTTGCGACAAGGCAGGCCGCCCACACTCCGAAGGACGCAGCAACGAAGAGCAAAGCGAGAAGACGATGCTCCCGCTTGGATCGCAGCAGCAGAAAAGCCACGGCAGCGATGATCGGAATGAATGCGAGTATCACGGGGCCGGCCCCGAAATTCAAAATGTTGAGCCCCATGCTGCGTGACGATCCAAAGAAAACAACGCCGGCCACATTGACGAACCACCCCACCACCACCGACATGGGGTCCAATGGATGCCCGTTACTCGAGCTGCGCGGATACAGAAATGTTGTGTAGATCTGGACCCCGGCACCAACCATCAGACCAGCGCGTGCCGGCCAGAACTCTTTGCGCCGGATCCGCAGCAAGACCAAAGGAAGGAATACCACGGAAATCACTTCAGTGAGCGCCGACAACAGCGCCGCCAGGAACAGGAGGACAACTTCGGGTCGGCTTCTAGCGGGCTTCAGCAACAGCCAGGGCATGAGCCAGAGGAGATACCAATGGATATTGGCCGTGTTGCCCAGGATTTCATATGGCCCCACGCTGAGGAGGACAGGGATTGCCGCCCAGGCCAGCCGAACACCGACACTGCTGGTCAGCGCCGAGGCACAGTAAAACGTCAAGTACGCAACGACGGCAACAACGAGGCAGGAGGCGAATGCCAAGCCCACAGCGAAGTCCTCCACCGGAACAACGCGGACGATCACCGCTGCCAACAACCGTGGCACAACATGCAGGTAGCCCTCATAGGGGGTGAATATTGAGCCTGGTCCCCCTCCGGACATGGCTTGGCCAAGAAACACCGGCCCATCTTCCGCCCAAACGTTATCCCAGACCGTCTGCGGCAGCCTGAAGAGCGAAAGGAAGGAAGTGGCTGCAACAACAAGGATGGCGATGGCCGCACGAATGGCCGTGACTCTCAATCGAATGTCCCTCTGGTCATGCACACTTGGAACCGCTGGCCCGGTCGCAGGGCACGGAGTCACTGCAGGTATGCTCAGCCACCAAATATAGCCCACAACACCCGATCGCTCCGCCTATCGTTCCGGGCCCCGCGCAACGGCGCGGAGCGGAATCAATCATCTCGGACTGTCGTGCGCCCTCCAGCCCTCCGACTTTCGGAGACCCTCGGGCAGGTTGCCGGAGCCATGATCCCTACTTCGATGGATTCATTCACTTGGCGCTGCGCTCCAGCTCGGGTTCACGCTGTGGCGCCTTGCCTGTCGACTTCTTCAATTTCAATGCGGGGCGCTCCACGAAGTAGTACGTCAAGGTTGACAAAGGCAAAGTGATGGCAAGGACGAGCAGTCCATTCAGGGGCACGGAGAGAGTGTTCTGGCCAAACGTCTGACGGTGCGTTATGAGCCAAAAGATTATGGGCAGATGCCACAGATAGATGCCATAACTAATGACGCCCGGAAAACGGAAAGGAAACCATTCGAGAACACGGGCCGCTCTGTTGAGGTCGTCCCGTCGTGATGAGGGCAATACGACGGCGACCAACACCAACGCTGCGGCTACTCCTGAGATGCTGGACAGTATGGGCCGGGCAAATTCGATACCCAAGAGCACCATGAGTATCGCACCGATGACCAGCGTTGCCTTCACCCAGGTCTGCACACGCTCCAGGCCACGTTCGTGAAGCATGACCACCACAACAGCAGCGAGCATGCCGTAGGCAAAGAGATCCGCCTGGGCAAGGAAGCTCCGAAGCAAAACCGCGCTGCCGGACTGGCCGAAACCGAAGTTCGCAGACTCGACCGGGCTCATCCGGCTTGCCGCGTCATTGGCCCAAAGCGTAATTCCAAGGCCAGCGACGACCATGGCGATTGGGCCACAAACCATGGCGGACGTCTTTCCCGATCCTTTTCGAACAAGCCGCAGTGCAAGAAGCGCCACCCATGGCAGAACGAAATAAAACGTGAGTTCAGCAGTGAGTGACCATGAAACCGGAAGACCGCTCATGACGTACTGCGGCACAAACATTTGAACCAGAAGTACGTTGGCTGCGATCTGCAAAGGATCTGTGAGCCGGCCGATGTTGTCCGGTCCCAGCCCATGGGTGCTGCCTATAAGGTAAACGGAGCCGACGATAAGCCCGGTGATGATGAAAATCACGATGTACGCGGGGTATATCCGTAGAAGCCTGTTGTAGGCATAGCGGCGGATTGACGGCAGAGGTGCGCCCTGCACGATCGCAGCAACGAAGGGCCTATAAAGGAGGAAGCCCGAGAGAACAAAGAACAGGGTGAGGCCTTGATTGAAAAGCGTGAAGAAGATTTCCAGCGGTCCGGTCTGGACCTGGAATGACGCCGTCAGGCCCAGATGGTAAAAAACCACGGACAGGGCTGCAACTCCTCGAAGGCCTTCGATTCCGGCAAGGCGACGACCCCACGATGGACGGACGGTGATGGTGTCCCGCACGGGTGGTTCCCCCCAAGAATGGCTACATTATCCTGTGGGAGTTTACAGGATTCTCCCGGTGGACAAGCGGGCGGCCTGATCCCGCAACGGAAAACAGCCACACGCCAAATTGTCGGCACCGGTTGGCCACCGAGGGACTGCGCGGAAAGCCAGAGGCCGGCTACCGCTCACCTAAGTGACCGGCCAACCGGCCCCTGAACTGCGCAAACTCTGCACTCTCGCGGAAGGTAAGAGATTCGAACTCTTGGTACGGGGTTACCGCACACTGGTTTTCAAGACCAGCTCCATCGGCCGCTCGGACAACCTTCCCTAACGAGTAGTGTTTCATAGGCAGTCGGCTGCAACAAAAAATGCGGCCACGCTCGCAGGCGGGCGCGGCTCCGCCACATAGGCTGGAGGCACGTTGTTCCTGACGCGGTGTGCCGTAGGCGCCCCCTGCCAGGAAACCACTTAGAAATCGGGAGTTCTCCATGAAGGCTGTCTACATCTCAGAGCCAGGCGGACCCGAGGCCCTGGAAATCCGTGAGGTCCCGTCTCCGGTGCCGGGCCCCGGTGAGGTGCTGATCGACGTCGTAGCCGCGGGGCTGAACCGCGCCGACGTCCACCAGCGCCAGGGCCACTACCCGCCGCCCCCGGGAGCCTCGGAGATTCCCGGGCTGGAGGTTTCCGGCAGGATCGCCGGCTTCGGCCCGGGAGTGGCCAAACCGTTCTCGGTAGGGGACAAGGTCGTGGCGCTGCTCGCCGGCGGCGGCTATGCCGAGCAGGTCGCCGTTCCCGCCGGACAGGTCTTGAGGATTCCCGACGGCGTGGATCTGGTCACCGCGGCGTCGCTGCCGGAAATCGCTGCCACCGTCTATTCCAACCTGATCATGACGGCGCAGTTGCAGCCGGGGGAGACGGTGCTCATCCACGGTGCCACGGGCGGGATCGGCACCATGGCCATCCAGCTGGCTAAGGCCTTCGGCGCCCGCGTGGCCACCACCGCCGGCACCGCGGAAAAGGTCGGTACGGCGAAGGCGTTCCTCGGCGCGGACATCGCCATCAACTACGCCGAAGAGGACTTCCCGGAGAGCCTGCGCGCACAGAACGGCGGCAAGGGCGCGGACGTTATCCTCGACGTCGTGGGGGCCAAGTACCTCCAGCAGAACGTCGACGCCCTGGCCGATTACGGACGGCTCGTGGTGATCGGCTTGCAAGGAGGGGCCAAGGGGGAGCTGGATCTTGGGAAGCTCCTGAAGAAACGGGCGGCCATCATCGCCACGGCGCTGCGCCCGCGCCCGGTCGAGGAGAAGACCGTGATCATGAACGCCGTGCGCGACGCCGTCTGGCCGCTGCTCGCGGACGGGCGGATCAGGCCGCTGGTGGCCAGGACCTTCCCGCTGGACCAGGTCCGTGCCGCCCACGAATACTTCGACTCCGGCGACCACGTCGGCAAGGTCCTGCTGGTGATGTAGGCCAGGCCATGACATCTACGCGTTAGGCTGGACGCCGTTTTGCTTCGGAAACCTAAATGACGCTACTGTAATTCCATACGCGGTATACACGCGTCTTGGGGCGCGTGTATGCCGTCGTTCCGCTACCTCCGGGAGCACAATGTCTATCCGCCACAGCCTCCTTGCCCTGCTGCAGGACCGGCCGCGCTACGGCTACCAGCTCAGGACCGAGTTCGAGGACCGCACCGGTTCGTCCTGGCCGCTCAATATCGGTCAGGTGTACACCACGCTGGACCGCCTGGAGCGTGACGGCCTCGTCCGCAAAGAGGGCGGCGACGGCGGGGGCCACGTCATCTACAGCATCACCGAGTCCGGCCGCACCGAAGTCGGTGGCTGGTTCGCTTCACCCGTGGCCCGGACCAAGCCGGCGCGGAACGAGCTGGCCATCAAACTGGCTCTCGGCCTGACCCTTCCCGGAGTCGACGTCGGGGCCATCATCCAGGCCCAGCGCAGCGTCTCCATCAAGGCCCTGCAGGACCATACCAAGTCCCGGCGCGACATATCCGCACAGCAGCGGCCGGCAGATACCGCCCGGCTGCTGGTCCTGGACTCCCTCATCTTCCAGACCGAGGCAGAGGTCCGCTGGCTGGACCTCTGCGAAGCCCGGCTCATGCAGCTGGCCAACCCGCCGCGGTAAGCCGGCGCGGTAAGCCGGCAACGGCCGCCCTGCCAGCCCTGCCGAAAAGCGCAGCCCCGCAGCCCCAGCGATACCGGGCCGAAACAGCTACCGCTCAGCGCGCCCGTCCGACCGCTCGCCGCGCCGGCGCCCCCGCCGGGCGCAGGACTGTGTCCTTGGCCATACCGCGTTGGTAGGGTGCCATGGGCAGATCGGTGGGGCTGACCTTTTCAGCTGGGTTTATCAGGAAGAGACATGGGCACAATGCCAGATGGCACGCGAAGTACCGCAGCACTCGACGACGGACTTACCCCGGATCCGGCCCTTCCGGCCACGTCCGTGGACCAGGCCGTCCAGGCGGCCGAAGAGCGCAGATGGACTCCGGGCAAGATTGCGCTGTGGGCCGCCATCGCATTGCTGGGAGGCGTCGCCTGGTTCATGCTCGCGATCGTCCGCGGCGAAACCGTCAACGCGATCTGGTTTGTGTTCGCGTCGGTCTGTACCTACCTGATCGGTTACCGCTTCTACTCCAAGGTCATCGAGCGCTACCTGCTCAAGCCGAACGACCGCCGCGCCACCCCGGCCGAGTACAAGGCCGACGGCAAGGACTATGTCCGCACGGACCGCAACGTCCTGTTCGGCCACCACTTTGCCGCCATCGCCGGCGCGGGCCCGCTCGTGGGTCCCGTCATCGCGGCCCAGATGGGCTACCTGCCCGGCACCATCTGGATCATCATCGGCGTCGTCCTTGCCGGCGCCGTCCAGGATTACCTCGTCCTCTTCTTCTCCATGCGCCGCGGCGGCCGTTCGCTGGGGCAGATGGCCCGTGAGGAACTCGGGCTGGTTGGCGGCACCGCGGCCCTGATCGCCACGCTGCTCATCATGGTGATCATCGTCGCCATCCTCGCCCTCGTCGTCGTGAACGCTTTGGGTGAAAGCCCGTGGGGCGTCTTCTCCGTCGGCATGACCATCCCGATCGCGCTGTTCATGGGCGTATACCTGCGCTACCTCCGCCCGGGCAAGGTCATGGAAGTCTCGATCATCGGCTTTGTGCTGCTTATGGCCGCCATCATCGGCGGCGGCGCCGTTGCCGGCACCGAGTGGGGCGCCGCGTTCTTCCACCTGGACAAGGTCACGATCGCCTGGGGCCTCATCGTCTACGGTTTCATCGCCGCCATCCTTCCCGTCTGGCTCCTGCTGGCGCCGCGTGACTACCTCTCCACCTTCATGAAGATCGGCGTGATCGTGATGCTGGCCCTGGCCATCATCGTCGCCCGCCCGGAAATCACAGTTCCGGCCTTCAGCGAGTTCGCCGGCCGGGACGACGGACCGGTCTTCTCCGGCGCCGTGTTCCCGTTCCTCTTCGTCACCATTGCCTGCGGCGCGCTGTCCGGCTTCCATGCCCTGATCTCCTCCGGCACCACGCCGAAGCTGATCGAGAAGGAACGCCAGGCCCGCCTCATCGGCTACGGCGGCATGCTGATGGAATCCTTCGTGGCGATCATGGCGCTCGTGGCCGCGATCTCCATCGACCGTGGCATCTACTTCGCCATGAACGCACCCGTGGCACTCACCGGCGGCACCGTGGAATCAGCCGCGCAGTGGGTCAACAGCCTGGGCCTGGCCGGCGTCAACATCACCCCCGGCGAGCTCGCGCAGACGGCCAAGGACGTGGGGGAGCAGAGCATCATCTCCCGTTCCGGCGGTGCCCCCACGCTTGCGGTGGGCCTGGCCCACATCATGCAGCAGTTCATCGGCGGCACGGCCATGATGGCCTTCTGGTACCACTTCGCCATCATGTTCGAGGCCTTGTTCATCCTGACCGCCGTCGACGCCGGGACCCGGGTTGCGCGCTTCATGCTGCAGGACTCGATCGGCAACTTCATCCCCAAGTTCAAGGAGCACACCTGGCGCCCCGGTGCCTGGATCTGCACCGCCATCATGGTCGCCGCCTGGGGTGCCGTGCTGCTGATGGGCGTCACCGACCCGCTCGGCGGCATCAACACGCTGTTCCCGCTCTTCGGCATCGCCAACCAGCTGCTCGCGGCCATCGCCCTCTCGGTCTGCCTCGCCATCGTGGCCAAGCGCAGCGCCCTGAAGTACCTGTGGATCGTGGCGGTTCCGCTCGCGTTCGCCGCCGTCGTGACCATCACGGCCAGCTTCCAGAAGATCTTCTCGCCGGTTCCTGCCGTGGGTTACTTCGCCAACAATGCTGCCTTCGCCAAGGCCCTGGCAGACGGCAAGACCTCCTTCGGCACGGCCAAGACGCAGGCTGCCATGGAGGCCGTGGTGCGCAACACCATGATCCAGGGCTGGCTGTCGGTCATCTTCGTGGTGCTGAGCATCATCGTCATCATCACCGCCGTCGTGGCGACCATCAAGGCCTGCCGCAACACGGCAGCCGGGATCGCCAACGTGGAAAATGAAGACGCCGCGCAGCCGTCCCGGGTATATGCACCGGCAGGTTTCATCCCCACGGCCGCCGAGCGTGAGCTGATGGCGGAGTGGAACAAGCTCCCGGCCGGGCTGCGGCGCGAAAAGTCCGTGCGGCACTGATGCGGAGCCTGACATGAACGCGGTAGCAGCGGGGTTCCGGGGACTGGCCGAGTACCTTGGCGGTGTCCTGGGCGCGGACGCATACAAGAAGTACCTGGAGCACCATGCCGCCTCGGGACACACCGGCCCGCCGATGACCGAGCGCGAGTTCTGGCGCGACCGGAACGACCGCCAGGACAGCAACCCGCAGGGCCGGTGCTGCTGACCCGCTGAGGCAGCCAGCGGAGGGCGCTGCCGGGCACAACAGTGCCCGGCAGCGCCCTCCGCCGTTTCGTGACACCCGGCCGGGTCCCGGTTCGGCAACCGGTTCAGCAACCGGGGATCCGTGAGGTTCCGTGTGCAGCGCGCCGTGAGAGTATGAAGCCATGAGTGATCCAAAGCGTACTCAGCCAGATGCCGATGTGCCCGTTGAAGGCACCACCCTGGATCACGGCGATGCCTTGGGCAGCCATCCGTCCATGGGCGACGGTACACGCGCGGACCCGGCCGTAGAGTTCGCACCGTCGGTCGCCGGGCGGGCCTCCGCTTCGCGCCTGAAGGGCAGCGAGCTCCAGGACCTGGTGGACGAGCCGGCGAAGGTCATGCGGATCGGTACCATGATCAAGCAGTTGCTGGACGAGGTGAAGTCCGCGCCTCTGGATGATGCGGCTCGGGTCCGGCTGGCAGAAATCCATGAACGCTCCATCAAGGAGCTCGAGGACGGCCTCGCTCCGGAGCTCGTCGAGGAGCTCGAACGGATCAGCCTTCCGTTCCCCGAGAACGCCACCCCCTCGGACGCCGAGCTGAGGATCGCCCAGGCCCAGCTGGTGGGCTGGCTCGAAGGCCTCTTCCACGGCATCCAAACGGCGATCGCGGCACAGCACGCGGCACGGGAGCACGCCTACGCGCAGATGCAGCTGCGCCAGCTGCCGCCCGGGACGATGATCGCGCCCGGCGTGATCATCGGGGAGAACGGCGAACCGCAGCGGGCCGCCGCACCGAAACCAGGCACCGCCCCCTCGCAGCCTGCAGGGCCGGCCGATCCCGAGCACGGCCCCGGCCAGTACCTCTAGGGCGCCGTGGGATTCTTCGGTGCCGCCCGGCAGGTGCGGAAAGACGACGCCGAACTCGGCAAGGGCCTGTGGCGGCGGGCCCATGACCGCTTCAAGCGCGGGCTGGACCGGTACCACCAGATCCTCGAAGGAGTGGATGACGAGGACCTGTATGCCGAACTTCTGGAGATCGCCAACGAGCTGTCCGCCCTCGCCGTCACGGTCCGGCGGATCTGCGTCGAGGCCCAGCGGCGCTCGCCCAGCAACGGCCTGGACATTCCCGGCGCGCTGGCGGGCGTCCACCGCTCCTTATCCATGGCCGGAAACTCCCTGGCCACGACGGCGGAAGCGGCGGCGATGCTCCGGCTCGGCATCGCCCCGGCCTCCGCGGGTGCTGTCTCCGTGCGCCGTCGCGCCGAATCCGTAGTGGAGCAAGTCAACGACGCCGAGCGGCGGCTGGCCGAAGACGCGGCGGGGGAGCGGGACCCGGGGGAGCGGGACTCCGGCTGAAGGGTATTCCCGATTACGCGCCTGGCTTAGACCGGGCCCTGCGCTGGCCGGGCCGCGGTGATGTTGGCAGGATATCTGGATGACCATTTCACCTGTACTGACACTTAATGACGGAAACACCATCCCCCAGCTGGGCTACGGGGTATGGCAGGTTGAAGACGACGTGGCCGAGAAGGTCGTCGGCCAGGCGTTCGAGGCCGGCTTCCGCCATATCGACACCGCGAAGATCTATGGCAATGAAGCAGGCGTGGGACGGGCCATCAAACGCTCCGGGCTGAAGCCGGAGGAAATCTTCATCACCACCAAGTTGTGGAACGCGGACCAGGGTTACGAATCCACCCTGAAGGCGTTCGAAGGGTCCATGGAGCGGCTGGGCCTGGAAACGCTTGACCTGTACCTGATCCACTGGATGCAGCCCCGGCAGGATAAGTACGTGGACACCTGGAAGGCCCTCATCGAACTGCAGAAGCGGGGGCGTGTCAAGACGATTGGCGTCTCGAACTTCACCAGGGAGGGCCTGCAGCGGCTGATCGATGAAACCGGCGTCGCCCCGGCAGTCAACCAGATCGAACTGCACCCGTTCTTCAACCAGGCCGGGCTGCGCGAATTCAATGCTTCCAAGGGCATCCTGACCGAGGCATGGTCCCCGCTGGGCCAGGGCGGCGAGCTGCTGGAGAGCCCGGTCATCGCGGCCATCGCCGAAAAGCACACGGCCACACCCGCCCAAATCGTCATCGCCTGGCACCTGGCCATCGGCAATGTGGTTATCCCCAAGTCGGTGACCGAATCCCGGATCCGTGAGAACTACGCGGCCTTGGACGTCACCCTCGACCAGGCCGACGTCCAAGCCATCAACGGCCTGGACCGCTCCGCGGAAGGCGCCGGACGCATCGGCCCCGACCCTGCTGTCTCCGACTTCGCCTAGGCCGCTGCCCTGCCCCGGCGCAGCGGTACGGGGTCGATGATCGCCCAACCGTCCTCCTCCGTGAGGCGCCGGCTGGCGAAGCGTTCCGCCTGGGCGGCGTCGTCGAAGACTTCGGTCCGGACCCGGCCGCAGTCGGTGTCCAGATAGCTGACTTCAAAGTAGACGCCGCCTGCGTTTCCGGTCTCGGATTCCTGGTTGTTCTTCATGAATTAAGTCTGCAACCGGCCCCTGACACTAAGATGTCATCACTCCGGCGTGTTGCCGAGCCGCAGCACGCGCTCCCGGGCCAGCACCTCATTGCGTCGTTCCTTGGCTGCGGCACGGACGGACTGCTGCGCCCGGGCCGCGGCTGCTTCGCGCCGTTTTCGCGCCGCCTTGAGGTCCTCTTCGGTCCGCTCCAGTTGCTCCCGGAGCGTTTGCGCCTCCTCGGCCAGCCTGGCTTCCGCCGTGGTTGCTGCTGCCAGTTCCTCGCTGAATCGCAGGGCTTCCGCCGCGGCCGAGCGGGCCGCTTCTTCGGCCTCCCGCAGCAGGGCCCGGGCCCGTTCCCGCGCCGAGGGTGCGGGCCTTCGCGGCTCCTGCCGGACGGCACTCAGACGCGGCTGCCCGGCCGGCTGCTGGCTGGCGGCCGCCACTCGCGGACCTGCCGCTTCCGCACCGGCAACGGCAGGCACCGCGACGGCGCCCGCCAGATCGACGACGTCGACCCCGTCCGCGGACAGCGTCCGCAGCAGGCGTCCGCTCTGAACTGCGGCGGCGGCTCCCTCGTCGGCCGTGGCAGCCCGCAGGGTCTGTTCAACTTCCGTGGCGATTGCGGCGCTGATCTTCCGCCCCTGCTGCTCCGCCAATGCCCGTGCCGCCTTCACGGCAGCGGACAGGGATTGGCGCCGTTCCTGTCCCAGCCTGCGGAGTTCCGCGGCGTCCAGGGCGGACTGCGCGGCGCGCATGGACTGTCCCAGCCGCACCAGTTCGCGGAGTGTTTCGGGCTGGAGCGCGGCCACCAGATTCACCGTCCACGCCGCCACCGAAGGTTTCGGTAAGGACCGCACGTCAGCGGCGAGTGCCCGCTGTTCTGCGGTGCCGGGAACCTTGCCGGCTGCCTCCTTGGCTGCGGCCGCCCGGGCGGTTACAAAATCATCGAACGGCAGGGCATAAAGCCGTCCCGCAATGGCCGCCAGCTCCCGCTCTCCCATGCAAGAATCATAGGAGCCCTGACCCGCCTCCTGGCCTGGAGCGGGCATGTCCCCCTGAGGAGTCTTCACTTGCTGGAAATAGGCGGGCTTCCGGCCCACATCCTGCTCATCCACGCCGTGGTGGTGCTGGCCCCGATCGCCGGACTCGGCGCAATCGCCTACGCCGCGGCACCGCGCTGGCGGAGCTACGTGGCATGGCCGCTGGGCGTGTTATCACTTGTTCTCGTCCCGGTGTCACTGCTTACGGCCCAAGCGGGCGAGCAGCTGCAGAAGGCCCGTCCGGCGTCGGCGATGATCCTTGCGCACGCCCGGCAGGGAGACGTGCTGAAAGCGGTCTCCGTACTTTTCTTCGTCGTGGTCGCGGCGATGCTGGTTGTCAGCTTCGAGCCAGTCGGCCGGCGTTTTGCCTTTCTTGGGCAGCTGCGGGAAAACCGGGCCTTCCGTGTAGCGATCCTGGCCGCGGGTGCCGCTGCCGGAGCCTTCTTCATTTACCAGAGCATCATCACCGGCCACTCCGGAGCGGCCTCGGTCTGGTCCTCCCGCTAATCCACGATCCACGGATGAGTTTGGGATCGGGCCCGGCGTTTTCTGGCGGAAGCTGCGGCCTACCGCAGTCAAGACGTCAGCACCAGAAGTTGACCTCTCGTGGTTACAAGTCCCATAAGCCGACCGCGGTGTCAGTTCATTGACGAGCCGAACTTCCCCTGGCCGCGGCCGCAGACTAGCTGGCGTCCGGCGGCGCAGCAGGCTAGTTCTGGCGGCGGTTTGAGGTGCCCCCGGGGGCACGTCCGCCCAGGCGCGTGGTGACCCGGTGTGCTGCGGCTGCGCATGCTTCGCCCAGGTTCTGCAGTCTGTCCTGTGAGACGCGGAACCGGGGTGCCGGGATCAGGATGGCGGCCACGATGTCGCCGCGGTGGTCGTAGACGGGTGCTGCCACGCCTACCTCGTCGATGGAGGATTCGCCGTAGTTGATGGCCCAGCCACGACGGGTCACGTCCTTAAGTCTGATCTGGTAGGCCTCGAGGCTGGTGTCGTCGAGTCCCGGATAGGTGATGGCTCCGCTGCGGAGCAGGGTACGGACCCGTTCGGCGGGTTCGGCGGAGAGGAAGACCTGTATGGAGGAGCTCATGGCGTCCTTGTAGCTCGCGCCGAGCGGGGTGGTGTGTTTGATCTTGTGGTGGCTGGCGATCTGTTCCACGCATATCGATTCGGTGCCGTTCCATACCATGAGGGCGCTGGTTTCTCCGGTCTGTTCGGTGAGTTCACGCAGGACGGGGTAGGCTACGCGCCGTTCTTCCAGTTCGGCCAGCAGTGGTCCGGCGACGGCGATCAGCCCCAGGCCCAGGCGGAATCGGCGTGTTTCCGGGTCCCGTTCCACCAGGTGTTCCTGTTCGAAGGTGGCCAGGATCCGGGAAACGGTGCTTTTGTGCAGGCCGATCCGGTTGGCGATCTCGGTGACTCCGAGCAGCGGCTCGTCTGCGCTGAAGGTCCGCAGCACGGCGATGGCGTTGACGATGACGGAGGTGCCCTTGGTGTCGCCGTTTCCGTTGGTCTCGGGAGTTTCTGCTGGGGTCATAGTGTTTACCATCATTCCGTATGGGAGCCGAAAAGCGGCGCCACGGTGGACGTGGCGCCGCTTCCTTGCGGTTATGCTTCCGGGCCGCGGGGTGTCAGGCGCTGATGATGTTGTGTTCCGGGCCGAAGGGGAATTTGGTGATGTTTTCGGCGCCGTCGTCGCCGACCACGAGGATGTCGTGCTCGCGGTAGCCGCCGGCGCCGGGCGCACCGTCCAGGACGGTGATCATCGGTTCCATGGAGACGACCATGCCCGGTTCCAGCACGGTGTCGATGTCCTCGCGGAGCTCCAGGCCGGCTTCCCGGCCGTAGTAGTGGCTCAGGACGCCGAAGGAGCGCCCGTAGCCGAAGGTCCGGTTCGCCAGCAGCCCGTGGGAGACGTAGATCTCGTTGAGTTCGGCGGCGATGTCCTTGCAGACCGCGCCGGGTTTGATCAGTTCCAGGCCGCGCTTGTGGACCTCGACGTTGATGTTCCACAGTTCCAGGGAGCGGGCGTCGGGCTCGCCCAGGAACAGGGTCCGTTCCAGCGCGGTGTAGTAGCCGGAGGTCATCGGGAAGCAGTTCAGCGACAGGATGTCGTGTTCCTGGAGCTTGCGGGTGGTGGCCCAGTTGTGGGCGCCGTCGGTGTTGATGCCGGACTGGAACCAGACCCAGGTGTCGCGGATTTCGGAGTCCGGGAAGGTCCGGGCAATCTCGTGGACCATCGCTTCGGTGCCGATCAGGGCGACTTCGTATTCGGTGATGCCGGTGGTGATGGCGTTGCGGATGGCTTCCCCGCCCAGGTCGCCGATGCGTGCGCCGTGTTTGATGACGGCGATTTCTTCGGCGGACTTGATCATGCGCTGGCGCATGGCGGCCTGGGCGACGTCGACGAGGGTGGCGCCGTCGAACGCGGCCTGGATCTTGTTGCGGTTGTCCAGCGGGAGCGAATCGTCTTCGACGCCCAGGCGGCGGGGGTTGATGCCGCGGGTGCGCAGGGCTTCCTGGATGGCGAAGATGTAGTTGTCCCGGCGCCAGTCGGTGTAGACCACGTTGTCGCCGTAGCTGCGGCGCCACGGCATGCCGGCGTCGATGTTGGCGGTGACGGTCACGGTGTCGTCTTTGGTGACCACCATGGCGTAGGAACGGCCGAAGTATGTGAAGAGGAAATCGGAGTAGTACTTGATGGAGTGGTAGCTGGTCAGCACAACGGCGTCCAGGTCCTTCGCTGCCATGATCGACCGCAGTCCGCTGAGCCGGCGCTCAAATTCGGCGTTGGAGAAGGTCAGCTTTTCCTTCTGCCCGTTGTGCAGGACCTTCAGGCGCTCCAGTTCAGAGACGTTCGAGGCGTTCGTTGATGCTGTGGTGGTCATGATGGTGATGTCCTTCTTTGGTGCTGTTCTTATGGGTGGGGAAAGTTGGGGCGGGCCGGACTATTCGTGGCGCAGTGGTTCTTTGCTGGTTTCGCGGGAGAGTGCGACGGCGATCAGGGAGATGACTGCGGCTGCGGCCAGGTACCAGGCCGGGGCCAGATTGTTGTGCGTGGCGGCGATCAGGAGGGTGGCCACGAAGGGGGCTGTGCCGCCGAAGAGCGCGTTGGAGAGGTTGAAGCTGACGGCGAAGCCGCTGTAGCGGACGCGGGTCGGGAACATTTCGGCCAGGAAGCTGGGCAGCGTGCCGTCATTGAGGGTGAGCATTGCGCCGAGCAGGATCTGGACCAGGACGATGATCAGGAAGTTTCCGGTGCCCAGCAGGGCGAAGGCCGGCACGGTCAGCACGATGAAGGTGATGGATGCTGCGATGAGTACCTTCTTGCGGCCGAAGCGGTCCGAGAGCATTCCGGTCAGGAAGATGAACCCGATGTACGTCACCAGGGCGATCGTGGTGGCCAGGAAGGATTCGGCTTTTCCGAGACCCAGTTCCGAGGACAGGTACGTGGGCATGTAGCTGAGGATCACGTAGAAGCCGACGGCGTTGAGCAGCACTGCTCCGACCGCCTTCAGCAGCAGGCGCCAGTGGTTCCGGAACAGGCTGGATACCGGTGCCTTGATGGCATGGTCCTCGGCTGCCAGTTCGCGGAACACCGGGGTGTCTTCGAGCTTGGTGCGGATGTAACGTCCGATCAGGCCCATCGGGGCCGCCAGCAGGAACGGAAGACGCCACCCCCAGCTTTGCATTGCATCGGAGCTGAGCAGGACTGTCAGCAGGCCCGCGAGCAGGGAGCCGAGGAGCAGGCCGGCGGCCGTGCTGGCGGGGACGACCGCGGCGTACAGGCCGCGCTTGTTGGCCGGGGCGTACTCCACCAGGAACGCGGACGCTCCGGCGTATTCACCGGAAGCGGAGAAGCCCTGGGCGACCCGGACGACCAGGAGCAGGATGGGGGCCCAGATGCCGATCGAGTTGAACCCCGGTATCAGGGCGATGCAGAACGTCGCTCCGGACATGATCAGGATTGACAGGGAAAGTGCGGTCCGGCGCCCGACCTTGTCGCCGATGTGGCCCCAGACGAAACCGCCGAGCGGCCGCACCAGGAAAGATATGGCAAACAGCGCGAACGTCAGCAGAAGCCCGGTCTGGGGATTGGATTCGGGGAAGAAGACCGTGGCGATTGTTGCGGCCAGGTAGCCGTACACCGCGTAGTCAAACCATTCAACGAAGTTACCGATGAAGCTGGCAGCAATCACCCGCCGGCGGGTTTCCCTGCTGATGCCGTCTCCGTGGCCGGGCGTGGTCTGGAGAAGGGGGTAACTGTCAGGTGTCGACTGGTGTTCGGCGCCGGGTTCGGTGCGCGACTTCTGTGTCGCGACGGCGGCGGAGAATGAGGGTGATTCGTTTTTCATGGGATCCACCAAGAGGAGTTGGGGTTGCATAAATTGCAACAGCGTTGCATCAGTTTAGAATGTGTCGCCGGTCACGGTCAATGGTTTTTCTGGACAAGCGCGCAAGTTTGATCCAATGAACGGGGAATCTGCCCCATCAATTTCCTACACTGGAATCTTTGTTGCTTTAGATGCAACGGAGTTGCATTCAAAAGTGCGTTCGCTGCCTCAAGCCTTGGCGTCGCGCGCAGCGAGGCTCACGAGGAGCAGGATGAGGGCAACGGCCTGCAGTCCGGCCACCGCCGCGATGAGCAACGGCCGTGCGTCGTAGAGCGCACCGTAAAGCGCCCCGCCGGCCAGCGCGCCGCCCCCCTCGAAGGCCGCGAAGACGCCGTACGCCGTCCCCTGCCGGTGTTCCGGCACCAGGTCCGCGACGAGGGCCTTGACCGTGGAGTCCTGGATGCCGGTGGCGACGCCCCAGATCAGCACGCCGGCCAGGACCAATGCGGCGCCCGGTGCCAGGGCGAGCACCGGGACGGCGGCTATCAGCAAGGGCATCACCAGCAGGACGGCGCCGCCGGCACGGTCATACAGGACACCGCTGGCGAGCGCGCCAAGGGCGGCCGCGCCCATGGCGCCGGCATACAGCAGCGGAACCACGGACACGGGCACGGCCACGGCGGTGGTGAGGTGGAACGAGATGACGCCGAAAGCGACCAGTCCGGCACTCCAGAAGAACGCGGCGAGGGCGAACCTGATGAAGACTCCGGAGAACAACGACGCCGTCTTGGCCGCGGGGCCGTTACCGGCATCGCCCAGGGGCCCGACGCCGGTGCCCGCCGTTGCTGGCAGGCCACCGCCCGGACCCTGGACCCGGCGTCGCAGCCATCCCAGCAGCACGAGTGCCAGCGCCGCCGGAATGGCCAGCACCGCGAAGGCCACCGACACCACTCCGGTGGCGGCCAGCACCGCCGCGACGATCAGCGGCCCGAGCAGGGCTCCGGCCAGGTCCAGGGACTTGTGGACCGCGAAGCCGCGGCCCCGGCCAACGGGCTTGGCGACGGCAGCCAGCAGGACGGTCTTCGCCGGGCTGCGGACGGCCTTGCCCACCCGGTCGCCGATGATGAGCACACTGGCCAGAACCAAGCCGGCAGCGCCTATCCCGGGCGTGAACGCGAGCAAGGGGACACAGACCGCGGTCAGCGCGTACCCCGCCATCGTGAAGGTCCAGTACTGGCGGGTGCGGTCCGCCCATGGCCCGAACACGAGCCGGAGTCCTTGCGCGGCGGCCTCCGCGCCTCCCGTGACGAGGCCGACGAGCAGAGCGGAGGCCCCCAACTGGGCGAGCAGGGGGCCCGCCAGCGGACGGGCGCCGTCGGAGACAAGGTCGGTGGCCAGGCTGACGAGGCCGAACCCGAGCACCGGACCCCAGTTGAGGCGCCTCTTCGTGCCGGGCGCCACGGGAGAAGGGTCGTCCTGTGATGTCTCTGGCGACTTCCGGCCGGGCCGTTCCATTCCCTAAGGCTTATGGACGGCTCCGCAAAAGACAATGGCCGGGCCTGCCTCGGGTTTCCCAGGACACGGGAGGAGGCAAAGCATTCGGTGCTGCCTACTGCTACAGTCGCGCTCATTTTCAGTTATGTCGGCGTTTTAAGAGGGCTTCCGGCTCCTGTCGTGTTCCTCAGGAATGCGTTGAGATACTCAGGCCGATCGCCTCGCTTCATAACAGGGGGGGCTGAATTCTTCGGCAGGTCTGAAGGGGGAAGTAATCGTTTCCTTCCCCCTGGCCGGGCGGTCGAGGAGTCGGCGGGTGCACTCAGGGCCCCCGCCGGTCGATGTGGTTCAGTGTTTCCGCAGCTTCGTGCGACGGGCTGAGCGAATGATGCCGATGTTCCTCGGTGCTGGGCTTGATCGCCATCGCGGTGACGACAAGCGCCACCAGGCCGGTGATCCAGGAGGTCCGGGCGACGCCGGTTTGCATGGCATAGGAACCGAACCAGGGAGAAAGGAACAACAGGGCGCCAAAGGCCGCCTGGATCCACTCCATGGCCGGCGTTCCGAGCATGGCCAGATTGATGACGCCGCTGATGATCAGCAAAGCGCCGAACACGAGCATCAAGGAAGTCGAGGAACCGGCTGCCTTGGTCCAGATGACCGACAGGGCAGCGAAGAGCCCGGCAACAACCGTGACCCAGTCCTGCCAGCGCGTCCATTTCTTCATCGAAACCACCTCTGTAATGTGGACTCCCGGGCCCGACCCCGGGGACATTGCTTCTAACGGGGGCGGTACCGACGGGGGCGCCCGTGAAAGGATCCTTGACTCTGCGCGGGCCCTGTTTGCAGAGTATGGGGTCGGGGCCGTGGAATATGGTCAGATCGCGCGCGGCAGCCGTGAACGAGCCGGTGGTCCACGAACTCTTCCCGCGCAAGGAGGATCTGTTCAACGCGTGCGTAGAGCTGCCGGTGGTGCCTGAGGATGAACTTGCGCAGGTCATCAGAACAGCCCCGGCAGAGCGCGGGGAGGCCATCGTGCGGACCCTGCTCAAGGTCTGGGATTCACCGGCGCAATCCGCGATGCTGGCCCTGGTCGGCAAAGCCGTGGGATCAGGCGTCGATTCGTTATTGATGCGTGAGGTTTTACGCCGCCGCATCCTGGGCCCCGTGATGGCGGATCTGGAAGCTGACACGGGGACCGCCAGGCTGCGCGGGGCGCTTGTTGCAAGCCAGCTGATGGGACTGGTCATCGTCCGGTACCTCGTCAGGCTCGAACCGTTGGCGACCGCCAGCCATGATGAGATCACCGCGCTCATCGCCCCGACAATCCAGCATTACTTCACCGGCGATCTTCGCCCCATCCCGGTAGGACCGGGTCAGATCATAAGCAGCTAATATTTCCATGAACTCTCATGGCGACTTCACAACGAGCCCTTTCCTGCCCATAACGGGTGAAATACCGACGATTGGCATCGCCATTTCACCGCGGGTGTGAAGCCGAAAAGCTTCGGACCGGCGCGGTACTCCGACTGGCTCAGGGAACGCGGCACCGGGTTCACCGCCCGGAGCGCGGCCCGGGAACTCGTCACCGAAGTGATCACGTCGTTCCCGACCTGCCCCATCCCGGCTCGGCCGGACCATGCGCGCATGGAAGTCCGCGATCCTGGCCTACTTCGACACCAACGGCGCCTCCAACGGGCCCACCGAAGCGACCCGCCGCATCGCCCGCGAAATCACCGGCTACCGGCTCAGATACCTGCTCGCCGCCCGCGGCCACCGCACCTACCGAAGCATCTGCCGGAAGGTAGGTGCCTCGTCCGGCTCCGAAGCGATCGCGATGGCCCAAAGCAACGGCCTTCACTGAGTTCCGGCCGCGTAACGCAATAGGGGTCCCTGGCGCAGGACGGCTTAGGATCGAAAACATGGGACTACGGCAAGGGCGCTTCAGGCCTTCGTGCAGTAGGTAGGCAAGCCGCACACTACTTGAGAGTATGGACCATGGCTTCGAACAATGACCCCGACTCGGACATCGATGCGGAGACAGGCCAGCACGGCGGTGTCCAGTCCGTGGACCGGGCCATTGCGGTCCTGGAGATCCTGGCGCGGGATGGCCACGCCGGGGTGAGCGAAATCGCCGAGGAGATGGGCATCCATAAGTCCACCGTTTCCCGGCTGCTGGGTTCACTGGTGGGCAGGGAAATGGTCCACCAGAACAGTGAACGCGGGAAATACCAGCTGGGCTTCGGCATCCTGAGGCTGGCCAGCTCCATCCCCGGCCGCCTCAGCCTGGTCCGCGAGGCACGCCCCCTGCTGGAAAGCCTCGCCGAGGAATTCAAGGAGACAGTGAACCTCGCCGTCTTGCGTTCCAACTACGCGGTCAACGTGGACCAGGCCATGGGACCGTCTACGCTGGCCATGTATGACTGGGTGGGCAGCCTGACGCCGCTGCACGCGACCTCAAGCGGGAAAGTCCTGCTGGCCGCGCTCTCCGCGGATGAACGGGACCGGATCCTCAAGGAGACAGGGCTGCCGGCCCGCACCCCGCGCACCATCACCAACCGGCACAAGCTTGAAAGCCAGCTGCTCGATGTCGCCCGCAACGGCTACGGGGTGGTGCGGGAGGAATTCGAAATCGGGCTCAACTCGATGTCCGTGCCCGTGCACAATCACGTAGGGGCGGTGATCGGCGCGGTCAGCATCTCCGGGCCGGCTTTCCGCTTTGATCCGGAGAAGGCGCCGGGACTTCTCGAGGCGCTGAAACAGGCGGGACTTCAGATCAGCGCCAAGATGGGCTACACCGGGCATTAACCGGCGGAGGACCCGCCGCAACCTTGGGGTTGGGCGGGCCCTCGGCGGCAATCCGGGCTCAGACCCAGGGGATGGCATCCCCCACCTTCTCCTGTACCCACTCATGGAACGCGCCGATGTGGTGTTCGCTCGGCACCAGTACGCCACCCTTGGCGTAGACCTTTGAGCCCATGGCCGGTTGGCAGCGCTCGCAGGCGTCGAAGTCCTGCTCGTTTACCCGGTGGAAGAGCTCCACCGAGGCGCTGACATCCTTGCCGCTTTCCACGACGCTGGGGAGGTACAGCCAGTCGCATTCAACGATGGTGTGGTCGGCGGCCATGGGGAACATGCGGTGGATGATCACATGGTCCGGAACGAGGTTGACAAAGACCGTCGGCTTGATGGTTACCGCGTAGTACCGTCGGTCCTGATCCTCCCCGACGCCCGGAATCCGGTCCAGCCCTTCCGAGCCGTCAATGGTGAAGCCCTTGATCGACTCGCCGAATTCGGCGCCGTGGCCTACAAAGTACTGTGCGGCAAGGCCGTCGGCAAATTCCGGCAGGACCTCTGTGAGCTCGGGGTGGATAGTGGCGCAGTGGTAGCACTCCATGAAGTTCTCGATGATGAGCTTCCAGTTGGCTTTGACGTCATACCGGATGCGGCGGCCCAGGCTCAGGTTGGCGATGTCATAGTCCTCCACCGCCTGCAGGGTGCCGAGCCGTTCTTCAATCGCGCCCATGACATCCTCTTCGAAAGACGGCGGCGCGTCGGCCAGGCACACCCACACGTAGCCCAGGTATTCGCGGATGTGGACCTTCACGAGACCGTACTCGTCACGGTCGATGTCCGGCATCTTGGTGAGGTTTGGGGCGGCGATGAGCTTGCCTTCAAAGTCGTAGGTCCAGGCGTGGTAGGGACACTGGAACGAGCGGGCGGCTTCCCCCTGTTCCTCCATGCACAGTCTGACCCCGCGGTGCCGGCAGACGTTATAGAAGGCACGGATTTCCCCCTTGCGGGTGCGGCTGATCAGCACGCTCTCACGGCCGATCTGGGCCGTCCGCCATGCGCCGGGCTTGTCCAGATCGGCCGAGCGGATGGCGCAGAACCACATCTGCTCGAAAATCCGCTCCTGCTCCGCGCGGAAGATCTCTTCGCTGACGTAGGCCTTACCCGGGAGGGTGGGGATCAGGCTGGGCGTGACGACTTCGGTGGTCATACTTTTACTCCTCTGCGGTGACTGACAACTGGATTGGAAGGCTTGGAGGGGGTCAGGCGAAACTTGCGGATGCCGCCGGCACGGGCTGGGCTGCGGCGGCTGTAGCTGCCCGTGCGGCATTGAGCTGCCGCCGCCACTTGGTGAAGAGGCGGGGCTGGTTGGCGCCAAGGACGGCCACAGGCCGGGCGCCGCGGTAATAGACAGCCAGGAAGCTGTGCGCTGCGGGATCTCCGGCCTCGATTTCCACCCGGTCGGCGTCCCGTGCGTCGCCCGCGAACTGGATCCTGACGTTGTACTGGTCTGACCAGAAGTACGGTACGTTCAGCGGCTGGCAGGCGGTCCCGGGTTCCAGGAGTGCCGCAACGGCGAGCGCCGGGCGCTCCACGGCCCCGCTCCAATGCTCCACGCGGCGGTGCTTTCCCGACTCTTCGTCCAGCCACGCAGCACAGTCGCCGACTGCTACGAGGCCCGGCACGTTGGTGCGGCCCATCGGATCGCAAAGGACGCCGTCGCCGAGTTCGAGGCCGGAGCTTGCAAGCCAGGCTGTGTTGGGCACGGCCCCGATGGCCACCAGGACGACGTCGGCAGGAACGTATCGGCCGTTGGCGAGGCGCAGCCCGCTGACCACGCCTTCTCCGCTGTAATAGGAGTCGACGGCGACGTCACAAATCAGCTCCACCCCGTTAATTCCATATAACGCGGCCAGGGTGGCTGCCATTTCGGTACCCAGAGGCCGGCTGAGCGGAACGGTACCCGAGCAGACAACGGTGACTTCGGCGCCGAGGGCGCGGGCAGTGGAAGCTACCTCGGCGCCGATGAAGCCGGCGCCGATGATGACGAGCCTGGTCCCCGGCACCAGCTCGGCAGCGAGGTCCTGCGCGTCGTCCAGGCTGCGCAGGGTAAAAACGTTCGCCAGCCCGGCGAGTTCCGGCAGCGTCCGGGCCGATGCCCCGGTGGCAATCACCACGCCGTCGGCTTTTATATCCGTGCCGTTGTCGAGTGTTACGGTCAGGGATGCGGCATCGAGGCTGCGGGCCGCTGACCCCAGCAGCCACTCCACCTGAAGCGGGTCCGGGCCTCCACCCTCTCCGGGACTCTCCAGGGAGAGGTCTTCGGGCCGGATCTTTCCCGCGAGGAAATCCTTGGACAGGGGTGGCCTGTCATACGGCCGGTGCGGCTCGTCGCCGATGAGGATGAGCCTGCCGGCGAATCCTTGTGCGCGTGCGGCTCGCGCGGCTGAGATTCCCGCCAGGGAAGCCCCCACAATTGCCAATGTCTGCATGGCCGCCTTCCCGATACTTCGATACAACGAATTGCGTATAACGCAACGACATTCTCTATGCGAGACAGCGTGACGCAGAGCACGCGGGGTGTCAAGGGCTGGCGGTCAGGCGGGAATCCTTGACAATGGCATGTGGCATAGGTCACTGTGTTGCGTATCGTGATCGGCGTTGATGATGGCACAACACTCGCCGACCGGGTTGAGCTCATCAACTGGGAAAGAGGACTATCAGATGCACATCGCCTGCCCGCTCAGCGCTTTGGCCCCCGGAGACGCCGTCCGTCTCGACACTTCACCACCGATCGCCGTCTTCCATACGGAGGACGGCGAGCTTTTCGCCCTCGACGACACCTGCACCCACCAGGATGCATCGCTTGCTGACGGGTGGGTGGAAGGCTGCGAGGTGGAATGCCCCCTTCACGCGTCCAAGTTCAATCTCCGCACGGGCCAGGTGGATACACCGCCGGCCAAGCTCCCCGTGCGGGTCCACAAGGTCTCCGTAGTGGACGGCCAGATCGTGGTCGAGGAATCCAGTGAGGCGCCCAACCTCCCCCCGGGCCTGACCATCAACGGGCACGTCTAGGCACCACCAGGCAGTACTCCACTAAAAGGTAAGAGGTGAAATTCTTGACCATACTCCTGAGCAACGAGCTGGAGGAACGGACCCGTTCCGAAGGACCCGCCGGTCAGCCACGGGTAGCACCGGAACAGCAAGTGTCGCCATTCGTCCTCACCGTCGCCTGTCCCGAGCGCCGGGGGATCGTCCACGCCGTGTCCAGTTTCCTGGCAATGCGCGGGTTCGACATCGCCGAACACCAACAGTTCGACGACCACGTCAGCAACACGCTCTTCCTGCGCACTGCATTTACCGGCGCCGGCAATGCTGGGGCAACCGGCAGCGCCGCCAGCACAGCCGATTCCCTGGCAGCCGACTTCGTGGAGATTGCCGCTGAATTCGGCATGACCTACAGTTTCCACGACGACAGGCCGCAGCGCATCCTGGTGATGGTCTCCAAGTTCGGACACTGCCTCAATGACCTGATCTTCCGTTGGCAGGCCGGAAGCCTGGGGGCGGACATCGCCGCCGTCGTCTCCAACCACGAGAACCTGCGCCCGATGGCTGAAACAGCAGGACTTCCTTTCATCCACGTACCTGTGACGGCCTCCACCAAGCAGGAGGCTGAATCCCGGCTTCTGGAACTGGTGGACGAATACGACGCCGACCTGGTGGTGCTTGCCCGGTACATGCAGGTTCTGTCCGACAGGCTGTGCGGGGAACTTCGCGGCCGGGCCATTAATATCCACCACTCTTTCCTGCCCGGATTCAAAGGGGCTAAGCCCTACCACCAAGCCTATGAACGCGGGGTGAAACTGGTCGGGGCAACCGCCCACTACGTCACAGACGACCTCGACGAGGGTCCCATCATCGAGCAGGAGGTCTTCCGGGTGGACCACGCCGTGGACCCCGACTCGCTGGTGACGGCGGGCCGGGACGCCGAAGCCATCGCACTCTCCCGCGCAGTGAAATGGCATTCCCAGCACCGTGTACTCCTCAACGGCTCCCGGACCGTCGTCTTCCGCTAGAGCCACCGCTGGCCCGGGAACGGCAGCCTCCACGCAACACGCAGCAGTCAAGGACAGGAGCTTTCCGTATGAGCGCTACACCCCGCGTTGTCATCATCGGTGCCGGTATCGTCGGTGCAAATCTGGCAGATGAACTGGCCGCCCGAGGCTGGACCAGCGTCACCGTGCTTGACCAGGGACCCCTCCACCTGGCGGGCGGCTCCACATCCCATGCACCGGGCCTGGTGTTCCAGACCAACCCGTCCAAGACGATGACGCAGTTCGCCTCATACACGGTGGACAAGCTCCTGTCCCTGAGTGCGGAAGGTGTCTCATGTTTTAACCAGGTCGGCGGCCTGGAGCTCGCCACAACTCCGGAACGGCTTGAGGACCTCAAACGGAAGCTCGGCCACGCCACATCCTGGAGCATCGAGGGCAGGATCATCGACCCCGATGAATGCAGCAAGCACTACCCGCTACTGAACCAGGACATGGTCCTCGGCGGCCTCTATGTCCCCTCCGACGGCCTCGCCTCCGCCGCACGCGCCGTCCAGCTGCTGATCCGCAAGGCCACGGCAGCAGGCGTCACCTTCCTAGGATCAACCCCGGTGACCGGGATCGAGCAGTCCGGCGGAAAAGTCACGGGGGTGCAGACTCCCGCCGGCGTGGTCCCGGCAGACATTGTGGTGTCCTGCGCGGGCTTCTGGGGACCCAAGATCGGTGCCATGGCCGGCATGGCCGTGCCGCTGCTGCCGCTGGCCCACCAGTACGTCAAGACCACCAAGGTGCCCGAACTGGTTGGAACCCAGCCGGGCACGAACCCCCTGGATCCCTCCAACGGGGCCCGGATGCCCATCCTCCGGTACCAGGACAAGGACCTCTATTTCCGCGAGCACGGGAACGGGATGGGAATAGGCTCCTACGCCCACCGGCCGATGCCTGCCGATCTGGAACGGCTTCCGCAGGTGGCTCCCGGGCAGATGTCCGAGCACCGCATGCCTTCCCGGCTCGAGTTCACCGAGCAGGATTTCCTGCCCTCCTGGGAGGACAGCCGGCAGCTGCTGCCCGCCCTGCGGGGTGCGGAAATCGCGGACGGCTTCAACGGCGTCTTCTCCTTCACCCCGGACGGCGGACCGCTCATTGGCCAGGCGTCGGAGCTTGACGGTTTCTACGTCGCGGAGGCGGTCTGGGTGACGCATTCGGCAGGCGTGGCCCGGGCGGTGGCTGAGCTGCTGATCGAGGGCCAGTCCCGCATTCCGCTTCACGAGTGCGAAGTCTCCCGCTTCGAGGCCGTCCAGACCGCCGAGAGCTATGTCAGCGAGACGTCACAGCAGAACTTCGTGGAAATCTATGACATTCTGCACCCCCTGCAGCCACGGGAATCGCCCCGGGAGCTGCGTGTCAGCCCGTTCAACAGCCGGCAAAAGGAGCTGGGAGCGTTCTTCCTCGAGGCAGGCGGCTGGGAGCGGCCGCACTGGTTCGAGGCTAACCGCTCGCTCCTGGCCGACCTGCCGCCCGAATGGCAGGCGCCCGAACGTGATCCCTGGGCCGCAATGTTCCATTCGCCCATATCCGCTGCCGAAGCATGGAAGACGCGGACCGCCGTCGCACTGTACGACATGACGGCCCTCAAGCGGCTGGAAGTTTCGGGTCCTGGCGCCCTCACGTTGCTCCAGCGCCTCAGCACCGGGCAGATCGACAAGAAGCCCGGCGCCGTCACCTACTGCCTGCTGCTGAACGATGACGGCGGCATCCGCAGCGACATCACGATCGCCCGGCTGGCCGACACCACGTTCCAGGTGGGCGCCAACGGCAATATCGACCTCGACTACTTCACCAGGGAAGCCCGCAACCAGACCGCCGTGGACGCCAGCCAGTGGGTCCAGGTCCGCGACATTACCGGTTCCACCTGCTGCATCGGGCTGTGGGGGCCACTGGCGCGCGAAGTCATGGCCAAGGTCAGCACCGATGATTTCACCAATGACGGTCTTCGTTACTTCCGCACCAAGCAGGTGCGGATCGGGGGAATCCCGGTAACGGCCATGCGCCTGTCCTATGTGGGCGAGCTGGGCTGGGAGCTGTACACCACCGCCGAACACGGGCTGAAATTATGGGATCTCCTTTTCGAGGCCGGCCAGGAACAGGGGATCATCGCCGCCGGCCGCGGTGCCTTCAACAGCCTCCGCCTGGAAAAGGGATACCGGCTCTGGGGGACGGACATGACCCCCGAACACGAGCCGTACCAGGCAGGCCTGGGTTTCTCGGTCGCCAAGAACAAGGAGTCGTTCGTGGGCGCCGAAGCCCTCGCCGAGCGCCGCACGCAGCCGGATGCAAGGCAACTGCGCTGCCTGACGGTCGACGACGGCACTTCAGTGGTGCTGGGCAAGGAACCCGTGTATTTCAAAGGCGATGCCGCTGGTTACGTGACCAGCGCGGCCTACGGATACACGGTGGCGCGGCCGATCGCCTACGCGTGGCTCCCTGCCTGCGTCTCCGCAGGCGACACCGTGGAGATTGAGTACTTCGGCAAGCGGATCGGCGCCACGGTGTCAGCCGAGCCGCTGGTGGACCCCGCCATGGAACGCCTTCGCGGGTGAACCTAGGCCACCTCAAGCCCTTCGACACGACTCACAGACCACGCCCAAGGAGATTTACCTTATGACGACCGAGAGCTACGACTACTTGATTGTGGGTGGCGGAAGCGCCGGCTCCGTCCTGGCGGACAGGCTGAGCGCGGACGGTACGCACACCGTGCTGGTCCTTGAAGCGGGCCGCAGCGACTACCCGTGGGATCTTTTCATCCAGATGCCGGCGGCCCTGACCTTCCCCAGCGGCAACAGATTTTACGACTGGCAATACCAGTCCGACCCCGAACCCCACATGCACGGGCGCCGGATCGCCCATGCCCGCGGCAAGGTCCTGGGCGGCTCCAGCTCCATCAACGGCATGATCTTCCAGCGCGGCAACCCGCTGGACTACGAGCGCTGGGGTGCCGATGCCGGAATGGAAACCTGGGACTTCGCCCACTGCCTGCCCTACTTCAAGCGGATGGAAGCCGCGTTGGCTTCGGCTCCTGACGATGAGCTGCGCGGCCATGACGGACCGCTGGTCCTGGAGCGCGGGCCCGCCCGGAACCCCCTGTTCCAGGCCTTCTTCCGGGCGTCCGAGGAGGCCGGCCATGCGCGCACCGACGACGTCAACGGCTATAGGCAGGAGGGCTTCGGCCCGTTCGACCGCAACGTCCACAAGGGCCAGCGGCTCTCGGCGTCACGGGCCTACCTTCGCCCCAACAAGGGCCGGAAGAACCTGACTATCCGCACCCGCGCGCTGGTCGCCAGGGTCAACTTCGACGGCACCACCGCAACCGGGGTCACGTACCGCCGGAACGGCCGGCTGCACACGGTCAATGCCAGGGAAGTGGTGCTGTGCGGCGGTGCCATCAACACGCCGCAGCTGCTGCAGCTCTCCGGCGTCGGGGATTCTGCCCACCTGAAGTCGCTGGGCATCAGGCCGGTGGTTGACCTGCCGGGTGTCGGCGAGAACCTGCAGGACCACCTGGAAGTGTATGTCCAGCACTCCTGCAAGCAGCCCGTCTCCATGCAGCCCAACCTCAGCCTATGGCGCTACCCCCTGATCGGACTCCAGTGGCTGCTTGCCCGCAAGGGACCGGCAGCCACCAACCACTTCGAAGGCGGCGGCTTCGTCCGTTCGAACGAGGACGTCTCCTACCCCAACCTGATGTTCCACTTCCTGCCGGTTGCCGTCCGTTATGACGGACAGAAAGCCGACGCCAAGCACGGATACCAGGTCCACGTGGGCCCGATGTACTCGGACGCGCGGGGAAGCCTGAGGATCACCTCCACGGATCCGGCCGTGCACCCCTCGATGAAGTTCAACTACCTCTCCACGGATCAGGACCGGCGTGAATGGGTCGAGGCCATCCGGGTCACCCGCGACATTCTCTCCCAGCCGGCCCTCGCGCCTTACAGCGGCGGGGAGTTATCACCCGGCCCGTCCGTGCAGACGGACCAGGAGATCCTGGATTGGGTGGCGCGGGACGCCGAAACCGCCTTACACCCCTCCTGCACCGCCCGGATGGGCCCTGCCTCCGACCCCTTGGCCGTGGTTGACCCGCTGACCATGAAGGTCCACGGCACAACCGGGCTGCGTGTGGCGGACGCTTCCGCCATGCCTTACGTGACAAACGGCAACATCTACGCCCCGGTCATGATGCTGGCGGAGAAGGCCGCGGACCTTATCCTGGGCGGTACGCCGCTGGCACCGGAGCACACCGCCTTCTACCGGCACGACCCGGCGGCCGCGGTTCCCCAGGCCGCTCCAAGACTGGGGTGCGCATGAGCGGCGTCCAGTTTGCCGAAAACCGCGGCCGGACTGTGGTGGACCAGGACGCCGCGCTGCTCCGGGGCCTGTTCGTAGACGGCCGGTGGAGAAAACCGGCCGCCGGGAAAACGCGGATCATCGCGTGCCCGGCCGACGGCAAACAGGTGGCCGAGGTGGCTGAATGCACGGACGCCGACGCCGCTGCGGCAGTCGCCAGCGCCCGCCGGGCTTTCGACGGGGGAGGCTGGCCCGGCACCAGCGAAAAGGAACGCGGACAGGTCTTGCTCCGCACCGCTGAACTGCTGGAACGCGACAAGGCGCTTTATGCCCGCGCCGAAGCCCTCGACACGGGCAAGCGCTACGTTGAAGCGGAATACGACATCGACGATATTGCCGCCTGCTTCAGGTACTACGGCGGGATCGCCGGAACGGACGCCGGCCGCGTCATCGATACGGGTGTTCCAGGAAGCATCAGCCGTGTGGTCTACGTCCCGGTGGGTGTCTGCGGGCTCATCACGCCCTGGAACTACCCCCTTCTTCAGGCCTCCTGGAAGGTGGCACCGGCCCTGTTGGCAGGCAACACCTTCGTCCTCAAACCCAGCGAACTGACACCCTCCACGTCCATCCTGCTGATGGAGACGCTTCTGGAGGCCGGGCTGCCTGCCGGGGTTGCCAACCTCGTCACCGGCACCGGTCCCGACGTCGGCGCAGTCCTGAGCGAAAGCGCCGACGTCGACCTCGTCTCCTTCACCGGCGGCCTGGCTACCGGGATAAACGTCATGAAGAGCGCGGCCACCACGGTCAAACGGGTTGCCCTGGAACTGGGCGGGAAAAACCCCAACATCGTTTTCGCTGACGCACACCGCGAGGCGGCGCTGGACAACGCCCTCACCGCGGTGTTCCTGCACTCGGGGCAGGTGTGCTCGGCCGGCACGAGGCTTCTCGTCGAGGAATCGATCCACGACGGGTTTGTCGCGGAACTGGTGCGGCGTGCACAGGACATCCGGCTCGGCGGACCCTTCGATGAGCTCGCACAGACCGGCCCGCTCATCTCGGCCGCGCACCGCGACAAGGTCCACGCCTTCGTTCAGGCCGGCATCGATGAGGGGGCCAGCCTTCTGTGCGGCGGCTACATCCCGGACGCCGGTGTGCTGTCGGTCGGCAGCTATTATCCTCCGACCATCCTTGACGGATGCCACACTTCCATGAAGGCAGTCCAGGATGAGTCGTTCGGACCGGTCCTGACCGTGGAGACCTTCAGTACGGAAGAGGAAGCCATCATGCTGGCCAACGACACCGCCTACGGACTGGCCGGTGCCGTGTGGACCCAGGACGGTTCCCGCGCGCAGCGCGTGGCGGGCGCCCTCCGGCACGGCACCGTATGGATCAACGATTACCACCCGTACGTCCCCCAGGCGGAATGGGGCGGCTTCGGAAAATCCGGAAACGGCCGTGAACTGGGACTTCAGGGGCTAGCGGAATACCGCGAAACGAAACACATCTGGCAAAACATCAATCCCAAGCCCAGCCACTGGTTCGAGCCTCCACAGGCAGGAGTACAGCAATGAACAGTCCCGACATCTCAGTGCGCAACCTCTGGAAGGTCTTCGGACCGGGGGGCGAAAAGGTCCCCGGCAATCCTGAACTCTCGGCCTTCAACTCTGCTGAACTGCTCGAACGCACCGGCTGTGTAGCCGCCGTCCGCGACCTGAGTTTCGACGTCGCCAAGGGCGAGGTCTTCGTGGTCATGGGACTTTCCGGATCGGGCAAATCGACCCTGATCCGCTGCCTGACCCGGCTCATTGAACCCTCCTCCGGGCAGGTCCTGGTGGACGGCAAGGACGTCCTGCAGGCCGGCGTCGCGGAGCTGCGCGAGCTGCGCCGCCGGAAAATGTCCATGGTCTTCCAGCACTTCGGTCTCCTGCCCCACCGCACCGTGCTGGACAACGTCTCCTACGGGTTGCAGATCCGCGGCATGGGCAAGAACGAACGCTACGCCAGGGCCCGGGAAATCATCGACCTCGTGGGCCTGAAAGGCTACGAACAGCACTACCCCGACCAGCTGTCCGGAGGAATGCAGCAGCGCGTCGGCCTGGGCCGGGCCCTCGCCGGCGATCCGGACACCATCCTCTTCGATGAGCCCTTCTCCGCCCTGGATCCGCTGATCCGCCGCGACATGCAGGCGGAAGTCATCCGGCTGCACAAGGAAATGGGCAAGACCATGGTCTTTGTGACCCACGACCTCTCCGAAGCGCTCAAGCTCGGCGACCGGATCCTGATCATGCGCAACGGCGAGAAGGTCCAGTGCGGCACGGGAGACGAACTGGTGGGCTCCCCGGCGGACAAATACATTGAGGACTTTGTGTCCGAAGTTCCACGCGCGGATGTCCTGACCCTGAAGTG
This sequence comes from Arthrobacter sp. PAMC25564, assembly GCF_004798705.1. Classification (NCBI taxonomy): domain Bacteria; kingdom Bacillati; phylum Actinomycetota; class Actinomycetes; order Micrococcales; family Micrococcaceae; genus Arthrobacter; species Arthrobacter sp. PAMC25564. The sequence goes on along the minus strand of NZ_CP039290.1, from coordinate 12,910 downwards.
GATCACCGGGCCCGTGGCGGCCGGAACTCCGCCAGACGCGCCGGTCCTCAGTTCCCGGATGATCATCCGCGATGCCATAGCCGCGGTCATGCACTCCTCCTGCCCCGTCCTGGTGGAAGACAGCGGCAGGATCACCGGGCAGATCGACCGCGACAGCATCCTCTCGGTGCTGCAGCCCACGGAAGCAGCGGCCTGATGTCCACCCTCGTCCAGGATCGGGCCACGGCGCAGCCCGCACCCGCCTCCTCCCGCGAACCGCGCCGCAGACCGAGCCAACGCATGACCTTGCTGGTGGGCGCCGCCGTCATCTGGATCCTGGGGTTTCTTGTCCTGCACGGCACTTCCACCCTGGCCTTGCCCGCCTCAGAGCTGACGGACCTGCACCGCTCCCTGAACCAGTTCAACGCCTGGGTGGCAGCGAACCGCGCGGATAACCCCGTCTTCCTGTACATCTTCACGCCCCTGCGTGCCGCCGTCGACGCCGTGGCCAACCTGTTCATCACTACCTTTGCGGCGAGTTCCACGGGCTTGCGCCTGCCGGAGATCGGCTGGCTCGGAACAGTGGGCCTGCTGGGCTGGATCGCGTTCGCGATCGGCAACGCCCGGGTCGCCCTGCTGACCGTCGCGGTCTTTATGTTCTTCGGCTTCCAAGGACTGTTCCTCGAGGCCACGTATACATTCGCCCTGGTCCTCACCGCTGTGCTGCTGACCCTGCTGGTCGGGATCCCGTTCGGTGTCCTGGCCGGCGTCTATGGCCGGGTTGCCAAGGTGATCACGCCGGTGCTGGACTTCATGCAGACGCTGCCCACGTTCGTGTACCTGGCCCCGCTTGCCCTGGTCTTCCTTATCGGACCGGCCTCGGCAGTGATCGCCACCGTGATCTACGCGGCACCGCCCGTGATCCGGCTGACGGCGCACGGCATCCGGGGCATCCCGGAAAATACCCGCGAAGCCTCCGATTCACTGGGCACGACGGGTCTGCAGCGGCTCGTCACCCTGCAGTTGCCCATGGCACGGCGCACCATCGTGATGGGAATCAACCAGAGCACCATGGCGGCCCTGTCCATGGTCACCATCGCGGCGCTGATCGCAGCTCCCGGGCTTGGCCAGGTGGTGGTCCGGGCGCTGCAATCGCTGGACGTCGGCACAGCCGTGAACGCCGGGCTCTCCATCGTCCTGCTCGCGATTGTGCTGGACCGGGTGACCACCGCTGCCAGCCGCCGAGCGGAGCCCGGCGCAGCCCGAAACCGCAGGGTATCCCGCAGGACCGGGTACATCATCCTGGGCGTCGCCCTGGCTGCGGCCGTGGTTATGGTGCAGCTGTCCCGCACCATGCTGTGGGCGGCAGCATTCCCCCAGGAGCTCAACATCGGTCCGGTGATCGTCCGGGCGGTGGGCTCGGCCAGCCAGTGGATGCAGGCTAACCTGTCCCTGTTCACCGTGTCCTTCCGGGAAGGCGTCACCGTCGGAATCCTCAACCCGTTCCAGGCGCTGCTCACGGACACCCCCTTCTATATCCTCGTGTCCGTCATCGCCATCGCGGCCTGCGCCCTGGGCGGCTGGAAGCTCTCCGCTCTGACTACGGCCTGCTTGGGGGTGATCATCTACCTCGGGCTCTGGGGCGACGCCATGGTCACTCTCGCGGGAACCTTGGTTGCCACCGTAGTGGTCATGGTCCTGGGCGTCATCTTCGGCGTGGCGATGGGCCGGTCCGGCCGGGTGGACCAGCTCATGCGGCCCCTGCTGGACGCGGGGCAGACCATGCCCGCCTTCGTGTACCTTGTGCCTTTCCTTGGCCTCTTCGGAGCCACCCGCTTCACGGCGATCATCGCCGGCATCATCTACGCCGCCCCGGTGGCCATCAAGATTACGGCCGATGGCATCGCTGCGATCTCCCCCACGGTGGTCGAAGCAGCGGTCGCGAGCGGTTCAACACCCTGGCAGGTCATTACCAAGGTGCAGCTTCCGATGGCCAGGCAGTCCCTTGCCCTCGCTGCCAACCAGGGGCTGATCTACGTCCTGGCCATGGTGGTCGTGGGCGCGCTGGTGGGGGCGGGCGGCCTCGGGTACGACGTCGTCGCCGGCTTTGTCCAAAGCACCATCTTCGGCAAGGGCCTCGCCGCGGGCCTTGCCATCGTGTTCCTCGGCATCCTGCTGGACAGGATGACCCAGGCGGCCGCGGCCACGCCCGCGCGGAAAATCCCGCTGACAAAGCCCACAACCTGACCGAAAATCCACCCTGCGCCTGACACAGGGCATGGAGGACCCCGTAGTTCCCCAACAAGGAGACTCAAGATGAAAAAAGCTGGACTGCTGTTGAAACGAACTGTCCCAGCAGTGGCTGGAGCTGCTGCCGCAGCCCTGCTCCTGGCAGGTTGCGGCGGCGCCTCGGTGAACCAGGCCGCTGCTGCCACCGGTGGTGCCGGAGCCCCGTGTGGAAGTGTAAATGTCGCGATGAACGCGTGGGTGGGCTATACGGCCGACGCCGCCGTGTACAGCTACGTGGCGAAGAACAAGCTCGGCTGCACCGTGGTCCAGAAGGACCTGAATGAGCAAGTCTCCTGGCAGGGTTTTGCCTCTGGAGAGGTGGACGTCGTCATGGAAAACTGGGGCCATGCCGATCTGGTCAAGCAATATATTACGGACCAAAAAGTGGCTGTTGACGCTGGCCCCACTGGCAATGAAGGCCACATTGGTTGGTACGTAGCGCCATGGATGGCAGAAAAGTACCCGGACATCACGGACGGCAAGAACCTGAACAAGTATGCTTCCATGTTCGCCACTTCAGAGTCCGGCGGAAAGGGGCAGGTCCTGGACGGCGACCCAGCCTTCGTCACCAACGACGAGGCCCTCGTGAAGAACCTGAACCTGGATTACAAGGTGGTCTTCGCCGGTTCGGAGGCCGCCCTGATTCAGTCGTTCCGGACGGCCCAGCAGAACGAGACCCCGCTCCTTGGCTATTTCTACGAGCCGCAATGGTTCCTCTCCGAGGTGCCGCTAAAGAAGGTAAGTCTGCCGGCGTGGACCGCGGGCTGCGACGCGAACCCGGAAACAGTGGCCTGCGACTACCCGACGTACAAGCTCAACAAGGTCATTTCCAAGAAGCTTGATGACAGCGGCTCGCCCGCAGCAAAGCTGGCCAAGGGCTTTAAGTGGACCAACGAGGACCAGAACTCCGTTGCCACCGATATCCAGGGCGGCATGACACCCGAGGCCGCGGCCAAGAAGTGGGTGGACGCCCACCAGGACGCTGTGAACGGCTGGCTCACGTAGGGCAAAACCGCCCGTGGTCCTCTGGGGCCCAGCCTTCGACGGCGACACTTCGGACCAGCCGGAGTGTCGCCGTCGTTTCTGCGCGGTCTGCATTCAGTGCGCCAGCTGGGCCAGCCCTCGCCGAGTTCGAATGCGAACTCATTTCCGAACGCACCATCGCCGGCCTCCGCACGCGCCCGCAGCCGCAACGGCGGCCGCCCCTACAAGATGACCCCCGCGAAACACCGGCTCGCCATGGTCTCCACGGGCAAGCCCGGAACCAAAATCAGCGGAGTCTGCACCGAACTGGGCATCACCCGCCAGGCCCTGTACCGGCGCGCCTCACCCACCGGGGAACTGCGCCCCGACGGCGAAGACCGTCCCGCAATCAGGGAACTTAGGACAGCAGCAGTTTAGCGCCGGCAGCGCTGCGGTTCCAGGCAATCAGTGGTTATTCCGGACCAGGAAGTTCGGGGCTTGTTGGCTCCAGCCGTGCTCATTCCGGAGCGACTCCAGAGCCTCCTTGGCCAGCCATGCCCGGTGAACGGCTGCGCGTCATGATCCATCAGCCGCGCCCGGGTATCCACGACAGCCGGACATTAAGGAAGACGCCGAAACCAACCACGGACGGCCAGTTGCCCCTACGGTTGCGTATATAGTCCGCAGTCCGTCGACCACTGGAAGCCGACCGGGTATCAACGATCGAAGGTACATCGTGGCACGTGACGATAATCAGGACAACCGGGATAATCAGGACAACCGGGACGGTTCCCGGTCCGCTCTCCGCCACAGGTCCGAGAACGCCGGCCAGCTTCCGGGGGGAACTCTCAACTGAAGCGAACACCGTAGTCGATGACTCCTTGGCCGGGTCTGCCCCTGCGCAATACGGGGTGGCGCCGCGGGTGCTCCTTCGCCGAAGGATCCGACGGCGGCATCTACTACGACGCGCAGCCGATCGAACAGATGAGCTACCACCTCACCATGCTCGCCTACGACATGAACAACGCGCCGCTGACCTACGGACACGGCGCACCGCTGCGTCTGCGCAACGAAGTCCAGCTCGGCTTCAAACTCGTCAAATGGATCAAAGGCATCGAATTCGTCAAAGACTTCTCCCACATCGGCGGCGGCGAAGGCGGATACAACAACGACCACGAATTCTTCGGATACCGCCAATCCATCTAGCATCAAGCCCCACACCCGGCATGCCCGACGAAATCCCGGAACCCGCCAAGAGGAGCGGGCGAGGTAGAAAACGCGGGCGCAGTTGCCGCCGAGGTCCAGCGGACTGGGCCCGAGCCGGCATGCAGTGGTCGACCCGATGGGAGAACCTCTGTCCCGTCCGTACGGAGGTCAGGAGGACCCGCTGGGGGTATGGCGGGGTGCCCAGCCCGGTGATGGCGACGGCCTCGAGGAACAGGCCCGCGCGCACGACGCCGCGACCGCCGAGTCGACGGGTGAGCTGGGCTGAACCCCTGAGATCAGGAAGGTGCCAACGGCCAGGGACAGGATCAGGAGTCCCGTGTCCAGCGCCGTGTAGCCGAGAGCGCCCCGCAGGAACAGCGGCAGTGCGAAGAGCATACCGAATTTGCCCAGCGCCACCACCAGGGCCGCGATGCTGCCGTAGCGGAAGCTGCGGATGTCCAGCAGCGTCAGGTCGAGCAGCACCGGTTTGCGGGCGCGCGCCCTGGACCGCTCGACCAGCACGAACGCGAAGAGCGCGGCCGCGCCGAGCGCGAAAGCAACCGGGACCGGGGAGATCGGCCAGTCCCAGCGGAAGCTGTCGGGGGTGAGTTGCTCGGTGGTGGTCCACCCATGCAGCGGCCCGGCTATTCACCCTGTGGAGGGCCCGGAGCCTACTGCACGTCGGGCGGTCCGCCGCCCGTAACCGGCAGTTGACTCAGCCCATGAGGGCAGGTGTGGCTCCGTTCTCACGGGTGCGCCTCGGCCTGCATGGTGAGGATTTCGGCTCCGTCGTCGGTGATGGCGATCCTGTGCTCACTGTGTGCTGTCCGGCAGCCTGTCGCACTTCGGAGGGTCCACCCGTCGGCGTCGATGATGAGTTCAGCGGTGTCGGCCATGACCCATGGCTCCAGCGCGAGCAGTTGCCCGGGGCGCAGTTTGTATCCCCGTCCCGGCCGGCCGGTGTTTGGAACGTGGGGGTCCTGGTGCATCGTCGATCCGATGCCGTGGCCCCCGAACTCGGCGTTGATCGGGTACCCCGCCTCGCTGAGGACCGAGCCGATGGCATGGGAGATGTGGCCGATGCGGGCCCCGGGTCCGGCGGCGGCTATCCCTGCGCTCAATGCGCGCTCGGTCGCGCTGATCATCGCGACGCTCTCCGGGGGCTTGGAGTCGCCCACGATGATGCTGATGGCGGAGTCTGCAGCGACTCCCCGCTTGGAGACGGCGAGGTCGAGGGCCAGCAAGTCGCCGTCGGCAAGCGTGTAGTCGTATGGCAGTCCGTGGAGCACGGCGTCGTTGACGGCCGTGCAGATGTAGTGGCCGAAGGGCCCGCGTCCGAAGGATGGCGCGTAATCGACGTAACAGGACAGCGCTCCGGCCTCGACGATCATGGTCTGGGCCCACCGGTCGATGTCCAGGAGGTTCGTGCCGACCGTGCTGCGGTTCCTCAATGTCTGCAAGATGTCTGCAACCAGGATGCCTGTCTCTTTTGCTCGGGTTAGTTCGGTGGGGTTCAGGATCTCGATCATCCAATAATTATACCGGCCATATTATCCCGGTATAATCGGAGTCATGGTCAGATTGCCGCTCACATTCGAAGAGGTCGAGCGCGGACAGCGCCTTGGTGCCCTGTTGCGTCGCGCCAGGGGAGAACGCTCGATGCTCGACATCGCGCTCAATGCACGTGTCTCACCGGAGACCCTCCGGAAGATCGAGACGGGCCGCGTAGCGACCCCTGCCTTCCCGACGATCGCTGCGATCGCCGATGTCCTCGGGCTCTCCCTCGATGTGGTGTGGGCCGAGATCAACCACCCCGAACGTGGCGTTGAATCGGCAGGCCCTGGTCGCAACACACGTGAGCGATTGGCCTCGTAAATCTCAATCCCGCAGCTGCGTTGGACGTTGTGGTCAGCTGCAGTGACAGGAGGTCCGGCGATTCGCAGGAACCGTGTGCCAGACGCATGGTGGTGTGCAGGGTTGCCGGAAAGACAGCAAAGCACTCGGATTCCGATGTACGGGGACTTCGGCAGCCTGGGTTCGTTTCACGAGTCCCGCCAGACTTCAGGGTTATCCCGTATCTCCTGGGATTCGGAAGGCGGCGTTCTGTGCCTCCGGATCCTATTGCGTGTCCATCCAAGCCCCGCTTTGGTGGGCCTCACTGAATTCGACACAACGAGCCATCTCGCGGGACTTGACGCCGTAGCACCCCAGCAACGCGTTTGCCGCCGCACATAGGCCACAGCGTTCTCCGGGGCTCTGACCGGGCGAACCGCGGCGCGGCCAGCTCACCGTTCCTCTGGAGCCCCTCGGTCCGGTCCTGCACCGCAGCCACACAAATATCATCACCCACCGCCAACGATCAACACGACAGGAGCCGGAAGCCCGGTTAAAACGCCGCACAACCGACAATAAACGCGACTGTAGTACTAGCCCTCGTTGGATTCCTTAGTCGAATCTGAATCTTTAGCTGCATCTGAATCTGGGTCAATGTTCTCCTGGCGTTCCTCGCGTTCGGCCAGTTGCGCCGTGAGCCGTTCGATCTGCTGCGCGAGCCGGGCCATTTCCTGCCTCATCGGTTCCTCGTTCGCTTCGACGTCGGCCGCGGTCTCGAGGGCCACATGCTCGACAAGCCAGGAGGCAACGGACGCGGTAACGACGCCAAGCACGGCTATGCCGCCGATCATCAGGCCTGCGGCGACCAAGCGGCCCAGCACCGTCACGGGATAGTGGTCTCCGTAGCCGACAGTCGTGATGGTGGTCATGGCCCACCAGATTGCGTCGCCGAAATTGGTGATGTTGGATCCATCCACATTTTCTTCCGAATCGAGGACGGCGAGGGCACCGGAATAGATCAGCAGCGCGGCGGAGACGAGCACGTAGGTGATGATCCGGCCCCGCAGGGCGTTGCCGCCGGTCCGGTAAAGGATCCGCAACAGCGTCACCAGCCGAAGGAGCCTCAGCGGACGCAGGGTGGGCAGCATCAGAATCGCCAGCTCATGGAGATTCCGGATGAACCACTGCCCCCTGTTGGGGGCAAGGTAGAGGCTGACGCCGTAGTCCACGGCGAAGGCGGCCCAAGTGATCCAGATGATGACTTCGATGGCGTCCGTCCGGGCGGTCTGAAGATTCGCGATGACCTGGATGGAATAAGCCGTCAGGAACACCACCGCGGCGAAGAGCATGGGCCATTCCGAGTACTTGCGCCACAGTGCCTGATTCATGATCCCAAGGTTAAGGCCGTCTGATGCGATCCGGCGGCGCTGGTCGGCAAATAGCGCACCGGATGGCTCATGCGGATCATCGGCCGGCCCGAAAACCGGGCCGTCATTGCGTTGCGTATTGACGGCCCTTCTTGTCGGGCGTAGACCATGCCATATCAATGCAGGTGCGTGCCGTGGCTGACGGTGCGCTGATTGTGAGGAGAGGGACATGGCAGTTGCAGTCATCATGGAATTCACCGGTGCCACCCTGGAGCAATATGACCAGGTCATCGGCAAAATGGGCCTCACCCCGGCAGGACCTGCCCCGGCAGGCGCTCTCGGGCACTGGGTGGCGGCCACGGACGACGGGATCCTCGTCACGGACCTCTGGCGGTCCCGCGAGCTCTACGATGCCTTCGCGAAGGAGCAGATCGGCCCATTCAGCGTGGAGGCCGGGTTCCCCGGGCCACCGAAAGTGACGTACCTGGAAGCGCACAACTACTTCACCCCGGGCGCCGCCGCGTAGCCGGGCTGTGCACTCCTCCCGGAAACGAAAACGGACCCACCCCGCAAAGGAGGTGGGTCCGCATTTTCGAGCTTCCTGCCAGAATCGAACTGGCGACCTTCTCATTACGAGTGAGACGCTCTACCAACTGAGCTAAGGAAGCAACCACATGAAACCCGGTGAACCGGGCGGATCATGCAAGAGATAACTGTAATGGAGTCCCGGCGCCCGGGTCAAAATGAGCCTGCAAAGCGCCGGCAAAACCCGCCGGAGGCCGCCGGACGCCGGCCCTGGCAGACGGTCCTAGCAGACGGTGTTGTCCGCGGGCGCCTTGCCGTCGATCAGGTAGCTGTCCACGCCGTTGCCGATGCAGCTGTTGGAACGGCCATAGGCGGTGTGGCCCTCGCCCTTCCATGTCAGCAGCGAGGCGTTCCCCAGCTGCTTGCGCAGTTCGCCTGCCCATTCATAGGGGGTCGCCGGGTCTCCCGTGGTTCCGACCACGAGGATCTGTGCGGAGCCCTTGTACTCCACCGGGGCGGGCGTCCGGACGTTCTTGTACGGCCAGTCCTTGCAGTTGCTGCCGCCGTAGGCGAAGTAGTAGCCCAGGGTCGGCGATTCCTGGCGCAGCTTCAGGTCCTCGGCCCGCATGGACGCGGTGTCGGACACCATCGGGTAGTCCAGGCAGTTGATCGCGTTGAAGGCGAAGGTGCTGTTCGACGTGTAGCTGCCGTTGGGGTCCCGGTCGGCGCCGAAGTCGGCGAGCGTCATCATTCCGCTGCCGTCGCCGGCCTTGGCCTGGGCGAGGGCCCGGGTGAGGAGTGGCCAGTTGTCATTGTTGTAGAGCGGGAGGATGAAGCCGCTGACAAACGTCGACGCCGAGACCTGCCTCCCACCCTTGGCCGGCAGCGGGTTCGCCTCGACCGCCTTGATGAGGTTGCGGATCTGCTGGACGGCGTCCTCGGTGCTGCCGCTGAGCGGGCATCCGCTTTCCTGGAGGCAGTGGGCCGCGTAGGCGCTGACCGCCTTTTCGAACGCCTTGGCCTGTCCGCTCGTAAGGTCCTCATAGCTCAGCGACGGGTCGATCGCGCCGTCCAGCACCATCCGGCCGACGTTGTCCGGGAACAGCGAGGCGTAGGTGGACCCCAGCAGGGTCCCGTAGGAGTATCCGAGGTAATTCAGCTTGGTGTCATTGAGTACTCCGCGGAGGATGTCGAGATCCTTTGCGGCGCTGCCGGTGTCAATATGGCCCAGCACCGGCCCGGTTTTCTCCACGCATTTGGCCGCAATCACCTTGTTGTCCGCGAGTGCCGCCTCCAGCCCGGCGTCGGTGTCGAGGGCATAGGTCTTGGCCCGGGACTCGTCGCGCTCCTGGTCGGTGAGGCAGGTGACCGGGGCGGACCGCTTCACCCCGCGGGGGTCGAAACCCACGACGTCGTAATTCGAGCGGACCTTCTCGGAAATATTGGTGGTGCCGGCGTCCCTGACGAAGTCGTAGCCGGAACCGCCGGGACCACCGGGGTTGACCAGCAGGCTGCCCTTCTTGCTGCCCTTCGTGGACAGCTTGATGGCTGCGATTTCGATGCTGGCCCCATCGGGCTTGCTGTAATCCAGCGGAACCTTGATCTTGGCGCAGGTGAAACTGCTTTCACAAGGTACCCAGGTGACTTGCTGGGAGTAGAAGCTGCGGAGCTCGGCCGGAGCCGCGGCGATGGCGGCGCCGCTCTGAACCGGGCCGGCACTCGTCGATCCGCCGCCGCCGCCGAAGAGACTGCACGACGCCACCGCCAGGACCAGGGCCATGGCACCGGCGGCCCGCACGCCGACCGCCCAGGATCGGAATCTTGCGGGCAGGCGTCGAGCAGACTTCATGCGGTTTCTCCCTGGGGATAGGAATGGTGGTCTGGCGGAAATGGGTGGGGTCAGATGAGGCTGGCGGCCATGGACTCGATGGCCAGCAGCGGAGCCACGTTGGTGGTGGTGATCCGTTTGCGGGCCTTGTTAATGGCGTCCATGCGGACAAGAGTGACTTCGGCCGTGGAGTGACGGGCGAATTCTTCGAGTTCGCTCCTCAGTTCAACGTTGACAAGTTCAACAGCGTTCCCCATCTGGATGATCAGGACATCCCGATAAAAGGACAACAGGTCCGTCAGGGTGCGGTCAAGGGAGTCGGTCACGGAGCGCTTCGCCCGGCGCTTCTGGTCCTCCTCCAGCTGCTTCACCTGGCCGCGCATGGCCGGTGGCAGGGTGCCGCTTTCGGGTGCCCCGAGGGTCGCGAGCAGAGCGATCTTTTCGGCGGCATCGCGTTCATCGTTGGAGCTGTTGGCTTCCTCTGTGGCGATCTTGACCAGCTTTTCAGCCATCAGGACTGCCGCCGTGATCCCGCGGAGCGTCAAAGGGAACCGCACGGTTTCGAGCCGGCGCTCCCGGGCTTCCGGGTCCCGGGCCAGGCGGCGCGCGATGCCGACGTGGCTCTGGGCCGCGCGGGCCGCACGTTCGGCAACATCCGGGGCCACGCCGTCGCGCTTGACCAGCAGGGCCGCGACGTCCGCCGCCGGCGGAAGCCGCAACGCCACCGGCCGGCAGCGGGAGCGGATGGTCACCAGGACATCGGCCGGGGAGGGTGCGCACAGCATCCACACGGTGCGCGGGGTGGGCTCCTCGATCGCCTTGAGCAGGACGTTGGTGGTGCGTTCGGCCATCCGGTCCGCGTCCTCGACCACGATGATCCGCCAGCGGGCCGACGATGGCCGGTTCCCCGCGGTGGATACCAGTTCACGGGCCTCGTCGATGGTGATAGTCACCTTCTCGGTGCGGACAAACGCCACATCGGAGTGCGTTTCGCCGAGGATGGTCTGGCAGGCCGCGCACTCGCCGCAGCCGCGGAGGGCGACGTCCTCCTGATCGCAGTTCAGGGCTGCGGCAAAGGCCTTCGCCGCGTTGGACCGGCCGGACCCCGGCGGCCCGGTGAACAGCCACGCGTGCGTGAGGCCCTCGCCCTGGGCCGCCTGGCGCAGTTGGGCGACGACGGCGGGCTGGCCCTGCAGGTCGTCCCAGACGCTCATGCGGTCCTGCTACGGGGATGGGACAGCAGGGATTCGACGCGCTCGAGGATGCGGGCGGCGAGCTCGCGGACCGGGAGATTGGCCGGGAGCACGAGGTACTGCTCCGGCCGGGCCGCGGCGAGGTCCAGGAACGCCGCCCGGATCCTGGCATGGAAGTCATCCGCTTCGGATTCCAGCCGGTCTTCGGCGGCGTCACCGGCGGTGCGCCGGCGGCGGCCCTGGGCGGGGTCGACGTCGAGCAGCACCGTGAGGTCCGGCTGGAGTTCCGAGGTGGCCCATTCGTTGAGGGTACGGACGGCGTCGGGGCCCAGGCCCCGGCCCGCGCCCTGGTAGGCGACCGAGGAGTCAATATAACGGTCGGTCAGGACGATCTCACCGCGTTCCAGCGCCGGGCGGATGACCTGGCATGCGTGGGCGGCGCGGGAGGCCGCAAAGATAAGGGCTTCCGTGTGCGCGTCGATGTGGCCGTGGCCGTGGTCCAGCACGAGGGACCGCAGCTTTTCGCCAATCGGGGTGCCGCCCGGTTCGCGGGTCCGCAGCACCGTCAGGCCGCGTGACTCGAGGGCCCCGGCCAGCTCTGCCGCCTGGGTGGACTTGCCGGCGCCGTCGCCGCCTTCGAAGGCGATGAACAGGCCGGGGTTGAGTCCGGGGTTCTGGGTAGTCACTGCTCTAGACTACCGACAATCACCGACAGGCTAGCGGCGTAACGCCTTGGCCGCCCTGCGCGGCTCCGACGTACCCTGTGACCATGAGTCTTTCAGAAGAACAGGCAGCGTCGCTCTCCGCAGAAACCGTGGTCGTCGCGGCGGGCCGTCCGCCGCGGCGGCGCGATGCGCCGGTCAACCCTCCGCTGGTCCTGTCCTCCACCTATTTCGGTACCGGCCCCCTGGGTGACGGGGACCGCGGTTATGGCCGATATTCCAACCCCACCTGGGACCCCTTCGAGGAGGCCCTGGCCCAGCTGGAAGGGGCAGAACTGCCCGGCCTGCTGTACGCCTCAGGGCTCGCAGCCGTGAGCTCCGCGCTGTCCCTGGTCCCGGCCGGCGGAGTGCTCGTGATGCCGTCCCACAGTTACGCGGGCTCGCTGGTGATGGCCACGGAACTGGCGGAGAAGGGCTTCCTGGAGCTGCGCACCGTGGACATTGCGGACACCGACGCGGTCCGGAACCAGCTGGCCCCGGACGGCGGGAAAACCGCCAGCATGCTCTGGCTGGAAAGCCCCACCAACCCGATGCTCGGCGTCGCGGATATCCGGGCGCTGACCGCGGCGGCGCATGAGGCGGGCGCCGTCGTCGTCACGGACAACACGTTCTCCACGCCGCTTGTCCAGCAGCCCCTGGCCCTGGGCTCGGACATCGTTGTGCATTCGGTGACGAAGTATCTTTCCGGGCACTCCGACGTCGTGCTCGGCGCCCTGGTGACGTCCGACGCCGATCTGCGCGCCGCGCTGCTGCACCACCGCACCATCCACGGCGGCATCGCCGGGCCCTTCGAGGCATGGCTGGCGCTCCGCGGGCTGCGCACCCTGGCCCTGCGCGTCGAGCGATCCCAGGCCTCGGCGGCGATCCTGGCGGAGCGGCTGAGCAAGCACCCGAGGATCAGCAGCGTCCGTTTCCCCGGGCTTGCCTCGGACCCGGGCCATGAGCGGGCGAAGGCGCAGATGAAGGGATTCGGTTCCATCCTGTGCATCGAGGTCGCGCCCGTTT